>NZ_CP040618.1:0-1627779 GCF_012890095.1 Campylobacter sp. CFSAN093260 | reverse complement strand
AATCTCTCTTTAAATTTTGCATAATGTATAAATTTTATCTTAAATTTTATAAAAAAAGGTTAAAATCCGCTTTTGTATTTTATTTTTCAAAAGGTATGAATTTGAAAATTTTAGGTATAGATCCAGGTTCGAGAAATTGTGGTTATGCTATCATAGAAGCCAACAAAGGAAAAAACATTCTCATAGAAGCAGGACTTATAAAGATAAAGCTAAGTACCTTACAGTATCAAATCACAGAGCTTTGCGAGGGTTTGGACTTGATTTTTAAAAATCATTCTTTTGATGAGGTGGCTATAGAAGATATCTTTTTTGCTTACAATCCAAAAACCGTTTTAAAACTCGCACAATTTCGTGGAGCCCTATCTTTAAAAATTCTTCAAATTCATGGAGACTTTGCAGAATACACTCCCTTACAAGTAAAAAAAGCCGTTACAGGAAAAGCCAAAGCAACTAAAGAACAAGTTGCTTTTATGGTAAAAAGGCTTTTAGGACTTAGTAAAGATATCAAGCCTTTGGATATCACAGATGCTATCGCAGTGGCTTTAACCCATGCAGCAAATTTAAGAGTTAGGGTGTGATTTTGGTAATTTTCATTACACAAAAGCCCAAAGCTTCATAAACTCCCAAAATACCTTTAAATTTTTTCTATAAATTTTTAAAAAATTCATAAAAAATTTCAAAAGTTGGAACAGAACTTGCTTGTAAACTTCACATAAACGCAAAAGTTTTTTAAAGCCAAAGCGTTAAATTTTTTAAAGCAATATTTTATAAAGGATTTAAGATGATGAGATCACTTTGGTCTGGCGTAAGCGGACTACAAGCACATCAAGTTGCGATGGATGTTGAAGGTAATAACATTTCAAATGTTAATACCACTGGTTTTAAATACTCCCGTGCAGATTTTGGGACTATGTTTAGCCAAACTGTGAAAATCGCTACAGCTCCAACTGATGGAAGAGGTGGATCTAATCCACTTCAAATCGGTCTTGGCGTTTCAGTAAGTTCTACAACTAGAATTCATTCTCAAGGTTCAGTTCAAACCACAGATAAAAACACTGACGTTGCTATAAATGGTGATGGTTTTTTTATGGTTAGTGATGATGGTGGTCTTACAAACTATCTTACAAGGAGCGGGGATTTTAAACTCGATGCTTATGGAAATTTTGTTAATAATGCAGGTTTTGTTGTCCAAGGGTGGAATATCAACTGGGATACTCAAAGTATAGATAGCTCAAGAACTCCGCAAAATATTTTTATCGATCCCGGTATGCATATCCCTGCAGCAAAATCCACAGAAGTAGCCATCAAAGCGAATTTAAATAGTGGTTTAAATATAGGAACAGCAAGTCGTCCTTTGTATTCTCTTGATTCTGTGCATGGTTTTAATCAAAAAACAGGTGAAACTAAAGATGAAAATGATACAGGAACCACTCAGTTTTATACGACTTCTAAAAATGCTGTAGAAGTGACGGAAAAGGGTGTGGATGCGGGATCACTTTTTAATGCTAATGGACAGGGTTTAAATTTAAGAGATGGACAAGGGATTTGGGTATCTTATGCGGATGCTAAATATTCTACAAATTCTTTAGGTTATAATGCTTTTAATTCAAATTTACAACAAAATCAAACTGCTGCTTTTTGGGGTAATGGTAATCAAAAGACAAGATTAGATATAGTGATTAATGGAGTTGTTATTCAAAATGATACTATAGGTAGTATAGATGAGGCTATCGCTTATATCAATACCTTTACCGCACCAACGGATGCAAGAGAGGGAACAGGAGTAAGAGCGGTTAAAAATGCAGATGGCTCGGGTATAGATTTTGTCAATGATAATGCCGATGGCACTACAGATAATATGAAAAATATCAATCTTGTAGTTAATGCTAACAATACAGCAGGTGAACTTTGGAATGCTGTATGGAATAATAATACTCAAACATTTAGTTTTAACCAAGGTAACGGTGGTCAGCAGCCTGCTATTAATAAAAATGGTTCTTCTTTATGGACTGCTACTGGACAGAATTTGACTCCAGCTCCACCTGCTCCCGGGCCAATTACCCAAATTCAATTTACAGGTCCAGCAAATGCCCAAATAATAACAGCGCATAAATATATCTATAGTTCTTCGCCTCAAACTCTTCCTCCTATGTATAATCCCGATGGAGGTTTTAATTATATTCCAGGTACACCAGGTAATCCCCCTACTTGGAATGGTACAGATGCTGCTACTATAGGTTCGCAAAATTATTATAATGCAGTAATGAATGGTTCTTTATTAAATACCAATATAAGGACTTTTCACACTACCGAAGATTTAAGAGAGCTTTTACAAAGAGATGCTAGATATGGGGTTGATTATGATGGAAGTGGAACTTTTGCTGCAGCAGATGTCAATGAAAATGTTAAAGTTGTAGTAAATTCTTCAGGAGCTTTTTCTCTTACAAATGTTAATGAAACTTCAAATAGTCCAACACTTGTTACAGGTCAGGGAGCATTGACTTTTGGCTCTCATAATATGAATTTCAATATCACTGCTTATACAGATGAAAGAGGAACAGTAAGCACTAATGATGCTTTTACTAAAATCTTTAAAGGACTTGATGGTTCTTTCCCTGCAGGCAATCAGGTTAAGCAAAGTGAACTTCTAAAACTTTCTGCTTTTTCAGCAGGACTTGAAATTTATGATTCCTTAGGTTCAAAACATACTTTAGAAGTGCAGTTTGTTAAGCAAAGTACCACTCAAGATGGGGGTAATGAATGGCAGATGATTATCCGTGTGCCAGAACCTGCAGAGATTAACACTACAGGCGAAGGACCAAACAATATCATCGTAGGAACAGCAAGATTTAATAATGATGGATCTTTGTCAAATTATAATCCAAGAACGATAAATTTTTCACCAAATAATGGTGCCGCACCAAATCAACAAATCAAACTTTCCTTTGGAACAAGTGGAAGCAATGACGGCCTTGTAAGCTCAAATTCTGCTTCAACTCTAACAGGACAGGCAACTGATGGTTATACTTCAGGTAACTTAAAACCTGATGCTATCCGTGTGGATGACAAAGGTAATATCTTAGGTGAATTTACCAATGGTAAAACCTTCGCTGTGGCAAAAATAGCAATGGCTTCAGTGGCAAATAACTCAGGTCTTGAGGAAATTGGTGGAAATCTTTTTAAAGTCACTGCAAATAGTGGTAATATCGTAGTAGGCGAAGCAGGAACAGGAGGTCGTGGTGAGATGAAAACCTCAGCTCTTGAAATGTCAAATGTGGATTTAAGTCGTTCTTTAACAGAGCTTATTATCATTCAAAGAGGTTATCAAGCAAATTCAAAAACCATTTCAACGAGTGATCAAATGCTTCAAACTCTAATCCAGCTTAAACAATAATTTAAGCTTAGTATTCTATAAAATATTGTTTTTTGCTCCCTTAAGGGAGCAAGCCTTGCTTTACAAGCCTATCTTGGTAGTCTTGTAATACTAGGCTTAGGCTTGAACTGCCTTCAATTTATTGCTAACTCACTCTTGCTAGGGGTGAGTTGCAATAAAATTTTAAGCAATGTGATATAAATTTTTTAAAATTTAATTTTAATTTTATTTTTTAAAGATAGAATAATCAATAATTTTTTAGAAAGGAGAAAAAATGTCTTATATTAGTTTTAACTTAATGCTTTCTTCTTTCTGTATGCGTGCTTGGCACGCTTAATCTGCTCGTATATACTCATATTCTATAAATTTACATTTTCAAATAGCCTAGTTTAAAGCCGATAAAAAGCTTTTTAACATTTTTTCATTGACACAATAAGGATAAAAAATGAATTTCAATAAAGAAACTTTAGCATTACACGGAGCTTATAATTTTGATACTCAAAGAAGTATTAGTGTGCCTATATATCAAAACACTGCGTATAATTTTGAAAATTTGGATCAAGCTGCAGCAAGGTTTAATCTTCAAGAACTTGGCAATATTTACTCAAGACTTAGCAATCCTACAAGCGATGTTTTAGGACAAAGACTTGCTAATATCGAAGGAGGGGCTTTTGGAATTCCTGTTACTAGCGGTATGGCAGCTTGTTTTTATGCTCTTATCAATTTAGCAAGTTCGGGAGATAATGTCGCGTATTCGAACAAAATTTATGGTGGGACTCAAACTTTAATTTCTCACACACTTAAAAATTTTGGCATAGAAGCTAGGGAATTTGATATCGATGATTTAGATAGCTTGGAAAAAGTTATAGATCAAAACACAAAAGCGATTTTTTTCGAAAGTCTTTCAAATCCTCAAATTGCCATAGCTGATATAGAAAAAATAAACCAAATAGCAAAAAAACATAAAATCGTTAGCATTTGTGATAATACCGTTGCTACTCCTTTCTTACTCCAACCTTTTAAACATGGCGTGGATGTAATCGTGCATAGTTTAAGTAAATATGTAAGCGGTCAAGGCACTGCTTTGGGTGGAGCACTTATAGAAAGAAAAGATTTAAACGACTTGCTTAAAAATAACGATAGATATAAAGCTTTTAACACTCCTGATCCAAGTTATCATGGACTGAATTTAAATACACTTGATTTGCCGATTTTTAGTATTAGAGTCATCATCACTTGGCTTAGAGATCTAGGAGCTAGCTTAGCACCTCAAAATGCTTGGTTACTTTTACAAGGACTTGAAACCTTGGCAGTGCGTATAGAAAAACACAGTCAAAATGCTGAAAAAGTTGCGAATTTTTTAAATTCTCATCCTGATATCAAGGGCGTAAATTATCCTACTTTAGCAAGTAATGCTTATCATAATTTATTTAAAAAATATTTTGATAAAAATTTTGCTAGCGGGCTTTTAAGCTTTGAAGCTAAAGATTATGAGCATGCTAGAAGAATTTGTGATAAAACTCAACTTTTCTTACTTGCTGCAAATTTGGGTGATAGCAAGTCTTTGATCATCCATCCTGCTTCTACTACTCATTCGCAACTAAGCGAAGAAGAACTCCAAAAAGCAGGCATTACGAAAGCTACTATACGCTTAAGCATAGGACTTGAAAATAGCGATGATTTGATAGCGGATTTAAAACAAGCTATAGAAAGTTAAAAGTGTGTTTGCATTGAGTGGAATGAGATAAAAATTCCACCATGCTTTATCATAAATAAGGTTTATTAAATAAAGGAGAAAAAATGCCACTGATTATTCCAGAAAATATACCCGCTTATGAGCTTTTAAAAGAGCATGCTTTTATCATGGGATTAAGGAGAGCAAAGCATCAAGATATCAGGCCGCAAGAAATTTTGATTGTCAATCTTATGCCAAAAAAAATTGAAACAGAAAATCAAATTCTAAGCTTACTTGCAAATTCTCCTTTGCAAGTAAATATCACACTTTTAGCCACGACTAGCTATGTGGGTAAAAATACTCCTTTTACTCATTTGGAAAAATTTTACAAGGGTCTTGAAGAGGTTAAAAAACATAAATTTGACGGTGCTATCGTTACGGGAGCTCCTGTGGAACAAATGGATTTTGAAAAGGTTGCTTACTGGGAAGAATTGCTAGAAATTTTTGATTTTTTAAAGCAAAATGTAACAAGTTCTATGTATATTTGTTGGGGTGCCATGGCTGCTTTAAAATACTTTTATGGCGTGGATAAAATCTCTTTAGATAAGAAAATTTTTGGAGTCTATAAGCATGATAAAGTTTCGCCTGATCTGCTTTTAACAAATTTAGATGAAAAGGTTTTAATGCCTCATTCAAGACATTCTAGCATGGATGAAGAGCAAATTTTAGCACTACAAAAACAAGGGAAATTAAAAATTTTGCTTAGAAATAAAAAAATCGGTTCGGCTTTATTAAGAGATGAAAAGAATATTTTTATTTTAGGGCATTTGGAATATTTTAAAGAGACTTTACATCAAGAATATGTAAGAGATAATTTCATACAAAAAGCTAAAAATTATTATGATAAAAAGGGCAATATAAAATACAATTGGCGTTCAAATGCGAACACCATCTTTGCAAATTGGCTCAATTATGATGTGTATCAAAGCACACCTTTTGTGCTTTGATGATTTAATTTCTTGTAGTAGGGGTATCGTGATATACGCTTACTGCACCTTTGATATCGCTTAAAATCGCGCAAGCTGCTTCATTGGCACTTCCCATCGCGCAAGCTACCATAGTCGTAACACCTGAAGCAAGTCCTGCTGCGTAAATTCCTTCTTTGATAATCTGTCTCCCGTGATGTTTGAAGCAAAATTTGTTTGGTTTTGGCATAAGCTCATGCGGTATTACAAAATCTTCAAGTTCTTTGATATCGCTTTTGTTTGCCCCTGTTGCTACGATGATATAATCTGCTTTTATACCCAAGCCTTGCTCATCATTAACAGTAAAATCTCCTTTTTCTCCGCTTATGCTTACTACTTTTGAATCGATGTATTTTACTTCGAGCATAGAAGCAATTTGTGCTTTTATATGAGTGTAAATTTCATCTGCTTTTGCACCTTTTGGGAAAAAAGGAACATTGTAAATTGCTGCTGCTTTTAAATCTGCTTTACCCTCATCAAAAACAGTGATATCAAAGTCAAGTTCTTCATTTTTAGCTGAAGCGAAAAATAAAGCCGCGCTAAGTCCTGCGATGCTACCGCCTATAATTGCAATTGATTTTCTCATTTTTTTCCTTTTTAAAAATTTGTCTTATTCTAGTATAAAAAGCTTTATTTAATCTAATATCGATCTTTTTTATACAATTTGTTAAAAATGTTTATTTTTCAATTGCTCTAAAAGTAATTTTTTATATAATTTTCTAAAAATTTTCAATAAGGAAAGCTCATGCGTTATGGTGAAAAAGAAATTAAAGAATTTGATGTAGAAAATATGGAAATTTGGCCTAATGATGCGAAGAATGATTATATTATAAAAATCACTTTACCTGAATTTATGTGTTGTTGTCCGCGTTCGGGTTATCCTGATTTTGCGACGATTTATCTTGAGTATATACCTGATCAATTTGTGGTTGAACTTAAAGCGATAAAACTTTATATCAATACTTTTATGCATAGAAATGTTTCACATGAAGCAAGCATCAATGAAATTTATAATACCTTAAAAGATAAGCTCAAGCCAAAATGGATTAAGGTGGTAGGGGATTTTAATCCACGCGGAAATGTGCACACAGTGATAGAATGTCGCAGTGATATGGTAGTGCCAAAATAATATTTGAGTAAAATATTAACATATTTTTATGTAAAGATTAAGTATTTTATAAAAAATTCTTATTTAATCTTTGAAGAATATATAATATAAAAAGATCTAAATTTTTTAGATCGAATTTTATTATAAGGAGTTAGGTTATGAATAAAAAATTATTAAGCATTATCGCAAGTGCTACTTTGTTTTCAAATTTGGCTTTAGCAGATGAGAATTCTGGTTTTTTTATAGGTGCTGATGCAGCTTGGATGCATGCTCAAGTAAAAAGTGAGTTAAAACATAAGAATACAAAGCAAAATTTTAATGGAGATATTTCAGGTAATATACCATCGTTTGGTCTAAAACTTGGATATCGTCTAAATGAAAATCATAGAATTTATGCTGGTTATAATTATTCTGATGAATTTAGTGATTTTATCAAAACTCCTAAAATTCAAATCGAAGGTGATTTTACTACACATAAATTTTTAACAGGTTATGATTTTACTCCTAAGCTTTTTGAAAAAACCAGAGCTGTTTTAGGTGTGTATGGAGGATATGCAAGAACAGATCTTACCTTAAAAACAAGCTTTTTATCTTTGTCGCAAAATTTTGACGGTTATTTTTATGGAGCGAAAATAGGTGCTTTATATGATTTGACATCACATAATGAAATAGAATTAGGCTTTAAAGCAGAGCAAATTCATTATAATTCTAGAAATTTTTATCAAAATAAAGTGGGTTCAAACTTTTACGATCCTAAACAAACAAATTATGGTGTATATTTAGGATATAATTATAAATTTTAATCTAATGCAAGTTTTTATAACTTGCATTAATGAAATCAACCTCCACCGATAAAGTATTTTTCAACATCATCAAGTAGTTTTTCACAAATTTGAGAATCTGTATTTTTTTCTACTACAAGATTGATATAAGTTTTAGTATCTCTGAAACTTCCTGCTGATTTTGAATTTTCACGAGTGAGTTTTTGATTCTCTTTAGTATATTCTATAGTGATGTTAAATTTTAGAGCAGCACTTGCTTCACCTAAATTCGTTTTTACTACCACATTCATTTTAGAAGCTTTAGCAAGTGTAGCTTGGGTTTTGTTTATGATCTCTTTAAAGCGTTGGCAAGATCGTATAAGTGTAGCGATAAATTTGTTATCAAGTCCTTCATAAGCTACTTTGAGTTTATTTTTGATATCTTTTGTACTTTCTTTTTCAGGGGCAACAAAAACCATATAAAAACCATTTTTTATAGTCACATTGTCTGTTTTTACATCGCGTCCACTTGACATAACTTTAACATAAATGGCATTATCAAGATAAACACGATCTACCATAGGCCCATAAATTTCGTATTCTTTTTTTCGGACTATGACTTCACGAGCTAGGACATTTAATTTCACATTGGCTTCGTGGATAACAGGTTCCATTTCTTTTTTAATCTCTAAGAGTTCTTTTAACATCAACTTCCTTTTTGTTACTTAAAATTACAATTATATCAATAATTTTCTTAATTTAAGAATTTTACAAACACATTTACTAAAAATATGATACATTAAGTATTAATTTTAACAAAGGAGGAAAAGATGAAACAAATTTTTGAAATTTCAAATTCAGTCCAACAAAAAAGTAAAGACAATACTTTTAATCTGCTACTGCAACTCTCACTCTAAAACTCAATTTTATTTTTAATCATTTTTTACATTTTTAATTTTTTATCATTGTTGTTAAGTTTTTGAATTTTTAATTCATTCAGTCTGTTTGGTTTTAAAGGATTAAATCATGAAAGATAATAAAATCATAATCTTTGATACCACTTTGCGAGATGGAGAACAAGCTTTAGGCAGTTCTTTGGGTATCAATCAAAAATTACAAATCGCTTTAGCGCTTGAAAATTTAGGCGTAGACGTTATAGAAGCAGGTTTTCCGGTATCTTCACAAGGGGATTTTAAAGCGGTGCAAAAGATCGCTTCTAAGGTTAAAAACTCAACTATTTGTGCACTTTCTAGAGCATTGGATAAAGATATAGATATGGCTTATGAAGCTTTAAAAGTGGCAAAGCATTTTAGAATTCATACTTTTATAGCCACTTCGACTTTGCATATGCAAGATAAATTAAAAAAAGATTTTGATGAAATTTTGTCTATGGCAAAAAGAGCGATTATAAGAGCAAGATCTTATACTGATGATGTAGAATTCTCATGCGAAGATGCAGGAAGAACTCCGATAGATAATCTTTGTTTTATGGTGGAAAATGCGATAAAAGCAGGCGCTAAAACTATAAATATCCCAGATACCGTAGGCTATACCTTGCCAAGTGAATTTGCTAATATCATCAAAATTTTATTTAACAAAGTGCCAAATATAGACAAAGCTATCATTTCTGTGCATTGTCACAATGACTTAGGTATGGCAACGGGCAATAGCTTAAGTGCTATTTTACAAGGTGCAAGACAGATAGAGTGCACTATAAATGGACTTGGCGAAAGGGCGGGCAATTGTGCTTTAGAAGAAGTGGTTATGGCGATAAAAACTAGGAAAGATTATTTAAAAGGTTTTTATACTGATATTAAATGTGAAAATATCTTTAAAACTTCAAAATTAGTTTCAGCTATCACTAATGAAAGCATACCTTCGCATAAAGCTATAGTGGGTAGCAATGCGTTTTCTCATAGTTCAGGCATTCATCAAGATGGAGTGCTTAAAAATAGGCAAACTTACGAGATCATAAGCCCTAGTGCCATAGGAATTCATGACAATCGTATGTTAATGACGGCAAGAAGTGGAAGGGCTATGATAAAAACTTGCCTTGAAAATTTAGGCTATGATGAAAATACTTATAATTTAGATGATGTTTATGAGCGTTTTTTACGCCTTGCGGATAAAAAGGGTCAAGTATATGATTATGATTTGGAAGCTTTGATGTTTTTAAGCTATGAAAATGAAGAAGAAAATGAATTTATACTTGAAAAATTAAGCGTGATTAGTGGCAATATCCCAACCGCTTGTGTTTGTATGCGTATCAAAGAAGAGCTAAAAACTGAAGCTTGCACAGGAAATGGTCCTGTTGAAGCAGTTTTTAACTGCATTGCTAGGATAACAAATTTAAAGCCTGTGTTAAAAGCTTATAGTATCAATGCAAAAAGTTCAGGAGTAGATGCTCAAGGGCAAGTGGATGTGGATTTGGAATTTAAAGGGAGAAAATTCCATGGAAAAGGACTTTCAACAGATGTTATAGAAGCTTCAGCACAAGCTTTTGTGAGTGCTTACAATGCGATTTATCGCTCTTTAAAAGTAGAAGAAAGGAAAATGGCATGAAAACTTATAAAGTAGCTGTTTTAGCAGGAGATGGCATAGGGCCTTTGGTGATGAAAGAAGCTTTAAAAATTTTAACTTTTATCTCACAAAAATACAATTTTAGTTTTGAATTTAATGAAGCTAAAATAGGCGGTGCAAGTATAGATGCTTATGGAGTGGCTTTAAGTGATGAAACTTTAAAGCTTTGTGAGCAAAGTGATGCGATTTTATTTGGCTCTGTGGGTGGGCCTAAGTGGGATAATTTGCCCATAGATCAAAGACCTGAAAGAGCCTCGCTTTTGCCTTTAAGAAAGCATTTTAATTTGTTTGCAAATTTGCGTCCTTGTAAAATTTATGAAAGTTTAACTCATGCTTCACCTTTAAAAAATGAGATTATCCAAAAAGGAGTGGATATTTTATGTGTTAGAGAGCTTACAGGTGGGATTTATTTTGGTAAGCAAGATTTAGGCAAAGAAAGTGCGTATGATACTGAAATTTACACTAAAAAAGAGATAGAAAGAATAACTCATATCGCTTTTGAAAGTGCAAGAATAAGAAAGAAAAAAGTGCATTTAATCGACAAGGCGAATGTTTTAGCAAGTTCTATTTTGTGGCGAGAAGTGGTGGCAAATGTTGCAAAAGATTATCAAGATATAAACTTAGAGTACATGTATGTGGATAATGCTGCGATGCAGATTGTAAAAAATCCTAGCATTTTTGATGTTATGCTTTGTTCAAATCTTTTTGGTGATATTTTGAGCGATGAGTTAGCTGCCATTAATGGATCTTTGGGTTTGTTAAGTTCAGCAAGTTTAAACGATAAAGGTTTTGGACTTTATGAGTCAGCAGGTGGAAGTGCACCTGATATAGCTCATTTAAATATAGCTAATCCCATAGCTCAAATTTTAAGTGCGGCTTTGATGTTAAAGTATAGTTTCAAAGAAGAACAAGCCGCACAGGATATAGAAAATGCTATATCTTTGGCATTGGCACAAGGAAAAATGACTAAGGATTTAAATGCTAAGTCGTATTTAAATACCGATGAAATGGGGGATTGTATTTTAGAAATTTTAAAGGAGAATAATAATGGCTAAAACTTTATATGAGAAAGTCTTTGATGCTCATGTGGTTTATGAAGGCAAAAACGAACTTCCTATACTTTATATCGATAGACATTTAATCCATGAAGTAACAAGCCCTCAAGCATTTTCAGGGCTTAAAATGGCTAAGCGTAGAATGGCAAGAGCGGATTTAACTTTGGCTACCATAGATCATGATGTTTCAACTAAAAGCGTGGATTTAAATGCTTGTTCTGATATGGCAAAAGAGCAAATTACAACTTTGATGCAAAATACTAAGGAATTTGGAGTAAGGCTTTTAGGACTTGGAGATAAAAATCAAGGCATAGTTCATATAGTAGGTCCTGAGCTTGGCTTTACTTTACCTGGGGTTACTTTAGTTTGTGGGGATTCTCATACGGCAACACATGGGGCTTTTGGAGCTTTAGCCTTTGGTATAGGCACGAGTGAAGTAGAGCATGTCATGGCAACGCAAACTTTAAAACAAGCCAAACTTAAAACTATGAAAATCGAATGTAAAGGGCAGTTTCAAAAAGGCGTTTATGCTAAGGATTTGATTTTGTATTTGATCGCACAATACGGCACAGCAAAAGGCACAGGCTATGCTATAGAATTTTGCGGAGAACTTATAAGAAATCTAAGTATGGAAGCTAGAATGACTCTTTGTAATATGGCTATAGAATTTGGAGCGAAAGTAGGTATGATAGCTCCTGATGAGATCACTTTTGAGTATATTAAGGGAAAGGAATTTGCACCTAAAGGAGAAGAATTTCAAAAGTATTGTGAGTATTGGAAGAGTTTAAGAAGTGATGAAGGAGCAAAATATGATGAGAGTATTACTCTAGATGTAAGCAAGATAAAACCACAAATTAGCTATGGAACAAATCCTTCGCAAGTGATTGGCATAGATGAAAAAATTCCAAAAATAAGTGATTTTAAAAATCAAAGCGAGCAAAAATCTTTGTTTGATGCTTTATATTATGTAAATTTAGAGCAAGATCAAGTTATAGAAGGGGTAAAAATCGACATTGTATTTATAGGATCTTGCACAAATGGGCGTTTAGAAGATCTTAAAATAGCCGCTGATATCTTAAAAGGGCGCAAAATTCATAAAAATGTTAAAGCTTTAATTGTGCCTGGTTCAATGCAAGTAAGAAAAGAAGCTGAAAATTTAGGACTTGATAAGATTTTTATCGAGGCAGGGTGTGAGTGGAGATATGCAGGGTGTTCTATGTGTCTTGGTATGAATGATGACAAAGCAAATTCAGGTCAAAGAGTTGCTTCAACTTCAAATCGTAACTTTGTAGGCAGACAAGGTAAAGGTTCTATCACTCATTTGATGAGTCCTGCAAGTGCGGCAGCTTGTGCCATAGAAGGTGTTATTTGTGATAATAGAAAGTATTTAGGAGTTTAATATGCAAAAATTTATTATACATAAAGGTATAGCTTGTCCTTTAGAATATGCCAATATAGACACAGATCAAATTATACCTAAGCAATTTTTACTTGCAGTGTCTAAGCAAGGTTTTGGCAAGCATTTGTTCCATGATTTGCGTTATTTAGATGATAAAGAAAATGTTTTAAATATGGATTTTAATCTCAATAAAAAAGAATATCAAAATAGCTCTATTTTGGTGAGTTTTGAAAATTTTGGTAGTGGCTCTTCAAGAGAGCATGCGCCTTGGGCTTTGATTGATTATGGTATTAGAGCTATTATCGCACCTTCTTTTGCGGATATTTTTAAAAACAATGCCTTAGGAAACGGTTTGCTCACTATAGAACTTGCTAAAGATGAGGTTTTGGAAATAGTTGATGAGTTAAAAAAATCCCAAGATAAAAATATAGAAATTTCTTTGTTGGAAAAAAGAGTATTTTTTAAAGATAAGATTTTTTCTTTTGATTTAGATGATTTTCACAGAATTTGTCTTTTGGAAGGACTTGATAATATAGCTTTAACTTTAAAACATGAAGCACAAATCAAAGCCTATGAAAAAAACTCAAAAAGCTTTTTGGTTTAGAATTTTTTCATAAGCTAAAAAAGGATCTTGGTAATTAGGTATGTCAAAGTTTCCACAAAAATTAAAATCAAGCTTTTTAAAAAGCGAATTCATAGGAAAATTTTTACTATGAGTATCTGCTCTTAAACTTGCCTTGTGATTTTCCAAGGCAAAATTTTCGCAAAAATTTAAAAGTTTTTGTGCCACGCCTTTGCCTTTTGCATTTTGTTTGACAGCTAAACGGTGTAGATAAAAGGCTTTATCATCATAATTTTTGTTAAAAATAACTTGTTTGTAAAATTCAGGTTCAAATTTTTCATTGATACAGATAAAGCCTAAAATTTCATCATTTTCTTTAAACACATAAAGTTCTTGTGCTTGTATATCTTCTTGAAAAACTATTTCATTGGGATAATTCTCATCCCATTGGTGAAAATTCATAGCTTTCATAGCATTTAAAGCATCTTTTGTGATTTCAAGTATAGAATTTAAATCTTTATTGACGGCTTTTTGTATGATAGTGTTTTGCATGATAATCCTTTGTATAAGGAAGGGTGATGGTGGCTCCGATTGGACTTGAACCAACGGCCACTACCATGTCAAGGTAGTGCTCTACCAGCTGAGCTACGGAACCATATGGTGGAGCATAGCGGGTTCGAACCGCTGACCCCAACGCTGCCAGCGTTGTGCTCTCCCAGCTGAGCTAATGCCCCTTTATAAGTCTGAGATTTTATCGCAATATTACTTGTTTTTGGCTGAAAACTAAAATCAAATTTTTAATTTATGATGTAATATATGTATAAAAAGATTTATTTTTTATGAAAAATTAGAGAATTAATGAGAGTAATTTTACTATTTGATTAATTCTAAAATATCTCTTTTTTTGTTAAGTTCAAGTTGTCTAGAATAATAAAAATATTTGGTCAAAACCAAAATTCCTATATGGAATTCTTTTTTCTTATCTAAAAATTTCTTAATATATTGATGAGCATTATTAATAATTTCCAATGCATCTTTTGGGCGACTTTTAAAATATTCAATTACTGCTGACAAATTCTCATTATCAATCAAAGCAAAGTGATAATTTGGTTTTAAAGTTCCTTCCATAAACCAAGTTTCGCAAGTTATTTTTGGAGCTAAAACTAAAGAATTAGAATTCATAGCCCATTTTAAGTTGCTTGCTACATCGTTACCCTCTAAAGAAATTATAAATTTATATTTCATTTGTTCTTTTTTGTTTAAAAAGTTTTTTTTCCATTGGCTAGGTTGTTTTGAAGTATCTCCTATATCGCAAAAAGTTCTACCAAAATAAGAATCAAAAAATTCTTTTCGATGATTTTGATATACTGCTCCTCTAAATATTGCTATATCCTTTTTATTTTCATAGTTTATGTTATCTTTTAAAAAGCAAAAGTGCCTATTTTTATCAAGTTTTAATAAAATATTATTTATATTATTTTCCAAAGATCTCGATTTGCAAATAGTTGCTTCTTTAAAAGTATGTCTTACATCGCCAAATTCTTTATTCCATAAAAATTCATCTTTGAAGTATTTACTGACTTCATAAGCATCAAAAGCATAAGAGGTGCTTTTAAAAGGAAATTTTCCTATTTTTTCCTTTGCTGTAGGTGTAAAAAATTCATTTATTTGATTATAATATTTAACTCGAGTTTGTATTTCTTCTAAGTCTTTAATATTGTATTTTAAAATATCATTAAAAATTTTATCTAAATTTATTTGAAAAAAATATCTTGGTATAAAAGATATTCCTATTCCTCTTAAATTCATCAAAAGTCTTGATTGTAGCATTATAAAAAACCTAATAAATAAAATTTTTAATATTTTATCAAAAATTTAAGAATTTATAAACAATAAAATAACTTTTGACAAAACAATAGTATTTTAAATATTAAAAATAAGAATGGCAGACAGGAAGGGATTTGAACCCTCGAAAGCTTGCACTTTACACGCGTTCCAGGCGTGCTCCTTCAACCGCTCGGACACCTGTCTATGAAATAAAGCGTTTATTATATCTATAAAAGCTTTAAAAATAAAGAAATTTTTTAAATATTGAAAATAAAATTATTTTTTTTAAAAATCAGAAAATTTTTAGTAAAAAGTAGTATAATTATATTTTTATTTTTAGTCAGGGTAGCTCAGCTGGTTAGAGCGCTGGTCTCATAAGCCGGAGGTCGGGAGTTCAAGTCTCCCCCTTGACACCATTAAGTGTAATAATTATTTTTTTTCTTTTGTTACTACAAAAACAATTCCACCAAAACCTATAATTACAACAGCTGTTATAAAAATGATTTCAAAAATATCTAGCATTGTCATTGTTCTTTTGCCCTTTCTTTAAGCTGTCCACAAGCAGCTGAGATATCAAGCCCTTTACTTTCTCTTATAGTACAAGTTACACCTTTATTGCTGAGTAAATCTTGAAATTTAATCGCGTTTTCTAAACTAGGGCGTTTATATAAACCTCCTTCATGTGGATTAAAAAGTATTAAATTTACTTTGGCTTTAATACCATTTAAAAGCTTGACTAATTCTTTAGCGTGTTCAAGCTTATCATTGATACCATCAATTAAAAGATATTCAAACATCACTCTTTTTCTTTGATCTATAGGAAATTCACGCACCGCATCCATAATCGCAGCGATATTATAAGCTTTATTGATAGGCATAAGTTCGGTTCGAAGCTCATCATTAACCGCGTGCAATGATATAGCAAGTAAAACACCTAAGTTCATTTGACCTAATTCTTTGATTTGTTTTGCTAAACCACTAGTGCTGATGGTTTGACGGCGGGGACTTATGGCAAGCCCCTCATTTTGTGCTAAAATTTTTACCGCTTTAGAAACATTTTTAAGATTATCCAAAGGCTCGCCCATACCCATATATACTATATTTATACGGCGTTCATAAGGGATATTGTTTTGTTTTTTGATCCATAAAATTTGTCCGACTATCTCCCCTGCACTTAAATTTCTTTTCAAGCCACCCTTGGCAGTAAGACAAAAACTACATCCACTTTTACAACCCACTTGAGAAGAAACACAGATAGTATATCTCGCATGAGAGATTCTTTTGCCTTCTGCGTCTATTTTTTCTTCTTTCATAGGCAAAAGCACACTTTCTATCCTTAAACCATCAACGAGTTCAAAAAGATATTTTATACTTCCATCTTTACTTTGCTCATTTTTAACACATTTTACAGGAGAGAAATGAAAATTTTGCACAAGTTCTAAACGTAGATCTTTTGGTAAATTTGACATATCGGAAAAATTATTGGCGTATTTTTGATAAATCCATTGATAAATTTGTTTCACGCGAAACATCGGTTTGATTTTTTCTCCTAATTCTTCAGGTAAAAAATCTAAAATATTAACAAGCTCTTTCAAAATTATTTTCCTTTTTGAATTTTTAAATATAATGATATTTTTTTAAGTATTCTTCTAATTTTTCTTTTGCCTTTTGATGATTTTTTATAAAATCTTCGTGAGCGTTTTCATTGCAAAAATTTGTTGCACACAAAATACACTCTGCATCAATATTTAAATTTTTAGCTACGCTCAAAACAGAAAAGGCTTCCATATTTTCTGCAAAAAAACCTAATTTTGAAAATTCTTTTGCTGCTTTTGAATTTTGACAAATATAATTTGAAGAATTGATTTTTATTGTTTCACGAGAAACATTTTCTTTTTCTAAGCAAATTTCATATTTTGCAGGAGTATAAAATGCATGTGAAATTTTAGAAAATTCTACATTAAAAGCGTGCGAACTTCTATAAATTTCTAAAATCCCTCCCTTATCATAAAGCCCACAAGTTCCTATAAATATAAGTTTTGATGGTTTTTCTTTGAAGCAAAGTTGACTCAAATGAAAAGCTGATTCAACCAAACCTATGCCTATAGCTTTTGCAAAAGAAAAATTTTCATTTCCACCCGCACAAACAATCATTTTGATCCTTATGAAATTTTACAAAAAATAATTCTACCTAAAAAGACTTAATTAAGAATTTTTAGATAAAATTATTTCTTATGGTTAAAGCAAAAAAACAATACGGACAAAATTTTTTAATCGATAAAAGCGTATTAGCAAAAATCATCCAAGCCATACCCAAAGAGATGAACAATATCATTGAGATTGGGCCTGGCTTAGGTGATTTAACGCAAGAGCTTTTAAAAATTTCTCAAGTAAAAGCTTATGAAATCGATAATGATCTCATACCTATTTTAAAAAAGAAATTTCAAAAAGAACTTGAATGTGGAAAATTTAACTTGATCCATCAAGATGCAAGCGAAGCTTTTAATCCTAGTCTTGATGAAAAACCATATTTTTTGGTTGCAAATTTGCCTTATTATGTTGCAAGTCACATTATATTAAAAGCTTTAGAAGATAAAAATTGTCTAGGGCTTATTGTAATGGTACAAAGGGAAATGGCTGAAAAATTCTGCGCTAAAGAAGGAAATAGTGAGTTTTCTTCCTTAGGTGTTTTAAGTGCAATGATTTGCGAAAGAAAAATACTTTTTGATGTTGATCCACAATGTTTTAATCCTCCACCAAAAGTTATGTCAGCGGTGATGAGTTTGATTAAAACTAAGGATTTTGATGAACTTTGCGAAATAGAAAATTTCAAAAATTTTCTAAAAGATTGTTTTAAAGCTCCTAGAAAACAACTCTTAGGAAATTTAAAAACATATAAAGCAAAAGTTTTAGAAGTTTTAAGCACTCTTGGCTTAAAAGAAAACATCAGACCACATGAAATTTGCGTTGATTTATACCTTAAAATTTATGACAAATTAAAGGATGAATATGGACGAAAACAAAGAGATAAATAAAAACGAACAAAATCCGAACTCAAATTCAAAAAACAATAAACGCTATAAATATAAAAATCGTAGAAAAAAATTAGCTGATTCTTTGCAAAATGAAAATGATACTCCAAAAATTGATCAAAATTCCAACAAGGAAAATTCTGAAAACTCAGAAAATAAAACTGAGAAAAAAAAGAAGAAAAATCGCAATCTTCCTTCAAAACTCACAGGTAATGAAGATTGGCAAATCGCTCTTGCAGAATGCATAGAAGCTAACCGTGTTTCACATGAAAACCGCTTACACCCTTTAAAATATAATAATTCTAGCGAGCATAAAATCCGCATCACTCCTTTAGGGGGCTTAGGAGAAATTGGTGGAAATATCAGTGTTTTTGAAACCAATAAAGACGCAATTATAGTAGATATAGGTATGAGTTTTCCTGATGGAACTATGCATGGGGTAGATATCATCATCCCTGATTTTGACTATGTAAGAAAAATTAAAGATAAAATTCGTGGTATAGTGATCACTCATGCACACGAAGATCATATCGGTGCGGTGCCTTATTTTTTTAAAGAATTTCAATTTCCTATCTACGCTACGCCTTTGGCTTTAGGAATGATTTCAAACAAATTTGAAGAACATGGCTTAAAAGCAGAACGCAAATGGTTTCGTCCTGTAGAAAAACGCAAAGTTTATGAAATAGGTGAATTTGATATAGAGTGGATCCACATCACGCATTCTATCATTGATGCTTCAGCACTTGCGATCAAAACAAAAGCAGGAACGATTATCCACACAGGTGATTTTAAAATCGATCAAACTCCAATCGATGGCTATCCAACAGACTTAGGACGTTTGGCACATTATGGAGAAGAAGGAGTTTTATGTCTTTTAAGTGATAGTACAAATTCTTATAAAGAAGGTTATACAAAAAGTGAAAGCTCTGTAGGGCCAACTTTTGATCAAATTTTTGCGCGTACTAAGGGTAGGGTGATCATGAGTACTTTTAGTTCTAATATCCACCGCGTTTATCAAGCTATCACTTATGGTTTAAAATACGGTAGAAAAGTTTGTGTGATCGGTCGTTCTATGGAAAGAAATCTTTATACCACTATGGAATTAGGCTACATCAAACTTGATAGAAAAATTTTCATCGATGCTGATGAAGTAAGCAAATATAAAGACAATGAAGTGCTTATCGTAACTACAGGAAGTCAAGGCGAAACCATGAGTGCACTTTATAGAATGGCAACTGATGAGCATAAATTTATAAAAATCAAACCTACAGATCAAGTGATTATTTCAGCTAAAGCCATACCAGGAAATGAAGCAAGTGTTTCTGCGGTGCTTGACTATCTTTTAAAAGCAGGAGCTAAAGTAGCGTATCAAGAATTTAGTGAAATTCATGTAAGCGGACACGCTAGTATAGAAGAGCAAAAGCTTATGCTAACCCTTACTAAGCCTAAATTTTTCCTACCAGTTCATGGAGAATACAATCACATCACCAAACACAAAGAAACAGCGATGAAGTGCGGTATCCCTGAAAGAAATATTTATCTTATGAGTGATGGCGATCAAGTAGAACTTTGCCAAAAATATGTCAAACGCATAAAAACCGTAAAAACAGGTAAAGTTTTTGTAGATAATCAAATCAACAAACAAATCGCCGATGATGTAGTTATAGATCGCCAAAAACTTGCAGATAGTGGTATAGTAGTTATTATCGCACAAATTGACAAAGCTACAAAAACACTGATCAACAAACCAAGAGTATTTAGCTATGGGCTAGTAGCTGACAAACACGATCATGCTTTTAGCAAAGATATGGCTGAAGTTTTAGGACAATTTTTCATCAATGTTAAAGATGAAGTACTCAATGATCCAAGATTTTTAGAAAATCAAATCCGTCAAGTTTTAAGAAAACACATCTTTAGAAAGATTAAAAAATACCCAACCATAGTTCCAACTATTTTTGTAATGTAAAAAAGGGCAAAAACGCCCTTTTTAAGGAAGATCAAATGAGAATTAATAAATTTATATCCCATAACACCCGCTATTCACGCCGTGAAGCCGATGAACTTATCAAACAAGGCTTAGTAAAAATAAACAACAAAATTGCCCTTTTAAGCGATGAAGTTAAATTTGATGATAAAGTTTTTGTTAAAGGTAAAAGAGTACAAAAAAGAACGCAATTTAGCGTGATAATCTACCATAAACAAAAAGGTGAAATTGTCAGTAAAAAAGACGATCGTGGAAGAAAAACTATATATGATACCTTGCCAAGACAATTTAGTACTTGGCTTAGCGTAGGTAGGCTGGATTATGCAAGTGAAGGCTTACTTTTGCTTACAGATTCTCCTGTGATTGCCGATGCTTTAATGCATAGCGATTTAGAAAGAGAATACTACCTTAAAGTTAAAGGCACGGTGAGCAAACAAGTCATCGAAGCCATGCAAAATGGACTTGAGATTAAAAATGAAAAAAAAGGCGCACATGCAAAAACTAAAATTACCTCTATGAGTTTTGCTCCTTTTATAGACTTTGAAATTTTTGGATCAAGTGGAGGCTATACTAAGCTTAGAGTGGTTATAAATGAAGGTAAAAATAGAGAGCTTAGACGCTTTTTTGGACATTTTGATCTTGAAGTCATGGATCTTAAGCGTGTTGCTTTTGGGGCTTTAGATCTTGGTATGTTGAAGGCGGGAAAACATCGTTATTTAGAAAATGGCGAATATGAAAAATTAAGAGATTTTTTAAAATTTAATGAAATAAGATATTGACCATTATATACAAAAATTTAAAAAATAATGATAATTTTTAAATTCTAAAAATTCTATTTTTATCCTTTTTAAAAGGAAAATAATAGAAAAATTTCATCAAATTCCTTGACTTTGAAAACAAGATTTTATATACTCTCATTTCAATTTTTATAAATTGGTTAGTTTTTAACTAACGAGTTCTTTTTAAAGGAAATATTATGGAAAGAATTAGGCTTAAGCTAAAAGCTTATGACCATCGAGTACTAGACAGAACAGTTGCAGCAATCGTAGAAGCTGTTAAAAGAACAGGTGCGGATATTAGAGGTCCGATACCAATGCCTACTAAAATCAAACGCTATACAGTTTTAAAATCTCCACACATTAACAAAGATTCTCGTGAGCAGTTTGAAATAAGAATTCACGCGCGTATGCTAGATATAGTAGCAGCGACTCCAGATACAGTTGATTCTTTAACGAAGCTTGATTTAGCGCCAGAAGTAAGCGTTGAAGTAAGAGCTATGGGTAAGTAAGGATAAGATATGGAATATATTGTAGAAAAAATTGGAATGAGCAGAACAATTACTAATCCAAGTATCGCTGTAACTTTACTAAGAGTTGTAAATGCAAAAGTATGTGAAGTTGAAGGCGGAAAGGCTTTAGTAGCATATCCAAAAGGTAAAGCAAGTAATAAATGTGTCGCAGGACAACAAAAAAAATACAATCTTTCTGCAGAATACAATAGATTTGCGACTTTAGAAGTAGCAAATACTGAAGCAGGAGATTTAGATGAAACTCCATTAAATGAAGCAAAAATTTTAAAAGTAAGCTTTAACACTAAAGGTAGAGGTTATAGCGGTGTTATGAAGAGACATAACTTCGCAGGGGGTCCAGCAAGTCACGGTTCTAGATTTCACAGACGCCATGGATCTATTGGTAATAGAGAATGGCCAGGTCGTGTTCAACCAGGTATGAAAATGGCAGGACACTATGGAAATACTAAAGTAACTGTTAAAAACGAAGTTGTATCTTATGATGCTGAAAATAAAATTTTAGTAGTTAAAGGTGCAGTACCAGGTTATAATGGTGCTATGGGTAAAATAAGGATTGCAAAATGAGTAAAGTAGTTGTTTTAAATGATAAATTAGAAAAAGCAGGTGAACTTGATTTACCTTCAAAATATGCGGAAGTAAATCCACACAATCTTTACTTGTATGTAAAATCTTACCTTGCAAGTTTAAGAGCAAATACAGCTCATACTAAAGGTAGAAGTGATGTAAGTGGTGGTGGTAAAAAACCTTGGAGACAAAAAGGTCGTGGCGGTGCTAGAGCGGGTTCAACAAGAACTAACGTTTGGGTAGGCGGTGCGGTTGCTTTTGGTCCAACAAATGAAAGAAACTACTTCCAAAAAGTAAATAAAAAACAAAAAAGATTGGCGCTTGAAAGAGCTTTAGCAGATAAAGCAGCTAAAGGTGTGTTATTTACTGCTGATTCTTTGGCTATTGAAAGTGGTAAAACAAAAGATGCAAACGCTGTGATTAAAAAACTTGGCGTCAAAGATGCTTTAATCGTTAAAGATTTACTAGATGAAAAAACACTTTTAGCTTACAGAAATTTAGCAAATTGCTATGTAGTTGATGTAACTGAAGTAAATGCTTATTTAGTATCTGTATTTAATGCTGTTATTATGGAAAAATCAGCGTTAGAATCTATTACAAAAGAGGGATAATTATGGCAGATATTACTGATATAAAGACTATACTTTACACAGAAAAAAGTTTGAATTTGCAAGAGCAAGGTGTCGTAGTTATTCAAACTTCGCCAAAAATGACTAAAACAGGCTTAAAAGCGGTTTTAAAAGAGTATTTTGGTGTAACTCCAAAAAGCATCAATTCTTTAAGAATGGATGGAAAAGTTAAGCGTTTTAGAGGTCGTTTAGGTCAAAGAAACGATTATAAAAAATTCTATGTTAAGCTACCTGAAGGTGTTAGCTTAGAAAATGCGGAGGCTTAAGATGGCAATTAAAACTTATAAACCATATACTCCAAGTAGAAGATATATCACAGGTTTAAGTTCTGAAGATATTACAGCTAAACCAAGTGTACGCTCACTACTTGTTAAACTTCCAGCACACGCGGGTCGTAACAGCTATGGAAGAATTACAAGTCGTCATAAAGAAGCGGGTGCTAAAAAACTTTACAGAATTATTGATTTTAAACGTCGTAAATTCGGTATAGAAGGCAAAGTAGAAGCAATCGAGTATGATCCATACAGAAATTGTAGAATTGCTTTGATTGCTTATAAAGATGGGGAAAAAAGATATATTCTTCAACCACGTGGATTAAGCGTTGGTGATATCGTTGCAGCTGCTGAAAGCGGACTTGATATTAAACCAGGTAATGCAATGAAACTTAAAAACATTCCTGTGGGTACTATTGTTCATAATGTTGAGTTAAAACCAGGTAAAGGCGGTCAAATGATTCGTTCTGCGGGTGCTTATGCACAACTTATGGGTAAAGAAGAAAAATATGTTATTTTAAGACTTGCAAGTGGTGAAATGAGACAAGTTTTGGCTGAATGTATGGCAAGTATCGGCGAAGTTGGAAATGAAGAATGGGCTAATATAACTATCGGTAAAGCAGGTAGAAATCGCCATAGAGGTATCCGCCCACAAACTCGTGGTTCAGCTATGAACCCAGTAGATCACCCGCACGGTGGGGGTGAAGGTAAGAAAAATTCAGGCCGTCATCCAGTAACTCCATGGGGTAAACCAACCAAAGGTGCGAAAACTCGTCGTAAAAAAGCTAGCGATAAGCTAATAATTTCAAGAAGAAAAGGAAAGTAAGATGGCTAGATCACTAAAAAAAGGTCCTTTTGTTGATGATCATGTAATGAAAAAAGTCATCGCTGCTAAAGAGGCTAATGATAATAAACCAATTAAAACTTGGTCAAGAAGAAGCACAATTACTCCTGATATGATAGGACTTACATTTAATGTTCATAATGGTAAAAGCTTTATTCCAGTTTATATTACTGAAAATCACATCGGTTATAAGCTTGGTGAATTTGCTCCAACACGCACATTTAAAGGGCATAAAGGCTCTGTGCAAAAGAAAATTGGTAAGTAAGGGATAAGATATGAGTAAAGCATTAATTAAATTCATAAGATTATCTCCAACTAAAGCAAGATTGATTGCTAGAGAAGTTCAGGGGATGAATGCAGAATTAGCTATGGCTAGTTTAAAATTTATGCCAAATAAAGGTGCAAAATATATCGCAAATGCAATTTCAAGTGCAGTAGCAAATGGTGGCTTTGAAGCAAACGAAGTGATTGTAAAAAGTTGTCGTGTTGACGCAGCTGCGGTATTAAAAAGATTTAGACCAAGAGCTAGAGGAAGTGCAAGTCGTATTAGAAAACCAACTTCACATATTTTAGTAGAAGTGGTAAAAGCGGAAGTGAAAGCTGAAGAGAAAAAAACAGTAGCTAAAAAAACTACTACAACAAAAGCTCCAGCTAAAAAAACAACAAGCACTAAAAAAGCAACAGCGAAAAAGGAAAGCTAATGGGACAAAAAGTTAATCCAATTGGTCTAAGACTAGGAATCAATAGAAACTGGGAATCAAGATGGTTTCCAACTAAAGCAAATTTAATAGAAAATATCGGTGAAGATTACAAAATCAGAGCTTTCTTAAAAAGAAAACTTTATTACGCAGGAATTAGCCAAATTTTAGTAGAAAGAACTGCTAAAAAACTTCGCGTTACTGTAGTTGCTGCAAGACCAGGTATCATCATCGGTAAAAAAGGTAGTGATGTTGATAATTTAAGAAAAGAATTGCAAGATTTAATCGGTAAAGATGTAAATATCAATATCAAAGAAGAAAGAAAAGCAGGAGCTTCAGCTCAACTTGCTGCTGAAAGTGTTGCAACTCAACTTGAAAAAAGAATTGCTTTTAGAAGAGCAATGAAAAAAGTAATCCAAGGTGCGCAAAAAGCAGGTGCTAAAGGAATTAAAGTTTCAGTTTCCGGTCGTTTAGGCGGTGCTGAAATGGCAAGAACAGAATGGTATCTTGAAGGACGCGTTCCACTTCATACTTTAAGAGCAAAAATCGATTATGGTTTTGCAGAAGCTAGAACTACTTATGGAAACATAGGAGTTAAAGTATGGATCTTTAAAGGTGAAGTATTGCACAAAGGTATGCAACCTGAAAAAACTGAAGAAAGTGCTCCAGCTAAAAAGCCAAGACGCACAAGAAGGGGTAAATAATCATGTTAATGCCAAAAAGAACTAAATATCGCAAAATGATGAAAGGGCGTAACAGAGGTTATGCTAATCGTGGAACAGAATTTACTTTTGGTGAATTTGCATTAAAAGCAACTGAAGCAGGACGCATTAACTCACGCCAAATCGAAGCAGCGCGTATCGCTTTAACTCGTTTTGTTAAAAGACAAGGAAAAACTTGGATTAGAGTTTTTCCAGATAAGCCTTTGACAAAAAAACCTTTAGAAACTCGTATGGGTAAAGGTAAAGGTGCTGTTGAGGAATGGGTAATGAATATCAAGCCAGGTCGTATCATTTATGAAATGGCAGGAGTAAGCGAAGAAATGGCAAGAGAAGCATTGACTTTAGCTATGCATAAACTTCCATTTAAAACTAAGTTTGTTACAAGAGAGAGCCAAAATGAAATATACTGAGATTAAAGATAAAACAGCAGCTGAGCTTGCAACAATGCTAAAAGAAAAAAAGGTGCTTTTATTCACTTTAAAACAAAAGCTAAAAACAATGCAACTTACTAATCCAAAAGAGATTAGCCAAGTAAAAAAAGACATTGCTAGAATAAATACAGCAATTAACGCTTTAAGATAAGGATAGAAAATGGCATTTAAAAGAGAAATTCAAGGCGTTGTTGTTAAAATCGCTGGTGAAAAAACCGCAAGTGTTTTGGTTGAAAGAAAAGTGGTTCATCCAAGATATAGAAAAATTGTTAAACGCTTTAAAAAATATCTAATTCATGATGAGAGAAATGAAGTTAAAGTGGGTGATACTGTTGTTGCAGTAGAATGCAGACCACTTTCAAAAAGAAAATCATTTCGCTTAAAATCTGTATTAGCTACAGGAGTTGAGTAATGATTCAAAGTTTTACAAGACTTGCAGTTGCTGATAATAGCGGTGCAAAAGAATTAATGTGTATCAAGGTTTTAGGGGGTAGCAAAAGAAGATACGCTACCGTAGGTGATGTAATCGTTGCATCTGTTAAAAAAGCTTTACCAAATGGAAAAGTTAAAAAAGGTCAAGTGGTAAAAGCGGTTATCGTTAGAACTAAAAAAGAAATTCATAGAGATAATGGTTCTTTGATTCGTTTTGATGAAAATGCTGCGGTTATTCTTGACAACAAAAGAGAGCCTATCGGAACTCGTATCTTTGGGCCAGTGGGCAGAGAAGTTAGATATGGTGGCTTTATGAAAATCGTTTCACTAGCACCGGAGGTATTATAATGGCGGTTAAATTAAAAATCAAAAAAGGTGATAGCGTTAAGGTTATCACAGGTGATGATAAAGGTAAAACAGGTAAAGTTTTAGCGGTATATCCAAAAACACTTAAAGTGGTAGTTGAAGGATGTAAAATCGCTAAAAAAGCTATTAAGCCGAGTGAGAAAAACCCAAATGGTGGTTTTATCAATAAAGAAATGCCAATGGATATTTCCAATGTGGCAAAAGTTCAGGAGTAAGCGATGATGAGATTAAAAGAAAAATATAATCAAAGCATTAAACCTGCATTGGTTAAAGAATTTGATATTAAAAATCCTATGCTTATCCCTGTGATCGAAAAAGTAGTTATCAGCGTAGGTGCTGGTGAGTTGGCTAAAGATCAAAAAGTATTGCAAAATGTTGCAGATACTATTTCTTTAATTGCAGGACAAAAGGCTGTGATTACTAAAGCTAAAAAATCAGTTGCAGGATTTAAAGTTCGCGAAGGTTTTCCTGTGGGTGTAATGGTAACTTTAAGAAAAGAAAATATGTATGCTTTTCTTGATAAATTAATTTCTATTGCTTTGCCAAGGGTGAAAGACTTTAGAGGTTTAAGTAGAGATGGTTTTGATGGACGCGGAAACTATAACTTCGGTCTTGATGAGCAGTTGATGTTCCCAGAAGTGGAGTATGATAAAATTTTAAGAACTCATGGTATGAACATTTCTATAGTTACAACAGCACAAAATGACAAACAGGCACAAAAGTTATTAGAACTTATCGGTGTGCCATTTACAAAAGGAAAGTAAGATGGCTAAAAAATCAATGATTGCAAAAGCGGCACGCAAGCCTAAATTTAAAGTTAGAGCTTATACAAGATGCCAAATTTGTGGGCGTCCGCATTCGGTTTATAGAGATTTTGGAATTTGCAGAGTTTGCTTAAGAAAAATGGGCAACGAAGGTTTGATTCCAGGTCTTAAGAAAGCAAGTTGGTAAGGATAAAATATGATAAATGATATTATTTCAGATTCACTCACTCGTATCAGAAATGCAGGAATGAGAAAGCTTGAAACAACCAAGCTTTTACATTCTAAAGTTGTAGAAGCTTTAGTTGGAATTTTTCAAGCTAAGGGCTATATTGAGAGTTTTAATGTTATTGAAGAAGATAAAAAGAAATTTATCAATGTAGTTTTAAAATACGATGAAAAAGGTAAGAGTGTTATCAATGAGCTTAAAAGAATTTCTAAGCCTGGTCGTCGTGTTTATAAAGGTAAAGATGAAATCAAGCGTTTTAAAAATGGTTATGGTACTATCGTAGTTAGCACAAGTCATGGCGTTTTAGCTAATGATGAAGCTTATAAAGCAGGTGTTGGCGGCGAAATTTTATGTACCATTTGGTAAAAAATCTGCTTTTTATGGCATTGGGTATCCATTCTTTTAAAAAAGTAGAAATATCCTAGACAAATAAAAAGGAAAAATATGTCTCGTATAGGTAAACAACCGATTGCTATTCCAGCAGGAGTAGAAGTAAAATTAGAAGGAAATTTGCTTAAATTTAAAAAAGGAAATTTAGCAAAAGAACTTGATACTAAAGCAAATGTAAATGTTGAGATTAAAGATAATAATATTCTTTTTTCTCCAAAAGGTGAAGACAGACAAAGTAGAGCTTATTGGGGAACTTACAGAGCTTTAGCTTACAATATCGTTGTAGGTTTAACTCAAGGTTTTTCAAAAACTCTTGAAATCAATGGAGTTGGTTATAAAGCAGCTTTAAAAGGTAAAGTTTTAGAACTAAGCCTTGGTTTTTCTCATCCTATTAATTATGATATTCCAGAAGGAATTGAAATTGTAGTGGATAAAAATACTATTGCAGTTAAAGGAAGTGATAAACAAGTTGTAGGTCAAGTTGCTGCTCAAATTCGTGAATTTAGACCACCAGAGCCATATAAAGGAAAAGGCGTTAAGTATTCTGATGAACGCATTATCCGCAAAGCTGGTAAGACATCTAAGAAGTAAGGGTAGAATATGAGAGTAAATGTATTAAAAAGAAAACTAACTTTAAGAATCAAAAGAAAAAAAAGAATTAGAGCGAAAATTTCAGGTTGTGAAAATTTTCCAAGAATTTCTGTATTTAAATCAAACAGAACTCTATATATCCAAGCGATTGATGATGTAAAAGCTGTAACTTTAGCAGCAGTTGATGGACGCAAACTTGGCGTTAAAGCAAATAAAGAAGGTGCTAAAAAAATCGCTGCTGAATTTGCTAAAACTTTAAAAGCTAAAAAGATAGAACAAGCTGTTTTTGATAGAAATGGTTATGTATATCATGGTGTTATCGCAGCATTGGCTGAATCTTTAAGAGAAAATGGCATTAGGCTATAAGGGGTAAATCGATGGAAAAATATAATAGAGAAGAATTTGAAGAAGTAATTGTCGATATCGGCAGAGTTACTAAGGTTGTTAAAGGTGGTAGAAGATTTAGATTTACTGCTTTAGTTATCGTTGGAAACCGCAAAGGTTTAGTAGGTGTTGGTTATGGTAAGGCTAAGGAAGTTCCAGATGCCATCCGTAAAGCTGTTGACGATGCGTTTAAAAATATCGTTGAAGTTAAAACTAAAGGTTCAACTATCGCTCACGATGTAGAGGTGAAATACAACGCAAGTAGAATTTTACTTAAACCAGCTAGCGAAGGTACAGGAGTTATCGCAGGTGGTTCTACGCGCCCTATCGTGGAACTTGCAGGTATTAAAGACATCTTAACCAAGTCTTTGGGTTCAAATAATTCAGCTAATGTGGTTCGTGCTACAATCAAAGCTTTAACAATGTTAAAAGGATAAGAAGATGAATTTAACAAAAGCAGCGGGTTCAACGCATAAAACTAAAAGAATTGGCCGTGGTCAAGGTTCTGGCATGGGTAAGACTGCTACTAAAGGGGGTAAAGGTCAAACTGCTAGAAAAGGTTATAATGAAAAAAGAGGTTTTGAAGGGGGTCAACAACCACTTCAAAGAAGACTACCAAAAGTAGGTTTTACTTCTAAAATTCAAAAACCTTATGTGATCAATGTTGAAAAAATCACAGCTGTAAAAGAGCTTAGTGAAATTACATTTGAGAGCATTAAAAGTGTTCACAAAATTTCAAAATCTGTGAATAAAATCAAATTAATTGGTGCAAGTGCAAAAGACTTAGTATCAAAAATCAAAGACGAGAATATTAGCGTCACCGGATCAAAATAATGAATAGAGCATTGACGAATAAGATTTTAATCACCTTAGCATTTTTATTTGCTTATAGGGTTCTGGCTTATGTGCCAGTTCCTGGCGTCAATGCTGATGTGATTGCGGAATTTTTTAATAACAATCAAAACAATGCTTTGGGTTTATTTAATGTTTTTAGTGGTGGAGCGGCTGAACGCTTTTCTATCATTTCTTTAGGTATTATGCCTTATATTACTGCTTCTATTATTATGGAGCTTCTTGCAGCAACTTTTCCAAATATTGGTAAGATGAAAAAAGAGCGTGATAGTATGCAAAAATATATGCAAATTATCCGTTATGCGACTATTGTGATTACTTTGGTTCAAAGTATAGGCGTTGCTATAGGTTTGCAAAGCTTGCACGGTCGTGGTGGTGCAGGGGCTATAATGGTAGAAGATTTAAATATGTTTATCGCACTTTGTGCTATTTCTATGCTTGCTGGAACTATGCTTTTAATGTGGCTTGGCGAACAAATCACACAAAGAGGTATAGGAAATGGTATTTCTTTAATCATTTTTGCAGGTATTGTTTCAGGTATTCCAAGAGCGATTTCAGGAACTGTAGGACAAATCAATTCAGGCGAGATGAATTTCTTAACCGCTTTTGCAATTTTTGCTTTGATTTTAATCACCATAGGGGTGATTATTTATATAGAACTTGGAGAAAGAAGAATTCCTATTTCTTATTCTCGTAAAGTTGTAATGCAAAATCAAAACAAACGCATTATGAATTATATTCCTATTAAACTCAATCTTAGTGGGGTTATTCCACCGATTTTTGCTAGTGCGATTTTGATGTTTCCAACAACAATTTTACAAACTAGTACAAATCCTTATCTACAAGCCATTAATGACTTTTTAAATCCAAATGGTTATTTGTTTCATGTTCTAACTTTCTTGTTTGTAATTTTCTTTGCTTATTTTTATGCTTCTATCGTATTTAACGCTAAAGACATAGCAGAAAATTTGAAAAAACAAGGCGGTTTTATCCCTGGAATTCGTCCAGGTGAAGGAACTTCAAGTTATCTTAACGAAGTGGCTTCTCGTTTAACTTTATCAGGTTCTATTTATTTAGGGCTTGTTGCAACCTTACCTTGGGTTTTGGTGAAATTTATGGGTGTGCCTTTTCATTTTGGCGGCACTTCTGTACTTATTGTAGTTCAAGTAGCACTTGATACGATGAGAAAAATTGAAGCTCAAATTTATATGAGTAAATACCAAACTTTAAGTGCGGTAGGTTTGTAATAAATAAAATTAGCAAGATTTTTCTTGCTAATTTATTCTAGGTTTTTGCTTTAAAAATAAAAACACAATGCACACTATAAAAATTACTATTGACCATATTAAAAAAGCATCTACAAGACCCATTTGTCTAACGATAGGTTGAGAGATAATAGGACTTAAAAATTGTCCTAAAAATATACAACTTGCTAAAATTCCATAAGCCCTAGAGCGAGCATTTTCAGGACAGATTGAAAAAAGATAAGCCGTATTATTTACAAGCATAATACCTCCACCCATTCCAAGCAAAGCTAAGGCGATTAAAACTGTGAAAAAGCTATCTACTAAAAAAAGCAGCAAAAAAGAACAAGATACGATAAAAAGAGTTAAAACATAGATAGTTTTAATACTTAAGAATTTTATAATATATCTATAGCTTAGAGAGAAAAAACCATAACATAGTGCAGATACAGACATCGAAATACCTATATATTTAGGATCCAATCCCAAATGTTCTTCTATATAGTAAGGAAGTTGAGTTGGCGAAATATAATAAACTACCATGATAAAAAAACCTATAAAATAGATAGGGAAAAATTGCCAATAATTTGTTTTTGTTTCTATTTTTGTATGATTATAGAATTTAAATTTTCTAGGTTCAAAAAGATAAATGATAGCCATTAAGGTAATTAAAATTCCAAGTCCATATACCAAAAAAGGATAACGCCAAGAATAACTTGAAACAAATCCAGCAATAGAAATAAAAACAGCACCCCCTACCGCACAAAAAAATCCTTGAAGACTTAAAGCATTTTCTCTGCGATTAAAGCCACCACGACTATAATAATCCCCAAGCAAAGCCGAAGCGCCTGTCATTATAAAAGCAGTTGCCATACCAAAAATAGCTCTTGAAGTCAGTATAGCATAAATATCATTTAAGAAAAAGCCACTTATCCCAGAAATAGTCCAAACCACCATAGCTGGAAGAATGAATTTTAATTTGCCAAATTTATCCATTAAAATACCAGCAAATGGAGATAAAATGACAACAAAAATAGCAGGGATGGTTAAAACTAAGCGAACAAGTATATCAAGATGAGCTAATGTGAAACTTGAAGCAAGAGTAGCGCCACTTTGGGTTAAAAGTTCTTCAAAATGTCTGTTGATAGCAGGCAGAGCAGATGAAATGACCACGCTTCCTAGCATAGTCATAGCAGCCATAGAAAACACAGCTGCTTTAAATCCGGACTTTTCAGTAATTTGAATTATTTTTTTATCCATTTTTGTGTCATTTGGATGAAATTTATAAGTTTTGTCATTCATAATTTTTACCTTTTTTATTTTATTATACTCCAAAAATTATGGTTTGTATTTAAAATTACTTAAAATTATATTTTATTTATTTTGTTATGATAGTTTTGTTTTTAAAATATTTTAGCTTGATTAAAATATATTTTATAAGTAGAATTTTAAATATTTTTAGCTAAATTCAGCTTTTTATTTAACAAGGGTGCAAAATGAAGAAAAATTTAATCATAGTAGAATCTCCTGCAAAAGCTAAAACCATAGGAAATTTTTTGGGAAAAGATTATGAAGTTATCGCTTCTAAAGGACATATTAGAGATTTGCCTAAATCAAGCTTTGGGATTAAAATAGAAGATGATGAATTTATCCCTGAGTATAGAATCACAAGTGATCATAGCGCCTTAGTTAAAGAACTTAAAAGCAAAGCCAAAGATGCCAAAGAAGTCTATCTTGCAACGGATGAAGATAGAGAAGGAGAGGCTATAGCCTATCATATTGCAAAAGCTATAGGAAAAGATGAAAACACCTTACCACGCATTGTTTTTCATGAAATCACTAAAAGCGCTATAGAAAATGCTTTAAAAAATCCAAGACAATTAAACATGCACTCTGTAAATGCTCAGCAAACCAGACGTCTTTTAGATCGCATTGTAGGGTATAAGCTAAGCCCTTTATTAGGACAAAAAATTCAAAGAGGACTTAGTGCTGGGCGTGTTCAAAGTGCGGCTTTAAAGATCATAGTCGATCGTGAAAAAGAAATTCGTGCCTTTGTACCCCTAGAATACTTTAGTATTGATATGATTTTTCAAAAAGATTTAGATGCAGAACTAGTTGAGTTTGATAAAGTCAAGATAGAAAAACTTACCATTACCAACAAAGATCGTGCTAAACTTATACTAGAAGCTTGTAAAAATGAAGTTTATAGTATAAGTGACATTGAAAGCAAAGAAAGAAAAATCGCTCCGCCGCCTCCTTTTATGACTTCAACTTTACAACAAAGTGCCAGCAATCGCCTTGGTTTTAACCCTAAAAAAACCATGATGATAGCTCAAAAGCTCTATGAAGGAGTAAATACCCATGAAGGCGTGATGGGGGTTATTACTTATATGAGAACCGATAGTTTAAATTTAGCCAAAGAAGCAGTAGAAAATGCAAGAAAATTCATACAAGCAAATTTTGGCAAAGACTATCTTCCAAGCAAAGCAAATGTATATACTACAAAGACTAAAGGCGCTCAAGAAGCTCATGAAGCTATACGCCCTACAAATTTAAGTTTTACTCCAGAAATTTCGGCTAAATTTTTAGACAAAGATGAGTTAAAACTTTACACACTTATTTACAATCGCTTTTTAGCCTGTCAGATGAGTCCTGCTATCTCTCAAACTCAAAATGTATTTGTAAAAAATGATAGAGCAGTTTTTAAAATAAGCGGTAGAAAAATCCTTTTTGATGGATATTATAAAGTTTATGGTGATATGGATAAGGATAAAATTTTGCCAAATTTTAAAATAGGCCAAAATTTAAAAGTGCAAAATTTAGAAATGAACTCGCATTTTACCGAACCACCTTCAAGGTATTCAGAAGCAGGACTTGTAAAAAAACTTGAAAGTTTAGGCATAGGTCGCCCTTCTACTTATGCACCAACCATTTCTATACTTACAAGCCGTGATTATGTAATAATAGATAAAAAACAACTCATTCCTAGCGATGTTGCTTTTAATGTAACCGAAGTGCTTGAGAAAAATTTTAGCGATATAGTAGATAGTAAATTTACTTCAAACCTTGAAAATACCCTAGATGAAATCGCAGAAGATAAGGCAGATTGGCAAGAAACTTTAAAAGAATTTTACTATCCTTTTATGAGAAAAATCGAAGAAGGAAAAACAAAAATAGCTAGTCAAAAAACTGTCACAAAACTAGGCGAAAGTTGTCCTGATTGTGGCGGAGAGCTTGCTATTAGAAAAGGGCGTTTTGGAGAATTTGTAGCGTGTTTAAATTTCCCAAAATGCAAGTATTCAAGAAATTTAAAAAGTGAAAGCAAAAACGAAAGCGAAAATACAGCCGCAAAAGCTAAAGCTAATGGTACAGGCATTACTTGTCCAAGTTGTCAAAAAGGTGAAATCGTAGAACGCTTTTCAAAACGTGGTAAATTTTATGGCTGTAGTGCTTATCCAAAATGCAATTTTATAAGCAAATACAAACCAAGTGAAGAAAAATGCGAAGAGTGTGGCGAAACTTTAGTGATAAAAGAGCTTAAAAAAGGTACATTCTTAGAATGTTTAAAGTGTAAAATCAAAAAAGAAATGAAGGATTAGAATGCAAATCATGCTTTGTGCTATTTCAAATATAGCGAGTGGAAATTGTTCGGAAGACTGTAAATACTGCACCCAAAGTGCTCATGTAAAAACAGATATTCAAAAATATCGTCGTAAAGAACTTTCACAAATCGTTTTAGAAGCAAAAATGGCAAAGAAAAATGAAGCCTTGGGTTTTTGTTTGGTTACGGCAGGACTTGGGCTTGATGATGAAAAGCTTGAGTATGTTTGCGAAGCTGCCAAGGCTGTGCAAAAAGAAGTGCCTAATTTGCTTTTAATTGCCTGTAATGGTATGGCAAGCGTGGAACAACTCAAAGAACTTAAAAAAGCAGGAATTTTTTCTTATAATCACAATCTTGAAAGTTCTAAGGAATTTTTTCCACAAATTTGCACCACACATACTTGGGAAAGTAGATTTCAAACCAATTTAAACGCTAAAGAAGCAGGGCTTATGCTTTGTTGTGGTGGAATTTATGGTATGGGTGAGAGCGAAGAAGATAGGCTAAGTTTTAGAAAATCTTTGCAAGAATTACAACCTTTTTCAACGCCTATTAATTTTTTTATAGCAAATGAAAATTTAAAACTACAAGTTCCAAGACTTAGTGCTGATGAAGCTTTAAAAATCGTGCGTGACACCAAAGAGGCTTTGCCTCAAACTGTAATCATGGTTGCAGGTGGACGTGAAGTGGTATTGCAAGAAAGGCAGTATGAAATTTTTCAAGCAGGTGCTGGGGCTATTGTTATAGGGGATTATTTAACCACTAAAGGTGAAGAACCAAGTCAAGATATAATAAAATTAAAAGAAATGGGATTTACTTTTGCATCAGAGTGTCATTGATCCACAAGGTTTAATTGATCTAAAAATTCTTATTGTTATAGCTTTATGCTTACTTTTTTCTCCGCATATTGCAAAAATTTTACGCTTGCCTCTTTCAGCTACTGAAATTATTTTAGGGGCAATAATAGCATATTTTGGTTTCATAGGAAAAAGTGAAAATTTTGCACTTTTAGCCAATGTAGGTTTTTATTATCTAATGTTTATAGCGGGTATGGAGGTAAATTTAAGAGCCTTTTTTAATATGGATAAAGAAGTCGCCAAAAAAAGTTTTTTTTATATTTTTTTACTTTACGCTTTATCTTCTCTTATAGTATGGATTTTTGGACTTTCTTTAGTATTTGTTATCATTATACCTGTGATGAGTGTAGGGCTTTTATCTTTGCTTTTTAAGGATTTTGGAAAAGAGTGTTATTGGCTAAATATTGCTATGATAGTGGCTACTTTAGCTGAGGTGATTTCTATTGTGCTTTTGACTATAGCGGGAGCTTTTTTGCGCGAAGGAACAGGTATTATTGATGTAGCGCAAAGTATTTTATATCTTAATATCTTTTTGGGACTTTGTTTGCTCGGATTTAAAATGCTTGGTGTGCTTTTTTGGTGGTATCCTCAGCTTAAAGTTGTGCTTATGCCATGGGAAGATAAAAATGAAAAAGATATAAGATTTTGTATGGCCATTTTTATACTGATCATTGTTGCTATGGTTATTACAAAACTTGAAATCGTTCTTGGTTCTTTTATAGCAGGTTCATTTATAGCTACTTTTTTTGATCATAAAAAAGATCTTGAGCACAAGCTTTCTACTTTTGGACACGGGTTTTTGATCCCTATTTTTTTTATCCATATAGGTTCAACCTTTGATCTTAAAATGATTTTAGATTATAAAATCGTTTTACAAGCATTTTTACTTATGTTTGTTATGGTGGGTTTAAGAATTTTATGTGCAAGTGTTTTTTTAAAAAGAATTGGTTTTAAAAATATGATTTTATTTGGTCTTAGTCATTCTATGCCTTTAACCTTGCTTATAGCAACAGCTACTCTGGGTTATTCGGGCAAGGTTATTGATGAGAAGCTTTATTCAGCACTTATTTTAACAGCGTTATTTGAGGCTGTTATTGTTATGAGTATGATTAAATTTTTTTCTAATTCTAAAAAATGAAAGTTACTTTTTTACTCAAAAAAGCAAATAAAATCTTAAAAATTTAATAATAAAAAAACTCATAATCGTCCTTTTTTGTTAGAATTAATAAAAGTAACAATAAAAGGAGCGAAAATGTCAAATTCCGTTACTATAACCGATAATAGAAATGGAAAAAGCTATGAATTTCCTATATATGACGGTACAACTGGACCAAGCGTTGTAGATATGTCAAGTTTTTATAAACAAACAGGAATGTTTTCTTATGATGAGGGCTTGACTTCTACAGCTACTTGTAAATCAAAAATCACTTATATTGATGGAGAAAACGGAATTTTAATGCACCGTGGCTATCCTATAGAGTGGCTTGCTGAAAACAAACTTTATTTAGATGTGGTTCATCTTTTACTTTATAAAGAATTGCCTGATGCTACGCGTCTTGAAGCATTTCGTTATGAAATGAAAAAGCGTTCTTTTATCCATGAAGGTATGCATCGTCTTTTTGATTCTTTCCCTGATAATGCTCATCCTATGGCAGTTTTACAAGGTGCTGTTTCATCGCTTAGTGCTTTTTATCCTGATCATTTAAACATGAATGTAAAAGAAGAATATATGGAAATGGCAGCTAGAATAGTAGCTAAAATCCCTACTATAGTGGCCACTGCTTATAGATATAAACACGGCTTTCCTATGGCTTATCCAAATTTAGATCGTGGTTTTACAGAAAATTTCTTATATATGTTAAGAACCTATCCTTACGATCATGTAGAGCTTAAACCTATAGAAGTAAAAGCACTTGATACAGTTTTTATGCTTCATGCAGATCATGAGCAAAATGCTTCAACTTCAACAGTTCGTGCTGTGGGTTCAACTCACGCTCATCCTTATGCCTGTATAGCAGCAGGTATTGGTGCGCTTTGGGGTCATGCACATGGTGGAGCTAATGAAGGTGTTATTAGAATGCTTGAGCAAATAGGTAGTGTTGATAGGGTAGATGAATTCATCAAAAGAGCTAAGGATAAAAACGATCCTTTCCGCTTGATGGGCTTTGGGCATAGGGTTTATAAAAATTTTGATCCTAGAGCAAAAGTACTTAAAAAACTTCGTGATCAACTTATTGATGAGTTGGGTATTGATACCAATCTTATTAAAGTAGCAACGCGTATAGAAGAGATTGCTTTAAGCGATGATTATTTTGTTCAAAGAGGGTTATATCCGAATGTTGATTTTCATAGTGGACTTATTTTAAAAGCCTTAGGTATTCCAAATGAAATGTTTGCTACTTTATTTGTTATAGGGCGCACCCCAGGATGGATAGCTCAGTGGATAGAACAAAAAGAGCAAGAAAGTCTTAAAATAGTCCGTCCAAGACAACTTTATTTGGGTGAAACTAGTAAAATTTAATTAAAATTTTTGTGGAAATTAAAAATTCCACAAAATCTTCTTGTATAATTTTAAAAAATCTTATAGAAAGTTTATAATCATGCTTAATCTTGATAAATTTTTAGAAATTGCTATAAATGCTAGCAATCAAGCTTCTAAAGCTATTTTAGAAGAGAGAAAAAATTTCAAAACTTGGGAAAAAGAAGATAAAAGCCCGCTTACATCAGCAGATCTTGCTTCTAATAAAATTCTAAATGATATTTTGGGTTCTACGGATATTAAAATTCTATCAGAAGAAAAATTACTCAGCAAAGAAGAGTGTGAAGAATTAAAAACTTTTTGGCTTATCGATCCTCTTGATGGAACAAGTGGTTTTTTAAAAGGCAGTGATGAATTTTGCGTTATGATAAGTTTGGTTCATGACAATCGCCCTGTTTTATCACTCATACAAAATCCATCAAAAGGTGATATATTCTATGCTCATGCAAAAACCAAGGTTTATAAAAACGATAAACCTTTGCAAATTGACCAGCAAGAATACGAGAAAAATAAATATAAAGCCTTATTGAGTGTTAATCATCTTAGCAAAGAAGATGAAGACTTTGCAAAAGAGCATCAATTAGAAGCTATTAATATAGGCTCTGGATTGAAATTTTGTGCTATTTTAGAGGCTAGGGCAGGAGTTTATAAAAGATTTGAAAAGCTTAATATTTGGGATATTGTAGCAGGAGATTTTTTGATTAATCAAAATGGAGGATTTATGGGCGATTTTTCTAAAAAATACATTTTATATAACCCTTTAAGTTATAAATCCAATCCTTTTATTTGTGTTTCATCTAGGAATTTTTTACAAGATTTTTTATAAAATAAAGAGTATAATTTTTATATTTAAATAGTTTATAAGGATGAAGATGAGGTATTGTTTCATTTTGTTTTTAAGTTTAGTTTTAAGTTCTAATCTTTTAGCGAATAATTTTTCTCAGAAAAAGGTTATTAAAATTGAAAAAAGCGCAGATAGCTTTGAAGTAATAGATCTAAATCAAAATGTTGCAAATCCAAATTTAAATCAACAAAAAGCATTGTTTGATAGTTCTACTTTAATTGAAAAAAAATCGCAAATCACCAAAGATAAGGATATTGATTTTGCTATTGTATTAACTTCTAGGAAAAATTTTGGTTATTTTTTAGATGGTTTTAGGGTGAGTGATAAGGAATTTTCTACATTATTTGCTAAAAATTTGATTCAAAGTTTAAAGCTTAATTGGGTTAATTCTGCTGCAAATGGTATTTATCAAAGTCCTAAAACTTTGTCATATTTTAGCCCTAAGGATGCAAAACTTATAAATGTAAGTCCTTTTTTAACACAAGAAAAAGATAAGGCTAAAATGTATGCTAAATTTACAGATTATGTTGTGGTGGTAAATTTGCAAGATTTTTATGTAAATATTACAAATTATTTTATCACAACTAGTAAAGAGGGTGTGGCTAATGTTAATTTTAAAATTATTTCTACAAGCAATGGAAAAATTCTTGTAGCAAAAAATGCAGAATTAAATTTGACATTAAAAGATCAAGATGCAAAACAAAATTATCAAGATATTGTAAATCAAATGCCAAAAATGTTAGCTAGTGTTATAGATAATGAAATAAAAAAATTAAAATTAACTATCAATTAATTTAAAGATATATTGAAAAATTTTTAGATAATAATCACTTCATTTTCTAAGTTTATGCCAAATTCTTCAAAGACTTTTTTTCTAGCTAATTCGATAAGAAAAAACGCATCTTCAAAACTTGCATTTTTTTTATTGATTAAAAAATTTGCGTGTTTATCGCTTAACATAGCATCTCCTTTACTAAAGCCTTTAAGCCCTACAGCTTCGATTAAACGTCCTGCAAAGTCGTTTTTTGGATTTTTAAAGATAGAGCCAAAACTTGCTCCACTAGGTTGGTTGCTTCTTGCATTTTTTAAAGCTTCATCTTTAAGGGTATCAAAACCGAAATTTAATTTAAATTCAGCCCAAAAAAAAGGCATATTTAAAGGACAAAAACGATAATCAAAATTTATATTTTCTCTTAGAATTTCGCCTTGAGAAGTAGCAATTTTGATTAAATTTTGACTGATACACTCTCCTTTAAGCCCTGCATTCATTTTCAAAAGCCCACCAAGTGTGCCAGGAATTTTGCTTAAATACTCAAAACCCTTAAGATTATTTTCTTTAGCAAAGCGATATATTTTACTTGATTTTGTTTTGCAGCCTATGCGAAGATGTATAAAATCTTTATTTTGATCTAAAATTTGTATAAAATCAAAACCATCTCCTAAAATTCCTATATTTTTAGGTTTTGGGCTAATTAAAAGGTTATTTGCACCACCTATTAAAAAACCATCAAAATCACAAATTTGATCCAAAACTAAAACTTCAAATTCGTTTCCTATACGCACAGAAGAGTATTTTTTAAAATCAATGATCATTTGATAAAAGTTGGAATTTGATTTAGTATATTCTCAGTAAAATCAATCATAGTTGTAGTCATCCAAGGCATTAAAAAGATTAAAATAACCACAACCAAGATGATTTTAGGAACAAAAGAAAGTGTCATTTCATTAATCTGTGTAGTTGCTTGAAAAATACTGATTACAAGCCCTGCAATAAGCCCTGCTAAAAGCATAGGCAAGGAAAGTAAAAGTGTGATTTTAAAGGTTTGCACTCCAAGAGCAACTAAGGTACTTTCGTCCATTTTTATCCTTTTTAAGAATTTCTAGCTTCTTCGTATTCGCTAGGGATAAGATAATCATTTACATGTATGATTTTATCATAAAATTTATAATCATATCCTAGTTTAAAAAGCGTATCTACAGCTAAAAGTTGAGTTTGATTCATGCTAATAGAGTTTTTATTGGCATATAAATTAAGATAAGTATCAAGTTTTTCTTCATTAACACGGATAAGTTTTCTTTCCATAAGCATGGGGGCTAAAATTTTACGATTTGCATCGGCAATTTTTACAGCATTGGTTAAATCCCTTTCAATCTTAATCGCATCGCTTAAAGGCAAAGAGCGACGCAAAGCCATTCCACCTAAAGGCAAAGGTAAATTTTCTTTAGCAAATTCAAGCCATATATCCCAAAGTTCTGCTTCTACGCAAAGACTTTGATCAAATTCTAAAATGCTTTCATGGATCAAAACTCCTGCATCTACTTCGCCACTTAAAACCGCATTTTCAATGTCTAAAAAATTTTTATAAATAATTCTTGCTTCAGGATATTTCATACGAAAAATCAAAGCATTGGTGGTATTTGCTCCACTCAAAGCGACTTTAAAATTTCTTTTTAAATGCGTGTCTTTTTTCTTGATGAGTTTTGGCCCATAACCTTCACCAAAACTCACTGCTGTGCGTAAAAGCGCATACTCAGAAGCGATTAAAGGATAAAGCCCAAAAGAAATAGCCGTAGCATCAAATTCATTTTTCAAGGCAAATTCATTTAAAGTTTGTATATCTAAAGCTGTATTTTCATAAGCAAAATCATTCCCTATCCACCCAAATTTAATAGCCATATACATAAAAATATCATCAGCATCAGGAGAATGTGCAATAGTAATTTTTTTCATCTATGCTTCCTTTAAATCTTTGCTTTAATTCTAGCAAAATAAATCATTATTTAATTTTATTTTGTTAGAATTCTAACTAAAAATTTAGAATTTTTAAGGAAAGTTATGGATGATAATAAAAGAAAATCTCTAGACGCTGCCCTAAAAAGTTTAGATAAAACCTTTGGAAAAGGCACTATTTTAAGACTAGGGGATAAAGAAGTCGAGCAAATCGATAGCATAGGCACAGGTTCAGTTGGGCTTGATCTTGCTTTAGGTATAGGCGGTGTTCCAAAAGGAAGAATTATAGAAATTTATGGACCTGAAAGTTCAGGTAAAACCACTCTAACTTTACATATTATCGCAGAATGCCAAAAAGCAGGTGGAGTTTGTGCTTTTATCGATGCAGAACATGCGCTTGATGTAAAATATGCTAAAAATTTGGGTGTAAATACAGATGATTTGTATGTTTCTCAGCCTGATTTTGGAGAACAAGCCTTAGAAATTGTAGAAACTATAGCAAGAAGTGGCGCAGTAGATCTTATCGTAGTAGATAGCGTTGCAGCACTTACTCCAAAAGCAGAAATTGAAGGCGATATGGGCGATCAACATGTAGGACTTCAAGCAAGACTTATGTCTCAAGCTCTAAGAAAACTTACAGGTATAGTTCATAAAATGAATACCACAGTAATTTTCATCAACCAAATTCGTATGAAAATTGGTGCTATGGGTTATGGCACTCCTGAAACTACAACAGGTGGAAATGCATTAAAATTCTATGCTTCTGTGCGTTTAGATGTTAGAAAAGTAGCAACCTTAAAACAAAACGAAGAACCTATAGGAAACCGCGTTAAAGTAAAAGTAGTTAAAAATAAAGTTGCTCCTCCATTCAGACAAGCTGAATTTGATGTGATGTTTGGAGAGGGTTTAAGCCGTGAAGGTGAATTGATCGATTATGGTGTAAAACTTGATATCGTAGATAAAAGTGGTGCGTGGTTTTCTTATAAAGATAAAAAACTTGGACAAGGTAGAGAAAATTCAAAAGCTTTCTTAAAAGAAAACCCTGAAATTGCAGATGAAATCACAAAAGCAATTCAAAATTCTATGGGAATAGAAGGTATGATCAGCGGTAGCGAAGATGGCGAAGGAGAAGAATAATGTTAGTAATTGAAGATGTTAGAGCCTATGAAGTTCTTGATAGTAGAGGAAATCCAACCGTAAAAGCCGAAGTTACGCTAAGCGATGGAAGTGTAGGTGCGGCCATAGTTCCAAGTGGTGCAAGTACAGGTTCAAAAGAAGCCTTAGAATTGCGTGATAATGATGAAAGATTTGGCGGAAAAGGCGTTTTAAAAGCTGTTGCAAATGTCAATGAGACCATTGCAGATGAAATTTTAGGACTAGATGCTTTTAATCAAACTCAACTTGATGATACTTTGCGTGAGCTTGATGGAACAAATAATTACTCAAATTTAGGTGCAAATGCGACTTTAGGAGTATCTATGGCAACAGCTCGTGCGGCTGCAGCTGCTTTGGGAATGCCTTTATATCGCTACTTAGGTGGTGCAAATGCGAGCATTTTACCCGTGCCAATGTGTAATATCATAAATGGCGGTGCTCATGCAAACAACAATGTAGATTTTCAAGAATTTATGATCATGCCTTTTGGTTTTACTAGCTTTAAAGAAGCTTTGCGTTCAGTTTGTGAAATTTATGCGATATTAAAAAAAGAACTCGCAAATTCTGGACATTCTACGGCTTTAGGTGATGAAGGCGGTTTTGCTCCAAATTTAGCTAACAACACAGAACCTATCGATCTTTTAATGACTTGTATCAAAAAAGCAGGTTATGAAAATCGTGTAAAAATCGCTCTTGATGTGGCAAGTACAGAATTTTTCAAAGATGGCAAATATCACATGGAAGGCAAGGCTTTTTCAAGCGAGGATTTGATCGAACGCTATGTAGAACTTTGTGCAAAATATCCAATTTGCAGTATCGAAGATGGCTTAGCTGAAAATGACTTTGAAGGTTGGATTAAGCTTACTGAAAAATTGGGCAATAAAATTCAGCTTGTAGGCGATGATTTGTTTGTAACTAATGAAGATATTTTAAGAGAAGGCATCATCAAAAAAATGGCAAATGCTGTGCTTATTAAACCAAATCAAATCGGAACTATTACCCAAACTATGAGAACTGTGCGTTTAGCGCAAAGAAATAACTATAAATGTGTGATGAGTCATAGAAGCGGCGAAAGTGAAGATGCTTTTATAGCGGATTTTGCTGTGGCTTTAAATACAGGACAAATCAAAACAGGAGCCCTAGCAAGAGGTGAAAGAACCGCAAAATACAATCGCTTGCTTGAAATTGAACTTGAAAGCGATGAATACTTAGGAGAAAAGCTCTGAGCGATTTACTTAAAGAATACGACGAAAGCACAAGAAAAAAAAGTTTTTATACCCATGTTATAAAAATGATTTTTTGGGCTTTTCTTGTTGTAATTGGAGCGATTTATTTTGGCAATATGTTTTTTGGGCAGTATTCTTTAGATACTTTATTAAGCTTAGAAAATACCAAAGAAGAGCTTAATAAAAAGATTATTTTGCTCAAAGAACAAAATGCTAAAGCACAAAAAGATTATTTTGAATTAAAAGGATTATACCCAAATGAAAACTAGAATTTTGGCAATATTTTTTATTTTTACCTCTCTTTTATATGCTGATGAAAATCCTTTTAAGACAGATCAAAATATAACCTTGGTTGCTCCACCTGAATTTCAAAAAGAGGAAGTTAAATTTAATTCTAGTGCAAGAATTTTAAAAAGCATCAGTTTTAATTATATCAATTTAGACGGAAGTGAAGATAAGATCGATTTAGATGTCAATAAAAGTATTGATTGGCACGATACTTATACTATATCAAGATTTAAAAGTCCTGATCCTTCAAAAGTACTCGATGTTTCAGTTACTATACCTGAAAAAAATAGCTCCAAACAAAACTCAACAGCCAATGTTGAAATACCTTTACAGGTTGCAAAGATTTATGATTTTATTTCTTATGCGGTTTATAAAAATAAAATAAAACTTAACACTAGTGATGAAATGATTACAGATTTTTCAGTAGGAAATCCAAGTAAAATCGTTATAGATTTTAGATCTAAAATGATTAGCCCTACAAAAAACATACGCCTTAGCAATTCTATTTTTAAACGCATAGACTTTGGATCTCATAAAGGATATTATCGACTTGTAATATATCTTGATGGAACTTATAATTATAATATTCAAAAAGATGCAACTGGATATATGATTAATCTGCTTTGATGAGGTTTGTTTTTTTAATATGTTGTGCTTGTTTAGTTTTTGCTAATGAAATTTTACTTCTTAGCAAATTCGATAAGCAAGATTTTAACTCTAAAGATTTTAATGCTTATTTGATGAGCGAAAAACTTGATGGAGTGCGTGGAATTTGGGATGGGAAATATCTAAAAACTCGCCAAAATTACAAAATAAAAACTCCTGACTTTTTTACAAAAATTTCCCTCCTTTTGCTATTGATGGTGAGCTTTGGATAGCAAGAAATAAATTTGATGAAATTTCAGCTTTAATTCGTAGTGGCGATAGTAATTTGACCTTATGGAAGGAAGTAACTTATAATATTTTTGATGTGCCAAATGCTTGCGAAGAATTTCAAATTTCTACTTGTACTCTTAAAAATCGTTTGGCTGTTTTAGAAGAGTATTTGCAAAAATATCCTAGTGCCTATATAAAAATTATTCCTCAAATTCCAGTTGAAAATCAAAATAATTTAAATCAATTTTACGAAAGCATTATAAAAAATCAAGGTGAAGGTATTGTCATACGCAAAAATTTAAGTCCTTATGAAAAAGGCAGAAGTAAAAATGCTATGAAATTAAAACCCTATGATGATGCAGAGTGTGAGTTAGTAGGATTTCGCAAGGGCAAGGGTAAATTTGAAAATCAAGTAGGTGCCTTACTTTGTAAAATGCCTAATGGACAAATCATTAAAATAGGCAGTGGTTTAAAAGATGAAGATAGAAAAAATCCTCCAAAAATTGGTAGTATTGTGACTTATAAATTTAATGGATTGACCAAAAATTCCTTACCTCGCTTTCCAGTTTTTTTAAGACTAAGAGATGAAAATCCTTGACTTTAAAATTATTTTGTGATAAAATATTTCCTTTTATTTATTCGGGGTGTAGCGCAGTCTGGTTAGCGCACTTGGTTTGGGACCAAGGGGCCGAAGGTTCGAATCCTTTCACCCCGACCATTTTTTATAAATTTATACAAAATGGTGAGTGTAGCTCAGTCGGTTAGAGCATCAGATTGTGGTCCTGAGGGTCGTGGGTTCAATTCCCATCACTCACCCCACTAGCGCTCGTAGCTCAACTGGATAGAGCGACAGACTTCGGATCTGTAGGTTATGGGTTCGATTCCTATCGGGCGCACCACCAAGATTTTATATGCGTTCATAGCTCAGCTGGATAGAGCAACGGCCTTCTAAGCCGTAGGTCAGAGGTTCGAATCCTCTTGGGCGTACCACTTTGCGGATGTGGTGAAATTGGCAGACACGCCAGACTTAGGATCTGGTGCAGCAATGCGTGAAGGTTCAAGTCCTTTCATCCGCACCACTTACTTTTATCATTTTCAAACAAGAGTTGATTTCTCATAAATTTTTATTTCATTTTAAAATTTCTTATGATTGTTAGATAAAATGCAAATTTAATTTAGATAAATTTAAAAATTATCTTGCAAAAGATTTGAAAAATAATTAAAATATACAAAATTCAATTCAAGGAGATTAAAATGAAAAATTAGGTTTAGCTTTGGCAGTTTTAGTTGCTTTAAATGTGTCAGCATTTGCAGGTGTTATCATCACTATACATGATTCTAATTTAGTTAAAGTATCAGGGGGAGATGATGCCTATGCAAAAATGGCTTTAGAAGATGCTAAAGAAGAAATGAAAAGTCAATTTAACACTGATAACTTAGAGATTTACGCTATAGAAAGCATCAAGAAAGATGATCCAGAGCACTATAATGTTATTCAAAGGGGTTCTTTTAAAGTAATGAAACAAAAGATAGCAAAAGGAAAGATTGTTTATTATAATGAATTCTTAGTTGTAGATAGAAAAACAAATTGGGCTGCTGAATGGAATATTGAATGTGTTAAAGGGGATAAATATACAAAATCAAGCGATAAGGTTTCTTGTGATGGTGGAGCTGCTGATAAGTTCTATAATTTCAAATAATACTTGAAAGCTCTATATTTTAGAGCTTTCACACTATAAAGGTTTTAACTATAAAAAACATAGTATAAAATATATCTAAATTTTAAGCTTTTTAAGTTAAAAAATTCTAGTTTTTTAAAATCGTTTTATCTTTTATATCTTTGCCGTAAAGACAAAATCAGCACCCATTAAAAATCTTTTTCTTGATTAAATTTTTGTAAATTCATTTTTAGTGTTAAAAATGTGATGATATTAACTTTATAAAAGTATTATTATATATTTTTTACTTAGGATAGCAATTATGAAAAAAACAATTTTAACCATTCTTTTTTTACTCACTCTTACGCAGGCTAAGGAAATACAAGTTTATGAAAGTCCTACTTGTGGCTGTTGTGATCTTTGGGCTGATTATATGAAAGCTAAGGGTTATGAGGTTAGTGTTCATAAAACCAATGATTTTCTTAAAATCAAAGAAAAAATGGGTATAAAAGATGAGTATCAAAGTTGCCATACAGGTGTGATTGAAGGCTATGCTATTGAAGGGCATGTTCCTGAAAGTGCTATAGCATGGTTGCTTGAAAACAAACCTAAAGATGTTATAGGAATTTCAGCTCCTGGCATGCCGCAAGGAAGTCCAGGAATGGAACAAGGTTATAGTGAAAAATATCCTGTAATTTTGATGAAAAAAGATGGAAGCTATGAGCTTTATGGATATTTTATAGGGGATAAAAAGCTTTAAAGTAAATTTTTAGCTTTTTACTTTTTTGATTTCTTTTTCAAGTATGCTATAAGGAGTTAAGCCTATGAATTTTTCATCCATTTTTCCTTCTTTGAAAAAACTAAGCACAGGTACTCCATATATTTCCCCAATGGCACTTGAAAGGTATTTAGCTGCTCTTTTTTCATAAAACATTGCTAAATTAGATAAACCTTTTTCATCAGCCCAAGCTTTTGCATCGTTTGCATCGTTTGCATCGCCTAAAACCACAAAGATATTAAAATCATAATTTTTAGCCAAATTCTGTAAAATAGGAATTTGTTCTTTGCAAACTCCGCAATCTTTTGTGAAAAATACTAAGGCAAAATTTTGTGCTTTATCATTTAGTTTTAGGCTTTTTTCAAAACCATTGTAGGCAAAATTATAGGTTTTATCGCTATTTAAAGCTTTAAAATTTTCTCCACTATCACAAGCTACAAAAAATAAAGCTATGATTAAAGCAAAGAAATAAGCTTGGATTCGAAAAATTCCCATGGTTTTTCTCCTAAAATTCTATCTTTTATCATCCCATCTTTAATGATGATGGTAGTAGGGGTTGCAAACACAGCGTAACGATCATTGGTGATTTTAAGATCGTCTTTTAAAACTTTTACATTTTTAAAGTTAAATTGTTCGGCTAAAACCTTAACCACATTGGCATTATCGATGGAATTTATAGCATAAACACTGATTTTATTGGGGTGATTTTGTATGAATTCATCTAAAGAAGGGAGTTCTTTTAAGCAAGAAGGGCAGCCATTTTGAAAAAAGACTAAGACTTTTAAACTTGTATTATCATCAGCAAGTTTTACAGCTTTTCCTAAGGTATCTTTAGCTGAAATTTCAGCGCTTTTTTCTCCAACTTTTCCAGTATCTTTTGAATTTTCAAAAGAACAAGCATTGAGCAAAAACAAAATGCTTAAGATTAAAAGGCTTTTTTTCATTTTAACACCCCATGTTGTAAGATAAGGGTTCGATCTGCGAATTTGGCTAAATCAGGATTGTGTGTGATTAAAACTATGGTTTTACCTTCATTTTTTAATTTTTGCAAGGTTTGAAGAACGATTTGTTCATTGGCTTCATCTAAATTTCCTGTGGGTTCATCTGCGAGTAAAAGCTCTGGGTTGTTGATTAAAGCTCTTGCTATACAAACTCTTTGTTGTTCTCCGCCACTTAATTGGCTAGGTAAATGAGTGAGTCTATGCGAAAGTCCTACTTTTTCAAGAACCATTTTGGCATCTTCTTCATCTACACTTGAGTGATAATGCTGAGAGAGCATAACATTTTCTAAGGCGTTAAGATAGGGGATAAGATGAAATTGTTGAAAGACAAGCCCTATTTTTTCACGACGCAAGGTGATTTTTTGCTCTTCATCCATTTGCTCTAGGTTTTCATTATCCAAGATATACTCTCCAGAGCTTGGAGTATCCATGAGTGATAGTATGTTTAAAAGCGTTGATTTTCCACTTCCTGATGGACCCATGATGGCAAGCCATTCTCCTTCATAGACGCTTAAGTTGATATTGTTTAAGGCTTTAACTTTGCCAAATTCTTTATTTAAATTGTTGATTTTAATAAGTTCTTTTTTCATCATTCACCTTTCAAATTTTCACACACATTGATTTTTAATGCTCTTTTTATAGGAAAAAATGCAGCCAAAAAGGCAAAAATCAAAGAAATGATTAAGGCTATAAAAACAGCTATAAATCTAAAATCAATACTAGAATTAAAAATCAAATAACCAAAGACATTGGCTAAAAATATCCCACAAAAAGCTCCGATTAAACTAGCAAAAAAACTTACTATAAAGCATTCACTAGCAAAAAGTTTAAAAATTTCACTTTTTTTCGCACCCAAGGCTAAACGCAGTGCGATTTCTTTTTTGCGAGAAAATACAATAGAACTTAAAGTTGTATTAACGCTAGTAGTAACTATGATCAATACTACAAGTATGATTAAAAACATTAAAGCTTTGATTTTTCCAAGCACTAAACCTTCACTTAAGGATACTGAAGATATAGGTTTTGCATCGATGAATTCATTGCTGATTGCTTGTGTTTTGGCTTTAACTTCATCAAAATTTCCATAAACTACAGCATTAGCATAGTTAATACCGGCTCTATCGCTTAAATTTTGCACCACGCTTAAAGGGGCTAAAACAATGCTATCAAATTCATCATTGCTTGAAAGTATGCCTTTTATGGTAAGTTTTATGCTTTTTCCATTGTTTGGATTGTAAATTTGAAGTTCATTACCTGTTTTTAGGCCTAGTTGCTTGGCTAAATTAACCCCTAAAAAGGCTGAATTTTCATCAAAATCATTTAGAGAAAAGCTTCCTTCTTTAACTTCTAAAAAAGGTTTAGTGATTTTTAAAGCCTTAAAATCAGTGCCTAAAACCACTCCGCTTGTACTGCCTAAATTTAAAAAATCATACAAAAAAGGAGTTAAAGCCCTAGCCTTTAAATTTTCTTTTATTTTTTCATACTCAGCATTGGAGATAAAATTTTCATCTTGTTTAGGGCTTATCATTACATTTGCTCCATAAGCTTTTAATTCTTTAGAAAGTTTGGTGTCAATATCAAAATAAATATTTAAAAAAGCTGAGCAAGTAAGTGCTCCTATAAAAACACTTAAAACTATTATAAAAAGTCTTTGATAAGAAAAGCTAATGCTTTTAAAAAGCTCATTAAGGAAAAACTTATCTACCATAAAGCACTCCTGCAGCTGAAAGTTGTGTGATATTTTTTATAGGAAGCAAGCAACCAAGTAAGGCAATAAGTCCTGCAAAAATAAAGCTTAAAGGTAAAGCTATAAAGGCTATATCAATAAAATATCCAAAAATACTAAGACTGATGATTTGAGAAAGTGCTGTGCCAAAAATAAAGCCAAATAAAGCAGCAAATAAAGCTACGATTAAATTTTCACTAGCAAAGATGAGATAAATTTGAAAAGTATTAGCACCAAGTACTTTTAAAAGTCCTATTTCTTTCTTTCTGCGATGAATTTCAGAACTCATTAGACTTGAAATCGCAATGCTTGCAACAATAAGACAAATAATGCAAGTAATGCCCATTAAGGATTGGATCTTTTTAACCACCAAGCTTTGAGCATCGCTTATAGCATTTAGAGCTTTTGCATCAGCACCTGGTAAGCCATCGCTAATTTGACTAGCGATTGAGCCTACATAAGCTGAGCAATACCATTTGTCATATTCTAACTGATCTAATTTTTCTTCTCCCATGCGACGTACTTTTTCAGAAAGGGCTGATTCAGGTATGGTAAAAGCTCTTACTTCTGCACTTGAGTAAAGCCCTTGTTTGTTGAGTAAATCTTGAGCTAAATTTAAAGGAGCGATGATTTTATTTGACATTTTAGGATTGCCATGAAGTAAAATGCCTACGATTTTTGCTTCTTTGCTTTGATTGTTTTCTCCTATGAGTTTGATAGTATCTCCTAATTTTAATTTATTGTTTTTAGCAAAGTCTTCGCCTAGCATGATTTCATTGCTATCATCTTTTGTCCATTCTCCTTGCACTGCTAAATAAGGATAAAGACTTTTTATACCTGTGATAAAATCATCATCATCTTTAATTTTTATGGCTTTTTGAAAATAAGTACCATAAATAAGTGCTTTTTGTTGGGAGTTTTCAATTGTGATTTTACCTTCCAAAAAAGGAGCAAGTGCGGTGATGTTGTTACGCCAATAAATGTCTTTAATCATATATAAATTTTTTTCTTCTAGGTAGTTTTTGTTTTTTAAGGGTTCATAAAGTTCATTACCTATTTCTATACTAAGGCTTGAGCCTTTGGGTAAAACAAGGATATTAGAGCCATAGCTTTTGAGTTGTTTAGTTACTTCATCACCTATACTTAGGGTAATATTTAGCATAGTAGAGAGCAAAAGCGTGGCTAAAAAACAAGTAAGAAAGGCTAAAAATTTTTGAATTTTGTTTTTAAATATAGAGTTAAAAATCATTTTAGCCAACATCATTTCTCCTTTGGATTAAAAATTGGGCTTCGTTTTCTTCTACATATTTTGTAGGATCTTTTTTAAATTCTTCATAGTTGTTTTGATTTGAAAAATAATAAGTAATCCCTTTATAGCTATAAGAAAAAGGAGCTTGGGTGTTTATAACCTTTGTTTTTGATACAGGATCTTGCACTTCAATTTCTTTGATTTGACTAAAATAATTAGATCCTGCTATTACATCTTTAACATCTATGGTGATTTTTTTACCATCGTATTCGTATTTGAGTGGGATAGGATTGCAACCCCCGCTTTTACCTACACTTGGCAAGAAAATACGCACATTGCAAGAAATGCAAATGAGTTGTCCATCTTTTTTGATATAGCCCATATCTCCACAAATCATACAAGCATCAAAAACAGCTACAGGAGAATCCTTATCTTCTCTTTTGTTGATAAGAAAAAACCTTATCACTTTGCCTTCAGCACTGATATAAGCAAAGCGGTGGAGTTTGTTATCCCTTAAAAGAGCTATATCAAAGATAAATTTGCCATTCTTATCGGGTAAAATTTCTTTAGGCTCATCTATGGTTAAAGGCTTAGAGCTTACCATAAAAAAGTATAAAACAATGCAAAAACTTATAACACAGGAGATAAAAACACTGGAAAAATAGCGATTAATAAGACTTGTTTTAGCTTCGTTTTTGCGATAATTTATATCTAAAATTTGTTTTTTGCTTATATTTTTTTTGCGAATTTTTAAGCTTAAGAATGCTAAAAAAGTGATGAAAATTAAATAAACATAAATTCCAAAAACACCAAAATAATTACTTTTTCCTACAAAACTCACCAAAAAAGCATGAGTTTCTATGATGGAATTTCGCATTAAAGTAAGCAAGATATTGGCTAGAGCTTTATCGCTTTCTATAAGGATAAGCAGTAAAAACAGCATAAAGCTTGTTTTTTGATTAAAATTTTTTTGCCATTTTAAAAAGAAGAAAATCAAAATACAAACAAGCAAGGCTAAAGCAATAAAACCTAAAGAACTTATACCTTCGCTATCGATTAAAGAGCTAGTAAAAATAGGGAAATCTTGACTTAAAAAATAATAATGCAAAGCGGTGCAAAAACTTAAAATTCCCAATAAAATAAAATTTAAAATTTCAATTTTTTTCCAAAAATAAAATATAAAGCTTACTAGCAATAAACCTATAAAAACAAAATCAAAATTAAAGATTAAATTTTCGGTTTTTAAAAATTGTGCTGCGATAAAAAAAGCAAAATATCCAAATAAAAAGCCCAAAAAAACTACTAAAAAACTTTTAAAAATATATTTTTTATTAGGAGTGATAAAGGCCATTAAAATACTTAGCGGTAAAACACTGATAAGAAAATGCACAAAATATATACTCATAATTTACTCTTTAAACATTGTTATTTTAATTTTTCAAATAAAAATAAAAATATTCAAACACTCGGAAAATCCGAGCGTAAAATTATTTTGGCGTGCCTGTGTATTTGAATTTATAATCTACTTTAAAAGGTTCAAACCACTTACCCACACCTGTTTCTTCATCAACATGGCGTCCAAAACCTTGTTTTTCTGGATTTGAGATATAAAAAGTAAGTTCATAATTTCCTACGCCAAAGCCACCTTTTTTATCTTTTTCCATAGCAATATTTGCACCATAGTGAGGACCATCATCAGCCACCATAGGCATCAAAGTTCCACGTTTAATTGCACCTGTGTCGGTATTTTTAAGTTCATAAGCTATAGTTAAATAAGGCATCCAAAAACCTTCTGGAAAACCATTTGGATTGTTTTTAAGTGCGTGAATGTCAGCTTCTAGGTGAATATCTGCTAAAGATGCAGCTAAATCAATACCTCTTGGCTCCATTTCAATAGGTTGTAAATAAACAGCGGCTATTTCCATGCCATTAAGTTCTTTTGGATCGCCGATCGGCACTTCGCCTGCAAATAAATTTGTACTAATAACCGCAGCTGCAGCAACTACTGATAAAACTTTTTTTATCATGATTTTACTCCTTTTTTTGAAATTTGTTTTGTTATTAAAATGCCAATAATTAGCATAATTAAAACTATAAATTGAGGGATTAAAGTTTCATAGTAAGGATAAATTCCAAGCCATAAAATCGGTTCAAAATTCATAGGTATAAGACTAGGAATGATGACTTTTCCTTCTATGAGTTCGGCTATGCCTTTGCCTGTAAAAACAAAAACCATGTAAAAAATAATGTAAGAAGTGATATAGAAAAATTGTTTTACAGGTATGCGAATGGCTCCTGCTTTTAAAAGAAAATATAAAACAATAAGTATTAAAATTCCAAGTCCAAGTCCGCCAAAAACAGCACCAAAATCAGTGCTTGTTTTAGCATCAAAAAGCAAGGCTTGATAAAAAAGCACAGTTTCTGCACCTTCTCTATAAACAGCTAAAAATACGGTAATCCAAAGGGTTTTTGCACTATTGTTTGATATAGCATCTATAGCACCTTGTTTGATAAAGCTTGTCCATTTTTTATTTTGTGCGTTTGAAAGTAGCCAAAAGCCCACATAAAAGAGTAGTAATACGGCTATAAGCATGGTAATACCCTCTATAAGCTCTCTACTTTGTCCTGCATTTTCTTTAAATAGCCAAGAAACTCCAAAAGCGGTAACAAAACTTAAAATTACTCCTGTAAAAAGAGCACTATAGGCGATATTTAAACGATTTTTGTTGCCACTTTGCACAAGATAAGAAACAATGGCTACAATGATAATCAAAGCTTCCAAGCCTTCACGCAAAATAATACCTAAAGCCCATATAAACAGCGAATAAGGAGTAGAATCTTGAATTTTATCCACACTGCTTGCTATGAGTTGTTCTAAGTCATTAAAAGTAGCTTCAAGCTCTTTTTTATCTGCACTTGCTTTAATCAGTGCCACGCCTTTGGAAAATAAACTTTCTATTTTAAGTTTTAAGCCGCTATCTACAGCACCGATTTTATTTTCCATACCGCTTGCTTCAAAAATATCTAGATAAATTCCTTGTAAATCATCTACTATAGAAGCACTAAAGCCATCATAATTTTTTAAAATTCCATCTAAAGCAAGTTTGATATCATTAGAAACTTTGGCATAATCTTTGCCTTTTGTTTCATCATTAAAGCCTGAAATTTGCAAACTTGAAAGTTCTGAATTTGGAATTTGTAAGAAAACATCAAAAATTTGTTCTTCTATGTTATCTAAGCCATCTCTTAAGCCTTTTTCATCTATTTTTGCATCGTTGATTTGGCGTATAAGGGTGCGTATGGCTTGTTGAATTTTTTGATCGTTTCCTGCTTTGGTAAATTTATTTACTAAAATTTCTACTTTGGTATTGCGATAATCACTAAATAAGGCATCATTTAAAAAATCTTTACTAGTTTGGTAGTTTTTTTCTTTAAAAGCATTAGCTGCCTGTGAAAATTTGGTAGAGATATTATCTAGTATAAATTGCAATCTTGCGTCCATTGCAGCGGCAGCTTGTAAATCAGCGCTTGCATTATCATCTGTAAGTTTGCTTGTATCATTATTTACAGGTATAGGAGCTTGGGTGGTTAAAGAGCTTTGTGCTAAATTTTTTTTATCTACACCCATCATTTGTGCGATTAAAGCTTCTGCATCAGCTTCGCGTTTGGCATTGGCTTCTAGGCTTGATTTTTCAGCTTTAGCCTTATCATAGTTTATATCGCTTGCTTCTGCTTTTAAACGATATCCATTTTGTAAAATCGGAGCTACTTCATCAAGATCATAATAAAGACTATCAATTAAAGCATTAATTTGTGTTAAAGGAGCTTCATCTTTATACATGCGACGCAAATTTACAAATTTACGTTCCATAGTGATAGCTTTTCTTCCTATGTTTCTTCCTATTGAGCCTTCCATATTTTCAAAATGTTGAAAATACGCATCTTCGCTAAGCTTTTTGGCGCCTAGATTATCGCCCTTTTTATAAGTTTCTATGCTTTGTTTTAGCATATCTTTGATAAGATTTGCTTCATTAATATAATCATCTACCCTAGCAAAAGCTGAGCTTGATAAAAAAATACCTATAATTAAAAATATAATTTTAAAAATTTTCATTATCATTACCCTTGATTTTTGATAAAAATAATATTTATTATCAAAATAAATAATGGCTAGTATAATACTAAAAATCTTAAATAGAACTAAAAAATAAGCTTTTATGTTGATAATATTTTTTTATTAAATTATAAAATGTATTTTAATAAATATTTAAATATATTTTATTTTTGTGATTTAATATGGGTTGTTTTTAAGTATCGCAAGGTCTTCTTCTAAGCTATGGACTTTGGGATATTGTTTTTATGTTTTTTAATTTTTCCTTTTTTCGATGTTTTAAAAGCTTAATAAAAATCAAAAAATCATTTATTGCGTATTCTTTAAGGAGATATAGCTATAGTATATTTTAGACTAAGCAGATATATCCAAAAGTTTATCTTTTTTATTGGTATTTGTGTTTGTAGAATTGCTATTGTCTTTATTTGCTTCTTCTTTCTCAGCCTTAGCTTCTACTTTTTCTTTTTTTCTTGAAATTTTAAAGTTGAAGTTATGCTAATTCTTTTGCTTTCAAAATTTGTATCTATTATCCCCCTGCAAGGCGTGTTAAGTAACATTAGCAAGCTCCTGATTTCTCATTTAAAATTATAATTTTAGATTATATTAAAAATTGTATAAAATAAGATAAAACTTAAATTTATTGAAATAAATTTTTATCCATTTAATTCGCTTTTAAAAGCATCAATCATTTATATTTTGCTTATTGTTTCATAGTGTAAAAATTTTTAAAATAGGATTTTATCTTAAAAAATTTATGATTTTTAATTTCAGATATTGGTTCCCTTGAAAAATTTTAAAAAGTTTAGTAAAAAATATTAAGTTTTAAAAATATCATCCGATTTAAATAAAGTCTTAAGACTCAATCTAAAAGGAGGATGTATGGTTTCAGATGTTTCTATGGGTAATGTTAATTTAATGACTGCTGTTAATACTTCAGTTTTGAAAAAATCTATGGACACAAACGAGGCATTGATGAATGAACTCATCGAAGGTATGGAAGGTGTCTCTCAAGCCTCCGCTCCACAAGCGTCTAGCTCTAGTGGTTTGGATATTTACGCTTAAATATCTTAAGAACAAGCTTAAGAACTTTTTGGTATCTTGGGCTTGTTTTTTTAAATAATTATTTCTTTAGTATTTTTTCGTTATAATTTTACCATTTTATTTATCGTATTAAATTTTTACAAATATTTACTTAGGAGCAAGGATGCAAATGATAAAGAAGATGGTTTTAAGTGAAACTTTCCCTGGTATTTTGCTTATATTTTTTACATTTTTAGCTTTATTATGTAAAAATTCTTCTTTAAGTGTTATTTATACAGATTTTTTTCATGCTAATTTTACAGTAGGATTTGATCATTTTCAAATTTCAAAATCGTTGGATTTATGGATAAATGATGGTTTGATAGCTATATTTTTTCTATGTATAGGGCTTGAGTTAAAATATGAAATTTTACGTGGGCAACTTAAAAATATAAGAGCTGTATCTTTACCTATATTTGGAGCTTTAGGGGGTATGATTACTCCGGCTTTAATTTTTATTGCTATTAATTATTCTCATGATTTTGCTATGAAAGGTTGGGCAATACCTACAGCAACTGATATAGCTTTTGCAGTGGGTATTTTAATGCTTTTGGGAAATAAAATTCCTACAAGTTTAAAACTTTTTTTACTCTCTTTAGCTATTTTTGATGATTTGGGTGCTATTGTTATTATTGCTTTGTTTTATACAGATCAGCTTTCAGCTTTAGCAATTATTATTTGTTTGTTTTGTATATTTGCTCTGCTTTTGTTAAATTATTATCACATCACCCATCTTTCTTTGTACGTGTTGGTAGGTGTTGTGTTGTGGATAGCTATGCTTAAAAGTGGAGTGCATGCAACTTTGGCTGGTGTGATCATTTCTTTGTTTATACCTCTTGATACAAAAAATAAAAAACCTTATTTACATGAAGTTCTTAAGGATTTAAATCCTTGGGTAGTTTATTTTATTTTACCTTTATTTGCTTTTGCCAATGCTGGAATTGATATTAGAGATATGCATCTTGGTTCAGTATTTTCTCCTGTAAGTCTTGGGATTATTTTAGGACTATTTTTAGGAAAACAATTAGGTGTTTTCACTTTTTGTTTTATTGCTATCAAACTTAAACTTGCAAAATTACCTGAAAATATTAAATATGGAAAATTTTATGGTATATGTATTTTAACAGGCATCGGTTTTACGATGAGCTTGTTTATTGATGGTTTGGCTTATAAAAATAGTGATATTTTTGAATATGCGGATAAACTTGCTATTTTAGTAGCTAGTTTTTTAAGTGCCATTGTTGGTTTTATTTATCTTAAGATTGTTAAATGAATAATATAGTACATAAATTAAAAACTTTAGTTTTAAATGAGGCTTTTGGCGGCGTTTTACTTATAGTTTGTACTTTGCTTGCTTTGCTTGTGCAAAATGGATCTTTTAGCGAACATTATCGAGAATTTCTAAATTTAAAAGTCGGATTTAGTGTAGGTGAATTTGAGCTTAATAAGCCTTTTTTACTTTGGATAAATGATGGGCTTATATCTATATTTTTCTTTGCTATAGGGCTTGAGCTTAAGAAGGAATTTTTGCACGGGGATTTTAAAAATCCTAAAAATATTGTTTTACCTTTTATGGCTGCTTTAGGCGGTATACTTATACCTGCGATGTTGTTTGCTTTGGTAAATATAGGAGATGCTTATACTTTAAAAGGTTGGGCTATACCTACAGCCACAGATACAGCGTTTGCCTTAGCGATTTTAATGATGTGTGGCAAGCACATTCCATCAAGTTTAAAAATTTTCTTACTTTCTTTGGCTATTTTTGATGATGTGGGTGCTATTTTAATTATAGCTATTTTTTATACGACAAAATTATCAATAGTTGCTTTTGTCGTTGCAGGACTTGCTATTTTGGTAATGCTTATTTTAAATCTTTTAGGGATAACAAGAAAGTCTTTTTATTTTATTTGCTCAGTTATTCTTTGGATTAGTGTTTTAAAAAGTGGAGTACATGCAACTTTAGCTGGAATTGTAACAGCATTTTTTATACCGATGCAAACTAAAAATGGGGAAGCATTTTTAGAAGAAATTTATGAAAGCTTAAAATTTTGGATTGCTTTTATTATTTTACCTTTATTTGCTTTTGCTAACGCTGGAGTAAATTTATCCAATATCGATATAGGAGCAATTTTTTCAGGTGTAAGTATAGGTATTTTCTTAGGGCTTTTTGTGGGTAAACAAGTGGGTGTATTTTTATTTTCTTATTTGGCAATCCGCTTTAAATTTGCAGCTTTGCCCCAAGGTTCAAATTTGAAACAACTTTATGGGGTTTGCATACTTACAGGAATTGGTTTTACAATGAGTTTGTTTATTGATGGATTGGCGTATGAAGTTAGTGATATTTTTAATTATGCAGATAACTTAGCTATTCTTATAGCCTCATTTTGTTCTGGGATTTGGGGTTTTATTTATCTTAAATTCTTTACTACTCGATCTTAAGGGGATTGATGAGGCATATTTTTTTTATTATTACGATTATATTTTTTATAAGTGGATGTAGTTTTTATCAGAATCTAAACTATCGTCCTAGTTACAACACAAATAAAGAAGCAAGGCTCAAGGTTATTGCAAATGAATGGAAAAAAACCCCTTATGTTTTAGGTGGAACTAGTAAAAAAGGTGCTGATTGTTCAGGATTTACACAGAGCGCATTAGCTCAGCTTAATATACGCATACCTCGCACTACAAAAACTCAATTAGGTTCTGGAAGAAAAGTTTCTAAATCAAAATTGCAAACAGGAGATTTGGTATTTTTTAAGACAGGTAGAGGGCCAAATGGTATGCATGTTGGTATTTATATGAGCAAGGGAAAATTTATACATTTATCTACTAAAGGTGGAGTAAAAGAAGTCGAGCTAAATAGTTCTTATTGGAAGGCTCGTTATATAGGAGCAAGAAGGTATTAAAGTGAAAATAGGTGTATTTGATAGCGGAGTAGGGGGGCTTAGCGTTTTAAAATCTCTTTATGAAGCTAGACTTTTTGATGAAATTATCTATTATGGAGATACCGCAAGAGTTCCTTATGGAGTAAAAGATAAAGATACTATTATAAAGTTCTGTCTTGAAGCATTGGAATTTTTTGAACAATTTCAAATTGATATGCTTATCATTGCATGTAATACTGCTAGTGCTTATACTTTAGATGCTTTAAGGACAAAAGCACATTTTCCAGTATATGGTGTAATTGATGCAGGGGTTGAAGCAACGATAAAAGCTTTGCATGATAAAAATAAAGAAATTTTAGTCATTGCAACAAAAGCAACCATTAAATCAGAAGAATACCAAAAGCGTTTATTATCCCAAGGATATACAAATATAAATGCTTTAGCTACAGGGCTTTTTGTGCCTATGGTTGAAGAAGGTATTTTTGAAGGAGATTTTTTGCAAAGTGCTATGGAGTATTATTTTAAAAATATCACAACTCCAGATGCTTTGATACTCGCTTGCACTCATTTCCCTTTACTAGGTCGTTCTTTAAGTAAGTATTTTGGTGATAAAACAAAATTAATTCATTCAGGAGATGCTATAGTTGAATTTCTTAAAGAAAGAGAAAATATAGATTTGAAAAATCATAAAGCAAAATTACATTTTTATGCTTCAAGCGATGTTGAATCTTTAAAAAATACTGCTAAAATTTGGCTAAATTTATAAGGAAATAAAATGATAGAATTGAAAAAACCAGATGAAATAGAAAAATTAAGAATAGCAAATCAAATTGTAGCAAAAACTTTAAATTTTTTAGAGAATGAAATTAAAATAGGAATGAGCTTAAAACAAATCGATAAAATGGCAGAAGATTATATTTTAAGCCTTGGCGCCAAGCCATCATTTAAGGGACTTTATGGTTTTCCAGGTGCCATTTGCACATCTTTAAATCAAGTTTGTATCCATGGAATTCCAGATGATAAAATTATCAAAGAGGGTGATATTTTAGGTCTTGATGTGGGAAGTTTGATTGATGGGTATTATGGGGATGCAGCAAGAACTATTGCTATAGGAGAAGTTTCACCCGCTGATAAAGCTTTAATCTCTTGTGCTAAAGACGCGTTATATCATGCTATAGATATTATTCGTGATGGAATGCGTTTTAAGGAACTTTCAGCTGCTTTAGGCGAATTTATCCATGCAAGAGGTTTTGTCCCGCTTCGTGGATATTGCGGGCATGGTATAGGACGAAAGCCCCATGGAGAGCCTGAAATTTTAAACTATTTAGAAAAAGGTGCGAGTGCAAAAAGTGGCCCTAAAATTAAAAATGGAATGGTGTTTTGCATAGAGCCTATGATATGCCAAAAAGATGGAACACCAAAGCATTATAATGGAAAATGGGATGCTGGAAGTATTGATGGGCTTAATGCGGCTCATTATGAACATTGTGTTGCCGTGATTAATGGGCGTGCTGAAATTCTTTCTATGATATGATATTAAATTATAAAAATAATATTTTTTTCTTAAAATTCTAAAAATTTAAAATTTTTTAAATAATATTGTAGTAATATTCTTTAATAATTTAAGTTACTAAATGATATTTTTATAGCAGATTAAGTGTTTTTAGAATAAAATGTCACATCGTATTAAACTAAAACATAAATATGGTTTAGATAATTTAATAAAAATTGTTAAATTATCTAAATATTTATTTTAGTTTAAAGAGATCTTTTAAGATCTCGTTTGGGTTAGGCTATTTCCCTCCCCCTTTTTATTCGTAGCCTGACTCTCTTTTAGAGTTTGGAAAATCTCTTTAAGCTAAAATATATTATATTTGCTTAAAGAGAACAAACGATTACTATTCTTATTTAAATAAATTTTTAAAATCCATTGTAGAGTTATAAATTCCAGCATTATCCATAGTTTCGCCCATGGTAATTGCAGTTGATAATTCTGATAGAATGATTTTTATTTCATCTCTTTTATCTTGTATATAGGCCAATACACCTTCGTAATTACTTGTTTGAAGAATTAAAAGTGGATTAGCAATTTCAAATTCAAAAAGTTTTTTACCAACATAAACATTGAAAATATTTCCAAAAAGAGCTGTTCCCATGAAAGAGCAGTTTTGTATAAGTTGTGACGCTGTGGCATCAAGAGTTCTTTTTTGCATATCATCTGAATTTTCATCTATTCTTTCTAGAATGCTTTTTTCTATTTTTTTTAAAGACATATCAAGCACTTGAAGTGCTCCTATAAAATCATTTGCATCATTGATTTGAGAGCAAATTTGATTTGCTTTAAATTCATTCACGCCCTGAATTTCACCTAAGTGTTTTTTAAATATATCTAAATCACTTTTCATTGTTTACCTTTCAAAAATATTGCTAAATATTTAAAAAGCAAAAAGTGTTCCTAAATTAGGATAAGTTAGAATTTACCCAAAAAACAATCTCATTGCCAATTTTATTCAAGGCTTTTTGAAAAGCATTATAGGTAGAGCGGATATCTTTTTTTTCTATTTTTTCTTTAGTATTGAAAATTTTATGAGCTATTATTTGATTGTTTTCAAGATTTATGAAATTTACACTTACAGAAATTTGAGCGTAGTTTTCATTGTTGTTAAGAATTTGCTCAAAAGAGTTAATCCTGCTTTCAAGAGCATAATCCGCACTTAAAGAGCTTGTTGAAGAAAGCAAGCTTGTAAAAATATTGCTTTGTTCAAATTTTGATAAAATTAAAAAAGAATAAAGATTGCTTGGCAAATCTCCCCAGAAATAATGTGCGTATTTGTTGCTAAAACCATTATCTATATAAACAATAGCTCGCGAGTTTAAATACAAAGGTGCATTTGTATTGCGAATTTTAAGAATTTTACCGGTTTTTTTAAAAAAAATATTTGAGTCTATTCCTTCGTCTTTTAATATGATATTTTCATTTTTATTGATGGTTTCGTGTCTTAAAGAGCATCCGCATAACATAAAAATAAAAGTCAAAATACAGAATAATTGCTTTAGCATTATTTTTCTCCTGGTCCTAGTTTAGGTTTGGTTTCTTTAAAAATCAAATCAGCAGGGCTGTTTTGTAAATTTTCTATTAGAATATTGCTTTCAATTAAAACTCGTTTAAAAAGTTCTAAATTTTGCATCAAAGATGCTTTAATATCATCATAAGTGTTTAATTTTTCATCAGCTTTTTTTATGAAATTTTTTAAAATCATCGTACTTTCTTTTATGTTTTTAAGACTGGAGTTGAAATTTTGCGCACTAAGGCTTATATTATCAGCCATTTTTCCTATTTTTAAACTTGTGTTTGAAAGATTAAGGCTTAAATTTTTAGAATTAGCGTTTAAATTTGCGCTTAATTCTGCTAGATTTTGCAAAAGGATTTCTAGATTTTTAAGATTTTTTTCGCTTAAAAGCTCTTTTGATTTATCATCGGCCGTTTTAACTAAAGAAAAAATATGTTCACTTTGTCTATCTATGGTTGCTAAAAAACTTTCTTTAAAAGGAATGACTGGAAGTTTTCCCTGTATAGATACTAGATCTTTACTATTTTTACTTCCGCCTTGAAGTTGGATAAATTTAAGTCCTGTGATACCTTGAAGTTGTAAAGTAGCAAAAGTATCTTCTTTTATAGGGGTGTTATTTTTGACCTTGATGCGTATGTTAACGCCGAGTTCATCTTGATTGTAAATGCTGATTTCTTCTACGCTACCTACTTCCACGCCCAAAAGCCTTACGGGTGCTTTTATGCCAAGTCCTGCAACGGATTCTTGTGTGTGAATTTCATAATACTTAAAACTTTCTTCTTTAGAGTATCCCCCAAGCCAAAGTATGAAACCAAGACTTGCAAAAAATACTCCAAAAACAAAAAGTCCTACAAAAAAATAATTTGCTCTATTTTCCACTTTTACTCCATAAATTTTTTAAAAAGTCGTTCATTTTGCAAGCGCAATTCTTCATAAGTACCGCAAAATCCAACTTTTTTATTTTCTAAAATGATAAAGCGATCGAGTAAATTTTTCATACTTTCTTTATCATGTGTAACCAAAATGATATTTAAATCAAAACTTTTTTTTAACTCTAAAACCAAATCGTCAAATTCGCGACTACTATGAGGGTCAAGTCCTGAAGTAGGTTCATCTAAAAAAAGCAATTTACTATCAAGTGCTAAAGCTCTAGCAATTGCCACTCTTTTTTGCATGCCGCCACTAAGTTCACTTGGAAATTGTTTTAAAACACTTTCGTTTAAACCTACCATTTTTAGTTTCATTAAAACCAGTTCTTGTATGCTATTTTCATCTAAATGAGTGTATTCTTTTAAAGGAATAGCGATATTTTCATAAATATTAAAAAAGCTAAAAAGTGCAGCAAATTGAAAAACCACACCCCATTTTTTACGCAAAGCAAGTGCATCTTTTTCGTTGATATTTTTAAGCTTATAGCCTAAAATTTCATATTCTCCACCATCAAAATGTTCAAGCATAAGCATTTGTTTTAAAAGGACAGATTTTCCACTTCCACTACCTCCTAAAATACCAAAAATTTCGTTTTTTTTGATTTCAAAACTTACGCCATCATGGACGATTTTTTCTCCAAATTTTGTAATGATATTTTGCGCTTTAATAACCATTTAAATTCCTGTAGAAGTTAAAATAACGGAGAATAAAGCATCAAAGGCTATCACCCAAAAAATAGCATTTACAACGCTTTTTGTTGTATAAATTCCTATACTTTGTGTAGTGTTTTTTACCTCAAAACCACGAAAACAAGCAATAAGTCCTATCAAAAATCCAAAAATAGGTGCTTTTGCAAGTCCTATAAAGATATGTTTTATATCTACAGCTTCTCTAAAGCGTCTTAAAAATTCGGTAAAAGAAATATCAAGATTTAATTTTGCAACCATCATTCCACCTATAATACTGATTGCATCGCTAATGGCAACGATTAAAGGCATAGCCACTATCAAAGCCATGACACGTGGAATAATAATAAATTCAAAAGAACGAAAACCCATAGTATTCATAGCTGCAATTTCATCAGTAATTTTCATCACTCCAATTTGTGCGGTATAAGAACTTGCACTTCTTCCTGCGATCACTATGGCAGCGATTAAAGGTGCAAGTTCTCTAGTGGCTGAAATTCCCATCAAATCCACTATGAAAATATTGGCTCCAAATTGTGCGAGTTGATAAGCAGCCTGATAGGCTAAAACCACTCCTACTAAAAGAGCAGTTAAAATAACTATAGGTAAGGCTTTAAAAGCAGAATTTTCTATATGATATAAAAAAGCAATAAAGCGAAAATTTTTAGGATTTTTAAGGCATAAAAAAAGACTTGTGAAAAAAGCTCCTGTGAAATTGATGAATTTTCTTAAAATTTTTAAAAGTTCTAAACTTAATTTTCCAAGATCGATAAAGTATTCACTGAAATTTTTATGTGATTTTTTTGTTTTGCTTAGTCTTTGGTAGTTTTTTTCACAAAGTTCAAAAAGGGTTTGAAAGCGTGAATTTAAGCCTTCTTTGGCGATTTTAATATTTTTATCTTTAAGATCATTTTCCAAAGCAAGGAAAAATCTCACTCCAGCGGTATCGATTGCTTTTAGATCTTTAAAATCAAAAATCACTTCCTTGCTTTGGATCAAAGCTAAAAAATCTTTTATTTTTAACTTATAAATGCTTGTTTTATCCCAAATTCCAAAGATAAAAAGAGTGTTATTTTGAAATTTGAAATTTGTATTCATTTTATTTGCTAAGGATAAAATTTACAAGCTTTGAAACGCTAAATCCAAAGTGTTCAAACACATCTTTGTCTTTGCCACTTTCTCCAAAACTTTCTATGCCATACACTTTATGGCAAAATTTATAAAGTTCATTAGAATGTGCTGCTTCAACACCTATAACTTCACCTTTTAACAATCTTTCTTGATAAGCTTTATCTTGTTTTTCAAAAAGTTCAAAACAAGGCATGGAAACAACATTACAAGCAAAACCTTGTTTTTCAAGTTCGTTTGCACTTTCTAAACAAAGCCAAACTTCACTTCCACTTGCTAAAAGTGTAAATTTAGCCTCTTTGCTTTCTTTGAGTAAATACGCTCCATTTTTTACATCTCCAAAAACAGGTTCATTTAGAGCTTTGAGTTTTTGGCGTGAAAGCAGAAAAGCACTCGGAATATCAGCATTTAGGGCTATTTGCCAAGCTTTGACATTTTCCACCCCATCAGCAGGTCTAAAGGTTAAAAAATTTGGCATAGCTCTAAAAGTGCTAAGTTGTTCTATAGGTTGGTGTGTTGGTCCATCTTCGCCCACGCCTATGCTATCGTGTGTGAAAATGAAAAAATGTTTGATTTTCATTAGAGCTGCTATTCTTGCGGCAGGTTTTAAGTACTCGCTAAAGATGAAAAAAGTTGCCGAAAATGGTAAGAAAATTCCATATCTTGCAAAAGCATTGTTAATCGCTGCCATAGCGTGTTCTCTGATACCAAAATGGATATTTTTACCTTCTACAAAGTCTCCCATACTGTGAAGTTCTGTTTTATTCGAAGGGCCTAAATCTGCACTTCCACCTAAAAATCCTTCTAAATTTTTAGCTAAAACATTTAAAATTTCACCATTACTATCTCTTGTAGCAAGATCTTTTCCTTTAAAATCAGGATAAGCTATCTTGTTAAAATCAGGATTTAATAGCCTTTCTAAAAGTTCTTTTTTAGCACTTTTTTCAAGCTTATCTTTCCATTTTGCTTCTTCTAAATCCCCAAGTTCTACAGCACTTTCAAAGCGGATTTTGCTTGCTTGTGGGATATGAAAACTGATATTTGGATCAAAACCTGCTTGTTCTTTGGCTTTTTTAATCACTTCTTCACCCAAAGGTGCGCCATGGCTTTTATGACTGCCTTCAAGCTCTCCTGCACCCTTTGCTATAGTTGTTTTTGCGATGATAAGACAAGGTTTTGTGGATTTTTTAGCTTGTTCTAAGGCTTTATTGATTTCTTCATAATCGTGTCCATTTATACTTAAAACTTCAAATCCTTGTGCTTCAAAACGCATTTTTACATTTTCGTTAAAGGCTAAACCTACATCGCCTTCTATGGAGATATTGTTGCTATCATAAATAAGTATGAAGTTATCAAGTTTGTGAAGTCCTGCTAAAGAACAAGCTTCATAAGAAATGCCTTCTTGTAAATCCCCATCTCCGCAAAGACAATAAATTTTATGATCGATTAAATCACTGCCTAGCAAATTTTGTGCTTTTTTTGCTGCCATAGCAAAGCCTACAGCATTGGCAACGCCTTGTCCTAAAGGGCCTGTAGCGATTTCTACTCCAAGAGTTGAAATTTCAGGGTGTCCAGGGGTTTTAGAATGAAGTTGGCGGAAATTTTTAAGATCTTCTAAGCTTAAGTCATAGCCGCTTAAATGTAAAAAACTATAAAGCAAAGCACTTGCATGTCCGCCTGAAAATACAAGTCTATCGCGGTTTAGCCAAGTGGGATTTTTAGGATTGTGTTTTAAATGATAACTTAAAACACTTAAAATATCTGCTAAACCCAAAGGTGCACCTGGGTGTCCTGAGTTTGCTTTTTGCACCATATCGGCACTTAAAAATCTTAGAGTATTTGCCTGTTCTTGTAAAATTTGAATGTCCATTTTTTGCCTTTATAAGTATTGAATTATTAAATTTTGTATCATTTGTGCGAGTTTTTCATTAAGTTTTTCTAAGTCTTGTTCGCATTCACTAAGAAGATTTTCTTTTGTTTTTATGGCTTGTTCAAGTCCAAGTAAATTGACAAAAGAATTTTTATGAATATCGTTGTTAGTAGGCTTTCCGCTTTGTTCTTGACTTGTGGTTACATCGATAATATCATCATTGATTTGAAAAATCAGTCCTAGTTTTAAACCAAGTTTGTAAATTTGATTGCTTTCTTCGTTGTTAAGTTCGCAAATTTCACAACCCATTTTTAAAGCTGCAGCGATTAATCTTGCGGTTTTATGTGTGTGTAAAAACTCAAGTTCATTTAAACTCAGTCTTTTGTCTTCAAAAAAACAATCAATAGCTTGTCCTATGACCATTCCATTAAGTCCTGCATTAAAGGCAAGGGTTTTGATGAGTTTGATTTTGATTTCATCTTTTAAATGAGCATGACTTAGAACTAAAAAAGCTTCAGTATTTAAAGCATCACCCACTAAGATGGCTGTAGTTTCATCGTAGCTTTTGTGTAAGGTTGGAATTCCTCGTCTAAAGTCTGCATTATCCATAGCGGGTAAATCATCGTGTATGAGTGAATAAGTATGGATAAACTCCAAAGCTAAAGCCACATCTAAAGCTTGATTTAAAAGTTCAGGTTTATTGCTTTGTACTACGCTTAAAAGCAATTGTGCGCGAAAATGCTTTCCCCCCGCTTTTAACATAAGTGCTAAAGCTTCATTAAAAAAAGGATGAAAGCTTTCAACTTTAGGTAGATTTTTTTCTAAGTGATGGATAAAAAGTTCTTTTAAATTCACTTAGTAAGCCTTATGAAAAATTGAAATTTACCATCGCCACCTGAGTTGGCATTTCCGCCTAGTTCATTGTTGAAATTTGATAAAGGTAATTTAGTACTTTTGCGTTCAATTAAGATGCTAAAGTCATTACCAGCACTTAAAATATTTTGTAATTCTTTAAAATTATTTAAAATAATATTATTAACGCGTAAAATTTTATCTCCTACCATAAATCCTGCATTTGATGCTTTTGATTTTGGATCTATTTTGGTTACAACAAGACTAGTATTAACCGTTAAACCAAGATTGCTTGTGAAATTTGTAATTTTTGGTTTTGGTTTAGAATCAGGAAGGTTAAATTTGCTCAAATCTTTTGCAAAAACTTCAGTAGAAATATTTAAATCCATATTATCACGCAACACTTGAAAATAAAGAGTGCTTCCGCGATCTGCAAAAAGAATTTTTTCATTGAGTTTTCTTAAATCATTGGCGGGCAAGCCATCAACACTTACAACTTGATCGTTGATTAAAAATTGTGGATTTTTTCTTACATTGTTAACATAAATTTTATTTTCTCGAACAACAAAATCAACACCAATATCCCCCCAATAAACATCGTTATATTTCATAAAATGTTTTAAATAGCGATTGCCTATAAAAGAGCTATTATTTAAAGCAATCCCCATCATTTCACAGCATGGAGTCCCTAAAAGTCCTATTTTAGAATTAAAATCAAGTTGATCTTTTTCATCAATATTTTGAGCTAAATACTTAATATGCCCTATATAAGGTTTATTAGGATCCCAAATTCCAACCCAATCATTACGAGTAAGTTTTTCTTCATCACCCATAGGAGTAGGGATTAGGCTAAAGTCAGTTCTTACAAGATATAAATTTAAAAATGGATCGTATTTTACATATTTGTTAAGCTTAGCATTAGGCTGTTTTAACACAGCAAGTAAATTTTCACTGAGTGCAAAAGCTGGTATTCCTTCATAGTTGAGCATGCTTGCCTTATTTCTTTCATAACCTGCTAAAAAATCTTCAAATTTAGGTCTTTCTATACCAAAAGACAAAGTAAAAAGCATGCAAATAATTAAAATTTTTTTCATAATTTCATACCTCCAAAACCGCCTAAAACATCATTCGCCATACTTGAACGATTTTGTGCAACCATAGCCAAAACATCATTAATTGCAGAAATAAGTAAAATTTGCAAGGATTCTTTATCTTCAAGTAAAGAATCATCAATGCTAACATCGATAATTTCACCCTTTCCATTGGCACTTACTTTAACAAGTCCTGCTCCACTTTTGGCACTAAATTCACGATTTGCAAGTTCTAGTTCTATATTTTTTGCTTTTTCTTGAACTTGATTTAAAAGTTCTCCCATTTTAGAAAAATCCATATTTTCAAACATTGATTATCCTTGATTTTTTAAAATTTCATTAACAACTACTTTATCACTAAAAGGATATTTTATCCCTTTAATTTCTTGAGTAGTTTCATCACCTTTGCCTAAAATAACGACTAAATCGTCATTTTCTTTTAGTTCTAAAGCTCTTTTTATAGCTTCTTTTCTATCTTCTATCATTAAAACTTTTTCTTTTTTAGTAAAGCCTGATAAAATTTCTTCCATGATGGTTTTTGGTTCTTCGCTGCGTGGATTGTCACTTGTAATGATAGCAATTTTTGCAAAATGTTCGACGATTTTTCCCATTAAAGGGCGTTTGGTTTTATCTCTATCTCCACCTGCTCCAAAAACAACGATGAGTTTTTTATTTTTAAGAGTGTCAAGCACTTTTTCAATGCCATCGGGCGTATGAGCAAAATCTACAATCACACCTTTTGCTACTTGTTCTACCCTGCCACAAACCCCGCCAAATCCACTGATAGCTTTTTCCAAGTCTTTTAAATCAGGCTTTACGAGTTCATTCACACAAGCACTAGCAACTAGAAGATTGTAAAGATTAAAAAGTCCTAGCAAGGGCGAGTCTATGTGAAAAGTTTGATTTTTATTTGTTACAATAGCACTAATGCCTTCTTCTAAAGAATAAGCTTTGATTTGATATAAAGCAGGATTTTCTATGCCATAAGTAAAAGCATTACGCACATTAAATTTAATAGCCAAAGCATCTTTGTTGATAAATTTTAAACTCTCATCGGTAAAAAAAAGTTCTTTTGCTTCTTTATAATTTTCAAAAGTACCGTGAAAATCTAAATGATCTTGAGTGATATTGGTAAAAATTTTAGCAGCAAAATTTAAGCCTTCGATGCGGTTTTGAATTAAGGCGTGTGAGCTTACTTCCATGATGAAAAAATCACATTTTTTTTGAGTGGCTATTTGTAGGTATTCTAAGGTTTTAAGAATAGGGGAGGTGGTTAAGGATTTTTCATCGATTTGTTCATCGTTGATAAAAGCTCCTCTTGTCCCACAAAGCCCACACTTATAACCTAAATCCAATAAGATAGAATAAATCGCTGCTGCGGTTGTGGTTTTGCCATTGGTTCCTGTGATTCCTATGATTTGAATCTTTTCATCGATTTTTAAAAGTTTTTTACACTCATTTACATCAATGATTTTTGCACCTTTTTCTAAGGCTTGAGCGTGAAATTTAGCATTTTGTGTGGTTTGCAAAAAAAAGTATTCTTTTTCACACTCTAAGGTGTTATCTGTAATGAATGAATTTTCAAGTTTTAATTTCACTTTTAAATCCCATGAGTTTTTCTTGGAGTTTGATAAATCTATCATTTGCCCAAAAATGAGGCATAACATTTTCTATGTAATTTAAAGTCATATCTTTATAGCCATTATCAAGTAATTTTTCCAAAAAATCTAAAAAATCATCACGATTATCAATAACTAATTTAGTGCTGTTAATGATATTTTCAAAACTTTTTTGAAAGCCAAGTTCTTCTTCGCTTTTTAAAAAATCTTGATAATTTAGTGCATGCCCATCTTCAAATTCGTTTTCTTGTTTGTTTTCCTGTTTTTTAAATTCAATTGTACTTAAAATTTCTTCTAAGTCTTTATCAATGCTAGAGATTTTGTAATGTTCTATATAAAAATCAAAAAGTAAAGAAGCTTCTTTAGGAGATTTTAAAGCAAGATCACAAAGGCAGATAAAATTTAGCAAGCGTTTATTTTTGCGTTTTTCATAAGCCATAGAAAAATACATTTTTGCAGTTTTAAAATCTTTCTTGTAAAAATGTTCAATTCCAAGTTTTTTATAATTTTGCAAATTCGTCTGCTCCGCCGTTTAAATTGATTATAGTGATTTCCGGATGAATATCAATCTTAAGTTGCCTTTCAAGACCGTATTTTAGCGTTGTTCCACTCGATGCACAGCCTTTACAAGCTCCTATTAAATGGACATAAACGATCCCATTTTTAATTCCTAAAAATTCAAGCCCTCCGCCATCACGTTCAAGCATAGGCAAGCTCTTTTCTAAACTTGCTTTAACAGGATTTATAAGCTCTTCATCACTAAAAGGCATCATAATTTATCCTTAAAAATTTTTATATACTTTAGCGTGATTGTGTTTAAAAAAAGGTAAATTAAGGCTTGAAATTTAAATAAATTAAAAAGGTTCGTCATTATTTTGTATGCTAAATCCTAAATCATAAGCTGTAAAGTTTTTGTTACCAAAAATTCCATTTAAGTTTCTAAATGATTGTTGCAGAATTTCTTCGTTTTTTTCATATTTTAAGAAGCTTAAATATTCTTTTAAAAAATTATTTAATTCTTCGGTATTTAAATTTTTAATTAAAAGATTTAAATTTTTATCAATAAGCGTAAAAAGTTGTTTTTTTAATGCGAGTGTAGAATTTTTAATTTTTACATTGTTTAAAAAAGCTAAATTAACCTTGCAAATACCTAACAAGAATTCGCTATAGTTTAAATTTTTTCGAATATTTTTACTTTCAAATTCTCTAATATCACTATCTTCATAACCTTTTTTTTCTAAAATTTTATCCAATAAAATCTTATGTTTAAAACAAACACTATCACTAATTTGCTTAAAATCGTTACATATATCTGGATGCTGTTTTAAAAAGGCTATAAGTTCTAATTCTGCAATGTGAATTTTTTCTTTAGGAAAATTGTATTTATTTTGAGAAATTAAAGGGGTTTGTATGGTTTTTTTTGAATTTTGTGATAAGACAATAAATTTTTCATCCACTTTTAATAAATTTGAAACTAGACTAGTGTAAGAATTTGCCACTAAAGGTTCAAGATTAAAGGTGAATTTTTGTATAGTTTCTAAAGCTTTTTGTTTATCAAGAGCAGAAATTATGGAATGAGTGGATATTAAGCGTCTGATATAAAATTCACCAAGCTCTATTCCTTCATCGAGTATATTATGGAGTTTTGTGCTTTCATTTTTTGCTACGAGCTCAGCAGGATCTTTTCCGCCTTGCAAAATTGCCACTTTACCGTCTATTTTGTTTGTGCTTAATAAAAATGCAGATCGTGTCGCAGCTTTTAATCCTGCTTCATCATTGTCAAAACATAAAATCACTTTTGCATCATAACGGCGGATTAAGGGTAGATGATGTTCGGTTAATGCTGTTCCAAGAACTGCTACAGCATTGTTAAACCCTGCTTTGTGAAAAGCTATTGCATCCATGTAGCCTTCACATACTATTATTTCTTTTTTTTTGGCTATATTTTCTTTAGCGATGTTAAAAGCATAAAAAATTCTACTTTTATCAAAAAGTATATTTTGGGGTGAATTTACATACTTTGCCGGTACATTGGGATTTAAAGTGCGCCCTCCAAACCCTACCAATAAGTCTTTATGATCGTAGATTGGAAAGGTGATACGCCATATAAAACTTGCGTAAAATTCATTATTTTCATCTTTTTTTAAAGCTCCAACACTCATAGCATCTTCTAAAGGAATTTTTTGATTTTGCAATAATCTTATACTATCTTCACTTGCTCCTGCAAAACCTAATTCGAATTTGGCTATATCTTTGTCATTTAAAGCTCTCTGGTAAAGATAGGTTAAAACTTCTTTGTGGTGTTTGAGATTATCTTTAAAATACGCATTTAAGCTTGGTAGTATAGACTTTAGCTCTTTTTTATTTTCTTGTTTTTCTTTTGTATAACTCAAAGTAAAATTACTAAGGCTTGCAACTTTTTCAACTGCATCAGTAAAACTTAATTTTTCATAATCCATTACAAATTTAAAAGCATCTCCACCAGCCTTGCAGGCAAAACAATGATAAAAACCTTTGATAGGATTGATATGCATAGACGGGTTTTTATCTGCATGAAAAGGACAGATACATACAAAACTAGAGCCTTGTTTTTTTACTTCAATATAATTTTCTATAATATCAACAATATTAAGTCTTTGGGATAAATTTTCTATACTTTCTTTAGTTATCATTTTACAAACCTTGTTAAAATTATACAAAGATTTGGCTATAATTTGGCATAAAATTTTTAGAGCGAGACTATGGATTTTTTCTTTGTAGAATACAGAGACCCTTTAGTAGGGCTTATAATTTTAACCATTTTAGTATTTGTTGTAGCTGTTGCAAATTATATTTGGAAAATATTTGCTAACAAAGATGAAGAACAAAAGCTTGAAAAATTTATAAAAAAATTTGAAATGGATAACGCTCATAAAGAGTTATTAAGAAATAGTAGCTTGAGTTTTGGAAATTTAAGTTTTTTGGCTGAAATTTTTACTAAAAGCGGGGAATTTGAAAAAGCAACTCAAATTTATTTGATTGCTCTTGAAAAATGTAAAGATAAACAAGAAAGAGAATTTATTTTCCTTTCTTTAGCAAAAGTTTATTTTAAAGCAGGATTTTTAGAGCGTGCAAAAGAAGTTTTATTACAAGCTTTAAAACTGCGTCCAAGAAATATACAAGCCTTAAAACTTTTAAAAATTGTTTATTTAAAACTTCGTTCTTATAAAGAAAATTTAGAACTTTTAGAATGTCTTTTTGAGCTTAATGAAGATGTACAAAAAGAACATGATTTTATCAAAGCTTTAGAACTTTGTACTTTTAATATTACTGATGAAGAAAAAAAGAAAAAACTTTTAGAATTTAAAATAGAAGATAATCCTATGTTGGGGCGTTTAGTTTTTGAAAAATATCATATGTTTTTAGGGCAAAATTTTTTTGATATTTGTGATTTGCTTTATAGAGAAAATGAAGCGTTTAATTTAGAAAATCAAGATTTTTTAGAATTCTTTTATGCTTTGGGTAAAATTTCAAAGCATGATGATACGCACCAGTTTGTTTTTAAAAATTCTAACTTTAAAATGTTAAAAATTTTAAAAGATAATTCTTTTAATGCGGGGTTAGAATTTTCATATCGTTGTTCTGAGTGTAAAAATGTAATGCCTTTGTTTTTTTATCACTGTCCTATTTGTTATGAGTTTAATACTTGTAAAATTATTTATGAAGTGAAAAACAATGAAACACATTGAAATTTATACAGATGGTTCATGTCTTAATAATCCAGGTTTTGGCGGATGGGCTTATATTTTGCGTTATAAGGAGTATCAAAAGGAAGGTTTTGGAGCTGAGGCTAATACCACTAACAATAGAATGGAGCTAATGGCAATTATTGAATCTTTGAAGGCTTTAAAAGAGCCTTGTGAAATTTCGCTTTTTACAGATTCTAACCTAATGGTTCAAAGTATTAATGAATGGCTAGAAAGATGGATAAAAAAGGATTTTAAAGGTAAAAAAAATATAGATTTATGGAAGGAATATATTAAAGTGGCAAAATCTCATAAGATTAAGGCTTTTTGGGTAAAAGCACATAATGGACATTTGGAAAATGAAAGGTGTGATACATTGGCGCGTGAAGCTGCTTTGAAAATTGCAAGGGAAAATGATGAAAAACATTGAAAAGCTAGAGCAGAGTTTAACTTATGAATTTAAAGATAAAAATCTTCTTATACATGCTTTAACCCATAAAAGTTTTAAAAAATCTTACAACAACGAACGCTTGGAATTCTTAGGTGATGCCGTGCTTGATTTAGTTGTAGGTGAATACCTTTTTCATAAATTCGCCAAAGATGCTGAAGGAGATTTATCTAAGCTTAGAGCAGCTTTAGTGAATGAAAAGTCTTTTGCAAAAATTGCAAATAGTTTAAATTTGGGCGATTTTATTCTTATGAGTGTTGCTGAGGAAAACAATGGAGGAAAAGAAAAGCCTTCTATACTTTCAGATGCGTTAGAAGCCATTATAGGTGCTATACATTTAGAAGCTGGGTTCGAGTTTGCAAAAACTATTGCTTTAAGGCTTATAGAAAAAAATTTCCCTCAAATTGATGCAAAAATTCTTATAAAAGATTATAAAACAAAATTACAAGAGATTACACAGGGAAAAATCGGACAAACTCCGCAGTATGAAACAGTGCGTGCTTTTGGCCCTGATCATTTAAAGCAATTTGAAATTGCTTTAATGCTTGATGGTAAAGAACTTGCAAGAGCTATTGCAGGAAGCAAAAAAGAAGCACAGCAAATGGCAGCAAAAATTGCACTTGAGAAATTAGGAGCTTTATAGTGAATACCTTTGGTACGAGATTGAAATTTACAAGTTTTGGTGAGTCTCATGGTGTGGCTGTTGGATGTATTATTGATGGAATGCCTGCTGGGGTTAAATTTGATGAAGAATTTTTGCAAAATGAGCTTGATAAACGCAAAGGCGGAAGTAAATTTGCAACACCAAGAAAAGAAAGCGATAAAGCTCAGGTTTTAAGCGGGGTTTTTGAAGGATATACAACGGGTCATCCCATAGCTATAGTAGTTTTTAATGAAAATGCTCATTCTAAAGATTATGATAATTTAAAAGATCTATTTCGTCCTGCTCATGCGGATTTTACTTATTTTTATAAATATGGCATAAGAGATCATAGGGGTGGGGGTAGATCAAGTGCTAGGGAAAGTGTTGCTAGAGTGGCTGGTGGTGCAGTTGCAGCCATGCTTTTGCGTGAATTTGGTATTTGTGTTCAAAGTGGTGTTTTTGGAGTAGGAACTTTTGTATCAAATTTAAAAGAAGAAGAATTTGATTTTGAATTTGCTAAGAAAAGTGAAATTTTTTGCCTTGATCCAAAACTAGAAAGTGACTTTAAAAATGAAATTTTAAATGCTAGAAATTCAAAAGATAGTGTAGGCGCTGCTGTTTTTACAAAAGTTAGTGGTATGCTTGTGGGACTTGGAGAAGTTCTTTATGATAAGTTAGACTCTAAATTAGCTCATGCTTTAATGGGAGTTAATGCTGTTAAAGCAGTTGAAATAGGCGAAGGTATTAATGCAAGCAAAATGCGCGGATCGTGTAATAATGATGCTTTAAAAGATGGCAAGTTTTTAAGCAATCATAGCGGAGGAATTTTAGGAGGAATTTCAAATGGAGAAAATCTTATTTTAAAAACTTATTTTAAACCTACTCCTTCTATTTTTGCTAAGCAAGAAAGTATAGATAAATTTGGCAATAATTTGGAATTTGAACTCAAAGGTAGGCATGATCCTTGTGTAGGTGTTAGAGGAAGTGTTGTAGCTAGTGCTATGGTGCGTTTAGTTTTGGCTGATTGTCTGCTTTTAAATACGAGTGCGAATTTAAACAATTTAAAAAATGCTTATGGATTAAAATAAAAAAAGCCCATTTTCATGGGCTTGATTGCAATATTTTGAAAAGATTCAAATACTATATCGCTTGTTTTGCTAAATACTTTATACTTTAACTAATAAAAAATTGATTAATATCAGCCTTATTTTCAAAAGCTATACTTGTATAAGCTTGATTTTTAAATTTAAGTTCATAGCTTTTTCCTGCTTCGTGTTTAGTATAGGTAAGGGCTATTTTTAAGGCAAGTTCTAAGTCTTTTTCTGAAATTTTTTCATCTACCAAAGAGTAAGCTCCGATTAAATCTCCAAGTTCTATTACTTCATATTTAGGAGTTTTTAAACCTTTTAAAAGAGTATTTTCAAGTTCATTTCTACCTATGATCATTTTAGCTCCATTGGGTAATCTTAAATGACGACCATATTTTAAAAGTTGTGCGTCATTAACCTGCATATCTTTGTCAAATTCTATGAAATCTCGAATTTTTTTAGCAAAACTATCAAGAGTTAGCAAACAACCTCCACCTGGGCTTTCAAAGTCTTCTAATCCAAATTTAGCTGCAAGTTCAAGTTGTCTTTTACGACTTCTTCCGCTAATACCTTCGAGTTTTTCTCTATCTACCCAACCTTCTCTTTCAGGTTTGGTTAGAGGTAGGTTTTTTGCACACATAGGACGCAAGATTAAATCTTCTTCATCAAGAGCAAGTTTTTTAACCTTTGCCATTGCATCACTTCTTTGACTCATAGGGCGTTGTCCTAAAACTTCTCCTGTGATGATAAAACTTGCATTTTCTTCTTTTAACATAGCAAGAGCAGTTTTAAACATAAAAGCATGACAATCTATACAAGGATTAAAATGTTTGCCATAGCCATATTGTGGATTAAAAAGCACTTCTTGAAGATAGGAATTTCTTACATCTATCATTTCAAAATCCGCACCTACCATCGCTGCACGCTTTTTCATGATTTCGCTTTTATCACTTGTGCTTCCAAAACCTATGTTGATATTTAGAGCTTTAACTTCTATGCCTTGTGCAGTGATGAGTTTCATTGCAAGCATACTATCAAGCCCACCGCTAAAAAGAGCTAATGCTTTCATTGATTCCTTTCTGAGATTATAAAGTTTTTTAAGATTTTGTCGATTATAAAAGGTATAATTTTAACTAAAAAATCTTTAAAATAAGGATTGGAAAGTGTTAAAAATAATTTTGGTTTTAAGCATTTTGAGTTCTTTTGCTTTTGCAAATTCTTGTGCTAACTACGAGCAAGAACTTAAAAAGTGTAATTCTTTAAAAAATTCACATGAGAGAAAAATGTGTCGTTTAGGTTTATTTGCAAAATGTAAAAAAGGATAAATAATGAAAATCGATACTTCTGCTAGTTTAACCCATTCTTTAACTAATAATGTTGATAAAAAAGAGCTTAGCGTATTAAAAAAAGAAGATCAAGATAAAATTCCCGTGCAAGATCTTTCGAGTTTAAATAGCGATGGTGTTAAGGTTGTTTTTGAAAATAAGCAAGGTGAACTTATAGCTTTAAATTTAAGCGATGAAAATTATAGTAGTTTACAAAAAAATTTCGGTTCTTATATGAATTATGTTGCTAGAAATGATGGTAGTATAAGGCTTAATGGCGAAGCAAATCAATTTGTTTCAAATTGGTTTGAAAGTGTAAAAGATAATTTTGGTTCTTTAAATTCAAATTTAAATAATAAACAACAAAGTGTAAAATTAAATTTTAATACAAGTACCCTTCAACAAAGTATGCAAAATTTAGGCTTTAAAACAAGCGATGAAAAAATATCTGATGATGCAAATATAGAAGAAAAATTAAATTTTTTTATTGATAAAGATGTAAATAAAGATGGTAAAGTTGATGATAGTGATGTTAAAGAACCTAGCATGAGAGAAATTTTAAGCGACATTAAAGAAGCATCAGGTGGTGGAGCTAATGCTATGAAAACCATAGATCCGCAAAAAATCAATAAAAAAGATGATAAGGAAAATAATATCAAAGAAAAAGAAGACGAAGATTTGCTTCAAAAAGCTCAAGAAAAAGGTTTAAGTGCTTTAAGTGCTGATGAGCAGGCAAAGCTTGAGGCTAGCAATCCTGAAGAATTTGAAAAACTGAAGCAAAAATCTTTGCAAGAATTAAGTCAGAATTTAAGTAAAGATTTTCAAAATAAAATTGAAAATCAAGAAGCACAAATTGTAGATAAGAGAGTGTAGCAAATTATAATTTTATCCTCTTAGGGTTTTAAAATCATATATAATAGGTAGTGTAATTCTTAAATCTCCGTTATAGTGTGGAAAATTTAAAGAAGCTTTTCTTATGCTTTCTAAAGCACTTTTATCTAATAAATCATATCCTGAGCTTTCTATAATTTTTAAATCTGCTAAAGTTTTGTTTTCTTTCCATAAAAATTCTACTTTTACAGTTCCTTGCATACGCATTTTTTTTGCTTGCCTTGGATAAAATTGTGCTTGTTGTATAGCTTTTTGGATTTCTTTAATACAGGGTGATTATCTTTTCCTTGTGTTAATTGAGTGATCTTAGGTTTGACATTTGTATCAGTTGTTTTTGCAAAAGTTTTAACTTCTTGAGTTGGTGCTATTGGGGTTTTATTTGGTATTGGGTGTGGAGGTGTTTTTTTTATCTTTTTTTTGCATTTTTTCAGGAGTTTTTTTAATAACTTTTGGCTGAGGTTTTGGTTTGATAGGTTCTATAATGGATTCTGTTGGTTTGGTCTCATTTGTTGGATTAGTTTGGGTAAATTGTTTTATTGCTAAAGAAAAAGAATCTTCATTTTTAATTTCCATTTTAAAAAAGTCATTTGAGTAAAAAATGACAAAAAGCAAAGGTATAAAGACTATAAAAGTTATATAAGAAGCTTGGTATTTATAATTTAAAAATAAAGTTTTCATTTGTTTTTCTCAGTAAGAATCTGAAAATTTTCATGTTCTTTGACTTTTAAAAAATCTATAATTTTTACAAAGCTTTCAAATTTAGCATTTTTATCGCTTTTTAGTTCTACTATGGTTTTTTTATCAAGTGAAAAAATAGCATTTTGAACTTCATTTAAATCAGCTAATTTGTCATTTAAATAAAAAGTATTTTTTTCGTCTATGGTTATAAGAAGTTTTTTTTCATTATTGCTTATATTGGTAGCATTTTCACTTGAAGGAAGTGAGATTTGAATTTTTCCATGCGCAATAAAGGTTGAAATACTAAGCACTATAGCAAGCAAAACAAGCATAATGTCTATAAATGGGACTATATTTAAACCTTCATTTTTTGGTAGTTTAAGCATTTTTATTTGCCTTATAAGCATTGCTTAAGAGGGAAACTTTTCTAAGTAAGGCATTATAAGCCATTAAAGCAGGAATAGCAACCAAAAGTCCTAAGGCTGTAGCTTTAAGAGCTAAAGAAAGCCCCACGATTATAGATTTGACATCTATATTGCCCGCCAAGCCCATTTCGTAAAATGTAACCATGATGCCTATTACAGTGCCTAAAAGTCCTATATAAGGGGCATTGGAATAGATGATATATATAGTGGTTAAATTTTCACTAATCGCATCATCAAATTGCTCTTGATTCTCATAATTTTTAAAGTTAATTTTTCTAAAAAATAGCATTCTTTCTACAACACACCAAAAAGCTATAAATGCCATAATTCCTAGAATTAAAAAGATAATTAAATCGATGTAATCTTTTAAAAATTCCATATTTTTCTCCAAAAATATACTTATAAATTTTAAAAGATTATACTGTATAAAAAATAAATTTATAATTAATATCAATTATCATAATTTTTAAGAAATTCTTGTTTATAGTATTTATTTTTATTAGGTTATAATTTATAAAAATTTAATAGGGTTTAACATGACTATAGAATTAAATCACAATTTTACCTCTTTTGTTCTTCTTGATGAAGTTGATTTTAATTTTTCGGAGTTAAAAAGCATTTTAGAAGATAAATTTAATATAAAAATAGCTGATGAAAATTTTACCAAAGAGGGCGTGATTTTTTCATATGAAAATATGTTAGTTACTCTAAATTTGATTAAAAATCCTATACCTAATCACGAAGCAGAATACTATGCAAATTTTAATTTTATGTGGAAAGATGCCTTAGAGCAAACTAAAAAACATAAAGCTCATCTTCTTATAGCGGTGCTAAGTCAAGATCAAAGCAAATTAGAACAAGCTAAAATGTTTACGAAAATTGCAGCTTTATGTTTGGAAAATAAACATGCTTTAGGTTTTTATACAGGTGCAGTTGTTTTAGAGCCCAGTTTTTATATAGAAAATGCAAAAATGTTAGATGATAATCGCTTGCCGGTATATAATTGGATATATGTTAGTGTTTATCCTAGTGAAAATGGAGTTAATGCTTATACTTATGGGCTTAGAAATTTTGATAAATTAGAACTTGAAGTTTGTGATTTAAACATAGAAGAAAAAGAACTTTTCTTTTGTATTTATGATATTGTTTTGCATATTTTAACTTATGATATTAATCTAAAAGATAAAGATATTTTAAAATTTGAAGATGGAAAAGAAATAAAATTTATAAAAAGTCAAGGTATAAGTGTTGAGAATGAAAGCTTGAAAATTATTTTTTAAGTTTCACATTCACTTCACAGTTTTGAGTTAAACTTTCGCCAACCAAGACAAAAAAAGGAGAAATTATGAAAGCAAAACTAACTTTACTTGCTTTGTTGGGTACTACGGTGCTTTTAGCTAAAGATATGGTTGTTCCTGCTAGCGAACTTCCAAATAATGCCAAAGAATTTATTTCTAAAAATTTTAAAACCGCTCAAATTGGTTTGGTGAAAAAAGATATAGATTCTTATGATGTGATTTTAAATGATGGAACTGAAATTGATTTTATGATCAATGGAGAGTGGAAAGAAGTTGATGGAAAATATAAGGCTTTGCCACATACTATCTTACCCAATGTTATGAAAAAAGTGAGTGCAACTCAATCAAATGCTCAAATTCTTGAAGTAGATAAAGAAATTAATGGTTATAAATTTAAGTTTAATAACAATATGGAAGTTTATACAGATATGCAAGGAAATATCCTAGGTCAAAAATTAGATTAATTTTTGAAAATTTAACTCCCTTAGAAAATTTGATGCAAAAATTTGGAAGCATAGTCTTCCAAATTTTTATTTTTTGATTGCAAAACCCAAAATATATTTAGTTTTAAAATAATACTTTATTGATACAAGTGATTGTTTTTTTATAAAATTAAATTTACAAAATGTTACATAAGATTTAAAATATTTTTTTAAAAAATAATTATTTATAAATATTTTGCTAAAATAAAAGAGATGTAATCTTAAATTTAAGGAAGAATAATGAATACTCCTAAATGGACTAGTCACGATACAAGGTGGGTTTTATCTCTTTTTGGAACAGCTATTGGAGCCGGCGTACTTTTGTTGCCTATTAGTGCTGGGCTTGGTGGATTGATACCTTTGTTAGTTATACTTGTTTTAGCTTTTCCTATGACTTACTTAGCTCATAGAAATTTATGTCGCTTTGTGCTTTCAAGTTCTAATCCAAAAGATGATATTACTTTTGTTGCAGAAAGTTATTTTGGCAAGGGCGGTGGATTTTTAATTACACTTTTGTATTTTTTTGCTATTTTGCCTATTTTATTGGTTTATAGTGCTAATCTTACAACAACTTTGCTTGAGTTCTTAATCAATCAGTTCAATTTCAATGCAGATCTTACTCATGCTGCTCGTTGGTGGGTGAGTTTTTTGATTGTTGGAGTTTTGGTTTTGATTTCTATTCTTGGTGAAAATGTTGTAACAAAAGCAATGAGTTTTCTTGTTTTTCCTTTTATTATATTTTTATTTATTTTTTCATTGCTTTTAATTCCACAATGGAATTTATCGTTATTTGCAAATGTTGATTTTTCCGTAATTTCAACAAGTAATTTTTGGGTTACTTTATGGCTTGTTATTCCTGTGATGGTATTTAGTTTTAATCACTCTCCTATCATTTCTTCACTTGCTTGTTATTGTAAAAAAGAATATGGTGGTTATGCTGAACCTCGCGCTAGAAAAATTATTTCTTTGGCAATTATTCTTATGGTTTTTGTTGTAATGTTTTTTGTTTTTTCTTGTGCTTTAACCTTTACACCAGAAGATTTTGCATCAGCAAAAGATCAAAATATCAATATTCTTACTTTTATAGCAAATAAATTTCCTGAAGTTTCTTTACTAGCTTATGTTGGACCTATTGTTGCACTTGTGGCTATTAGCAAAAGTTTCTTAGGGCATTATCTTGGTTCTCAAGAAGGCTTAAATGGTATTTTATATAAAGCAAGTAATGGTAGAATTCAAGGTAAATTCGCTCAAACTTTAACAGCGATCATTACCTTTGCTATCGCGTGGCTTGTTGCGTATAAAAATCCAAGTGTTATAGGAATTATCGAGGCTATTGGTGGTCCTGTTTTGGCTATTTTGCTTTTCTTAATGCCGCTTTATTGTATTTATCGTTTTGATATTTTGGCAAGGTTTCGTAATAAATTTTTAGATCTTTTTGTTTTGGTAATGGGGATAGTTGCAATTTCTGCTGCAATTCATGATCTTTTATAAATTAAGGATAAAAAATGAGTAATTTAAGCATTTTTAAAATAGGTGTTGGCCCTTCTTCTTCTCATACTTTAGGGCCTATGCTTGCTGGAAATTTATTTTGTAAAAAAGTTGCTAAAAAGCTTGATGAAATTGATAGAGTTGAGGTTACTCTTTATGGTTCTTTGTCGTTAACAGGCAAAGGACACTTGAGTGATAAGGCTGTGATTTGGGGGTTAAATGGCTTAGAAGCTAAAAATTTAAGTGCGGCAATACAAGATGAAGTAAATAAAAATGCTATTGAAAATGCTCAAATTGATTTTTGTGGCGAGAAAAAACTTAGTTTTAATTATGAAAAAGATTTGATATTTTCTAAAGATTTTTTACCTTTACATGAGAATGGTATGAAAATTAAAGCTTATGATTGTAAAGGTGGGTTAGTTGATGAGGAAACTTATTATTCTGTAGGTGGAGGCTTTGTTTTAACAGCTGCGGAATTAGAAAAAAAAGGTAAAAATTCTAACCAAAATAAAAAGAAAAAACTAGATATAGAGCTTAATAACGCTAAAGAAGCTTTAGAGCTTTGCGATAAAAGAGATTGGGATTTAGCAGAGCTTTCCTATCGTTATGAATTGCAATTTCACACTAAAGAGGAAATTCGTGCTTATTGTCTTGAAATTTGGGAAGTGATGCAAGAAGTGTATTATAATGGTACGCATCCAAATGAAGATTATTTGCCCGGAAAACTTCATTTAAAACGTAGAGCTAAAGGGCTTAAAGAAAGAGTGGCGATGACAGCTGATCCTATGGGCATTATAGATTTTATTTCTTTATATGCTATTGCGATTGCTGAAGAAAATGCTAGCGGAGCAAAAGTTGTAACCGCGCCAACAAATGGAGCATGTGCCGTTATCCCTGCTGTTATGCTTTATCTTAAAAATCATACTATAGGTTTTAGTGATGAAAAAGCTATAGAGTTTTTATTAACAGCAATGCTTATAGGTTCTTTTTATAAGAAAAATGCAAGTATTAGCGGAGCAGAAGCAGGCTGTCAAGCAGAAATTGGTAGTGCTAGTTCTATGGCAGCTGCGGCTATGGCAACAGTTTTAGGGGTTAATGCTTTTAAAGCATGCAACGCTGCTGAAATGGCAATGGAACATCATCTAGGTTTAACTTGCGATCCAGTTGCAGGACTTGTGCAAATTCCTTGCATAGAAAGAAATGCCTTTGGAGCTATTAAGGCTATAAGTGCTGCTAGAATGGCAATGACACGCAAATCCACTCCTATGGTAAGCCTTGATGAGGTTATAGAAACCATGTATGAAACAGGAAAAGATATGAATTATAAATACAAAGAAACTTCTTTAGGTGGTCTTGCTACAAATTTAAAAACAGTATGCTAAAGTGTTTTTACACTTTGGTGTATTTTTTCATTCTTAGACTTAAAAATTCTTTCATTTCTTCTTTGGAAAAACTTTTAAGAATACGAATTTGCTTAAAAAGCAAGCCAAGATTGATTGCTCCCATCACTAAAAGCAATAAGCAAATCATTAAAAAAACAAGATCTATGGCTCCAAATTCATTAATCATAGCCAAACTTGCAAAAAATACGCTCGCTAATAACAAAAAAAATAAAAGCAATATTTGTTTTAATTTTGCCTCATTAAAATTATCGCAATTTTGAGTGAAATTTCTAAAAAGTATGATCTTTTTACCCAAATTTGAAACTAAAATTTCATCATTTTCTTTAAATAAGCCTTCTTTTAAACTTTGATAAAAAAAGATTTCATTATTTAAATTTAAAGCATCTTTGTAGCTTGATAAGGTGTAGTCTTTGTAAAAAAAGGATTTTAATTCATTTTTCTTTTCTATTTTAAATAATCTTAAATCATTTCTCGCATAAAAAAATCCACTAAAGTTCATAAATGCCATAAGTATCACTCCCTAAAAAATTCCTATAAAGTGGCTTGAAATTTAAAGGTATTGTAACATTTTTTTCATCATTTAAACTTGAACTTTGGAAAATCAAAAACATATCTATTTCATCTTTAAAGGTTTTGAGAAAATTTTCTCCACCCTCATACATTAAAAATTTAGCTTCACTTGGAATTTGGGTATAAATTTGGCGGTTTGGAACTTTAAATAAAGGGATATTTTTATCAAAATTATCTATATTTTGACGGCTTAAGATACAAAGATTAGGCGCTTTTGCTTTGCAAAGCCTAGCATCTAGTATAGGGTGATCTTTTCTTATGGTTTCTCCACCGACTACAAGCAAATCAATCACCGCTCTAATTTTATGTGCATAAGTGCGACTTAGCTCATTGCTTACGATTTTGCCAAAAGGCGAGCCATTCATAGAAAGGGCTAATTTAAAAAGTTTAAATTGCCCTTTTTGCCATTTTAAAAAAGGTTTTAAAAGTTTTTTTCCTTCTTCTTTAAGTATGTCAAATTCAACCTCTATGCCTTGTTTTTTTAAAAATTCAGCCCCACCACTTGCGATTTTATTTCCATCTTTAACGCTGATGAAAATTTTTTTAAAACCTAGCTCGCTAAAGAGTTTTGCACAAGGAGGCGTTTTTCCTTGATGAGAGCAAGGCTCAAGTGTGACAAAAGCTATGCTATCTTTAAATACACCTTGATGGTTTTTGCAAATAAACTCATGCAAGGCGTTTGCTTCTTTAGGCAATGAAATTTCAGGTCTTAAGCTTTTAAAAGCATGAGCTATGGCATTAAGTTCCGCATGAGCTAATCCAGCTTTTTCATGAGCTTTTATGGCTAAAATTTTTTCATTTTTATCTAAGATTACACAGCCTACAGCCGGATTTGGATAGGTTAAAAACTGATATTTCCAAGCCTCATTTAAAGCTAAATTCATATAAAATTCTTTCATTTGCCTACCTTGTATTTTAAAATTTGACATATTTTTAAAATTTTATATTTTTGTTTTAAGATAACAAATTCTAAATTTTCCATTTGTATTTCTTATTTTTAATTATATTAGCCATAGTTTTTCTAAGTTTTTTTAGGATATAACAAAAATAGTAAGACCGAAGTATTATTTTTCATTTGTAGTATCCTTTATAATTTCAGGAATGATATAAGCTTGATAAACTAGAAAGTCTTGGTGGCCGGGAGAAAGGGATTCGAACCCCTGGAGGTGTGACCCTCAACGGTTTTCAAGACCGCCGCTTTCGACCACTCAGCCATCTCCCGATAAAGTAAAGTTTTGCCTTTTGGAGGCGACATCCGGATTCGAACCGGAGATCAAGGCTTTGCAGGCCCATGCCTTACCGCTTGGCTATGTCGCCCTGATAATGTTGAAAAAGTGGTGCCCGAGGCCGGACTTGAACCGGCACGGAAGAAAAATTCCGAGGGATTTTAAGTCCCTTGTGTCTACCAATTCCACCACCCGGGCGGGTGATTATGGAGCGGGAAACGAGATTCGAACTCGCGACCCCAACCTTGGCAAGGTTGTGCTCTACCCCTGAGCTATTCCCGCATAAATTTCTGAAAGAATTGAAGATAAAAGTATAGCAAAATAAACTTAAAAGGAGTTTATTTTGCCTTAAGTTATTTGCAAATAAATAAAGCTTTCGCGTTTAAAATTTGTTCTTTTTCGCTGATAATTGGAGATGAAAGTTCTATATTATCAGATTTTGCATTTAGCATTCTAGGTGCGATATTGGTATTGGCATTTACTTGTAAATTTTTCAATACACAAGTTTTATTAAGATCTAAAGAGTAAGTTTTTTCATATTCGTATGATGTTTTTAAAAGCTCTTTGTAGAGATTTTCTTTGTTGTTGTTTAGTGTATCTTTTGAAAATTTTGTTTGTATGGCTGGTGTTGAAACGCTGATGAAATTATTTTTAGCTATGATAGAATTGATGTCATTTAAAAGATTGTTAAAATCTGCAAGTTGGTTTTCTTTAAATTCACATTCTAAATTCGCATCAAATCTTTGACCTTTTGGAGTTTGTATACCATCTTTATAGGAAAAATTAGGTTCTAAAGAAAAACTTCCTCCGCTACAAAAATTTTCTTTTTTTGAGCGTTCTAAAATTTGATTGAAAATATTTGTGATTTCAGCTTTTTCACTATTGTCTAATGTAATTTTTGAACTTAAATTTTCATTTGCCCAAAAATTAATATTTGCATATAAAATATCGGGTTTTAGTGTATTGCTTACTTCTATATTTCTTGAAAAATATAAATCATGATTAGAGTCTTTTTTGCCTAAAAATTCTACATTAAAAACTACTCCTGCAACAAAAAGTAATAAACATAAAAAACCTACACCTAAACCTTTAAAAAAAGCTAACATGGATATCCTTAATAATTTAATTTGAGCTAATTTTAGCAAAAAATTTTAAAATTTTTTGTTATACTCTCATTTATGCAAAAAAAAGAGCTTGAAAAACTACAAGAAAATTTACTTCTTTGGTATGAAAAAAATGGACGCAAAACTTTGCCTTGGCGTAATTTACAAAGTCAAAATTGTGATGAAAGTTTAAAGCATATTGATAGAGCTTATGGAGTTTATATCAGCGAAATTATGCTTCAGCAAACTCAAGTTAAATCAGTTTTAGAAAGGTTTTATTTCCCCTTTTTGCAAAAATTTCCTACTTTAGAAAGTTTGGCTAATGCTAATGAAGACGAGCTTTTAAAGGCTTGGCAAGGACTTGGTTATTACACTCGTGCTAGAAATTTAAAAAAGGCAGCTTTAGAATGCGTGGATAAGTTTGGGGCTAAATTACCTAAAGAAGTTGAGGATCTAAAAAAATTAAGTGGTATAGGAGCTTATACAGCAGGCGCTATAGCTTGTTTTGGCTACGATCAAAAGGTTTCTTTTGTTGATGGCAATATACGCCGTGTGCTTTCTCGTCTTTTTGCTTTGGAAAATCCTAGCATGAAAGAACTTGAAAAAAGAGCTAAAGAGCTTTTAAATTTAAATCATGCCTTTGATCACAACCAAGCTTTGCTTGATATAGGGGCTTTGGTTTGTGTGGGTAAAAATGCAAAGTGTGGGATTTGTCCTTTGTATGATTTTTGTCAAGGCAAATTTAATACAGAGTTTTATCCAAGAGCTAAAAAAATACTTTATGAGAGTTTAAATTTAAATCTTTTTTTGTTTGAATTTAATAAAAAATTTGCGATACAGAAAAGCCAAGATAAGCTTTATAAGGGTATGTATAATTTTCCTTTTTTTAAAGAAGGAGAATATAAACTTTCTAAAGATATGAGTTTTGTAGGGGAGTTTAAGCACGGCTATACTAAGTATAAACTTAATATCAAGGTTTATCATCAAATTTTAAACAATGAAAATAAAAATTATGAATTTCAAACCTTAAAAGAGTTAGAAAGTACCGCACTTTCGGCACTTTCTTTAAAAGCGTTAAAATTAATTAAGCTCTGATTTTTTAGGCAAACACAAAGTAGCTATAAGCATGATGATTGTAAAAATAGCTATATAGATAAAAAAGCCATTTTCTATACCTGCATTTTTAAATTGTAAAGCAACCCAAGGAGCAGATCCTCCAAAAACAGCATTTGAAATAGCATAACCCAAACCTGTCCCTAAAGCTCTTACATGTTCAGGAAAAAGTTTTGCTTTAAAAATCCCAGCAACTGAAGTATAAAAACTTAAAATAACAAACAATAATACCACCAACATAAATGTCAAAGAAGGATTATTTTGTGCGTTATTGGCTATAAGTGAAAAAATAGGATAAATTCCTACCAATGCCAAAATACAAAATACAATTAAAGATCGTTTGTGACCTATTTTATCTCCTATATATCCAAAAAGAGGTTGAATGATCATTAGTATAAATAAAGCACCTAAGAAAAGATTATTAACAAGCATTTTATCCATACCCGTATTTTCCATAAAAGTTTTAGTATAAGTTGTAATGGTGTAAAAAGCTAAAGAACCTCCAGAGGTAACCCCAAGTACCATTAAAAAAGGTTTCCAAGATTTGCATAATGCTTTTAAAGTACCACGATCTTCATGCTGGTGAAGTTTTGTAGCACTTTCATTCATCATTTTTCTTACAAAAAGCGAGCCTAGTGCTAAAATTCCGCCTATTACAAAAAGTATTCTCCAAGCATAATCTTTCATATCATCAATGCTAAAAAATAAAAACATTATACTAATGCTTGCAACGGCCAAAAGTTGACCACCTATTAGGGTTACATACTGAAAAGATGAGTAAAAACCGCGTTTTCCTTCCGTAGCAAGTTCTGAAAGATAAGTAGCTGCTATGCCATACTCCCCGCCTACACTAAGACCTTGAATAAGTCTTGCTATTAAAAGCAAGATAATAGCAAGATCGCCCACTGTATCTTTGCTTGGTAAGGCTGCTATCATAAAAGAGCCTAAAGCCATTAAAACCACTGATATAACCATAGATTTTTTACGACCTACTTTATCAGCTAAAGAGCCAAAAAGCCAAGAGCCTATAGGACGCATAAAAAATCCTGCTGCAAAAACCCCAAAGGCATTGATTTGCTGGATAACAGGATTATCTGAAGTTGAAAAAGTATGAGCAAAATAAGTTGCTGTAAAAGCATAGATATAAAAATCAAACCACTCTACTAAATTTCCGCTACTTGCAGCAATAATAGAGCGAATTTTTTTCGTGCGAGTAAGCTCTTGCATAAACCCTTCCTTAATTTTAGATTTTTATTTAAGTATAGTGTGATTTTTGTTTAATATATTTAAAAATAAAGAAGAGAAATAAAAAAGATAAAAATATCGATAAAAATGTTACATATTTTAATAAATTTCATAAATTTTGGTAAAATGTTTACTCTAGGAAATATAATGAAATTTAAAAAAATATATATAGAATTAAGCGATATTTGTGGTTTAAAATGTGATTTTTGTCCTTCTCAAAAAGGAATTCGCGGGGTAATGAGTGAAGAAAAATTTCAAAACTTAGCTTATGAAATTTCTAATAAAGCTGAGCTTTTTACCTTTCATCTTTTGGGCGATCCTTTGCTTTTACCTAATTTGGAAAATTATCTAAAAATCGCAAAAGATGAAGCTATGAAACTTGAAATCACTACAAGTGGCTTTTATCTAAATTCTAAAAATCAAGCTTTATTGTTAGGGTATGAGAATATCCATCAAATCAATATTTCTTTAATGTCTTTTTTAAGTCAAAGCAAAATTTCTTTAGAACAGTATTTTAAGCCTATTTTAGAACTTTGCAAAAAGCATTTAGAGCAAAAAAGCCTTTCTTTTATCAATCTAAGACTTTGGAATTTAGATGCTAATTTTAAAGCACCTAAGTCAAATTTAAAAATTTATGAGTTTTTAGCTAAAGAATTTGAAGTTAAGATCGATACAAACTTAAGTAAAAATCGCTTGCAAAGACATATTTTGCTTCATCAAAATAAACTTTTTAAATGGCCAAATTTAAAAGATGAACCCCTTTATAAAAAAGGAAAATGTCATGCTTTAAAAGAGCAAATTGGGATTTTAAGTGATGGAAGTTTAGTGCCTTGCTGTTTGGATACTAAAGCAGATATTAACTTGGGAAATGTTTTTGAAAATAACTTTGATAAGCTTTTTAAATCATCGCGTATAAAGATGATGAAAAAAGCTTTTGAAGAAGATAAACGCATAGAAAAACTTTGTCAAACTTGCGAATTTTTTAAAGCAAGATTGGGTGATTAAAAATTGTTATTTTCTAGCTTTGTTTTAAATTCTTGAATTCTATCTATTATCTTAGGACTAAGGCGTAATAATATAGGTGTATCTTTGTTAAAATAAATACTTCCTGTTTTAACTGCTTTGGTATTTTTCAATAAAGCATTTGTATCTAAAAGATTGTTTTTGGCATTCATTCCAAGAATGAGTATGTCTGGATTTTGTTTCAGTATATATTCTGCTGATATAACAGGTCTTGAAATTTGACTTTGCGGACTTAAATTTTTAATCCCTATGAGTCTTAAAATATCAGCTATTAAAGAATTATCATTAAAGGCCATTAAAGGGTTGCTAGAATAAAGATAAATCGCACTTTTATTTAGGGGTTTATCGCTTAATTTTTTAAATTTTTGGTTAAATTCTTGTTTTAAAAGCTCTGCTTCTTTTTCTTTTTTCGTGATTTGACCTAAGGTTGTGATATTTTTTGTTATATCTTCTAAATGCTCGGCTTTTAAATTGATGCTTTTGATACCAAAATTTTTAAGTCCTTCTTCTAAATTTAAAGAATAAGAGCTTAAAATCACCAAACTTGGTTTTAATGCTACTATTTTTTCAAGTGAAGGATTTGAAAAAGTGCCTACGCTTGTAAGTTTTGAGGTTTGATCTTTAGGATAGATATTTGAGTGTTGTAAAGTGGCAATGCCTACGATTTGATCTTCAGCCTTAAGCATAAAAAGGGTTTCTATGCTTGCAGGATCAAGCACTACAAGGCGTTCTTTTGCATTTAGTGTGATTAAAAACAAACTCATAATAATTAAAATTTTTTTCATTTTTTCTCCTTTAAAGCTAAAATATAAGGTTTAGAATTTTTATAAATAATCTCGCAGTTTAAATCATAAATTTCTTTTAAAATTTCTTGAGTAAAAAGCTCTTTACTCGTTCCAAAATACTTTATTTCCCCTTCTTTTAAAAAAAGGATTTTATCGCAAAACATAGAAGCTAAATTTAAATCATGCAAGATAGCAACAACGGCTATATTTTTTTCTTTAACTCGTTTTTCGCAAAGGCTTAAAAGCTCTATAGCATAGTTTAAATCAAGGGCTGAAGTGGGTTCATCTAAAAAAAGAATTTTTGGCTTTTTAAGCAAAGCTCTTGCTAAAAGCATTCTTTGAAATTCACCCCCACTTAAAGAAAGTATGCTTCTTTCTAGAAAATTTTCAAGTCTTAAATCCTTAGCAAATTCTTTAATTTCTAAAATATCTTCTTTAGAATAAGAACTAAAAGCGTGTTTTAAATTCGCATATTTACTCATTAAAAGCACATCGATGACTTTTAAAGGCGTGTTTAATTCTGATTTTTGAGGCACAAAGCCACAAATTTTGGCAAATTCCTTAAGAGAAAAATCTTTGATATTTGTATTAAAAAGACTTATTTCTCCTTTATTTGGACTTAAATTTTTAAGTATAAGTTTTAAAAGAGTGCTTTTGCCTGAGCCATTTGGCCCTAAAATTCCTATAAAAGCCTGATTTTTAAGTTCTAAATGAATGTTTTTTAGTAAATCTTTTTGGTGATAAGCAAAGCTTAAATCTTGTATTTTTAGCATTATAAAAATCTCCTAGCACTTAAAGCCAAGTATAAAAAAATAGGAGCTCCAAAAAATGCAGTTAAAATTCCAATCGGAATTTGTACAGGGGCTAAAAGAGTTCTTGCTAAAGTATCACAAATAAGTAAAAATAATCCTCCAAATGCTGTACATAAAGGGATAACTAAGGCATTATCATAATTTTTAAGCAAAAGTCTTATAGTATGAGGAATGATGAGTCCAACAAAGCCTATAAGTCCGCTAAAAGCAACCGCAAAAGATACAGCCAAGGATGAGACGATGAGTAAATTTATCTTTAATTTTTGAGCATTTACCCCTAGATTTCTAGCTTCATCATCTCCGCTTAAAAGTATGTTTAATTCGTTTTTATGAGCGTAAAAATAAAACAAACAAAAAATTAAAGGCAAGATTAAAATTCCCACACGAAACCAAGAAGCATTGCCTATATTTCCCATAAGCCAAGCGACTATTTTAAAAGAATCCTCGCCTATAAGATAAGTGAAAAAAGAAGTAAAAGCTCCTAAAAAAGATGAAGCTGCTATGCCGATAATGAGTAAAGTCGCTATAGAAGCTTTAGAAGAAATTTTAAAAACTCCTAGGGCAAAAAAGGCAGAGCAAACAAAACCTAAAATTCCATAATAATAATCATTCAATTTTAACAAATACGCCAAAACCGCTCCAAAGGTTGCCGCAGAAGCTATACCTATGATATAAGGATCGGCTATAGGATTTGAAAATACATTTTGAGTGATAGCCCCACTACTAGCTAGAAGCATACCGATTAAAATCGCCATTATAATCCGTGGTAAGCGTCCATCTATGATGATTTGTCTTAAAATTTCATCTTGGCTAAAGATATATGAAAAAAGTTCTTTTGGGTTTAAATTCTCATCTCCTAAGCAAAGTGCTGTAAAAGAAGCGATTATATAAGCTACCAAAAGCCCTATAATCACTAAAATTTTAGAATGCGTATTTAAATTCAACATAGTAGTTTCTGCCATTCCCAACTAGGTATTGATCATTTATACTGTCTTGATAGGTGTAGTATCTTTTATCGAAAAGATTGCGAATTCCTGCTAAAATTTGTAATTTTTTATAATTATATTTCATACCAATATCTGTTAAAAAATAATCCCTTATCCAAGAATTTTTAGACATTTTTCCTGTATTTTCATTTATAGTTCCACCATCTTTTGCTCTAGAAAAATAGGTTAAATCAATAAAATTTGAGAAATTTTTATTCCAAGCGTATTCAAGCCCAGCTGTGGCTTTGATTTTTGAAACATAAGGAATTCTCATGCCGTCATTAACACCTTTAGAAATTTTAGCATCAAGATAAGTTAGACTTTCTCTAAAGATTAAATCATCATCTAAGAAATTTTGACTCAGACTTAATTCTACTCCTAAACGGCGAGTTTGATCTATATTATAATATTTCCACCAAGATCCACTAGTAGAATGAGGGTTTCCAAGATAAGAAATTTCATCTTTGCTTAGGGTGTAAAATAAAGTTAGATTAAAGCCGTAAAAATCCCACCAAAAATCATCAATACCTAGTTCAAAGGTATCAAAGATCTCAGCTTTTAGGTTCGACGAATAATAGGGTGGTATTCCATTACCAGTTTTGTTGCGATTGACAAATTGAGCAGGTGTAGGAGAAACAAAACCTCTTTCGTATTTAAGATAAAGATTGCCTGTGTCAGAGTATTTAAAGTTAGGGGTGATTTCAAAAGCAAAATTATTGGTGTTTTTATCGGTATCAAAAAGGGTTGTTGAGTCTGTGATTATAGGATTTGATGATGGCGGTCTTCCGTTCATACTCATTTCATTTCTATAAGATCTATTGGTATTATAAGTGCTAAATTCATATCTAGCTCCACCGGATAAAGTGAAAAATTCATTAAAATTATGAGAATCAAGAGCGAAAATAGAATGGCTTTGTTTAGTCATATCCATTAAAGTTGTCATCCTGTGATAATTTATGACACCTGGAACGCTATAATACACCAAACTCTTTCTTTTTGCATCATGGTTTGTAAATTCATAACCAAAAATAAAATAAGAATTATTTGCATAATTTAGCTTATTTTTTAAACTTATCCCTGTAAGTGTGTCTTCAAAACCACTTCCATTTTGATAAGCTGTAGTTCCCATCATAGAAATTTCATCTTTTAGATAATTGATCTTTTGATTTTGCCAAAAAGCTTCTAGGTTAAATTCCCATATATCATCAAAATAGTAATGATAATCCAAAGAAATTTCAGGGCGATTGATTTGTGTGATATTGTCACTATTGCCTTTTTGGGTTGGATCGCTTTGAGCTTGTGCTTTTGTTAGATAGCCACTGCTGGTATTTTTGCTTTTAAAATAATTATAACCCAAAGTTAAATCGCTATTATCATTGATATCAATATAGGTTTTTGTGTTGATAAAATAGCCTTTTTCATTATAACCTTCTTGATATCCATCAAGGTTAAAACTTTGTATATCAAAGCTAAAAGCTAAATTTTCATTTATTTGTTTGGCGCCATTGATACCTAAATTTCCACCTAGTCCACCATGATCATAGGCACTGCTTTTTAAATTTATAGCAAAAGCATCTGATTTTTGTTTTTTTGTAATGATATTAATCACACCCCCTCTAGTACCACTTCCATAAAGCACAGATCCACCCCCAGGTATGATTTCTATGCGTTCTACATTATCTAAATTGATACTATCTAGCGGGGTTACACCATGGGAATTATCAAGAACATTAATAGCACGCCCATCGATCATAACTTTTACAGCTATATTGGACTTATTTCCTTGTCCACGCATGTCTATATTGCGTCCAAGTCCAAAATTTACAAAACTAATGCCTGAAATTCTTTCTAAGGCTTGTTCTAAGGAAACATAACCTTTATTTTGCAGATCTTTGCCTTCAATGCTGATTACATTGCGTAAATTTGAGTCTGCATCTTGTTCAAAACCTGTTGCACTAACAACAACTTTTTGTAGATTGATAGCTTCATTTGATTCTTGTGCATTTAAATTAGTTATTAGTAATAATGCAAATAAAGATAAGTTAAAAGCTTTTTTATTTGGGTGCAAATTTTACTCCTTAAATAAAATAAATAATGATAATTTATATCATAATAATTTAGGATGAAATTTATCCTTTATTAACTTAATTTAGTATAAATTTTTGATAAAATAGATAATTTTTATATTTTAAGTTATTTTTAATTTGATAATTGATACCATTTTTTTTAATATTTTATTTTAAAATCAAGAAAGGATAAAAATGAATTTTGAAAGCATTATTTCTCATATGAATGATCATCATAAATCAAATTTAGTTGATCTTTGTAAAAAATTTGGTGGTATTGAGCAAGTGCAAGATGTTTTTCTAAAAAGTGTTGATTTTAATGGCTTGGATCTTGTTTACAATGATAAAGAAAATTTACGAGTGGAATTTCCTAAAAAAGCCGATGAAAACACGATTAAAGATACTATAATATCCCTTTGCATGAGTGCAAAGAGCGAGCAAAATTTTAGTGGAGTAGAAAAAGAATTAAATGAATTTATGCTAAGTTTTAATTCTGTAGCTTTGGCAACTTTAAATGCAAATGGAGAAGTTGTTTGCTCGTATGCACCTTTTGTAAGCACACAATGGGGAAATTATATTTATATAAGTGAAGTAAGCGAACATTTTAACAACATCAAAGCAAATCCAAACAATATAGAAATAATGTTTTTAGAGGATGAGAGTAAAGCCGCTTCTGTTATACTTCGTAAAAGATTGCGCTATAGAGTAGATGCAAGTTTTTTAGAGAGAGGTGAAAGATTTGATCAAATTTATGATGAGTTTGAAAAACAAACCGGAGGAGAAGGAGGCATTAAAACTATACGCAAGATGCTTGATTTTCATCTAGTAAAGCTTGAATTTAAAAAAGGACGCTTTGTAAAAGGTTTTGGTCAAGCTTATGATATAGAAAATGGAAATGTTACACATGTAGGTGCTAGTGGAAATCCACATAAATTCCTACATAAGCATTAATTTATATAAAATCTTATAAATTTTGTTCTTGTAAAGCTTGGGCTTGATGATGAGTGATTAAAGGTTCTATGATTTCATCAAAAAGCCCATCTTGCATAATGGCATCTAAGCGATATAAAGTAAGATTTATTCTATGATCGCTGATACGATTTTGTGGAAAATTGTAAGTGCGAATGCGTTCACTTCTATCTCCGCTTCCTACTTGTGATTTTCTTGCTTCACTTTCTTTTGCCAGTCTTTCACTCTCTTGCATTTCATAAAGCCTTGCTTTTAGGACTTTCATCGCACTTTCTTTATTTTTGTGTTGGCTTTTTCCATCTTGATTGACTACAACTATACCTGTAGGGATATGAGTGATACGAACAGCTGAATCAGTAGTATTTACACTTTGTCCACCATGTCCTGAAGATCGCATAACATCAACTTTAAGATCGTTTGGATTGATTTCGATTTCTATATCATCAACTTCTGGCATTACTGCCACGGTGATAGCAGAAGTATGCACGCGTCCTTGGGATTCTGTTTGAGGAACTCTTTGAACACGGTGCGTTCCACCTTCATATTTAAGTCTTGAATAAGCTCCTGTTCCTTTAACAAGCATGATGATTTCTTTAAATCCACCTACACTTCCTTCACTAGAACTTACAATCTCAAGTTTATAGCTACGATTTTCAGCATATCTTGCATAAGCTTTTACAAGATCTCCTACAAATAAAGATGCCTCATCGCCACCTGCGCCTGCACGAATTTCAAGAAAAATATTTCTTTCATCATTGGGATCCTTAGGAAGAAGTAAAATTTTAATCTCTTCTTCAAGCTTTGGTTTTAATTCTTCTAAAGTTTTTAGTTCTTCTTTCGCAAGTTCCCCAAGTTCTGGATCGTTTAGCAAAGCTTTATTTTCTTCTATATTGTCTAAAGTTTTTAAATACTCTTTAGCTTTTAAAACGATAGGTTCTAAGTTTTTTTGTTCTTTAGAGAGTGTAGTCATTTTACTGATATCGTTGATTATATCAGAACTGCTAAGAAGAGAATTTAACTCTTCAAAGCGTTTTAAAAAAGGATCTAGTTTGCTAGCTAACATTAAAAACTATATAGAAAATTATGCGATTTTATTTACTAAAAGGGCTAAGCGGCTTACACGGCGAGAAGCAGTTTGTTTTTTAATGAAACCGCGACTTACCATAGCATGAATGCTTTTATTAGCTACTTTTAAAGCTTCATTAGCAGCATTTTTATCTCCATTTGCTGCAGCTTCTCTTACGGCTTTAGTTATATTTTTAAGTCTTGTTCTATAGAATCTATTTCTTTCTGTTTTTTTAATAGTTTGTCTTGCTCTTTTTTCAGCAGATTTATGGTTTGCCATTTATATTTTCCTTTTTTGAAATTAAAGACTAAATTATATAAGAATAAAATTTAAAATTTAATTAATTTAAGCAAAATTTCAAAATAAGTCTTTTAAATTTATATCCCAAAAAACTAAATTAAATTTAAGTAAAAATCCATAAATTACCGCACTTAAAAGTCCAGCAAACAATCCTGCTAACATATCATCAAGCATTACACCTAGTCCGCCTTTGACTTTTTTATCTATCTTACCAATAATAGAAGGTTTTGTAATGTCAAAGAGTCTGAATAAAACAAAAGCCAAAATAAAATTGACTATCGAGTTTTCAACACTTGCTGCAATAGCACAAGCAAGAAAAACTCCAGCAACCTCATCGATAACTATGTGTTTGTCATCGTGAATTCCTGTTTTTTTTTCATAATCATCTATAACACGAATACTTGCAACAAAAATTAAAATGCTTAGTAAAAACAAAGTATTAATCCCGAGATATTTAAGTATAAAAAAAGCAGGTATTAAAGCAGCGATAGTACCAAAAGTCCCACTTGCCTTTTTTACAGAACCTGAATAAAAAAAAGTTAAAAATAATTTTTGCATTTTATTACACCATATAAGACATTTGATGAATTTCTAAAAGTTTTTGATAAAATTCTTCATCATTTTTGTATTCTAAAATTCCATCAGTTGGAAAAAGCTCATTATAAATTTTTTGCATATTTTTTAATCTATTTGGAAAAAGAGAAGTTAAAATAACACTAGATACTTCCTTGCGCATGAAAATTGCTGGAGGAATGATACCCGCTCTTAGTAAATCTTTTAAAGACTGAGAATTATAGTGCAAATGGTGATGACAACCATGAGGGCAAGATCTTGTGCTAACAATCATGCGACATTGATCGCAAAATACAAATTCAGGCAAAACGATCACTTCTATGCCATAGTCCTTGGAAAAATCATCAAGTATGGTTTTTGGTTGGTTATCGTCATAAAACATTCCAAGTCCTGTATGATTTTGTCCTACTACTAGTTTGGTACAACCTAGACTTTTTGCGATAATACTTTCTAAGCCAGGATTTAAATGAGCGTGAAAAATATTAATATTTTTTAATGGAAAAATGAAAATTCTATCCGGTGGAAGATAGTTTTGAATAAATTTTTTCAAATATGCTTCTTTAAGTTCGAATTCAAACCCATTTACATCAAAAGATTCTACAAGAAAAATTACAACTAAATCTGCTTTATCAATAGTCCAACGAAACATTCTTTCATGGGCACGATGCAAAGGATCAAAACTTGAAACTATAGCAGTAATTTTTTGTGCATTAAGATTGTTTTTGATTTGTTGAAAATTTTCTTTTATTTTTTCAATTTGAGAATTATAAATTTCTATTTTTCCACTTATGCAAGTTGTTCCCATGTCTTCTAAAGAGCAAGTGTTAGGACTGAAAATATCAGAAAAATTTTTATTATTTTTAAATTGGCTTTTAAAATCTATATGTCCTACTACTTTTTCATCTAGTATGAGATCGATTCTATCGCCAGATTTTATATCATTTAGTGCTTCTTCAGCATTTTTTGGTGCAAAGCTTAAGGGATAGGGAAAACTTTCTCCTTTAAATTTTCCTGATTTAATGATTTCATTGACTTCTTTTTCATTCATTAAATGAGTGCAAGTACCTAGCAAACCTTCTTTAATAAGTGACAAGATGCCAAATTCATTTTGATCTATGGTAATGTTTTTATTTTTTCTTGCTGATTTCATATTTCTTCCTTTTTTCCCATAAAGATTTACGTGAAATGCCTAATTTTTTTGAAAGATCAGTATCAGGAAATATATTTTGGTAATTTATAATAACATATTTTACATACTCATCTATAGTTAAAATTTCATTGCTATTGATATTTTTTTCATTATCATTTAAATTAATGCAGTTTATTTTTAAATCATCTGTATTTGAATTGGTATGCAAAATAACATTTTTGTTTTGTATAAAATCTAGGAGTTTTTCCTTTTCTGTTGCTTTTAATGCTTGAAAATTACTCAAAAATAAGAGATTGTTTTCTGTGGGAAGTTTCATAACTTTTTCAACTGAATTTGTAGATGTTAAATCAATAAAAGAAAGAGTAATGTCACATTCATTTGCATAATTAAAAACAAAAGCATCAGCACTGCTTTGCTTGTTGGATTTTAATATCAATGGAAGTTTTAATTTTTTATAATTATACTCTGGAATTTTGATTGTTTCTAATCTTGATTTGATATAGCTTTGATAAGCTTTATTAAGGATTGAAAGTTTTCTAAAATCCTGATAATGCTTTATTTTTCTAATCAGCTCTTCTATCATAAAGGGTTTTTGAATATAATCACTAGCACCTAATTTCAAAGGATTTGAAACTGTATCTGTACTTATATAAGAAATAAGCAAAATAATAATACTATGTTTAAACTGACCTACGGCTTTTAGAAAATTATTAGTATTTGTAGAAAGCAGTACAATATCATAGTATTTTTCACCATTGTATTCATCAAACGAGTTGATAATTTCACAGCTATATCCAGCATCACTTAGTTTAATGCTAATGCTTTGCGCTAGATAAATTTCATTTTCAATAATTAAAACTTTCATAATCTTGTCCAATCAAAATATTTTAAATTTACACTACTAAGCACCGCCATACCTTCTTTTCTTCCAATAAAACCCAATTTTTCCGTTGTTGTGGCTTTAACATTGATTCTAAATTCATCTAAATCTAAAGTATGAGCTATATTGCTTTGCATAGCTTGTTTAAAGTCTTTAAGTTTAGGGCTTTGTGCCATGACGCAAATGTCTATATTAATGAGTTCAAAACCTATTTCTCTGACTTTATCATAAGCTTGTTTTAAAAGCTCCATGGAGTTGGCATTTTTAAATTTCATATCAGTATCAGGATAAAGCTCTCCTATATCTCCAAGTCCTGCAGCACCTAAAATCGCATCGGTTAAAGAGTGAGCTAAAACATCTCCATCGCTGTGTGCTTTAAGCCCCATAGTAGGATGAATTTGCACTCCTGCTAAAAGCAAAGGGCGATTCTCTCCAAATTCATGCACATCAAAACCATTGCCAGTAAAAATTTCAAAGCTAGGTGTAGGCAAATCAAGTTTTTTAAGATCTTCTTTAAAGGTTAGTTTTCTTGCATTTTCTTCACCTTCAACAAACCAAATTTTTCCACCCATTGCAGCTATAGCTGTGCTATCATCTGTAAATTCTAGGTTTTGATCCAAGGCTTTTTTAAGCAATTTGGTTTTAGAAATTTGCGGGGTTTGAATGAGTTTGATTTTTTCTCTTTGCAAGGCTTCATTGTCAAAAAGTGTTGTATCTGCAACTTTTAAAGCAGGGGTAATACAATCTGCTTTATCTAAATTTTCAATCAAACGATCAAACAAATTTTTACTCACCAATACCCTTGCTACATCACTTACCATAACAAATTCGCTATCTATGAGCTCTAAGGCTTTTTTTAAGGATTCTGCTCTGGTATCACCACCTTCTATGAATTCATAGTTTTTAGTAAATTTTTTCATATAAGTGATATTACTAGAGGTAACAACTATTTTTTTAAAAGGATAAAAAGAGCTTAAATTTTTTGTTGCATAAAGCCAAAGAGGGTCATTTCCAAGTCGTAAAAATTGTTTTTTTACCTTTGTATTAAAACGAGTAGAATTTCCAGCTGCTAACATAATGAGGCTCATTTCACTCATTTTTTCATTCCTCTTTTTAATATTGTTGGTTTTTATAATGTTACCATATTATACACTTATAAAAAGCTAAATTTTATCATTTTATTAGTAAAATTGATTTTTTTAAAAGACAAGGAAAAAATATGAAAGAACAAATTTTAGAGAAATTAAAAACTGTAAAATATCCTGGTTTTGAAAAGGATATAGTGAGTTTTAACTTTGTAAAAGATATTAAAATTCAAGATGATGGTGTATTCATTGATATAGAAATCGTTTCAGCAAATCCTGAAGTAGCTAATGAAATTCGTAAAAATACTATTGAAGCTTTATCGAGTTTGGCTTTAAAAAATATTGAACTTAATATCATTACTCCAAAAATTCCTGAAGAAAAAAGTAATTCAAGAAGTGGAAAAAATATCGCTCCACAAGTAAAAAATTTCATCATGGTTTCAAGTGGAAAAGGTGGTGTGGGTAAATCTACAACTACAGTAAATTTAGCAATTTCCATGGCTAAAATGGGAAAAAGAGTAGGTATTTTAGACGCGGATATTTATGGGCCAAATATTCCAAGAATGCTAGGTGAAACCAAAACTCAGCCTGAAGTAGTAGGGCAGAGATTAAAGCCTATTTTAACTCATGGTGTTTATATGATGAGTATGGGGGTTTTGATCGAAGAGGGTCAAGGCCTTATGTGGCGTGGAGCTATGATTATGAAAGCAATCGAGCAACTTTTAGCTGATGTGATTTGGCCTGAACTTGATGTATTGTTTTTAGATATGCCTCCAGGAACAGGCGATGCACAAATTACTTCTGCGCAAAGTATTCCTATTACTGCAGGAGTTTGTGTAAGCACGCCTCAAACCGTATCTTTAGACGATAGCAAAAGAGCTTTAGATATGTTTAATAAACTTCATATTCCTATAGCGGGTGTGATTGAAAATATGAGTGGATTTTTATGTCCTGATAATGGTAAAGAGTATGATATTTTTGGTAAAGGAACAGCTGAAGATATGGCAAAAGCCTATAAAAGTGAAGTTTTAGCACAAATTCCTATAGAAATGATAGTAAGAGAAGGTGGAGATGAAGGCAAGCCTGTGAGTTTTTATCACCCTGAAAGTGTGAGTTCAAGGCGTTATTTAATGGCGGCTGAAAAAATTTGGAGTTTTATAGAAAAGATTAACAATGAAGGTGGTGCGGATAATTCTGCTATACAACCTGTGATGAATGGAAAAAGTGCGTGTTCGCATTAAAAATTAAGTGGATAAGGAAAAGAAAATGATTAATACTAAAGAAGATTTTTTACTTTTAATCAAACAAATCGAGCAAAAAAGTGGCTATAAAAAACCTAAAGCTTTTGGTATAGCAAGGCTTGATAGAGGACAGTTAAATAAAAATAAAATCTTACAAGCAAGTTTTGCTTTGATTAACTATGAGCAAAATTTTGGCTCAGCGGCAATCATGCTTGAAGCTTTTATGCAAAGGGGCGTGGAGATTGATTTTAATGCGAGTGAGTTTGTACAAACTTTGAAATTAGAAGATATTGATTTTGCACTTTCTTGTTTTAAACCTTTTTTAGAAGAAGATGGGCATCAAAATATTGATTTATTAAAGATTATCAAAGATAAATTTAAAGACGATGAATTTTCTTTTGTTTGTCTTTTTGAAGATAAAGAACCTTTAAGTGTAGAAAGTATTTATCTAAAACTTTATTTGCTTTCTACTAAAAAAGTACCTTTAAGAAGTATCAATTTAAATGGAGCTTTTGGACTTTTAAGCAATGTAGCTTGGAGTGATGATAAGCCTATCGAGCTTGAGTATTTAAGAGCAAATGAAATGCGTTTAAAAATGAGCAATCAATATCCAAAAATCGATTTTGTTGATAAATTCCCAAGATTTTTAGCACATATTATCCCTGAGGATAATACAAGAATTTTAGAAAGTTCTAAAGTAAGAATGGGTGCGTCTTTAGCAGCAGGAACAACCATCATGCCAGGTGCAAGTTATGTGAATTTTAATGCAGGTACAACAGGAGCTTGTATGGTTGAAGGGCGTATTAGTTCAAGTGCTATAGTAGGAGAAGGTTCTGATGTAGGTGGCGGAGCTTCGATTTTAGGTGTTTTAAGTGGAACAAGTGGCAATGCTATAAGCGTAGGCAAGGCTTGTCTTTTAGGGGCTAATTCAGTGACAGGAATTCCTTTAGGGGATAATTGTATAGTTGATGCAGGTATTGCAGTGCTAGAAGGAACGAAATTTTTACTCACAGATGCCGAAGAACTTGCTAAACTTAATCCTTATTTTAATTTTGATAAAGAAATTTACAAAGGCTTAGAGCTTAAAGGTTTAAATGGGCTACATTTCCGTCAAGATTCTATAAGTGGTGCTATGATAGTAGCTTTAAATAAAAAAGCAGTCAAACTTAATGAAGCCTTGCATTGATATAAATTTATTTTACATAAAGCTTTAAGCTTTATGTCTTTCTTTTAATTTTGAAATCACATCTGAGAAACTAAGATTTGCATCTGCAAGTAAAACACTTAAATGATACATTAAATCCGCTGCTTCACAAATAAGCTCTTCTTTATCTTTTACTGTCGCTGCTAAAGCTGTTTCTACGCCTTCTTCACCAACTTTTTGTGCGATGCGTTTTGTACCACTTTTGAAAAGTTTTGCTGTATAAGAAGTATTTTCATCGGCATTTTTGCGTGCATTAATAAGTTTTTCAAGTCTGGCTAGAAAAACAAAATCTGCATTTTTAGAAATTTTTTCAAAACAAGAAATATCGCCCGTATGACAAGTAGGCCCTACAGGATTTGCTAAAATTAAAAGCGTGTCATTATCACAATCTAAGCTTAAATCTATGATATTTAAGAAATTTCCACTTTCTTCACCCTTCATCCAAAGACGCTGTTTTGTGCGTGAAAAAAAGACTACTTTGCCACTTTCTAAGCTTTTTTCTAAGGCTTCATTATTCATAAAGCCTAGCATTAAAACTTCGCAAGTTTTTGCATCTTGGATGATGACAGGTAAAAGATTATCCACTTTTTGCCAAGCGATTTTTTCATTAAGTTCTTTGAAATTTTGCATATTATATCCTTATACTTAAGCCTTGATTTTTAAGATAAATTTTTAATTCTTTAATGTCTATAAGTTTTTGATGAAAAACAGAAGCAGCTAAAGCCCCATCTATACCTAGTTTAAAAGCTTCTAAAAAATGTTCCATTTTTCCCGCTCCCCCACTTGCGATCAAAGGTACTTTACAAATTTTATATACAGCTTCTAATTGTTCTAAATCATAGCCATTTTTAACACCATCTTGATTCATCATATTTAAAACAATTTCGCCTGCACCTAGATCTTGCACTTTTTTAACCCATTCTAAAGTGCTTTTTCCACTATGTTTACTTGTTTTTTCATCCCCTGTGTATTGAAATACTTTTAAATTTCCATTTTCATCTTTAAAACTATCAATCCCTACTACTACGCATTGCACGCCAAAGCTTTTAGCAAGGCGTGTGATTAGGCTTGGATCATTTAAAGCAGGAGAATTGATAGAAATTTTATCTGCCCCATTAGCCAAAAGTTCAGCTGCATCTTCTTCGCTTTTAATACCCCCTGCAACACAAAAAGAAATATTGATATTTTTTGCTACTTCACTTACCCATTCTCTTGATATGCGTTCTTTTCTAGCACTTGCAGCAATATCATAAAAAACAAGCTCATCAATACCATTTTGAGAATAATACCTAGCAAGCTCTATGATATCTCCCATATCTTTATGGTTTTTAAATTGTGTTCCTTTTACTACTCTGCCATCTTTGACATCTAAACATGCAATTATGCGTTTTGTAAGCATTTATTTCTCCAAAATACATTTTTCTTTAAGATATTTTTCCATTTCTTCATCGCTTTTAATTTCATCAAAATTAGCTTGAATTTTTGCTTCTTTGCCCACTTTAATTTGTTTGTTTATATCATCAATAAATTCTTTAAAATTTGGATTTTTATTGATCAGCATATTTAGTGTTTGAATATCAAGTTCTTTTTCTTTTGCACTAATTAAAATTTGAGAATTTGAAATATCTTTTTCAAGTTTTATCACTCCTATGCCAAAACTTTGATTTAAGCGTCTTAACTCACTTAAAACTTCGCTATCAATTTCTTGTAAAACAACCAAATAGCCTTCATTTGCCCAGCTAGAATTGCTTACAGCTTGAAAATAGCATTCTTTTAAATTTGAAAAATTTAAAGCAATTTTAAGTTCAAAAGAAAAAAGCTTATAACTATTTTGTTTGATATTTTCTAAAAGTGTTATGGTCTCTTTTTCATAATCATCGTAGGGAAAATAAACCCCTACAATATCAGGATAATTCCACTTATCTTCCCCGCCCTTACCCTTTTTGCTTTGTTCGTGATAAATTGTTTTGCAATTTAAATTAAAATCTAAATTTTCATATAAAAATTTTACAAGCAAGGGGTGTAAATCTCTTTCATGAAATTTATTTTTTTCTTGTTTTTCATTGGTAATTTCATTTTTATTATCAAGCTTTAAAAGTTCATTTTCTCTTTCTTTTAGCCAAAAAGTTGTAGGTTTTATTGAGGTTTTAAGAAAGTTAATTTTATCTGTAAGCAACCTATTCCAAATTGTTTGAGTGGGTGTTTGTCCTATACTAGAAAGCTTTTTATCTAAGCCTTTTTCAAGAGCTTTTTGCCAAATTTCACTCACATTTAAAGGCTTTTTAGTTTGTTTTAAAACTTCTATAATTAATTCTTTATAGGTCAATTTTCCAGACATCTTATCCCTTCTTCTACACTAAAAACTCCGTCTAATAAAGCTTTTCCTACGATAACCCCACTGCAAATTCCTTTTAAGTTTTCAAGGTCTTTTAAGCTTGCTACTCCACCACTTGCCTGAATGCAAATATGAGGAAAAATTTCATGGATAAGTTTATAAAGTCTTGCATTTACTCCTTGCATGGTGCCATCTTTTGAAATATCTGTGCAAAGTATGTGTTTTAAGCCTTTATTGCTATAAAAATCTAAAACTTCCATAAGCTTTTTATCGCTTGCTTCTTGCCAAGCATTTACAGCCACAACATAATCTTCTTTTAAAATCGTATCTAAGGCTAAAACTATAGCTTCACTACCAAATTCTTTTAAAATTTCAAGACATAAAGTCGCATCTTTAATTGCCATAGATCCTATAACTACTCTTTTTACTCCACAATCAAGCAAAGCTCTAACTTCTGCTTTAGAGCGTATACCTCCACCTACTTGCAAATTGACACTGACTTCTTTGGCTAATTTTTCTATCAAAGCAAATTGTCTTTTGCTAGGATCTTTTGCACCTGTAAGATCTACAAGATGAAGTTCTTTCGCTCCTGCTTTTTCGTATTCTTTAAATTTCTTTAAGGGATTGTATTTATATACTTTTTTTTGTTCGTAATCCCCTTTTACAAGACGCACCACTTCGCCATCTATAAGATCGAGTGCGGGTATGATTTGAGTCATCCTATATCCTTAATAAAATTTGAAATTAAAATTTCCCCAGCCTCGCTACTTCTTTCAGGGTGAAATTGCACTCCGTAAAAATTATCTTTCATTACGCTTGCGCTAAATTTTTGCGAATACTCACAATCTGCTATAGTGTATTTCCCAAGTCCTACACAATAACTATGCACAAAATAAAAATAAGCCCCTTCTAAGCCTTTAAACAAAGCATGAGAGCTATAAACTTCATTCCATCCCATATGTGGAAAAGTAAAGCCTTCTTTAGCTTTAAATTTTTGAGTTGTAAAATCTATGAGTTTTAAGGTTTCTTGATTTAATTCTTCGGAAAAATTTCCTAAAATTTGCATACCTAAACAAATACCAAGCAAAGGTTTTTTGGTATTTTTAATAAAATCAATAAGATTAAATTGTTCTAAATTTTTCATCGCTTCTTTTGCGGTACCCACTCCAGGTAAAAAAAGCTTATCCGCACTTTCAAGCTCTTTTAAATCCCTACTGATAGTTGCATTAAAACCTAATCTATCCAGACAAAATTTCAAAGATGCTAAATTCGCACAGGCTGTATCGATGATGATGATTTTCATATCACTCCTTTAGAGCTGGCTAAATTTTCACTTTCTATTTTCACTGCCATTTTCAAAGCTTTTGCAAAGGCTTTAAAAAGCCCTTCGGCTTTATGATGATCGTTTTTGCCTTTAACTTTTAAATGCAAACTCACGCCCATAGCATAGCTTAAAGAATAAAAAAAGTGCTCGATCATTTCTGTGCTTAAAGCCCCTAAATAAGATTTTTTAAATTTGGCTTTATAGACTAAATGAGGACGATTGCAAAAATCCATCGCACAACTTGCCAAACACTCATCCATAGGTAAAGCAAAACCATATCTTGCAATGCCGATTTTATCCCCTAAAGCTTTTTTGATACAAGCTCCAAGTGCTAAGGCTACATCTTCAACGCTATGATGCTCATCGATTTCTAAATCCCCTTTACAAGAAATTTCAAGCCCTATACCTCCATGTACAGCGATTTGCTCTAACATGTGATCAAAAAAATCAATGCCTGTTTTAATGCTAACCTTGCCCCCATTTAAGCACACTTTTACTTTTATATCTGTTTCTTTAGTAGTTCTTTGATAACTCGCACTTCTAAAAGAACTTAAAATTTCATTTTCTATTTCTTTCCAAGAAAGTTCGCCATATCTTAAACCACGCACACCTAAATTTGAAGCTAAGATCATATCACTCTCACGATCTCCGATAACAAAACTTTGTTCTTTATCGTAAAGTTCGTGTTTGATATACTCTTCTAACATAGCGGTTTTAGGTTTTCTGCAAGCACAATTTTCATTTTCAAAATGCGGACAAATAAAAATATCTTGAAATTCTATACCGCAACTTTTTAAAATATCAAGCATTTTTTCATGAGCGATTTCAAAATTTTCCTTTGGAAAACTTGGCGTTCCAAGACCATCTTGATTGCTTACCATGACAAATTTAAATCCAAAATTTTTTAGTTTTAAAAGAGTAGGAATAGCATCTTTTTCAAAACGCAATTTTTCAAGAGTATCGATTTGAAAATCGCTTTTTGGCTCCTCTATTAAAGTGCCATCTCTATCTATAAAAAGGATTTTTTGACTCATTTTAAGCTTTCTAAACGAAAAGTTACTGCATTTTTGTGCGCGTCTAAATGCTCATTTTGTGCTAAAATTTCAACACTTTTACCTAAAGCTAAAAAACCTTCTTTACTTAACTCTTGAACGGTCATTCTTTTGCTAAAATCTGCCAAACCTAAACTAGAATGCGTTTTAGTAAGTCCATAAGTAGGTAAAACATGATTTGTCCCACTTGCATAATCACCCATAGACTCTGGGGAATAAGCTCCTAAAAATACTGATCCTGCGTGTTTTACACCTTTTAAAAGTTCTCGTGGATTTTGAGTTTGTATGATCAAATGTTCAGGGGCGTAAAGATTTGAAATTTCTAAGGCTTGATTTAAATCTTTAGCTATGATAATGCGTGAATTAGCAATGCTTTTGCTTGCAAGTTCTTTGCGAGGCAAAAGTTCTAATTGACTTTGGACTTCATCACTTGCTTTTTTAGCAAAATCTTGACTTAAACACACTAAAATCACTTGAGAATCTGCACCATGTTCAGCTTGTGAAAGCAAATCACTAGCTACAAATTTTTCATTAGCTAAATCATCAGCTATGACTAAAACTTCACTAGGTCCTGCTTGCATATCAATAGCTGCTCCGTTTATATCACTACTTACTTGGCGTTTTGCTTCGGTTACAAAGGCATTTCCTGGGCCAAAAATTTTATCCACCTTTAAAACACTCTGGGTACCGTAAGCCAAAGCTGCTATAGCTCCTGCACCGCCCATTTGATAAATTTCATCCACGCCACAAAGCTTAGCACAAAAAAGCACAGCATCATTGATTTTTGCAGGACTTGCTAAAACGATTTTTTCACAACCTGCAATTTTTGCAGGAATAGCTAGCATTAAAACCGTTGAAAACAAAGGTGCCAAACCCCCTGGTATGTAAAGTCCTACTTTTTCTATAGGGCGTGTTAAAACTTCACATTTAACGCCTTTTGTAGTTTCAAGAGCGATTTCATGTGGGATTTGGGCTTCGTGAAATTTTTTGATATTTTCATAAGCCACTAAAATAGCTTCTTGTAAATCTTTATCTAAACGCTTGCTTGCTTGAGTGATTTCTTCTTGAGTGATTTTAATCTTTGAAATTTCAGCCTTATCAAATTTCAAAGCTTGTTCTATCAAAGCTTCATCGCCTTTTTCTTGCACTTCTTTAATGATAGAACTTACTATTTTTGAAATTTCATCTTTCGCACTTATAGCAGGGCGTTTTAACGCTTCTTCTTTTTGTTTTTCATCCAAATTATCATATACTAAAATTTGCATTTTTTACTCACTTTAACATTTTTTCTATAGGCAGAACTAAAATCGAACTCGCACCTTCTTCTTTTAAAGCCTCCATGGTTTCCCAAAAAAGATTTTCTTTACTTACCATATGTAAAGCTACATTTTTTTCATCGTGTGCTAAAGGTAAGATAGTCGGTCTTTCAACTCCTGGAAGTAGGGCTTGAATTTTATCAAGCTTTTCTTTTGGAGCATGAAGCATAATGTATTTAGATTCTCTTGCTTGCATTACTCCTGCTACACGCAACATAATTTTATCCACTAAGGCTTGTTTTTCTTTACTTAAAGCATTTTCTTTTTGAATCAAACAAGCACGAGATTCATAAATGACTTTAACTTCTTTAAGATTGTTTGCTTGTAAAGTTGCCCCGCTTGAAACAAGATCGCAAATCGCATCGGCTAAATTTGCCCTAGGGGCTACTTCAACAGAACCTGTAAGCGTACAATTTTTATAATTAATCCCATTTTCTTTCATAAAACGCTTTAAAAGTTGTGGATAAGAAGTAGCTATCCTTAAGCCTTCAAAATCTTTCAAATTTTGAAATTTATTTTCTTGAGGTAAGGCAAGAGAAAGACGGCAATATCCAAAATCTAGCTTTTTTAAAAGCTTATAGCTTGGATTTTCTCCTAAAGACTGGCGTTCAAGTTCATTTTCTTCTAAAACATTTTCCCCTATAATGCCTAAATCTACAACCCCATCAAAAATAAGCCCAGGGATATCATCATCTCTAACGCGTAAAATATCTATGGGTAAATTTGTAGAAAAAGCGATCAAGCTTTGTTCATGGATATGCATTTTAACACCACATTCTGAAAGAAGCTCTATGGATTCTTTTGAAAGTCTACCTGATTTTTGTATCGCAATGCGTAAACGAGTGTTTTCTTGCATAACATATCCTTGAAATTAAAAATTAAAAACTTATATTAGCATAAGTAGTTGAATTTTTAGCAAGGGTTTTAGAAAATAAATAAATTTAATTTTATTTAAAATAATTATTTAAAACTTTTTATTTTTAAGGTATTTAATTGAAGTATTAATCCTAGCAAAAGCTAGGATTTGATTAAGCTACAAATTCGATGAAAGCCATTTCAGCAGCATCACCACGGCGAATTCTTGTTTTGATGATTCTTGTATATCCACCATTGCGATCTTTGAATTTTGGAGCAATTTCAGTCACTAATTTATTAGTAGCGTTTTTATCTTGTAATGAAGCAAAAACTGCTCTATGAGCGTTAAAATCTCCAAGTCTTGCTCTAGTAATCAATCTTTCTACATAACCTCTTAATTCTTTAGCTTTTGGTAGAGTAGTTTCGATTTTTCCGCTATTTACTAAAGCTATAGTTAAATTTTTTAATAAGGCAGCACGATGAGATGAAGTTCTGCCAAGTTTTCTATATCCATGTTTATGTCTCATTCTTTATCCTTCGTTTTGTGCTTTTAATTCTGCGATTTTATTTTTAAGTATTTCTTTATTATCGCTAAGCTTAGAAGTTCCCACAGGAAAACCTATGCTTTCCATGATGTTTTTAATTTCATCAAGAGATTTTTTACCTAAATTTTTAAGCCCTGCAAGTTCACTTACACTCATCAAAGCAAGCTCGCCTATGTAAACTACTCCTGCTTTTTCAAGACAATTATAACTTCTAGCACTTAAATTTAAATCTGTAATGTTTTGCAATAATTTAGTATTTTCTAGTTCATTGCTTGTTGCTTGATTTTTAATTACGCTTCTAACATTGGTGATTTTATCAAATACTGATAATTGTTTATACATAGCTTCTAGAGCATTTTGAAAAGCTTCATTTGGAGTGATTTGTCCATCAGTTGTTACAGTTAAAACCACTTTTTCATAATCAGGATTATCTTCAAACAAAACTTTTTCAATATCATAGGTTGCTTCTCTTACAGGTGTAAAGAAAGCATCTAAAGCTATAAATTTAGGATCATTTATAAGCTCTTTAATTTCTTCGCTTGGTACATAGCCAATACCTTTTTCAACGATCAATGTGAATTTGAGTTCAGCATCTTCGTTGATAGTTGCTAGATAGGCGTCTTTGTTTACTACCTCTACTTGATCATTATTTAGATCTTTGCCGTAAATTTCTTTTGAGCCTTTAAAGCTAAATTCTACTATTTCTTTATTTGATTCGCCTTTAATTTTAAAGCGTAGTTTTTTTAGATTAATGATAAAAAGTGCTACATCTTCAAGCATACCACGCATGCTATCAAATTCATGAGCTACGCCATCAATATGGATCGCAGTTGGAGCATATCCTATGGTGCTAGTGTAAAGCAAACGGCGTAAAGGATGGGCTAGGGTGATTCCATAGCCGATCTCAAAAGGCCAAGCACTGATTTTAGCCACAGTATCACTAATGTTTTCTATTGTAAATTCTGTTGGCGTATAAGCAGATGTTGTAATATTTCTCATATTTAGCCCCTATTACTTAGAGTAAAGCTCAACGATAAATCTTTCCTCAACCGGAATGACAACTTCTTCTCTTTCAGGTTTTCTTGTGAAAATTCCAAATCTCTTATCTTTTTCAACATCAACCCAAGCAACGATTCCAGTTTGTGCTGTAAGTTCGATAGCTCTTGTTATTTGAGGATTGTTTTTGCTTTTTTCGATGATTTCGATTTTAGCACCTGCTTCTACTCTAAAGCTAGGAATATCCACTCTTTTACCATTTACTAAAATATGTCCATGTGTTACAAGTTGTCTTGCAAAACGACGTGTTGTAGCAAAACCCATTCTATATACCACATTGTCTAATCTTTGTTCTAAAAGCTGGATAAGTAATACCCCTGTATTTCCTTCTCTTCTTGCTGCTTCAGCAAATAAACGACGGAATTGCTTTTCGCTTACTCCATACATAAATTTAGCTTTTTGTTTTTCTCTTAATTGAAGTCCATACTCACTAATTTTACCTTTTCTTGCTCCGTGTTGTCCTGGCGCATAAGGGCGTTTGTCTAGTGCACTTTTGCCAGCTAGTCTTCTTTCTCCTTTTAATGCTAAGCTAACACCAAAGCGTCTTTCTAATTTTTCTACTGGTCCTCTATATCTTGCCATAATATTCTCCTAAATTTTTCTTATATCTTAGACACGACGACGCTTAGGCGGTCTGCAACCATTGTGAGCTAATGGAGTGATATCTTTTAAGAAAGTTACTTTGATTCCTTCCATAGCACCTACACTCTTAACAGCAGTTTCTCTACCGCTTCCTGGTCCTTGTACTTTAATGCCTACTTCTTTAATTCCGTGTTCTTTTGCTTTATTTAAAGCGTCTTCTACTGCTTGTTGTGCTGCATAAGGAGTTGATTTTTTAGAACCTTTAAATCCTAAACCACCTGCACTACTCCAAGCGATAGCATTTCCCATTTCATCAGTCACTGTAACCATAGTATTGTTAAAAGTCGCACTGATATAAACAATACCTTTTGCTATATTTTTTTTAACTACTTTTTTCTTTACGATTTTTCTTTTTGCCATGATTTATCCTTATGATTTTGCACCAACAGTTTTTCTCTTACCTTTTCTAGTTCTTGCGTTTGTTTTTGTTTTTTGTCCGCGAACTGGTAAGCCTTTTCTGTGTCTTAAGCCTCTAAAGCTTCCTAAATCCATAAGTGCTTTAATATCCATAGCAACTTGTTTTCTCAAATCCCCTTCAACCATATAGTTTTCTTGAATTTCTTTACGGATAGCTGCTGCTTCATCTTCACTTAACTCATGAACTCTTTTATCATAAGAAATTCCTACTTTATCTAGAATTTTTCTTGAAGTGAAAAGTCCTATACCATAAATATAGGTTAGTCCATACTCAATTCTTTTTTTCTTTGGTAAATCCACACCTGCAATACGAGCCATGTTTATCCTTGTCTTTGTTTATGTTTTGGATTTTCGCAAATAATGCGAACCACGCCTTTACGGCGAACTACTTTGCACTTGTCGCACATCTTTTTAACCGATGGTCTCACTTTCATGAGCGTCTCCTTAAATGAATTCCACTTGATTTACAACTACATCAGGTTTTATGAATAACCAACTATTTTTAAAATAAGTGGTGGATTTTAAAAATACTTCTTCATATAGTTCGATGTAATTTGTCGCAAAACTCTAATTTTATCTAAAATTAGCTTTTAAATAACTTAGATTATTTATATCTAAAAGTTATACGCCCTTTATCAAGGCTATAAGGTGTAAGTTCTACTTTTACTTTATCACCTGGCATTATTCTTATATAATGCATACGCATTTTTCCTGCAATATGACATAAAATTACATGTTTGTTGTCAAGTTCAACCTTGAAATTTGCATTAGGCAATGCTTCAAGTACGGTGCCATCAATTTCAATTACATCATCTTTTGCCAAAATTTTCTCCTTTCATGAAATAAAAAGGCTATAATTTTAGCAAAAATTATTAAAATTTTTACTTAATTTTTAGTAATTTTTAAGTAATTAACCTAAAAATTTAGGTTTGATAAAAGGCACATGAGTCCCTATAACTTTGAGTTTTCTTTCTTTAAATTCTTTAAGTAGTTTTTCCCTTGTTTGTATAGCCTCATTTTGATCTATATCAAATTTTATAGCGATTTTAGGTTTTGGGATTTGTATATCATAAAGATGAAGTAAATCTCCCCAAAAGACTATTTTATCATCAATTATGATAGCATTTTGACCTGGGGTATGCCCGTAAGCAGGTATGGCTTTAATGCTTGAATTTTGAAAGATCAAATCTTTGGAATGATCGATAAATTCTATATTTTTAAGTTTAAGCAAGGTGTTTTTAATTTCTTGTCTATCGCTTTTGATCCAAAAATCATATTCTTTTTTATCGATTAAAATTTGAGCTTTTGGAAAAAGATTTTCTTCGCTCATTAAAGCACCTATATGATCAGGATGTGCATGTGTTAAGATAATATGAGTGATATCTTTAAAATCGGTTTTGTGGATATGTAATTTTTCTTTAATGTATCAATAGTATCTAAAAACCCTGTGTCTATTAAAGCATTAAAATTTGGATTTTTTATCAGAGCAATATTATGCTCATTTCTTTTGATTTTTGTGCGAGTTTTTTCTATAAAATTCTTATCTTCATCGTTTTGTGGCACTAAAAAAGAAAATAATAAATTTAAAAATTCATCATCAGATTGTTTAAGCGAGATTATATGGGTTTGATTTGAACTTTTGCTTGTGGTTTTTTCTTCTAAAAAATAAAGATTGGTTTTTAAAAGGGTGGTTATAAAATTAAACATATTTATCCTTAAATTTTTTAGATAATATTTTGGAAATGATTATAGTATAATAAAAACAATGTTTTTAAAATTTAAGGTAATTAATCAATGAGAAAATCAAAATTTGGAACAAAGGAAATTAAGATCTTAGGACTTTCTTCACTAGGAGGAACTTTAGAATTTTATGATTTTATTATTTTTGTCTTTTTTGCTGAATATATAGCCAATGTATTTTTTCCTAAAGGTATGAGTGAATTTTGGGCTTTATTAAATACTTATGGAGCATTTGCAGCTGGATATTTAGCACGTCCTTTAGGTGGTATAGTTATGGCACATTTTGGAGATAAATTTGGGCGTAAAAATATGTTTATGCTAAGTATTTTACTAATGGTTCTTCCCACCTTTGTCTTAGCTTTTATTCCAGGTTATGAAACTCTTGGGTTTTTAGCTCCTATTTTATTGATACTTATAAGAATTTTTCAAGGCATAGCTATAGGTGGAGAATTGCCTGGAGCTTGGGTTTTTGTAAGAGAACATTGTCAAGAAAAACAAAAAGCTTTCTTTTTAAGCTGTTTAAATTCAGCTATGGCTTTAGGAATTTTGTTAGGAAGTATAGTATTTTTAATCATTAATGCTTTTTTTAGTATAGAAGAAATTGCTACTTATGCATGGCGTATTGCTTTTTTTGTAGGTGGAATTTTTGGGATTATTTCTATTTATTTGCGTAGATTTTTGCAAGAAACTCCTGTTTTTAAACAAATGAAAAAAGAATCATCGCTTAGTTCTTTTCCGCTTAAAGATTTATTTAAAGAAAAGGATATTGTAAAAAATTTATTTTCATCAATGATGATGACTTGGGTTTTAACAGGTTGTGTTATTGTGCTTGTTTTATTAATGCCTAAATTTATGCCTAGTATTTTAAATTTAAGTGGGGTTGAAGGAAGTTATTTACAGATATTAGGAATTTTGGGAATAGCTTTAGGCGGGGCTTTTATGGGTTATCTTGTAGATAAATTTGGTTTATTTAAAATTTGCATTTTCTTTTCTTTAACTTTTGTATTTTTTTCTTTTTTATATTTTTATGCTTTATATGAGCTTAAAAATTTGGTTTTGGTGTGTATTTTGTATTCGATTGTTTGTTTTTTAGGTGGGATTAATGTGTTCGCACCTATTTTAATGAGTGAAGTTTTTAGAGCTAAAATAAGATTTTCAGGAATTTCTTTTTCTTATAATATTGCTTATGCAATTTCAGGCGGTATTACTCCGCAACTCGTTTTTTGGCTTAATACACTTGCGAGTAAAAATGAAAATCCATTTTTATATGGTATGAGTATATATATGATTTTTTTAGCGTTATTGGCTATTTGTGCTGTTTTTATAGTAAAAGATAAAATAAAATTTTGATAATCACTCTTAAAATGTTATAATTAAAATTATATTTTGGAGTTTATAAATGCCTTTTATTATGGAATTACTTAAGCAAAATAAATTAAAGTTGATTTCTTTTTTGCTTTTTTCTTTTATTACAAGCGCTGTTGGAGTTTTAACTCTTGTTTTTATCAATGATTATTTGCTTAAAAATGCACAAAACATTCCTATTTTTTATTTTATTGTTTTGCTTTTGATATTTTTTATAAGTTCTACCATAGTTGAACTTGGACTTAGTATTTTTGGACAAAATTTTATTTTTAAAATGCAAAGGCGTGTAGTAAAGCAGATATTAGATACCCCTTTGTTAAGAGTGGCTAAAGTAGGTAAGGCTAGAATTTTAGCTTCTTTAGGAAGTGATGTGAGAAATATATCTTTTGGGCTTTTAAGATTGCCTGATTTTTTACAATCAAGTATATTGATTTTATGCACTAGTGTTTATTTATGTTATCTTTCACCACAAATTTTTGCTTTGTGTGTGGTATGGATTATGGTTATTTTTATTACTAATAATTTTTTGATGATGAAAGTATATCAGTATTTTAGAAAGGCAAGGGAAAATGATGATGCTTTGCAAAATAATTACCAAAATATACTAGATGGACATAAAGAACTTTTGATCAATCGTGATAGAGCCAAACTTTACTATGAAGATGAATTTGAAAATAATGCAAGATTGAAAAAGAAAAATAGTACTTTAGGCAATCTTTTTAACAATCTCTCAAACAACTGGACAAATGTAACTCTTTTGGCTTTAGTGGGTGTAGAGTTTTACTTAGCTTTAAAATTTGAATGGGCAAGTGTTGCAGATGCTACAACTATAGCTCTTTCTATTTTGTTTTTACGAACCCCTTTAGTATCTATGATAGGATCTTTTCCTACTTTGCTTTTGGCAAAAATCGCTTTGGATAAGATCGCAAAATTGGAATTAGATGATTATATAGAAGGTTTTAAAAAAACACATTATATTAGCGAATGGAAAAAAATTTCTTTTAGAAATACTCAATTTGCTTATGAAGAAAATTTTCACTTAAATCCTGTAAATATAGAACTTAAAAAAGGTGAATTGGTATTTTTAATAGGTAAAAATGGAAGTGGTAAATCCACTTTTTGTATGCTTTTGACAGGACTTTTTAAGCCAAGCAAAGGCGGAATTTATGTTGATGATACGCTTATAGATGATAAAAATTTAGATGAGTATAGATCTCTTATTTCTGCTGTTTTTAGCGATTTTCATCTTTTTACTAAAACCTTAAATAAAGAAAATTTTGCAAGCGAAGAAAAAATTGCTTTTTGGTTGGAGTTTTTAGAACTTAAAAATAAAACAAGTGTCAAAGATAATGAACTGACCTTAACCAAACTTTCTACAGGGCAAAAAAAGCGTTTAGCTATGCTTATAGCCTTGCTTGAAGAAAGGGATATTTTAGTGCTTGATGAATGGGCGGCTGATCAAGATCCTGTTTTTAGAAGATTTTTTTATAAAAAACTTTTACCTTTGCTAAAAGAGCAAGGTAAAACAATCTTTGCTATCACACATGATGATGCATATTTTGATAGTGCTGATAGAATTTTCTTGGCTCAAAATGGTGAAATCAGCGAATTAAAGGGTGAGAATATAAAGGAATTAGCTAAAAATTTAGTAGAAAAATTTGATTAAAGCCCAAAATGGGCTTATATTATTTATCATAGAGCTTTTTTTCTATATCGATATAAAATTTAGCAATTTTTCCATAAGCAACTTCCCAAGCTTTAAGAGTAGCTTCGTCAGGATTTAAAAGATTTTTAATAGCCTTTAAAAGGCAAGCTCCAACTATAGGATAATGCTCTTCTTTAACTCCTAAATTAACATGAGTTATGGCAACTTTATCAACAAAGTTTCTCATATTTTCTAAATTTTCTATATTTTTAGCCGCCATTAAAATCGCCATTGCTAAAGCTTTTGGTTGTTCTCCTGAAATTTGTTTTTCCATATTAAACATAGGTTTTACCTCAGGATAATCATTAAACATTATTTTATAAAACTCATTGGTTAAATCCTCTCCATTTTTTTGCAAAATAGGCACACAATCTTTGATGATTTGAATTTGTTCTTTTGTCATAGTTTCTCCTTTTTGTTGTAAAAGAGATATTTTATATCTTAAAAAGGAGAAAAAAATTGACTTGTGTTAAAATTATGCTCAAAAATATAAATTTAAAATTATCTTTAAATTATTAAATTATATAATTGATAATAAATTAAAAAGAGGGACTATGGCAAATTTTAAAGCTTTTTATAATGAGGCTAAGTATATTTTTAAGGATAGAATTTTTAATGATTATGCTAGATGCTATGCTTATGGCATTGATGCGTCGTGTTATTTTTATATTCCAAAAATAGTGATTATTGCTAAAAATGAAGATGAAATTAAGCAAATTATTCAATTAGCAAATACTTATAAAACTCCTATAACATTTAGAGCAGCAGGTACAAGTTTAAGTGGACAAAGCTCTTGTGATGGAGTACTTGTAGTGATTAAATTTGCTTTTAAAAAAATAAAAATTAACAAAGACGCTAGTGAAATTACTTTAGGATGTGGTGTAGTAGGCATTCATGCTAATGAAAGTCTTGCTTTTTTGAAGAAAAAAATAGGACCTGATCCAGCTACTATAAATTCAGCTTTAATTGGAGGGATTGTAAATAACAATTCAAGCGGAATGTGCTGCGGAACTAAGGATAATAGCTATAAAACCTTAAGAAGCATTAGGGTGATTTTGGCAAATGGTAGTATGCTTGATACCAGTGATGCTTTAAGCGTGGCTCGATTTAAAGATGAAAATAAAAAATTAATTAATGAACTTAGAGAGATCAAAGAAGAGATTAATGCCAATAAAGAATTAAAAGATTTAATAATCAAAAAATTTAAAATCAAAAACACCACAGGTTATAGCCTTAATGCCTTTGTTGATTATGATGATGAAATAGATATTTTAGCACACTTGCTTATTGGCTCTGAAGGGACTTTGGGATTTGTAAGCGAAGTTAAGCTTGCTGTTTTGGATGATTTGGAATTTAAGGCCTGTGCTTTATTGTTTTTTGATAATATCAATAATGCTGCAAACACTATAAAAGAATTTGCTAAAGTTGATTTTGTAAGTTCTGCTGAAATAATGGACTATGCAAGTTTAAAAGCTGCATCAACTTATGATGAGTTAAGAGATATTTTAGCTGATATTAAAGAGGGTAATACTTGTGTATTGATCCAAAGTGAGCATAGTAATGAGCTTAAGCTTGATGAAAATATAAATAAAATAAAAGAAATTTCCAAACTGGCTTATAAGTCATATTTTAGCAAGAATAAGGCCGAATATGATTTATGGTGGAAGATTAGAAAAGCACTCTTGCCTATAGCAGCTAGTCTTAGAAAGGCAGGTTCAACGGTAATTACTGAAGATGTGTGTTTTAATATCGAGGATTTAGCCGATGGAATTAAAAGCATTCAAGAATTGTTTTATAAATATGGCTTTGGTGATAATGGAATCATTTTTGGCCATGCATTAGCAGGCAATATCCATTTTATTATCACACCGGATTTAAACAATAAGCTTGAATTTGATAATTTTTCAAATCTAGTTAAAGAAATGTCTAATATAGTAGCTTCTTATGGTGGAAGTATAAAAGCTGAACACGGCACAGGGCGTATGGTGGCACCTTTTGTGGAGGTAGAGTGGGGTAAGCAAGCTTATTTGATCAATAAAAAAATCAAAAGTATCTTTGATAAGGATAGTTTATTTAATCCCGATGTAATCATTAGCGATGATAAAGATATTTATAAGAAAAATATCAAACAAGTCAGTTGGATTGATGAGAAATTAAATACCTGTATGGAATGTGGATTTTGCGAAAGATTTTGTCCATCAAATGAATATACAATTACTCCAAGACAAAGAATTGCGATCTTACGAGAGATCAAACGCCTTGAAAGCTTAAATGATGATGAGTCAAAAGCAAAATTAAAGGATATTAAAAAATATTACAATCATTTAGTAGACAGCTCTTGTGCTGCTTGTGGGGTGTGCTCTTTTTCATGTCCTTTGGGGATTAATTTTGCTGATTTTTCATTAAAATATAGAAAAAATAATATAGGATTTATATCTAAAATTTTAGGAAATCTAGCATATAAAAATCATGAAAAAACTCTAAAAATTGCTAAATTTTCATTAAGTATCGCAAATAAATTTGATAATTTAAGTCTTGATAATAAGCTCGAAAAAGCAAGCAATTTTCTTAGCATTATACCAAGAACTAGGGCGTATTTGCCTAAGGTGAATGATTATGAGTTAAAAAGTCGTAAAAGAGCTTGCAATGTGGTTTATTTTACAAGCTGTCTTAATAAAAGCTTTAAACCAAATGAAAAAATGCATGATAAAAGAAGTTTGCAAGAAGTATTTGAGAGCTTGTGTAAAAAAGCAAATATAGGCATTATTTATGCACCCAATGATTTATGTTGTGGTAAGGCTTATGAGAATTTTCAAGATATCCAAGATAAAAATATACAAAAAATCAATGATTTTTTAAGCAATATAGACTCGCCCATAGTGTTAGATCATAGTGCTTGTAGTGCTAAGTTAATTAGCGATCATTTAAAGTATGAAATTTATGATTTAAGCGAGTATTTATTAAAATTTATTGCTCCTAAGTTACGCATTAATAAAATCAATGAGAATGTAGGATTATATATCATGTGTGCTGCTAGAAAGCTTGGTTTAAATGAAAATATAATCAAGCTTGCAAAGCTATGCACGAATGGAAAAGTATTAATAGATAATGATACCTATTGTTGCGGGTTTGCTGGATACAAGGGCTTTTTCAAGCCTCAATTAAATATTAATGCTACAAAGGGCTTTAAAAAATTTTATGCCAAAACAAATATTAAGCGCGGGTTTAGTACATCAAGCACTTGCGAGATAGGATTAAGCGATGCTACGGGTATATCTTGGCAGCATATAGCGTATTTATTGGATGAATGCAGTGAGAAGCAATTTAATTGATAAATAAAACTCCATAATTTAAAGCAAATTATCCCCCTATAGGGCTTGTGGCTTCTTATTTTTTATTTTATAATTTTTTTAATTTTAAATTTGAGGAGTTACAAGTGCTTAGATGGTTTATTTTACTATTTTTATTGTTTTTCAATGTTGAGGCTAAAATTCCAAAAGATACTTTAATCGTAGCTGTGGAAAATGAAATTTCAAGGATAAATCCTGCATATAGCGAAGATCATGATGCGGTGATTAATCTTGTATTTTCAGGACTTACGCGTTTTGATGAGCATATGAGTTTAAAGCCTGATTTAGCTGCGTCGTGGAATGTTAGCAAGGATGGACTTAGCTATGATATCTTTTTGCGTGAAGATGTTTTGTGGCACGATGGAGTGAAATTTAGTGCCGATGATGTTAAATTCAGTCTTGAAGCTTTTAAAAATCCTAAAAATAATTCTTCTATTTATGTGAATTTTGAAGATATTAAAAGTATAGAAATTTTAAATCCTTATCATCTTAAAATCACGCTTTCTAAACCTTTTCCTGCATTTTTAGATGCTTTAAGTATAGGAATGCTTCCTAAACATTTGCTTAGTGATAAAGACTTAAATACTGCTTCTTTTAATCAAAATCCCATAGGCACAGGTCCTTATAAATTTGTAAAATGGAAAAAGGGCGAATATGTAGAGTTTAAAGCTAATGAGAATTTTTATCTTACAAAAGTAAAAACCCCAAGACTTATCATCAAACATATTTTTGATCCTTCGGTTGCAAGCGTAGAGCTTAAAAATGGCAAAATTGATGCGGCTTTGATTGATGTTTCTTTATTGAATATTTTTAAAAAGGATGAAAATTTTAAAATTTTGCGTGAAAGATCTGCTGATTATAGAGCTTTAATGTTTAATTTAGAGAATGAATTTTTAAAAGATATTCAAATAAGAAAGGCTTTAAATTATGCTGTTGATAAGCAAAGTATAGTCAAAAATCTTTTGCATGATTATGGTTTTGTAGCCAATCATCCTTTAGAGCGTTCTTGGGCGGATTCTAAAGCTTTTAAAACTTATGAATACAATCCTAAAAAAGCCCAAGATTTGATTTTGGCTTTAGGTTTTAAGAAAAACGATGAGGGTATTTTTGAAAAAGATGGCAAGATTTTAGAATTTGAAATTTGGGCGATGAGTAATGATCCTTTAAGGGTAAGTTTGGCTGGAATTTTGCAAAGCGAATTTAGAAAAATAGGAGTTGTAAGCAAGGTGGTGGCTAAACCTGCTGGAAGTTTTGATTATTCTAAAGTAGATAGTTTTTTAATAGGCTGGGGAAGTCCTTTAGATCCTGATTTTCACACTTTTAGGGTATTTGAAAGTTCGCAAGATAGTGCTTTAAATGATGAGGGTTGGAATTTTGGACATTATCATGATAAAAAAGTGGATATAGCCTTGCAAAAAGCAAGAAACACTTCAAATTTGGAAGAGAGAAAAAAATATTATAAAGATTTTATAGATGCTTTGTATGAAAATCCTCCTTTTATTTTTTTAGCCTATCTTGATTTTGCTTTAGTTTATAATAAAGATTTAAAAGGTATCAAAGCAAGGACTTTAGGTCATCACGGAGTGGGTTTTACTTGGAATGTTTATGAGTGGAGTAAATAGTGCTAAAACGCTTAGTTTTTAGTATTGTCGTAGCATTTTTTAGCACTTTTTTATGTTTTGTTTTACTTCATTTTAGTAAAGGCAGTATAGCTTATGCTAATGGAGTTAATTCACAAAGTAAAGAATTTGTTCAAAGAATAGAACAAAATTTAGGGCTTGATAAGCCTTTGCTAGAGCAGTATAAAATTTGGCTTTTTAAGGCTTTAAAAGGAGATTTAGGAGTTTCTTTTTTAAGTGGAGAAAGTGTTTTAAAGCTTATAAAAGAAAGAATTTTTAATACTTTTATTTTGGGTTTTAGCGCCTTAATGCTTTTATTTTTACTCAGTGTTTTTTTGGCACTTTTGGGATATTCTTATAAAGAAAGTTTTATAGATAAAATCATCACTTTTTTAGCTTTTAATTTTTTTGCTTTACCTCCTTTTGTTTTGGCTTTATTGTTTGTTTTGATTTTTGGAATTTTTTGGAAAATTTTGCCTGTTATGGGAAGTAGTGATATAGGCTTTGAAGATGATTTTTTAAATCGTTTAGAGCATTTGATTTTGCCTGTTTTGGTGCTCGTTTTATCACATTTGGCGTTATTTTTAAGGATTGCTAGAAATTTTATCAATGAAAGTTTTTCTCAAATTTTTATTCAAAATTTATACGCTAGAGCTTTAAGGGAGAAAGATATTTATTTTTTAGTTCTGAAATATTCTTTAAGCCCTATTGTGGCTTATTTTGGGGGAAGTGCTTTAAGTTTTATGATGGGAACTTATGTGGTAGAAAGTGTCTTTGCTTACGAGGGACTTGGGTCTTTACTTTTTAAAAGTATTATTTTTAAAGATTATCCTGTTGTACTTGCACTTATATTTTTTAGCGTTTTGCTTGCAGCATTTTTTACATTTTTAAGTGATATTGTAGCTAGGATTTTAAATCCTAGATTAAGAAGGCTTGATTTTGTTTAAATTTCTTATCATTCTTGCGCCTTTAATTTTTTTGTTTTTATGCGCCTTGTTTGCACCTTTTTTGGCTCCTTTTGATATTTTAAGCACTCATTTAGAAAATTTGCATCAAGCTCCTAATTTTACTTATATTTTAGGGACTGATTTTTTAGGCAGGGATTTGTTTTCTCGTTTGCTTTTTGCTTTGAGAAATTCTTTGATTATAGGTGTTGGTGGATCTTTATTGTCTATTATCTTTGCTTTGTGTTATTTGTTTTTAGCGCGATGTTTTTTTTATGTTTTTTGGATGCGTATTTTAGAGTTTTTTTTAGCCTTGCCTGCTTTTTTACTTATGATGTTTTTTCAAAGTATGATAACTTCTGATGTGTTTTTGATGATTTTTTTAATCGCTTTAATTCATTGGTGTTTCATAGCAAGAATTATAGAAAGTGAATTAAAAAGACTTGAAAATTTAGATTTTTACAAAGCAAATATAGTGCTTGGAAGAACTAAATTTAGAGCTTTTTTTAAAGATTTAATACCTGCTTTAAAAACACTGATTTTTACACTTTTTATATTTAATATCGTTCATGCTATAGCCACAGAAGCTACTTTGAGTTTTTTTGGACTGGGTTTAGGATTTGAAATTCCAACTTTAGGTACTCTTTTGAGTGAGTCTTCAAACGCAGTTTTTATAGGCGCTTGGTGGATGATACTTTTTCCACTTTTAAGCTTGCTTTTGTTGTTTTTACCTCTTTTATGGTTGGGTAATTTTTTACAAAAAATTTGGGGTATAAGATCTTGAAGGTAAGAAATTTAAATATCAGTTTGAAGAATAATTTATTGCTTAAGGATATTAATTTAGATATAAAAACAGGCAAAACTTTAATGATACTAGGACAAAGTGGAGTGGGTAAAAGTTTGTTGGGAAAAGCTTTGGTAAGACTTTTAGATTCTAATTTCACAATAAGTTTTGATGAATTAAGTTTTCATAATTCTTGTATTTTTAATTTTAATAAAGAAGAACTTAGAAATTTTCGTTCTAAGGTGGCACTTGTTTTGCAAGATGCAGAGCTTAGTCTTTATCCTTATTTGGATATTGGAAATTTATGTCATCTTGTTTTAAAAACTCATACAAAATTAAAACAAAAAGAAAGAAAAGATTACGCTTTTTCTTATTTTCAAAAATTAGGATTTGAAAATCTTGATCGTTTGTGGCATTCTTATGCTAATGAATTAAGTTTGGGTATGGCAAGAAGGGTGAGCCTAGCTTTGGCATTATTAAATCAACCCCAAATTTTAATTTGTGATGAAATCACAGCTTCTTTGGATAAAGAAAACGCTTCTAAGATTATATCGATTTTAAAAGAATTAAAAAATACTACAGCCTTAGTTTGCATCACTCATGATTTAAATTTGGTAAATTCTTTAGCAGATGAAATTCTTATGCTAGAAAAAAATAGTTCAAATTTATATAGCTTAAATGAGTTTTTAAGGTATTATAATGCTTAAAGTTTGTAATTTAAGTAAGTTTTATGAGCTTAAAAAGCATTGGTATTTAAAAAAAGAAAGACATATTATTTTTGATAATATCAATTTTTCTTTAAATGAAAATGACAATTTAATAATTTTAGGTAAAAGTGGTGCGGGTAAAAGCACATTAGCTAGAATTCTTTGTTTTTTAGAAGATCCAAGTGAGGGTGAGGTATGGTATGAAAATCTTAACTTACACAAGCTTGATAAAAACAAACAAAGACTTTTAAGAAAGCAAATTCAGTATTGCTTTCAAGATCAAAAAATGGCTTTAAACCCTTATAAAAAAATCAAAAATCTTATACAAGATGGTTTGGAAAATTTTAATTTACAAAAGAATGATGACTTGATTTTAGAATTTTTTGATTTTTTTAGTCTAAAAAAGCAAATTTTAAAACAAAAACCCTATGAGTTAAGTGGAGGAGAAGCCACGCGTGTAGGTCTTATCCGTGCTTTGGTTTTAAATCCTAAATTGTTGATTTTAGATGAAATTACTTCAGCACTTGATATTAAAACTTCTAAAGAAATTTTAACTTTTTTATATGACTATCAGCAAAAAAATAATATTTCTTATATATTTATAAGCCATCAAAGTGATCTTTTTTATAAATTTAATCATAAAAAATTAAAACTTTAAAAAATATTTTTTAATATAAGTTTCAATATAGAAAGTTTAGAGTAAAATAAAGAAAAGTGTAAATTTAATTTTTGTTGTGGAGTGATTAAAGTGCTTTAAAAAAGGAGAATAAATGTCTCATATAGATGCTTCGCATCCTTATTTTGGTATTTTTTTAATGCTAGTACTTGCTAGTGTTATTTTTTTCGGACTGGTTTTTTTAGCTTCAAAAATCGGTAATAATTTTGCCGCAAAAAATCGCAAAAAATTAGGACTTGGAATTTATGAATGTGGTCCTATTCCTGTTAAACAAGCTAACAAGATTAACTCTCAATTTTTCATCATCGCCTTAATCTTCATACTTTTGGATATAGAAGTTGTGTTTTTATTTCCTTGGGCTTTGATTTTTAAAGATTTAGGTTGGTTTGGGCTTTTAGAAGTTTTTATTTTTATCGTACTTTTAGGAGTTGGATTTTTATATGCTTATAAAAAAGGAGCGTTTGCATGGCAGAGCATCAAATAAATTATGCAAGTGGTTTGCCCGTAGTTTTAACTAGTGTTGATAAACTAGTTCAATGGGGCAGGAGTAATTCTTTATGGGCTTTATCTTATGGACTTGCCTGTTGTGCGATTGAGATGATGGCGGCTGGGGGTTCAAGATATGATTTTGATAGATTTGGAACGATTTTTAGAGCTTCACCACGCCATAGTGAAGTGATGATTATCGCAGGAACTTTATGTAAAAAGCATGCTGAATTTACAAGAAGACTTTACGATCAAATGCCTGATCCTAAATGGGTGATTTCTATGGGAAGTTGTGCCAATACAGGCGGTATGTTTAATACTTATTCTACGGTTCAAGGAGTGGATAGAATTATACCTGTAGATATTTATGTGCCAGGCTGTGCTCCACGCCCCGAAAGTTTTCAGTTTGCTTTGATGATTTTGCAAAAAAAGATCCGCAAAGAAAAAGCAAGTCGTAAAATCGCACCTAAAAGGTTGGTATAATGAGAAAGTATAGCGATAAAAAAAATGCTCAAACTCAAAATTATTACAAAGATAGATTTTATCACGCGCCACACACTGTAAAATCTGATGTTAATGAAAGTGTTTTTAAAGAGGATTTTGAAGTTTTAAAAACTCAAGTAGAAATTTTAAATTCCTTTGTAGAGCTTGATTTTTGGGTAATAGAAATTAAAAAAGAAGACAATGTTAAAACCTTGCAAATGCTTAAAACTTTAGGGTATTTAAGTTTTACAGAGGCAAGTGCTATTGATTTTGTAGCAGATAAAAATGGTTTTGAAGTGTTTTATCAGCTTTTAAATTTAGAAAAAAGATTAAGAGTGAGAATAAAAACTTTTGTAGGCGTAAAAGAGCGTTTGCAAAGCGTGGCTCATATTTTTAAAGGAGCAAATTGGAGTGAGAGAGAAATTTATGATATGTTTGGAATTTTCATCATAAATCATCCCAATTTAAAACGCATTTTAATGCCTGATGATTGGTTTGGACATCCGCTTTTAAAAACTTATCCTTTAAAGGGCGATGAGTTTGCAAGATGGTATGAGATTGATAAAATTTTTGGCAAAGAATATCGTGAAGTAGTGGGCGAAGAGCAAAGAGATTCTGGTTTTGCTGATGATAAAGATACGCTAAATTTTGCAAGACTTTATCATGAAGTGCCAAAAGGTAGTCAAAAGAAGGAAATTTCCTTTAAACAAGAATATCAAGAAGATGAAGGCGTGGCTTTTGTAAAAAAAGTAAAACGTGATGAAGCAAAAATTTTAGAGAAAAGGCGTTAAAATGCAAATTCCTAGCAAGTTAAAACCTTATTATGAAAATATAGCTTTTGAGCAAGAAGACTCAAAGATGATTATCAATTTAGGCCCTCAACATCCTTCAGCACATGGAAATTTACGCCTTATTTTAGAACTTGATGGAGAGCAAGTTGTAAAAGCGCGTCCTTGTATAGGTTATATGCATCGTGGTATGGAAAAAATGGCTGAAAATATGATTTATCAAGAGTTTATTCCTACTACTGATAGAATGGATTATATCGCTGCTTCAGCGAATAATTATGCTTATTGTGCAGCGGTTGAAAAGCTTTGTGGTTTAGAGATTCCACGCCGTGCCGCAGTGATACGCATGATACTTTTAGAATTAAACCGTATCACATCACATTTGCTTTGGCTTGCCACTCATGCGCTTGATATTGGTGCGATGAGTGTGTTTTTATACTGTTTTAGAGAACGTGAGTATGTTTTGGATTTGATAGAAAAGTATTGTGGTGCAAGGCTTACGCATTCTTCTATGAGAATAGGTGGGGTTATGCTTGATTTACCTGAGAATTATTTAGAAGAAATGCTTGCATTTTGCGATAAATTTCCAAATGATTTAAAAGATTATGAAGATCTTTTAGATGATAATAGAATTTGGCGTTTAAGAACTGAAAATGTAGGTGTAGTTACTAAAGAACAAGCTTTAAACTGGGGTTGTACGGGTGTGATGCTAAGAGGAAGTGGCATAAAATACGATATACGCAAAGAAGAGCCTTATTTGCTTTATAATGAAGTCAAATTTGGCGTGCCTTATGCTACGCAAGGGGATTCTTATGCAAGATATAAAGTTTATATGCAAGAATTTCGTGAAAGTTTGAAAATCCTTAGACAATGTGCCATGCTTTATAAAGATACTCCACCTGAAATTTTAGCTACGCATCCTGAGTATGTAAGTGCTTCAAAGGAACAAATTTTAACGCAGAATTATTCTTTAATGCAGCATTTTGTTTTAATCACTCAAGGTTTAAAACCCCCTAAAGGCGAAGTTTATGTGCCTACTGAAAGTCCAAAAGGTGAGCTTGGCTTTTTTATCCATAGTGATGGTACAGGAAGACCTTATCGTTTAAAGGCTAGAACGCCTAGTTATTGGCATTGTGCGTTTTTTGAAGAAATGCTTGTAGGTACTTATTTAGCTGATGTTGTAGCCATTATGGGTAATGTAAATATAGTTTTAGGTGAGATAGATCGATGAGAAGGGTAGATTTAAGAAAAAGCAAAGAGCTTTTTGAAGATTTAGCACAAATCATAAAAGAAGCAAAACAAGGTGAGGTTTTAGTGGTGCTTTTTGAAATCGGCGATTTTTCTCCTGTTGAAAAAAGTTTTTCTTTTGTAAAAGAACAAGGCTGTGAGCTTTTAAATTCTTTGAAATTTAATCAAGTCGATTGGACTATTGTTATAAAAAAGGAGAGAGTATGATTTATGATAATGCTCTTTGTTTTTTAGATATGCCAAGCCTTAAAAACAAAAATTTATGTGAAAAAATAGGTGTAAATAGTATTAATATTTCTTGTTTGGAAGATAAAAACTTAAAAGCTAAATTTTACAAATGCGAAATTGCAAGTTTGAGTTTTGTTTTGGCCTTGCTTTGTAAATTAAGCGATGAAGGACAATTTTGCGATTTAGATGAGGGATATTTAAGTGCTGAATCTTGTTTTGGAGAGGAAGAAGCAGGCGAAGTGCTTGCTTTTTTAAAAGAGACTAAGTATTTAATTATAGATAAAAATATCCATTCTTATAAAGATAGTGAAAATATCAAATATTTTTTAAATTTCCTAAGTGTAAAATATGGATTAAAGATTTTAGATAGCGATGAAGAAGAATGCGATTTTAAAAAGGCAAAATTAAACACCCTAAAAGAACTCGATAATTATGACGGGTTAGTGCTTTTTAGAGCAAATTTGCAAGATAAAAATTTACATTGTTCAAAGCAATTTTTACAAATTGCAAAATGCAAAGATCAAAGTGAAGTTGAAATTTTGGCTAAAGATTTTAGTCTTAAAACCAAGCTTTGTTTAGATGAAAATTTACAAGGCACTATAGCTTTTTTAAATTATGAAAACAATGGTTTTGATTTTACTCCAATTCGCATAAAGGAAGCAAAATGACAGTTAAGATTAATGGTATAGATTGCGCCTTTGAAGAAGGCGAATATATTTTAAATATAGCAAGAAGAAATGATATTTTTATCCCAGCGATTTGCTATCTTTCGGGCTGTAGTCCTACTTTGGCTTGTCGTATGTGTATGGTTGAAGCTGATGGTAAAAAGGTATATTCTTGCAATACTAAAGCAAAAGAGGGCATGGTTGTAGAAAGTGATTTACAAAATCTTTGGGATGAAAGAAATGAGATCATGCAAGCTTATTGTATCAATCATCCTTTAGAATGTGGAGTTTGTGATAAATCAGGCGAGTGTGAATTGCAAAATTTCACTCATAAAAGTCGTGTAAATGTTCAAAAATATTGGATTAAAGACACGCATAAACCGCATAAACATTGGGGAATGATTAATTACGATCCCGCACTTTGCATAGTGTGTGAGCGTTGTATTACAGTTTGTAAGGATAAAATCGGAGAAAGTGCTTTAAAGACTGTTCCTCGTGGCGGAGATAGTGTGGACAATAGCTTTAAAGAGAGCATGGGAAAAGATGCTTATGCGATTTGGACTAAATTTCAAAAAAGTTTGATAGGCCCTACAAATGGCGACACGCTTGATTGTTCATTTTGTGGAGAATGTACAAGCGTATGCCCAACAGGAGCTTTAATAGGTTCGAAATTTCAATACACTTCAAATATTTGGGAACTTAAAAGAATCCCTGCTTCAAATCCGCATTCAAGCGATTGTGAGTTGATGTATTATGATATTAAGCAAAGCGGCATTAGCAATCAAAAAGAAAAAATTTATCGTGTGAGTAATGATTTTGCCTTTGCAAGTTTAAATAAGGCTGCAAGATTTGCTTTTGATACGCAAAATGAGGCGGATAAAGATGAAAAAGCCTTTAAAGAACTTGTGGAACTTTTTGAGAAAAATGAAATTAAAAACATTAAATTTAATAGTTTTATTACCAATGAAGAAGCTTTGATTTTACAAAATTTAAAAAAGAAATTTAATCTTTCTTTGATCAATGAAGAAGCTTTGAAATTTAAAGAATTTTTACAAGAATTTATCGCTAATTCTGGTGAGTTTTATAGCGCTAATACTCAAGATATAACAAAAAGTGATTTTTTGGTTGTAGCTGGAATGCTTTTAAGATATGATGCTCCAACGCTTAGCTATAAAATCAATAATGCTTTAGTGATGAATAAAGGCTCAGGGCTTTATTTTCATCCTATGGAAGATATGGGTATAGCAAAATATTCTAAAAATTTTATCTCGCACATTCATAAAAGTGGCGATGAAGAGCAAATTTTATATTTTTTACTTCAAAAATTTAGCCAAGATGAAGGTATCAAAACTCATTTAGCAGAGTTTTTTGTTAGTGAAAATAAAGAAATAGAAGAAAGTATCAACGAAGAAGTTGTAGAACAAGTCATAGAAAAAGATGAAGAAGGCAATGAAATTCAAAAAGAAGTAAAAAAAGTCGTGCCTAAGAAAGTGAAAAACAACATAGAAGTACAACGCTCTGTTTTTGCTAAAAATTTAGGCATAGATGAAGATAAATTAGAAGATTTATTGCTTAAAAAAGCAAATTTTACTCTTGTTATAGGGAGTGATTTTTATTTTCATAAAAATGCGAAAAAACTTGCTAAATTACTTGCTTTGATCCAAAATACCACTCCTTTTAAAGTCTTTTTAAATCCTACGCATACTAATACCTTAGGTGTGGCTATGATTTGTGATTTGGATAACAATACACAAGAAGGCAAGACTTTAGGCTACAATGAAAAAGGTGATTTTAGTTTTTCTTATGAAGAGCATGCAAATTTAGCTAGTGCGAGTTTAAATCAGCAAGAAGGAACTTTTTTAAATTATGATAAAAGAGTGGTACCAACTAACGCTGCTTTAGAATTTAAGGGATATTTTTTAAATGATTTGGCTAACGCTTTAGGTTTTGATGAGGAATATACTATAAATTATACCAAGAGACTCCCTATAAATAAAGGTTTTTCTCCGATTGATTTTGATCATTTAGACAATTTTTATACCAATGCAGGCGATTGTAAAAGGGGATATGAGCTTAATTTAGAATGTTTTAAACAAGTTGCTAAAAAAGAATTCATCTCTCCAAATTTTGAAAATTTAAACCTAAAAGAAGATGAAATTTTGCTTTATAGTGCTAATCCTAGCTATCAATTTGGTAGATTTTCAAATCGTGCTAGTGCAATTAATGAGGTGATTTTTTTAGCTGTAAGTGAAAATTTAGCTAAAGAAAAAAATTTAAAAGATAAAGATCTTGTAAAACTTAAAATAAAAGATAAAGAATTAAGCCTTAGTGTGCGTGTGGATAAGGACATAAAAAATGGAGCTTTCTTGCCGTATTTTGATGAAAAACTTGACACGCTAAGCTTTTTTGATGAAAGATTTGTTGTGGCGAATTTAGAAAAATTAGGAGCAAGCCATGAGTGATTTTGCTTTTTTTGCTTTAGAGGCTTTGATTAAATGTATTATTATCATTGCAATATTTGCGAGTTTAGCAGGTCTTGCAACTTATGCTGAAAGAAAGGTTTTAGCTTATTTTCAAAGACGCATAGGGCCTGATATGGTAGGGCCTTTTGGGCTTATTCAACTTGTAGCTGATATGATAAAACTTTTTACTAAAGAAGATATAATCCCTTCAAATTCGCAAAAATTTATTTTTGCTATAGCACCTTTGATTTCTGCTATTTGTGCTTTTGTTTCTTTAGCAGCTATTCCTATGCTACCTGAATTTACTTTATTTGGAAAGGTAATTCAGCCTATAGTGGCAGATATCAATGTAGCTTTGCTTTTTGTCATCGGTACTTCAGGAATTTGCTTTTATGCGGTGTTTTTGGGTGGACTTGCAAGTAATAATAAATGGTCAATTTTAGGGGCTGCAAGAGGGCTTGTAGCGATTATTTCCTATGAAAGCGTAGGAGCTTTAGCTTTGATTGCTATTGTAATGCTTGTAGGTTCTTTTTCTTTGGTGGATATTAACAATTATCAAAGCGATGGATTTTTTTCTTGGCTTATTTTTAAACAGCCTCTAGCTTTTGTGCTTTTTATAATTGCTTTATTTATAGAGACTAATAGAACTCCGCTTTGTTTGACGGAAAATGATGCTGAAATTGTAGCGGGTTATGGAACGGAGTATTCGGGTTTAAGATGGGGTATGTTTTTTATAGGTGAATATGCTTCTATGATAGCTGGAGCTATTTTGGTAACTCTTTTGTTTTTAGGGGGTTTTAATAGCTTTTGGATTATTCCTGGTTGGATTATGATGATAGTAAAATCAAGTTTTATTTTCTTTTGGTATTTTTGGGCAAGAGCTGCTTTTCCGCAATTGCGTCCAGATCAAGTGATGAAAATGTGCTATTTGATCTTAATCCCTTTAGCGGTTTTAAACCTTTTAATCACTGCTTTGGCAGTTCTTTTATAGGAGTTTGATATGAAAAATTATTACTTAGTGGATGAGAAAAGAAAAACTCCTGTTAGCACTTGGGAGAAAATTTCACAAGCTTTGCGTAGAAGTGTTAAACTAGAGCTTTTTCTAGGGCTTTTTGTGATGATGAGAGAATTGCTTAAGAGAAATAATAGCGCTACGATTAAATATCCTTTTGAAAAGGTAAAACTTGACAATCGTTACCGTGCTGTTCATCGTCTGATGCGTTTTATAGAAAGTGAAAACGAAAGATGTATAGGTTGTGGGCTTTGCGAAAAAATTTGCATTAGTAATTGTATCAGAATGGAAACTTCTTTAGATGAAAATGGGCGTAAAAAAGTAGGAAATTATAGTATTAATTTAGGGCGTTGTATTTATTGTGGTTTTTGTGCTGAGGTTTGCCCTGAACTTGCTATAGTACATGGAACAGAGTATGAAAATGCAGCTGAGCAAAGGTCTTATTTTGGCTATAAGCAAGATTTTTTAACTCCTATTGATAAGCTTAAAAATCAAGTTGAATTTGAAGGAGCAGGAAGCCTTAGAAAAGATGCTGATTTATTGGTGGTAAAAACACCAAATTATTACGATGTGATGATTGAAAGAGCCTTAGAAAATCAAAATACACAAGAGCAAGGAGAAAATAAATGATAGAAAATTTGGCTTTTGTATTTTTTAGTGTAGTGGTTTTAGGCTTTTTTGGCATTGCGGTTTTAAGTAAAAATATGCTTTATTCTCTTTCTGCTTTAGCGGGTGGAATGGTGTTTTTATCGGGATTTTATTTTTTGCTTGATGCAGAGTTTTTAGGCGTGATACAAATTATTGTTTATAGTGGAGCTGTACTTGGACTTTATAGTTTTGCGATGATGTTTTTTGATGCTTCTAAAGAATTTAAAGAACAACTTAAAGCTAAAAAAAGTTTTTTTACTTTGGTGGTTTTAAGTGCGATTTTACTTTTGACTATGCTTATAGGTTTTAAATACCAAAATATCAGCACGGATTTGCCTTTAAATGATCCTGCTTTGTTTGATTTTAATAAACAACTGGCTTTAGCGATTTTTTCAAAATATCTTTTAGCTTTTGAGTTTATAGCTATTTTGCTTTTGATTGCTTTAGTTTGTGCTATAGTGCTTACTCATAAAGAGCTAACAAAGGAAAAACAATGATAGAAAAGTATTTTTTTATAGCTATTTTAATGTTTGTCATAGGGCTTGTAGGGATTTTAAAAAGACAAAATCTCATCATGCTTTTTATTTCGAGTGAAATTTTATTAAATAGTGCTAATTTAGCCTTAGTAGCAGCTTCTAAAATGCACAATGATTTAAATGGACAGGTTTTTGCACTTTTTATCATGGGTGTAGCGGCTTGTGAAGTAGCTGTTGGTGTAGCTTTGTGTGTGCTTTGGTATAGAAGAAAAGGTACTTTGGAATTAAAAAGCTTAAAAGAAGTGGAGGCTTAGTATGCAAAATTTAGCTTTGATTTCTCTTTTTAGTCCTTTTTTAGCTTTTTTGTTTGCAAGTTGTTTTGCTTTGAGTGAGAAAAAACAATTTGTAGGGATAATTTGTTCGCTTTTAGTAGCTTTAAGTGCTTTTTGTTCTTTGTATTTGCTTTTTTGCAATGAAGCTTTTAATGTGAGTTTGTTTGAATGGTTTGCTGGAGTAAATTTTGGCTTTGATATAGATGCTATTTCGCTTACTATGATGAGTGTTGTAGGTATTGTAGCTACTTGTGTCCATTTTTATAGTATTTTTTATATGGCTCATGATGAAGGTTTTAATAAATTTTTTGCTTATTTGGGGCTTTTTGTCTTTTCTATGCTTTTTTTAGTTATGAGTGATAATTTCTTAGGACTTTTCGTAGGTTGGGAAGGCGTTGGGCTTTGCTCTTGGTTGCTTATAGGTTTTTGGTATAAAAACGATACTTATTCTTTTGCGGCTAATGAGGCTTTTATTATGAATCGTATTGCGGATTTGGGTATGCTTTTAGGAATTTTTTGGCTTTATTTACAAGCAGGAACTTTAAAATATGATGAAGTTTTTTCCATGGCACAAAGCCTAGATCACAATGCTTTGATCTTAATCGCAACTTGTTTATTTATAGGGGCTATGGGAAAATCTGCACAATTTCCTTTTCACACTTGGCTTGCTGATGCTATGGCAGGGCCAACTCCTGTTTCTGCATTAATCCATGCAGCAACCATGGTAACAGCGGGGGTTTATTTGGTAATTCGTGCAAGCACCCTTTATGATTTAGTTCCTGAGGTTTCTTATATTATTGCCTTACTTGGAGCTTTTGTAGCGATTTTTGCAGCCTCTATGGCTTTGGTGGCTAGGGATTTAAAACGCATTATTGCTTATTCTACCTTATCGCAACTTGGATATATGTTTGTGGCTGCAGGACTTGGGGCTTATGGTATAGCTTTATTTCACTTAGCTACACATGCTTTTTTTAAATCTTTACTTTTCTTAGGTGCTGGAAATGTAATGCATGCAATGAATGATAAATTAGACATTAAAAAAATGGGTGGACTTTTTAAACCTTTAAAGTTTACCGCTATTTTGATGTGTATAGGATCTTTAGCTTTAGCAGGAATTTATCCTTTTGCAGGATTTTTCTCTAAAGATTTGATTTTAGGATATTCTTTCATTTCTTTTCACCATGGTATTTTTTTAGTGCTTTTAATCGCAGCTTTTTTAACAGCATTTTATAGCTTTAGACTTTTAATGTTGGTATTTTTTACCCCTGCAAGACATGATGAACATCCACATGAAGCAAGTAAAATCGCACTTTTGGCTATGAGTCCTTTGATGGTTTTAGCTATTGTTGCAGGATTTTTTGAACATAGTTTTTTTGAATATTTAAGCACAAAATTAGTTTTTATTGATGCACAAAATCAAATTGTAATGATTTGTGCGAGTGTAGCAGCTATTTTGGGTGTAATTTTGGCTATTTTTGCTTATAAAAATTCTTGGTTTAAAGAAAGTATTGAAGAAAATAAAATTCACAAACTTTTAAGTAATGATTATTTTATTCCTAGGTTTTATCATCAATTTATCGTTTCAAAATATGAAAGTTTATGTGCGATTTTAAAACATTGTGATCTTTATATTTTTGATAGAATAGTTGAAAAAATTGCTTTGTATTCTCAAAATATTTCACAAAAAATGATTATGCCAAACAGTTTAAACTTAATGCTTAGATTTTTGGTGGCAGCTTTTGTGATTTTGTTGATTTTGGTATGGATGGTGTAAAATGCTAAATTATTTGATATTTTTTCCTTTAATTTCTGCTTTTGTGGTTTTGCTTTTAAATCGTGGAGGCGTTAAGGTTTTTAGCGTTGTTGTAAGTTTTATGATTTTGGCTTTAAATTTGGATATTTTTGCGGATTTTTTACAAGGGGTAAGCTTTGATTATAATCTCTCTTTTAAAATTTTGAAATTTTTTAGCTTTCATGTAGGAGTAGACAGTATCGCACTTATATTGATGCTTTTAAGTTCTTTGATGATATTTTTAAGCTTTTTATTTTTGAAACTAGAACAAAAAGCGCTTGTATCTTGTATATTCTTTTTAGAATTTGCTATTATGGGACTTTTTAGTGCAAAAGATGGTTTGTTGTTTTATGTTTTTTGGGAATTTTCTCTTTTGCCTTTGCTTTATATTATGGGAGTTTATGGTAAAGATTTTAGAGCAGGGGTGAAATTTTTTATCTATGCTTTTGCGGGTTCAATTTTAATGCTTGTAGCATTGATTTATCAAGCTTATTTAAATTATCAGCTTTTAAATATCTTCACTTTTGACTTGGAAATTTGGAAAAATAATGCCTCAGCAGTAAATTTTACAGAGCAACTTTTACTTTTTGGAGCATTTTTTATCGCTTTTGCTATCAAAGCTCCTTTATTTCCACTTCATACTTGGGCACCTAAGGTTTATGCAAATTCGCCTGTACTTGTTTCTGTAATGCTTGTAGTTTTTAAAATGGCTCCTTTTGGATTTTTACTTTTTTGTTTACCACTTTTTCCAGATGCGAGTGTGTATTTTATGCCTTTAATTGTAGCTTTATGTATAGTAAGTATCGTTTATAATGCTTTAATTGCTTATAGAGCAGAAAATATTAAAGAATTGATTGCTTATAGTTCTATTTCACATCTTGGTGTGATGATTTTGGGAATTTTTTCTTTAAATGCTTTGGGTATTAGTGGTGCGGTTTTTTATATGTTTGCACATGGTATTGTAACGGGAGCTTTATTTTTAATGGTTGAACTTTTATACCAAAGATATCATACTTATGATATTTCTTTTTACCATTCTTTAGCCAAAAAAGCACCTTTATTTTCAATTTTCTTTATGCTCATTTTACTTGCGAGTGTTTCTTTGCCTTTAACTGTTTCTTTTGTGGGAGAGTTTTTAATTCTTTTAGGTATAGCAAAGATTAATTTATTTTACGCTTTGTTGGCAGGTTTGGTGATTATTTTAGGAGCGATTTATATGTTCGCAGTATTTAGAAAAATATTTTTCATGCAAAAACAAAGCTTTATAGAGGGTTTTTCTTTACGCTTTAGAGAAATAATAGCGCTTGTGTGCATTGTAGTAATGATTTTTGGACTAGGGCTTATGCCAAATATACTTTTAAAGCCGATACAAAAAGATGTGGATAATCTTATAAAAACAATGAATATTAGGGCTGTTGAGCAAAATACTTTAGATTTTTTATCTAAAATAGGAGAGGCAAATGTTAAATAATTTTTTAAATTTAGAACTTTTAAATATAAGCTTATCTTATCCATTTTTATTTTTAATTACAACTGCAATAGTTCTTTTGCTTTGCTCTGGTTTTTGGAAATTTCATCGATCGTTTTATATTGGCATAAGTTCTTTGTCTTTGATTGTAAGTGCTTTTTTGATTTTAAATAATGCAAATGCTCAAGGTTTAGATGCAAAAGCTTTTTTGGCTACTTTAAATAATGATATTGTTTCATTTTATGCTTCTTTGGTGATTTTGTGTTTTTCATTTTTATATCTTTTAATGCAAAAAGAAGAAAATCAAGGTGAATTTTATGCTTTATTTTTATTTATGATTGCATCTTTGCTTTTGATGGTTTCAAGCTCAAATTTAGTACTTATTTTTATAGGACTTGAAAGTTCTTCTTTAGCGCTTTATACTTTAATAGCAATGCGTGGAAGTGATAATGCTATTTCAAGTGCGATAAAATACTTTAGTATAGCGGCTGTAGGAGCTGGGTTTTTTGTTATGGCTGTAGCTTTTATTTATTTAAAAACAGGAACTTTAGATTTATCTGCTAATTTAGCGTTAAAAAATGAGTTTCAAAAAGATCCCATGCTTTTGGGTGCTGGAGTGATGATTTTTGTTCTTTGTGCAATCAAGCTTTCTTTGGCACCTTTTCATTTTTGGCTTAAAGATGTGTATTATGCAGCACATACAAATTTGGTTGCTTTTATTTCAGTTGTGCCAAAAGTTGCCATGTTGGTTGTGGTTATTCGTTTGTTTGATTTTTTAAATAATACAGGTTTTGAATATATCATAATAGTTCTAGCGATTTTTTCTATGCTTATAGGCGCTTTTGCGGCTCTAAGTCAAAACAATATCAAAAAAATGTTTGCTTATAGTTCTGTAGTGCATTCTTCTTTGGTTTTGATAGCTTGCATTCCTTTATTAAAAGAACAAAATTTTGATGGAATTTTGCTTGCTATTTTTGGATATTGGACTTTATTTGCTTTTGCAAATTATGCTGTATTTATGATTTTAAGTAATTATGAGAATAATTCTTATGAGAGTTTAAATGGGCTTTTGGTTAAAAAACCTTTAATTGCTTTTTGTTTAAGCATTAGTGTGCTTTCTTTAGCAGGTATTCCGCCTTTTGGAGTATTTTGGGGTAAATTTATGATTTTAAATACAGTAATTTTAAATGGATATTGGTATTTGGCGCTTTTTGTGGCTTTATCTTCTGTTATTATGCTTTATGCGTATTTAAAGATTTTAATTCATGTTTTATTTATGAAAAATGATAGGGTTTATAATATTAAGTTTAGTTTTATACAAAATTTTATTTTAGCTTTTTGTGTTTGTGTAAGCACTTTTGCTATATTGTTAATGTTATAAGAGTTTTGCTATAATTATTTTTATGAGAATATTATTTTTAATTTTATTAAGTTTTTTAAATGCTTTTGCTTTTGAGCTTGTTTTAAACACGGGTCGTGAAAATAATCAAGCTTTTGCAGTTTTACATGCGAGTAATGATTTAGAATTTACATGTCAAAAATTTATTACCGAAGCAAAAGTTCATTTTGAATGTGATATTGCAGGTATGGTTGATAATAAATTAAAAGATCAGAGTTTTTCTGCTTTTGATTTAAAATTTATACAAGAAGCTCAAAAAATTAAAATGATCATTTTGCCAAAAATACAAGCAAGAATGTTTGACACTTCTCAAAATATTTATATAGATAAAGAACTCAGTTCATCAAGTTCGCATAAAAGTAAGGCTTTTACTTTTATTTTTACACCAGAACTAGCACCTATTAAAGACTATGATGGACTCGATTTTAATATCAATTTTCCACATGAGAGTTTGCCTTATGTTGGAGCTTTGGATTTAAATTCTGATCCTGTTGTTATTCCTCAAAGTGCAGATATCAATACTTATTTACGCATCAAAAAAGAATACGATAAGGCTAATTACAATCAAGTGGTGATTGATGCACAAAATGCTATCAATAGATATCGTGGCAGTATTTTTACTAGTGAATTTATACTTTATAAATTAAGAGCTCAAAATAAACTTTACACTCAAGATCCAAGCATGCGTGATCAACAAATTTTAGAAAAGATGATTGATGATGCTAAAAATTGGACGCGTACTTTTACAAGTGATAAAAATTTTTCAGAAGTTTTACATATAATGTTAAGAACTTATATCGCTTTAGCTCAGCGTGCTGATGTAGAGTATACAATGTCGATTTTGGATAATGAACAACCTAATAATTATTTTACTCAGTTATCAAAACTTGATTATGCAGACTATATTTATAATTTAAATGAAAAAGAAAAAGCTGTAAATATTTATGAAAATACTTATTTTAATACAAAAAATTTAGATTTAGCTGCAAGAGCAGCTATGAGTTTGGCAAAGAATTTGCTTTCAAATGAGCAAGTAAATAAAGCTATAGAATATATTAATACCATTTTAAAAGCCAATCCTGAATATTTTGGAAAAGATATTCCAAGATCTTTAGAACTTGCTAAATTATTTAATCAAAAGGGACAATTTGATATAAGTGCAAGTATTTATGAAGATGCCTTTGCTAAAATGTCCAAACTTGATCCAAGTTATGAAGAAACTTTAAAAGATTTAGCCTTGGTTTTATCACATGCTAACAGATCTAGTGATGCTAAAAAATACCTTGATTTGTATATGGATGATTATTTAGATGGTAAGTATTTAGATGAAATTAAAAAAGCAAGTGATGAGGTATTCTTTGCTTTAGGTGATAATAATGCAAGCTTTTTGCATCAGCGTTATACAGATTTAATGAAGCAATATGCAAATAAAGATGAGAATATTGCAAATAAAGCTTTAGATGAAGATGTTGCACTTTATTATAAAGAGGGAAATTTTAGTGCTATTTTAGCTTATAAAGATCTTATAGAAAGTAAAAAAATTCCAAATGCTACTCAATTTTTAGAGAAAGCAGCCATTAATGATTTAAAAAATGCGATAAAAGCTGATAATTGTATCAATGCTGCAAATATTTTTATGCATTTTAGTGCTTATGATATAGGTCAGAAAATTGAGAATAAAAAACAAATGTTAGCTTGTCTTATCAGAACTTCTAATGTTGAACAAGCACTTGATTATATAGATAAAAATTATAATGAAGATTCTATATTTTATGGTCTTCAAAAAGCATCTATTCTTTTTGATAATAAACAATATCCTCAGGTGATTAAAATTTCTAAAGATATAGCTAATTCTAGAATTTTAAAAAGCGATGATGAGAATTTTAAGGCTTATTATTTGCAATTTTTGTCTTTATTGCGCTTAAATGACTACAATCAAGCCATTAAAATTTTGCAAATTTTAGAAAGTTTTCCAATGAATTTTAGTATGGTGGAAGCTTATGATGCTTTACTTTCTTATGCTAATGATCACAATATGCAAACAACGATTTTAACTTACGCACCTAAGGCCATTGACTATCAAAATTTTAAAGGTATAAATCTTTTTAGTCCTAATTTAGAATTTATATATCTTGATGCTTTGGCTAAAATCAATAAAAATGAAGAAAGTTTAGCTGTTTTAACAGATTTGCTTAAATTAAAACTTTCAGATGAGGATAAGGCAAGAGCTTTATATATCCAAGCTTTAACTTATGAAAGAATGCAAAATATACAAGCTGAAAAAGAAAGTTTAAAACAATGTCTTGAAATCAAAGGTGTTTCAAATTGGCAGAATTTATGTAAGAGTAAAAATCAAATTTTAAATCAATAAGTAAATTAGAGATAACTAGCTTTTTAGCTAGTTATCTAAGATTAAAACCTCTTCTTCTTAACATCTTCTAAGATATTATTAGCTATATCACTTACTGTACTAGAAATAATAGCTGATTCATTAGCAATTTCAACATTATCTTTAGTAGTTTGATCAATTTGAGCTACGCTATCATTGATTTGAGTGATACCTGCAGTTTGTTCTTTAATACTTTCTGCCATATCATTGATAGATTGAACAAGTAAATTAGTATTAGCTTCAATTTCTGATAAAGACTTTTGAGTTCTTTCAGCTAACTTTCTAACTTCATCAGCTACCACTGCAAAGCCTCTACCATGTTCTCCAGCACGAGCTGCTTCAATAGCTGCATTTAAAGCTAAAAGATTGATTTGATCTGCAATATCACCTATAATACCTGTAACATTTTTAATCTCTTCAGATTGAGTGATAACATCACTAGTTTTAACTGAAACATTTTGCATAGAAGAAGTGATCTCTTCTAAAGCTGCTGCAGTTTCTTCTAAAGATTGAGCTTGAGAATTTGAAGAAGTGGTTAAGCTTTGAACAGCAGTTTGTAATTTTCCACTTTCATTAGCTAAAGCATTAGCAAAGTCTGAACTTTGTTTTAGCATTTTAACTATTTCATCACCTAAAGCATTAGTAGTTAATTCTACACTACCGCTAGCATTTTCTAATTTATTTCTAAAGTCTAAGCTTTTGTATTCTTCAAAAATTTTATGAATAGCATTCATATCAGAACCTACTCTAGCTTGTAAAACATCAAGAAGTTTATTTAGAACATTTTTAAGTTCAATAAGTTGTGGGTTTCTTGGATTAGCAGTAATTCTTGCTGTTAAATTACCACCTTCTACAACTGATACGGTTTGAACTGATTCTTTAACGGCTTGATTGTCTTGTTCTAAGCCTCTTTTAGTAGCAAGAATGTTTTCATTGATAGCATTTGAGATTTGTCCAAATTCATCATTGCTTTTTACTTCTATAGTAGAAACATTTTTTGTTTTATAGTTGATAAAATCAAAGAATGAAGTTAAACCTGTTTGGATAGCTGCAAGTGGGGAGAGGTATTTTGATACGATGAAATAAAGGAGGATGACGCTAAATACTACTACAATAATGACAACAATGGCTTGAATAAATGCAGCTTTATGAATAGGTTTATTTATAATATCAGCGCTTTCGGTAATACAAGCTGTATAAGCAAAGACTTTAGTACAAGTTCCAAGTCTTTCTTTGCCGTCTAATCCATAAGTAAAAAAGTTATAGTCTCCATGTGTTTTATATGCATTTAGAACAGGAGAATGATCAATGGATGGATTTAATAATTCTTTATTGGTTGCTGCAAATATTTTATTTTTTTGATCAAATAAAAAAGTATTTCCAGGAGTGTTTGCAACTGAATTTTGCAAATCTTCTAATGGTATATCGACACCCAGTACTCCTATGATTTTGCCATCTTTATAAATAGCTTTAGAATACGTTATTACATATTGTTTTAAAATTGTATCTAAATATGCTGGTGTAACAAAAATATCATTTGTTTTTAAAGCTTCTTGATACCAATCTTTTGTCTTTATATCTAAATCATCACGTAATTCAGGCATTTTTGCATCATTAGATTTTTGACTAAGTAAAACTTTTCCATTGTTTAAACCTAAATAAACATTTAGTGCATTTATACTATGACGATAATATTTCAATATTGGACCAACATTGTTAATAATATTTTCTTCAGTGATTAAAGATTGATAAGGTAAGTTCGCGATATCTTTTTCTAAAGCTCTAGTAAAAGATTGATTTGTGGAACGGAAATCTTCAACGGTAGATTGTGTGACTTTAAGTAGATCAGTTTGATTTTTAAGAGTGCTTTCATATAGTGAGGTTTTTGTAAAATAAAAACTTACAATACCTAGAACAATTAAGGCAAAAATTGCAATTAAATTTGCAATGAGAGAAAGTTTGATTTTAATACTATTCATTATTTTCCTTTTAATTTTTGTTATTTTTAGCATAAAACTAATAATTTGGCTATTATTTTATCACAAAAAAATAAAAATAAATTTTTATTTTTATTTTAAAAAGGAGAAAATATGGCTTATACTATGAAAAGAGGTAGAAAAAGAAACAAAAATTAGTGCTCATACTTTAAGATTTTGGGCTAAAAAGGTTTGTTTCCTTTTGTTCAAAAAGATGAAAATAGTGTGAAATATTTTTCAAAAAGCGATATAGAATGGGCAAAATGGATAGAATGGTTTCGAATTTCAGGTATGCAAATCGAACAAATCAGGCATTACATAAAACTTTGCTCTTTGGGTATAAAAACTGCCAAAGAGAGACAAGAGATGTTAAAGCAAACAAAGAAAAAATTACAAAACCAGATTAAAACATTAAAAGAAAGTGAAAAAGTTTTAAGCAAAAAGATAAAAATTTATGAAGAAATGCTTGCAAATGAAGTCGATGGGTTTAATCTAGAAAGCAAGGACTATCAACCTTGTGATAAATTGCATAAGTTTAAGGGTTGATTTTATATTAAGGGCAAATTTGGGTAATAATATTTTCATTTTTTTTAATAGCATTTTTAAGCTCTAAAATTTTGATATTTTCAAAAAGATCTAAATGCAGCTTTAAAAGCTCATTATTAATCCCATAATACGCCCAAGTTCCTTGATGCCTTACATACAAAAAACCCGCATCTTTTAAAATTTTTAAATGTCTTGAAAGTCTTGATTGACCCATGTTTAAGAGCTCTTGTAGATCACAAACACAAAGTTCTTTATATCTTAAAAGATGATGCAAAATCAAAATCCTACTTTCATCATTGATTGCTGAAATAATGGTTAAAAATTTTTGCATTTTATTTCCTTAAATTAAATTAATAAAAATTCCAAAAGATATAGCCACGCCTAAAATAATCATAACAAATAAAAATAAAAATTTTATTTTAAACATTTGTTTGAGTAAAATCAGCTATAGTGATTATGCTAGTGCTATGATAGACATAGTGCTTAATTCTTGCGATAAAAATACACGCATTGGAGTAATAAGCCTATAAATAAAAGATATCTTATGCTTTTAAGGCATCTTTTATTTCTTTTAAATGCTTATTTTGAAGTTTCAAATTTTTCTAAAGATTTTATTTAATATAGATAAATATTTTTATTTTAGGTTATTGACTTAGACCTACTCTCATCTTTTATACTTTTAAAAATATTAATTGAAAGGATAAAATGAAAAATTTAAATAAAGCTTCAAATACTCAAATTATTCTAGTATTTTGTTTAGGGGTATTTGGGATTTTGAGCACAGAACTAGGGATGATGGGTATAATTCCTATTGTTTCTCAAAATTTCAGTGTAAGTATTTCAGATGCGGGTTGGTGTGCGAGTATTTTTGCACTCGTGATAACTTTTTGCGCCCCTATTGTCCCGCTGCTTTGTGCAAATTTCAATCCTAAAAAACTTATGCTTATTTGTTTAGCTGTGTTTATCTTAAGCTGGTTAACTTCTGCTTTTGTGAGTGAATTTTGGCAATTGCTTATTTTAAGAGCTATTCCTGCTTTTTTTCATCCTATTTATATAGCTCTTGCTCTAAGTATGGTTGCAAATTTGGTCGAAGATAAGAAAGAAATTCCAAAAGCTACAGCTAAGATTTTTGCAGCAGTTAGTGCTGGAATGGTTTTGGGTGTACCTATGACTAGTTATTTTGGTGGAAATTTTAGTTTTAAAATGGCAATGTTATTTTTTGTATTTTTAAATACCTTATCTTTTATAGCAACTTTATTTTTTGTTCCTGATTTTAAAAAAGTAAATTCTGTAAAAATAAGCAAACAATTGCTTATTTTAAGATACCCACTTTTATGGATTAGCATACTTTGTGTTATTTGTATAAATGCTGGAATTTGGGGTTTTTACTCTTATTTTTCTGATTTCTTACATAGTGTAGGAAAGATGAAATTTACTTTAATTAGTATTGTATTGGCTATTTATGGTTTTTCAAATATTATAGGCAATTATATAGCCGGAAAGACCCTTGTTAAAAACGCAAATTTTACTTTGATTTTAACACCTTTAATTATGATAGGATTTTATATTTTACTTTTTAGTTTTTATAGTGAAATTATACTTATAATATTTGCCTTTATATTAGGAATTTTAGCAGGTGTGATGAATAACGGCACGCATTTTATGATAAGTTATCCCTTTCCAAAGGCTGCTAATTTTAGCAATGGACTTTTTATAAGCGTGGCCAATATAGGATTAAGCACCGGAACTGCTATTTGTGGACTTGTGATTTCTTTGAGTGATACGCGTTATATTATCGTAAATACTATTGTTTTGTTGATTTTAGGAATTATCATGATTTTTGTAAGAAGTAGGATAGAAAAAATGAAATTAAGATTTTAAATTTTTACTTGACTTAGAGTAGCTCTCATGTTTTATAATACTAAAAAAGGAGGTAAAATACAAGAATTAGAAAAAGCAGGAATTCATGGAAGTTTTAAAGGTGATAGTAAATTTTTAGCAAAAATGTAAAAGTTTCTATGATGTTTAAATCAAATGAGTGGAGAAATTTTAGCGGGGCTTTGGTTGAATTTGAAGCCAGTGCTAGAAGTGCGTGGCATACTCATCCTCAAGGACAAACCTTAATCGTAACAGAGGGTGAAATCATCACAAAAGTTCCAGGCCAAAAAGCCTTTATAGCTAAAAAAGGCGATGTGATAAGCTGTCCTATAGGAGTAAAGCATTTTCATGGTGCAACTAATACAAGTAGTGGAGCACACATAGCACTTACAGGCGAAAAAGAAGGTAAAAATGTAGAATGGCTTGAGCTTGTTAGCGATGAAGAATATGAAAATGCCTTAAAAGAAGCAAGAGAGTAAAAGATTTTATCAATGAAATGCAGAATTTTTTAAATTTGAGTATAACAACTTTTATATTTTTAAGTGCAATGTTAAGCGTTCTTTTTTCACAAAATATCAAAAATATCAAGGAGAATACTATGAATTTGACACAAAAAGCAAGAGAAATTTTTGAAAAATTTTTTGGAAAAGTGGAAGAAAAACTGCTTTTTACAAGCGATAAGGAGTTTTTTACTAATCACATTAATTTTACTTTTGGCGAGAGTTTTGTAAAAACAAATTTGGATACACAAAAATATTTTTTAATCACCCTTGCTTCTACTTTAGCAGTAGGTGGAAAAATAGAGTTTAAAGTTTTACTTCAAGGTGCAATCAAGAACGATTTAAGTCCTATTGTCATCAAAGAAATGATTTATCAAGCTACGCCTTATGTGGGTTTTGCTAGAGTATGTGATTTTTTAAGCCTTTGCAATAAAGTGTTTAAAAAACTAAATATCGCCTTAGTTTTAACTTCACAAGGCACCACTACACAAGAAAATCGCAAAATAAAAGGCAGGGAAATACAAAATGCTATTTTTAGTGAAGCTAATATCACTAAAATGATAGAAACTACACCAGAAGATAAAGCTTTTATAAATGATTTTTTGAGTGCGAATTGTTTTGGAGACTACTATACACGCACAGGACTTGATCTAAAAACTAGGGAGCTTTTAACCCTTGTATATCTTATCTCACTTGGTGGGCTAGACAATCAAGTAAAAGCTCACATACAAGGCAATCTTAACATGGGGCAAAGTAGAAAAGATTTGCTAAATATCATTGCAGCTCTTATTCCATATATTGGCTATCCAAAGGCTTTAAATGCCCTAAATTTGCTTGATGATATTAAAAAGTAGAATGCAAGCAATAAATATTTATTGTAAATTGAGCTTAGAAGTTATTTGTAAATTAGTTTTTATCAAAAAACTTGCAATCATTTTAGTATGCTTTTAAGCTCATTTAGATATTCTTGTTGTATTTTTAGATTTTCTTCTAAAGAATTTAAAATCTCTTCACTAGTTTTTAGGATTTTTTCTTCTTTTACATTTGGATTTTTAGCACTTAAATCATAATTTCTTTCTTCAAGCTCTTTTTTGCTAACAAGCCAAGAATTAGCAGTGATTTTTCTTTCTTTGTAGCACTTTAGAAATTCTTTAAAATGTGTGTATTCTAAAGGCTTATTTTTAGTAAGTTTATAAGGTGGTATAAGTTCGTAGTAATAAACTCCATCGCCTTCACAAATACATTTTTTACCTTTAGAGAAAAAAAGCACATTAGTCTTAACAGCACTATAAGGCAAAAATACCCCACTTGGCAAACTCAAAACGCATTCTAAATTAAAATCATCTACTAAATCTTTTTTTACACTCACAAAGGCATTTGAATTTTGAAAAAGTACACCTTCAGGCACGATGATCGCACATCTTCCATTGTTTTTTAAAGATCTTAAAATGTGTTGCAAAAACAAAAGTTCAGTAGCGTTTGATTTTATAGGAAAATTTTCTTGAATTTGTTCTTTTTCTTTACCTCCAAAAGGTGGATTTGCAAGGATTACTTCGTATTTTTCTTGTTCTGTTATATCTGTGATTTTTTTACTTAAAGTGTTTGTTTTTATGATATTTGGACTTGAAATTTCATGTAATATCATATTCATAACGCCCATTGCATAGCTAAGAGGAGTTTTTTCTTTACCAAAAAGAGCATCATTTTTTAAAAATTCAAGCTCTTCTACGCTTAAATTTGCTTTTTTGCCTTTGGTTCTGTCTTTATATAAAATATGTAAAAAACTCTCAACTAAAAATCCACAACTACCACAAGAAGGATCATAAATTCTTTCTTTTGGTTTAGGATCTATTACTTCCACCATAGCCTTTATCAAAGGACGAGGGGTGTAAAATTCTCCACTATTTCCACCATCGCTACCCATATCTTTTAAAAGTTTTTCATAAACTTCACCTAAGGCAAATACTTCATCTTCTTTATTAAAACTAATCTCATCAATGATATTTATCACTTCTCTTAAAGTATGTCCATTTGCTATGCGATTGTCTATAAATTCAAAAATTCCACCGATTTTATACTCTATACTTTTAAAATCATCATTATTTTTAAAATTTTTAAGATAAGGAAAAAGCTCTTTATTTACAAATTCAAGCAAATCCGATCCACTTAAAGCATTTTTTACATCAAGTTTGCCATCTTTTTTAGGTGCTGCCCAAACACTCCAGCTAAATTTTTCTTGCAAAATGCTTTTATAATCTTTGCCATCTAAAAACGCTAAATCTTTTAAATTTGTCTCATAATCATCTAAAAATTTTAAAAAAAGTATCCAGCCAATCTGCTCCGTATAATGCATAGCACCGCTTATACCATCATCTCTTCTTAAAATATCTGTGATTTTATCGATTTTGTTTTGCATTTTCTTCCCTTAAAACCTTTAAAATAATTTTATCAAAGTCTAGTTTTATTTTTGTATATTTTTGTTTTTGAACTGCAATATGTTAAAAAAATCAAAAATTTTTAACATATCAAGCCAATGTGTTAAAATTTGGCAAATTTTTTAACATTATAATTCTCCCTTAAAAGCTTTATCAAGTAAGGATTGCTTAAGTTCTTCATAATCTTTTAGTTCTTTAGTGTAAAGCTCTTTTAAAGCCTTTGCCTTTTCAAAGATAAAATCTAAATGCTTTGTGATTTGCTCTTGCTCTTTGAGTGGGGGTAGGGGGATTTTAAAATCTTTTATCTTTGCTTTACTTACTTCTTTATAAGTTGTGCCTTGTGCTAACAATTCTATTTCTTTAGTAAAATGTTTTAATGCAAAATATAAAAATTCATAATACAATATACTTTCATCGCAAATAAAATTCTTATAACCTTGATTTGTCGCGGTTTCTACCTTCGCAATACTTATCTCTCCAATTGATGCACGAGATGAGAAAATTACAGAATTTATAGGTAATAAAATTGCATTACTACAATCCAATCCTTTTTGCGTAATTTTCCTTTTTGTTCCATACAAATATTTTTGTTTTGTATCTACAAGAGTAGCCCAATAATAGCTTTTTTCAAATTGCACTTCATCTGCTTGGCTTGAATACCAAAAAATAGGATTTTTTGTATCTGGAGTACCACCGCCTAAAATTTCGCAAATTTCCCCTAAGCTTTTCCATTTCCAGCCTTGTGGGAGTTTATAGTTTTCTTTAGCATTGTCTTTTAATGGATTGAAAGCTTTTTGCAAGGCGCTTTGCATTAACTCATCTAAATTTAGCAAATTCTGCTCTAAGATTTTTATACTCTCATCTATCTTTGCAAAACTCTCATCTAAAATTCCCACTATCCTTTCTTGCTCTTTTATGTCTTTTGGATAAATAATTTCAAGTTTAGAAAATTCAGTCTTATTTAAAATAGCTAAAGTTGTTTGGGGTGCTTTTGAAAATAATATAGATTGAAATTTAGAAGATATGCAATAATAATAAATATACTCGGCAATTATATTTTTGTGAGGGATAATTGCATTTATTTGCTGATTGCAACTCCCAATAACTCTAGTTAATGCTACTTTACCCAAAGAACCTATACAAACTACAAGGATTGTTTTAGGCGGAAGCTGCCTAGCTTTATCAAAGCCTAGTTTTGATAGATTATCCCCAGCATTTTCTAAAAAATACCCTTGCTCGAAATCACTCGGCTTAAAAAATGGATAATCTTTTCCATAAAAATCTAAATTACTTTTACTAGGTGTTGAACCCGTAACAATTTCACCTATTTCACCAAGCTTTTTAACTTCCCAACCCTGCGGTAAATTTGTCATTGTATTGCCTTTTTCTATTTATTTACCTATACTTTTAACTAACGCTTTATATTGTTGTTTATCATTTTGTTTTATTGTTTCTAAAATAAATTTAGCTATTTTTTTGCTTTCTTCTATATCAATAGGTTGCATTCCTCTGCTAAGTATCTCTCTTAAATGCGAGTATTCATTTTGATACCTATTTATAATACTTGCTACCATTTTTTGATGATTTTCATCAATCCTATCACTTTGATATGTATCATTAAAAAATCTTTCGATTAATTCTTTATCTAAACTCTCAAAATTATTTGGATATTTAAAAAATAAATAAATCTCAAGAAATTTTCTTAAATTATTTCCAAAATTATAAACAAGAGAAATTTTTAAATCTTCATCATTTATACCATCAATATTTTTAAACTTATAAATTTGTTCAAAAAGATAATTAAATTCTGTTGTATATTTCTCTAAACATTTAGGTAATTTTTTAACTTCACTTGTTTCCATACTTTCTTTGACACTTTTTTCAATAAAATAGTATTGTGGAAAATCATACTCTTTTTCATCATTTTTGCTTTGTTTGGATTTGCTTTTCTTTAATCTTTTTATATATTTTAAAAAATCTAAATTATGCGTAGATATAAAAAATTGCTCAAAAGAATTTTTTCTTACTATTTCATTCTCTATCACAGAAAATATAAAAAATATATGATTATTATCAAGGCTAGAGATAGGATCATCTATCCATATTATAGGATTTTTATCTTTGGTGTTTGCATCTTTTAAACTTGCCACAAAATAACAAAAAGCAATTAAACTACACTCACCCTCACTTAAATTCTTAGCTTGCTTGCCATTTCTTAAAATTTCAAATTCTCCATTTAATTGCCCATTATCATCTTTTTTTGCTTTTAATTCTAATAGATTGTGTCCAAAATATGATTTTAAATATTTATTTATATTGCTTGTAGAAGTTTCTAGATTACTAAGCTTTGTCTTATAATTTTCTATTCTTTTATTTAAAAGGTTTATTTTGTTGTCTTGTGTTTTAATACTTTCCTCTAAAATATTTATATTTTGTTGTAGAATTTCAACTTCATCTTGTTTGGCAAGATAATCGCTATCTTTAGCAAACTTTGCTACTTCATTCAGTCTTAATCTTTCTCTTGCTTCATTTTGATTTGCTAATAATTTTTCTGTGTATTCATCATTTTCTTTGCATAAATTTTCAATTTGGTTTAATGTTAAAAATATCTCATTTGAAAAATCATTAATATTTTCTAACTTTATGGGAGTAAAAACATCTTTTTGTTTTTCTTTTATTTTTTTCTCTATTTTCAATATCTCTTTATTATAATTCGCAATACTTACTCCTAGTTGTTCTTTTAGGGCAATAAAACTATCTTTATAATTAGAATAAAAATTTTCATTTTTAACATCTTGTAATAAATTTTTTAATTCTAATTTATAATTTTCAAAATTATCTAATAAATATTTTAATTCTTTTTCAATTTTTTCTTTTTCTCCACTATCATCTTTTATGTTATTTTCAATCCAAACTATTCTTTCTAGTGTTAATGGGTTGTTGCAAAATTTACATTGCTGTGTAGATGAATGCTCTTTATGAAATTTTAAACCTTCTTCTAGCCATTGTCTTAATTCGCTTGTTAAATTTTCTTTAATGATAATTTTTTTTTCAAGAATTTCTGATGAATGTTTTAAAATATTTTGAAAATTATTTTTATTAAAATTAATTGTAAAATTTATATTTTGCTTTTCTTTGTCTTCTAAGATTTTTACAAGTTTATTTTGTGTTTCATCGTTAAGAATATAGATATTTACATCATTTTTAATTACAATTAAATCTTTTTCTAAATTTTTCTTATTATAGTCATTACCTTGTTTTGTCAAATTTGAACTACTTTTTATAACTTTAGCTTTATTTGTAAGATTTTCATTTAAAGTTTTTATTTTATCTTGTTGTTTTTTAAAAATATCATCTTGATTTATTTGTATGTTTTTTAACTTCTCATTTCTTTTTGCTAAAATTTCTTCTCTTTTTTCAATTATTTCTTTTATATTTTTTTGCTCCTCCCCTATGCTTTTAAAACCTTTTATATTTCCTTTTTTATCATATAAATAATTTAAGTTTTCCTTTACAAAATCACTATTATAAACCCTAATATCTAGATTAGATTTTATAACATCATTTTGGGTTAAAAAATTACCATCTTCTAATTTTATTTTAAAATTTCCATCCAAAAAATCTTCATTATGTTTTTTAAGCTCAAAACTTCTAGCTATCCTTGAAAGTGTAGTTTTACCTGAATAATTTCTACCATAAAAAATATTAATTGTTTTAAATTCTTCAAGATTATTACCCCATTTAAAATTTTTATAAGAGCCAAAATTTATTTCATTAAATTTTAAAATTTTCATTTTTTACCTCGCATAAATCTCCCTTTGTAAATCATCAAAGCTTTGTTTTAGAATTTCTAAGCCACCAAATTCATCGGCCAATTCTCTTACATTACCCAAAGAACTAAGTTCTATAAGTGGTTTTAAGCCATCATCAAAATCTTTTATGCCGTATTCTTGATATCTATTTAGTAAAAATTCTATAAATTTTATAGCCTTTTCTTTTTGAAAGCGTTTTAAAAACTCACCATTTTCTACTTGTAAAACACGCTCTTGCCTTGTTTTTATCTCGGCATTAAAGCTTAAATGCGCTAAAACATCGTATATATCACAATCTTTTTGAAAAATTTCTCTTAGATCTTTTAAAGCATTTTCATCTACTCCATCATTTGCAAGGGCTTTTAAAAATCTTTCTCTATTTTTTTGATCACTCCAAATTTCACGCAATTTTGCTTCATCATCATAATACTCACCAAGCTTTCCTATCAAAAATTCCAAAAACTCCTTAGTGCTAAGTGGCTTACCTTGTGCTCCTACATAAGTAGTTGTGATATCTAAAACCTTAAGTTTTGTGCCTTTTAAGTGTATGGTTACGCTCTTTTTTTCTTTGCTTTCTTCTTTTGTTTGTTTTATATGCTCTTTAGTGATTTTTTCTTTTTCATCTTGCTCTTTTAATTCTTCTATTTTTTCACCATCCCATTTTGGATCATAAAAAAGCTTAGTCGCACCGACAAAATCAAGTATGGTAAAAAAGTCTTTGCCTTCATAAACCCTAGTGCCACGCCCGATAATTTGCTTAAATTCCACCATAGAACCTATATTTGCTAGCAATACTATATTTCGCACATTTTTTGCATCCACTCCAGTTGTGAGCATTTTAGAGCTAGTAAGTATGACAGGATAGCTTTTATCATTATCTTGAAACAATTTTAGATAATCAAGCCCTATTTTACCTTCATCACTCGTAACTCTTACACAATAATCATCTCTTTTAACGCTTTTATATTTATCTATAGCTCTTTTTACTTCATTTGCATGAGCTTGATTTACACAAAAAATTATGGTTTTATCCATAGGATTTATAAGCTCTAAAATTTTCTTAGCGATAAAGTCATTATAGTTTGGTAAAAAAATATTTCTTTCAAATTCACTTTGTTTATAAAAGCCTTTTTCAAGCTCACCTTGTATTAAATCATCAGGATTATAGGTATAACCATCACTCAAAGTTGTTTTTATGAGTTTGACTTTATAAGGGGTTAAAAATCCATCTTCAATACCACTTTTAAGACTATAATCATAAACACTCTCACCAAAATACTCATAAGTGTCTATATTTTCTTCTTTTTTTGGAGTAGCGGTTAAACCAAGCTGAGTCGCATAAGAAAAATACTCAAGTACAGCTCTCCAGCTTCCTTCTTCGTTTGCTCCACCTCTGTGGCACTCATCTATGATGATAAGATCAAAAAAATCTTTTGGGTATTGAAGATAAAATTTGCTCTCTTGTTCTTCTTGGGTGTTTTCTTGTTCTTTTGAATTTGCAGCTAAGCTTTGATAAATTCCAAAGAAAATATTTGCATTTGTTATGATTTTTCCATCATTTTTCTTTATTTCTTCAGCACTAATTGCCTTACAATCACTTTCTATAGGATTAAATTCTCCTAAGGCTTGATCTCTTAAGCTCACTCTATCACATAAAAATAGTATTTTAGGCTTTTGATCTTTGTTTTCTTTATTCCATCTTGCCTCTAACAAACGATAGCACAAATTAAAAGCTATGGTTGTTTTTCCTGTGCCTGTAGCAAGAGTGAGTAAAATTCTATTTTTGTTATTTATAATGGCTTCTATGACTTTATCTATTGCTATTTTTTGATAATATCTTAATTCTTTTTGCGGTATATACATAACATTTTGGGTTAAAAGCCTGTATTGCCATTCTTTGACATTGCCATAAATCCTATCAAAAAGCTCTTTAGGACTTGGAAATTTATCTATGTATTTACCACTATGACTTCTTATATCGTATTCATAAATTTTTTCTCCATTGCTACTATATACAAAAGGCACATTTAAAATTTTTGCATATTCTATGCCTTGAGATAAACCATCTAAAGGATCTTTACTAAATTTTTTAGCTTCTATTATAGCAAGGTTGTTTCCTTCATATCTAAGCAAATAATCTGCAAATTTTCTTTGTGCTCTTTTACCACCTAAAAGCTTTCTACCATCTGTAAAATAATAATTTCTTTTTATATTTTCTTCATTCCAAGAACTATCATAAAGCTTTGCATCTATAAATTTTACTCTAGTATCATCTTCTGAATACAAATTTTGCATTTTTACCCCAAAGTGAAATTAAATTTTATAATTATAGCATTTATACTAATTTTTAAAAAATTATTTTCACTCTTGACTTATAGCTACTCTAATGTTTTATAATTATAAAAAATCAAAAAAGGAGCAAAAATGCAATACAAAATTTTAGAAAACAATCGCATCGCAAGTAAAGGCTATGCAATGCTTAGCAAGGATGCGAAATTTACACCCTTTGAATTTAGCCGCCATGCTATTGGCGATAATGATATTTTGATTAAAATCCTATATGCAGGCATTTGTCATAGCGATATTCACACCGCAAGAAGCGAGTGGGGAGAAGCTACTTATCCTTGCGTGCCTGGGCATGAGATAGCAGGAGAAGTTATCGCTGTGGGTAAAAATGTGAGTAAATTTAAAGTAGGAGATTACGCAGGGGTTGGTTGTATGGTAAATTCATGCGGTGAGTGCGATGCTTGCAAACGCTCACAAGAGCAGTTTTGCGAAAATGGCAAAACCATCTTTACTTACAATAGTTGTGATGTATTTCATGGCAATGAAAACACTTATGGGGGCTACTCAAACAACATAGTTGTAAGTGAAAAATTTGCCGTTTGTGTGCCAAAAGATGCACCGATGGAAAAAGTCGCGCCTTTGCTTTGTGCAGGAATTACCACTTACTCGCCTTTAAAATTTTCTAAGATAAAAGAAGGCTCAAGCGTTGCTATAGCAGGATTTGGCGGACTTGGTATGATGGCTGTAAAATACGCTGTGAAAATGGGTGCAAAGGTTAGCGTTTTTGCTAGAAATGAAAACAAAAAAGCCGATGCTTTGGCTATGGGTGTAAGCTCATTTTACACAAGCTGCGATAAAAACGCTGTAAAAGAACGTTTTGATTTAATCATCTCAACCATTCCAACGCCTTATAATCCTGCTATTTATTTGGATTTGCTTAAATTTGGCGGTGAAATGGCGATAGTGGGTTTGCCACCCCACGAAGTTGCTCCAAGTATCAGCGTGATAACCTTTGTACATAAGGCAGGTAAAAAGGTTTATGGTTCGCTAATTGGTGGTATTGCTGAAACTCAAGAAATGCTTGATTTTTCTTTAAAACACGGAATTTATCCAGAAACCGAGCTTATCACACCGCAAGAAATTGATAAAGCTTATGAAAATCTAACCTCAGGTAAGGCTAAATTTCGCTATGTTATTGATATGACAAAAGAATAATTTAATACTTATCAAAAACTACATCGCTAATGTCAAATCCCCTTTGCTTAGCGATGTTTAAAAGCTCTTTTATGCTTTTTTCATCAATTATATTTCTTGCTAAAATCCAAAGGTATTTTTTATCAGGACTACCCACAATGGCAACTTTATACTCGCTATCAATAAAAATAATTTCATAATTTACCTTATTAAACAGGTTCATAAAGATGTTAAATCTCACTGCTAATTGCCTATTTGAAACGATTTTTGCCTTGCCTTTTATACTTGAATTTTCATTTTCTTTACTGCAAAAATTCTCAATCTCTACATAAGGAACGCCATTTTTGTATTTAAGCTCGTATTTTGCCTTTGAATTTAGGCAAGATTTTTGAAAAAAGGCTGGTTTTCTAGCCATTTCAAGCCATTCTCCCATATAATTTTGCAAAGAAAGTTCGCCAATTAATTCAAGCATTTTTTTCCTTTTTGTCTTTCTCGCCCCATTTGCACATAGCTTGTAAAATAGGAATTAAACTTTGTCCGCGTTTGGATAAGTTATATTCTACCTTGGGTGGAATTTGAGCGTATTCTTTTCTGATAATTAAACCATCGTTTTCTAGTTCTCTTAAGGTATTGGTTAAAGTTTTAAAAGATATGGAGCTTAAAAAGCGTTTGAGTTCATTATAACGCACGATTTCATAGCGAAATAAGCAGTATAAAATACTCATTTTATATTTTCCATTAATTAATGCTAGAGTATAGTTAAATCCACATTCTTCGAAATTGCACGGAGAATTCTCTTTAGTCATTTAACATTCCTTTAGTATAGTATATTACTTTATTTTCTGTATTGAAAATGATATTATGCTAAGTTATAATTGTATCATAAAATTTAAAAAAGGATAAAAATGAAAAATATACTCTTACTTAATGGCGCTAAAGAATTTGGAAATTCAAAAGGACAACTTAATTTGACATTGCATAATCATGCTTTAGAAATTTTAAAAACACTAGGATACGAGGTAGATCAAACTCACATAGATCAAGGATATGATCCTAAAGAAGAGATACAAAAATTTATAAAAGCTGATGCTGTGATCTATCAAATGCCAGCTTGGTGGATGGGGGAGCCTTGGATAGTTAAAAAATATATCGATGAAGTGTTTGGTTTGGGTGCTGGAGTGCTTTTTAAAAATGATGGAAGAACTCATGAAAATCCTAGTAAAAACTACGGAAAAGGTGGTTTAGATCATGGTAAAAAATACATGTTTTCTCTCACTTGGAATGCACCTCTTGAAGCCTTTAATGATAAAAATGAATTTTTTGAAGGAAAGGGTGTAGATATGGTGTATTGGCATTTGCATAAGGCTCATGAATTTATAGGTATGAAAGCTTTACCAACTTTTATGTGTAATGATGTGGTAAAAAATCCTCAAGTGGAAAAATATCTAAACGAGTATGAACTACACTTGAAAAAAATTTTTTAAAAAATTTGACTTAAAAATTTCAAGGTGTAACATTGACTCGAACAAAGTATTTGTATATCTTGCTTGTTATTGCTATGTTTTTATGGGGCTCATCTTGGCCAACATCTAAGATTTTAGCAAATTATACGGATACTTCTATTATTACCTTTTGGCGTTTTTTCTTTGTTGTATTGGGTTCATTTTTTGTTTTAAACTTCTTAAAAATTCCTCTTAAAATCGAAAAAACTGCCTTAAAATGGGTATTGATAGCAGGAGTTTTAAATGGGCTTTATGCCTTTGTATTTTTTATCGCTATAAAGCACGGCTTGGCAGGCAAAGGAGGAGTTTTAGTAACCACTATGATTCCTATTTTTTCTTATTTGATATTTATGATAGCGATATTTTTTCAAAAAAACAAAAAATCAACTCACAAGATCACAAAGAGTGAAATTCTAGGCTTATTTTTAGGTTTATTATCTGGATTTTGTTTGCTAAATTTAGGGAGTTTAGAAGATTTATTTGGTAAATTTAATATTTTATTTTTAACTTGTTCTTTTATTTGGGCTTTGATGGCAGTGTTTAATCATAAAGCCAAAGGAGCTCACCCTTTGGCGATTAACTTTTATATTAATCTCATTTCTATTTTAATGTTTTCTTGGATATTGTTTGATGTAAAAAGTTATGAAATTTTTCATTTTGAATTTAAATTTTGGATCAGTATGTTTGTCGTGGCTTTTTTATCAACTATTATAGGAACTAGTATTTATTATTATGGGATTCACATTTTAGGAAGCGTTAAGGCAAATTCTTTTGTTTTAATCACTCCTGCTAGTGCTTTAATTTGCAGTTATTTTATACTAGACGAGGTGCCAAATGCACTTACCTTGTTAGGTTGTGCCTTGGCTATAGGTGCTATATATTTTATCAATATTTATGGTAAAAAAGCTTAGATTAAATTTTCAAAATCAAGATTGATTTTTTGATCCATAGCTTTAAATTTCATTTCTCTTTGTTTATAAAGTTCTAAGGCTTCTTGCATGCTAATGCTTTGAAATTTAAAGCTAGAACCTAACTTAGCTTGTGCGAGTAAGCTTAGATCATTTTCTATAACCGTGGCTATTTTTGTATAGCCTCCTGTGCTTTGTCTTCCTGCCATTAAAATAATAGGAATACCACTTTTTGGCACTTGTATACTTCCAAAAACCGCAGGATCTGAGATGATATCTGCTGAGTTTTTATGCTCTATACTTTCACTAGATTCTGCATAAATTGCCATTCTATCGCTTTTTAAACCTACTTTATAAGTAGTATTTAAAAAGGTTTCTATGCCTTTTTGGGTAAAAGCATCTTCATTTGTTCCTAAAATAACGCGTATAATAGGCTCTTTAGGGCTTTTAAAAAGAGGGTTTTCACATTCTCTAGCTTCTAAATTAAAAGGTATAAAAGTATTATGAGTATTTAAAATATCATCTTTTTGCAAAGCTCTTCCTTCAAAAACTCCAGCTCCCATTTTAGCATCACTGGATTTAGAGTTTAAAAAACTTTTTACTTCAAAGCCACCCGCTACGCATAAATACCCACGAAAACCTATTTTTGCTAAATCAAGTTCTAAAATATCGCCTTTATTTGCTTGATATACTTTGCAAGTTTTGATTTTTTGATTATCAAGCTTTGCCTCAAATTCAGCTCCACTTAAAACAAAATAATTCTCATCTAAAAATTCGTATTTTCCACCCTTTAAACAAAGCTCAATTCCTGCTTCATCTTGTTTGTTTCCAAGCAAGATATTTGCCATTCTTAAAGCATCTTCATCCATAGCTCCACTTCTTGCTATGCCAAATTTAGCAAATTTTTTTCTACCAAAGTCTTGCAAACTTGAATTTATAGATGCTTCAATGATTTTTATACTCATAAATTTCCTTTTGATAGACTTTTTTAGCAACTTGCTCTTGGATCTCAAAAAATTCATCTTTTGAAATGGCTTTAAATTTTAAAAACATACCCGCTTTTAAAAGAGTGGGATTTTTTTCATCTTCTTTATCAAAAAATTCCAAAGGTGTTCTAGCAATGATTTGCCAACCCCCTGGACTTGATATGGGATAAACTCCTGTTTGTTTATCGGCTATACCTACACTTCCAGCTTCTATTTTTGCTCTAGGGCTTGAAAGGCGTGGGGTAAAAAGTCTTTCATCTAAACCTCCAAGATAAGGAAAACCTGCCATAAAACCTAGCATAAAAACAAGATAATAAGGTTTAGTGTGAAGAGATATAAGCTCTTCTTTTGAAATTTGATTGTGTTTGCACACAAATTCTAAATCCAGCCCAAATTCTTCATCATAACAAAGTGGAACTTCTATACAAAGACTTGAGTTTTGCTCCGTAAGTTTGATATCCTTTTTAATTTTTTCCAAAAAATCAAGCAAAGAATTTAAAGAAAGCACGCAAGGATTAAAGTATATCAACAAACTTGCATAAGTACTTACCAACTCATCAATACCATAAATTTCACCTTTTTTTAGGGCTTTTTGTATCCTTTGTTCTGTGCTTAAAACATAGGCATTGATTTGAGGTGAAATTTCTTGCTCAAAACGCAAAAGCAAAGCTTTACTTCCACTAAAATGCACACTAAACATTGCTAAAACTTATATAAAATTTTCCAAAGCACAAATTTGAATTTGCTCTTTTTTTAAATTTTCTTTGATTTTTTTAACAAATTCTAAAGCTTTTGCATTATCCCCATGAACACAAATACTATCGGCTTTTAAATCAATTTCTTTGCCATTTATGCTTGTAACTTTGCTTTCTTTTATCATTTTTATCACGCGTTTGATAGCTAAATTTTCATCGTGTATTAACGCCCCTTCTAATTTTCTTGAAACTAAAGTGCCATCATCATTATAGGCACGATCTGCAAAAACTTCATTAGCATATCTTAAACCCTTTTTCTTAGCTGCTTCATTCATAGCAGAATTACTAAGCCCTAGAAAAATAATATTTTCATCAAAACTCGCCACTGCCTCACAAAGTGCCAAGGCTAAATTTTCATCAATAGCTGCCATATTATAAAGCGCCCCATGGGCTTTAAAATGCTGTATTTTCATACCTTTTGCCTTAGCAAAGCCAAATAAAGCTCCTAGTTGATACAAGGCATAGTTTTTAGCCTCTTCAAAGCTTATTTGCATATTGCGTCTTCCAAAACCCAAAAGATCAGGATAAGATGGGTGTGCTCCTATGCAAACACCATTTTGCTTGGCTAAATTTAAGGTTTTATCCATCACACAAGGATCACCCGCATGAAAGCCACAAGCGACATTTACTGAACTTACAAATTTTAAAATTTCTTCATCCATTCCCATTTTATAGGCGCCAAAACTTTCCCCTAAATCACTATTTAAATCCACTTTGAACATTATTTGACCTTGTATATTTAATTATTGATTTTATTATATCTAAAGAAGAAATTTAAATAAGCTAAAAGTTTTGAAAAATAAATAAAAAAGTTACAATAAGTAAAAAATGATATTTTAAGCAGGCTAAAACCTGCTTAATTTTTAGTCTTTTCTTGTTTTTGCATCAATTACAAATAAAGATTTATCAAGAAGTTTAAAATCAGCAATGAAATTTAAAGTCTTATCACTTGTTACCCATTTGATAAATTTGCTAGCTTCTGTATAATTTACATTTTTACAATGCTTAGGATTTGTTGCTATAACAGAATAGAAATTTTTAAGACTATCATCGCCTTCATTTACAATGACTAAGTTTGGATTTCCTTTTTCATTGGCTTCATATTTGATATAGGTACCACGATCGGTTAAAATCACACCTTTTTTTTCTTCAGCGATTTTAATGCTTGCTAGCATACCTTGTCCGCTTTGTTGATACCAGCTTTGTTTTTCAGGCACACCGCCAAGATTTTTCCAAAGGCTTTTTTCTTTATTATCAGTGCCTGATTTATCGCCTCTTGAGATGAAAGTAAGCTTTTCATTTTTGATAAGTTCTAAGTTTTCTTTTAAATTTTTACCTTTAAATTTAGAAGCTAAAGATTTATCAGCAATGATGATAAAATCATTATACATCACAGGCGTTCTATCTACGCCAAAGCCTTTTTTCATAAATTCTTTTTCAGCCTTTGGAGAATGCACAAAAAGCACATCAGCATTGCAATCTTCACCCATTTTTAAAGCCGCACCTGTTCCTACCGCAACCCATTTTAAGGTATTGCCACTTTCTTTTTCATAAAGAGGCTTTAGGGCATCTAAAAGTCCTGTATTATCAGTACTTGTTGTGGTTGCCATTTTAAGTTCTGCTGCACTTGCACTTAAAGCTAAAGCAAGGGCTAAAGAAATGATTTTTTTCATTTTTTCTCCTTGTAAATTTACATAAAAAAATATTTTAGCATAATTATGCTAAAATTACTTATTTTAAAAAGGATATTTTTGGATTATATTTTTGATGGTTTTAAACAGGCTTTATTTTTACTTTTCAATGCTGATGAAAGCGTAATTTCAGCTATAAAAACTACACTTTTAAGCTCAAGTATTTCTATAGTTTTAGCTTTGCTTATAGGTTTTCCTTTGGGATTTATCTTAGGTTTTTTTGATTTTAAATTCAAATGCTTTATAAAACTTATCATAGATACTAGCCTTTCTTTTCCAACAGTTGCAGTAGGACTTATACTTTATGCACTGATTTCAAGTCGAGGACCTTTGGGAGAATTTGGACTACTTTTTACTATAAAGGCTTTAATTTTAGGGCAGTTTATCTTAGCACTTCCTATAGTGATCGCACTTTTTTCAAATTTGATAGAAAATATGAATAAAAAACATTTTTTACTTATAAAATCTTTTCACCTAAGTCCTTTAAAACTTGTTTTAACGATGATTTATGAATTACGCTTTGCTTTGATTAGCGTCGTTGCACTAGCTTATGGACGCATTGTAGCAGAAGTAGGGGTAGCGATGATAGTAGGTGGAAATATCAAATACGACACTAGAACCATAACCACAGCTATTTCACTTGAAACTAACAAAGGCGAATTTGCTAGCGGTATAGCTTTGGCTTTGGTTTTAATTCTCATTGCCTTTTGTTTAAATTTCATCACACACAAACTCAAAAGAACATAAAATGATAGAAATTTCTAATCTTTTTTTCAACTATCAAAACAAAGAAGTTTTAAAAATCAAAAATTTAAAACTTGATACGAGTAAAATTAGCATCTTAATGGGAGCGAATGGAAGTGGAAAATCTACATTTTTAAGAATATTAAAATTTTTAGAAGGAGATTTTTCAAAAAATATTTCTTATTTTGGAAATTTTAAACTTAATAATAAACAAAAGCGTGAAATTTATTTGCTTTTTCCAGAGCCTATTTTGTTAAATCGTAGTGTAAGGGCAAATTTTTTATTTACCTTAAAAACTTATGGGATTAAAGAAGATATTGAAGAACGCATAAAAGAAAGTTTGATGTTTTTAAATTTAGATGAAAGTCTTTTAAGTAAACATCCTAATGAACTTTCATCAGGACAAAGTCAAAAAATAGCTTTTGCTATAGCTTTAAGCGTAAGAGCGAAGTATTATTTACTTGATGAACCAAGTGCTTTTTTGGATAAAAATACTACACTTTTATTTAAAAAAGCTATTCTTAAAATGCATGAAAATTTCAATACAGGTTTTTTAATCGCAAGCCATGATAAACATTTTTTAGATTCTTTGGCTCAAAAAAAACTTTATTTACACAGTGGAGAAATTTTAGAATTTGAAAATACTAATGTTTTTGAACTAGAAAATCAAGGTGTGAAATTTTGTAATTTTATAGATTTTAGTAATTGTAAAAAATATAAAGATTTTAAAAAACCTCCAAGTAAAATTGCGATTGATCCTTATAAAATTTCTTTTTTTAATTCTAAAAATATCCCAAAAAATAATTATGAGTTTATTTTAGAAAAATGTTATATTATAGCACTTAGAAGTAGGAAAAGTGATGTTTTTATAAGGGTAAGTTGTATGGATAAAATTTTAGAATTTGCCTTAGAAAAACAAGAATTTTTAAAATTCGATTTAAAATTATACGAAGAACTCAGTCTTTATTTTTATGAAGATGCAATATGTTTCTTAAATTAACATACGTTATAAAATTTAAATAAAATATTACAAATATTCCCATTTTTTATAAAATTTATCTTAATTATTTTTTAAATTTGTATTTAATACAAATAAACTCTTATATAATGTTTAAAAATAACCATAAAGGAGTTTTTATGCTTAATCAAAATAATCAAGAGCTTTTTAAGCCAAGTAAAGAATTTTCTTGTAATGCTCGTATAAAAAATTTATGTGAATACTATGATTTATGCGATGAAGCCAAGGAAGATTTTGAAGGTTTTTGGAAAAGACAAGCATTTGAGAAGATTGAGTGGTTTTCGCCTTTTTCAAGAGTGCTAAATGAGGATAAAGCTCCATTTTATAAATGGTTTGAAGGTGGAACTTTAAATGTAAGTTATCAATGTCTTGATCGTCATATGAAAACAAGACGCAATAAAGCTGCTTTGATTTTTGAAGGTGAAATGGGGGATTATGAAGTTTATACTTATAGAAGATTATTGCATGAAACTTGCAAGGCGGCCAATTTGCTTAAAAAATTCGGAGTAAAAAAAGGCGATAGGGTTGTAATTTATATGCCTATGATTCCAGAAACAGCTATAGTAATGTTAGCTTGTGCAAGGATTGGGGCTATTCATAGTGTGGTATTTGGAGGGTTTTCTCCTGAAGCCTTAAGAGATAGAATTATAGATGCAGGAGCTAAACTTGTAGTAACGGCTGATGGTGCTTTTCGTCGTGGCAAACCTTATATGTTAAAACCTGCAGTAGATAAGGCTTTAAGTGAAGGGTGTGAAAGTGTAGAAAAAGTACTTATAGTTATACGCAATAATGAGCCTATAGAATATATTAAAGGAAGGGACTATGTTTATAACGAACTTGTGAAAAATGAATCTTATAAGTGTGAACCCGAAATCATGGATAGCGAGGATTTGTTGTTTTTGCTTTACACTTCAGGATCAACGGGCAAGCCAAAAGGAGTTATGCATGCAAGTGCAGGATATATACTTTGGGCACAAATGACTATGGAATGGGTTTTTGATATTAAAGATTATGATAATTATTGGTGTAGTGCTGATGTGGGTTGGATTACAGGACATACTTATGTAGTTTATGGGCCTTTAGCATGTGGAGCAACGACTATAATGCATGAAGGAACTCCTACTTATCCAAATTCTGGGCGTTGGTGGAGAATGATAGAAGAGTATCAAATAAGCAAATTCTACACTTCGCCAACTGCTATAAGAATGCTTCATGCTGATGCACCTGATGAGCCAAGAAAATATGATTTAAGTACGCTTGAAGTGCTTGGAACGGTTGGAGAGCCTATCAATCCTAGTGCTTGGAAGTGGTTTTATGATGAAATAGGGGGAACTAAAAGTCCTATAGTCGATACTTGGTGGCAAACAGAAACAGGTGGGCATATGATCACGCCTTTACCAGGTGCTACTCCTTTAAAACCAGGTTGTGCCACCTTGCCTTTGCCAGGGATTTTTGCAGAAGTTATTGATGAAGAAGGCAATAAAAAAGATGAGGGTGAAGATGGGTTGCTTTGTATAATCAAACCTTGGCCTTCGATGATTCGTGGAATTTGGGGTAATGATGAACGCTATATAGAAAGTTATTTTTCTCAAGCTAAAAAAGATGGAAAAGCTGTATATTTTAGTGGCGATGGTGCTTTTTATGATAAAAATGGTTATATAACTATCACAGGAAGAACAGATGATGTGGTTAATGTTGCAGGACATCGTATAGGAACGGCTGAAATTGAAAGCGCTATTGCTAAACATCCAAGTGTAGCAGAATCAGCTGTAGTGAGTATTTTGGATGTGATTAAGGGCGAGTCATTGTTTGCTTTTGTGGTTTTAAGTCCTGCATCCAGTTGTGATCTTGGCGGAGCTATAGAAACTTTAAAAGAACTTAATGACATTTTAAGAGTAGAAATAGGACCTATAGCTAAAATAGAAAAAATTCTTTATACTCCAGGTTTGCCAAAAACTAGAAGCGGTAAAATAATGAGAAGAATTTTAAGAACTATAGCAAGAGGCGAAGAAATCAAACAGGATATTTCAACACTTGAAGATTCTAAAGTAGTAGAAACCATTGTTAAATTAGCTAAGGCAGAGTTTGAATAACAAGGCAAAAAGAACTTTGCCTAGTTGCATGAAAATTCATAAAAATAAGCTATAATGATAAAAAAATAAAAGGAAATTTTTATGCTTCAAACTTGTATTTTCCCTGCGGCAGGTTATGGGACGAGATTTTTACCTGCAACAAAAACTTTACCTAAAGAGATGTTACCTATCTTAACCAAACCTTTGATCCATTATGGTGTTGATGAAGCTTTGGAAGCAGGAATGGAAAATATGGGCTTTGTCACAGGGCGTGGAAAAAGAGCTTTGGAGGATTATTTTGATATTTCTTATGAACTTGAGCATCAAATTTCAGGTACAAAAAAAGAATACTTACTTGATGAAATTCGCTCTTTGATCAATCGTTGCACCTTTACTTTTACAAGACAAAATCAAATGAAAGGTTTAGGTGATGCGGTTTTAAAAGGTAGACCTTTGGTTGGCGATGAAGCTTTTGGCGTAATTTTAGCTGATGATTTGTGTGTCAATGAAGAAGGCTTAAATGTTATGGCTCAAATGGTAAAAATTTATGAAAAATATCGCTGCACCATCATAGCTGTGATGGAAGTACCAAAAGAGCAAGTTTCAAACTATGGAGTAATTTCTGGAAATTTTGTAGAAGAAAATCTTATCATGGTTAATTCTATGATAGAAAAACCAAGTCCTGATGAAGCTCCAAGTAATCTTGCTATCATAGGAAGATATATTTTAACTCCTGATATTTTTGGAATTTTAGAAAATACTAAAGCGGGAAAAAATGGTGAAGTCCAACTTACCGACGCGCTTTTAACTCAAGCAACCAATGGTATGGTTTTAGCTTATAAATTTCAAGGAAAACGCTTTGATTGTGGAAGTGTAGAAGGCTTTGTAGAAGCGACAAATTATTTTTACGAGAAAAGTAAATGTTAAACAATACACTTTTTTTTAAGCAAAGTGAAATTCACACTATAAGTTCTTATGCAAATCGTATTAATGATGAGGTAAAAAGTGGAGATATAGGGTATTATCATCTTATTGATACAAGTTTGAATTTAATCGATGAGAGTTTGGCTTTTATCAAAGACAAAGAACACATAAAAAATATCGTTTTAGTGGGAATGGGTGGTTCAAGTTGTGGTGTAAAAGCCTTGCGTGATATGCTTTTTAATGAAAAAAGCAACCAAAGAGAACTTTTTATACTCGATAACACAAGTTCACATTCTTTTAATAAGACTTTAGAAAAAATCAAGCTTGAGGAAAGTTTGTTTTTAATCATCAGCAAAACAGGTAGTACTATAGAAGTTGTATCGCTTTTTAAACTTCTTATTGAACATTTTAAACTTGATATGCAAGAATTAAAAAAATACTTTGTTTTTATTACCGATAAGGATTCAAAACTTCATCAAGAAGGTGAAAATTTAGGTATTAAATGCTTTTTTATCCCTGCAAATGTAGGAGGTCGTTTTAGCATACTTTCAGCCGTAGGTATAGTTCCGCTTTGTTTTTGTGGCTATAATGCCAAAGCTCTTTTAGAAGGAGCTAAAGCTTGTTTTGAAGATTTTTTTACTCATAAAAAAGATGAAATTTTACAAAAAGCCTATCATTATTGCACACACAAAAATGCCAATATCAATGTACTTTTTTCATATAGTGATGCTTTTAAAGGCTTTAATGAATGGTATATCCAGCTTATTGCTGAAAGTTTAGGTAAAAAGCAAGGCTATAAACGTATAGGTTTAACTCCTATTGCACTCATTGGAGCAAGAGATCAGCATAGTTTTTTACAACTCATTATGGATGGACCTAAAAATAAAACTGTAACTTTTTTAAAAATCAAAGACGCTCAAAAAGCACCTATTATCCCTGATATTCATTTTAAATTTTTAGATTCTTTAAGTAATAAAGTCAATCTTCACGAACTTTTAAACGCTCAATGTAATGCAACTATGCACGCTTTAATCGCTGAAAATTTGAGCGTTGATGTGATAGAACTTGAAAAACTTGATGCTTGGCATGCGGGATATTTGATGTATTATTATGAACTTTTTACTTCAACTTGCGGTGTTATGCTAGGGATTAACACCTATGATCAACCTGGTGTGGAAGTTGGAAAGTTGATCTTAAAAAATATATTAAATTCTTAATCAAAATTCATTAAAAAAGAGTATAATAATTTTAAGTTAAAATTATAATAAAAATTTTTAATTAATAATAATTATTATTTAAGAATTTTATGTTATAATTTTAAAAATTAAAAAAAGGAGTCAATCATGTCAGTTACAAAACAATTATTACAAATGCAAGCAGATGCTCATCATCTATGGGTTAAATTTCATAATTATCACTGGAATGTAAAAGGTTTGCAATTTTTTTCTATACACGAGTACACAGAAAAAGCTTATGAAGAAATGGCAGAACTTTTTGATAGTTGTGCTGAAAGAGTTTTACAACTTGGCGAAAAAGCTATCACTTGCCAAAAAGTTTTAATGGAAAATGCAAAAAGTCCAAAAGTTGCAAAAGATTGCTTTACTCCGCTTGAAGTCATAGAACTGATCAAACAAGATTATGAATATCTTTTAGCAGAATTTAAAAAACTCAATGAAGCAGCAGAAAAAGAAAGTGATACTACAACAGCTGCTTTTGCACAAGAAAATATCGCAAAATATGAAAAAAGTCTTTGGATGATAGGCGCTACTTTACAAGGTGCTTGCAAAATGTAATTTAAGGGGCTTTATGCCCCAATTATACAAACTAGGTTATAATATCCTTTTTTAAAGGATAAAATTGAAAGTACTTAATTTTTTTTATGAAAACCACCCTAAATTTGAAGTAAGTTATGAAAGAAAAAATCAAATTTCAAAACCAAATATTATCATAAAAGGCCCACGATTTTGTGGTAAAAAAACACTTATTTTTAATTTTTTATCTCAATTTAAAGCAAGTGAAATTTTGTTTTTAGATTTATATGATACACGCTTTGAAAAACAAAGTTTAGAAAGACTTGCTGATTTTCTGAATGAAAATTTACAAATTAAAATTCTTTGCCTTTATAATTTGGATTTTATCCCTAATTTAGAAAAAATTAACATTCCCATCATCTTAAGTACAAATATAAAAGATTTAAATGTAAATGGGTTTGAAGAGCTTGAACTTGATTATTTTGATTTTGAAGAATTTATTAGTGTAAGTAAGAAAAATTTACCTATAAATAATTTAGTAGGTCTTTTTTTGCAAAGTGGACGCAGTAAATTTGGAGAAAAAAACATACTTCTAAGACAAAGCTTTACTCTTTTAGAATTAGAAATTTTAAAGTATTTAGCTTTAAATTTGGGTCAGCAAATCAGTATTTCTAAGATATTTATAGAACTCAAAAAAAGATTAAAAACTTCAAAAGATAGTGTTTATCAAGCTATCAAAAAATTAGAAAATACTTATGTGATTTATACCTTAAAACATGATGAAAAAAAACTTCAAAAGATTTATTTTAAAGATTTTGGCCTAAGAAATAATCTTTGTATTTCAAAGGATTTTTCACATTTATTTGAAAATTTAGTTTTAAGCGAGTTGTTTAAATTTAAAGAAGAATTTTTTTATAACAAATACTTTAACTTTTATAGCCAAATATCTAAAATTGCTTATATTTCAAGTCCAACTTTAGATATTGATTTGATTAAATTACGTGCTAAGAAAATTTTACCAAAGGCTTTAGAACTTGGAATTTTTCATGTGATTTTTATCACTCTTTCAAGCGAGGATAGTTTTTTTGAGCAAGGGGTTAAATTTGAAGTCATATCTTTTGATAAATTTTCACTTGGATTTTAGGTGTTGTTTGAGTTTGTATCGTATTTTTCAAGGTTGTATCGTTTGATGATTTTTGTAATAAGATTGATATAATATCCCTTGCGTTCAGAATAAGAATCTAAAGTTTTAATAGCCTCTAGTCCTGTTATCTCTTTGCCTTCGCTTGCAAATTTAGCTCTTGCATCGCGAAACTTTTCATAAGCAAAATGACGATTTAAATTTAAAACATAAGAGTAAACACTATCTTGCAGACTATCAAAAATCTTAATTTTATGTTTTTTATCTGGATGTCTTAAATCAGGAATTAAACCTTTCTCACCCCAAGTCCATTCTCCAAAAAGATTGTTTGCTTCTCTTGCGAAGCGACTGGTACCTGTAGCACTTTCAACTAAAGCTTGGGCTATACCCATGGATTTTGGAATTTTTTGAATACGTTTTTTATATTCTGCAAAATCATAAAGATTTTCAATACGATATTTGTTTTTTATCATGATAAGTTTTTCAAGATTTATTTGGTTTGAAGTCCTAAAGCCTGTTTTGTAAGCATCTTTAAAAAAGGCTTCGATAAAAGCTCTTTCTTGTTCAATTTTTTTAAAGCTTTGATCAAACATTTCATTCATTTTTATAAAAAAAATTTGTCTTTTTTGATCTATATCAAGTTTGTAATATTCTTCTCCAAATCCACTCTTTAGATCATCAGCAAAAAGTGGGATTAGAAAAAGACTAAGAAAAATTATAATTGGCTTCAAAACAATACTTTACCTTTCCTTCAAAAAACAATTCTTCATTTTTATATGCAAACCCTACCTCTTCACCACTTTTAGGAGTTATTTTAACTTTATTTTGTACTTTTTTATTTAAAAATGCCAGATAAAAACAAGCCCCCATTCCTGTGCCGCAAGCTAAGGTTTCATCTTCAACTCCGCGTTCATAGGTGCGAACTTTTAAATGATTTTCATCTAAAATTTTTACAAAATTAACATTGGCATTATATTTTTGTCTCATTTTTTGACAAAGCATTGTATCAAATTCATCTAAATTTTGACAAAAATGTACTAGATGTGGAACTCCAGTGTTGCAAAGTTGCCAAGTTTTTCCTAATTCTTCAAAAGTATTTTGCACGCTTTTTATTTTGCCTAAAGATACTTCAACTTTATCTTGATTTACCTTTGCTTTTATTACTCCTGCACCGGTTAAAAAACTCATGTTAGGATTTATTTTGTTAATATGATGTGCAAAATGTGCCGCAGCCCTTGAGCCATTTCCACACATAGCAGCCCTTGAGCCATCGTTATTATAAAATTCCCATTCAAAGTCGTATTTTTCATGAGGCAATATCACGATAAAGCCATCCGCACCTATACCCTCATAACGATTACAAAGTTCTTTAGCTAAAGCACTTCTATCTTCTTTTCTATCAGCATTTGTTATGACAAAATCATTCCCACTTGCACAATATTTATAAAATTTCACATTTTTCCTTTAGAAATTTCTTGTATTACTTTAACACATTCTTGCCTAAAATCGGCATAAGAATTAGTATTTTTAATGATAAAATCTGCTTTTTTAAGTTTTTCTTCAATATCTATTTGAGAATCAAGTCTTGCTTTTGCAGCTTCTAAGCTGAGCTTATCTCTTTGCATGATTCTTTTAAGGCTTAATTCTTTAGGTGTGTAAATTACAATGACTTTGCCTAAATTTTCATAAGCACCGCTTTCAAAAAAAAGAGGAATTTCTACAAAAAAAGCTTTATTTTCTTTATCTAGAATTTGTATTTGTTCTAAAATTTTAGCTCGAATTTTAGGATGAGTGAAATTTTCTAAGATTTTTTTAGCTTCTTTATTGTTAAAAACAATTTCTCCAAGGATTTTTCTATCGATTTTCTTTTCTTTTGTGAGTAAATTTTTTAAACTAAAGGGAGAAAAAATCTTTTCAAGTTCTAAAGCATTTTCATCTAAAATTTTATGAGCGATTTTGTCTGCGCTAATGCTTTTAAAGTCTAAAGAATTCGCTATTTCTATAAAAGTGCTTTTACCACAAGCAATTGAAGCGGTTACAAAAAAAGCATTTTTCATCTTATGCCTTATTAAAACTTTTTTCGTTAAAATACCTTTTTAGTTCTTAAAGGAAAATAAATGAAAATTTCATATGAAGATGCAGGCGTAAGTATAGATAATGGAAATGCCTTTGTAGAGGCTATAAAACCTTTGGTTAAAGAAACTTTTAATGATAATGTTGTAGGTGGAATTGGTTCTTTTGCTGGTGCTTTTAGAATGCCAAGTGGTTTTAAAAAGCCTGTGATTTTAGGTGCAACAGATGGGGTTGGTACCAAGCTTCGCTTGGCAATTGATGCTAAAAAATATGATACTATAGGGCAAGATTTAGTAGCAATGTGCGTGAATGATTTGATTTGTAATTTTGCTACGCCTTTGTTTTTCCTAGATTATTATGCTACAGCCAAGCTCGAAGTAGAAGTAGCAAAGGCTGTTGTATCAGGCATTGCCAAGGGATGTAAGATGGCAAATTGTGCATTAATTGGCGGAGAAACTGCTGAAATGCCTGGAATGTATGTAAAAGATGATTTTGATCTTGCGGGTTTTGCAGTGGGTATGGCTGAAGAAGATGAGATTGATAGAAGTAAATTTGTTAAAAATGGTGATATTTTATTGGCACTTCCTAGTTCAGGACTTCATTCAAATGGTTATTCTTTAGCTAGAAAAGTACTTTTTGAAAGTTTAAAATTAAAATTTGATGACAAGATAGAGGGTAAAAATTTAATTGATATTTTGTTAGAACCTACAAGGATTTATGTGCGTGATTTTCTTACATTAAAGCCTTATATCAGTGCTCTAGCTCATATTACAGGGGGTGGTTTAGTAGAAAATTTACCACGCGTTTTGCCTCGTGGTATGGGTGCAACTATACGCAAACATCATCTTAAAACTCCTGAAATTTTTTATACTATAGGACAGGCTGTAGAAGAAAGCGAAATGTATAGAAGCTTTAACATGGGAGTGGGTTTAGTAATGGTTGTAGATCCTTCTAATGTAAGTAAGGTTTTAGAAAATTCAGATGCCTTTATTATCGGCGAAATTTGCATTAATGAAGGTATTGTTTTAGAATGAAAATAAAGCGTCAATACGCTTTATTTTTGTATTTTAAGTTCTATTTTTGTAGTGTTTTGTTCTTTTGGCAAAGGATTGGTTTGTGCTAGATAAAAGGCTACAAGTACATTTACAAGCATAGCGATAAGTAAAAGAGGAGTGGTTCGTTTTATAATATCCATTGGAGCTACTTTTGCAAATCCAGCTAAAGCTATGATTCCGCCTGCTATTGGTGAAGCTGCACGACCTAAACAAGATGCAATTTCTATAGGTAAAACTAGAGTAATAGGTGCAACGCCTAATTTTGTAGCTATATCAGGAGCTAGTTTTCCAAAAGCATTAAAAGCGGCAATTCCACTTCCCATAATCACTGTGGCAAAATAAACTAAAAAGCTTAAAATAGCTATACTCAAAAGAATTCCAAACCATGCAAAATTTCCTGTTCCAAGACTTGAAACCGCGTTGGCAAGGATATTAACTCCACCAAGTGCTTTAATGCCTTCAGCAAATACTCCAGCGGCGATGATTATGCTTACGACTGAGATAAAAATTTCAGCCATAGCTTTTAAAATCACCATCATATCTTCGCCTAATTTTCTAGCATTTCTGTGTCTTGCAAATTCAACAAGAAAAACTAAAGAAATGCTTACAAAATTTGCTGTTACAACATCGAGCTTGATAGTAAAAAAATACGCTATAAATAAAAATACAACAGGTAACCAAGGAAAGAGTATGTAAAAAGTAGGGCATTTAGGATCAATGATTTGCGGAATTTCAACTTCATCATTTAAAACACCTTTTTCTTTATCTCTTTTATCAATCCAAGCAAAGTAAAAAGGTATTAAGATAGCAATAACCATCACATAAGCAATCACGCTATAAATTTGATAATTTAAAAAAAGCCCCACGACATTATCGCTTTGTCCTACCATATCTGCCATATTGATTGAATTTCCATCTTTTGGACCATAATCAAGCGCAATCAAAGAAAGCACACATACAGCTGTAATAGGACGGATTTTAAGTGAGATTAAAACAGGATAAATACATGCTAATAAAAGCAAAAGAAGTCCAGCATAGCTAGAAATAACAATTTTTAAGGCCATTCCAACGATAAAAGTTCCGCTTAAAATCAAATATTTATTTTTGATTTTTCCTAAAGGTTTGTTTGCTAAAAAAGCGAGTTTAGCCGAAGCATTGATATGTTTCATATAAGTAGCAAAACCTGCCACACTCATGATAATAAGTCCTACTCCAGAAAGCTGACTTTTAAAAGTCGCTGTGATAAAAGCATAGCTATCAAGTAAAACATTCAAAAAGCTTGCATGTTCTCTGCTCGGGGCTTTGGGTATAGGTGTTCCTGTGATGTAAAAAGCAAAAATAAGCAAGATAATACCTGAAAGAAAAAATACAAAAATAGGATTGTATTTTTTAAGTATATAATAAGCAACGACAATTACCGCTAAAAGTGTAGAACATATCATAAAAATTGGCATGATTTCTCCTAAAGTTATTATTAGCTTTTATTTTATTTTAGCTAAAATTTAACTAATAAATATTTTTCATTTAAAATTTTACTTATTTTTTACATTATAAAATTAATAATATGTATAGTTTGGTTACTGAAAAGTTTATGTTTGTTTAAAAAATGATTTTTGTATTATAATTATACACAAATCATAAATATTAAAAAGGATCTAGTGTGGCAAGAATTTTGGCATTTGATATAGGAATAAGCTCTATTGGCTGGGCATTTAGTGAAAATGATGAGTTAAAAGATTGTGGAGTTAGGATTTTTACAAAGGCTGAAAATCCCAAAACAGGAGAATCCTTAGCCTTGCCAAGACGCCTTGCAAGAAGTGCTAGAAAACGCCTTGCTAGACGCAAAGCAAGGCTAAATCACTTAAAACATTTAATCGCAAATGAATTTAAGTTAAATTACGAAGATTATCAAAGCTTTGATGAAAGTTTAGCCAAGGCTTATAAAGGATCTTTAATTAGCCCTTATGAGTTAAGATTTAGAGCTTTAAACGAGCTTTTAAGTAAGCAAGATTTTGCAAGAGTGATTTTACATATTGCAAAAAGGCGTGGCTATGATGATATTAAAAATAGTGATGATAAAGAAAAAGGTGCGATTTTAAAAGCTATCAAGCAAAATGAAGAAAAACTAGCAAATTATCAAAGTGTGGGCGAGTATCTTTATAAAGAGTATTTTCAAAAATTCAAAGAAAATTCCAAAGAATTTACAAATGTTAGAAATAAAAAAGAAAGTTATGAACGCTGCATAGCGCAAAGTTTTTTAAAAGATGAATTAAAGCTTATTTTTAAAAAACAAAGAGAATTTGGCTTTTCTTTTTCAAAAAAATTTGAAGAAGAGGTGCTTAGTGTAGCATTTTATAAAAGGGCTTTAAAAGATTTTTCTCATTTGGTGGGAAATTGTAGTTTTTTTACCGATGAAAAAAGAGCGCCAAAAAATTCGCCCTTAGCTTTTATGTTTGTAGCACTTACAAGAATTATCAATCTTTTAAACAATCTTAAAAATACTGAAGGAATTTTATATACAAAAGATGATTTAAACGCCCTTTTGAATGAAGTTTTAAAAAACGGCACTCTAACTTATAAACAAACAAAAAAGCTTTTGGGCTTAAGCGATGATTATGAATTTAAAGGGGAAAAAGGAACTTATTTTATTGAGTTTAAAAAATATAAAGAATTTATAAAAGCCCTAGGTGATCATAGTTTAAGCCAAGATGATTTAAATGAAATAGCAAAAGATATTACCCTTATAAAAGATGAGATTAAGCTTAAAAAGGCTTTAGCAAAATATGATTTAAATCAAAATCAAATTGATAGTTTAAGCAAATTGGAATTTAAAGACCATTTAAATATAAGTTTTAAAGCCTTAAAACTTATCACTCCTTTAATGCTTGAAGGTAAAAAATACGATGAAGCTTGTAATGAGCTTAATTTAAAAGTAGCAATCAATGAAGATAAAAAAGATTTTTTACCCGCATTTAATGAAACTTATTATAAAGATGAGGTAACTAATCCTGTGGTTTTAAGAGCGATTAAAGAATACAGAAAGGTCTTAAATGCTTTACTTAAAAAATACGGCAAAGTGCATAAAATAAACATTGAATTAGCAAGAGAAGTAGGTAAAAATTACAGCCAAAGAGCTAAAATAGAAAAAGAGCAAAATGAAAACTACAAGGCCAAAAAAGACGCCGAACTTGAATGTGAAAAACTAGGCTTAAAAATAAATAGCAAAAATATTTTAAAATTAAGATTATTTAAAGAACAAAAAGAATTTTGTGCTTATAGTGGAGAAAAGATTAAAATTAGTGATTTGCAAGATGAAAAAATGCTTGAAATTGATCACATTTACCCTTATTCTAGAAGTTTTGATGATTCTTATATGAATAAAGTTTTAGTTTTTACCAAGCAAAATCAAGAAAAACTTAATCAAACCCCCTTTGAAGCCTTTGGCAATGATAGTGCAAAATGGCAGAAAATTGAAGTTTTAGCAAAAAATTTACCTACTAAAAAGCAAAAAAGAATTTTAGATAAAAATTACAAAGACAAAGAGCAAAAAGACTTTAAAGATAGAAATCTAAACGATACTCGCTACATCGCAAGGCTTGTTTTAAACTACACTAAAGATTATTTAGATTTTTTACCTTTAAGCGATGATGAAAATACAAAGTTAAACGACACACAAAAAGGCTCAAAAGTGCATGTAGAAGCAAAAAGCGGTATGCTTACATCGGCTTTAAGACACACTTGGGGCTTTAGCGCTAAGGATAGAAATAACCATCTTCATCACGCCATCGATGCAGTAATTATTGCTTATGCAAACAACTCTATCGTAAAGGCTTTTTCAGATTTTAAAAAAGAGCAAGAAAGCAACAGTGCAGAACTTTATGCAAAAAAAATTAGTGAATTAGATTATAAAAACAAAAGGAAGTTTTTTGAGCCTTTTAGTGGTTTTAGGCAAAAGGTTTTAGATAAAATTGATGAAATTTTTGTCTCAAAACCTGAGAGAAAAAAGCCAAGCGGAGCCTTACATGAAGAAACATTTAGAAAAGAAGAAGAATTCTATCAATCATACGGCGGAAAAGAAGGAGTTTTAAAAGCCCTAGAGCTTGGTAAAATCCGCAAAGTAAATGGTAAAATTGTTAAAAATGGCGATATGTTTAGAGTGGATATTTTTAAACACAAAAAGACAAATAAATTTTATGCTGTGCCAATTTATACTATGGATTTTGCTTTAAAAGTATTACCAAATAAAGCTGTAGCACGAAGTAAAAAAGGTGAGATAAAAGACTGGATTTTAATGGATGAAAATTATGAGTTTTGCTTTTCTTTATACAAAGATAGTTTGATTTTAATTCAAACTAAAGATATGCAAGAGCCAGAATTTGTTTATTATAATGCTTTTACAAGCTCTACTGTTAGTTTGATTGTTTCAAAACACGATAATAAATTTGAAACGCTAAGCAAAAATCAAAAAATATTGTTTAAAAATGCAAATGAAAAAGAAGTAATCGCAAAAAGCATAGGAATTCAAAATCTAAAAGTATTTGAAAAATACATAGTTTCAGCACTTGGGGAAGTTACAAAGGCTGAGTTTAGACAAAGAGAAGATTTTAAAAAATGAGTTACGATGAAGCTTTTAAAACACTGCTTATTAGCTCTAATGCCAAGCTAAATTTAGAGCTAAATCATCTTGTGATTAAGCAAGATGAAAATATAGCCAAATTGTTTTTAAAAGATATAAATATCATCGTTTTAGAAAGCTTACAAGTAAGCATTAGTTCCGCACTTTTTAACGCTTTTGCAAGGCATAAAATCATCTTGCTAACCTGCGATGAAACTCATAGTATAAATGGTGTTTTTACTCCTTTTTTAGGGCATTTTCAAAGTGCAAAAATCGCAAAAGAGCAAATGAATGTAAGTGCTCAAAAAAAGGCTATTTTATGGCAAAAAATCATTAAAAATAAAATCCTAAATCAAGCCTTTATCTTAAAAAAATACAATAAAATAGAGCAAAGCAATGAGCTTATAAATTTGGCTAAAAAAGTAAGCTTAAATGATAGTAAAAATATTGAAGCTGTTGCGGCGGCGCTTTATTTTAAAACTTTGTTTGGTACTTCTTTTTCAAGAGATGAGCTTTGCTTTGAAAATTCTGCTTTAAATTATGGCTATGCAATCATTAGGGCTTGTATTATTAGAGCAGTTTGCATAAGTGGGCTTTTGCCTTGGCTTGGCATAAAGCACGATAATATTTATAATTCTTTTGCGCTTTGTGATGATTTGATAGAAGTGTTTAGGGCTAGTGTTGATGATTGTGTTTTAAAGCTTAAGGGTGAAAGTGAGTTTTTAAGCAAAGATGACAAAAGAGCGTTGATTGGCAATTTACAAAGCAAAATCAATTTTGATGGGCAAAATTATCCTTTAAACAGAGCGATAAATCATTATGTGGCAAATTTTAAAAATGCTTTATTGTATGAAGATGAACTAAAGATAGTGAAATTTGATGATTGAAGATAAATTTATGCGTGTGCTTTTGATGTTTGATGTACCTACTAAAAGTAAAAAAGAGCAAAAACTAGCAAGTAAATTTAGAAATAATCTTATAAAATTAGGTTATTTTATGCTGCAATTTAGTGTTTATATGCGTATTTGCAAGGGTTTAAGTTCTGCAAAAAGTTCTATTGAAAATGTAAAAAAGATTTTGCCACCTTATGGAAATGTAAGGGCTTTAATCATCACTGAAAAGCAATTTGATAAAATGGAGCTTTTGCTTGGTGGCATAGTTTTTAACGAAAAAGTTAATAACGAAACCAATTTAACGCTTTTTGATATAGATAGTCATGGAGAATTTAAATATAAAAATTCAAATAATGAAGAAATTCAAATAAACAAAAAACAAGAAAAATATCATCAGCAAAATTTATTTGAATTTTAAAAGCGGTTTTAGGGGATTGTAACCCCGCAGAGTCCCGCAAACTCTTTATTTTAGTCCCTTTTTAAATTTCTTATGAGATTATAGCATAATTTTTGCTATTTTTCATGAAAAAACCCCGAAATTTTCATTATCTGGTAAATATCTATTTTACCATAAAGAAATTTAAAAAGGGACTAAAACAGGAAAATCTTGTCTATCTCCATTTTCTGCATTTTACCATAAAGAAATTTAAAAAGGGACTAAAACAATATTTTCTTGATTTTAAGCGTTCAAATAATTTTACCATAAAGAAATTTAAAAAGGGACTAAAACAGGAAAATCTTGTCTATCTCCATTTTCTGCATTTTACCATAAAGAAATTTAAAAAGGGACTAAAATAAACCCTAGTGGATTGAAACTCCGCTAGGGCTAATTACTCCACTAAAAGGAGGTTGCGAATTTGAAACTTATTGAAATTTAGGGTTGATTAAAATCGAAATAAAATTATTTAAATAATTTTAAGGCATAAAGATAATATCCACTAAGCTTTCATTTTCTAAAATTTCACATTCTTTTGGCACCACCATAAGAGCGGCTTTATTGTTAAGATTGTTTATAATCGCACTAGAGCCTTCTTTTTTACCTTCAAGATTAGCTAAAATGCGTCCATTTTTAAATTCCACATTACAAGCGACAAATTCCAAATAAGGTGTTTTTTTCTTGTAGCTTCCTTGTAAAAAGGCTTTGCAAATATAGTCTTTAGGCTGAAGTAACCAAGAGCTTAAAATCTCTCTTGCGTAAAGATTAAACATTACCATAGCCGAGTAAGGAAAACCTGGTAAGGCGATGATGAATTTTTCATTAGCCTTAGCTATTTTGATATGTCTGCCTGGTTTTATGTCGGCTTTATCGATGATGATTTCATATTCTTTGACGGCTTTTTTTAAAAAGTCAAAATCCCCCATAGAAACCCCGCCCGTTGTAATCAAAATATCACAACTTTGCAAAGCACTTTCAAGTGTAGAAAAAGTGGCTTTTTCATCATCTTTTAAAAGAGGAAAAACCCTTGTATCGCAATTTAAATTTTTAGCTAAATTAGCTATGGCGATATGATTTGAAGAGCGGATTTGAGCAGGATTTTCCAAGGCTTCTCCTAGATCTTTGATCTCACTTCCACTACTTAAAACCCCTACAATAGGCTTTATAAATACACTAATGTGAAAAAATCCAAGTTCAGCTAAAAGAGCTATCTCGCTATAATTTAACCTTGTGCCTTTTTTGAGTAAAATTTCATCTTTTTTATAGTTTTCTCCTACCGCACGCACGGCAAAAGCTTGGGGAACTTTTTTTTCTATAAAAAGAGTATCATTTTCTATGCGTATATTTTCAACAGGGACTAAAGTATCGCTTCCTTCGCTCATGAGTGAGCCTGTAAAGGTTTTTACACAAGTGCCATTTTGTACGCTAAATTGTGGCATAGTACCCGCAGGTGTGAGGCCTAAAATTTTTAAAGGCTTGTCTTGATCTTCAAATTTGATCGCATAACCATCCATAGCCGAGGTTGGAAATTCAGGCTGATTTTTAGGGGCTTTTATATCTTGAGCTAAAATGCGTCCTAAACACTCTGTAAGAGCTATTTTTTCAATCTTTTCATAAGTTTTGATATGAGAATGTAAAATTTTTAAACTTTCTTCATAAGACATTAGCATTTTTTATCCTTTTAAAAGTCCTGCACCGCAAAGCTTGGTTGATCTTTCTTTGGCATAAATTCTTTCTTTGTTTATCACATCATACTTCCAAATGGGTGCACTTGCTTTAAAATCTTCCACAAATTCATTAAGAAGTTTAAGTCCTAATTTTCTTTGTTTGCTTAAAATTCCTGCAAAATAAGAGCTTTCATGAACCACCACATCGCCTATAGAGTGAGCAAAAAGCAAGCTAATACCATCAGAATCTACTCTTTTTTGCCACTCATTAAACCATTTTTTTAAAAGCGGTTCATAAATATCAAAACTAAGTGCCTCAATGCCTCCTTCTTCACGCACAATACCACAAAAAGTCAGCAAAGCACCGCAGTTTTTATCCTTGGCAAATTCATACCATTGGCTATAAATTTTAGGAATATCTAAAGAACCTTGATAGAGTGTAAAATGTTTCATTTAACCCCCACAAACTGGTGGTAAAAGTGCTATTTTATCACCATCTTTTAACTTAGTGTTTTCATCAAAAATGATTTCATCGTTTAAAGATACGGCACAAAGTTCTAGCCATTCTTTTAAACTCTCATCTTTTTGCAAAATTTCTTTTAATTCTTTTAAATTTTTTACCTCAAGTTCTAAATTTTCTTTATTTATGGGGCCTAAAAATTCCACTTTTACCATTTTATTCCTTTACTTCTAAATTTCCCATCATTCCTAAATCTTCATGTTCTAAAATATGACAATGATACATTCTAAGCCCTTTAAAATCTTGTTTCATTCTAAGTCTTAACTCTTCATTAGGACGCACATTTATAGTATCTCTTAAGGCTCTAAATTCGGCTTTTTGAACTTTGCCATTGAGTTTTGATGAGATGAGTTCAAATTGCGTGCCGTGTATGTGGAAAGGATGATCCATGTGAGATTTGTTTATCACTATCCAGTCTTCAACTACTCCAAGCTTGGAGCTTAAATCAATGCGTTTTAAATCATAGCTTTTGCCATTGATTAAAAACATAGACGCAAGAGCGATTTTTAATTCGCTTTCACTTTTTCCCATCATACCATGCATTTGCATATGATCTTCACTCATGATTATTTCTTTAAATTCCTTAGGTTCTTCTGAAGGTTTGAAAATTTTTAAATTTTTTGGAAGTTCTACATTTTCTTTTTTTAGACTAATATTAGCTAAAAATAGGGTATTAGGTTCTTCTTTTACCATCATTTTATCCCTATCATAATAAGCACTTTCTAGCTTAAAATTCCCATCTTTTGGAGCGTCGATTAAAACTTCTACGCGAGAAGCAGGACTTAAGAAAAGTTCTTCTTTATAAATAGCTTTTTCTATAAGTCCACCATCAGTACCAACAAGTATAAACTTAGCTCCTTGTATGCGTAAATTTAAATATCTTGCTGCAGTAGCATTATAAATGCGTATGCGTTCGTTTGTGGCGAGTTTGATTTTAGGTTTAAATTGTCCATTAATGAGTACAAATTCTCCTTCTCTACCATTTAGCCAATCATTTAGGTTGTTGTTCGGAATTTGAGCGTTTTCATCAAGACGCAAATCGCTAATCATCAAATCTTTTTCTTTTAAATGACTTAAAGCATCTTTTTTTGCTTTGATCACAAAAGCCCCTGCTAAACCCATAAAAACTTGTTTAGAAGTGGTATAATGAGGGTGTGGATGATACCAGTAAGTTCCTGCGCTATCTTGAGGAATTTCAAAACGATATATTCTTTCTTTTCCTGCTAAGATAGGATCATGTGGGCTTCCATCTTGATCAGGTGGCACAGGAACGCCATGCCAATGTATAGTTGTAGCTTCCTTGAGTTTGTTTTTGACTAAAATTTCAAGTTTATCTCCTTCAAAAACTTCTATTTTTGGAGCAGGTACTAGACCATTGTAAGTATAAAATAAGGTTTTTTTACCTTTGATAAGCTCTATATGATTTTCTTTGATTTCTAGGGTAGCACGAAAAATATTTTTTTCTTTACTTTCATTTTTGAGCAAAGGCAAGGCTTTTAAAATTTCTCTTTGGGGGAATTGTTTTGGATCTAAAAGTTTTAAATTTTTTGGAGCAAAGTTGATAAAAGAAGTATCTAAGTCATGATTTATAGAATGATTTTTATGCATGGAGTGCATATCGTGCATAGGATTTGCATAGGCTACACCCATACTTGCTAGAGTAAGTGCATTAAATTTTAAAAAATTTCTTCTATTCATTAGTTTTTCCTTTTGCTTGATTTTTTGTATTATAGTCATTATTTTTTTAGTTTTAGTAAATATTTATGAAAATTTGGTTTAATTTTGTTATGATTTTAGCAATTTAATCAAGGAAAAATAATGTTTTATGAAAAAATTCAAACTCCAGCTTATATTTTAGAAGAAGATAAATTAAGAAAAAACTGTGAGCTTTTAGCAAGTGTTGGTGAAAAAAGTGGTGCTAAAGTGCTTTTAGCTTTAAAAGGTTTTGCTTTTTCAGGAGCGATGAAAATTGTTGGAGAATACCTAAAAGGTTGTACTTGTAGCGGACTTTGGGAAGCAAAATTTGCTAAAGAATACATGGATAAAGAAATTCATACTTATTCACCTGCTTTTAAAGAAGATGAAATAGGTGAAATAGCCAGTTTATCTCATCATATAGTGTTTAATTCTTTAGCTCAATTTCATAAATTTCAAAGCAAAACACAAAAAAATTCCTTAGGTCTTCGTTGCAATGTTGAATTTTCTCTAGCCCCAAAAGAACTTTACAATCCTTGTGGAAGATACTCAAGACTTGGAATTCGTGCTAAAGATTTTGAAAATGTGGATTTAAATGCTATAGAAGGACTTCATTTTCACGCACTTTGTGAAGAAAGTGCTGACGCTTTAGAAGCTGTTTTAAAGGTCTTTGAAGAGAAATTTGGTAAATGGATAGGGCAAATGAAATGGGTGAATTTTGGAGGAGGACATCACATCACCAAAAAAGGCTATGATGTTGAAAAACTTATTGCTTTGTGTAAAAATTTCAGCGATAAATATGGTGTACAAGTTTATCTTGAACCAGGTGAAGCGGTAGGTTGGCAAACAGGAAATTTGGTTGCTAGTGTAGTAGATATCATAGAAAATGAAAAACAAATTGCCATTTTAGATACTTCAAGCGAAGCACATATGCCAGATACTATCATCATGCCTTATACAAGTGAAGTTTTAAATGCTAGAATTTTAGCCACAAGAGAAAATGAAAAAATTTCAGACTTAAAAGAAAACGAATTTGCCTATTTACTTACTGGAAATACTTGTTTAGCGGGTGATGTAATGGGAGAGTACGCTTTTGATAAAAAGCTTAAAATCGGCGATAAAATTGTTTTTTTAGATCAAATTCATTACACCATTGTGAAAAACACAACTTTTAATGGTATAAGACTTCCAAATCTCATGCTTTTAGACCATAAAAATGAACTTCAAATGATAAGAGAATTTTCTTATAAGGATTATTCTTTAAGAAATTAATATTATTTATAATTTGCATAAAATGTTAATTTTATTTGGAAGAGAATCAAAGATATAAATTTTATGCAAAGTATTTTATTTTTTCAAATATAAAATCAACTCAAATATCTAATTTTCAATACTTTGATATGATTTTTTAAGATTTTAAATCCTTGTGGAATTTTATTGAAATTCAGTGATTTTTAAATCAAATAGTATTAAGATAAATCGATTTAAAAATCGGCTTTAAAATGAATATTAGGTATATTTTGCATAATATTCATTCAAGCAAAATTTAAAGCTATTTTTGAAAATTTTGAATGCATGGAGGCTTTAATGGATTTGGAAAAATTAAGATTAGCTAGAAGTCTTTATTATCAATGTCTAGGAGAGCTTTTTGTTTTTTCATTTTCTGAAGAAAGATTGTCAAAATTACAAGAGTATTTAAAGACAATGCAAGAATGTTTATTTGATGAAAATTTAAAATCAAATTTTGATATCTTGCTTAAGCATTTAGATGATGAAAATTCTATACAAGCATTTTTTAAAGAATACGATTTGCTTTTTTTAAGTCTTAAAAACAGCATTCCAACGACTTTTTCTTACATAGAAGAAGGTTTTGAAAATTCAAATCCTTTACTTTGCGTACGTCAAATTTTAGTCAAAAGTAAAATAAGACGCAATGAAAAATTTTTTAAAGAAAGTGAAGATAGTGTTGGATTTTGTTTATTGTTGATGAGTGAATTTTTAAGGCAAAATGAAGATGATTTAGCTAAAGAGCTTTTTGAAAAAGTGATCAATAAAAGCATTGATGAGTTTTTAGGCGATGTTTTCATGAATAAAAATGCGAATTTATATAAGGAAATTGCAAGTATTGCGATGGCTTTTATGGAATTTGAAAGACTTTGCTTTGAAGTGGAAAAACCTGCAAAAATAAATTCTAAAAAAGTGCAAAATGATCTATCGCGTTCGGAATTTTTAAGAAGAGAAGCAAATAAACAAAGGAGGACTCGTGAAAAATCGCAGGGAATTTCTTAAAAAATCCGCTTTTGCCTTAGGGGCTGCTGGAGTGCTTGGTAGCACAACTTTAGCTCTAGCTAAAGATGAAGAAAGAAAAGATTTGGTTAAAGGTAAAAGCAAGAAAAAAGAAGTGCTTTTTCAAAGAAGTGCTAATTGGGAAAATTATTATATAAAGGCTGAGTAATGTCAAGTGTAGGTGAAAATATCAAGCTTACGCGTCGTTCTTTTCTTAAAATGGCAGCACTTTCAAGTCTAGCAACACCGTTGCTTGCTAGAAGTGAAACTTTAAGAGAAGCGAGTGCTGATGAGCTTAAAGAAGCTTATGAAGGTAGTAAAAAAGTAAAAACAGTTTGTACAGCCTGTTCTGTAGGCTGTGGGATTATTGCAGAAGTGCAAAATGGTGTTTGGGTGCGTCAAGAAATCGCTCAAGATCATCCTGTGAGTTCAGGTGGACATTGCTGCAAGGGATCTGATATGATCGATATGGTGCGTTCACATGTGCGTTTAAAATATCCTATGAAAAAAGAAAATGGAGAATGGAAACGCATAAGTTATGAGCAAGCTTTAAGTGAGATCGGAGAAAAACTAGCTGCTTATCGTAAAGAAAATCCTGAAAGTGTTATGTTTTTAGGTTCTGCAAAACTTAATAATGAACAAGCTTATTATATAAGAAAATTTGCAGCATTTTTTGGAACGAACAATGTAGATCATCAAGCTAGAATTTGACACAGCGCAACAGTCGCCGGTGTGGCGAATACATTTGGTTATGGCGCTATGACAAACCATCTTGGAGACATTCAAAGAAGTAAATGTATCATTATCATTGGGGCAAATCCAGCGGTAAATCATCCTGTGGGTTTTAGACATTTCTTAAAAGCAAAAGAAAAAGGTGCAAAGCTTATCGTTGTAGATCCTAGATTTACAAAAAGTGCGGCAAAAGCGGATATTTATGCAAGAATTCGTCCAGGAACCGACATTGCTTTCATGTATGGAATGCTAAAAATCATCTTTGATGAAGGCTTAGAAGATACAAAATATCTTGATGAAAGAGTTTTTGGAATCGATAAAATTCGCGAAGAAGCAGCAAAATGGACAGCCGAAGAAGTAGAAAATGTTACAGGGATCTCTAAAGAACTTTTGGTGCAAATCACTCACGAAGTAGCTAAAAACAAACCAACTACGCTTATTTGGGCTATGGGTTTAACTCAACACACTGTAGGAACTTCAAATACACGTTTAGCACCTATTGTGCAAATGGTACTTGGAAATATAGGTAAATTTGGTGGTGGAGTTAATATCTTACGCGGACACGATAATGTTCAAGGTGCTTCAGATATGGCTTGTTTGAGCGAAAATTTACCAGGTTATTATCCTTTAAATGAAGCGACTTGGAGATACTATGCCAAAATTTGGGGTGTGGATTATGAGTGGCTTTTAGGAAATTTTGTAAGCAAAGATTGGATGCATAAAACTGGGCTTTCACTTGCTAGATGGTGGGCAGCGGCTTTAAATGGAAAAGATGGAAATGATGCTATCGATAATGCAGGAACGCCTTTAAAAGCTTTAGTAGTTATGGGAAATGGTATTACTTCGACTGCACAACAAGTAAAAGTTAAAGAAGGTTTGGAAGCTTTAGAGCTTTTAGTTTTAGCCGATCCTTTTGTAAATGAAGCAGGGATTATTGCAGAAAGAAAAGATGGAATTTATCTTTTACCTGCAGCAACACAGTTTGAAACAAGCGGAAGTGTAACAGCAACAAATCGTAGCGGACAATGGAGATTTAAAGTTGTAGATCCACTTTATGAAAGCATGGAAGATCAAGAAATTTTATTTGAGCTTGCTAAAAAATTAGGTTTTTATGAAGACTTTACCAAGACTTTACGCGATGAAAAAGGTGAGATTGTTTGGCCTGAAAATGCAACAAGAGAAATTGCAAAAGCAGTTAGAAGTATAGGGCTTAATGGTTGGAGTCCTGAAAGGCTTAAAAAGCATACTTTATACTGGGATAAATTTGATGAGGTAACTTTAGAAGGAAAAGACGAAGTTGCTGGCGAGTATTACGGGCTTCCTTGGCCTTGTTGGAGTGATAAGCACCCAGGTTCTCCTGTGCTTTATAATACCGACATTGAAGTAGCAAAAGGTGGTATGGGCTTTAGAAACAATTTTGGACTTGAATATGAAGGAGAGAGTTTACTTGCTAAAAATGCACCTTTAAATTCACCTATTGATACAGGTTATCCACAAATTACTAAAGATAATATAGAAAAAGTTTTAGGTATTACTTTAAGTGCTCAAGAAAAAGAAAAAATGGGATCAACTTGGTCTTATGATGATAGCAATATCATAGCAACTAAATGTATAGAAAAAGGCATAGTTCCTTATGGAAATGCTAAAGCTAGAGCTGTAGTTTGGACTTTTAAAGATAAAATTCCACTCCACCGTGAGCCTTTACATTCTCCAAGAAACGATTTGGTGCAAAAATATCCAAGTTTTGAAGATCAAAAAGCGCTTTACCGCGTGGATACTAAATTTGTTTCTGTGCAACAAGCTAAGGATTATTCTAAAGAATTCCCGCTTAATCTTGTTACTGCAAGACTTGTGAATTTAAATGGTGCAGGTATGGAAAATAGAGCATCTATGTATCTAACGCGTTTAACACCTGAAATGTTTTGTGAGATCAATCCTGAATTAGCAAAAGAGCAAGACATTAAAGCAGGAGATATGATTTGGGTGCATTCTCCAGAAGGTACTAAAATTCATGTAAGAGTGAAGGTTAATCCAGGTGTAGCAAAAGATATGATTTTCTTGCCTTTCCATTTTACAGGAGTTATGCAAGGCGTGGATTTAACGCACAATTTCCCAGAAGGAACTAAGCCTTATGCAAGCGGAGAAAGTGCTAATACGGTAACAAATTATGGTTATGATATCATGTGTCAGATTCCAGAGACTAAAGGTGGACTTTGTAGAATCAGTAAGGATGGAAAATGAGTAAGGTAAATTTTGCAAATTTAGAAAAAGAACGCTTGAAATTCTTTTGTGATAATGAGCGTTGTATTGATTGTAATGGTTGCGCGGTAGCTTGTGATGAAGCACATGAGCTTCCTATTCATATTCGCCGCCGCCGTGTGATTACTTTAAATGAAGGAATTCAAGGAAAAGAAGTTTCAACTTCTATTTCTTGTATGCATTGTGATGATGCTCCTTGTTCTATCGTTTGTCCTGTGGATTGTTTTTACATCCGTGCTGATGGTATTGTTTTACACGATAAAGAAATTTGCATAGGTTGTGGATATTGTCTTTATGCTTGTCCTTTTGGTGCACCACAATTTCCAAAAGATAGTGTTTTTGGAAATAAAGGCATTATGGATAAATGTACTATGTGTGCAGGTGGCCCTGAAGCAACGAATTCAGAAAAAGAAAGAGAACTTTATGGTCAAAATCGTATCGCAGAAGGAAAAGTCCCTGTATGTGCTGCGATGTGTTCAACAAAAGCACTTTTAGTAGGTGAAAGTTCTAAAATAGAAGAGATTTATCATAATAGACTTATGAATAGAAATTATGGCATTCCAAATCCTTCGGAAAGTTTGGAATGGAAGATTGCTTACACAGGAAAGGAACGCTTATGAGAAAAGTATTTGTAACGCTTTTATTAAGCGTAGTGAGTTTATTTGCTTATGGTAGCGAGAGAATGGGACAAGATACTCAAATTTGGGATTTTCATCGTATTACAAATATCCCAAATTATGATACTTTTGGCAAACTTTGGACAACTTTGCAAGGTGAATATATAGCTACTATAGCTTTAATCGCTGTTATTGCGGTATTATCTGCATTTGCTTTGCATTATATGGTTATAGGACCTAAGCAATTTTCACACGATGGAAAGAAAATTTATGCTTTTACATTATTTGAAAGACTTTTTCATTTTATCGCGGCAATTTCTTGGGTGATTTTAGTGCCAACTGGTTTTGTGATGATGTTTGGGGCGACTTTTGGAGGCGGACTTTTTGTAAGGGTTTGTAAAAATTTACATGCTTTTGCAACGGTTTTATTTATCATCTCTATAATCCCTATGTTTTTATGGTGGATTAAAAGAATGCTTCCTGCAAGTTATGATATCAGATGGATGATGATAGTAGGTGGTTATTTAAGCAAAGTAAAACGTCCTGTACCTGCAGGTAAGTTTAATTTTGGTCAAAAATCTTGGTATTATATAGCTGTATTTGGTGGATTTTTGATGATAATTACAGGTGGATTTATGTATTTTCTTGATTTTAATTCCACGGCAATTCAAGGTCTTTTTGGTTTAACTCAAATTGAACTTTTAAGAATTTCAGCTATAGTGCATAATTTCTTGGGTATAGTGTGTGCAGTGTTTTTTGGTGTGCATATTTATATGGCAGTATTTGCAATCAAAGGCAGTATCCATTCTATGATTAGTGGTTATAAAGAAGAAGAAGAGGTTTATATTTTACATTCTTATTGGTATAAAGAATTAAGCAATAAAAAGCAAATTGAACCTAGTTTTTCTTATGATCCTAATGTAAAAATTTAATCTTTAACCGCTATGTTATTGCATAGCGGTAGTTTTAAGCTTTTTTGAAATAAATAGAACGAATTTTATTTTATAAGTTGAATCTAAAATCTATTTTTCCATATGTGAATTTGTTATTTATGTTTTTTTGATATAATATTATTTAAAGATATTTAAAGGATAAGGTATGGATCCGTTATTTACAACTCAAATTTTAAAATATAAAGGCAATGAATCTTTTACATGTGATGATACTTTAGTGCGTGAAATTAAGCTTGAAATTTTTATTAATGATGAAAAAGTAGGTGCTTTAATGGCAACTCCTGTAGATGAACAGGCATTAGCAATAGGATATTTAATGAGTGAAAATATCATTGCGAAAGTAAGTGATATTGAGAGTATAGAAACAAAAGATGATGGTATGAGTGTGCATATTAAAGCAAAGATTGATAAAGAAAATTTAGCAAAGCTTAATGCTGAAGGTGTAGTTATAAGTGGTTGTGGTAGAGCACATACTGCAAATATCGATCCAGAAGCCATTGAAGCGAGTAAAATTAGTTCTGATGCAAAATTTAGCAAAGGTGAAATTTTAAAACAAATGAGTACTTTTTATACTCAATGCGAGCTTTACGAGAAAACAGGCTGTGTGCATACGGCTAAGCTTTTTGTAGATGAGAAAACTTTTTTTATAGGTGAAGATATAGCTCAACATAATACCATAGATAAAGCTTTAGGAAAAGCACATTTAGCTGGGGTTGATTTAAGTCAATGTTTTTTAATGGTTAGTGGAAGGCTAAGTTCTGAAATGGTAGCTAAAGCAGTTATGCATAAAATTCCAGTGCTTGTTTCACGCACGGCTCCTACTTGTTTAGGGGTTATGATAGCAAGAAAATTTGATTTAACGCTTTGTGGTTTTGCTAGAGAAAATAAGATCAATATTTATAGTGGAGAATTTAGAATTCATGGATAAAAATCAAGAAAAAGAAATCATCTCATATATGAGAGAATTGTTAAATAGCAATGAAAAATTAGATTGTGGTACGGCTTTTAAAATTGCAAAGAAATTTAATATAAATATAGAAAAAATCGGACAATTAGCCGATGAAAATCACATGAGAATTGATAATTGCGAGTTGGGGCAATTTGGACATTTAGATTTTGAAAAAGCAAAGATTGAAGTGCTTAAAAAAATAGAACCTAGTTTAGATGAAAAGCGTAGAATTTTTTGTAAAGATGCAAGAGATATTGCTAAAGAAGGTTGTGGACTTAAAGGTATGCGTTCAGCTTTAAAAACTTATAAGGTTGATGTAAAGTATTGTCAACTTGGTTGTTTTAAAGAAAAAAAAGGTAAGCAATTTATAGTAAGAACAAAAACTTGGATTGAAAATGCGGATGGAGATTTGCTTTTTGGTCGAGGAAAAACAGAACTTTTAGAACTTATCGGACAAACAGGTAGTTTATTACATGCTTCTAAACTTATGGGGATTAATTATAAAAAAGCTTGGATGCATTTACAAACCTTACAAAAAAATTCTCAAGAAATTTTAGTTAGCACAAGACAAGGACGCTCTAAAGAATCAGGAACAAAACTTACTCCTAGAGCTATGGAATTGATGGAAAATTACTCTATTTTGCAAAAAGACATAGAAGAATACGCTAATAAACGCTTTAAAGAATTGTTTTTAAAAGGAAAAAAATAAATCTTCTATCAAAAAATACTAATACATAATTTTTTTATAATTAATTAATATTATTTTTTTAAAAATATGTTAAAATTAGAATCTAAATTTTTTATTTTTTAGGAGTTATAAGATGTTTAAATCTTTAAATATAGGTTTAAAACTTATTTTTTCTGTGGCAGCTGTTGTTGTTATTGGACTTGTTATTTTAATTTCATTAATCACAAAACAAGTAAGTCAAAATATTACCAAAAATACAGAAGATATTCTTGCTTCTATCACGAAAGAATATGCTACTCAAACTCAAGGAATTTTTGGGGAAATGATCGCTTTAAATAAAAGTATTTCAGGTACTTTAACAGAAATGTTTAGATCAACCTCTAAAGAAGATTTAGATATAGACAATATAACAAATATTATAACCAATACTTTTGATAATAGTGCTTATTCTAATTTTACTTATTTGTATCTTATTGATCCGCCAGAATACTTTAAAGAAGAGAGTAAATTTTTTAATACTCAAAGTGGAAAATTTGTTATGCTTTACGCTGATGAAGAAAAGGATAATAAAGGCGGAATAAAAGCAATACAAGCTAGTGATGAAATAGCTAATCTGCAAGTTGTGCAAGATATATTAAAAAAAGCAAAATATGGGGAAAATAAAGTATATATAGGCCGTCCTATTAAGATGAATTTAGAAGGTCAAGATTTTGATGCTGTAAATGTTGCTATGCCTATTTTTGATCGAAAAAATCAAGTTGTAGGTGTCATAGGCATGACTTTAGATTTTTCAGATATTGCTACTTATCTTTTAGACCCTAAAGGTCAAAAATATGATGGTGAATTAAGAGTTCTTTTAAATTCAGATGGTTTTATGGCGATACATCCAAATAAAAATCTAGTTTTAAAAAATTTAAAAGATATCAATCCTAATAAAGGTGCACAAGAAACTTATAAGGCCATAAGTGAAGGAAAAAATGGAGTTTTTAACTATATAGCTTCTGATGGTGATGATTCTTATGCTGCGATTAATAGTTTTAAAGTGCAAGATAGTTCTTGGGCAGTTTTGGTAACTGCTCCTAAATATTCAGTATTTAAACCCTTAAAAAAATTACAATTAATTATTCTTGGTGCATCTTTTATTTTTATTTTTGTTGTTTTAGGAGTGGTTTATTATTGCGTAAGAAAAATTGTCGCATCTAGATTGCCTGTGATTCTTAGTTCTTTAGAATCATTTTTCCGTTTTTTAAATCATGAAAAAATTGAACCTAAGGCTATTGAAATTCGTGCTAATGATGAGCTAGGAGCAATGGGAAGAATCATAAATGAAAATATTGAAAAGATTCAAATATCTTTAGAACAAGATCAAAATGCTGTAGATGAATCGGTGCAAACTGCTAGAGAAATCGAAAAGGGTAATTTAACTGCAAGAATTACTAAAAATCCTATAAATCCTCAATTAGTAGAACTTAAAAATGTTCTTAATAGGATGCTTGATGTTTTACAAAGTAAAATTGGTTCTAATATGAATGAAATTAATAGAGTTTTTGATAGTTACAAGGCTCTTGATTTTAGTACAGAAGTATTTAATGCTAAAGGTGAAGTTGAGATTACAACTAATATTTTAGGCAAAGAAATTAAAAAGATGCTTGTAGCTTCTTCAAATTTTGCTAAAGATTTAGCCAATCAGTCAGAAGAGTTAAAAAATTCTATGCAAAAACTTGCTGATGGCTCTAATGCACAAGCGAGTTCTTTAGAACAATCGGCTGCAGCTGTAGAGGAGATTAATTCTTCTATGCAAAATGTAAGTGGAAAAACAGTTGAGGTTGCTTCACAAGCTGATGATATAAAAAATATTGTCAATGTGATTAAAGATATCGCTGAGCAAACGAATCTTCTTGCTTTAAATGCAGCTATTGAAGCTGCACGTGCTGGAGAACATGGGCGTGGTTTTGCAGTTGTTGCAGATGAGGTAAGACAGCTTGCGGAAAGAACAGGAAAATCCTTATCTGAAATCGAGGCAAATATTAATATACTTGTTCAAAGCGTAAATGAAGTAGCAGAATCTGTAAAAGAACAAACAGCAGGAATCACACAGATTAACGATGCTATAGCACAACTTGAAACTGTAACTAAGGAAAATGTCGAAGTTGCAAATGTCACCAATAATATAACAAATGAAGTCAATCAAATTGCTGCGGCAATTCTTGAAGATGTGAATAAAAAAAGATTTTAAAAAAGCTCATTTTTGAGCTTTTAAATTTTTTCTATATTATTTAAAATTTTTAAACACAAAACAAGTAATAAAATAATATTATTTTTCAAAGCTAATATCAAGGAAAAATAATGAAAATTGATTGTCGCAATCTATCTTGTCCTCAGCCTATAGTTGAAACAAAAAATGCTCTTGAAAAACTTCAAGAAAATGAAATTTTAGAAATTGTTTTAAATTCTATTATTTCAAAAAATAATGTTGTAAAATTTCTTAACTCTTTAAATTTAAACCCTGTTGTAGATGAAAATGCACAAGAGTTTTGCATCAAAGTACAAAAAAAGAATTTTGATTCTAGTGAAGTAAATATTCACGATTATAATGTTTTATTTTTAAAAACCGACAAAGTGGGTGAGGGTGAATTCGGACAAAATTTACTTGTAGGATTTTTAAGTACCTTAAAAAATTTAGATCATGCTCCAAGTAAAATTCTTTGCGTAAATGAAAGTGTTTTAATCAATGTTGATGAAAATCATAAAGCACATTTAGCTATGAAAGAACTTGAAAATTTAGGTATTGAGATCATAAGTTGTGGAGCTTGTCTAGAATTTTTTAATAAAAGCAAAGAACTTAAAATAGGAAATATAGGCAATGCTTATGAAATTTTAAACGAGCTTTTTGGTAAAGCAAAAATCATTACTCTATAAGGAAAAACACTGCAATATAAAAATCAAAATTTAACGCATTTTGTTAAAGCAGCAGGCTGAGCAGCGAAATTAAGCCCGGGTGGTCTTAAAACAATTTTAAATTTCATGCAAAAAACTCCTGCTTTACTTAGTGATATCGGAAATAATGAAGATGCAAGCGTATATCAAATCAGCCCCGATTTAGCTTTGGTGCAAACGCTTGATTTTATCACTCCTATAGTAGATAGTGCTTATCATTTTGGTGCTATTGCTGCAGCAAATGCTTTAAGCGATGTTTTTGCTATGGGTGCAGAGGTAATTAATGCCTTAAATATAGTAGGTTTTGATACTTGCAATCATGATTTAAACATCTTAAAAGAGCTTTTAGAAGGTGCAAATGATAAAGTTAAAGAATGTAATGCTTTAGTCGTGGGTGGCCATACTATAGAAAGCACCGAGCTTTTTTTTGGACTTAGTGTTACAGGAAAAGTACATCCTAGTAAATTTATTGCTAATAATACTTCTAAAATCGGAGATTGTATCATTTTAACCAAGCCTTTAGGAACAGGAATTTTAAGTACAGCTTTAAAGGCGCAAATGTTAAATCAAAAACATTTAGATATAATGCTTAAAAACATGATGGAGTTAAATTATAAAGCCAGTCAAATTGCTCTTAAATTTCATCCAAGTGCCATGAGTGATGTTACAGGTTTTGGACTTTTAGGACATTTAAAAGAAATGCTAAATAAAAATATTTCTTTTGAAATTTTTGAAAGTGAACTTCCTTTTTTAGATGGAGTAAAAGAGTATTTTAATATGGGTTTAATTCCTGCTGGAGCTTATAAAAATTTAGAATTTATAAAAGAACTTACCCCTGATTTAAATGAAGAAAAATTATTACTTTGTGATCCACAAACTTCAGGAGGACTTTTAATTTCTATAAGTGAAAAAGATTCCTTAGAATGTTTAAAAAAACTAGAAGATGAAAATATTCAAGCTAAAATTATTGCCAAGGTTGTAAATAAGCAAGAAAATGATATTATCATTTCTTAATTTTTGTTACTTATATACCCATTAAAATTTTTTTTATCATTTTTTATACATTTTCTATGATTTAAAATATTATTTTTATCTTATTTATATATTATTTATTAAAATTTATTTTATCTTAGGAGATACGAAATGATACAAAAAGCTTTAGCCTTAGCTGAAGAATTACAAGGACAAATAGAAGCCAATATTTCAAATTCTGAAAAAGAATTTCATGCTAAAATGCAAAAACTTCTTAATAATCCCAAAAATAAAGTTATGCTTATAGAGCTTTTAGATCGTTCTTTTAGATGTAAAGATAAAAATGCAAGTTTTGAGCTTATAGAATATACTTTGAGTAAATATGGCATAGCGGATTTTTTTAGCACTTTTGAAAAATTCCTACTTTTTAGCTTTTTAAATTTTGGCAAATTTGCTCCTAATTTAAGTGTACCTTTTTTTGTCAAACATTTAAGAGAAGATACTAAAGCTATGGTTCTAGATGCAAATCCTAGTGTTTTAGAACCACATATTAAGAAAAGAAAAGAGCAAGATAAAATTACCTTAAATGTGAATTTAATCGGCGAAGAGGTTTTAGGTGAAGCTGAGAGTAAATATCGTATGCAAAAATACGAAGAAGCCTTAAAATCAAGCTATATCACTTATATTTCCATAAAAATTACTACTATTTTTTCACAAATTAATATTATAGATTTTAATTATTCCAAAGAAGAGGTCGTAAAAAGACTAGATTATCTTTATGCTTTAGCCTTAGAAGAAGAGAAAAAACAAGGTGTATCTAAATTTATCAATCTTGATATGGAAGAATTTAGGGATTTAGAGCTCACCGTTGCAGCTTTTATGGAAAGTGTGGCTAAATTTGATATTAAAGCAGGGATTGTTTTGCAAGCTTATATTCCTGATTCTTATAAGTATCTTAAAAAACTTTTTGCTTTTTCAAAAGAGAGGGTTTTAAAAGGTATGAAGCCTATTAAGATCCGTTTTGTTAAGGGTGCTAATATGGAAAGTGAAGAAACCATTGCGTCTCAAAGGGGTTGGGAGCTTCCTACTTTTTACAAAAAAATAGATACTGATAGTAATTATAATAAAATGCTTGATTTTATTCTTGAAGGAGACAATTATAAATACATCAACATAGGAATTGCAAGTCATAATATCTTTGAGATTGCTTATGCTTATACACGCATAAGTGAAGTGGGTGCTTTGGATTTTTTTACTTTTGAAATGCTTGAAGGTATGAGTTTACAATGTTCTTATGAGTTATCTAAAATGCATGATCTAATCCTTTATGCCCCAGTTTGCGATGAAGCACATTTTAACAATGCCATTGCTTATCTTGTAAGACGCCTTGATGAAAATACAAGTGAAGATAATTTTATGCGTTATTTTTTCAATCTTAAAGTAGGAGATAAGAACTGGAATATCCAAAAAGAACTTTTTTTAAAATCTTTAGAAGGCATAAAAACTCTTGATAATACTACACATCGTAAGCAAGATAGAAATAAAGAATCAAATATCATAAGTTCTTATGAAAGTAAAAAATTTAGCAATGAAAGCGATACGGATTTTATTTTAGCACAAAATAGAGCGTGGGCTAAAGAAATTAAAACTAAATATGAAAATTTAAAAGATTATGATGTTTATCCTGTTATAGGCGAACTTGATTTTAAAGCAGAAAATTTAAATGTTTTAGAAGTTAAAGATAAGATCGAAGATAGAGTTATAGGAAAGGCTTATTTAGCAGGAGAAAAAGAAATCAAACAAGCTTTAGAAGTAGCTAAAAATTCCAAATTTACACAAAAAAGTCATGATGAAATTTATCAAATTTTAGCCAAAAGTGCAAAACTGATGAGAGAAAGAAGAGGGGATTTGATAGGTTTGGCAGCTTTAGAAGTGGGCAAAACCTTTTTAGAGATCGATCCTGAAGTAAGCGAGGCTATTGATTTTATAGAGTTTTATCCGCACTCTTTAGAAGAGCTTAAAAAACAAAATCCAAAAGTTACATTCACACCTAAAGGTATAGGGGTTACCATAGCTCCTTGGAATTTTCCTATAGGAATTTCAGTAGGTACTATAGCTGCACCACTAGCCGCAGGTAATGTGGTGATTTACAAACCTTCTTCACTTTCAACTCTAACAGGTTATATGCTTTGTAAGTGTTTTTGGGATTCGGGTATTCCAAAAGATGCTTTGATTTTCTTACCTTCAAAAGGAAGTGATATTTCTAAATATTTACTTATTGATGAAGCGATTAAATTTTCAATTCTTACAGGAGGAGAGGATACTGCTTATGCCATGTTAAAAGCTAATCCAACCTTGCTTTTAAGTGCTGAAACTGGCGGAAAGAATGCGACTATAGTTTCTAAATTTGCTGATCGTGATAGTGCGATTAAAAATATCATTCATTCTGCTTTTAGCAATAGCGGTCAAAAATGTTCAGCTACTTCTTTGCTAGTCTTAGAAGAAGAGGTTTATCATGATGAAGAATTTAAAAAGACTTTAGTGGATGCTGCGAGTTCTATGGCAGTGGGCAATCCTTTTGAATTTAAAAATAAATTAGGTACTTTAGCTGATAAGCCAAGTTCTAAAGTTCAAAAGGCCTTAGATGAATTACAACCTTATGAAGAATGGGCATTAAAACCTAAGTTTTTAGAGGATAATCCTTATTTGATGACTCCAGGCATAAAATATGGCACTAAAAAGGGTGATTTTACTCATATGAATGAACTTTTTGTACCGATTTTAAGTGTGATGAAGGCTAAAGACTTAAAAGAAGCTATTGATATAGTAAATTCCACAGGTTATGGTTTAACTGCAGGTTTTGAAAGCTTAGATGAAAGAGAATGGGAGTATTTTCACACTCACATAGAAGCAGGAAATATTTATATCAATAAACCAACCACAGGGGCTATAGTGCTGCGTCAACCTTTTGGTGGGATTAAAAAATCAGCTATAGGTTTGGGTAGAAAAGTGGGAATTTATAATTATATTACTCAATTTTTAGAGATTAAGCAAGAAGATTTTGATGATCATTTAATTGAAGATAAATTTTCAAAAAAATTAGCACAAATAGATTTAAAAGAAGCACAAGATTTTATAAACAATTTAATTAAAATGTCTCAATCTTATGCTTATCATTATAAAAACGAGTTTAGTGTTTCAAAAGATTATGTCAATATTCGTGGAGAAGATAATCTTTTTTCTTATACTAAAATAAAGAATATGGTTTTAAGACTTTGTGGAAATGAAAGCTTAAAAGATGTTTTAGGTGTGGTTTTAGGTGCAAATATTGCAAATATTGATCTAAGTATCAGTTATAATGAACAAGATGTTAGTATGATAGAACGAATTGTTCAAAGCATAGGAGCAAAAGTATTGTTTTTAAAAGAAAATAAAGAAAATTTTATCAAGAGTATTAAAGAATATGAAAGAGTGCGTTATTTAGCAAAGCCAGATGTAAATGATGAGATTTATAAAGAGGCTGCAAAGCTTGCTAAAATCATTATAAGAGAAAAGCCATTATTAAATGGTCGTTTTGAACTTTTAAATTATTTTAATGAAAAAGCTTTAAGTATATCTTTTCATCGTTATGGAAATTTAGGCATTAGAGCAATATCTTAATGATCAAGGAGAGATTGATGGAAGTGGTTCAAATTAATACCCCAATAGCAGTGATGTTTGTAGTGTATGCCTTATTAATGCTTTATATAGGTTTTTATTTTTATAAGCAAAATAAAAATTCAGAGGATTATTTTCTAGGTGGGCGTACTATGGGGCCTGTGATATCTGCACTTAGCGCAGGGGCTTCTGATATGAGTGGTTGGCTTTTAATGGGTTTACCGGGAGCTTTATATGTAAGTGGTTTTATAGATTCTTATATTGCAATTGGGCTTACTATAGGAGCTAGTTTAAATTGGATTTTTGTGGCAAAAAGACTTAGAATTTATACCAGTGTGATTGCAAATTCTTTGACTATTCCTGATTATTTTGAAACTCGTTTTGATGATGATAAACATATACTGCGCATTGTATGTGCGGTGGTAATTTTGATATTTTTTACCTTTTATGTTTCATCAGGGCTTGTAAGCGGAGCAAAACTTTTTGAAAGTACTTTTGGTATCAGATACGATTATGCTTTAACTACTGGAACGATTATTATTGTTGCTTATACTTTTTTAGGTGGATATAAGGCGGTTTGTTGGACGGATATGATACAAGGGCTTTTAATGATGATGGCTTTAATTATTGTACCTTTGGTTATGCTTTATCATTTAGGTGGTTTTGGTGAAGCGATGAATATAGTAAGAGAAATAAAGCCACAAGCTTTATCTATGGGCGAAGGAGTAGGAATTATAAGCATTATATCTGCACTTGCTTGGGGTTTGGGTTATTTTGGTCAACCACATATTTTAGTGCGTTTTATGTCGATTCGTTCTACTAAAGATATTCCTATGGCCACTTTTATAGGTATTGCTTGGATGGCGGTTTGTCTTTTAAGTGCTTGTATGATAGGTATTTTAGGTATAGCTTATGTGCATAAATTTGAATTAAGTTTGCAAGATCCTGAAAAGATTTTCATCGTGATGTCGCAGCTTTTATTTAATCCTTGGATAGCAGGTATTTTACTCAGTGCTATTTTAGCGGCTATTATGAGTACGGCAAGTTCACAATTGCTGGTTTCAAGTTCTACTATAGCGGAAGATTTTTATAAAAAGATTTTTAGAGAAGATGTACCAAGTCATATTGTATTAAATTTAGGTAAATTAGGTGTTTTATTGGTAGCTGTAATAGCGTTTTTGATTTCTACTGATAAAAACTCAAGTGTTTTGAGTATAGTTTCTTATGCATGGGCTGGATTTGGAGCTTCTTTTGGTTCTGTAATGCTTTTTTCTTTATTTTGGAGTAGGATGACAAGAGTAGGAGCGATCTTAGGTATGATAACAGGAGCTGCTACTGTGGTGCTTTGGAAGAATTTTGCAAATTCAGGTCTTTATGAAATAGTTCCAGGGTTTTTAGTAGCTTCGGTGGTGATTATTATTGCAAGTTTGTTTACAAATGTAAGATCTGGAACTAAGGCAGCTTATGAAAAGATGTTAAAAGAGCTTTGAGAATAAAAGCCTTTTTTAAGGCTTTTGGATTAAAAATCTTAGTGTGGGTCCACTTTGATCGATTTCAAGCACTTTAAAACCACGGTTTTTTACATCTTGAGGTATGGAATTGATACTTTGTGGGCAATCGCAAAGCACTTCCAAAATTTCTCCACTTTTAAGCTTAGGTAAGACATCAAGTGTTGCTATAGCAGGATAAGGACAAGCTTCACCTTGTAAATTTAAACTATAAGTAATTTTCACTGTTTATCCTTTAAGTTGATTTTTAAAAAAGTGTTTTTTGTAAAATACTACAAAAACAAACATTAAGATGAATAAAATAAGGTTGATAAAAAATCCATTTAAATTGCCAAATTCAGTTAAAAGATTGATTTTTATACCTTCTTTAAAAGCTTTTGGTAAAAAGTCATAACTTAAAGCTAAAATCATAGTTCCTATTATATTTGCAATTCCTACTATTATAAAATGACTTTGTCCTTCAAAGGCACGATAAGTCCAACCACACTCGCAACCTCCGGCAAAAACTATACCAAAACCAAACAAAAATGCTCCCACAGCTACAGCAGGAGAAAGTTCTATGAGTTTGCTAGTATGACCTTGCAAGATAAAAGCAAAAGCGATTAAAGAGGCGATAATCATACCGATTAATGCGCCTTTTATAGCATTATCTCTACCAAATAAAAATAAATCTCTAAAGCAAGAAGTAAAACAAATTTGCCCTCTAGAAATAACAAAGCCAAAAACAAAACCAAAAATCAGTGCTAAAGCTAGAAGACTTTGTTTGTTTTGTGTGCTGATATTGCCATTTGTAAAAACAAGATAAAACACCCAAACTAAAAAGGCTATGAAAAGCAATATGCCTAAGTTAAAATATAATTTTGTACGCAAACTTTGCTTGTTTAACGGCAAGTTTTCTTTATTTACACGTTCTAATTTAGCTTTAGGTTTAAAAAAGGAAGTGTTGCAAATTTTCACTCCTAGATAAATTCCTAAAACCATAAAAACAGTAAAAAGCCAAGTGTGTAAAGAAAAATAAGGTAAACCTGTAAAAAAATTAGCTAAATTGCATCCAAATGCAAGTCTTGCTCCATATCCTGAAAGAATTCCACCTACTATTGCTTGAAAAATTCTTATATTGCTAGCAGGTAGACGAAATTTGACTTTGTTAGCTAAAAGTGCGGCTACTAAACAACCTATAAACATACCTATGAGCATAATACCATCAGTTCTTGTTAAAGGGGTTCCATTTAAATTTTGCTTTTGGTAATAAGAATATCCATCTAAATTCATACCTAAAAGCTCTAAAAACTCGCCACCCCAACGTGTCATTTCTCCAGTAACAGCCCAAACGCCACCAAAAATCCCAAAATACACTGCACTTAAAATTCCAAGTGCAATCATAGAACGGGAATTGTCCCAAAAATTGATTAAATATTTTTGTTTAAAAGAATTCAAAGAAAGATCCTAAAAATGTAATCATCAAAACTTGATGCTAAAAAAGAGTGAGATTATAGCTTAAATTTAATATGAAGTCAAAAAGAATATTGATAAATTTATTTTGTTTTTCATTAAAAATCGCTATAATTATCACTTTGGAAGATTAGCGTATCTGGTGATCGCCACTGACTTCAAATCAGATGAAAGGATAGTTGACTATTCTTTGGGGAGTTCGATTCTCTCATCTTCTCGCCAATATTAAGTAAAATCAAGGAAATTTTTATGAGCAAAGCAGATATTATTGTCGGCATTCAATGGGGCGATGAAGGAAAAGGTAAGGTAGTTGATAAATTATGTGAAAATTATGATTTTGTTTGCAGAAGTGCAGGTGGACACAATGCAGGACATACGATTTGGGTAAATGGTGTAAGATATGCGCTTCATCTTATGCCAAGTGGAGTTTTGCATCCAAGATGTATTAATATTATCGGAAATGGAGTTGTGGTTTCTCCTGAAGTATTGATTGCTGAAATGGCTCAATTTGAAAATTTAAAAGGTAGATTATATATCAGCGATAGAGCTCATTTAAATTTAAAACATCATTCTTTAATAGACATTGCAAAAGAAAAGCTCAAAGGCAAAAATGCCATAGGAACAACAGGTAAGGGTATAGGACCTTCTTATGCAGATAAGATTAATCGTACAGGACATAGAGTTGGAGAGCTTTTAGAACCACAAAGACTTTGCGAGGCTTTGATAAAAGATTTTGAAGCTAATAAAACTTTTTTTGAAATGCTTGAAATTGAAATTCCAAGTGCTGAAGAATTGCTTGCTGATTTAAAACGTTTTAATGAAATTTTAACTCCTTATATTACAGATACTACAAGAATGCTTTGGAAGGCTTTAGATGAAGATAAAAGAGTACTTTTAGAAGGAGCTCAGGGCTCTATGCTTGATATTGATCATGGAACTTATCCTTATGTTACAAGTTCAAGTACTATTTCAGCAGGCGCTTTAACAGGACTTGGGTTAAATCCTAAAGAAGCGGGAAATATTATAGGTATTGTAAAAGCTTATGCAACGCGTGTGGGAAATGGAGCTTTTCCTACTGAGGATAAGGGCGAAGATGGAGAAAAAATTGCGCAAATTGGAAAAGAGATTGGCGTAAGCACGGGACGCAAAAGACGCTGTGGATGGTTTGATGCGGTTGCTGTAAGATATACAGCAAGGCTTAATGGTCTTGATGCTTTATCTTTGATGAAGCTTGATGTTTTAGATGGTTTTGAAAAGATAAAAATTTGTCGTGCTTATGAATATAAGGGTATGGAAATCGACTATATACCAAGTGATTTAGAAAATGTTCAACCTATTTATGAAGAAATGGATGGTTGGGATAAAGTTTTTGGTATAAAAGATTATGATTTATTGCCAGAAAATGCTAAAAAATATATAGCAAGACTTGAAGAGCTTGCAGGGGTTAAGGTAAAGTATATTTCTACTAGCCCTGAAAGAGATGATACTATCATCTTATGAAAAGTAAATATAATTCTGTTGTAAAGGTAAGAAAACAACAACTTGATAAAGCAGAATCAAATCTTAATCAAGCCAAACAAAGACAGCTTGAACATGAAAAAGCTTATGAACTTTCACGCCAAGAGTGTGAAAGTTTAGGCGTATTGCCAAAATCAGGATCTATAGCAGAGTTAAGATCGAATTTAAGTATGGCACAAGTAGGACGCGAGGCTTTGGCAAGAGCTAAGGAGAAAGTAGAACTTTCTAAAAAAGAAATGAATCATTATCAGTTTTTATATCAAAAAGCACATTTAGATTATGAAAAAATGAAGGTTTTAGAAGCCGAGGAAATTAAACAAAAGCAAAAAGAACTTGCCAAGGCTGAAGAAAAATTTTTAGATGAAATTGCAATCAGTCGTTTTTTCAAAGGAGAAAAAGATGATTAAAAAATTTATATTGTTAGTTTTTATTTCAAGTGTAGTTTTTGGAGCTGAACAAGATTGTGAGCAGTATTTTGAAGCTAGAAAAGCTCAAATTGAATTGCAAACTAGAGAATTTGATGAAGCAAGACAATCTTTAGAAGCTTATAAAGCCTCTTTTGAAGCTTTGCAAAAAGAAAGGCTTGAAAATTTAGAAAAAAAAGAGGCTGAGGTTAATGCAACTTTGGCAAAAATTGAAGAATTAAAGCTTGAAAACGCAAGGCTTGTAGAAGAACAACAAAAGATTTTAAATTCAATCAATGATAAAACTCAAGGTAGGGTTAAAGAAATTTATTCCCAAATGAAAGATGCAGCCATTGCAGATGTTTTAAGTCAAATGGATGCAGAGGATGCAAGCAAAATAATGCTTTCTTTGGAATCGCGTAAAATTTCAGGTGTTTTATCTAAAATGGATCCAAAAAAAGCTAGCGAGCTTACTTTGCTTTTGAAAAATTTAGATAATAATGCTAGTAATTAGGTGATTAAAATAATGAAAATTTTTCATTTTTAACATTCTTTTACCAAAAATAAGCTATTATTTCAAACATTATCAAATAAAAGGTTTTTAAGATGCGTATAAAATTACCACATATTCCTTATATCGCAAATAAAATGATGTTAGATATAGCTAATTCTTCTTTTGTAGAAATTAAAGATCAATTAGAAAAGCTTAAGGTATGTATAATAGAAGTTTTAGAGAAAGATATTCTAAATGAAAGAAAATTAGATGAAAGAGTAAAAGAGCTTTTAGAGCAACAAGAAGATGAAATGGAGCTTATGCAAGTAGATCGTAAAAATATGTTTTGGCTTGTGAAGAAAAAGTTAGCTCCTGAATTTAATGTGATTTTAGATTCTGAAGATAGACATAATCATCTAGCGCATCAAATTTTAGAAGAACTTGTAGAGAATGATTATATTAATTTTATAGTGAGTGAAAATAGAGTTAAAAATTTAATCTTTTCAAGCATAGAGTCTTATCTTAAAATTTATGAAAAACTTGAAGATGAGGTTTATGAGAAAATTAGCAATTATAAAACAAAACCTATTCCAGGTAGCGAAGAATACGATCTTATCTTTGAAAAACTCTATCAAGAAGAGCTCAGAAAAAAAGGTATGTTTTAATGAAGGCTTATATTTATTTAGAAAATGATATTTTTTTAAGTACTAAGGCTTTTGGAAAGAGCGGTACTTTTTTTGGAGAGCTTGTATTTAACACTTCTTTAACAGGGTATCAAGAAATTATTTCAGATCCTTCTTATGCAGGGCAATTTATCGTATTTTCCATGCCAGAAATTGGTATAGCGGGAACCAATGAAAATGATAATGAAAGCAAGGAAATTTTTGCAAGTGGTGTTTTAATGCGTGAATTAAGTTCCAGTTTTTCAAATTTTCGTGCTAAAGAAAGTCTGCAAGATTATCTTGAAAAACATGGAAAAATAGGAATTTATGAACTTGATACGAGATATCTAGTAAAAATGATAAGAAATAATGGCAATTTAAGAGCTGTAATTTCAACTGAAATTTCAAATAAAGAAGATTTAAAAATCGCCTTAGAAAAATCAGCAAAAATTGATGAAGTAAATTTTGTAAAAGAAGTTAGCACTAAGAAAAATTATTCTCATAAACAAGGCGTTTGGAACGCTAGTTTTCAAAAATTTAATGATGCTAAAAGAAGTGAGAAAAAAGTTGCTGTTATAGATTATGGTGTTAAAACAAATATCTTAAATGAACTTGTAGAAGTAGGTTTTGAAGTAGAAGTTTATCCATATAATGTTAAAGCAGATGAGTTGATTACTCTGTATAAAAAAGGTGAAATTCAAGGCGTGTTTCTTTCTAATGGTCCAGGTGAGCCAAGGATTTTAAAACAAGAGATTGCAGAGATTAAAAAACTTGCAGAAGCTAAAATTCCTATGCTTGGAATTTGCTTAGGTCACCAGCTTTTAAGTAATGCTTTTGGATATGAAACTTATAAAATGAAATTTGGACAACATGGAGCAAATCATCCTGTGATCAATCTTGATACAAAAACGGTAGAAATTACCGCACAAAATCATAATTATAATGTTCCAGAAGAATTAGCTCAAGTGGCTCATATCACTCATAGAAATTTATTTGGCGATAATGTTGAAGGAGTAAGATATAAAGACTATCCTATTATTTCAGTACAACATCATCCAGAAAGTTCTTCAGGTCCTCATGAAAGTAAGTATATTTTTAAAGAATTTATGAATTTGATGTGAGTATAGATTTTTTAGCTATTATCAGCGTTGCTTTTTTATCTAGTTTTGGACACTGCTATTCTATGTGTGGTGGTTTTAATTTACTTTTTATAAATTTGAATTCAAAAAGCAATAATTTATTTTTATTAACTTTTATTTATCATTTGTTTAGAATTTTTGCTTATATTGTTTTAGGGATAATTTTTGGGACTTTTGGGAATATCTTGGCAATCAATGCTAAGGTTCAAAGTTTGTCATTTTTTATTCTTGGTATATTTATGATGATTTTGGGTTTTGCTCTTATTTTTAGAGGCAATATGTTATCTTTTATTGAAAATAATGTTTTTTTTGATAGTTTTGTAAAGAAAATTATTAAAAAATCTAAAAATTTTAAAGGATTAAAATCAGCCATATTTTTAGGATTTTCAAATGGTTTTGTTCCTTGTGGATTGGTGTATTTTTTTATAGCCAATGCAATGAGTAAGCAAAATATTTTTGAAGGTATTTTGGTAATGATGATTTTTGGAATATCAACTTTACCTGCGATGTTATTTTTTTCTAAAATTTCACAGTTTTTTAGTGATTTTTTGAAAAATTTATTTAATTATTTATCGTATGGCGTTATTGTTTGTTACGGTATAAATCTTGCCTATATAGGTTTTAAGGCTTTTCAATGAAAGATTTTTTTAAAGATCAGTTTTTTAAAGCTCTTGAAAAAAATACAATTTTTTCAAGAGCTGATGTTCAAGGAAATTTAATTTTTGTCAGTGATAAACTTTGTCAAATAAGTGGATATAGTAAAAAAGAGCTTATAGGAAAAAAACATTCAATATTTAAACATCCAGATGTTGAGGAATGTTATATTGAAGAACTTTTAAAAAAACTTTCATATAAAAAACCTTATCAAGTTATTTTTAAAAATATTGATAAATTAGGCAAAACTTTCTATCTTGAAACTTTATTAATCCCCATATTGGATAAAAATAATGAATTAATAGAAATAGTAGCATTCTCTCATGATGTTAGTAATTCTTTTAAGCTTAATGAAGAGCTTGCTCTAAATCACGCTAAATTAAGAGAATTAAGTATTAATCTTGAAAATACAGTTAAAAATCACCAACAAGAATTTATACAGTTAGGTAAAAAATTTGAGAAAAAAATGCAAATTGCCTTGGAAAAAAATGAAAAAGATATTAAAATAGCATATGAAGAGATTTTGAAATCTTCATTAGAACAAATGATTAGCGATATAGCACATCAATGGAGACAACCGTTAAATGAGCTCGGTATTGCCATGTTTCAAATGAAGCAAAATCTTAAAGATGAAAAAGGATTTGCTGAAATTTACTCACAATCAAAAGATATGATTAAAAATATGTCAGAAACAATTGATGTGTTTAGAACTTTGTTTAACAAAGGAGTAGAGCAGTGTGTATTTATAAAAGAGACTTTAAATAAAGCCTTGGAAATTGCTTTTGAAACTATAGAAAAAAATCATGTAAATATTAATATTGTTTCGAAAAGTGATTATGAAGTTTTGGCATATGAGAATGGTTTAATAAGAGTTTTTCTTAATTTGATTTTAAATTCAATAGAAGCATTTAAAAACAAAAAAAGGAAAATCATAACAATAAATTTTTCAAAATTTGGAAAAAATTATCTGAAAATTACAATAAAAGATAATGCTGGTGGGATTGATAAAGAAAATTTAGATAAAATTTTTCAACCTTATTTTACAACAAAACATCCTAGTCAAGGTATAGGAGTAGGACTTTATATAAGTAGACAAATTATCGAAAGTTTCCAAGGAAAAATAAAAGTTAAAAATGGAAAAGACGGGGCTTGTTTTGAGATATTTTTAAAACTAAAAGAGAGGGTAGAGTAGAAATGTCACAAGAATGTAAAGAATTGATAATATTAGTAGTTGAAGATGAGGTTAAGGCTAGAGAATCGATGATTAATATATTAAGCGAACGCTTTAGTAAAGTAATCGGAGCTCAAAATGGAGATGAGGGGCTTAAAAAATTTAAAAAATTTAAGCCAGATTTAGTTATCACAGATATTGCTATGCCTATTATGGATGGACTGGATATGGCAAGAGAGATTAAAGAAATTTCAGATGATGTTCCAATTGTTGTTCTTAGTGCGTATTCAGAGAAAGAGAGACTTTTGCGTTCTATTGATATTGGTATAGATAAATATTTGATTAAACCTGTTGATATAGAAGAGTTGTTTAAAGTTTTAGATTATCTGATAGGTGAAAAAATTGAAGCAAATATGCTTGTAAAAATTTCTGAAGAATATCAATTTAACAAAACTAAACGAACTTTAATTTACAGTGGTGAAGAAATTGTTTTAACTAAAAAAGAATTGGCTTTTATTTCTTTGCTTTTAAAGCAACCTGGGGCTTTGGTTTTGCATGAAGATATTAAGAAAAATGTTTGGATAGGTGAACATGTGAGCGATACTGCTGTTAGAACTTTTATAAAAAGAGTAAGAGATAAAGTGGGTGAAGATTTTATAAAAAATGTGCCAAGTTTAGGTTATAAGATAAATATCAATAAATAAGACTGATTTAACCTTAAAATATAAAGCATAACAAATGATTAACAAAATTGTTGTTTTTAAGAAAAAATGTATAATTAATATTCTATAATATTCTCTTGTTATCAAAAATTTTAAGGAGAAAGTCGATGCATCCAGGTAATGTATTAAATTACGACTATACGGTTACAAGATATTTTATGTTTGCGACCATATTGTTCGGCATTGTTGGTATGGCTATAGGAACTCTTATAGCTTTTCAAATGGCATATCCTAATTTAAACTATTTAGCAGGAGAATATGCCACTTTTTCAAGACTTAGACCACTTCATACTTCGGGTGTGATTTTTGGTTTTATGCTTTCAGGGATTTGGGCAACTTGGTATTATATAGGTCAGCGTGTTCTTAAAGTGAGTATGGCTGAGTCAAGATTTTTAATGGCTGTTGGTAAGCTTCATTTTTGGCTTTATATGCTTACTATGGTTTTAGCTGTTATATCTTTGTTTATGGGTGTGACTACATCTAAAGAATATGCAGAGCTTGAGTGGCCTTTAGATATTCTTGTTGTTCTTGTTTGGGTTTTATGGGGTGTAAGTATTTTTGGACTTATTGGAATTCGCCGTGAAAAAACCCTTTATATTTCTCTATGGTATTATATAGCTACATTTTTAGGTATAGCTATGCTTTATCTTTTTAACAACATGGAAGTACCAACTTATTTTGTTACTGGAATGGGTAAATGGTGGCATAGTGTATCAATGTATGCAGGAACAAATGATGCTTTAGTACAATGGTGGTATGGACATAATGCTGTGGCATTTGTATTTACTGTGGGTATTATTGCTCAAATTTATTACTTCTTGCCAAAAGAAAGTGGTCAGCCGATTTTCTCTTATAAACTCTCTTTATTTGCATTTTGGGGCTTAATGTTTGTTTATCTTTGGGCAGGTGGTCACCATTTGATTTATTCAACTGTACCTGATTGGATGCAAACTATGGGTTCGGTTTTCTCTGTAGTATTGATTTTACCTTCTTGGGGTTCAGCGATTAATATCTTGCTTACTATGAAAGGTGAGTGGAGTCAGCTTCGCGAGAGTCCGTTGATTAAATTTATGATTTTGGCATCAACTTTCTATATGTTCTCAACACTTGAAGGGCCAATTCTTTCAATTAAATCTGTTAATGCTTTAGCACACTTTACAGATTGGATTCCAGGACATGTTCATGATGGAACATTAGGTTGGGTAGGATTTATGACTATGGCTGCGCTTTATCATATGACTCCTAGAGTTTTCAAAAGAGAGCTTTATAGCAAATCTTTAATGGAAGCTCAATTTTGGATCCAAACCACAGGTATAGTTCTTTATTTTGCTTCAATGTGGATTGCGGGTATTACTCAAGGTATGATGTGGAGAGCGACAGATGAGTATGGTAACTTGCTTTATAGCTTTATTGATACTGTTGTGGCTATTGTTCCTTATTATTGGATTAGAGCGATTGGTGGATTGTTGTATCTTATCGGTTTCTTTATGTTTACTTATAATATTTACAAAACAATTGCTTGTGGAAGAGTGCTTGATAAAGAACCAAAAAGCGCTTCGCCTATGGCAGCATAAAAAGGAGAAAATATGTTTAGTTGGTTAGAAAAAAATCCATTCTTTTTTGCTGTAGCTGTTTTTGTAGTGATTGCTTATGCAGGCATAGTTGAAGTTTTACCAAATTTTGCAGAAAATGCAAGACCAATTGAAGGTAAAAAACCTTATACGGTTTTACAACTTGCAGGGCGTGCAGTATATATTAAAGATAGTTGTAATGCTTGTCATTCACAGCTTATTCGTCCATTTAAATCAGAAACAGATCGTTATGGTATGTATTCTGTAAGTGGTGAATTTGCTTATGATAGACCTTTTCTTTGGGGCTCAAAAAGAACAGGACCTGATCTTGCTCGTGTAGGAAATTATAGAACGGCTGATTGGCATGAAAATCATATGTGGGATCCTACTTCTGTTGTTCCAGATTCTATTATGCCTTCATATAAGCATATGTTTAAAAATAATGCAGATATTGAAACTGCTTATGCTGAGGCTTTAACTGTGAAAAAAGTTTTCAATGTTCCTTATGATGCAGAAAATGGAACAAAACTTGGTTCTTGGGAGGATGCACAAGCTGAAGTAAAAGCTGAAGCTCAGGCTATAGTTGATCAAATGAAAAATCAAGAAGTAAAAGATGCTTTTGCTAAAGGTGAAATCAAAGAAATAGTTGCTTTGATCGCTTATTTAAATAGTTTAAAGTAAGATGATGGAACATTTATCAATAGTTTTTGATGTGATTAAAAATTTAATCACATTTGATTTAGCAACAGTTCAAAAACATGAGTGGGAGATTTTCCAAGGTTATGGTTTTTTTGCACTCGTGATGTTTTTGTCAATAGTATTATATGCGTATTTGTATCATTTATATAGAACAGAAAAAAAAGGCGAGAGAAATTATGAAAATTATGCAAACCTTGCCTTAAAAGATGATATTGATGATAGTGTATTAGAAAGTAAAAGGAGTGCTTAATGCAATGGTTAAATTTAGAAGATAATGTTAATCTCTTATCTTTAATTGGAGCTATTCTTATCATTTTAATCACACTGGTTATTGTGGGTAGAATGTTTAAGCAAATGAAAGAAAAAAAAGGCGAGTCAGAGCTTAGTGAACATAGTTGGGATGGAATAGGAGAGTATAAAAATGCTGTTCCTACTGGTTGGGCTGTGGTATTTTTCCTGACTATTGTTTGGGCTATTTGGTATTTTCTATGGGGATATCCTTTAAATTCTTTTTCAAGTATAGGTCAATATAATGAAGAAGTAGCAACTCATAATACAAAATTTGAAGAAAAATTTAAAAATTTATCTCCTGAAGATAAAATAGCAATGGGTCAAAATATCTTTTTAGTTCAGTGTTCGGCTTGTCATGGAATTACAGGAGATGGTATCAATGGTAAAGCTCAAAATTTAAATATTTGGGGTAGTGAAGAAGGTATAATCAATGTAATTAAACATGGTTCAAAAGGTATGAATTTTCCAGGTGGAGAAATGCTTGGTGCTGCTGATTTAGGTGTAGCAGAAGAAGATATCCCTGCTATTGCTGCTTATGTAGCAAAAGATCTTTCAGCTATTAAGAAAACTGCAAATGAAAATTTAGTAGCAAAAGGTAAAGAAGCTTATGCAACTTGTGCAGCATGCCATGGAGAAGATGGAAAAGGTCAAGATGGAATGTTCCCAGATCTTACAAAATACGGTTCTGCAGCTTTTGTAGTAGATGTTTTACATAGTGGTAAGGCTGGTTTTATAGGAACAATGCCGAGTTTTCCAACACTTAATGATATTCAAAAAGAAGCTGTTGGCGAGTATGTAATTTCTCTTTCAAGGGGTGAATGATGGAAAATAATAATAGATGCGTGTTTTCTCTTTCAGGTGTTACAGGTATGTTAATTGCTACGGTTTTGTTGCTTACTATCTTAGCAGTTTTAACTATTTGGGGTCTTAAAGCTCAGCAAGAAGTGATGCAAAAGCCATATAGTCTTAAAGATGTACAAAGTGTAAAGATGTTTGGTTCAAAAGAACAAGATCATAGAAGTATAAAGGAAGCACAATGAGTAAGGCTTTGGAATATTTAATTGTTATTGGTTTAGTTGTTGCTGCTGCAATCACCGCTTGGTCGGTTTTGACCGTAAATCATCTTCATATAGGATGAAAAAAATATTACAAGATGGCTTTTTTTTAGCTATCTTCTTCTTTGTTTTATTGCCTTCTAGGGTTTTTGCTCTTGATGCTGTACTTTTTAATGAAAATATTTTAAGTCAAAAAGTAAGTAACGAGATTAATCTTATAGGAAAAGAGCTTTACCAAAAAAGTAATATTTTTATCGGCGTTATGGTTGGTGATAAAACTGAAATTGAAACTTTATTAAATAAACAAAAAGAACTTCCTCAATCTTATATATTGCTTCTTTTGTCAAAAAATTCTCACAAAGTTGATATAGTGGGCTCAAAAGGTGCTTTAGCTTTGATTGATAAAGAAGCTGTGCTTAGTCCTTATCCTGGAACAGGATCTATTTTGCCGATATTAGCTACAAATAAAGGTGATATTTATAATGCTGCTATACTTAATGGTTATGCAGATATTGTAGATCGTGTGGCAAAATCCTTGGGATTACAATTAGAACATTCTATAGGTAATGCAAATCGTGATACTATCAATATTTTAAGAATACTTATCTATGGATTTATTTGCTTTGCATTGTTATACTATACACAAAGAAGAATAAAGAGGAAAAAAAATGTTAGAAACTAAAAAAAGTTTTTGGCCTTATGGTATTTTGCTTTCACTTTTGGCTATAATTATTGCTTGTATTGTAACGATTTTTATAGCAAGTCACCATCCTGTGTATGAGGATGATTTTTATTTTGACTCTTATCAAAATGTTGAAAATAATTACAATCAAATACAAAAACAACAAGTAAATTTTGATAAATTTTTTAAAGTAAATTTTCAAAATGATAAAATCACTTTTATAGGTAAAAGAAAAATTCCTAGTTATGAAGTGGATCAAAATTCCTATGTTGCAAATTTTAAAATTTCTGCATTACAAAATATAAATTCTAATGATTTAAAAGTTCAAGTTCTTCTTACAAGACCATTCACTAAAAATTTTGATCAAAAGTTAGAAGGACAAGTTAAAAATGGAATTTTAAGTATCGCTTTACCTAAATTAGATAAAGGTAGATGGGAGCTTAAGCTAAAGTTTTATGCAAATCAAGAAACAGTGGGTTTTTTTAGCTACGAATTAAATGCTCAATGAAATTAAGAATTTTTAGCTCTTCAAGGCAAATTAGAGAATATTATAATCAAAAAAAACAGCAAAATGCTTTATTAGATAGTGCTATTCATATAGGTGAATTTTTAGATAAAGTTTGTTTGAGCAATTTTCATAAAGCAAGTTCTTATGAAAGTTTGCTTTTAATGCAAGAAGCTTGTCTAAAAAGTAAGGATTTAGAAAAAAAACTAGGAATTTCGGTAGAATTTTTTGCTTTTTTGAAAAATAACGAATATCTTTTTTCTTTTTTTAAAGAACTGAGTTTGGAAAAAAAAAGCATAGAAGATCTTAAAAACAATGATTATTATGCCACCTATAATGAACATTTGGAAATTTTAGATGAGGTATATAAGAATTATCTTGCTTTGCTTGAAAAGAATTCTTTTTATGATGATCTTTCTTTACCTAAAAATTACACTCTTAATAAAGATTTTTTAGATGAGTATGAAGCTATAGTTTATGATTTGCAAGGTTTTTTAAGTAAATTTGAAGAAAATTTATTAAGTGAAATTTCTCAGATTAAAGAAGTGGTTTTAAGTTTTAAAACGAGTAAATTTAATCTTGAATATCTTTTAAAACTTGATTTTTTAAAAATATTTGATTTAAAAATAAACACTCATTATGAAATCAATCTTTCAAAACAAGAGATCTTAAAAGAAGAAATTTTTAAAACAAAAAATTCAAAAATGAAACTCAAATCTTTTGAATTAAGGGCTTTGCAATGTGCTTTTGTTATGGATGAAATTTCACATTTTGTACGCAAAGGTTTAAAGCCTGAAAATATTGCAGTTATAACTCCAGATGAAAGTTTTTGTGAGTTTTTAAGACTTTTTGATAAAGACAATATGCTTAACTTTGCAAGTGGAATTAGTATTAAAGAGAGTTTGTTTTATCAAAAATTTCAAGCACTTTATGAAAGTGCTAGTAGTGCTTCTTTTATTTATAAAAATCAAGAGGATTATTTTGAAGACACGCAGATGATTTTTGATTATCACAATACGCTTTTACATTCTTTAAAACTTGATTTTATAGAGTTTAAAAAGTATTTTGATGAGAAATGTGATTTTGAATATTTTGAAAAATTACTTGCTTTGTTTTTAGAAAATGAAAAGCAAGAGCTTATTTATTTGATACGAAAAGAACTTTATTTTATTAAAGATTTATTGAAAAATCAGTCTTTAACTCTTAAAGAGTTGATCCATCTTTTTTTCATGCAAATTTCACAACTTTCCCTTAGTGATGTAGGTGGAGGTAAGGTTACGGTAATGGGACTTTTAGAAAGTCGTGGGCTTTGTTTTGATGGAGTGATTTTGGTTGATTTTAATGAAGAATTTATTCCTAAAAGAAGTGTTAATGAGCTTTTTTTAAACAATGAAGTGCGTAAAAAAGCAGGATTGATTAGCTATGATAGAAGAGAAAATTTACAAAGATTTTATTATGAAAGCTTGATGAAGAATGCTTTAGAAGTAAGTATTTGCTTTGTGGAAAATGAAGAAAAAAGCAAATCACGTTTTTTAGATGAACTTGATTTTGACTTTTTTTATGAAACTCATATCCACCAAAAAGCTTATCTTAATGCTTTAAAATTAGACTATGAAGGCATAAAACCTAATCTAACTCCTATAAAAGCTCCTATTTTAAAGCATAATCCTTTCGAGTTTCCGCTTTCTTTTAGTCGTTTTAATTTATTGGAAAATCAAAAAAGAACTTATTATTATCGTTATATTTTAAATTTAGCAGAACCTAGGGTTTTAAGCGAGGAAAGCAAAGCGAAAAATCAAGGAAATTTTATCCATAAAATGCTTGAAATTTATTATAAAAATTATGCAAATAATGATTTTGATATAAAAGTTTTTGCAAATTTATTGGATAAAGAATATCAAAAATACAATATCAGTGAACTTGATCTTGAAGTATTTAAATTAAAATTTATACAATTTGCTAAAAATGAAAAAGAGCATTTTTCAAAAGGCTTTTATGTCGCACATACAGAGCTTGAGTTAAACAATATTTTAAAGCTCGGAACAGATAGTATAAAACTTAAGGGTACTATAGATCGTATCGATAGTTCAAAAGAAGGTAATTTGATTATTGATTATAAAAGTGGAAAAGTGCCAAGTAATTCTTATCAACTTGCTTTTTACCAAGCTTTATATGATGAAAATGCAAGCGTGGGTTTTTATGATTTAAATAGTATGCAAATATTGCATCAAAAAGCCAAAAGTTTAGATGAGCTAAGAGAAAGACTTAAAGATTTAGTTCTTATGAGTAAGGAAGAAATAGAGTTTGAAAATGAACAAGATGAGTATTGTCCTTATAAACTCATTTATAAAAAGGAATTAAAATGAGTCAATTTGAGCCTTTTTTGGCATTAGAAGCGAGTGCAGGAAGCGGAAAAACCTTTGCCCTGAGTGTGCGTTTTGTAGCACTTATTTTAAAAGGAGCTAGGATTAATGAAATTTTAGCTTTGACTTTTACCAAAAAAGCTGCTAATGAAATGCAAAAAAGAATTATTGAGACTTTTTTAAACTTAGAAAAAGAAAATAAAACCAGTGAATGCAATGAACTTTGCAAGCTTTTAGGTAAAGATAAAGAAGAGCTTATTTCTTTAAGAGATGCTAAAAAAGAAGAATTTTTAAGAACAGAGTTAAAAATCAGTACTTTTGATGCTTTTTTCGGAAAAATTTTGCGTGTTTTTGCTTTAAATTTGGGCTTAAGTAGTGATTTTACAATGAGTGAAGAGAGGCTTGATGTAAGAGAGATTTTTTTAAAACTTCTTAAAAAAGATGAATTAAAAGATTTGGCTTATTATATTAATTTAGTTGATGAGAAAGAAAATTTTTTTAACGAGCTTGAAAAATTTTATGAGAATGCTTATTTTCAAAATCGTCCTAAAATTCTAAATCCAACTAAAGCTTATATCAATAAAGCTTATAGTGAGTTAAGAAGTTATTGTTTGGGTCTTACTCATGTAAAAAATTATAAAAATTTGTGTGACAATTTCAAAAGTGAAGTTTTAGATTTATCCGTGTTTATGCAATCAAGTTTTATGACAAAATTTGAAAGTACAAAATATTTACAAGATTTAGAAAGTACTAACTTGCATTTTAGTGCAAAAAGAATGGAGCTTATAAATGCTTTAAATACCTATGCCATAGAGCTTGAAAATTATAAAATTGCTAATTTAATGAATCTTTTAAATCATTATAGTGAAGCTAAAAATATATTTCATAAAGATAAAAATACCTTAAATTTCCAAGATGTGAGTAAAAAAGTTTATGAGTTAATAACCAGTGAATTTAAGGATATGATTTATTTTCGTTTAGATGGTTTTATTTCGCATTTGCTTATTGATGAATTTCAAGATACAAGCGTGATCCAATATCAAATTTTACGCCCTTTGATCGCTGAGCTTGTTTCAGGAGAAGGGGTTAAGAAAAATCGCACTTTTTTTTATGTAGGAGATAAAAAACAAAGTATTTATCGCTTTCGTAAAGGAAAAAAAGAATTATTTGATTTGTTAAAACAAGAATTTAGTCAAATTAAAAGTGATAATTTAAATACTAATTATCGTTCTAAAGAGCTTTTGGTTGATTTTGTTAATGAAACTTTTAAAGAAAAAATCAAAGATTATAAAGAACAATTTGCCTTAGAAAGTAAAAAAGGCGGTTTTGTGCGTATTGTGGAGTCTAAGGAACAAAAGGTTAAAAACCAAGCCCAAGAAATTAAGGAAAAGACTTTAGAAACTTTATTTGAGCAAATTAATTTTTTAAGATCTAAAAATATTTCTTATGATGATATTTGTATTTTGTGTTGGAAAAATAGCGATGCAGATATGGTTTTGGATTTTTTAAGAGAGCAAAATATTCCTGCATTTACTCAAAGCAATGTTTTACTTGAAAATAAAGCAAGTGTAAGACTTGTTTTAGAATATGCTAAATATTGTATTTTTGGTGATGAGTTTTACTTGGTATTTTTAAAGGAACTTTTAGGTTTTGAGCCGAGAAAAATTACCCTTGATTTTTCAAAAAATGCTATGGAAAATGTACTTTTTTTAATAAAAGAATTAAAACTTGATTTAAATGATATCGCTTTAATACAATTTATCGAATATGCTAAAACTAAGGAGAATTTTTTAAAGCTTTTATTTGAGCCTTGTGCTTTGAAAATAGTAAGCGAACAAAATATGGGAATTAGTATTATGAGTGTGCATAAATCTAAGGGTTTGGAATTTGATCATGTGATTTTACTTGATAGTTTATCTAAAAACAATTCAAACAATGAAGATATCATGCTTGAATATGATATCAATCAAGGTTGGCAACTCCATATTAAAGATAAAATTCGAGAGCTTACTAAAGAGCCTATTTATACTCTTTTTAAAGAAAATATTACAAGAGCAAATTATGAAGATGATATTAATAAACTTTATGTGGCTTTTACAAGAGCTAAGGAAAGTTTGATCATCATAAAAAGAAATGAAGAAAGTGTAAATGGAAATTATCCAAGTTATTTTAAGGGGGGATTTTTAAATATACATTCTCAAGAGAGAGGTTTTTTAGAAAGCAAAGAACAAATTTTAGGCGTTAAAAAAGAAAGCATTCAAACTTTGCAAAAATTTGAAAAAATTACCTTGCAAGAAATTCAAAGCGAAGAAAGGCTTGATAGTAAAGAACTATATTTTGGAAATGCTTTTCACTTTTTTATGCAAAATTTAAAACTTCCTAAGGGTGAAAATTTTCAAATACTTACTCAAAGATGCAAGAGTAAATTTAGACATTTTTTAGATGAGAGTGATTTTGAAAAGCTTTTTAAAAGAATTGAAATTTTACTTAAAAATATTCAATTTCAAAATTTGATTGGTGATGGAAAGCTTTTAAAAGAACAAGCTTTGAGTTTTAATGGAGAAATTAAACAATTAGACTTGCTTGCTTTAAAAGATGAAGAAGCTTTTATAATTGATTATAAAACAGGTCTTGCTATGCAAGATAAACATAAAGAGCAGGTAGGAACTTATAAGATCGCCATTAGTGAAATTTTGCAAAAAGATAAAGTGCGTGCTTTTATAGTTTATTGTTTGGAAAATGAAATTCAAATTTTGGAAATATAAACTTTATTTTTACTTAAATTAAGTAAAAATTAATATTATTTTTTATACAATCACATTTTAAATTTTTGGCAAAGGTAAAAATTATGACAAAGATAACAAAGCCAAACGAAGTAAAACGAGAATGGATTGTTTTAGACGCAGAAGGCAAACGCTTTGGTCGTCTTTTAACTGAAGTAGCAACAATTTTGAGAGGTAAAAACAAACCTTGCTTTACTCCAAATGTTGATTGTGGTGATTATGTAATTATCATCAATGCTTCAAAAGCTATATTTACAGGTGCTAATAAAGCAGAAGATAAGCTTTATCATAGACATTCAGGATATTTTGGAAGTGTAAAAAGCGAAAAATTTGGTGATTTACTTGAAAAAAATCCTGCAAAATTATATAAATTAGCAGTTAGAGGTATGCTTCCTAAAACAAATTTGGGCAGAGCTATGCTTAAAAAATTAAAAATCTATGCGGGTAGTGAGCACCCACACACTGCACAAATTGCTAAAGAAGGAAAATAATCATGGCAACAACATACGCAACAGGTAAGAGAAAAACTGCTATCGCAAAGGTATGGGTAAAACCAGGTAGTGGTAAAATTAGTGTTAATGGTGTTGATTTAAACACTTGGCTTGGTGGACACGAGGCGATTAAGCTTAAAGTGGTTCAACCTTTACTTGTGACTAAACAAGAAACTTCAATGGATATTAAAGCAACTACTTTAGGCGGGGGCTATAGTGCTCAAGCTGAAGCTTTAAGACATGGAATTTCAAGAGCTTTAGCAGCTATGGATGCTGATTTTAGAGCCTTATTAAAACCTAAAGGACTTCTTACTAGAGATAGTAGAACTGTTGAGCGTAAAAAATATGGACGCCGCAAAGCAAGAAGAAGCCCACAATTCTCTAAACGTTAATATTTTTGGTGGGATTTTCCCACCTTTCTACAATTTTTTATAAAACTCATCCTTTTTTCTATCATTTATGTTATAATTGCAAAATTTAAATTTTTATTTTATAACACAATGAAAGGTTTTTTCTATGAAAAAAATATTCTTATGTTTAGGTTTGGCAAGTGTTTTATTTGGTGCTGATAACAATGTAAAATTTGAAATCACTCCAACTTTAAACTATAATTACTTTGAAGGTAATTTAGATATGGATAATCGTTATGCACCAGGTGTTAGACTTGGTTATCATTTTGACGATTTTTGGCTTGATCAATTAGAATTTGGGTTAGAGCATTATTCTGATGTTAAATATACAAATACAAATAAAACTACAGATATTACAAGAACTTATTTGAGTGCTATTAAAGGTATTGATGTAGGTGAGAAATTTTATTTCTATGGTTTAGCAGGTGGAGGATATGAGGATTTTTCAAATGCTGCTTATGATAATAAAAGCGGTGGATTTGGACATTATGGCGCGGGTGTAAAATTCCGTCTTAGTGATTCTTTGGCTTTAAGACTTGAAACTAGAGATCAAATTAATTTTAATCATGCAAACCATAATTGGGTTTCAACTTTAGGTATTAGTTTTGGTTTTGGTGGCAAAAAGGAAAAAGCTGTAGAAGAAGTTGCTGATACTCGTCCAGCTCCACAAGCAAAATGTCCTGTTGAACCAAGAGAAGGTGCTTTGTTAGATGAAAATGGTTGCGAAAAAACTATTTCTTTGGAAGGTCATTTTGGTTTTGATAAAACTACTATAAATCCAACTTTTCAAGAAAAAATCAAAGAAATTGCAAAAGTTTTAGATGAAAATGAAAGATATGATACTATTCTTGAAGGACATACAGATAATATTGGTTCAAGAGCTTATAATCAAAAGCTTTCTGAAAGACGTGCTAAAAGTGTTGCTAATGAACTTGAAAAATATGGTGTAGAAAAAAGTCGCATCAAAACAGTAGGTTATGGTCAAGATAATCCTCGCTCAAGCAATGACACTAAAGAAGGTAGAGCGGATAATAGAAGAGTGGATGCTAAATTTATTTTAAGATAATGAATAAAACTATTTTATTTGATTTAGATGGCACTTTAATTGATTCTACTGATGCTATTTTAAATTCTTTCCAAGGAGCTTTTAAAGCCCTTGGATTAACTTCTAAAAATAATGAAGAAATCAAAAATCTCATAGGTTATCCTTTAGAGCAAATGTTTAGAATGCTTTATCCAGATAAAGTAAATTTAAGTAAAGAATTTGTATTAACTTATCGTGAAATTTATACACAAATTTATTTAGAACAAACCACTCTTTTGCCTAAAGCAAAAGAGGCATTAGAACTTGGAAGCGAAATTGCAGATCTTGGTATAGTTACAACAAAAGGTGGTAAATTTACTCCGATTTTACTTGATTATTTGGGAGTTAAAAAATTCTTTAAAACTTTAATTACTCTTGAAGATGTCACAAATCCAAAGCCAAGTTCCGAACCTATAATTTTAGCTTTAAAAAGACTCAATAAAACTCAAGAAAATGCCTATATGATAGGCGATACAATATTAGATATTCAAGCTGCAATTTCTGCTAATATCACTCCTTTAGCCTTAACTTGTGGCTATGGCAATGAAAATGAATTAAAAACCCATTCTATGGTATTTTTAAACGCATATGAGGCTGTTAATTATATAGCTAGATTAAACTAATTTCAAGTTTTCGTTAAACGCCTTTTAAGAGAATTTATAGTAAATTGGTAGCTAAAAAATTATAAAAATTATCAATATAAAGGAAGGTCTCAATGGGTAAAATTGTGAAAACTATGGACGGAAATGAGGCTGCTGCATACGCTGCGTATGCTTTTACTGAAGTTGCTGGAATTTATCCTATTACACCTAGTTCTCCTATGGCTGATTACACCGATATGTGGGCAGCTGCAGGTAAAAAAAATCTTTTTGGAGTTCCTGTAAAAATCGTAGAAATGCAAAGTGAAGCAGGAGCTGCAGGTAGTGTGCATGGATCTTTACAAGCTGGGGCTTTGACTACAACTTATACGGCTTCTCAAGGATTACTCCTTAAAATTCCAAATATGTATAAAATAGCAGGTCAATTACTCCCCTGTGTAATCCATGTAGCAGCGCGTTCTTTGGCTGCTCAAGCTTTGTCTATCTTTGGTGATCATCAAGATATTTATGCAGCAAGACAAATTGGTTTTGCTATGCTTTGTTCGCATTCTGTGCAAGAAACTATGGACTTAGCTGGTGTAGCACATTTAGCTGCAATTAAGGGAAGAGTGCCATTTTTACATTTTTTTGATGGTTTTAGAACAAGCCATGAAATTCAAAAAGTTGAAGTGATGGATTATGCGCATTTTGATAGATTATTAGATAGAGAAGCTTTGCTTGAATTTAGAAATAATGCTTTAAATCCAGAAAATCCAAAAACACGTGGAACAGCACAAAATGATGATATTTATTTTCAAACTAGAGAAGTAAGCAATCGTTTTTATGATGCTTTGCCTGATGTTGTTAATGAATATATGCAAGAAATTTCAAAAATTACAGGTAGAGAATACAAACCATTTACTTATTATGGACACAAAGAGCCAGAGCGTATGATTGTTGCTATGGGTTCTGTAACTCAAGCACTTGAAGAGGTAGTGGACTATCTTAATGCTAAGGGTGAAAAGGTAGGGATTTTAAAAGTTTATCTTTATCGTCCATTTAGTTTAAAATATTTCTTTGATGTTATGCCAAAATCAGTGAAAAAAATCGCGGTTTTAGATAGAACCAAAGAACCAGGAAGTCTTGGGGAGCCGCTTTATATTGATGTAAAATCAGCTTTCTATGGAAGAGAAAATGCTCCTGTTATAGTGGGTGGAAGATACGGACTTTCTTCAAAGGATGTTGATCCTGCTCAAATGATAGCAGTATTTGAAAATCTTAAACTTGATAATCCAAAAGATGGCTTTACTGTAGGTATAGTTGATGATGTAACTCACACTTCACTGAGTACTGGAGAGAAAATTTCACTTGGAGATGAAAGTACGATCGAATGTTTATTTTACGGACTTGGTGCTGATGGAACTGTGGGTGCAAATAAAAACTCGATTAAAATCATCGGAGATAAAACGGATTTTTACGCTCAAGCTTATTTTGCTTATGATTCTAAAAAATCAGGGGGTTATACAAGAAGCCATTTAAGATTTTCTAAAAAACCTATCCGTTCAACTTATCTTGTTTCAACTCCGCATTTTATCGCTTGTTCGGTAGCGGCTTATTTGGAAATTTATGATGTTTTAGCAGGAATTCGCAAAGGAGGAACTTTCCTTTTAAATAGTATTTGGAATGCTGAAGAAACCATAAGACAACTTCCAGATGCAGTAAAGAAAACTTTAGCTGAAAAAGAAGTAAATTTTTATATCATCAATGCAACCAAACTAGCTCGTGATATAGGTTTGGGAAATCGTACAAATACCATTATGCAATCAGCCTTTTTCAAACTTGCAAAAATCATTCCTTATGAAGATGCACAAAAATACATGAAAGAGCTTGCGTATAAATCTTATAGTAAAAAAGGCGATGCTATTGTAGAAATGAATTACAAGGCTATTGATGTGGGTGCTGATGGACTTGTAAAAGTTGAAGTGGATCCAAATTGGAAAAATTTAGAGCTTAAAGAAAAAGAACAAACCAATGCCTATAAAGGTACTGAATTTGTTGAAAAAATCGTAAAACCTATGAATGCGGCTAAGGGTGATGATTTACCTGTTTCAGCCTTTTTAGGTTATGAAGATGGAAGTTTTGAACACGGCACAACCGAATACGAAAAACGCGGTGTTGGGGTTATGGTACCAAGATGGATAGAGGCAAATTGTATCCAATGTAATCAATGTGCTTCAGTTTGTCCGCATGCTGTTATCAGGCCATTTTTGATTAATGATGAAGAAATGGCAAATGCACCTCGCGGTGTAAAAGATCATGCTTTAGAAGCTAAAGGAACCAAAGGAGAAAAATTAAGCTTTAAAATTCAAGTTTCTCCACTTGATTGTACAGGCTGTGAGCTTTGTGTTCATGAGTGTCCTACTAAAGAAAAATCTTTGGTTATGGTACCACTTCAAGAAGAGATGGATTTTGGTGAGCAAGAAAATGCGGATTATTTATTTAAAGAAATCACATACAAAGATGATATTTTAAATAAAGAAACTACAAAAGGAGCACAATTTGCCCAACCTTTATTTGAATTCCATGGAGCTTGTCCTGGATGTGGAGAAACTCCTTATATTACTTTAATTACAAGATTGTTCGGTGAAAGAATGATTGTGGCTAATGCGACAGGTTGTAGTTCTATTTATGGGGGTTCAGCTCCATCAACTCCTTATAGAAAAAGTGTGAAAAATGGACACGGTCCTGCTTGGGGAAATTCACTTTTTGAAGACAATGCTGAGTTTGGTTTGGGTATGAAAATTGCAACTGAAAATACAAGACACCGCATTGAACATATCATGAATGAAAGTATGCAAGAAGTTCCAAATGCTTTATCAGCTCTTTTTAAAGATTGGATTGCAAATAAAGACAATGGTGCTATGTCTGTGGAAATTAAAGATAAAATGATCCCTATTTTAGAGCAAAATAAAAATATTAAAGCCGTACAAGATATATTAGAGCTTAAACAGTATTTAAGTAAAAAATCTCACTGGATTTTTGGTGGTGATGGTTGGGCTTATGATATAGGCTATGGCGGACTTGATCATGTTTTAGCAAGTGGAGAAAATGTAAATATTTTAGTGCTTGATACAGAAGTTTATTCTAATACAGGCGGTCAAAGTTCAAAATCTTCTAGAACAGGAGCTGTAGCACAGTTTGCAGCAGCAGGCAAACCTATACAGAAAAAAGATCTAGGTCAAATTGCTATGACTTATGGTTATATTTTTGTAGCACAAGTAAATTCAACGGCAAATTATACTCATCTTATCAAAGCTATCACTGCAGCTGAGGCCTATGATGGACCATCTTTGGTGATTTGTTATTCTCCTTGTATAGCTCATGGTATTAAAGGTGGGCTGGGTTACTCAGGAGAGCAAGGTGAGCTTGCTACAAAATGTGGTTATTGGCCACTTTATACCTTTGATCCTCGTTTAGAAGAGCAAGGAAAAAATCCTTTAACTCTAACAGGAAAAGAACCTGATTGGGATTTATATGAGCAATTTTTGATGAATGAAGTGCGTTATAATTCACTTAAAAAAGCAAATCCTGAACACGCTGCTGAGCTTTTTGAACGCAATAAAAAAGACGCTCAACGTCGCTATAGACAGCTTAAGCGTATCACTATGGCTGATTATAGCAATGAGGTTGAAAGCTGATAAAATATATTTTTAGTGCTACATTGTGTTTTAGCACTTTGTTTGCACAAGATAATTTTGAAGAGTATTTTAAACTTATAGATAAAGAAAATCGTATAAATTTTAATACTCTTCAAAACCCATTTGTGAATCCTACTTTTGAAAAATTAAGACATATTAAAATTACTGCAATTATGCTTGATAAAGTAAAAATTTATGATCGATGGTATAAAAAAGGTGATATGATTGATGATGCTATAATATATGAAATAAATACTAAAGAGATTAAATTCCAATATGATAATTTAGAAATTGCAATCCAAATAAATAAAAATGATAAGATTAATATTAATTAACATTCTTTTTTGCCATTATCTTTATGCTTTAGATTGTCAAAAGCGTCTTTTTGATATCAGTATTAATGAAAAATTAAGCATACAAGAAAGTCTTGATGAGCTTGCAAAATATTGTTCTTTTAGTATTATTGTTAAAGATAAAATTGCCAAAGAAAAATTAGAAATATTGCAAAACTCTGTCAATATTCATCAAATGAGTTTAGACGAAATTTTTAATTTTTTTATCAAAGAGCATGATCTTAGCTATGATTTTGATGGTAAAATTTTAAGAATTTCAGGCATTAATACGAAGATTTTTAAGATAAGTTATATCACTTCTATCAGAGAAGGACAAAGCATAACTAAAGCGTCTGTAGACGCTAAACCAAGGCAAAGTGAATATAGCGGTAGTTTTGATGACGCAGAAGACAATATGATTAAAAGTATGGAAAAATTTGATTTTTGGCAAAATATAGAAAAAGAGATTATTGTATTATTAAAAAATTCTCATGAAGATTATGAGGCTAAAACTCCCATTATAAATCCCAATGCAGGTCTTATTATAGTAACTGGAACAAATTCTCAGTTAAAAAGTGTGAAAAATTATTTGCAAAAACTAGAAAATCGTCTTAAAAAACAAGTTATTATCGATGTTAGCATACTTGCTGTGAGTTTAAATGAAAGCCATTCTAGTGGGATTAATTGGCAAAATTTTAATATAGGTTTAAATTCGCAAGTAAATAATGAAAATTCTTTTATTCAGTTTCAAAATGGGCAAGGTTTTGTTAAGAATTTGGGTTTAAGGGCGAATTTAAATTTTGATTCTATTATTAACTTTCTTTCTCAAAATGGAAAAACTAGCGTGCTTTCTAATCCAAAGCTTATGGCTTTAAATAACCAACAAGCCATTATTTCTGTAGGTGATACTATAAATTATCAAGTTAAAGAAAGTTCTAAAGGCACTGAAAATGGGACTACTGTTAGTGAAAGTTATAACAATTATTCTATTTTTGTAGGCATTTTACTCAATATCTTGCCTGAAATTTCTGATGATGGAAAAATAATGCTCAGGATTAATCCAAGCTTAAGTGATTTTAAGTATCCAGAAGATAATAAACGACAAAAAGAACCAAGAACTATTGCTCCTGATACCATACAAAAAAAGCTTTCTAGTGTTGTGCAAGTAGAGAATAATCAAACTTTAATTTTAGGTGGATTGATTTCTCACGATAAATCTAATGAGAAAAATTCTATCAATTTTCTATCAAAAATTCCAATCCTAGGTTCTTTGTTTAAAGGAGAAGTTTTAAATTCTAAAGCAACCGAAATTGTTTTTATTATCACTCCAAGTATAGTAGATAGTGTAAATGCTCCAAGTCTTAAAGATCTAGGATTTAAGCATTATGAGTAAAATTATTCCATTTAGAGAAGAAATTTTTCATCAAATCAATCAAATTTTAGAAAGCCAAAAAGCTTTTATTTTTTTATGGGGAAAAAGTGGTAGCGGTAAAAGTGTATTGTTGCAAAGATTGGCAAAAAAATATAATGTTGATTTTATTAATGAAAATTTTAAAGATCAGAGTTTCTTAAAAGAAAAAATTGAGTTTTTGATTTCACAAGGTCAGAGTTTAATCATTCTTGATGAAGTAGGAATGTATGATTATGCAATGCTAGAAAGCATTAGGATTTATAGTGATTCTATAAGTTTTGTTTTAAGTTCTCATAAAAAGTTAAATATACTTAAAAAAGAGCATTTTAAAAGTCGTTTAAGTGCTTGTTTTAAATTGAAAAATATTAGTCTTTTAGAACTTGATGATTATATTAAATTGAAATTCGGAATGAATTTTTCAAATAAATGTCTTAAGTTTTTACAAAAAATTTCTCAAGGAAATTTAAGATATATTGATAAAACTTTAAAAAGTTTTTATGAGATAAATAGTTTTTTTGATAAAAACAAAAGTCAAGAGTATATTTTAAAGCTTAGTGCTTTAGAGAATGGCTTATTAAGGTAAGATATGCAAGAAAGAATTAAAGAGCTTGAGCTTAGGTATAAATACTTTTTACTTAAAAAATATTTAAAATATTTATTATTAATTATTCTAATATCAGTAATAGCATTTTGTTTTTTTGTGCTAATGCAAAAATATAATAAGCAAAAAAATATTTATTTGCAAGCTATTGAACATAAAAAGCATTTGGAGCAAAAGATTCTTCAAGCGCAAATTTTACAAGAAAAAAATAAGATTTCTAGGGAAAAGTTATATAAAGAACTAGAAGAAGTTAAAGCGGTGCAGGAAAATACACATATTAGCAAGATAGAAATTGATTCTAAAATTTTAAATATTTCTGATTTAAAAAAATCTTTTTATCAAAATCCAAGCTATGAAAAGGCATTAAATTTAGCTAAGAAGTATTTTGATATTAAAGCTTATCAAAAGACAATATTTTGGGCTTTAAAAGCCAATGAACTTGACAAACAAAAACAAGATTCTTGGCTGATTTTTGCTCAGGCTAAAAGAGCTTTAGGCGAAGAAAAAGAAGCTCAAAGTGCTTTAGATGCTTATATAAATTATTATGGTTTAATAGAATTAGGTGGAAAGTAGAATGGATAAAATTTTTCAAGCTTATATTGATAATGAAATAAGTCTTGATGAAATTTGCACTAAATTTAATATCACTTCTTGGGATTTTTTTAAAAAATTAGCAAATTTTTGTAATTTGCATTTTGTTGATTTAGATGAAGATAATGATTTTATTTATGAAGGTATACCTTTTTCTTTACTTTTAAAATTTAAATTTCTGCTTATTAAAAACAATGACGGCTTTATGATTATTAGATCCAAACCTTGTTCTTTAGAGCTTTTAGAGCAAGTTAAGACTTTTATGATTTGTGAAAAAATCGACACTGCAATTGCCGATGAGTTAAAGATAGCTAAAATTTTAAATCAAATTCGCATTCAAGAGGAGATTAAAAGATTAAGCATTAAGCTTAGACTTGAATGGCAAGAAAATCACAAAAGAGATGATCAAAGTTGCATCAGTCAAATTTTTGATTTTTTATTACATGAAATTTTATCTTTTCATGCGAGTGATATTCATATAGAAGCAAGGAATGATGATGCTTTGATTAGGTTTAGGGTTGATGGAATTTTGCGTGAATTTGCTATTTTTGAGAAGGATATTTATGAAGCTTTGGTTTTTCATGTCAAATTTTTAGCTTGTTTGAATTTAGCTGAATCAAGAAAAACGCAAGATGGAAGTTTTGAATTAGATTTTGAAAATGAAAGATATGATTTTCGTGTTTCATGTTTGCCTTTGATTTATGGCGAAAGTGTTGTTATAAGAATTTTAAAATATGATAAAGAAATTTTGGATTTGCATAAACTAAATCTTGGAGATAAAAATTTAAAAATTTTAAAAAAGATTTTACATCGTCCCAATGGAATGATTTTATTAACCGGTCCTACAGGTAGTGGTAAAAGCACAACTTTATACGCGTGTTTAAATGAGTTGAAAAGTATTGAAAAAAAGATTATTTCCGCAGAAGATCCTATAGAATATAAAATTCCTTTAGTGCAGCAAATTTTGCTCAATTCAAAAGTTGGAGTCGAGTTTAATAGTGTTTTAAGAGCAATTTTAAGGCAAGATCCTGATATTATCATGATAGGAGAAATTCGCGATGAAGAAAGTTTAGATATTGCACTTAAAGCTTCTTTAACAGGTCATTTGCTTTTAAGCACCTTGCATACTAATGATGCTCTTAGTACCATTGATAGGCTTTTGGATATGCAAGCAAAAAGTTACTTGATAGCATCGGCTTTGAGTCTTGTTATAGCACAGCGTTTGGTTAGAAAACTTTGTCCTTGGTGTAAGCAAAAAAGCAAAAAACATTATATTGAATTTGAAGGTGAATTTTTTGAACCAAAAGGATGTGAGCGTTGTCATCATAGTGGATTTTTTGGCAGAGAATTAATCGCTGAGTGCTTAGAGATCAATGAAGATTTATCTTGTGCAATTAGGGAAAATCAAGATAAAACGATTTTAATGGAGCTTGCAAAAAAATATGGCTTTCAAACTATGTTTGAACAAGGTTTAAAAAAAGCCAAAGAAGGTCTTACAAGTATAGATGAGCTTTTAAGGGTTGTAAGATGAAATTTTATGAAGTGGAATTTCTTAAAAACAATCAAAATTATACAAAAACTATAAAAGCTGAAAATTTAAATACAGCACAAGCAAAAGCCTTATCAAAGAATTGGAAAATCATTGATATAAAAGAAATTCAAAAATCTAATTTTCAGAGATTAAAAGATGAAAATTTTATACTCTTTTTTAAAGAGCTAGCTTTGTTGTGTGAAGTTGGATTAAGTGTTCAAGAAGCGATTAGAGAATTATATCTTATGCACTCTTGCAAGATTATGAAAAAAATATTAGACAATTTAATTTTAGCCCAAAATCTAAATCAAGCTTTTGAAAATGCTAATTTTGGATTAAATCGTGCGGAGTTAGCTTTGATTAAAACGGCTGAAAAGACAGGAAAAATCAGTGAAGTGTTTAGTCAAATTTCTAAACTTCGAGAAAAAAGCTTAGAGAGTCAAAAACAATTAAAAAAGGCTTTTAGATATCCTACTTTGGTTTTTTTAAGTATTATCGGAGCATTTTTGTTTTTAATGCTTTTTGTAGTGCCTAATTTTAAAGATTTATTTGAAAATTTAGGCGCGAGTTTGCCTTTTATCACGCATGTAATGTTAGAAATTTATAATTTTTTAGATGACTATGGAATTTTTTGCATATTTTTGTTTGTTATTTTTATTGTTATGCTTATTTTAGCTTATAAAAATTTTCATTCTTTTGCTTTTTCTTGCGATTTTTTATTTTTAAAAGTACCTTTGATTTCTCGTTTGATTATTTATAATCAAAATTATTATTTTTTTATGGTTTTTTCTTTGCTTTTAAAAAATGGAATTTCAATATCTAAAGCTTTTGATTTAGCTATTATAGGGCTTGAAAATAAATTTTTAATTTTTCAGTATAAAAAACTTTTTAGTTTTATAGATTCTGGTCTTGAGTTAAGTCAGGCTTTTAAAAAGATTGATATTTTTGATTCTTTGGTGTTTTCTATGCTTAGTGTTGCGATGAAAAGTGGAAGACTTGAAGTATTAAGTGAAGAAATTGCCAAATATTATCAACAAAAAAGCGAAAATTTGATGGATAGATTTTTGATTTTTTTAGAGCCTATGATGACTTTATTTGTAGCGCTTTTAGTTTTGTTTTTGGCTTTAGGTATATTTTTACCTATGTGGGAGCTTAGCTCAGGGGTCAATTTTGACTAAAATAATCCCAAGCTACTTTAATAATAGTAGCTCCTACAACGATTAAAAATAAAGTTTTTATAAACTTTCCATTAGTTTTTAATACAAGTTTTGAGCCTAAATAAGCTCCTAAAACTTGTCCTACACCCATAAGCAAACCTACAGCCCATAAAAGTTCATATTGCCATAAAAATATAGCAAGAGCAATGATGTTGCTTGTGAAATTTAAAATTTTAGTATTAATGCTCGCTTTTCTCATATTAAAACCTAGTAGCATCACACAAGCAAAAATCCAAAATGAACCCGTTCCAGGCCCTAAAAATCCATCATAAAATCCTAAAGTTAAGCCACAAATTAAATGAAAAATTTTGATATTTTTTATTTTAGGTTCGCTTTCGTGTTTGCCTAAGTTGGGACGTAAGGCTGTATATAAGAAGGTAAGAGTTAAAAAGATTAAGATAATAAGCTTTAATTGCTCATCTTTTACAAAAAGAACACTATAACTTCCTATAGCTGCTCCTAAGGCTGTGAAAAAAACACCCCAAGCAAGATGAGGTAGAGTGGTGGATTTAAAATAAGTTAAAGTAGCCGTAAAAGAACCAAAGACGCTTTGGAGTTTGTTTGTTGCTAAGGATAAATGCGCAGGAATTCCACAGGCTATGAGTGCTGGTAGAGTAATAAGTCCTCCTCCACCTACAATAGAATCTATAAAACCAGCAAAAAGAGCTACAAAAAAAAGTATGAAATAATAAATCGTATTTAAGTGCTCAAAACCCATTCTTCACTCCTTAAATTTGTCAATTTCCTTACTTTGCCCTAAACGATAGAGTGCAAAGTCATATTTTATGGGATCATTTGCATCTAATTTTTTTAAATTTTGTGTGAGTTCTAAAACACTTTTATAATCATATATTTTACGCTTTAGAAGTCCTAAAGTCAAGGAAATTTTATGTGCATGTGTATCAAGTGGAATTAAAAGATCTTTGGTGTGAATTTTGGTAAAAAGTCCAAGATCAAGTTCATCTTTTCTAACCATCCATCTTAGATACATATTATAGCGTTTAAGAGGTGAAGTAGGAGTGTTTTGCCAAATTTTTCCAAAGAAAAAATCATATCCATAACTTGAATATGAATTTAAGGTTTTGATTTTTTGCATAAAAGCTAAGATGGCATCTGTGGTATTTTCTCTTTCTTGATAGGCTTGATAAAAAAGTTCGTAGAGTGAAATTTCATTTTTCAGCCTTGAAAGAGTGATAAAAATTTCTTGTATATCTTTTTCATTTTGGAAGCGGTATTTTAAATTTTTAAGTTCTTTTTTTATTTGTTTTTCTTGAAGGTTTAATAAAGAAAAATCAAGTTTCTTTAGAAAATTTACTATATTTTTAGCATTTCCATAGGCAAATAAAGCACAAATTAAGGCAATAAATTCATCATTGTGAATTTTAGCAATTTGCAAAGGATCTGGAGTTTCAAAAAGGGAATGATTGGTATTTTTTTGATTGGCTAAAAAATCGAGCTTAGCTTTAAGATGGATAAAATTTTTCATTTGATATTACTAGAGCTTAAGATTTAAGCCCTAGTAAGGTATCAAGCATTTGATCTACGGTTGAGACGATTTTTGCTGCTGCACCGTAACTTGATTGATATTGTATAAGGGCGGCTAATTCTTCATTTGTATTTACGCCACTTTTAGATTGGTACTCGCTATAAACAGAATTATAAAGAGTTTCATTGCTTGAATTGACGACATTGTTATTTTCACCATCTGAGGCTATTTTACCTGTAAGTTTGCGGTAATATTCTTCCATGGTAAGATTATCGATAGTGCCATCTTCATTATAAAAATTAACTTTTTCATATTGAAGTTGGATGATTTTATTTGCCATGTCATTTCCACTATCAACCCCACTTAAACTTGCTCTTACTGTGCTTGGATCATTTAAGATGGAATCTTTTACTTTCATATTACTTGCATCAGTTCCGCTGAAAAAACCACCTATACTAAACGCACCTGCGAAATTTGTGCCCTTATCTTCAATGGCTACCTTAAAACCTGATTTTGCATTGATTTGAAATAAACCATCTCCAGTTTTTGCATCGTAGCTAAAACTTGCATTGATATGATCATCAACATCATCGTTTGAATTTTTATTGTCATTATCATCTGTATTAGCATTGATTTGACGCATGATATCATTCATGGTTGTATTTACATCTATGGTGATGGTTTTGGTGAGTTTTTTATCGCCTTTATCATCATAAATGACTATATCAAAACTTCCTGGTTGTATGGTTCTATCGTAATTAACTAAAGGAATATCTCCCTTAAGCCCAGATAGATAATCAGAAGTAACAGAACTTTTCGCAGAACTTGCATAAAGATTGTTAGTTTCATTGATCATGGTCTTAGCAAAAGTATCTAAAGAATCCATATAACCTTGGATAATTCCATCTTCATATTTTCCTTCGCTTTTGCTATAGTTTCTACCGCGTAAGTCAAGTTGAGCACCAAGCTGTCCACCGCTAATTTTTGCAGTAAGATCACGAACTTTTTCATCAGGAGTTTCATAATAAATGCTATAAGATTTATTTTTATCATCATAATCAAGCTTTAAAGGATGAAAATTTATTCCATCTACTATACTAAAACCTTCTATACTTAGATTGTATTGATGTCCTGGATCAGTGATGGTTGTATCAAGGCGATTGTCTTGATTGATTTCATTTTTGCTTGCAACTGCACTAACTAGCTTTGAAAGAGTAAGCTCAAGTTCATCTCTTCTATCCCTAAGTTCATTTGCGTGTTCTGTTGGTAAGGCTTCTTGTCCATAAATTTGTTTATTTATAGTAGCAATTTCTTCGCCAATTCTATTAATCTCATCAACTGTATTTTTAATATCATCATTTACTTTTTTTTGGATTTTATCTAAGGTTGCAAAAGTGTTATTAACGCTTTCTGTTAAGGTCTGAGAAGCTTTTACAAGGGCTATTTTTGTGGCATTTTCGTTGGGGTTAGATGCAAAATCATTCCAAGCTTTGTTATAATTTTCTAAATCTTGCAAAATTCCAGTATTTTGTAAGTCGGGAAAACGCTGCGCAATTTCTTGTAAAGTGGAAGCCATATATTTAGTATATTCTAGTTGAGTAGATGCACCTTTTAATTTATAGTAAGAATACTCATCATGCAAACGCACTATACTTTCTACAGCAGTTCCTGTGCCTACTTGAACTCCACCTGTTGTAATATATCCATTTGTAGTTTGCACCACTCTTTGGCGTGTATAAAAAGTTGCATTAGCATTTGAGATATTATTTCCAGTTGTTGCGATTTGAACTTCGCTTGCCTTTAAGCCTGTAACACCTGTGTATAATGTTCCAAAAATACCCATTATAAATCCTTATACATTGATCTTGAAAATTGACTCTGGATTTGTCTTTTTATCTCCATAAGCATTATTTGTTCCATCATTGATATCAAACATTTTATTTACTAAGCCATCAAGAAAATCTTTGACAATAAGAACAAATTTAGCATACTCTTTGTTTTTACTATGAAGGTTTTGAAGATTTTTTTTAAGTAGATCTAGTTTTTGTTTATCTTCATCATCTAAGAGTTCACTAAGCCCTTTTGTAGAGCTATTATTTAGCTCAACCAAGGCAACATCAAGTTGTTTTTTAGCTGTAATAAATTCCGCGATAAGTTTGTTTTTTTCTTCTACACTTGGCGTTACACTCTCATGTTTAGCCACTTTGATATTTTCTATATCTTCTTCGGTTAAAGCAATAAGTTTTGCTAAGATAGCATTTACTTCATCAAGTCTTTGTTTAAGCATATTTTCTCCTTTTCTCTCTCAAAAAAAGGAGAATGAAAGTTTTAGATTAAAGAGTCAGCAATCGCAGCAGCCGTAGCTTTTGTATCGATTTTATAAGTACCGTTTTTAATCTGCTCTGCGATTTTACTCGCTTTATCATTTTCCGTTTTTTGAGTATCGTTTGTTTTAGTTTCTTTATCTATTCTATTTGTATTTAATGTGGTATTTGCCACATAACTTTGTTGTATAGGATTGATCATTTCTGCCTCCTTGATCTTAGTTATAATCCTCTACAAACCATATCGACCCAAATTTAAAAAACTTAACCCCTTTCTTTTAAAAAATCGTATAATAATTTTGAAAAACCCATACCTCCACTTAAAGCTTTACTCATGGTATCATTATACATGGAAGAGTATATTTCATCGCTGGCATCTTTTCCAAAGAGTGAATTTTGACTTTTTAAAGATACATCTAAAACTTGCTTTAAAAAAAATGCCTCAAAAGCATCCGTTTGTTCTTTTAAGGCTTTATCTTCTTTGCTCTTTGTAACTATATCATTGTCATTTATTTTGATGCTTGATTCTAAACTTCTTGCTTTGGCTGCACGATCAAGTAAAGCGCTATTCATACTATAAGTATTTAAAAAATTATCCACTTTCATTAGATGATCTCCAAATCCGCGTTAATTGCACCTGCGCGCTTTAAATTTTCCATAATAGCGATAATGTCATTTGGGGTTGCTCCAAGTTTGTTAAGCATTCTAGCTATATTTGCAACTGTGCTTTTTGCATTGTTGATTCTTAAGGTATTTGAACTTGGATCTACAAAACCACCATCTTTCATATCGATTTCATTTTGATTAGCTACTGCGTTATTGTTTGGATCTATTTTTATAGTGATATCTTTATGAGTGATTAAAACAGGTTCTACCTCTACATCAACTCCAGCAATCACTGTTCCTGTTCTTTCATCGATGATAACTTTGCTTTGTGGTTTATAAGCTATATCTTGTTCTAAAACTCTTGCCATAAAATCAACATTTGAAAGATCTTCAGGTTTTTTGAGTTTTACTGTGCGAGAGTCGATGGCTTTAGCTACTTCTTCGCCAAAGACAGTATTTAAAACTCTTTCTATATCGTTTGCGGTTTTAAAATCCGCTACTTTTAAACTTAAGGTTAGATCATTGTTTTGGCTAAAATTTTGTGGAATTTCTCTTTCTACATTAGCTCCGCCCATTACAGTTGCAGCAGTTGAGTGAGAACCTGCTCCTCCTGGTCTAGGTGTTAAACCTCCTGTTGAGATAGAGCCTTGTGCTATGGCATAAATTTCACCATCAATCCCACGAAGTGCAGTCAGCAAAAGTGTTCCGCCTTGTAAAGATTTTGCATCACCCATAGATGAAACGGTAATATCAAGTTTATCTCCGCTTTTTGCAAAGGCTGGAAGTTTGGCTGTAACCATAACAGCTGCGGTATTTTTTGATTTGATATCGTTAGGATCTACTTTGATATTCATACCTTGCAAAAGGTTTGAGATGGATTGTAGTGTAAATTTAGAGCTTGTTCCATCGCCGCTTCCATTAAGCCCTACAACAAGTCCATAACCTATAAGTTGGTTATCTCTTACACCTACAGTGTTTGCTACATCCTTGATTTGCACTGCAAAAATGCTTGTCATAAAGAGTAAAAATATCGTTAAAACTCTCATGGATTCTTCCTTTAATCTATTGTTGATGATAGATCAAGCAAGAAGTGTTCCAAGTAAGTTAAGAAGCGTAAAAGCTTAAGCTAGTTGATCCAAATTTCTTTTCTTTGACTTTTTGAAAATTTTGGATTTTTTCGGGAGTTTTTATGGTTGAGTGGTGTTCAAAAATGATTAAATTTAAAGTCTTTAAATCTAAATTTTCTAAAAAATGATAAATTTTTTCATAAATATCGCTAAAACCTTCTCTGGTATCAAAAGGTGGGTCAAGATATAAGATGATTTCATTTTTTGAATTTTCTATGAGTTTAGGTAAAATTTCAAAAGTATTTGCATGGATCACTTCTAAATTTGGATCTATATTTTTAGCATTTTCTAAAGCAATTTTATAAGCTTTTGCATCAAGTTCTATAGCATAAGCTTTTAAAGCATGATTACTTAGTGCTTCAGCCGCCATTAAAGCACTTCCTCCAAAGGCTTCAATGAAAATTTTACTTCTTAAATCTTCTCTTATTACATTAAAAACACAACTTTTGACTATGCTTTTAGTACTTCTTGTTGTTGTAAGACTAGGTAAAAGTAGTTTTTTCCCTTTGTATTTACCACTTTCTATATTTGTATAAAGCTTTGTTTCTTTAGTTTTTTTTGTTTTTTCTTTAGGAGGTTTAATTTCTTGTTTTTGAAGAAATTTTTTTCTTTTTTCATTGTGATTAAAAAAGTCTTTAACGCTTATAAATTCATCATTCATCATTAAGTGCTTTTACGAGTTTGTTTTTAAGATCTTTTATGGCAAGATCGATTTTATTTTCATAATCTTTTTTAAATTCCAAAGCAATAGCGTCAATTTTTTCTTCAAGCAGTCTTTTTTGTTCAAGTGCAAGTTGCAAAGCTGCTGCTTTTAAGGCATTATCAAATTCATTTAAAGACTCAAACAAGGCTTCTTTGCTAAATGGTATGCTTAAAAATGGAGAGTTTTTAGAGATGATAAATAAGGGTTTTGCGGTATAAATTTTTTCATCGCTAATGATGAAATCACAATTTTTTTTCATTACCAAATGATCTTTTAAAAAAAGTTCTAAAGTTTTTTCTATGATGAGATCTTTGCATTCTAAAGAGATTTTCATATCAAATTAACCTTTAAAGTGTGATTTTTTAATGATGGAGCTTGTATGCCTTGGATAAGGGCTAAAAACTCAAAACGGCTTAAAATATAAAAGTCTTCAAATTCCCTTCCACTTGTTTGCATAAGTTTTTTAGCACAAGTATCAAAAAGATAAAAATCTTTTTCTTCTTTTACTACCATAAAATCAGCCCCGCTATCATAAGCGTCCAAAACAATATCTGCGGCTATTTTATAGCTTAGCGTAGGATTTAGATTAAGCAAGCTAAAGCCATTATTTTTTATACTGTTTTCATAGGAAATAAATTTAGCCTTAAGTTTGGATTTTAAAGTATCGCAAGCATTAAAACCATAAAAAGCTATATTGAAATCTTTAAAATTATGTTTAATTTCTTTAAGTTCTTTGATCTCATTATCAAAAGCATTGGTTTTAGGTAAATCAAAGTGTAAAATATTTTTATCAAAAAGCCCTAAATTTAAAATTTCATTTTGTAGGTTTTTGATCGTTATTTCTAAAATTTCATTTTTGCTTTCAAGATGATAAAAAATACCCTTTTCTTTATCTGCTAGAGTTTTTAAAATTTCTATCTTTTTTTCAGGATATTTTTCTATCATTTTTGAAGCCAAATAAAACACTCCATCGCCCATATATTCAGGAAGATAGTCTAAAATTTCACTTGCATAATATAAATAATCATATTTTGCATAAAGTTTTTTATCCTCTTCATCACCAAATTTTTCAAGATATTTGTATTTGTCTAAAAAATCATTTTTATCGATGATAAGATCTTTAATGGCTCTTTTTGTGCTTAAAGGCTCGATACAAAGACTAAAATCAAATTCTTTTGCTATTTTTTCTAAAGGTGTAAAAAGTGGTATGATTTGCTTATTTACAACTATGTAAGTATCTTCATCTTTATCAAAATCAAAATAAATATCATCATCTTGAACTTGCAAAAGCAGATCATAAAAACTTGCAAAATTTTCATAATTATCATAAATATAAGGTTTATAATAAGCCTCATAATCCTTGGTTTTATCAAATCTAAAAATTCTTAATTCTAATTTTTTCATGGTTTTTCCTTAAATATTTTTATATTATATAAAATTATTCTAAAATTCACTAGAATTTAAAAGGAAATTTTATAAAATCACGCATTATGAACAAAGAAGATTTTATTATCAAAGCTTTTTTAAATGAAAAAAATGGCGATGATGGAGCTATTATTGATGATTGGTGTTTTAGTAAGGATTTGTTTTTTGAAAATGTGCATTTTAAAAGAGAGTGGTTTAGCTTAGAGCAAATTGCTACAAAAGCAATGCTTGTTAATATCTCAGATGCTATTTCAATGAATGCTGTACCAAAATACGCACTTTTAGGACTTGCTTTACCAAAAAATTTAAGCGAAAATGAGATCAAAGCCTTGCAAAAAGGTTTTTTAAAAACAGCTAGGAAATTTAATATAAAAATCATAGGCGGTGATACTATAAGCAATGATAAAATAGACATTAGTCTTACTATCATTTCAAAGATTAACGATAAAGCTGTTTTTAGAAAAGGTTTAAAAAAGGGGCATTTACTTGCTTATACGGGAAAATTAGGACGAAGTTTAAAAGGGCTTGAAATTTTACAAAATGGGGGCACTTTAAAACCAAACCATGTATTTATAAAGCCAAAATTAAGAGCTAGTTTTTTTTATGAAATCGCACCTTTAATTTCTTGTGCTATGGATATTTCAGATGGTTTAAGCAAGGATTTATCAAGACTTTTAGCCTTAAATAAATGCGGTATTTCTTGGTTTAAAAAACTTGATGATTATACGCTTTATAGCGGAGAAGAATATGAAATTTTGTTTGCTTTTGATGAAAAAGAGCGTCAAAATATAAAAACAATAGCCAAAAAACACGGCGTGAAATTAAATATCTTTGGAAAAGCAGTGAAAGGAAAATATGAATTTAGAGGAAGAGAACACCATTTTTAAGCCTTTGTATAGTTTAAAACACAGTCCTATTAATGCGTATTTTAGTAAAAATAGCGATGATTTTGTAGTGCGTGAAAGGCCTTTGTATGAATTTAGCGGTAAGGGTGAACATCTTATTTTGCATATCAATAAAAAAGATTTAACCACAAATGAAGCTTTAAAAATTTTAAGCGAAACAAGCGGGGTTAAAATAAGAGATTTTGGTTATGCAGGGTTTAAAGACAAGCAAGGATCAACTTTTCAATACCTTTCTATGCCTAAAAAATTTGAGAGTTTTTTGTCAAATTTTTCTCATCCTAAACTTAAAATTTTAGAAACTTTTATCCATGAAAACAAGCTAAGAATAGGGCATTTAAAAGGAAATACTTTTTTCATACGCTTAAAAAAAGTTTTACCAAGCGATGCTTTAAAACTAGAACAAGCTTTGATGAATTTAGATAAGCAAGGTTTTACGAATTATTTTGGTTATCAGCGTTTTGGAAAATTTGGGGATAATTATAAAGAAGGGCTTGAAATTTTGCGTGGCAAAAAAATGAAAAATGTAAAAATGAAAGAGTTTTTAATTTCAGCTTTTCAAAGTGAGCTTTTTAATCGCTATTTGAGTAAAAGAGTGGAGTTATCACATTTTGCAAATGATTTTAGCGAAAAAGAATTGATCCAAATTTATAAAATTTCTAAAGAAGAAGCTAAGGAACTTAAAAAACAAGAACAATTTTTTAAGCTTTTAAAAGGTGAGGTTTTGGGGCATTATCCTTTTGGAAAGTGTTTTTTATGCGAGGATTTAAGTGCTGAGCTTGGGCGTTTTAAGGCAAGAGATATAAGCGCCATGGGGCTTTTAATCGGTGCTAAGGCTTATGAAACAGGAGAAGGTTTGGCCTTAAATTTAGAAAATGAAATTTTTAAAGATACTTTGGAGTTTAAGGCTAAAATGCAAGGTTCAAGACGCTTTATGTGGGGATATTTAGAAGAGTTAAAATGGCGTTATGATGAAGAAAAAGCTCATTTTTGTATAGAGTTTTTCTTGCAAAAAGGCTCTTATGCTACTGTGGTTTTAGAAGAAATTTTGCATAAAAATTTGTTTGAGTGAAATAATTATGAGTTAAATTTTATGTGATTTTTACTTTAGAATTTATTGCAAAAATGATATTTAAATTTTAAATTTAGGTATAGTTATATTAATTTAATTTTAAAACTAGGAGCAAAAATAATGAAAAAGATTTTAACAAGTGCTTTGGCTTTAGGAGCTATGACTTTGATTATAGGTTGTGGCGATGGCGATTTAGTCGAGTAAAAAAACAATGGCAACGATCAAGCTATGTTTGATTTAGGTAATCAAGAGATTATGAAAAAATATCCAAATTATAAACTTTATGATTATACTTCAGTCAGAACAATTAGTGATATTAACAATCCAGAAGGCAAAATTAAAGAAATGAAGCGTGATTTAGAAATAGATAAAACTCCATACTCAAACTATGTTTTCTTATTAAATCCAAACGATAAAAAGACTATAAAGTTGTGAGTGTTTATTGCGATAAAGATTTTAAGAAAAGAGTTTATTGTTCTGTGAATGATGCTCTTAGGTTTTATGCAAGATAATAAAACAAGCGGGAAAATCCCGCTATCTTTCTAATTTTTTTATACCGACATTTTGCAGAAATTACTTATTTTTAAGCCTGTTACTCCGCTTTTAAGGAAATTAAAACGCCTTCTATCATTTTTTTGATATCCCCATCAAGGATATTATCCACTTGAGAAAAAGCTTCTCCGCTGCGATTGTCTTTGACTTGCTGATAAGGGAAAAGCACATAAGAACGGATTTGATGCCCCCAACCTATCTCGCTTTTTTCTCCAGTATTAGCACTATCTTGTTGTTTCATGAGTTCAAGTTCATAAAGGCGAGATTTTAGCATTTTAAAAGCGGTGGCTTTGTTTTTGTGCTGACTTCTGTCATTTTGGCATTGTACGACTATGCCGGTTGGAAAATGCGTGATTCTCACAGCCGATTCTGTTTTATTGACATGTTGTCCGCCTGCACCGCTTGCTCTGTAATAATCTATTCTTATGTCTTTTTCTTCGATTTCAATTTCTATATCATCATCAAGTTCAGGGCTTACCATAACACTTGAAAAGCTTGTATGACGGCGTCCTGCACTATCAAAAGGAGAAGTTCTTACCAAACGATGGATACCATTTTCAGCCTTCAAATAACCATAAGCATTTTCTCCTTTAACTAAAAAGCTCACATCTTTAAGTCCTGCTTCTTCGCCTTCTTGAAAGTCTAAAGTTTCGACTTTAAAACCTTCTCTTTCACAAAATCTTAAATACATTCTATAAAGTATGCTTGCCCAGTCATTACTTTCCGTTCCACCTGCACCTGGGTGAATGGAAACAATGGCATTTTTACCATCATTTTCCCCGCTTAAAAGCATGGAAATTTCAAGACTTGTGATGGTATCTTCAAGTTTTGGTGCATCATTAAATAAAGCTTCAAGTGTTTCTGTATCGTTTTCGCTATTGGCCAGATCGAAAAGTTCGCTTGCGTCATTTAGGGTATTAAAAGCATTTTCATAGTTTTTAAGTAGATTGGTGATTTTAGTTTTTTCTTTACCTATGATTCCTGCTTGTTTAACATCACTCCAAAAAGAAGGAGAATTTTCAAGCTCTTCGATTTCTTTAAGCCTTGTTTGGATATTTTCAGGCTTGATGATGGAGGCTATGTTGCCGACTTTGTTTTTTAAAGTTTTTAAAAGTTCGCTAAATTCGTAATTATCCATAAAATTTCTTTGCTATAATTATATTTTTAAAGTCAAAAATTATATCAAAAGAAAACTTTAATATAGGAAAAAAATGTCAAAACTTTATCTTATGTCTTTAGGTTGTAATAAAAATTTAGTCGATAGTGAGATCATGCTAGGGCGCCTTAGTGCTTATGAACTTTGCGATGAACCAAGCAAAGCTGATGTTATAATCGTAAATACTTGTGGTTTTATCGATAGTGCAAAAAAAGAAAGTATTAATGCGATTTTGGATTTGCACGAACAAAGAAAAAAAGATTCTCTTTTGGTGGTTACGGGTTGTTTGATGCAGCGTTACCGCGAAGAACTTATGAAAGAACTTCCTGAGGTTGATCTTTTCACAGGTGTGGGTGATTATGAAAGAATCGATGAAATGATACTTAAAAAAACAAATTTATTTTCAAATTCGACTTATTTGCAAAGTGAAAATTCTAAACGTATTATCACAGGTTCAAATTCCCATGCTTTTATAAAAATCGCCGAAGGTTGTAATCAAAAATGCTCTTTTTGTGCTATCCCAAGTTTTAAAGGCAAGTTAAAATCTCGCGAGATAAGTAGCATTATAGCTGAGCTTAAAGATTTGGTAGCTAGAGGTTATAAGGACTTTTCTTTTATTGCACAAGATACGAGTTCTTATTTGTTTGATAAGGGTGAAAAAGATGGGCTTATACGCTTAATCGATGAGGTGGAAAAAATCAAAGGCATAAGAGCGGCTAGAATTTTATATCTTTATCCTACGAGCGCGAGTGAAGCTTTGATCAAACGCATTATAGCTTCTGAAATTTTTGTAAATTATTTTGATATGCCTTTGCAGCACATAAGTGATAATATGCTTAAAATCATGAAGCGTGGGGCAAATAGCACAAGACTTAAAGAAATGCTAAATTTAATGAAAAGTGCGCCAAATAGCTTTTTACGCACGGGCTTTATCGTAGGGCATCCAGGTGAAAGTGAGGCAGATTTTGAAGAGCTTTGTGAGTTTGTTAAAGACTTTGGTTTTGATAGGGTGAGTGTTTTTGCGTATTCTAAGGAAGAAGATACAGCCGCTTTTGATATGGAGCAAGTGCCTTTTAAAGTGATCAATAAAAGGCTTAAAATCATAGAAAAAATTGTTGATGAAGTGATAGAAAAAAGTTTTGAAAAAGAAGTAGGGCAAAAGCGTTTAGTAGTTTGCACAGGAGAAAGTAGCGAGGGAGAGTTTTTTATCGCAGCTAAAGATTTAAGATGGGATAGAGAGATTGATGGGGAAATTCTTATTAATGAAAGCGAATGTGGAAATTTGGAAATGGGGCAAATTTATGAATGTGAAATTTTACAAAACCTTGATAAAAAACTCCTTGCTAAGGCTTTAAGAAAAGTAGATGCAAATTAAAGATGAAATTTTAGCCCTTTTAAAAAGGGGTAAAAATTTACTCGCTTTTTCTTATGGAAGTGATTCTAGTGTGCTTTTTTATCTTTTAATGCAAGAAAAGATCGACTTTGATCTTGTGATGATAAATTACAAAACTAGAAAAAATAGTGATTTAGAAGAGTTAAAAGCCAAAGAACTTGCTTTAAAATTTCATAAAAAAATTTTCATAAAACACGCTCCTAAATTTCAAAGTAACTTTGAAAAAAAAGCCAGAGATTTTCGCTATGATTTTTTTGAAAAAATTTGTCTTGAGCAAGGTTATGACCATCTTATCTTAGCCCATCATTTAAACGATCAATTTGAATGGTTTTTGATGCAACTTTCACGAGGCGCAGGTTTGGCTGAAATTTTAGGTATGCAAGAATGTGAAAAACGCTCAAATTATACACTTTTACGCCCTTTACTCTTTATAAGTAAAGATGAAATTTCATCTTTTTTAAAAGAAAAAGATATTTTTTATTTCCATGATGAAAGTAATGAAAATGAAAAATATTTTAGAAATTATATAAGAAAAAATTTCTCTAATGCCTTTGTGAGTGAATTTCATCAGGGTTTAAAAAGAAGTTTTTCTTATCTTGATGAAGACAGGAAAAAACTTTATGATTTTGAAAATATCAAAGAAATTCAAGGACTTCTTATTTGCCCTAAAAATGAAAGCTTGATTGCTAGAGCGGTGAAAATGAAAGGTTTGCTTTTAAGCACGGCACAAAGAAAAGAGCTTTTAAAGGGTGATTGTGTTTTAGGTGGTAAAATAGCACTTGCATATAAAAACGAACAAGCTATTGTTTTTGAGTATGAAACTTGTCAAAAATTACCTAAAAATTTCAAAGAAGAGTGTAGAATAGCTAAAATTCCAAGACTTTTAAGAGCTTATTTATACAATCACAAAATCGATATTTCAAGCCTTAGCTTTTAGTTTTAAAATTCTTTGATAGCTTAAATGTGTGAGAAAAATCACAAAAAATACTTGCAAAAAAAGTCCTAAAAGTGGTACTGATGAGAGTAGATAAAAACAAAGAGTGCTAAATTTAAACTCTAAAGGCGAAAAATCAGAATGAAAATTTTTAAAACTTTCTTTGTCTAAAATCGTGCTTGTAACATCAATCATTAAAAGTTTGTGAAAGAGATAATAAAAAGCAAGATAATATACAAAAATATTGATAAAAGGTAAAAATAAAGCCAAGGTGCAAAGCAATAAAATCCCTATAAATTTTATAAATATTTTAAAAATTTCAAAGATAGTTTTTAAGGTTGAAACTTCGTTTGTATTATCATAATGGTAATATTTTTGGTTGATTTCTTTAGCGATAAAAGGAGTAAGAAAAGAAGTGATAAAAAGGGCTAAAAAAACCGAAGCAAAAACAACAATAAAACCTGAAAATAAAAAACTTATGATGGTGATTAAAATTTGTACAAAATGAAGAGCATAAAACCACGCCCAAAACGAATCTTCTCCAACGCTAAATAAAGAATTAAAATAATCAAGCAAGGCCGAAAAGCCAAGTACTCCTAAAAAAAGCATCAGTATAAGGCTAAAAATCAAAGGAATTAAGGCAAATTTTAAAAATTTAAGACTTAAAAAATCTTTGATTGCAAGTTTTAAAATATCCAAATTATGCCTTTTTGTAGCATTCTTCTAGTTTTTTATAAATAGTATCAAAATCAAGCTCTTGTTCTAAAATTTGAGCTAAAACTTCATTGTCTTCTTTGCCATTCCAAGTTTTTTTATAGCTGCCATCTTTGTAACCATTGTTTTGTCTAAAAATATTTAAAACATTTTTACCTATGTAGGTCTTATAAAGAATTTCAAGATTTAGCCCACATTTAATAGCTAGGGTAAAATAGGTTGAAAGTAATTCTCCAAGATTAAATCCAAAACCACTGCATTTATGGATAATAAGCTCTATATCATTTAAAATGCCATAAATATCACCCTCATTAGGGTATTCTTCTTCTTTGCAAAAATCTTGAAACACGCTTACAGCATTAACTTCTGTGGCTATAGCTTTGAAATCTTTATTGTTTTTATCGCGATACTCTTCAAGTAAAAGACTTAAAATAAAATGCCAAATATCGACAATCTCTATACGCACATTTTCCCAATTTGTTGGACTTGAAATATTTTTCCAATGTTTCCATGTAAAAGAGTCTATAAGTTCTGCACATTCCATATAAATACAGCGTCTCCAACTGATCAGTTTTCCTTCTTTGGTGTAGCCATTTTCCCAATTTAAGCCGTTTGTTTCATCGTTGAGTTTTTGTTGGAGTTTGAGCATATTTTCTAAAATTTCGATATTTGTCATTTAAAAACTCCTTGATAATTTTTAATATTATATGATTTAAGCGTAAAGATTTAAACTATCATCTGTCTTATCTTGATTTTCCTTGGCTTTTTCTTGCTGTTTTTCAAGTTGTTTTTTCATTTGTTCTAAAACTTCATCAAGAAGTTTTTTGCTATCTTCAAGCATGGAAGCATTGATATCTTTATCATCTGTTTGATTTTGTTTTAGTAAATCACTGAGTTTATTTGTAAAATTATTCATAATAGCATTTTGATGGTTTTCATCATTTGGTGTTGGTAGAACATTTGCCATTTGCATAGCTGATTCTATAATTTCTTTTGGCTTTAACTCTCCGACTTTAGAATTTGCTAAAAAGTCTTTGATCATAGGTTCAACTTCTTTCATAGCATTTTTAATCTCATCAAGATCATTTTGTGTGAGCTTAGAGCCTTCAAAAGTAAAGCTAAAGCCATACTGACGCTTAAGATTAAGAGTTTTACCTTCTTCATTATTTGCATAACTCACGCTTTGATTGTCATACATAGATAAGGCTAAATGTTTGCCACTTTTTGTTGTATAATCCATCGAAAAACTTTGGTTTTTGCTAGCATCAATTTGCATTTCTTCCCCTTATATTTATAGTTTAAATTAAAAATCGGTTATTTTTAAAAATATTTTAGTATAATTTTTACAATATGGATGAAAGAATTTTAGAATTTATAAAAAATGAGCAGCTTTTATCTTGGGCTATGATTGATGAAAAAGGTGTTTATACAGCTAGTGCTTTTTATGCTTTTGATGAGAAGAATTTAGCTTTTATTATCGCTTCTCATGAAGATACTAAGCATATAAGATTAGCCAGTGAAAATTCAAGTATAGCACTTAATATAGCCAAAGAAAGTAAAATAGCCTTTTTAAAAGGTGTGTAAGCTAAGGCCGAGTTTAAAATGGCAAGCAAGGAGCAAATGAAAATTTATTTTTCTAAATTTCCCTTTGCTAAACTTGATAAAAGTGCAAAAATTTATGCCTTAGAGCTTTTTTGGCTTAAATTTACTAACAATGCTTTAGGACTTAGTAAAAAGCTTGAGTTTTGTAAAAAATAAATTTTTATGATTTTGTTTAAAAAAATGAGTTATGATTATGGTTTATGTAAATTGTTAGGTATAGAAAATAAATGTTAAATGTAATTCACGCTTTATTTTTTAGAGAGTTAAAAACTAGATTTGGAAAAAATAGGTATCTTGGATATATATGGGTAGTTGGAGAGCCTATGAGTGTTGTGCTTTTGGTGACTATTATAGGAACTGTTATTAGGGAATATCATCATCAAATTATGCCTGAAGGAATTTCTATTTTTATGTTTTTGATTTCAGGCATTATGCCTTTTTTTATGTTTAGAAGTATAGTAACTCAGCTTATGAATGGAATAGGGGCAAATTTATCTTTGTTTGCCTATAAACCTGTAAAACCTATACATGTATTTATTGCTAGAACTTTGCTTGAATTTTGTATTTATTTTGTGATTTTTATCACTGTGCTTTTTTTTGCAGGGTGGTTCTTTAGACTCGATGTATTTCCTGTTCATTTACTTGGAGTTTTATTTTGTATTTTTTTACTCATATGCTCAGCTTTTGCTTTAGGGATTTGTTTTGCTATTGTTTGGCACTTTGTAGAACCTTTAAGAACTTTATTAGCTTATTTTAGTATAGTATTTTATTGGAGTTCTGGGATTATATTTCCCACCTGGTTAACTCCTCGTCCTTTACTTGATATATTTTATTACAATCCTTTGCTTCACATAATGGAGCTTTTAAGATTTAATTTTTTTGAAAATTATCCTTTGCAAGATGAATATAGTTATTTTTATGCTATATTTTGGATTTTACTTGTTTTATTTATAGGGCTTTTTATTTACTACTATAATAGACAAGCTCTAACGGCGGCAAAAAAAGAATGATAAAGCTAATTAATCTAACTAAATCTTATCCTTTATTTAGTGGTGGAAGGCATTATGTTTTTAAAAATTTTACTTTTGAATTTCCTGAAAATTGTAGCATAGGTTTAATGGGATATAATGGCGCAGGCAAGTCCACTCTCATGAGACTTTTAAGCGGAGCAGAGCTTCCTGATAGTGGCAAGATAATTACTAATAAAAAATTATCTTGGCCTTTGGGTTTAAATGGAGCTTTTCAAGGTTCTTTAACTGCCAGAGATAATGCTAAATTTGTAGCTAGGGTGTATGGATACAAGGGTAAAGAACTTCAAGAAAAAGTAAAATTTGTGGAAGATTTTGCTGAAATAGGAAAATTTTTTGATGAGCCTATGAAGACTTATTCTTCGGGAATGAGTGCTAGAATAGCTTTTGGACTTAGTATGGCCTTTGATTTTGATTATTATTTAATCGATGAAGCTGGAGCTGTTGGAGATCCTGCTTTTAGGGAAAAAAGCGTGAAATTATATAGAGAAAGATTAAGCAAATCAAAGGTGATTATGGTATCTCATAATGTAGCTGAAATTAAAGAATGGTGTGATAAAATAATTTATATGAAAAATGGACAAATTACGGTTTATGATGATGTAGATGAAGGAATAGCTGTATATCAAGGAAAAGCTTAATGGAAGAAAATAAAACTTTATTAGAAAAAATCAAAGATTTAAGTGTATTTGATTCTTTTAAAATTGTTTGGTTTATAATGATTTTTGTTGTGATTTATTATACATTGATTGCAGCGCCAAGATATGTAAGCACGATGATTTTAGATGTTAGATCAACAAGTGGAGAAAGTGCTCAAACAAGTGGAATCTTGTCTTTGCTTAGTAGTACTTCTACAGCAAGCGAAGATTTAAATTATCTAAAAGGTTATATAGAATCAAGTGATATGTTAAAAATTTTGGATGAGAAAATTAAACTTAAAAGTCTTTATCAAGAACAACATATAGATTTGCCTTTTAAAATTTGGGATTCAAGTTCGATAGAATCTTATCTTAAATATTACCAAGCAAGAGTTAAGGTGCATACGGATGAAACTACTAAGCTTTTGCAGGTAGAAGTAGAAGGTTTTACACCTAAATCAGCTCATTTGATTGCTCAAACTATTATGCAAGAAAGCGAAAAGTTTATCAACGAAATCTCTCATAAAGCAGCTAGAGAACAAATGGCTTTTGCTGAAAATGAAGTACAAAAATACAAAGAACGATATCAAAAAGCACAAAATGATTTGATTGCTTTTCAAAATAAATATGGGGTTTTTGATCCCTTGAAACAAGCTGAAGCTAAAGCAAGTTTGGTTGCGCAAATTGAGACTAATTTAGCTCAAAAAGAAGCTAAACTTTTAACTTTACAAAGCTATATGAATGATGCAGCACCTGAAGTAGTAGCACTTAAAGCAGAAATTGAAGCGATTAAAAAACAGCTTTTAAGGGAAAAATCTAAAATTTCAGCTAACAATTCTTCTCAAAAGCTTAATGATTTGGCTGCTAAATTTCAAGATCTAACTATAGAAGCTACTTTTGCGCAAAAAGCTTATGAAGCAGCTTTAAAAGCTTATGAAAGTGCTAGAATAGAAGCATTAAGAAAAATAAAACAACTTGTCATCATTCAAAGTCCAGATATTCCAGAAAGCGCAAAATATCCTGAAAGAATTTATGATATTTTAACAGCATTTATTGTATTATCTTTGATTTTTGGGATTGTTAAATTTATTAAAATGATAATAGAGGAGCATAAGTATTAAAATGAAAAAAATATTAATTTTACTTTTTAGTTGTATTTTATGTTTTGGAGCTGTGGATGTTTCACAAATCATTTCAGCAGAGGATCAAGGTTCTACTACAACTAGCATAGATCAAAATTTAAGCTCAAATTATGATATAGCAAATAAAGAAAATAATCTTACAAAAATTCATCAAATTTTAGTATTTGGCGCTCATCTTTTTAATGGAAATTTTAAAAATTACAATCAAAGAGTTTATAACCCAGATTATAAGATCGCAGTTGGTGATCAAATCAGTCTTAAAATTTGGGGAGCTGTTGAGTTTTCGCAAGTTTTAGTGGTGGATTCTCAAGGAAATATTTTTATCCCTAAAGTAGGAGCTGTAAATTTACTAGGTGTGAAAAATAGTGCCCTTGTAAGTGTTATAAAAGCACGTGTTAATAAAATCTATAAAAGCAATGTTTTTGTTTATGCAGATATGAATGTTTATCAAAATGTCAGTGTTTTTGTAACAGGAAGTGTTAATGCTCCAGGACTTTATCAAGGACTTAGTTCGGATTCAGTGATCCAGTATCTTGATAAAGCAGGGGGTATAAATTTAGAATATGGAAGTTTTAGAGATATTCAAATTTTGCGTAATAACAGCGTGATAAAAAATATTGATTTATATGATTTTTTACTAAAGGGGCAAATGGATCTTTTTCCTTTTAGAAGCGGAGATGTTATTTTAGTAGGAAATGTTCAAAATTACGCTTTTGTTAACGGTGATGTGCAAAGACCTTTTCGTTTTGAACTTTCAAATGATATTAAAACTTTAGCTGACTTAGCTAGAGTATCAGGTGCTAAACCTATCGTGACTAATGCTATCGTAAAAAGTTATGGTGAAGATCATAAACTTGATGTCAGTGCTTATAATAAAATGCAATTTTCAAAAGTTTTACTTAGAACGGGAGATGAGGTAGAATTTCACCCTGAGTATGTTTCTGAAAATATAACTATAAGTGTAAATGGCGAGCATAATGGTTTAAAAACTTTAGTTGTGGGTAAAGGAACGACTTTAGAAGATATTTCTAAATTAATTAAAGCCAATCCACAATCAAACATGCAAGCTTTACAAGTGTTTAGAAAAAGTGTAGCTAGAACTCAAAAAGAACTTATCAATGCTCAGCTTAAAGAGCTTGAAACTCTAGCTTTAACTAGTGGTTCTGTTACAGCTCAAGGTGCAGCTATAAGAGCTCAACAAGCAAAAACGATTTTAGAATTTATCCAAAGAGCTAAGCAAGTAGAGCCTAAGGGTCAAATTGTCATTGATAATCCAAAGTCTTATAATTCGGTTATTTTAGAAGATGGTGATACTATTAATGTACCAAGTAAGAATAATCTCATCATAGTTCAAGGTGAGGTTTCTTTACCTGGAGCTTTTGTGTATGATAAGGGCAAAGATTTAAGATATTATATCAATCTTGCAGGAGGTTATGGAGAAAGAGCGGATACTTCAAAAGTTTTGGTGATACGAAGCAATGGAAAAGCTGAAAAATATCATAGTGGTATAGATATGAAACCAGGTGATTCTGTGTTGGTATTGCCAAAAGTAGATAGTGAGAATTTGCAAATTTTTTCAATGTTAACTCAAATTCTTTATCAAATTGCTATCGCAACCAATGTTGTGCTTAATCTTTAAGGTTTAAATATGAATACTCTTGAAATAGCCAAAGAAGTCTTTGAAAAAGAAGCACAAGCTATTTTGGATTTGGCTAAAAATTTAGATGAAAATTTTAATCAAGCTGTGAATTTGATGCTAAACACCAAAGGGCGTTGCATAGTCAGTGGAATGGGTAAATCGGGTCATATAGGTGCTAAGATAGCAGCTACTTTAGCAAGTACAGGAACGCCAAGCTTTTTCATCCATCCAGGAGAGGCTTTGCATGGAGATCTTGGAATGCTAACTCCTGAAGATGTTTTAATTACTATTTCAAATTCAGGAGAAACTGAAGAAATTTTAAAAATCATTCCAGCTATAAAAAAGCGTAAAATTCCACTTATAGTAATGTGTGGTAAAAAAAATTCCACCCTTGTAAAGCAAAGCGATATATTTTTAAATATAGCTGTGGAAAAGGAAGCTTGTCCTTTGCAACTTGCTCCTATGTCTTCGACAACCGCAACTTTGGTTATGGGGGATGCTTTAGCTGCTGCTTTGATGAAGGTAAGAAATTTCAAGCCTGATGATTTTGCCCTTTTTCATCCAGGGGGGAGTTTGGGGCGTAAGCTTTTAACCAAGGTAAAAGATCTTATGGTTTCAAGTAACCTTCCTATAGTGCATCCTGATACTGAATTTAACGATCTTGTTGATGTGATGACTAGTGGAAAGCTAGGGCTTTGTGTGGTACTTGAAAATGAAAAATTGGTTGGTATCATCACTGATGGGGATTTGCGTCGTGCTTTAAAGACAAGCGATAAACCAAGATTTGATTTTAGAGCCAAAGAAATCATGAGTACAAATCCTAAAGTAGTCGATGCTGATGCTATGGCAAGTGAAGCAGAGGAGATCATGCTAAAACATAAAATCAAAGAAATTATAGTAGGGAAAGAAGAAAGAGTTGTAGGGATTATTCAACTTTATGCAATAGGGAGGGTATAGCTATGTTTTTGCAATTAAAATGTATAATTTTTCAATTAATTTATTGTATTTTATATATTTTTAATTTTAAAAAAAATATGATTTCAATCATATATTCTGATTCTAGTACTTTATATTCAAATTTAAGAGAAATAGAAAAACAATTTATTTTATGGAATATTAAATATAAAATTATTTTGAATAATAAATCTATAAATAACATAAAATCAATTGCTAGTTCTAGTGTTATTATAATAGATCAATCAAATTATTTTTTATCACATATAAAACTTTTTTCATCTACAAAAGTGATTCAATTATGGCATGGTGGAGGACTATATAAAAAAGTTGCTTTTGACAAAACAAATTATTTTAAAAAAAATGCAAGAATTCATCGTAATATATCTTTTTTGAATATTTCAGATGAAAAATTAACAAAAGAGTATTCTCGTATGTTTAATGTTGGAAAAAAAAATATTATAAGTTACGGTCTACCAAGAACAGATTTGTTATTTAAAAGAAATTCTGTAGAGGATAAAAAAAATTTTTTTTTACTGTATCCTCAAATTAATGGAAAAAAAATATGTTTATATGCGCCTACATTTAGAGAAAATAAACATTTTAAACGCAATTTAAAATGTTTTGATATAGAAAAAATAAATAAACAATTAGAAGATTACGTGATTATTTATAGATCGCATCCTACTTTAAAATATAATAATAATAATATTATAAATGTAAGTGATCTTGAGTTAGATTTTGTTTTATCAATTAGCGATATACTTATAAGTGATTATTCATCAATTATTTTTGATTATTCTTTTTTTAGAAGACCTATAGTGCTATTTGTTCCGGATTTAGAGGAATATTTTGTGCAAAAAAAACAGTTATATTATCATCCATGTGAACTTGTGGGTGATGAGAATGTATGTTATAAACAAGAAGAATTGATAAAATTTATAAAACAAGCTGTGTATAAGATTGATTTATGGAAGTCTTTTATGGCTAATTGTAGAGGAAATTCTTGCCAAGAAGTTGTAAAATTCATAATAAGCTTACAAAACAAGGATTAGAATTGAAAAATATTGCATTGATTTTTGCTGGAGGAACTGGCCAGAGAATGAATTTGATTTCTGGAATGCCAAAACAATTTTTACTGATTAATGATAAACCTATTATTATTCATACTTTAGAAATTTTTTCAAAACATCAAGAAATAGATGGTATTGTGGTTGTTTGTTTAAAAGAGTATATAAATGATTTGCATTGTAGCATTAAACAATATTCAATAAAAAAAATTATAAGTATTGTAGAAGGTGGAGATACTGGACAAAAATCTATTTTTAACGGTCTTGATTCTATAAAAAAATATTCAAAAATAAATCCTTATATTGTAATTCATGATGGAGTTCGTCCTTTGATTACACATGATGAAATTTCCAAGGGTTTATCTTGTGCATATTTAAAAGGTAATGCGATTAGTATTTCTAAAGCTACGGAGACTATTTTATATAACGAACAAGAAGCCAGTATTTTAAATAGAGATAAATGTTTTCATGTTAAAGCTCCTCAAATATTTCAATTTCAAGATATTTATAATTTGCATATGATGGCGCAAAAAGATTGTTTTGAATTTATTGATTCTGCATCAATGGCATCTCATTATGGCAAAGAGCTTTATTTTGTTGAGTGTTCAAATAATAATATAAAGCTAACAACACCAAAAGATTTTTATATGGTTCAAGCATTAATGCAAGCGCAAACAATTGAAAGTATTTTTGGGGTGTAAAGTATGAATGAAATTTTAAAAAAAAGATTGAAACTATTAAAAAATAATTTTGGAACTCATATTAATAAAATAGCAAATAAAAAAATACTTATCACCGGAGCAAATGGCTATATAGGTTCAATTTTGACTTTAATTTTGCATGGTAATGCAAAATTATATTGTCTTGTTAGAAACAAAGATAAGATGATTGATCGTTTTCAAGAAATTTGTGGTGATATAGATAAGATTGATATATATGAAGATTTATATAAAATACAAGATAAGATTGATATTGTTATCCATTGTGCAGCACCTACGCAAAGTGATTTTTTTATTGAAAATCCTATAGATACTGTAGATATTATATATACTAATACTAAAAATATTCTAGATTTCTCAAAGAAAAATAATGTTGAAAAAATTATATTTTTATCAACAATGGAAATTTATGGAGATGTAATAGGTGATAACATTGTTGAAGATGATATAGGAAAATTCAGTGTTACTAATATTAGAAATTCATATCCTTTAGCCAAACAAATTAGTGAATTTATGGTTCATTCATACTCAAAAAAATACTCATTGAGTACTGCTATAGTGAGATTAACACAGGCTATTGGTCCAACGGCACAAATTAATGATAATAGAGTTTATATGGATTTTATCCGCTCAGCAATAAAAAAATCTCAAATTACATTATTTACCAAAGGTGAAACAAAAAGAGAATATATAGATGTATTTGATGTTGCTACGGCTATTATTTTTGTGATGTGTGAAAAAAAAATGTTTGAAATATATAATATATCAAATCCAAATATTTTTATCAGTATTTATGATTTAGCAAAAACTATTTCAGCTAAACTAAATGTACAAGTTGTTTTTGATTTACAAAGAGATACATCTCAATACCTTCCATCTTTTTCGAGGAGATTAAATTCTAAAAAAATATATCAATTAGGTTGGACACCATTATTTGACCTAAATCAATCTTTAGATGATATGATTAAATATATTAAGGAAGTAAATGAATAAAATAAAAAAATATTTATTTAAAATTTTTAGATTTTTACCATTAAGTAAAAATAAAATAGTTTTTATTGCGCATTCTGCAAGTAGATTTGATTGCAATCCAAAAGCTATTTTTGAAGAGTTGTTGCAAAGTAATGCACAAATTAAGTGTATTTGGATTTTAAATAAAAAATTACATCATGAGTATCAAGATAAATATCCTAATGTTCTATTTGTAGAGCCTAATTCAATAAAAACTTTTTTTCATTTAAGCACTTGTAGGGTTTTTATCAATAATCAAATTCATATTTATTATAAGAAAATGGGATTTAGTAAAAGACCAGATCAGTTGTATTTGCAAACTTGGCATGGTTCATTTGGAATGAAGCATGTATCGATATCTGATAACATAGATACAGTGCATGAAGCATGTACTGATATGGATTATTGGATTACTAATAGTTTTTTTGAAAGTAATGTATATAAAAATACTTTTGATAAGAATGCTAAATTTATTGAAATTGGACATGCAAGAAGTGATTGTTTATTTTCAAGTTGTAATAAGAATATTTATTCTTATTACAACTTGGATCCCGATAAAAAAATTGTATTATATGCTCCAACCAAAAGAGAAGATAGTTTTAATAACTTTGAATTAGATTTTAAAAAATTAAAATTTATATTGGAAAAAAAATTTCAAGTTAATTTTGTTATTTTAATAAGAACTCATAGAAATTTAAAATTTGATTTTAAGAATGATAATATTATCGATGCTTTTGATTATCCTGATGTGATGGAGCTTGTTAAAGAATGTGATGTTTTGATTTCGGATTATTCTTCTATTATTTGTGATTTTGCATTGACTTATAAACCTATATTTATTTATGCAAAGGATTATGATACTTTTATTTTAACTTCTAAACTTTATCATGATTATTCAAAACTACCTTTTGGTTTGTCTAAAAATTTTAATGAGCTAGAAAATTGTATTGCAAATTTTGATTATGATACTTATAAGCAAAAGCTAAAAGAGTGGTTAGAGAATGTTGGATGTATAGAAGATGGTAAGGCTGGTAAGAAAATATCAAATTTAATTATTCAATTTATCAATAAAGATAAAAATATAAATCTTTATACCACCAATCAAATTACTCCTTATATAGCTAAAATTATGGGCTTTAAAAATATTTATTTTACTTTTAGAAATATTGGAGATCAGATCATTATGATGAGATCTTTGGAATTGTTGCATCAGAAAACTAAACAAATTTTTTTGATAGGAACTACTCTACCAGACTTGTGGAAAGAAGTGAAATTTGTAAAAGTCATTAATCTTAAAGAAATTAAACCTCATATATATCAAAAAGAACAATTTGATCTGATGACAAGTTATGGTATAAAGCCTATTTTTTTAACACAAGAGTCTTTTAATAAAGAAAAAGGTAAATACATAAGGACATATGGACCCAGCCATATAGTTGCAAATGTATGCTCTAAACTTGGATTGGAAGGTGATATTGCAGTTGATTTGCATTTTCCTCTAAGTGAAAAAGAAAAAACATTTGGGAGATTTGTATCTGAAAATAGAAAGCAAATAGCTATTATTTCAGGAGGATTGCAGAGATATAAAACTTATCCATTTGGAAAATTGCAACAAGTTGTTGATGAGTTAAAAGATAGGTATGATTTTATTCAAATTGGTACTAAAAAAGATTTACCATTAAGAGGTGCCTTGGATCTAAGAGAAAAGCTGACATTGCGAGAAGTTGCTAGCACGCTATATAACTCAGATTTATTTGTAGGTGGTATAGGAGGGCTAATGCATATGGCTAATGCTGTAGGCTGTCCTAGCGTAGTGTTATATAGTGAAGCTGAACCTAATTATATGGTTAATTATTATAATAATATAAATGTTTTTCCAAAAAATAATATTTGTCTTAAATGTACCGAAGGTAAACATTGTCCTTGGACCTCCCCTTGTAAAGCAGAAAGTCAAAAATATTCATGTATTGATAACATTAGAATAGAAGATGTAATAGATGCTATTAATAAGCGTATTTATATGCCCAGAAATTTAAATAAAACCACTATTTATAATGTGGAAGCAAAAAAAGTTTTTGGTTTGGAAGAGCAAAAAAAAGTGGGTTTTTCTTTTCAATCTTTGAATAATAAATATATTTATCTAGATAGAAAAAAAGAAAAAGATAAAAAAGTTTTACAGTTATTGATTTTTGGTTTAAAACCGGTATCTATACTATGGAAAAAAAGATACTATAAATTAAGAATATTTAATATTCATTTATCATTTGATAAATTTAAATTTAAATTTAGAATTGGCAGGGAAAAGGAGGATATTGATAATGCAAATTTAACTTATCGTATCGGCAATAGTGAATGGATTAAAGGTTATGAAAAATATTATAATCAATTTTTAAAATTACAAAAATATTTTGATAAAAAAAGCCTTGAATTATTGCATTATATTTTTCAAATAAAATTATTATCAAAAAAAACAAATAAACAATATATTGAATCAGAATATTTTGATAATAAAAAAAGATTGATTTTAAGAAATGAACTAATAGGATTGAAACATTCTGTTGGAAATCTTTTTTTAGAGGGTCAACCTATAGATGTTTATATGTATGGTGGTTTTATAACCTTGATTCAACAAACTAATTCTTATGCTTTACTTCATGAATGTTTTATAAAAGGTAGTTATTTTTCTTATATTAAAAGTAATGATATTATTGATATAGGTATAGGCAATGGCTTAAGTTCTTTTTATTTAAGCAAATATACAGATAAAAAATTGTATTGTTTTGAAGCTTCAAATAAAGTTTATGATTTGTTTTTAGAAAGTGTTAAATTAAACAATAAACAAGAAAAAATTATGTCTTATAATTTGGCAATAGGTTCTAAGAAACAGTCAGTATATGTTAGTAATAGAATTGATAATGGTAATAAGACAAGTTTAAGTATTCAATCTCATTCTGTTTTTATGGATACAATAGATAATCTTGTTGAAGAATTATGTATTAAGCCAAAAATGATCAATATATGGGTTAATGGAGATGAATATGATTGTTTAATAGGAATGTTTTCTACAATAAAAATTTTTAGACCAATACTTCATATTAATATATCTTATTCTGCAGAAATTTTATTTCGAGTTATTGATTTTGCCATAAACTCATTAGACAATTATAACTTTAAAATTCGAAAAACAATAGAACCGCACATCGTTCAAGAGTTGTTTTTAATCGCAACTCCAAAAGAATTAAAATAAAGGATTGAAATGGGTAAGATTATAGCGGCAAGACAAGATGGATTATGCTCTAGATTGGGTTCAATCTTAAACGCAATGTATTTGGCAAAAAAAACACAAAAAGATTTTTATTATTTTTGGCCAGATTCAGAAGAACAAATGAAAAAATGGGAAGAAATTAAAACTCAAAATAATTTCAGAAGTCTTGAATGCGATAATGAAAAAAATATTTTTTCCAAAGATTTTATAGAGAGTTTTTCTATGGGCACTTCTTTTCAAAACCCAGGGATGCCTTATGGTTTAAAACAGCATCATAGCGTGTTTAAAACTACTCTAGAAGAGTTAATAGTCAAAGATGGAGATATATATATTTCTCATATTCCTTGTTTTAATTATATTAATGGTATTGACAAAAAAGATTACTATGAGAATATGAAAAATTTATGGCAACAGATTGATTTTCATCCAAGAATTAAAAATATAATAAATAAAGCAAGAAAAATAGCTAAACAGTTAGGTAATTTTACCGCAATTCATATAAGAATTGCTGATGTGGCATTAAATGAATTATATAAAAATACAGGTTTTTTTGTTTATAAATTTTCGCCTTTGGAATTGGTTTTTGAAATAATCAGACAAAAAACAAAAGATAATAAAATCGTTTTATTTTCGGATGATCTTGATGGTGCAAAAGTTTTACAACGCTACTGCTTTGCAAAAAAAATAGAAAATATCTTTGTAGTTGATGAATTTATAGATAATGATATCCAAGATGAAAATGATAGAGCTTTTTTTGAAATAGCTCTCATGGGTTTTGCAGAAAAAGTATATACAGGAGATTCAAATTTTTCAAAATTTGCTTCAAGGGTTGGGCTTGGAGAGGAAGCAACATACATTTCCCAAGTATTTTCAAACCAACAAAGATATGATCTTATAATCCATAATAGTGATAATAATCTTATTTTAAAACCTTTACAAGAAGCTTATAAATATTTGTATTTATATACGAGGGGAAGACTTATAAAAAAACCTTGGAGTGAACTAGAAAATATAGCCTTCAAGGCTTTAGGACTAGATCCAGCAAATAGTTTGTATAAAATTTGCATATTAGAGTGTTTTTTGCGTCAAAAGCATTATGAAAAAGCAGAAGCGTTTTTGGCTGATATTTTTAGAAATGACTTTGTGAATTTTATTAAAGATCTTCTAAACCCAATGATGATTTTTAAAGATTCTTTCTTTGAAATTCTCTCTCAAGTTCATGTCAAATATGATAAATTGCATTTGTTATATTTATTCACACTTAAAAATGACAAAAAATTACTAGGAGCACCATCTCGTATTAAAAACCATCTTGCTTATAGACTAGGACAAATTGCAGTAACAAATTCTAAAACAATAGGTGGTTATTTTAGGTTGCCTTTTAATTTAATAAAAGAATATAAACAGTATAATCAAGAACAAAAAAATTATCAAATGATCATCAAGTTAAATCCAACTTTAGCTTTACCAAAATTACAAGATTATAATGATTATCAAGAAGCGGTAAAAATTAAAAAATATTTTAGCTACAGATTAGGTGAAGCTATTATACAAGCTAATAATACTTGGTATGGGGGGGGGTATATCAAGCTGTGGTTTAAGATAAAAAGGTTGAGAAAAGAGATTGGAAAGGGGTAAAGATGCGCTTAAAGGAAAATGATTTACTTGATATTGCTATTGATAAAAAAGCTTTTCAAAGTTCTTTGTCACGATGGTCAAAAACTAATGATCCGCAAAGAGCAATTGATAGTAACTTAGAAAGTGTTGATTATGCATTTCATACAAATTTAGAAAATAGTCCTTGGTGGATGGTAGATTTAGAAAAAGAATATGCTATTGAAATTATCAGAATTTTTAATAGAATATATTGTTTTCATGAGGTGGCTAGAAAATTAACTATAGAAATTTCTAAAGATGGAAAAACATGGTTATTAATTCATAAAGGATTGAGTAGTTTTTTAAAAGCAGGTATAGAGTGTGAAGTAGTGTTACCTATTCCAATGAAAGCTAGATATGTTAAAATATCCTTAGATGGCAAAGGTTATCTACATCTTTCTAAAATTCAAGTTATGATTAGAAAAAGCACTAGACCTTTATTTATTGGTGCAAGAGTTGATGGGCTAGGTTGTAGAATCCTAGCAATATTAAATGCAATGTATTTAGCGCATAAAGAAAATGCTCATTTTGGTTTTATATGGAGTGAAAAAACTAATTTCAATGGCGAAGTTTTTGAAAAAGAAAAACAAGCTAATTTTATTGGCAGAAATATAGGAAATGAATTAGAAATTTTTGACAAAAAATTTATTGAAAAATATTCTTATACAAATAGCGGATTAAGTCATAATTATGGTATTAATGCGGAAAAAAAAATAAAATATGCCAATTTATTAAAGGAGAAAAATTACCACGAAGTTGATTATTTGTATTATATTTCAAGTGTTGATTTAAGTGTTTGGATAGAGGAAATTGATCAGAAAGATTACTATGAAAATATAAAAACAATGTGGAATTTGATAGAATTTTCTGCAGATGTTTCTTTTTTGATAAATGAAGCAAAGAAAATTCATAAAAATTTAGGTCAATTTATTTCACTTCATATTCGGAGTGGTGATATTATCGTGGCAGATGGTTTTAAAAACTTAGGAAATTGGTGGTATAAGGCAATGCCGCTAGAAATAGCAATGGGTATTATAGAAAGTATATTCTGTGATGCAAATGTTGTAGTTTTTGGTGACGATGAGGAATTGGTGGTTGCATTAGAGAAATATTATAATAAAAAAAGAAAACTTTTTAGTGTTAATTCGCTTTTCAATGTTAGTGTATTAAAAGATACACATAGAGCTATTTTTGAAATTACCCTTATGTCTTATTCTGAAAAAATTTATACCGGGGGATCTAATTTTGCTAGATTGGCAAATTTAATAGCTTTTTCAAAAAATCCAGATCCTTATTATAAAATTTTGTCTTTACAACAAAGATATAGTTATATAAAGAAAAATTTAGGCTTTATTAAATTAAATTCTTATCAGAAGGCATATTCATATTTTTATATTTTTATGCTATCAAGAGAATTAAACTTTGACATAGAAGAGAGATTAAAATATATAAAAAAAGCTTTGCGCTATGATAATAGTAATGATTTATATAGAATAGGTATTTTGGAATGTTTGTGTTTAAAACAAAAATATAAGCAAGCCGAAAAATATATTTCAATAATAATAAAATATAGGCATTCTACTTTTTTACCGATTTTTATAAATTCTGCTATGGTTTTAAAAAAGGAAGTTTTTGGTTTGCTATTGGAGGTAAATAAAAATGATAGTGTATATTTATATTTCCTAAAGATGATTGTTTTTTATTTAAAAAGAGATACCCGTAAAGCACTGGAGTATTTTAAAAATATAAAGAACAATATTTTTTTAAAAGATTTGATTGATATTTATATGCCAGGATTTTATACAGAATCCCAAAAAATCAGTCATGCTATTAAAAAAATACAGGAAAAACCACTTTTACTAGGAGCACCATCTCGTATTAAAAACCATCTTGCTTATAGACTAGGACAAATTGCAGTAACAAATTCTAAAACAATAGGTGGTTATTTTAGGTTGCCTTTTAATTTAATAAAAGAATATAAACAGTATAATCAAGAACAAAAAAATTATCAAATGATCATCAAGTTAAATCCAACTTTAGCTTTACCAAAATTACAAGATTATAATGATTATCAAGAAGCGGTAAAAATTAAAAAATATTTTAGCTACAGATTAGGTGAAGCTATTATACAAGCTAATAATACTTGGTATGGGGGGGGGTATATCAAGCTGTGGTTTAAGATAAAAAGGTTGAAGAAAGGGTCTTAATGGAACATGATATATTGGTTATTTCTGCTAGAAAAGATGGATTTGGGGCAAGATTAAATGCTATGTTTAATGCATGGTATATAGCTCAAAAACTCAACTGTGCTTTTGGTTTTGTTTGGCCAAAGCCCAATGGGCCTATGAGTTTTTTTAATAAAAATAATAAAAATTTAGATGTGTTATTTGATATTTTTAGTGAAGATGAATTGTTTTCTCAAGAATTTTGCAACAAATACTCTTATACTGCTAAACTAGAGCCATTTGAGTGTCATTTAATTGTAGACAAAAAAATATATTTTAAAGATTTATTATCTTTAAATAAAAAAAATATATATGCACCTTTGTGCAATCTTAAAGAACAATTTTACGATTTTGATGAAGAAGATTTTTTTGTTAAAACTAATGAATTTTGGAATTTGATTAAATTTAATGAAAAACTAGAAGATTTGGTTATAGAACTAAAAAAGCAAATTCAAACAATAGGAGGTTATAGTGCTGTTCATATTAGAGGTGGCGAAATAGTCTACTGTGATAATATAAGAAGAGCTGGAAATTATGCTTATAAAGCATTGCCTATTGAGTTGGCGGTAGCAAAAATAGAAGAAGAGTTGCAAACAAACAACAGTGTTATATTATTTCAGGATGACACTAAGACTTGTGAAGATATAAAAAGGTTTTTTAATACTAAAAATTTTAAAGCAAAAGTGTATACTTTTACTGATTTCACATTTACTAAACATCTAAATGGCAATGAAAGGACATTTTTGGAAATCATTTTAATGTCTAAATCGTCAAGAATTTATTCAAGCGGTAATTCAAATTTTTCAAGAGTTGCAATTTCTATAAAAGGTATACATCAAGTCTCACTATATAATATTTTTAGCATAAATCAACAATATAAAATTTTAAATCAATACATAGAAACGATCTCAGGTATTCATCCTTTGCAAGTGGCTTTTTCATATTATCACTTGTATTTAATGGCTGTTAAATTTGGAGATAAAGAACAAATGATTTGGTATTTAAAAAAAGCTCGGCAGTTTGATTCAGAAAATGAACTATATGATATATTTTTAGCAAATAGTTATCTACTTAATAATGAATTTGATAAGGCAGAAGAGTTATTAAAGATAAATTTTAATAAAAGATATTATAGTTTTAAAAAGTGGTTGTTGAATAAATTTTATAATTCATATACCAGTGGCAAAGTTTTTGATAACTATAAAAAATACGCAAATGAAAAATATCCAAATTTATCTCATGCTGCGGCATTGATTTATCAAAGCGAAGGTAATGTAAAACATGCAGAGAGATATTTGTATATGTCTTTAAAAGAGTTACCTTTTTTTGTCTTATGTATTGAACATTTAAATCATAAATTAGATACAGAATCCCAAAAAATCAGTCATGCTATTAAAAAAATACAGGAAAAACCACTTTTACTAGGAGCACCATCTCGTATTAAAAACCATCTTGCTTATAGACTAGGACAAATTGCAGTAACAAATTCTAAAACAATAGGTGGTTATTTTAGGTTGCCTTTTAATTTAATAAAAGAATATAAACAGTATAATCAAGAACAAAAAAATTATCAAATGATCATCAAGTTAAATCCAACTTTAGCTTTACCAAAATTACAAGATTATAATGATTATCAAGAAGCGGTAAAAATTAAAAAATATTTTAGCTACAGATTAGGTGAAGCTATTATACAAGCTAATAATACTTGGTATGGGGGGGGGGTATATCAAGCTGTGGTTTAAGATAAAAAGGTTGAGAAAAGAGATTGGAAAGGGGTAAAGATGGCTATAGAATTTGATATACAAGAATCAAAAATTTTAAAAGGAGTATATATAATAACTCCTAATAAATTTAGAGATTTGAGAGGGGAAATTTGGTCAGCATTTTCTGAAGATTGTTTAAAGCATTTGATTCCTGATAACCTAAATTTTGTTTTGGATAAATTTACCTTATCAAAACCAAATGTTTTAAGAGGAATTCATGGAGATCACAAGTCGTGGAAGTTGGTAACTTGTGTGTATGGAGAAGTGCATCAAGTGGTGGTTGACTGTAGAAAAGACTCTCCTACTTATCTAAAATGGGAAAAATTTATTATCAATCAAAATAATCAGAAATTAATTCTAATCCCACCTTATTTTGGAAATGCGCAGTATGTTAGCTCAAAAAGTGATGCTTTATATTATTATAAGTGGGCTTATGAGGGTGAATATGTTGATGCCAAAGAACAATTTACCTACGCATGGAATGATAGTAGAATTGCTATAGATTGGCCAACGAATAATCCTATATTATCAGATAGGGATATTGATGCAACAATTAATGATCATACTAAAGGATTTTAATGAATAAAGATTCTAGAATTTATATAGCAGGACACAAAGGTACAGCTGGTACTGCCTTAGTAGAAAACTTAAAAAAAAGAGGATATGAAAATTTAATTCTTAAAACACGACAAGAACTTGATTTACTGAATCAACAAGCTGTGATTGAATTTTTTAAAAACGAGCAGCCAGAATATGTTTTTTTGGCAGCAGTTTTGCCATGTGGTGCTGCTAATGTATCTCAAAGAGCAGATTTTATATATGAAAATATAACTATACAAAATAATATTATCCATCAATCTTTTAAATTTGGAGTAAAAAAATTAGTTTTTTTTGGTTCAGGTTATATGTATCCTGAAAAAACTCTCAACCCTATCAAAGAAGAAAGTATGTTGACTGATATATTAGAATATAATGCAACCTCGTTTGGTGTTGCAAAAATATCAGGTACATTGATGTGTGAATCATATAATATTCAATACGGAACCAATTTTATAACTTTAGCTTTAAATAATCTATATGGAACAAGAGCAAATTTTGACTTTGGAAAGTCTAGAGTGCTACCAGCACTACTTAGAAAATTTCATCTAGCTAAACTACTAGAAGAAGAAAGAGAGGATGAAATTTTAAAAGATTTAAAAATGAACTCATTTGTTGAAGCGAAGAAAGATTTAACTGATTTTGGTATTTTAAAAGATTGTGTGGAAATTTGGGGGACAGGGAAAGTTAGAAGAGAATTTATACATAGTGATGATTTGGCTGATGCTGCTATTTATGTTATGGAAAATGTAAATTTTTCTGATTTATATAAAAAAGATGAAAAAATAAAAAATACACATATTAATATTGGAACAGGTATTGATTATAGTATAGCAGAAGTTGCTCAAATGGTTAAACAAATTGTCGGATTTAAAGGAAAATTGATTTTTAATCCTAATAGACCAGATAGCACAATGGATCGTTTAATGGATTGTTCTAAAATTCATTCTTTAGGTTGGAGACACAAAATTGAACTTAAAGATGGTATTAAAATGATGTATGATTGGTATTTAAATAAAGGAGAATAAATGAAATATACACTAGCCTCATCAACTTGGGATGAAAAGGAATTACAAGCAATACAAGATGTTATTAAAAGCGATATGTTTACCATGGGTAAAAAGGTAGCTGAATTTGAAAAAGATTTTGCTAAATTTACAGGCTCGAGGTATGCAGTTATGACAAGTTCAGGTTCAGCTGCAAATTTGATAGCAACAGCAGCCTTGTTTTATACAAAAAACCCTAAATTAACAAGAGGGGATGAAGTTATAGTTCCCGCGGTATCATGGAGTACTACTTATTATCCGTTTTACCAGTATGGCTTGAAATTAAAATTTGTAGATATAGATTTAGAAACACTAAATTACAACTTAGATGCTTTAAGTAGCGCCATTAGTGATAGAACAAAAATGATTATGATTGTAAATTTATTAGGAAATCCTAATGATTTTGATGCAATTAATAATCTTATTAAGGGAAAAGATATTATCTTGCTTGAAGATAATTGTGAATCAATGGGTGCAGAGTATAAGGGAAAGCAAACTGGAACTTTTGGTATTATGGGAACTTTTTCAACATTCTTTTCTCACCATATGGCCACAATGGAAGGTGGTTTTGTTATCACAGATGATGAGGAGCTGTATCATATTTTGCTATGTTTAAGAGCGCATGGTTGGACTAGAAACCTTCCAAAAGAAAATTTAGTAGCCAATAAAAGTGATGATTGGTTTAGTGAATCATTTCGTTTTGTGTTGCCAGGGTATAATGTGCGTCCGGTGGAAATGAGTGGAGCTATTGGTGTAGAACAGCTTAAAAAATTACCCATGTTTTTAAAACATCGTAGAGAAAATGCGAAATTATTCTGTGAATACTTTCAAAATCATCCTGAATTTATTATGCAAAAAGAAATTGGAAGTAGTTCATGGTTTGGATTTTCTTTGGTGATTAGACCAAATTCGAAATTGCAAAGAAAAGATATTATTAAAAAACTAGAAGAAAATGATATAGAATATCGTCCTATAGCTACTGGAGATTTTACACAAAATGAAGTGATTAAATATTTTGATTATGAAATTCATCAAGATCTGAAAAATGCAAAATATATTCACGAGAAAGGATTTTTTGTAGGTAATCACCAATTTAGCATTAGCGAACAAATTAGTTTGTTTAAAAAAGTATTGGATAATCTATGAAAAAAACAGCATTAATTACAGGTTTTACGGGTCAAGTTGGCTCACAAATGGCAGATTTTTTACTAGAAAATACTAACTATGATGTTATAGGTATGATGCGTTGGCAAGAACCTATGGATAATATCTATCATCTAAGTAATAGGATTAATAAAAAAGATAGAATCAGCATTTTTTATGCTGATTTGAATGATTATTCAAGTATTCAAAAGCTTTTTGAGAGCAAAATACCGGATGTGATCTTTCATTTGGCCGCGCAGTCTTACCCAAAAACCTCTTTTGATATACCTATAGAAACATTACAAACAAATATCATAGGCACAGCAAATATTTTGGAAAACATTAGAATTTTAAAGGCAAAAGAGGGGTATGATCCTGTGGTGCATGTGTGCTCTTCTAGTGAAGTTTATGGTAGGGCAAAAGCAGGTGTGAAGCTAAATGAAGATACAACTTTTCATGGTGCAAGTCCTTATAGTATAAGTAAAATTGGTACGGATTATTTGGGACGATTTTACGGTGAGGCTTATGGTATAAAAACTTATGTTACTAGAATGGGAACACATAGTGGTCCAAGACGTTCTGATGTGTTTTTTGAAAGCACAGTTGCAAAACAAATTGCTTTAATTGAAGCGGGTTATCAAGAGCCTGTTATCAAGGTTGGAAATCTCTCAAGCGTAAGAACCTTTCAAGATGCCAGAGATGCTATAAGGGCTTATTATCTACTTTCTCTTGAGAGTCAAAAGGGTAATATTCCTTGCGGAGAAGCTTTTAATATAGCAGGAGAAGAGGCTTTTAAGCTTCCTGAAGTTATAGATATACTTTTAGGATTTTCTACAAGAAAAGATATAAAAATAGAACAAGATGAGCAAAGATTGCGTCCTATTGATGCAGACTATCAAATGTTTGACAATACTAAAATCAAAAACTATATCAGCTGGAAGCCAGAAATTCCAGCTAGGCAGATGTTTGAAGATTTATTAAACCATTGGAGAGATGAGATAAAAAAAGGAAGGATACCATTAAATAGATGAAAACCATACGTACACAAACTCCTCTGCGTCTTGGTTTAGCAGGTGGTGGAACTGATATAAATTTATATTGTGATAAATACACAGGTTATGTTTTAAATGCGACTATATCTTTATATATACATTGCACTTTGATCGAAAGAGAAGATGGAAAAATCATTTTTGATTCGCCTGATACAAATTCTTACTCTGAGTACGAAAGTAAAGAATTCTTAGAAAATGATGGAAAATTAGATATTTTTAAAAGCATTTATAATCGTATTGTAAAAGATTTTACAAAAAAACCTTTGAGTTTTTCTTTGCACACTTATTCAGATGTACCAAGTGGTAGCGGCTTGGGCGGAAGCTCAACTTTGGTTGTAGGGGTTATAAAAGCCTTTGCAGAATGGCTTAATCTACCTTTAGGAGAATATGAAATTGCTAAACTTGCTTATGAGATAGAAAGAGAAGATTTAGGTATAGTAGGTGGAGCACAAGATCAATACGCCGCAACTTTTGGTGGCTTTAATTTTATGGAATTTTATGATAATAAAAGAGTCATTGTCAATCCTTTGCGTATTAAAAACTGGATAGCTAGTGAGCTTGAAGCTAGAACTGTGCTTTATTTTACAAATATCACAAGAGAAGCAAAAGATATAGAAGAGCATAAAAAAGGAAAGCTTGGAGATGAAAAGTCTTTAGAGGCAATGCATGCTATAAAGCAAGATGCTATAAAGATGAAAGAAGCTTTATTTAAGGCAGATTTTGATACTTTGGCACAAATTTTAGGAAAATCTTGGCAGTCAAAAAAAATCATTTCTGAAATCGTTAGCAATGATGAGCTTGAAAGAATTTATTATTTAGCTATGCAAAATGGAGCTTATAGTGGCAAAACTAGTGGAGCAGGAGCAGGTGGATTTATGTTTTTCTTTGTAGATCCTACTAAAAAATACAACTTAATCAAAGCTTTAAGCAAAGAGCAAGGTTATGTGCAGGATTTTTCATTTACAAAAGAGGGAGTTAAATCATGGAGAATTTAAATTCTTATATAAAAGAACATTTTCAAGAATCAATTTTAGTAAAAGAGCAAATTTTAAAAGATGAGAATTTGATAACTCTTATTAAAAATGCTTCATTAGAAGTCATAAAAGCTTATAAAAATGGTAACAAAACTTTACTTGCAGGAAATGGTGGTAGTGCTGCAGATGCACAGCATATCGCAGGGGAATTTGTAAGTAGGTTTTATTTTGATAGACCTGGTATCGCAAGTATTGCACTTACTACAGATACTAGCATATTAACAGCTATTGGCAATGACTATGGTTATGAAAATTTATTTGCAAGACAAGTGCAAGCACAGGGTGTTAAAGGAGATGTTTTTATAGGAATTTCTACAAGTGGAAATAGTAAAAATATTTTAAAGGCTTTAGAGCTTTGCAAGCAAAAAGAAATCATAAGCATAGGCTTAAGCGGAGCTAATGGCGGGGCTATGAATGAGCTTTGTGATTATTGTATAAAAGTACCTTCAACTTGCACACCAAGAATTCAAGAAGCACATATTTTAATAGGACATATTATTTGTGCTATCGTTGAAGAAGAGCTTTTTGGCAAAGGTTTTTCTTGCAAGCAATAATACTTTGTGGCGGCTTAGGAACAAGGCTTAAAAGTGTTATAAAAGACATTCCAAAGCCTATGGCACCGATAAATGATAAGCCTTTTTTAGAATTTATTTTTGAGTATCTTAAAAAGCAAGGCATAAAAGAAGTTATCTTAGCGGTATCATACAAATATGAAGTGATAAAAGAGTATTTTAAAGATGAGTTTTTAGGCATAAAAATAAAATACAGTATAGAAAAAGAGCCTCTAGGAACGGGTGGAGCTATAAAAGAGGCTTTGAAAATTATAAAAAACGAGGCTTATGTTTTAAATGGCGATACTTTTTTTGGCATAGATTTAAGCAAATTAAAGCTAAATGGAAGTAAAATTTGCCTTGCTTTAAAACAAATGAATGATTTTGATAGATATGGCACAGTAAATGTTGATGAACAATGTCTTGTAATTTCTTTTGAGGAAAAGGTATTTAAAAAACAAGGTTTAATCAATGGTGGTATATACTTACTAAAAAAAGATATTTTTGATAAATTTGATTTAGAGAAAAAATTTTCTTTTGAAGAATTTTTACAAGAAAATTATATAAAATTAAAGGCTAGGGCTGAAATTTTTGATGATTATTTTATAGATATTGGTGTGCCCGAGGGTTATTATAATTTTACAACCAACCAAAGCCATTTTTAAAGGAGAAACCCTATGTATAACCCAAACTCAGCTATAGAAAGAGTAAAAAATCATTTAGCTTATAAACTAGGTCAAGCTATGATTGACTTTACAAACAATGGGGGGGGGTATATAGCATTATTTAAAAAACTTTATCAAATAAAAAGACAACACAAAAAAGAACAAAAAATTTATCAACAAACCATACAAGTTTTTCCTCAACTCAAATATCCAAGTTTAGAAGCATGTAGTGATTATGAGCAAGCTTTAAAATATAAATTTCATTTATCTTATATGCTAGGTGAAGTTTTAATCAAAGCTGATAAAACTTGGTATAAAGGCGGTGGATTTAAATTAAAAAATAATATTAAAAAAGCTAAAAAAGAATTTCAAATTTTTAGAGAAATTTTTAAAGAATTTGATCAGATTAACTCTAGTATCCTTAAAGGATTGATAGATAATAAACAATTATTTTTAAAAGAATTTCCAAGAATAAAACATATATTAAAAATTCATCAAGATTATAAAGCAATACTAGATAATATCTTTCACAACTTTAATTATTTTATACAAAATTTTGATCTTATAGAAGAATGGCTATTATTAGATGGTTTTAAAGAAAAATATAAAAAAGAAAATCATCCTTATCCTTCACTACTTGATCCCAAAAAACTAAATGATGAAAATGAAAAAATTAATTATAAAAATATTCCAGCTGAACTTGCTTGGGAGATGAATTTGCCTTTGCCAAGAAATTATCGTTTTATTTTTATTACTGGTGGGTCTTGTGGACATATGGCGATGTTTTTATATTTTAAATTATTAAAAATAAATAGAAATTGGACAAGTGAAACTGAAAAAGAAAAATATAAAATAGCATATAATGTATTTATCGCCTCAAAAGAATATAATATTTTTTCATGTCAATGGGATAAAATAACTCAAAAATTATTTTATCTAGTAGATTTTAATGTTCCCTTGGTTGTTTTGCTAAGAGATCCTATTGAGAGATTGAAAAGTCTAACAAATCATATTGTAAAACATATTACGAAATTTGACTTAACATTGAATCCTAATGAAGCTTTGGTAAATAAATATTATAAAATGAAAGATTATCCAAGTTTGGAAAAAGTTGATACTATTGTTGATTATCCAAATTATTTTGATATATTTTCAAAAATTACTTATTTTAAAAATATAACTGAAGTATTTATTTTAGATACTAAAGATATAGTCGGAAATAGGTGTTATACTACTTTTTGCAATTTATCTAAGAAGTTAAATTTCCAATATCCTAGTGAGAATTTAAAAGAAATTTTTATTACTCCTTTTGTTTCAAAAGTAATGGATATGTTGCCACTAACTTTGGTATTATATCCAACTAATCAATATGATAATAAAAAAGACATTTTCACTCATCCAATAGAAATCATAATAACCTTTAGGAAAATGATGTTATATTGCAATCAAGAAAAATTGATTGATATGAAAAAAGATTTTTTTTCTAAAAGCAATTGGGATATTCAAGATGAAATTTTATTTTTAATCGATAAAAATGATAAAAATAGATTATTAAGCGATTCTTGTCTTTTTTTGCAGACTCAACAATATTTGAGAAAATTTATGATTGTATTTGAGAATAAAATAAAAGAAGAGAAGAAGAAATTATTCAGTGAAAATGATATTTTAAATTATTTAAGAGATAATAAGCAAGTGAGAATAAAATTAAAGAATGTATTAAAACATGAAATAAATTTTACTAAAAAGACTAATCAAAAAATAGTAGCTTCTTGGAAATACTATCAAGAATTTGAAAAAATGTGCAAGGAGTTGGATGATGGTGATATCTATGAAAAAGACTTGTAAATTAATAAAAAAAAGTTATAATTAATATTATGTAATTTAGAGAAAGGAATCAATATGAAACAAGGGGATTTTACAAAAGTTGCAAAACATTATCACAATAGACCTGCTTATAGTCCGTTTTTACTTGAAAAACTTGTAGCTTGTATCAATGATAAAAATAAAAATTTTAAAGATTTAAATATTGTTGAAGTAGGAGCTGGAACTGGAAAACTTACTAAGATGTTGGGAGAAATGTTTGGATGCCAAATTAGTGCTGTGGAACCAAACGATAATATGCGCGAAGAAGGGCAAAAATTTACACAAAATTTATCAAATATTTCTTGGCATAAAGGGAGTGGCGAAGAAACCTGCATGAGCAATAATCAAGCTGATTGGGTCATCATGGCTAGTTCTTTCCATTGGACAGATCCTAAAAAATCTCTCCCAGAATTTAATCGTATATTGACAGGGGGGGGTATTTTACTGCGATTTGGAATCCTCGCCACATTGTAGAGGGTTCGGTTTTTGATGAAATTGAAAAGGAGATTAAACATATTGTTCCAGATCTTGCTCGTGTAAGCAGTGGCACTCAAAATGTTAAAAAATGGGAAGAAATTCTTGTTTCAACAGGAGATTTCATAGACTGCTTTTTTATGGAGTGTGACTATAAAGAGTTTTGGGATAAAGAGCGTTATCTTGGAGCTTGGCATTCTGTAAATGATATACAAGCACAAGCAGGTGAAAAAAGATGGAAGGAAATTTTAGAGATGATAGAAGCTAAAATTTCTCATATGCAAAGTATAGAGATTCCTTATAAAATAAGAGCATGGACAGCTAGAAAAGCATAAAATACCTCCTTTTTTTCATCAAGCTTGTCAAAGATGAAAAAAGGAAATAAAATGCAAAAACTAGTAGAACAAGTGTGGGATTATACCAAGCATGCTAAATTTTATAGCTATAGACCAAATTATGCTCCAAAAACTATAGATATGCTTATTAGCTTAGTTGGAAAAAAAGATATTAAAGTCGCTGATATCGGTGCAGGAACTGGAAATTTAAGCATTATGCTTTTAGAAAGAGGATGTAAGGTAGTATCTGTAGAACCAAATGATGCGATGCGTGAGATTGGGATAGAAAGAACCAAGGATCAAAAGATTGACTGGGTTAGAGCAACAGGCTTAAACTCAACACTCCAAAATAGTGAATTTGATTGGGTGACTTTTGGTAGTAGTTTTAATGTAATGGATAGAAATGAAGCCTTAGAGGAAGCACATCGCTTATTAAAATCAGAGGGATATTTTTCTTGTATGTGGAATCACAGGGATTTAAACGATCCTGTGCAAAAAATAGCTGAAGATACTATTGTAGAATTTGTACCAAATTATACAAGGGGAACAAGAAGAGAAGATCAAAGACCAATTATAGAGAGTCGAAAGGATCTTTTTGATAATATTGTTTATATTGAAGAGGATTTTTATTTTCATCAAAGCATTGAAAATTATATTAATGCATGGAAGAGTGTTAAAAATCCTTACTGGGATTTGGAGACTAATGAAGGAAATGAACTTTTTAATAAAATTAGTAATAAAATTTCACAAAGACTTCCTAAGGAATTTAGCATAAAATATACCACTCGTTGTTGGAGTGCTAAAAAAATATAAAACTAAGGAAAAACATGGCGGAGTTAAAATTTAAAACCAAAGCACAAAATTTAAAAAATTTACAAACAAAATTAAAAAAAGCAAAAGTTCTACCTTTGGTTTTAACTTCGCTTGAAGAATTAATATCAAATGAAGATAAAGTTTTACAGGACATTCAAACCTTAAAGGCTAATAGACTCATTATAAGAAGTTCTTCTTTAAGTGAAGATAGCATGAAAAACTCCAATGCAGGTGCTTTTCTTTCTTTGGCAAATATTAAAGCTGATTCTAAAGATGAGTTATTAAAAGCTTTATATGAAGTTGCCAATTCTATGCCATCAAAAAGTGATGAAATTTTAGTTCAACCTATGCTTGAAAACATTACTCTTTGTGGAGTTGGTTTTAGCGTTGATAAAGATAATTTTTCCCCTTATTTTTGTCTTCAATATGATGAAAATGGTTCAAATAGCTCTATTACAGATGGAAGCAGTAAGAGTGCAAAAACTTACTATCATTACAGAAATTATTTAGAATTTAAAGATATTAGACTTCAAAAAATTATAGAACTTATAAAAGAATTAGAAGTTTTATATGATTGTCATTTTTTAGATGTTGAATTTGCATTTGCTATTCAAGATGATAAGGAAGAACTTTTTTGCTTACAAGTGCGTCCTTTGGTTATGCATGAAAAAAATAATTTATTTCATTCTTTACCAAAAGAAGCTTTATATAGATTTTATAAACGTTTTGAGTCTTTAAAAGAATCAAGATCTAGAGTTTTGGGAGATAAAGCCATTTTTGGGGTAATGCCTGATTGGAATCCAGCTGAAATCATAGGGTTAAGACCTAAGCGTTTAGCTTTTAGTTTATATAAAGAAATCATTACGGATAATATCTGGGCGTATCAAAGAGATAATTATGGTTATAGAGATCTAAGATCCCATCCTTTAATCCATTCTTTTTTAGGCATTCCTTATGTGGATGTAAGATTATCTTTTAATTCTTTTATACCAAAAAAATTAGATGAAAATATTGCACAAAAACTTGTCAATTTTTACTTAGATAAGCTTAATAAAAATCATGAATTGCACGATAAGATTGAATTTAATATTGTTTATTCTTGTTATGACTTTAATAGTTCTAAAAAATTAGAAGAACTTTTAAATCATGGTTTTAATGAAAATGAAATCAAAAGATTAGAATTTTCATTATTAGAACTTACAAATAAGATTATTAATCCTAGATCAGGGCTTTATTTAAAAGATATACAAAAAGCTTATAAGCTAAAAGAAAGATATGATGGTATTATTAATTCTAATTTTTCTTTAATTGATAAAATTTATTGGCTTATTGAAGAATGCAAGCGTTATGGAACCTTGCCTTTTGCGGGGGTGGCTAGGGCTGCATTTGTAGCAATGCAACTTTTAAATTCTTTAGTTGAGATTGATTTTATAACCAAAGAGGAAAAAGATGATTTTTTAAATTCACTCAATACAGTGAGCAAAAATTTAAGCAAACAAACAAACCATCTTAATTTTCACAACAAAGATCAATTTTTGAAAGATTTTGGACATTTAAGAGCAGGAACTTATAATATTTTATCTCCAAGATATGATGAAGATTTTGAACTTTATTTTGATGTGGATCAAAAAGATAGTAAAGTTTATTTACAAGATAAAGCTTTTGTTTTTTCAAAAGAAAAGACAAAAGCTTTAAATGCTTTACTTAGAGAGCATGGATTAGAGATTAATGCTTGTGAATTTTTTGATTTTTTAAAACAGGCTATCGAGGGTAGAGAGCTCGTTAAATTTGAATTCACTAGATTGCTTTCTAAAGCTATAGTTTATATAGAAGAATTAGGCAAATATTATGGCATTGAAAAAGAAGATTTGGCTCATCTTGATATAAAAAGCATTTTAAATCTTTATTCTAGTCTTTATTCTATAAATCCAAAAGAGCAGTTTGTAGAAGAAATTAATCGCAATAAAAAAGAATATGAACTTACACAAGCTATAAAACTTCCTTCTTTGCTTTGCAATGCCGATGAAATTTTTTCTTTTTATAATCATAGCATTATTCCAAATTTCATTACACAAAAGAGTATTACTGCATTTACGGCAAAGGAAAATGATAAAGATTTAGAAGGAAAGATTGTTTTAATTTATGCGGCAGATCCCGGATATGATTATTTATTTACGAAAAATATAGCAGGACTTATTACATGTTATGGGGGTGCTAATTCGCATATGGCCATTCGTGCCTCAGAACTTGGAATGCCTGCTGTTATAGGAGTTGGAGAAGAAAATTTTGAAAAATATTTAAAAGCTAAAAAAATAAATATAGAATGTGAAAGTGAGCAAATATTTTGTTTATAGGTATTACTCAAAGGCTTATTTGCAACGATAGTTATCATGAAGAAAGAGAATGTTTGGCTTTGGATTGGGGAAAATTATTTAATAAAGATTTATTTAAAAATTTTACTCCTCTTCCTCTTAGCTATGAAATAGATTTTTCTTATTATAAACATCTAATAAAAGCTGTGATATTAAGTGGTGGCAATGATTTAAGTTTTTATAGTCCTAATGTTTTATCCAAAAAGAGAGATTTATATGAAAAGCAAGTTATAGAAATTTGTTTAGAAGAAAAAATACCACTTTTAGGAATTTGCAGAGGGGCTCAGATGATAGCTCATTATTTTAACAGCCATATAAGTCCTTGTGAAAATCATATAGGCAAACATGAAGTATTTTTCTCAAAAGAAAAATTTATAAGCAATTCTTTTCATAATTTTGCTATTGAAAAATTAGGCGAAGATCTTGTAGAACTTTGCTTAGCAGAAGATAATACCATAGAAGCTTTTAAACATAAGTATGAAAATATTTTTGGTATAATGTGGCATATTGAAAGAGAAAATGGGCTTAATAATATTCAAATTTTAAGAGAGTGGTTTAGTTTAATCAAGGAATAATATGAATGCAATTATCTTAGCAGCAGGTTTTGGATCAAGGCTGATGCCTTTAACAAAAGATCAACCAAAGTGTATGGTTGAGTATAAGAATAAAAAAATCATAGATTATGAAATCGAAGCTTTAAAATCAGCAGGTATAAATGAAATAGCTGTTGTGGGTGGATATTTAAACGAAGTGCTAAAAAATTATCTTAATAAATATGATATCGAGCATTTTTTTATTAATTCAAAATATGATAAAACCAATATGGTTCATACTTTTTTTTGCGCTAAAGATTTTATATTAAAATGCATCGAAGAAAAACAAGATTTGATTATTTCTTATGCGGATATTGTTTATTTTCAAGATTGCGTGCAAAAGCTTATAAATGCCAAAGAAGAACTTGCTATAGTAGTTGATAAGTCTTGGCGTAAGCTTTGGAGCAAACGCTTTGCAAATCCTTTAGAAGATGCTGAAACATTAAAGATGACAAATGGTTATATTATAGAACTTGGAAAAAAAGCTAATGCCTATGATGAGATAGAAGCTCAATATATAGGACTTTTTAAATTTTCTTATCAATTTCTTTCCGAAGTTATTGCTTTTTATGAAATGCTTGATCGAGATATTTTATATGATAATAAAAATTTTGAAAATATGTACATGACAAGTTTTTTGCAAGCTTTAATTGAAAAATACAACAACGCAAAAGCAGTGGAAATTGATGGCAATTGGTGTGAAATTGATTTTATGAGTGATTTAGAGGTGCAAATTGATAAATAGTCCTTATATTATTTGGCTTACTGGTTTAGCTGGAAGTGGAAAAACAACTATAGGTCAAGCTTTGTATGAGAAATTAAAACTAAAATATAAAAACCTTATTTATCTCGATGGAGATGAGTTAAGAGAAATATTAGGACATTATGCATACGATAGACAAGGTCGCATAGATATGGCTTTGAAAAGAGCTAAATTTGCAAAATTTTTAAACGATCAAGGTATGATGGTTATTGTCACTACGATTTCAATGTTTAATGAGATTTATGATTATAATAGAAAGCAATTAAAAAATTATTATGAAATTTATATAGAATGCGATATACATGAATTAATACAAAGAGATCAAAAAGGGCTTTATACTAAGGCTTTAAATAAAGAAATTGATAATGTAGTTGGTGTTGATATAGAATTTGATAAACCAGAGGCTGATTTAGTGATCAATAATTCTTGTCGAAATAATTTAGAAGAAAAAGTTGAACTTATAATAAAGAAATTGGCATTGTGAAGCATTACTCAATATCAAAAAAACTTATTGCTAATGTTAGAAATTTTTACACCATTTCTTTGTATAAGAAAAATTCAAAAATAAATAAAGATGATCTTTTCCTTGGCTGGGGACGCAAAAAATCAGGTTTAAAAGCTATAAATTTAGCTAAAAAATATAAGGCTAAATTCATACTTTTAGAAGATGGATTTATCCGCTCATTAAACTTAGGGGTTGAAAATAGCCCAAGTTTTTCTATGGTTAAAGATGATATAGGCATTTATTATGATGCAACAGCACCTTCAAAGCTTGAAAATCTTTTAAATACTTATGAATTTAAAGATGAAGAAATCAAGCAAGCTAAAAAAGCTATAGAGCTTATCAAAAAATATAAAATTAGCAAGTATAATAACAATCTTGATATTCCAGATGATTATTTTCAAAAAGATGAAAAAAGGGTTTTAATCATCACCCAAACGGCCAATGATGCCTCACTTGAATTTGGGCTTGCTAAAGGTTTTAAAACCGTCGATATGATAAAAGATGCCATAAAAGAAAATCCTAAATCTAAAATTTATATAAAAATCCATCCTGATGTTTTAAGCGGTAAAAAACAAAGTGATTTAGATATAAATTCCTTACCTAAAGAATGTATTTTAATCACTGAAAATTTTAATCCCATAGCCTTACTTGAGTTTTTTGATAAGGTTTATACCAAAACTTCTGGTATGGGTTTTGAAGCTTTGATGCAAGAATGTGAGTGTATTTGTTATGGTATGCCTTTTTATGCAGGTTGGGGTCTAACAAAAGATAAATTAGAGCGTAAAAGAAGGATGCAAAAAAGAAGTTTAGAAGAAGTTTTCTATGCTGCTTATATACTTTATGCTGAGTATTTTAATCCCTATTTAAATCAAAAAAGTAATATTTTTGATACTATTAAAACTTTAGCAAAATATAAAGATATAGAAAAGGCAAATTCTAACAGGCTTTTTATGTTAGGTTTTACCTTATGGAAAAGGCATTTTATCAAGCCTTTTTTTAAGGCCAAAGATAATAAAATTATTTTTTTAAATTCTTTAAAATCTTTAGCTAGATATAAACTTAAAGAAAATGATAAATTTTTCATTTGGGGTAAAAGGATAGATTATAACGCTCTTAAAACTACTCTTATAAAAAAAGCGCAAGATGAGAATTTGCTCCATTTTACTCCCAAAATTTCTTTAGTTGAAGATGGATTTATTCGCTCAATCTCTTTAGGATCTGATCTTACGCGCCCTTTTTCTTTAATCGTTGATGATAAAGGACTTTACATAGATCCAAATAAAGCAAGTAAATTAGAAGAGCTTTTGCAAAACGAAATTTTTGATGAAAATATGCTAAATAGGGCAAAAAATATTATAAAAATCTTACTTGAGAACCGCTTTTCAAAATACAATGGCTTAAAGCATGAAGACTTAAAAATCAATGCCAAAATAGGACAAAAGATTATTTTAATCCCTGCTCAAGTTGAAGATGATACTTCGATGATTTTAGGGGGTTTTGGCTTATCTACTCTTGATTTGCTTAAGGAGGTGCGTGCTAAAAATCAAGATGCTTATATCATCTTTAAACCCCATCCTGATGTGTTAAGCGGCAACCGTGTAGGTTTAAAAGATGAAACACTCATCTTGGAATTTTGTGATGAGATTGTAAAAGATTGCAGTATTGATAGCGCTATAAAAATTGCTGATGAAATTCACACTATTACTTCTACAAGTGGTTTTGATGCTCTTTTAAGAGCTAAAAAAGTTTTTACTTATGGTATGCCTTTTTATGCGGGCTGGGGTTTAACAAAAGATAAATATAGATGTGAAAGAAGAACAAGAAAACTAAGCCTAGAAGAGCTTGTAGCAGGTGCTTTGATCATATATCCAAGATATATAAATCCTAAAACAAAAACTTTATGTGAAATTGAAGTTTGTTTAGATATAATGCTAAATTTACAAAAAGCTTATTTTTCAAAAAAATATATAAAATTGGCAATAGATTTTAAAACTTTTATGCTTAGAAAAATAAGAAGATTTTATGAATTTTTAGCAAAGAAATGAGATTTAGCACTAAAATTAAAAAAGAATTTAGCGGTAAAAATGTTTTACTCTTGCAAGGGCCTGTGGGAAATTTTTTTCATCATCTTGCAGTGAAAATGAGAAAAAACCAAACCAAAGTTTTTAAACTCAATTTTAACGGCGGAGATTTTTTTTTCTATCCTAGCGGAACGAGGTGTAAGTGTGATGAAAAAGATCTTGAAAATTTCTATAGAGATTTTTTTCAAAATAAAAAAATCGATGCTATTTTAATGTATAATGATTGTCGCATTATACATGCTAAGGCTATTAAAGTGGCTAAAGAATTAGGAATTGAAATATGGATTTTTGAAGAAGGATATTTAAGGCCTTATTGTATTACTTTGGAAAAAGATGGGGTGAATGCAAATTCTTCTTTACCGCGTGATAAAAATTTTTATCTTTCTCAAAATATTTTTACCAAAGAAAGCATAAAAGAAATTCCAGGTGGATTTAAATTTATGGCTTTTGATGCTTTTTTGTATTGGTTGTTTGCTTTTATTTTGGCTCCATTTTTTAACAACAAACTTCATCATCGCACTTTATATCCTTTTGAATTTTTATTTTGGTTTAGATCATTGTATAGAAAGTATCTTTATAATATTACAGAAAAAAAACTAAATGAAAAGATTTATAATTTAGAAAAAAAGTACTTTTTGGCGATTTTACAAGTTTATAGCGATACGCAAATTAAATATCATTACAAAAAAAGCATAGAGCACTTTATAGAGGAAACCATACTTTCTTTTGCAAACCATGCAAGAGCTAAATCTTATCTAGTTTTTAAACACCATCCCATGGATAGGGGCTATAAGAATTATTCTAAACTCATAAATGATTTAAGTCAAAAATATCATATAGAAGGAAGAGTTTTATATGTTCATGATACCCACTTGCCAGTTCTTTTAAGAAAGGCTTTGGGTTGTATTACTATAAATTCAACAGTAGGCCTTAGTGCTATTTTAGAAGGCTGTCCGACTAAGGTTTGTGGCAATGCTTTTTATGATTTTGAAGGCTTATCTTATCCAAAAAAACTTCAATTTTTTTGGCGTGAAGCTCATGCTTATAAACCCAATCCTGTTTTGGTATGTAATTTTAAAAAATATCTTTTACAAACTAATCAATTCAACGGCAATTTTTATAAAAATTTCTTTTTAGACAAATAAGACTAAAAAGCTTTGATTAAGAGAGCTTTTAAAGCAAAGTTGTTATAATTAAAAGCAAAAAGAAATTATTGTATGGATAGGGAAGTATTTTATATAGCAGGATATGATCCTAAAAGTTATAGATTTTATTATGATTTATTTAAAAAAAACCTAAAAGATTATTCTCATGCTTTTAGCATTAAAGTTAATTTAAGTAAAATTGAAAAAAATGAGCAATTTCCTTTTTTTCAAATTTCTTGCGAAGGAGTACAAACTAAATATCATTTTTTAACATGGAATGATATTGTTAAGAAAAATTGGTCAGAAAATTATAAAGATGCTTTGGCAGATTGTTATAGTTTTTTTAGAATTTATACTATCACAGGGCTTTTTATCAAATTTGGCAAAGAGTCGATTTATCAACTTATCACAGGTTATTATCCTTTTTTTTATGTGTTATTTTCGTTACTATTTTCTTTGGTTTTGGCTTTTGGAAGTTTTGCTTTTTTGCAAAATTATATGCATTTTTCTTTAGCTATCATCATAGGATGTTTTTTAGGATTTTTACTAAATCATTTTTTATTTAAATTAGGTAAGAAATTAGCTGTATTTTGGATAGCAAGAATTTGTGCTTTTTGTGCTACTTGGCAAGATAAAAAAACAGGCACTATGCAAGAAAGAATCAAGCTTTTTGCGAATACCATAGTAGATAAGCTAAAACAAAATGAAAATAAACAAGATTATGAACTTGTTTTAGTAGCACATAGTGTTGGAACTATAGTTTGTATAGAAGTTTTGGAGTGTATTTTAAGACAAAATTTAGATTTATCTTTACTTCATAAGTTAAAAATTCTTACTCTAGGAGAATGCATTCCTTTAGTGAGTTATCAAAAAAAAGCGGATGAATTTAGAAAGAAGCTTGAATTTGTTTCAAGGTTTGATTTAAAATGGTATGATTACACATCGATTATTGATGGAGCATGTTTTCCTCAAGTGGATTTTTTCCGCACGAGTGGCGTAAATGCTAAATTTACACCCCCATTTTTAAGTGCTAAATTTCACACTTTATATGAAAAACATGAGTATAAAAAAATAAAAAGAGATAAAAACAAAGCGCACTTTTTATATCTTTATAGTATTAGTGTTAAAGGTGATTATGATTTTTTTTCTTTCATCATAATGCCTAAATTTTTAGAAGAAAAGGTAAAAATATGAGTGAATGCCCCTTTTTTCCAAAACCTTATAAAAATAAAGCTTCTACGCTTTTAACTTTTTTGTTAAAGCGTAGATCTTGGCTTGACGGGCTTTATGAGCGTAGTTATAAAATGCAAACAGGCTATGTGAAGATGCCAAATTTTGATCTTTATGTCATAAATGACACTAAAGAAGTTAAAAGAATGATGGTTGATGAGGTTAGAGAATTTCCTAAAAGTGCATTTTTACATGAGCTTTTAAGTCCGCTTTTAGGGGAGAGTATTTTTACTACAAATGGTGAAGTTTGGAAAAAACAAAGAGAGCTTTTGCGTCCAAGTTTTGAAATGACTCGTATCAATAAAGTGTTTAATCTTATGAGTGAAGCTGTGGCAGATATGATGGATCGTTTTAGCAAGTATCCAAATCATGCTGTTATCGAAGTAGATGAAGCTATGACTTTTATTACCGCTGATGTGATTTTTCGCACCATTATGTCTTCAAAACTCGATGAGGAAAAAGGTAAAAAAATCTTAAACGCATTTGTGACTTTTCAAGAGCAAAGCGTGCATACAGCCATGCGTCGTATGTTTCGTTTTCCAAAATGGCTTTCTTATGTGTTAGGAGATTGTAAGCGTGCTAAGGCCGGAGATGTGATCAGACAGGTTTTAAGTGATATCATAAAACCAAGATATGATATGGCAGATAATGCAGAATTTGAAGATATTTTAGGATCTTTGCTTTTAGTAGTGGATGCTGATACAAATAAGCGTTTTTCTTTTGAGGAAATTTTAGATCAAGTGGCTATGCTTTTTTTAGCAGGACATGAAACCACAGCAAGTTCTTTGACATGGACGCTTTATTTGCTTAGTCTTTATCCTAAGGAGCAAGAAAAAGCTTACGAGGAGATTACTCAGGTTTTACAGGGTGGAGTCATTGAAATTTCGCATCTAAGACAGTTTAAATACTTAACAAATATTTTTAAAGAATCTTTAAGACTTTATCCTCCTGTTGGGTTTTTTGCAAGAGAGGCAAAAAAAGATACTCAAGTTAGAGATAAGCTTATTAAAAAAGGTTCTGGGGTGGTGATTGCTCCTTGGCTGATACACAGACATGAAGAATTTTGGACAAATCCGCATGGATTTAATCCTTCTCGTTTTGAAGGAGAGTACAAAAAAGATGCTTATTTGCCTTTTGGGGTAGGGGAAAGAATTTGTATAGGACAAGGTTTTGCTATGCAAGAAGCGATTTTGATTTTGGCTAATATTTTAAAAACTTACAAACTAGAACTTGAAGAAGGTTTTGTACCTGATGTAGTAGGGCGTTTAACAGTGCGTTCGGCTAATGGTATGAGGATAAAATTTAGCAAAAGAAAGCTATGAAAAGAGTTAGAACTAAAATTCGCGCCAATTTTCGTCGTCGTGTAAAACGCACTTTAAAAGGAAGCTTAAAAGAAAAATTAGCAGGGACTATTCTGCTTTGTGCAATAGTACCTTTAGCAGTTTTAGGATATCTTTTTATCGTGATTATAGGAATTTTTTTTAATACCGCACGAGCAAGACAGGGTGTTAGAGCCTTAGATCATTTTGTAAATGCAAGCTTGTTTAATGGCTATGCTTGGGAGAGCGTTTCTTCTCATGCGTGGCGTGAAAGAAATCGCAAAAAATGGGCAAGGATTGTTATAAAAATCACAGATTTTTTTCAAAAAGATCATTGTAAAAGAGCAAACAAAAGAGAACAACCTGTGGTGGATTTCATACTTTCAAGAAATTTAGACAAGCAAACTATAGGAAAATAATCAAACTACAGCCACTATGGCTATAGCAAAACCATTATCATGAGAAATACTTAGGGAAGTTTGAGTGATATTAAAATCTTTTGTAATTTTTTGAGAATATTTTAATTTAGGCGCGTTTTTTTCATCTTTTGATATTTCAATATCAAAAAAACTGCATAATTCACAAATTCCAACACCCAAAGCCTTGCTAGCGGCTTCTTTAGCAGCCCAAAGACCTGCTAGAGTTGCTGGATTTTTAATGAGTATTTGTTCTTTTGGGTTTAGAAATTTATCCAAAAAATTTTTGCCATGTCTAGAATGAATTTTTTCTATTCTAGAAATGGCGATGATATCACAGCCTACACGCATTAAGAAACTACAAAATCCGTAAAATAAACATTTTTAATAAAGCCATCGGTTAAAATTTCATTGATTTTTCCAACTAGCTCATCTTTTAAACGTTCTTTGCCTTTTTGTGTACTTACTTCTTCAAAAGTTTTAGCTGTTAATGTACGAATAATAATATCACGAATGACTGGGACTTTTTTATCAAGTTCAGGTTTTAAAAGTTCGCTATTTTGTTCTAGTTCTATAGTGCATTTTACATATCTTGAGCCGCTATCGCTAAGCAAATTTAGGGTAAAAGGATCAAGTGGATACATAGGACCTATATTAGCAAAATCACTACCTCGCTGAGCAGGAGCTGAAACTTTAGGTTTATCGGCTTTTGCCTCTTCTTTTGGAGCTTCTTTGACTTCACTTTCATCACTTGAACTGCTTGAAATAAGCCAAGCAATTACTCCCATAATACTAAGAAGTAAAACAAAAAGTAAAATAACAATAATAATTACAAGTGAACCACCTTTTTTCTTTTTTGTTTCTTCGTTTTCTAATTCTTCATCCATAAATTTTCCTTCATTTAGTGAAATTAATGTAAAATTGTAGCAAAAATTTCTTTTCTATCCAAATTTGCTTTAGAAAAACGATAAATTTAGGTCAAAGAAGAGATGAATTTGAAGGAAAAAATGTTAGATGTGATTTTTAGAGAATATGATATAAGAGGACTTTACGACAAAGAATTGAATGAAAAAAGCGTTAAAGCTATAGGTTTTTGTTTGGGACAAACTATGTTAAATAGGGGTTGTAAAAATGTAAGCGTGGGCTATGATGCAAGATATAGTGCAAATGAACTTTTTAATTATCTAGTGAGTGGACTTAACAAAGCGGGAATAAAAATCTATGATATAGGGCTTGCGCCAACTCCATTGGGATATTTTAGTCTTTATGAGGGCTTAAAATTTGATGCAAATGTTATGATAACAGGCTCTCATAACCCAAAAGATTATAATGGTTTTAAAATTACTATTAATAAAGAAAGTTTTTTTGGTGTAGAATTAAAAGAGTTTTCAAAAGAAGTTTATAAGCATTTAGATGATGATATTGAAGAAAATTTAGAAGTAGAAAAATACGATATTTTAAACCTTTATGTGAAATTTATGTGCGAGCAATTTAGCTTTTTAAAGGATTTTAATTATAAATTTGGTGTTGATTGCACAAATGGTGCGGCTGGAGTGGTGATAAAGCCTTTAATCAAGGCTTTAAATTTAAAAGCTCATGTAATGTTTGCAGAGCCCGATGGACAGTTTCCAAACCATGCTCCAGATCCTACAGAAGAAGAAAACTTAAGTGCGATTAGAGAATTTTTAAATCAAAATCAAGATTATTCTTTGGCTTTTGTTTTTGATGGGGATGCTGATAGAATGGTTGCTTTAAGTAAAACTCATGTATTTTGTGGGGATGAGCTTTGTTATTTGTTTGCTAAAGATATCCCTAATCCACGCATTTTAGGTGAGGTAAAATGTTCTAAAAATCTTTTTGATGAAGTGGCTAAATTTGGAACTATTTTTATGGGAAAAACAGGACATTCTAATATCAAAAAAATGATGAAAGAAAAAGATATTGATTTAGCTGCTGAAGTGAGTGGGCATATTTTCTTTAAACATAGATATTTTGGTTATGATGATGGAATTTATGCATTTTTAAGAGCCTTGGAGCTTGTTTATAAAGGTTTTGATCTAGAAAGTATGATTAAAGCTTTACCAAAACTTTATACTACACCTGAAATTAAAATTCCTGTAAATGAAGAAGAAAAATTCAAACTTGTGGAAGAATTTCAAAAAGAGATTGAAAAAGGAGCTTTAAAAGGTGTTAAAAGTCTTTGTGAAATTGATGGAGCTAGGATAGATTTTGGCGATGGATGGGCTTTACTTCGTGCATCTAATACCAGCCCTTATCTTATCACACGCTTTGAGGCAACATCTTTAGAAAGAGCAAAAGAGCTTGAAAGTATGGTATTTACTTTGTTTAATGATATAAAAGCTAGATTTAAGAATTGATGAGATAATATTCCGCGATTTAATTTATTTTAAAAAGGAATTAAAAATGAAAAAAATACTTATTCTACTTACACTATGTGCTTTTGCTTTTGGTGCAAGTGAATGTGATAGAAAAATCGATCGTATCAATAAAGAAATCAGTTTTTCTAAAGCGCATAATGATACAGCTAGAACTTTAAGCTTAGAGCTTGCTTTAAAACAAGTACAAAATGATTGTGCTAAAGATCCTATGTTTTATGATAAAAAGTTAGAAGCTAAAAAACTTAAAGAACAAGAAGTGGAAAAAATCGAAAAAGAACTTGATGCTTTAAAAGAACAAAAAGATTATATGAGTAAGGCTGAGTATAAAGCTAAAAAAGAAGCTTTAAAAGAACAAAAAGAGAAAATCAAAAAAGAAATTAAAGAATATATCGATAATCTCTAAAAATTAAAAAGACTAATAAATTTTAGCCTTTTTAAACCCTACCTTTTTTAAGATTTTCTAATAATTCTTCTATATTATAAATTCCTCTGTGTTCTGGTGTTAAAAGATGGATTAAAATATCACCAAGATCAATCACGCTCCATTCTTCACTACTATCTATGTTTAAAAATTCCTCACCTTTGGCTTTAAGTCGTGTTTTAAGCTCATCGATCAAAGATAGAGCGTGTCTTTCTCCTAAAGTAGCTGCAATAATGACATATTTTACAAAGTATTCTTGCTCGCTCATGTCAATGGTTTTGATATTTTCAGCTTTTTTTTCATCTAAAATTTTAACGATTAAATCTATTCTTTCTTGCATTATTGTCCTTTAATTTTTGAAATTGTATCAATTTTTTTGTAATTTTTCATAATATTTTTTTACTTCATCTTTAATTTCTTCACAAACCTCATTTGTATTTAAAGTGTCGCGTATGAAAGAAGAAGCGATTTTTTTATTGGTTTTTAAATCTTTGAAATTCTTAGGAATTCCTATATCATTGCGATTGGCAATAACAAATTCTACTAAAGAATTGAGTTTTTCAAAATCATGCCAAAGATGAAGTTTTTCTAAATGATCTGCGCCAATTAAAAGATAAAATTTACTAGGATTATAAAGCTTATAAAGATACTTAACACTTTCTATGCTAGGAACAGGGCGTTTTTGCCTGATTTCAAAATCGCAAATTTCAACTTTTGGCAAATGTCCCCAAAGTTTTTTAACCCATAAGAATCTTTGCTTTTCATCAGCACTAAAACTTTGTTTAAAAGGATTGATATAAGTAGGCATAATAATAAGTTTATCAATATCTAATTTTTCCAAAGCCTCTAAAACAACGCTATTATGACCATTATGCGGTGGATCAAAACTGCCACCAAAAAGTGCTATCTTCATTAAAATTTTAACCTTTTTTTTGTAGAATATTAGCATTATATTTTGCAAAAGGAAATTAAATGGCTGTAAAAGTTGCTATAAATGGTTTTGGACGCATAGGCAGATGTGTTGCAAGAATCATCTTAGAAAGAAATGATATTGAGCTTGTGGCGATAAATGATACTACGGATATTGAACTTACAAAATACCTTTTTAAATACGATACAGTACATGGTGAATTTAAAGGCAGTGTTGATAGTGAAGGAGATGATTTAGTGGTAAATGGTAAAAAAATCAAAGTATTTAAAAGTCGCAATGTAAAAGATCTTGACTTTGCAAAACACGGCGCACAAATTGTTTTAGAGTGCACAGGAGCGCATTTAACTATGGCAAAATGTCAAGAATTTATAGATATGGGAGTACAAAAAGTGATCATGAGTGCTCCTGCAAAAGATGATACTCCTACTTATGTTTTAGGAGTAAATTCAGAACTTTACAAGGGTGAAAGCATTATTTCTAATGCAAGTTGTACAACAAATTGTTTAGGTCCTGTTTGTCGTGTTTTACAAGATAATTTTGGCATAGAAAAAGGACTTATGACAACAATACATGCTTATACAAATGGACAAAGTATTATTGATGCTAAAGCTAAAGATAAACGCCGTTCTCGTGCTGCAGCGCAAAATATCATTCCAACTTCTACAGGCGCAGCAAAAGCTATGAAACTTGTTATGCCTGAACTTAATGGCAAGCTTCATGGACAAAGTATGCGTGTGCCAGTGATTGATGTATCAAGCGTGGATTTAACTGCACAACTAAGCCGTAAAGTCAGCAAAGATGAAATCAATGAAGCTTTTAGAAAAGCTGCAACTACAAATTTAAAAGGCATTTTAATGGTAGATGATGATGAAAGAGTTTCAAGCGATTTTATCACTTGTTCTTATGGAGCTATTGTAGCAAGTGATTTAACTCAAGTGATTGCGGATGATTTTATCAAGGTAATTGCTTGGTATGATAATGAATGGGGTTATTCAAGTCGTCTAGTAGATATGGCAGTATATATTGCAAATAAGGCTTAATCATGAGTGATATTATTTCTATAAAAGACATTGATTTAGCTAAGAAAAAAGTTTTTATAAGATGTGATTTTAATGTTCCTCAAGATGATTTTTTAAATATCACTGATGATAGACGCATAAGATCAGCTATTCCTACGATAAGATATTGTTTGGATAATGGTTGTAGTGTGATTTTAGCCTCTCATTTAGGGCGTCCAAAAGAAATTAGCTCTAAATATTCTTTAGAACCTGTGGCTAAGCGTCTTGCTAGACTTTTAGATAAAGAAATTATTATGGCAAAAGATGTTATCGGCGAAGATGCAAAAACCAAAGCTATGAATTTAAAAGCGGGCGAAATTTTACTTCTTGAAAATTTGCGTTTTGAAAAAGGCGAAACTAAAAATGATGAAAATTTAGCCAAAGAACTTGCTTCTATGGTTCAAGTTTATATCAATGATGCTTTTGGAGTATGCCATAGAGCACATTCTAGTGTAGAGGCGATTACTAATTTTTTTGATGAAAAACACAAAGGCGCAGGATTTTTACTCCAAAAAGAAATTGATTTTGCAAGCAATCTTATCAAACATCCAGCACGTCCTTTTGTCGCTGTTGTTGGAGGTTCAAAGGTAAGTGGAAAACTTCAAGCATTGACAAATTTATTACCAAAGGTAGATAAATTAATCATAGGCGGAGGTATGGCATTTACTTTTTTAAAAGCTTTAGGTTATGATATAGGAAATTCACTTTTAGAAGAAGAACTTTTAGAAGAAGCTAATAAAATTCTTACCAAGGGTAAAAATTTAGGAGTGAAAATTTATCTTCCAGTAGACGTTGTAGCCGCTCCTGCGTGCTCACAAGATGCGCCGATGAAATTTGTTCCAGCGCAAGAAATTCCAAATGGTTGGATGGGTTTAGATATAGGACCTGCGAGTGTGAGACTTTTTAAAGAGGTGATTTCTGATGCGCAAACGATTTGGTGGAATGGACCTATGGGTGTTTTTGAAATTGATAAATTTTCAAAAGGTAGCATTAAAATGAGTCATTATATCAGTGAAGGACATGCAACTTCTGTTGTTGGAGGCGGTGATACGGCTGATGTGGTTGCGCGCGCAGGTGATGCAGATGAAATGACTTTTATTTCCACTGGAGGTGGTGCTTCTCTTGAACTTATAGAAGGTAAAGAACTTCCAGGCGTAAAAGCTTTAAGATCTAAGGAAAATGAATGATCTTTGCTGCAAATTTAAAATGCAATCACACAAGAGCAAGTTTTAAAATTTATGCTGAAATTTTAAATAAAACTATGGGAGCAAAATGTGATGATATTATCGTTTTCCCACCTAGTGTAGCATTTTTAGAAAATGAAAATAACTTCATACAAGGAGCGCAAAATTTTTATCCTTGTGTTAATGGTGCTTTTACAGGCGAGCTTGGAAAAGAGCATTTGGACGAATTTGGGATCAAATGTGTTTTAATCGGGCATTCTGAAAGAAGAGCTTTAGGAGATGAAGAATTTATTAAGGCTAAATTTGATTTTGCTAAAGAGCATGGTTATAAAATTGTTTTTTGTATAGGTGAAAATTTAGATACAAAAAATTCAGGCAAGACTTTAGAGTTTTTAAAAAAACAACTTGAAATTATTGATTTAAATTATGAAAAACTCATCATCGCTTATGAGCCTATTTATTCTATAGGAACGGGAGTGAGCGCACAAAGTACAGATATCGCTAAAGTGCTTGAATTTTTAGCGAGTTTAACCAAGGTACCTTTGCTTTATGGTGGAAGTGTGAATGAAAATAATATCAAAGAAATTTTAAGTGTAAATCATTGTGGTGGAGTTTTGATAGGCTCTGCAGCTTTAAAAGTAGAAAATTTTATAAAATTAATCAAAGGATAAAAGATGATTATGAAGGGTAAAAAAGGCCTTATTGTAGGGGTTGCGAATAATAAATCTATCGCTTATGGCATAGCAAAAGCATGTTTTGATCAAGGAGCCGAGCTTGCTTTTACTTTTTTAAATGATGCTTTAAAAAAACGCGTAGAACCTATAGCACAAGAGTTTAATTCTAATTTTGTTTATGAGCTTGATGTAAATAATAACGAGCATTTAGATTCTATCGCTGAAAAAATCAAAAAAGATTTAGGCGAGATTGATTTTGTAGTGCATGCGGTTGCTTTTGCTCCAAAAGAAGCTTTAGAAAATTCTTTTTTAGAAACTTCAAAAGAAGCTTTTGATATAGCTATGCAAACTTCTGTGTATTCTTTACTTTCTTTAACACGTGCGGTTTTACCTATTTTAAAAGATAAGGGTTCGATTTTGACTTTAAGTTATCTTGGTGGGGTTAAATATGTACCTCATTATAATGTTATGGGTGTAGCAAAAGCCGCACTTGAAAGTTCTGTGCGTTATTTAGCAAGAGATCTAGGAGTAAAAGGAATTCGTGTTAATGCTATTTCAGCAGGTCCTATTAAAACTTTGGCAGCAAGTGGAATAGGGGATTTTAGAATGATTTTAAAATACAATGAAATCAATTCTCCTTTAAAACGCAATGTTAGTATAGAAGATGTAGGTAATTCGGCTATGTATTTACTTAGCGATTTAGCAAATGGTGTTACAGGTGAAATACATTATGTTGATGCAGGATATAACATCATGGGTATGGGCGATGTTGAAAAAAATGAAGAAGGGCAAACTGTTCTTTGTTGGGATAATCAAAAAGGATAAAAAATGGCAAAGCTTAGCAATGAAGAATTAAAAAATATACTTGAAGATCGCATTAAAAAACTTGAGAATTCTACTTTAAAAGAGGACAAGGTTATCAATGAAGAAAGTGTAAAAATTCTTGCTAGGCATTTATCTTTAGGCAATGAAATTCCAGCTCTTGCTCAAAGATTTTTTCAAATCGCACCTAAAACAAAGTTAGTATGGCTTCATCTTTGTGAATGTACAGGGTGTAGAGAGAGTTTGTTGCGTTCTGAGTTGCCAAGTTTTGATGAGCTTATTTTTGATTTTTTTTCTTTAGAATATCATGAAACTTTAATGGCGGCAAATGGCACTAAGGCTGAAGAGCTTTTAGAGTATGTTTTGGAAGAAGATTTTATTTTAGCGGTTGAAGGTGGTGTTGCAGCCATTGATACCTTTTTTCTTACTATAGGAGCGCAAGGAGAGAGTGGCTATGAAATTTTAGAAAAACTAGCCGCTAAAGCCAAGGCTATCTTTGCAGTGGGTACTTGTTCAAGTTATGGTGGTATTCAGGCTGCTTATCCAAATCCTAGTAAAACTTGTGGTATTAGCGAAGTTTTAAGTCAGAAAGTAGTAAATATTCCAGGTTGTCCTCCAAGTGATATAAATATCATTGCGACTTTAAGTTTTTTTGCTTTATTTGGAGTTTTGCCTGAACTTGATGAGCAAAATCGTCCTGTGTGGGCTTATGGTAAATGTTTGCATGATATGTGTGAAAGAAAGGCGAAATTTGAAAGCGGGATTTTTGCTGAACATTTTGACGATGAAGCTGCAAAGAATGGAGCTTGTTTATTTAAGATAGGTTGTAAAGGACCTTATACTTACAACAACTGTCCTAAAGTGAAATTTAATGCTAAAACTTCTTGGCCAGTGGCTGCAGGACATGGTTGTATAGCCTGTAGTGAGAAAAATTTTTGGGATGAGTTTGGGAATTATGAAAAACCTATGGCAAATATTTTTTCTTACGCTAAACTTTGCAATGAAGAGTTAAAACAAGAATTTTTTCTAGAAGAGCAAATTAAAATTTTAGAACAAATAGATTTTGAATTTGAAAGCAATATAAAACTTATTTTACAAAATATAGCTAAAAATAAATTAGGTGCTTTGCTTGTAGAAAATTATAAAAAATCTTTTGAAAAAAACTATGCTTTTATAGAACAAAATTTTGATGAAAATCCTATGCCTTCAAAAGATTTTTGGAAATATCTTGAGATAAGCTTTATTTTAGTTAAAGGCGCATTTTTAAAAGATAAGAATGATTTTTTAATTGTGGCAAAAAATTACGCTTTTAAACATGCAAGTCCTTATGATTTTAAGTTAAATATGAACGCTGAAAAACCAAAGCTTGATGTGAGTAAATCTTTTCGTATGACTTTAATCTATCTTTGCGGTGGACTTGATTTTGAAGGTGTTGCTTATAGCATTTTAAAAGCTTTTGAAGATAATATCGCTAAAATTTCATCATTAAAAGCAAGTTAATTTAATAAAATTTTAGCAATATGAAGTCCTATAAAAGCTACTATATAAGCACTTGTACAGGTAAAAAGAAATAGAAAGAGAGTGTATTTTAGCTTTCCACTTTCTTTTGAAAAAACTATAGTTGCTGCAAAGCAAGGATTATAAATCATTACAAATAAAATAAAAGCCACTGCACTTGGTATAGGTATATTTTTAGTGATAATTCCTTTTAAATCACTGCTTGTTTCATCCACTTCTTTTCCAAGAGAATAAAGCACCCCCATGGTAGAAATCATTACTTCTTTTGCGGCCAAACCACTGACTAAAGATACGCTTAATTTCCAATCAAGCTCAAGCGGAGAAAAAATAGGCTCAATTGTTTTGCCAAATTGCCCTAGATAACTTTGCTCAACAGCTCTTTCTTGAGCGCTAAAATCATCTAAATTGCTTTCATTGTTTGGAAAATTGCTTGCAAACCATATAAGTAAGGAAGCTACAAGTATAAAGGTCTCTGCTTTTTTAAGATACATTTTAGCTTTATTAAAGACCATAAACCATACTAAATGCCAATTTGGCATACGATATTTTGGCATTTCCATCACAAAGGGTTCATCAATACCGCGAAATGCAGTGGATCTTAAGAATTTGGCCGCAATAAGCCCTAAAATAGCACCTAGAAGATAAATTCCAAAAAGGTAATTCCCCGCTTCTTCACTTGGGAAAAATGCACCGATAAACAATACATAAACAGGAAGTCTTGCCCCACAACTCATAAAATTAATCACAAAGAGTGTTAAAAGTCTATCTCTTTTATTTTTAAGCGTGCGTGTAGCCATAAAAGCAGGCACAGAGCAGCCAAAACCAGTGATTAGCGGAATGAAGCTTTTTCCATGTAAACCAAATTTATGTAAAATTCCATCTAGTAAGAAAGCTACTCTTGACATATAGCCTGTGGTTTCTAAAAGAGCTATGCCTAAAAATAAAATTATTATATTAGGTAAAAAAAGTATCACAGCACCAACACCTGCGATAATCCCATCAGCTAAAGCTGAAGCGATGAAGGTATTAGAAATATTGTTTTTAACAAGTTCACCTAAGGCATTAAAGCCTGATTCTATATAATCCATAGGAATTTGCCCTAAGCTAAAGGTGAGTTGAAATAAAAGCCACATTAAAAATAAAAATATAGGTAAGCCAAAGAATTTATGGATAAGTAAGACATCGATTTTTTTGGTTAAATTTCTTTCTTCTTTTTTGTGTGTGATAATTTTTTTTGAAAGTTCATTAATAAAATATAATAAATCTTCTTTTTCCGGACTTTTTCGCAAAGCGGAGTATAAAATTGAGATCTTGGAATAAATTTACTTTCAAATAAAATAATAATTTTTTGCAGCAAAAGTTCTAAATTTTCTTTTGTTTTTGCTGAAATTTCAACAACTTGACTTTGAAATTCTTGGCTTAAAACAGAAGTGTCAAGCTCTATACCTTCTTTTTTGGCTTCATCGCACATATTTAAAGCTAAAAGCATTTTTTTATTAAGGCTTAAAAGTTCTGCACTAAGGATAAGATTACGTTCTAAATTGGTAGCATCTAAAACATTAACAATAACATCATAGTCATTTTGATTTAAAAAATGGCGTGTGATTTTTTCTTCTTCACTATATCCATCTAAAGAATAAGTTCCTGGTAAATCAATGACTTCAAATTCATAGTTTTTGTAAAAAGTTTTTGCACTTGCTTTTTCTATAGTAACTCCGCTAAAATTTCCTACTTTCATATTAGCTTTGCAAAGCGCATTAATAAGAAGACTTTTGCCTACATTAGGCTGACCTACAAGGGCTATTTTGATTTTTTTCATATAAGATTCACTTCTATGGTTTTAGCTTCATCAGATCTTAGGATAACACAACTTGTATCAAGTTCTACCATTATGGTGGCATTTTTTAAAGAGGAGTGAATTTTTTTCAAGTTTTTATTTTTAATAAATCCAAAGCTTAAAAGTCTATTTTTGAGTTCTTTGTGAGCGTTTAAATTGACAATAATAGCCTTTTGTCCATCTTTTAACTCGTTTAAAGTCATTGTAATTCCTAAATTAATAATAAATATTATAATAAAAAAGTGTAATGAAATTATCCTTCTTATAAAAAGAAGGAATAATATTTAAAAAGAAAAGTGGTTTAAATTTTCTAGATTGATGATTTGATCTAGAATTTTGTTAGCTTTAGCATTATCAAGGTAAATTTGTGCATTGGCTAAAAATTTAGCTTTTAATTCTTCAAAACTTAGTGGATTATCAAAATTACCTTTATTGATAAAAACATCTTTTTGGATTATGCGTCCATCTTGCAAACTGGCTTCTAAATGCCCTGGAAAATATTTTGGAAAGCCTTGAGATTTTCTTTTTTCGTAACTGATTTTTTTAGCAAATTCTAGTACTTCTTTACGCTTTAAATTTTCATAAGATTCAAGAGTGATTTTACCATCAAAGAATCCTAGAGCCATTAAAAAAGGCATGGAAAATTTAGCTTCATAAGCACTATTTGGAGTGTATTTTGCTTCCAAAGGATCGCAGATAAAAGAAATAGGAACTTCATCTACAAAGCAATGAATACTTTTAATTTCATCAGCTTTTAAACCATCATTTTTTAAAGCAATAGCACAATCAATAAGCCCATGAGCAAAATGACAACTTGGATAAGGCTTTATAGAAACTTGCATGGTTTGCCAAATTTCACCTAAGGCTTTGCTAAGTTCTGTTTTATCGCATTCTTCTTCTATGCCAAAACATTTAAAGATATTATTCCTACCTTCAAAAATACTCAAAGGTCCACTCATATGGTTTTTAGCAAAATGAGCTACTATAATACCGTTTTTAATAGCATTGGCAATATGCAAAACTTTTGAATTAGATCCATTGGATAAAAACTCATTAATCCCACTTGCAAAACTTCCTGCAAGTCCTAAAGCATTGATGATTTGTTCTTTGTTAAGATCTAGCAAGATTGCACTTGCACTTACGCTTCCAAAAATCCCAGCGATAGCTGTAGTGTGAAAACCACGCTTATGAAAAGTTCCCTTACTTGCAATACCTACTCTAGCAGCAACTTCCCAGCCAACAATAAAAGCTTTTATAATTTTTTTAGCATCTTTACTGATATGAAAACCATAACTTAAACAAAGAGGAGTTAAAATCGCACTTGCATGTAAAATCGCTTCTGTATGCGTATCGTCAAAATCTAACGCATGAGAAGCAATGCCATTTAGCATGGCTGCATAAATAGGATCTAATTTTTTATCATTTACCCATACAGGGGTATTTTTTTCTGTGCTTAAATTTTCAAAAGCTTTAAAGGCGTTTAAAATGCATTCTTCCTTGCTTGCTGCTATAGCTGTTCCAAGGCTATCAAGCATAAGTTCTTTAGCTCTTTGAACAACTGTATTAGGGATATTTTCATACTGAAGATTGAAAATAAAATCCGCTAAAATTTCACTATAGAACATGATTTTTCCTATTTTAAGATAGCGCTATTTTTGATTTTTGCTAAAAATTCATCTACAAGTTTTGGTGCATATCCTACATAGGTTGTTGCATCAAGTAAAGCATCAATTTCTTTTTCTTTCAATACCTTAGATACTCTTTTATCTGTAAGTAAAACTTCTTTAAAAGTTTTTTGTTTTTCTATACCTAGCATAGCATTTTCATAAACAATTTCATGGGCATGTTGTTTTCCATAATGATCACTTAATGCAAACATAACACGCTCTGCTAAAACAAAACCATTAAGAGTATTTAAATTTTTAAGCATTTTGTCTTTTTTTACTTCTAAATCACTAAGAGCGAATTTCATATTTGCTAAAACCACAGAAAGCATTAAAAACATTTCAGGTAAAAGCTTCCATTCCATTTTCCAAACTTGACCATCTCTTTCATGTTCATGTCTTTCAATATCGCTTAAAATGGCTAAATTTGCCTTAAAGGCATTGCTTACTGTAACTGCATTTTCGCTTACTGCAGGATTTCTTTTGTGTGGCATAGTGCTTGATCCTACTTGTCCTTTGCCAAAAGGTTCAGCAACTTCATCAATTTCATTATGTGAAAGGATTAAAATTTCATGAGCGATTTTGTTAAAGGTTGCGTTGATATTGCCTAGTACAAAACCAAGTTCTATAAAGCGATCACGTGCGCTCTGCCAAGAAATATTAGGCACATCAAGTCCTAAATTTTCTAAAGTGAGTTTTTCTACTTCATTGCACTCATCACTTAAACTTGCTTTAGTTCCTACAGCGCCTACTATACTGCCTACATAAAGTCTTTTTTCAAGTTCAAGTATTCTTTCAAAATGACGCTCAAGTTCGCTTAACCAAATAGCCACTTTATGTCCAAAAGTAATAGGCAAAGCCTGAAGTGCTAAAGTTCTTCCCATCATAGCAGTGTTTTTATGGGTTTTAGCTAGTTTCGCTAAGGCTTTTGCGATAGCTTTTAATTCGCTTTTTACAAGAGTCATTGCTTCTTTAAATTGTAAAACCAGTCCCGTATCGATGATATCTTGAGTAGTTACTCCAAAATGTACATATTCACCTAAATTATTATCGCAAGCTTTTTCTAATCCTCTTACAGTAGGAACTAAAGGGTGTTTGGTTTTTTTAAATTCAGCAAAGATAAAGTCCATATCCATAAATTTATAATGAGCTTTTTTTGCGATCTCATCAGCTGCTTTTTTAGGGATAATTTTAAGTTTTGCTTGTGCTTTTGCTAAAGCTGCTTCAACATCGAGCCATTTTTGTATGCGGTTTTGTTCGCAAAAAATAGCACGCATTTCCTGCGTGCTCCATGAATCTGCTAATAATTTATGATCAAATACGCTAATTCCAGTCATTTTATTTCCTTATTTTTTAATACTATCAAAAGCCTTAGCTAAATCAGCAATTAAATCTTTAGTATCTTCAAGTCCTATATGAAATCTTACAAATGGACCTCTTTTGCTCCAGTCTGTTGCAGTTCTTGGTGGAGTAGTTACAGTTGCTAAACTTTCATAGCCACCCCAGCTAGCACCTATAGAAAAATATTCTAACTCATCTACAAATTTAATAGCATCCTCTTTGTTATAACCTTCTGCAAATTCTATGGTAATCATACCATTTGCACCTTTATGATCACGCATGAAAATTTCATGATTTGAGTGGGATTTGAGTTTTGGATAGAAAATTGTTTTAATTTCTTTTCTGCTTTGTAAAAACTCTACAATTTCATCAGCACTTTTTTCATGAGCTTTCATTCTTACATCTAGTGTTCTCATACCACGAAGTACTAAGTAAGCATCATCAGGGCTTGTTGTAAAGCCTAAAGCTTCTGGAAGTTTGTCAAAATTTTTCCATTCTTTTTCGTTGATTACTACTATACCCATGGTTACATCAGAGTGTCCACTAAGATATTTTGTAGCGGCGATAACTGAAATATCCACTCCAAGTTCTAAAGGATTTAGAAAATATCCACTAGAATAAGTATTGTCAATAGCTACAGGGATATTATGCGCATGGGCAATTTTGCAAAGTTTTGGTAAATCTATGATTTCATAAAGTATAGAACCTGGACTTTCGCATAAGATAAGCTTGGTATTAGGTTTGATTTTTTCTTCTACATCACTTGCATCAGCTTTTAAAAAATCAATTTCAATGCCCATTTTTTCTAAAAATAATTCACAAATCGTTCTTACAGGCCCATAAATTGCATCAGTGATTAAAAAATGTGTATCTTTGCTTGCATAGTTTAAAAGCACCATAGCTAATGCTGCAAGTCCTGTTGGGAAAAGTTGTGCTCTATAACCACCCTCTAGAGTGCAAATAAGTTTTTCAAGTTCAAAATTGGTTGTTGTTCCTCTAGCTCCATAACTTAAAACACGATCTGTTTTTCTTAATTCTCTGTATTTTTGCCAAGTTGCGTGATCTTTAAAAAGTATGGTTGATGCACGCATAAGTGTAGGATTGACTGATCTTACTTCAACATTTTGATCACCTCTACCGCAATGAATAAGTTTAGTTTTTGAGTTCATTTTTTCTCCTTTTTAAAGATAGATATAAGTCATAATAACATTTACAATAGCCGCTACAAGCATAGGAATAGCTGTTCTTTTAACCACGGCAAAAGGACTTACTCTTGCAATAGCTGAGATAGCTAAGATCGCTGGTGCAATAGGACTAACACATCTTCCAAAGCCCGTCATGATTTGAATCGGTGCTATCATAGTGATAGCTTCAACTCCAAAGTGTTTTGCTATATTTGGGATAAGTGGAGCAAAGCTAAAAAATGCCGCATTTCCTGAACCCATTAAGAAAGCACAAACCGCAAGTAAGATTGAAACAGCGATAATAATAGCCAAAACTCCAAATCCTGCATTTTTGCAAAATTCTATTAAAGTATCTACAAAACCTACAGATAAAAGACCACTTGCAAATACTTGACCACAAACGATGAGTGAAACTGTGATAACAAATAAATGTCCCATTCCTTTAAAGAAAATCATCATAGAATTAAGAGTTTCTACTATACTTTTATAGCGTATCATTTCAAAAATAATAGCCACAAAAGTTGAAATCACCATTGCTACTGGAACATTCATTTTAATTGCAGTGTTAGCAGCTGCTTTAACTTCTTGGGCACTACTTATTCCCATTAAAACCAAGATGCTATCAAGCACGGAACTAAATCCTAGGATTAAAACCAAAGGAATTATAGGTAAAATCGCATAAATTCTAGGAGGCTTTTTAAGTTCTTTTTCTTTACCTTCATTTTCATTTAGTTCTTTTTCAATTTCTTGCGCATTGAAGACAAAATTATCTTTTTTGTCAAAAAATTTATTGCAAAGATATATTGCAATACTTACAGTTATAATGATAGGCAAGGTTGTAGGGAGTTGATAATGAACAAAATAAATTGCAGGATCAACTTCAGCTTTTTCTGAGGCCATGATCACATTTCCACTTCCAGGTCCATGATCGATATATTGACAAATAGCAATCACACTTAAGGCAGAAAGTTTTGAAACACCAGAGCGTACAAGTATAGGATACATAGTAACCATAAGTAAAAGTGCCAAGCCTGCGTGAGAAGGGATGAAAAGAACTAAAAATTGCACGATAAAATAAGCAACTATGAGTAAAACATAAGGAGATTTTACGGCTTTTAAAGGTTTTTCAAAAACTTTAAAAAGTGCATAAGAAGCCCCTACATGATCCATATAAGCAGAAAAACCTGCTATAGTCATAAGTGTAAGTCCAAGCTCTGCTAATGTACTTGACATGGTTTGATTAAAAACTTGAAAAATATCAAAAAAACCTAGATTTAAAGAATCTTTGGTAACAATGTGTGGAGAAAGTCCAAAAATAGCAGCTAAGGAAAGTAAAAGCAAACCACTTAAAAGTAGTGCCATGTGAGCATTGATTTTTTTATAAAGCATAAAAACAAGTAAAAAAACACTAAATAAAGAAAAAACAATACCTAGCATATTTTATCCTTTTTGAGCGATGACCTCTATCTCTACTTTAGCTTTTTTTGGTAGATCTTTTACTGCAAAAGCACTTCTTGCTGGATAAGGAGCTTTAAAAAATTCAGCATAAATTTCATTAAATGCTACAAAATCATTAATATCAGCTAAAAAGCAAGTGGTTTTAACCACTTTATCATAACTGATACCATTTTCTTCTAAGATAGCACCGATATTTTTCAAAGATTGTTTGGTTTGTTCTTTGATATCATGGCTTTCTATTTTGCCTGAATCAGGGTTGATAGGAAGTTGTCCTGATATAAATAAAAGTCCATTTACTTCTCTGTAAGCTGAGTATGGACCAATGGCCTTTGGATAGTTTGACATGAATTCTCCTTTGTTAAATATAGATTAAGCAGAATGCATTTTATCACTACAATAATAATTTGTCAATAGTTTATTATCATAATAATAAAATTTTATTTTTAAGAAATGTTTTAAAGTATAAAGAGTAGAATTTAATATTATATTAATTTTTTATTGAAGGCAGTTTTATGGATGAGGGACAAAAACAACAATTTATAAAGTTGACATATTTTTTAGGAGAAGTTTTAGGTGAGCAATATGAGATAGTTTTTCATGTAATTACTGAAGATGGGGCCTATATTGCAGCAATTGCTAACAGTCACATTAGTGGAAGAAGTTTAGATTCTCCCTTGACTGCTTTTGCAAGTGAGCTTATGCAAAATAAAAAATATTTAGAAAAAGATTTTTTATGTGATTATAAGGCTCTTGTTGGAAAATCAAAATTAATTAGAGGATCTACTTTTTTTATTAAAAATCATGACAAATTAGTAGGTATTTTGTGTATCAATCATGATACTAGCATTATGAGAGATTTAATATGCAAGATGATTGATTTAGAAAAAATTGGAGATATGGGTGATATTTTAGGAAATATTAGTTTTTCTCAAAATGATTCAAGTATAGAAACATTAAGTCACTCGATAGAGGATATTTTAGTTCAAAGCGTAGATTCTAGTTATTTAAATTCTGATTATCAATTAAGCATTACTCAAAAAGAAGAAATTGCTGAAAAGCTATATGAAAAAGGTATTTTTAATATAAAAGGGGCGGTTCCTATCGTAGCAAAATTTTTAAAAATTTCAGAACCTAGTGTCTATAGGTATCTGAAGAAATTTAAAAAATAACTAAAATTTTTTGATAAATTTTAGTATTTTTAGGCTTATTTTCTTTAAAAAATTATTTTTAGATTTTTTGAGTAAAAATTCTGCCACATCTTTGCGTCCAAACATAATAGCAAAAGTATAAGGTGTCATTCCTAAACCATTGTTTTCATCAATATTTGCTCCATATTTAACTAAAAGTTCACACATAGGTAAGTATCCTTTAAAACAAACTCCTGCTAATGGGGTTTGTCCACGATCGTTTTTTTCATCTACTTTTGCACCTTTTTCTAAAAGCATTTTAGCGCTTTCATAAGAATTATTATAAGCTGCAAGCATAAGCAAGCTATCGCCTTTATGAGTTTTTAAATTTATATTTAAACCTGCTTCTATCATGATTTTAAGATTTTCACATTCATTATTTCTTGCAAAATTAAAAGCCATTTTGCAAAGCTCTTCAAATCTTTTTTCTTCTTCTAAACTAAGAGTTGTCATTGTTTTTCCTTAATTATTATAATCTTTAGTTTGCCACCAAAAGTGGCAAGTAAAAATTATTTTTCTAAAGCTTTTTTAATTCCTTTTGCATAATCAGGTGAAATTTTTTCAAAATGTTCTAAAGCTCTAGTGATAATTTTTTCATCAACTCCCTCCATAGAAGCGGCGATATTATGAAAAAGTTGAGTTTTTTGATCATCATTCATAAGATTAAATAAAGCTCTTGGTTGAGTATAAAAGTCATTATCTAGTGGAGCATATCTTTGTGCTACGCCTTCTAAGACTAAATCAGGTTCAAGATAGCTTTTGTCTTCTTTTGGGCTATTATTATAGCTGTTTGGTTCATAATAAGCAGCATCATTTTTATAACTATCAAAATTCATAGCACCAGCGACATTGTAAGTATTCACTTCGCTTTTTGCACGATTTACTGGTAAAAGATGATAATTAGTTCCTATTCTATATCTTTGTGCATCAGGATATGAAAAAATTCTAGCTTGCAACATTTTATCAGGGCTAAAGCCAATTCCAGGAATGATATTGCTTGGACTAAAGGCAGCTTGTTCAACTTCATTAAAATAATTTTGAGGATTTTTGTTTAGAATCATTTCGCCTATATCCATCAAAGGTACAAGACTATGAGGCCAAATTTTTGTTAAATCAAAAGGATTAAATCCAAGCTTTTCTATATCTTTTTCAGCAAGAATTTGAACTTGAACTTTCCATTTTGGAAAATCTTTATTTTCTATAGCATTATAGAGATCTCTTTGATGACTTTCCCTATCCTTTGCTATAAGCTCTGCAGCTTCTTGGTTGGTAAGATTTTTAATCCCTTGTTGGGTTTTAAAATGGAATTTCACCCAAAATCTTTCATTTTTATCATTAATAAAACTATAAGTATGGCTTCCAAATCCATGCATATGACGATAACTTGCAGGAATTCCTCTATCACTCATAAGAATGGTTACTTGATGTAAGCTTTCAGGACATAAACTCCAAAAATCCCAAGCAGCATTATTGCTTCTTAAATGTGTTCTTGGATCTCTTTTTTGAGTATGGATAAAATCAGGGAATTTATAAGCATCACGGATGAAGAATGTCGGAGTGTTATTTCCTACCAAGTCCCAGTTTCCTTCTTTGGTGTAAAATTTAATAGCAAAACCTCTCACATCGCGTTCAGCATCTGCTGCACCTGCTTCACCTGCTACTGTTGAAAAGCGTAAAAATAATGGAGTAACTTCGCCTTTTTGAAAAATTTTAGCTTTGGTATAAGCACTTAAGTCTGCTGTAATTTTTATTTCGCCATAAGCTCCACTTCCCTTAGCATGAACGGTTCTTTCTGGAATTCTTTCTCTATTTTGATGAGCAAGTTTTTCAAGCAAAAGATAATCTTGCATAAGTAAAGGTCCTTTTGCGCCCGCGCTTAATGAATTTTGGTTATCGGCTATAATGTTTCCAAAATCGTTAGTCAATTTTTTCATTGTTTTCTCCTAAATAATAAATTTTATTAATTGATAAATTATATCTATTAAAAATTAAAATTAACTGAATAATTTTATTTTATTCATGATAAATTTCAAAATAAATTTAGTTTTTTTATATTATAATAATAATTATCAAAATATATTTTAAAAATCACAAAGGAGAATTTATGTCAGTTTTGGTTATTGGTGCAGATGAAATCACTCCTATTAGAGCTGTTTTACATGATTTAGGTGCTAAAAAAATAGAACACTGGGATGCGCGTAATGAAAATAGAGTTAATCGCAAGCCGATTCCTTGTGATACAGAATGTATAGTAATGTTAACAAGCTTTTTAAATCATAATACTATGAAAAAAATCAAAAATGAAGCTAAAAAGCGCAAAATTCCATTAGTTTGTGCAAAAAGAAGTGTAAGTTGTGTGTATTGTGAATATTGTAAAATTTTTAATCTTAATAAAGAATTTTCTTGCTATAAAGGTTAAAGATGTTATTTGGATTTGATGATAAGCGAGAATTTATACCGCAAATTTATCATTATTTAAACAATCAAGAGCTTATGTTGACTTTTTTAACTCAATATAATGCGAGCGTTGATAGCGATCTAAAAATTCCTCTTTTATATGCAAAAAATACCAAGAGTTTAAAAATGATATTTGGAAATTTTTTACATGATATAATGCATGTTTCATTTGGTAAGATTCAAAATATAAATATCAAGCTTAATGCATACGCTTTTTGCTTTCAAAAAAGAAAAAGCTTAATTTTTAATACTAAAATATCTAAAAATGTCGATTTTTTAAGACTTTTAAGAATTTATCTTTATGGCATTTGTTTTGATGCGCAAATTTTATTTAGCTCTTATGTTTATGATAAGGTTTCTTTTCAAAATAATGGAAAAAATATAGATCAAGATGGTGATCTTATTATAATAGATAAGAAATTTGCAATTTTACCACTTTGCAAAGAGATTAATACACATAATTTAAAAATTGAAAATGAAATTCATGGATTATTGAATTTAATAAAAGAAAACAATTTTGAAAAATTTTATATTGTTTGTCCGCGTAACAAAAATTTCACACATTTTATTGAAATAAAACATTTTTTGTGTGATTTAAACAAAACTATGTTAAAATTAGTTCCGTATAAAATATCAAATCAAATTATAAGGAGAAAATAATGTCAGTAGCAGTAATCTATGGTAGTGCTATGGGAAATACAGAAGGAGCGGCTAATACAATTGCTTCAAAACTTGGAATTAGCGATGTTTTTAATATCTCAGATATTGATGCAGCTAAAATGAATTCTTACGATAAATTAATTTGTGGAACTTCAACTTGGGGAAGTGGTGATTTACAAGATGATTGGGATGGTTTTGATTTTTCAGGGCTTAGTCTTGGTGGAAAAACTGTAGCTGTATTTGGTATGGGTGATAGTGAAAGTTATTCTGATACTTTTTGTGGCGGCATGGGTAAATTAGCTCAAAATTTAAAAGATGCAGGTGCAAATTTGGTAGGAGAAGTTTCAACTGATGGTTATACATTTGAAGCAAGCGATGCGGTTGTAGATGGTAAATTTGTTGGACTTGCTCTTGACAATGATAATCAAGAAGATCAAACTGAATCAAGAATTGATGCTTGGGTAGAACAAATCAAACCTTATTTTGCTTAATAATTCTTAAAATCAAGAGTTTTTATACTCTTGATTGTCTTTTCTTAAAAATAAAAAAAACTCACTATTTGATTTATAATTTTATTTTCTAAAGATAATTGACAGCGTTCTTTATTTCCAAGATAAGCTGTTCTTGCAAGAAGACTTGTTTTTTGAGAATTGTGATTTTTAGAGTTGATTTGTAAATTAACTTGCATAGTATAGTAGTTTTCTACCATCCATTCTCCATCACTTTCCAAAGGATCAAAATCATAAAAAAATCTTGCTGAAGTTGTGATTTTTTGAGCATAAGAATGCTTTTTCATATCTACAAGATTGATTAAAATTTCATAATCTGCATTCTCTTTTACTTCTTTTAAGCCTAAATTTTTAAGTTTTAAAGCCAAATCTCTATCCAAAGTAGTTCGAAGTTGGCTAGGATTTTGAAAGGAAATTTTAAAACTTTGTTGTTTTTGCGATCTGATAAAAATGCCTTCATTGCTTGTTTGAATAAAGCTTTGTATGAAAGTTGCATTGGTGCAAGCACTCATAAAGAGTGCTATAAAAAAGCTTAAAATTAAAGCAAATTTAGACATTAGGTTTATTTAATAATAGTTGGAGTAGCGCTAAGACCTAATGAGCGATATTTTTCATATAAGGAAAAAACTTCTTTTAATTCTGCATCACTTACTTTTGGATAATTTTTGATATTTGCATCATAGTATTTGTTTAAAATTGCGATTTTTTCTTTATCATTTTTTGCTTTTTTTGCTTCTTTGTAGATTAGAGCGGATTTTTCAAAAGCAGATTTTCCATGTACTGGAGTTAAAATATAATTAACTTGATAGTTTTTAAGTTCATCATCAATTTGAGCTAAATGTTCTCTACAATAAGGGCATTCAGGATCCGAAAAAACATAAATTGCAGGTTTATTTTTATCTCCCAAAGCTATTACCATGGTTTCTTTTTGTGCTACAGCTTTAGCATTTTTTGTAAAATTTTCTCTTGCTTCTTGAAATTTTTTCATTTCATATTCTTGAGCATAAGAAATTCCCGTTTTCAAGTCGATAAGATCAGGGGTAATAAGACTATCTTTTGTAAAAAGAATGTTTTCTTGTTTTTGTCCATTTAATTCAACGCTTACAATAACACTTTCAAAACCCGTATTACCAACCTTTTGACGATTTGATACACTAACGGTAGCATTTGGAAATTGTGCTTTAATGCTTTTTGAATAAAAATCACTAATTTCTGAATTACTTGCAGCAAACAAAGATGCTGAACAGGCAAGAATTAAACTTAATTTTTTCATAGTTTATAAATCCTTTAAATAAATTATGTTTAATTCTATAATGATTTTCTAAATGTTTGTTAAAAATCTTTTTTCAGCTTCTTTACTTACTTGAGGAAATTTGTCTAAGTATTCTAAATAAGCAATAGCATACTTTCTTGAAAGATTAAAATATTCTTTCATACTTTGCACATCAAGACTTTGATTTTTTAATAAATTTAAACATTCTTGCATAAGTTTTTCAAGAGCTTGTTTTTCTATAAAAAGATTGTGTGAAAGTCTTACAACCAAGCCTTTTTGGGTAAGTTTTTTGAGTATATTGTCCCCGCTTTTTCTATCAAGTTCTAAAAAATCATAAAGATTATAAGGAGCTTCGGGTTTAATACCTTGTTTTTTTAAAATTTCATATAATTGATTATTGTTTTTTTCTTGAAGTTTTTCAAAATCTATGCCTTTTTTAAAATAAATTCCATTTTGAAAATCCAATAAATTTGACATCTCTTTAAGCCCAAGTTCGCAAAAATTTTCACTTGCCCAAGTAATCCTTAAAGCTAAAGAATGTGCTGAAAGCATGGCATAAGGATTTTTTTCAAGTATGAATTTGATGAAATTTTTAATTTCTTCTAGGCTTTGTAAATGATATATATTAAGATTTTTTTCATCGACAAATACTTGATTTAATTCTTTTGCTAATTTCAATGCTTTTTGATGAGAGAGTTTAAATCTTTGATAGCTTGAAAGCAAACCAAAACCATATTTATGTGCGTCTTTTAAGAAAGAAAAAGCTGCTTTAAAATCTTTATTTTTCAAAAACATTAAAAATTTATTTTTTTGTTCTTTTTTTAAAGGTTCGCTTAAAGGATTTAAAACCTTACCACCGCCTATAACACGATTGTTTTGTAATAAAATAAAAGCCTCATCAAAACTTAAAAATACATTTTTATCAAAACTAAAATGCACAAAAAATTCATCATTTTCTAGTTTTTTTAATATATTTATTTTGCATTCTATTTGTCTTGAACCCACGCAAAAAATCATTTTGCTATTTTGTAAATTTTTTGCTTTAACTAAAGCATCGCATTCTTTAAAGGCTTTAAAATAACCTTTTTTACTTAGCAAATAACCTTTTTTTAACTCTTTATAATCACAATTTAAACTCAAAGCCACACGGTTACAAGCTTTGATTTGTTCTAGATTGATATCGTGATTTTGTATATTTTTAACAATGAGTTCTTTTTGAGTGTCTAAGCAGATGATTTTTTCATTTAAAGTGATACTTCCTTCATTCAAGCTGCCTGTAACGACGGTTCCTATGCCTTTTAGAGAAAAAACTCTATCGATATAATAATGAAAAATCAGCTCTTCTTCGTTTTCTTTGTTTTCTATGGTATAAAGATAATTTTTTAATTCTTCTATGCCTTGATTATTTTTTATACTGGTGCGAAATACTTTTAAAATGGGATAATCTAAATTTTTTAACTCTTCTAAAATTTCTACACTTTTTTGCTCTATATTTTCACAAAGATCGCATTTGCTAAGCACTAAAATGATATTTTTAATATCAAGAATTTTTAAAATTTCTAAATGTTCTAAACTTTGTTCTTTTAAACCTTCGTTAATATCTACGACAAATAAACAAACACTAAAGCCAAAAGCTCCACTTACCATAGTTTTAACCAAATCTTTATGTCCTGGAACATCGATAAAAGAAATGTTTTTATCTTTTAATTCAAGATTTGAAAAACTTAAATTAATGGTGATTTGTCTTTCTTGTTCTTCTTTTAAACTATCGCCTTCAAAACCATTTAAAGCTTTAATGAGTGAAGTTTTTCCATGATCAATATGTCCTGCAGTTCCTATAATAACAGATTTCATAAGTTTTCCATTTGATTGATTGTAAGAATAAGTTTTTGAAGTTCATTTTCTCGTATAGTTCTAAAATCAAGAACAAATTCATCATTTTCAATGCGTCCTATAATATTTTCTTTTCTAAATCGAGTTTGTAGTTTTAAAGCATCTCCTTGAAAAGTTAGTATATAAGTATGTAAACTTTTATCAGGCATAGAACCTCCTCCTACTAAACTTTTGCTTTTTTTAAGCTGGGTTTGAAATTTTAATTCTTTTTGCACTCTTAAAGCTTTTTTCTCTATAAAGGATAAGTCATCATTTAAAAGTTTTAAGGTAATAATTTTTTCATAATCTTTTTGTAAATAAGCTTTTAAGCTTTCGTTTAAAAAAGATAGGGTTAATTTATCCACTCTTAGCATTCTTAAAAGTTGATTTTGTTTAAGCTTTTCTATGAGTTCTTTTTTTCCAAGTATAATGCCTGCTTGCACACTACCAAAAAGTTTATCTCCACTAAAACTTAAAATATCACATTCTTGCACGAGTTTTTTGATTTTAGGTTCATTTTTAATCAGTTTTTCGTTTAAATTTTCACACCAGCCAGAACCTAGATCATAATAACTCAAAAGCCCTTTTTCTTTTGCTAGTTCATGTAGGTCTTTTATATTTACTTCACTGTGAAAACCCATAAGAGAGAAATTAGACTTGTGGGTTTTTAAAATTAGAGCGGTATTTTCATTGATAGCTTGTTCATAGTCTTTTAAGTGTGTTTTGTTGCTAGTTCCAACTTCACAAAGCTTTACACCTGCAGATCTTATCACTTCAGGTATGCGAAAACTTCCGCCAATTTCTACAAGTTCTCCTCTTGAGCTTATGACTTCTTTATCATAACAAAGAGAATTAAGCACTAAAAAAACTGCTGCAGCGTTGTTATTGACCACTAAAGCATCTTCACATTCAAAAAGCATTTTAAGTTTTTCCAACACCAAAGCATAGCGAGAACCTCTTTTTCCATTTTCTAAATCAAACTCTACATTAGAATAATTACAAATTATATCTTTACACGCTTCATAAAGTTTTTCATGGATTACACTTCTACCAAGGTTTGTGTGTATAACCACTCCGCTTGCATTAATCACACTTTGTAAATCTTTGCGGTAAAAAGTTTTGATTTCTTTTTTGATTTCTAAAAGTAGTTTATCTTTAGAAATTTCATCTTGGGAAAAATTTTCTTTTAGTTTTGCGACAACTTTTTTACAAAAAAATGCTTTGATATAAAAAGGATAGGATTTTAAACTCTCATCTTCAATAAGAGTGTTAATTTGTGGAAAAGTTCTAAATTTGTTCATCTTAAGCCTTAAGAAAATATTTGGTTATTTTAACATAGAATTTATAAAATGATGTTTTAAAGAGATTAAGGAAGACAATGCAAGATTTTGTTTATATAAAAAATGATGTTTTGATCCCTTTGCCCGATGCTATTGAAATTTTAGATCAGGTAAATGATAAAGAAGTATTAATTTGCAATGATAAAAATCAAAAAGCACAAATTTATGCCCCTGAGATTAATTTTTATTTTAAAAATTCTCAAGATGAAATTTTAGAGCAAAGTAAAAATGTTTTAACGCTTTATGAAGCAAGGGCTAGCGTTTATGATTTAGGGCTTGATTTAGAACAAAGCAAAGAAGTGCAAAATCGTTTGATTTTAGTAGATAGTGATACTCAAACCGTAGAGTTTTTAAAAGAACATGGATTTAAGGTTATTGCTTTAAGCAGTGCAGAAATTTTAGCTGTTTTTGGAAGTGTAGGGGAGCTTTGTGCTGTGGTTAAAAATCAAGGCGAAGAAGTGGAAATAGATTTTGATTTTTTACTTTTTAAAGCTGAAGATTTAAGCGTTGTGCGTAAAGATTTTACAAGACAAAGCGGATGTTATAATCTTTTAAATTTTGAAAATCTTGAAGTATTGCTTGAGTTTTTACAAAGCAAAAGTCCAAAATATCATTATAAAACTTATATTAGCTATAATGCTAGCGTGTGTCAATACCACGAAAGACGCAGTGAGCATTGTGCAAAATGTGCTGAAATTTGTCCTACTGTGGCGATTTTAAAAGATGATGAAAATAAACATTTGGAATTTTCTCAAGTGGATTGTTTGGGTTGTGGAGGATGTATTAGCGTGTGTCCTAGCGGATCGCTTGATTATGCTCCTATGCCAAGAGAAAGTTTTTTTACCCTTTGTGAGTTTTATAAAGATAAAAAAATTTTAATTATTCCCAAAAAAATGTCTTTAGAAAATTTAAATCTTGCTTTACCAAAAGATGTTTTACCCTTTATGATAGAGGGTGAAAAATGGCTTTCTTCTATGCATTTTTTAACGCTTTTGCAAAATAGTGGAGCAAATTTGGTTTTTTATACGGATTTTGTATCTCGTGGTAGCAATGAGGCTATTGTACTTTTAAATACTTTTTTTGAGAGAAAATTTCAAAAAAAAGCTATTTTTGTTGCTAAAGATGAAAAAGAATTGCAAAATGTTTTAAAAGAGCAAGAATTCATACAAGATTTAAAATATGATTTTCATAATAACACCTTAACTACAAGAGAAAATTTTGCCAAAAGAATGCAGGAAATGATAAAAAATGAAGATTTTGGCAGTATAGAAAGTGGTGAATGGTTGCGTTATGGTAAGGTAGAAATTAATCCTAACACCTGTACGCTTTGTCTTTCTTGTGTGGGTGCCTGTAATGTAGGAGCTTTAATCGCTGATAAACAAGAAAATGCTTTGAAATTTAATGCCTCTCTTTGCACGACTTGTGGGTATTGTGAGTTAAGTTGTGCCGAAAAAGATACTTTAAAATTAGTTCGTAGTGGAATGGAGTTTAGAGCTTCTTATTTTGAATATCAAACCATGGCAAAAGATGAGCTTTTTGCCTGTATAGAATGTGGTAAAGAATTTGCCACCAAAAAAGCTGTAGAAAAAATAGCCAATTTAATGAAACCTAAATTTGGTAATGATGAAAATAAAATCAAAACACTTTATTGCTGTGCAGATTGCAAGGCAAAAGTGATGATAAAAGCAATGGGTTTTGCGGGGCAAAATTAGATCTTAATTTTGCCTTCTAATTCTTCTTTATTTGTAAGTTTGCTATCAAATTTAACAACAAGATTTTTAGAGTTTTTATAAATATCTACAACCCCTAAATTTTCACTAAAAGTACTGAAATTTAAAGGTGTTTCTAAAGGTAGATAAAGGTTTTTAAAATCAGCTGGATTTTTTAAGAAAAATAATGCCACAAGCCAAATTAGAGCTAAAATTACTAAAATAATAGCTAAAAGATTTAAGGCATCTAGATGTAAAAATATCCCTCCGATAATACCACCTATAAAACTTCCACCATATCCAAAAGCATTAAACAACCCTAATGCTGCGCCTTTTTCATGAACTTTACAAAATTTTGATGCACAACTTTGCATAATAGGCTCGTGTAAATTAAAACCTATAAAAAAAATCACAACTGCTATGATAAAAAAATCTATAGAATTACTAAAAGTAAAAAAAAGATAAGCAAGTATGAAAAAAACAATTCCTAAGAGTAAAATTTGTTTAGCTAAACCTCTTTTTTCGCCTAAACTTCCAGCAAAGCCCATAGCGATAAAACCTGCCACCATAGAAGCGCTATAAACAATCCAAAGTTTATCAGAAGCAAAGCCTAAATGTTTTACTAGAATAATAGGAATGCTTAAAAATGCTATACTCATAAGCATTTTTTGCATGAAATTAGTAAGATTCATAAGGGCTAAATTTTTTTGTTTAATAAGATGAAAAAAAGGAGTTTTTTCATTTTCATGAGTGATTTTATTTTCTTTAGGTACAACAGTATAAAGTAAAATTATACATAAAAGAGACAAAGCTACACTAAGATCAAAAAGGCTAGATAAACCCCATTTTACACTCATTAAAGGAGAGATTACCATAGAAGCTGCAAAACTAAGTCCTATAAAAGAACCCATTACCGCCATGGCTTTACCACGATTTTCTTCTGTGATAAAATCACTTATCATTGCCGTAGCTACTGCTCCAATGGCCCCTGCACCTTGGAGCATTCTTCCTAAAAGCATGGTGTAGATATTTTCCGCAAAAGAGCAGATTAAAGAGCCTATTATAAAAATAATCAGTCCAATGAGCATGGTTTTTTTACGACCAATTTTATCACTTAAAATCCCAAAAGGCATTTGTAAAATCATTTGGGTTAAGGCATAAACACCAACTAAAAGTCCCACTAAAAATTCATTAGCACCTTCAAGTTTTAAAGCATAAAGACTTAAAACTGGCAAAACTATAAAAAGCCCAAAAAACCTTGTTCCAACTATGAAAGATAAGGGTAAGACATTATTTAGCATTATCAATTTCCTATTAAATTTGAAATTTAAATTAGGATAATTTTACTATGAAATGGATTAAGCATTGATTAACATCGCTTTATCATTTGATATTTAAAAGCTACACACAAGGATAAATTTTATAAAATCATATTTTTGTTTTGATATTATTTTGGAGCTTTTGTTATGAAGATTATCCTAGCTACGAGTAATAAGCATAAGGTTTTAGAACTTAAAGAAATTTTAAAAGATTTTGAAATTTATGCTTTTGATGAAGTTTTAACGCCTTTTGAGATTGAAGAAAATGGAAAAACTTTTAAAGAAAATGCTTTGATTAAAGCAAGAGCGGTTTTTAATGCTTTGGATGAAAAGCAAAAAAAAGATTTTATCGTTTTAAGTGATGATAGTGGTATTTGTGTAGATGTTTTAGAAGGAAATCCAGGAATTTATTCTGCTCGATTTAGCAGTAAGGGCGATGATAAAAGTAATCGTGATAAGCTTGTAAATGAAATGATAAAAAAAGGTTTTAAACAAAGTAAGGCGCATTATGTTGCTGCTATTGCTATGGTAGGTTTGATGGGGGAATTTAGTACGCATGGAACCATGCATGGAAAAGTAATAGATACAGAAAAAGGTGAAAATGGTTTTGGCTATGATAGCCTTTTTATTCCAAAGGGTTTTGATAAAACCTTAGCCCAGCTTAGCGTGGATGAGAAGAATAACATCTCTCATCGTTTTAAAGCTTTAGAGCTTGCAAAAATCATTTTAAAGATTTTAACAAAAGGATAAAAATGAAAAATTTTTTAAAATATATAGCTATTATTGTTTTAATATATGCTCTTTATGTTGGTTTGGAAACTTGGTTTTCTTAGAATAAATAGTGATTAAAAAGCTTGGTAATAAGAACAAACTTCCACTTAAAAGCAAAATCATTACAAAAACGGTTAAAATTCCAAAATAAATCGTTGGAATGAAATTACTACTCATCATAACACTAAAACCTAAAACTATGCTAATTGTGGTATAATAAAGTGCCGAACCTATACTAAGGTGAGAAATCATAATGGCTTCTTCTAGGCTTTTGTTTTTAATTTCTTCCCTAAAACGATAAATATAATGTATAGCATCATCAACGCCTATACCTATAGCAATAGCAGCTATAGTAATACTCATCATATCCAAAGGAATACCTAAAAGCCCCATAAGAGCAAAAACCACACTTAAAGGAATAACATTTACCAATATAGCCGCAACTGAAAATTTTAAATCTCTAAAAACAATGATAAAAAGTATAAAAATAGCTAAAATTACAAATATAAGAGTATCAAATTGCGATGAAAAAAGACTTTGGAGCATATTATTATAAAGTACCATTATACCTGTGATTTGAACTTCTACTCCATCATTTTTTACAAGCTCGTTGAGCTGTTTTTTAAGATCTATTAAAAATTCATTACGTCTTAAATTCGGATCAGAATCAACAATACGCATACTAAATCTTAACTCGTTATTCTCTATACTTACAAAAGGTGAAAGTAAGTCTTGTTTAAATTTAGCAGGTAAATTCTCATTTAAAAACGCAAGAGCAAAATCATCTAACTCTTTTCCATCGTTGATATTTTTCCCTAGGGTTAAAAGACTATTAAGACTTAAAATCGAGCCTACAAATTCTTTATTTTCTAAAAATTCATGAACTTTTTTTGCAATGCGTGTTTTTTTAGAGTCAAACCAATAAGTTTCTTGTGTGGCTAAATTTTCAAATTCGCTTTCAAAACTATCAAGAGTATTGCTTGTATTTTGATCGTTTTTATTATTTGGAAAACGAATGATGACTTCTAAAGGCAAGGTTCCACCTAGATTTTTATCAATAACCAAAAGTCCTTTTTTGATTTCACTGCCATCTTTGAAATAATTGACAAAAGAATTTTCAACTCTGAGTTTTGAAATGCCTATTAAAGCTAAGATTATAGCAAGAACTGAAATTCCATAAATCATGCGACGCTTTTTAGGATCAAGAGCGGTTTTAGCACAAAAGGCTAAAAGATTAAATTTAAACTCTTTTTTATGATAGTTTTTTGGTTTCAAAAGAACTAAGATACTTGCTAAAAATAAATAACTAAAGATAAGAGCTAAACCTATACCTATACTCATCATAATACCAAGTTTTATGATAGGTTCGATATTTGAAAGCATTAAAGAAAAAAATCCTATCATCGTTGTAACAATGGCATAAAGGCTAGGATTTGCTTTGGCTAGTAAGGTTTCAAGCACTATGCGCTCAACTTTAGCTTTGGGATGATTTTGAGTGCTTTCGATAAAATGCGTGATTAAATGAACAACTACACTTAAGGTGATAATTAAAACCAAAGCAATGTAATTTGATGAAATAACTGTGATTTGAAAATTTAAAAGTGCAAAAACTCCACTAGCTGCACTTAAGCTTATAAAACAAATAAAAAGAGGTAAAAAAACAAAGCGCCATGAACGGAAAAAATAATAAAGTGCAAGTCCTAGTAAAAATACAAGAGAAACACCATAGAGTACAAGATCAGATTTTATATAAGCTATCATATCATCAGCGATCATGCTTACGCCACCAAGGTAGAGCGTATCTTTATTTTTTTCATAATTTCGAACTATGCTTTTAATAGTATCTAGACTTTGTTTCGTGATAACTTTTTGCTTGTCTTGATGTTTTTTTATAGCAAGACGAATTTGATCTTTTTCTTTTTCATCGGTAGCAAGATCGCGTTTTTCTACAAGATCATTATAAACTGTATCAGGCTTTAAGTAAATAATAAGCCCTGTTACTTTTCCATCTTTTGAGATGATATTATTTTTATAAAAGGGACTATTTAAAATTTCGTTTCGGGCTTTTGTGCGGTTTATATCTTGGCTTTCTATGTTTGGGATATTTTTTAACAGTTCTTTTAAATCCGTATTTTGTGAACTTTGAAGCAAAGGGGCATTGATGATGCTAAAAACGCGCTCTACTAAAGGGGCCTTTTCTAATTCTTCATGAAGTTTTTTTAATTTGGCTAAATTTTCATTTGAAAAAGGTTTTTCATCATAGGGTTTGAAGGCTAAAAGTAAAAAATTATCACTTTTATAATGTTTTGAAATTTCTCTAAAAGTTTTTAAATCTGCATCATCTTCTAAAAGTAAACTTTCAGCACTTGCATCTACGCTAAGCTTAAAAGCAAAAAAGCTTAAAAACAGGCATATAAACAAGGTTCCAAAAAAAGTACTTTTTGGACGAGAAATAAAAAACTTTAAAAGCTTTGCAAACATTATTCTATGACAATACTCTCAAGTTTTTGAAGTAGGGCATCAAAGCCTTGGTTGGCTAAAATATCTCCAAATTGTGATCTATAAGTTTGTACTATACTCACACCTAAAACATCTACATCATAAACAAGCCAGTTGTTATTATCATTGTAAAATTTGAAAATGATATTTTTTTCTTCCCCATCTACTACCATAGAAGTGGTTAAAAAATAGCGTTTTTCATTTTTTAACTCACCATTTTTGACCTTTAAAACCTGATCTTTATAAAGACTGAGTTTATCGGTAAAACTTTTTTTAAGACTTGCTTCAAAGGCTGTGGTAAATTTTTCTTGTTCTTTTGGATTTAATTTAGAATAATTTTTCGAAAGACTGAGTTTTGCCATGAGTTTATAATCTATTATGCTATCAAAAAGTTTAAAAATTCCATCAGCAGCTTGTTTTTTGTCTTCTTTGCTATCTTGTAAAAGTTTTAAGCTTGCATCAATGTTTTTTTGCATAGTACTAGAAATTTCATCTAGCTGCAAGGCAAAAGCATTAAAAAATAAAGCCAAGATTAAAAATATTTTTTTCATTATTTTCCTTTATTTGCTAAGTTCATTGCGTCTTTGCTCGTAAGCATCACGCAAGAATGGATATAAATTAGGCGTGTTGTGATAAATTTCATCAATTTCATCAAGTCTAAAACTAAGTTCATTACCAAATCCATAAGCACTTATAGCTATACTTGCCCAAGTAGGATCAATGTAAGCAGTAAAACTTGCATACCAAGTTGCAGGTAAAGCAAGAGTATCTCTAAGATTACTAGGGCCGAGTATAGGTAAGACAATATGAAAACCGCTTCCTACACCCCAGTGAGCCAAAACGGTTCCTAAGTCCGCGGGATGTTTTTTAAGACCCATTTTTGATGCCACATCCATAAGTCCACCAAAGCCCATAATGGTATTGGCGGTAAATCTTTTAAATTCTTCTCCCGCTTCTTCAAATTTAAACTGCAAAATATTGCCTACAAAACGCAAAGGAGCAAGTAAATTATCAAAGAAATTTCTTACCCCTAATCTTATAAATTCAGGAGTGATAGTGTTATAGCCCTTAAGAACGGGACGCAAACCATAATCATACAAAGCCACATTAAAACTTGTCATAGCTTTGTTATATCCTGAAAGTGGATCGTTTACTTGATAGTTTTGGTATTCTTGTTCGAAATCATCTAAATTTTGTTCTTTAGCAAAAGCAAAAATAGCAAAAAAAATTAAAATAAAAGATATAAATTTTATTCTCAAGCAAAAACTCCTAAAAATTTTAAAAGTAAAATTATAGCAAATTTTTAATCAAGGTTTATATCCCAGTAAAAATCCACCCATTCAGTAGCTTCTTTTACTTTAAAATCAGGCTCTAAAAGAGCGGTTTTTTTGTAAAAAATGGTTGTAATTTTAAGTTCTATATGAGGAAATTTTTCAAGCAAAACTTTTTTTATTTCTGCTAAACTTTCTCCACTATCTACTATATCATCAATGAGTAGAATTTTTTTGTGCTTGCTTAAATCAGGAATGTTAAAAATTTCAATAGTATCAAGTTTTTTCGTATTATCGTAATGAATTGAGTTTAAAGCAAAAAGTTGACGCGTTTTTAAAGCCACTGCTAAAGAGTGTCCTAAACTCATCCCCCCTCTTGCTATAGCTAAAAGTGCATCAGGGTTAAAATCTTCTTTAATTTCTTTAGCAAGAATTTTTACATCTTCTTTAAATTCTTCATAGGAGTAAAATATCATTATATATCCTTATTTATTGTAGTGCCATAAGTAAAAAATTACCCAAAGATAATAAACTTAAAACTATAATGCCAAGATTGATTTTATCCCATTCGCGTTTAAAAATTCTTACAAGTAAATAAGAAAGAAAACCAAAAGCAAAACCTGTGGTGATGGAGTAAGTAAAAGGCATCATGATAATAGTAAAAAAGCTTGCTACAGCTATAGTACTATCTTTAAAATCTATATTTTTAACTTCCATAAACATTAAAATTCCAACCATTACAAGTACGGGATATATTGCGTTTGCAGGAATGGCTTTAAAAAGTGGCAGTAAAAAAAGTGTAAAAGCAAAACAAATAGCTACAACTAAAGCTGTAAGCCCAGTTCTTCCTCCGCTTTCAACCCCTGTAGTGCTTTCAACAAAGGCTGTAACTGTAGAAGTGCCTGTCATAGCTCCTAAGGCTGATCCTGTTGCATCTGCCATTAAGGTTTTGCTTAGTTTTTTTTCTCCATTTTTGGGATCATCAAAAATCTTTCCTCTTTCACCCACACCTGTGATAGTTCCTATGCTATCAAAAAGTTGAGTGATAAAAAAAGTAAGAATTATAGGTATCATAGTAATATTTAAGGCGCTTTTGATATCAAGTTGTAAAAAGATGGCTCCTAAACCATTTTCCATGCTAAAATTTGGCCAAGAAAAGATTTGCACAGGAAAACTTGCATTGTCTAAATGGAAAATCCAAGCAATAATAGAGCTTGCTAATACCCCCAAAATAAAAGCTCCGCGAAGTTTTATAGCCCAAAAAAAGATGATTAAAGCTAGAGTGAAAATTCCAAAAAGCACATGAGGGCTTTTGAAATTTCCTATGCTGACTAAGGTATCTTTATTATGCATTATCACACCCATTTGACTTAAGCCTAAAAATGCAATAAAACAACCTATGCCCGCACAAATTGCAAGGCGTAAATCTTTTGGGATATTGCGGATTACCCAAAGGCGAAAATGCGTAAAAGAAAGTATGAGAAAAATAATACTTGAAATAAAAACAGCTCCTAAGGCACTTTGCCAAGCTATGTTTTGACCTAAACAAACCGCAAAGGTAAAATAAGCATTTAAACCCATTCCTACACTCATAGCTACAGGAGTATTGGCAAAAAAAGCATTAAAAGCACTTGCAACTATGGTAATTAAAGCTGTTGCGGTGATTAAAGCTTCTATAGGCATTCCTGTATTTCCTACTATGCTAGAATTTACGGGGATAATGTAAACCATAGCTAAAAAAGTAGTAAGTCCTGCTATAACTTCGGTTTTAAAACTCGTATTGTTTTCTTTGAGTTTAAAAAAGCTCATTTTTTCTCCTTAGTAGGTTTTTAGCTCATTGTATAAACTATCGCGTTCTACAGGAATAAGATTTGAAGTTTTTATCATATCGATAAAAGTTTTTAAACTTGTGCCTTTGGCGGACTTTGCACCACCTGCACTTTGTATACTTTCTTTTTCTATAGTGCCGTCTAAATCATTAGCTCCAAATTCTTGTGCTACCATGGCTAAATTTAAAGTCATTGTTGCCCAGTAAGCTTTGATATTTTTGATATTATCAAGCACTAAACGAGAAATGGCAATGGTTTTTAAAATTTCTTCACTATCCATGATTTTATCAGTTTGTATAAAGCTATTATCCCTTTGCCAAACTAGAGGGATAAAAGCATTGAATCCACCGGTTTGATCTTGAAGATCACGCAGTCTTAACATATGATCGATCCTGTGATGTCTTTCTTCTATATGTCCAAAAAGCATGGTAGCATTACTTTGCTTGCTTTTTTCATGCCAAAGTTTATGAATTTTAAACCAATTTTCACTGCTAACTTTTCCATGACAAATTTTCTTACGCACTTCTTCATCAAAAATTTCAGCTCCACCGCCTGGCATGGAATCAACGCCGTATTCAAGCATTTTTTCTATCACTTCTTCATAACTCATTTTAAAACGACGATGTAAAAAATCAATTTCAGCAGCAGTCATAGCTTTTACATGAAGATTAGGATATTTTTCTTTTATCATTTTAAAAATTTCTAAATACCATTGCCAAGTTGTATCTTTGTTGTGAGCTGAAACGATATGCACTTCTTTGGTTTCTCGTTTTACAGTTTCATCGACGATTTTCATGATTTCTTCATGAGTCATCAAATAAGGATTAGGATTTTTTCGGTGCGCTGAAAAGGCGCAAAATTTACAGGTATCTGCACAGATATTAGTTGGGTTGATATGGCGATTGATATTAAAATAGACTTTTTTTCCATGAAGTTTAGTGCGTTTTTTGTGAGCGTATTTGCCTAAGGTAAAAAGATCTAGATCCCAAAGTGCATTGGCTTCTTCTTGGTTTAATCTTTCTTCATTTTCTAGTTTGGTGATTAAATTTTTCATTTTAATTTTACTCTTTTGCTGTTTTTAAATAAAGCATTATAATTTTTGCTTACTGAAAAAGAGTTTATAGAAAAAGCCAAAATAAAAGATATTTTTGTTAAGATTATTATTAAAATATTAAAATTTTAAAGAGAGTAGAAATTTTGTTAAATAAAGAATTAGAAATTTTTAAAAAAAATCTTAGTTCCTATACCCAAAGTTGTAGAAAATTTTTTCTTAAGCAAGGGGCGTTTAGCTTATATCATTCTAAAAATATGGATAATTTCATAAAAAAAGCTTATGATATAGTTCTTAAAGATTATTTTGATGATTTTTCACCTCCAAGTGATAATATCCCTTTTTGTGTTTTAGCAAGCAAAGCATATGCAAATAATAGTCTTTGTTTTAATGAAAGTATTTCTTTGATTTTTGTTTATAAAGATATTAAGGCTTTTCATTTAAAACCTATGATTAAGGCTTTTATCGAAATTTTAAATGATGCGCATTTGCAAATTGATTCGGTTATCTTAGAATTTAATGGACTTTATAATGCTAGCAATGAGCTTAAGACTTCTATAATACAAACTCGTTTCATATGTGGTTCTAGGATTTTATTTAAAGGGATTAAGATAAAATTTGAGAGTATTATAAAAGAAAATAAAAATGATTTTGCCAAGCTTTTGCTAGAAAATTTTAAAGAATTTGACATTCCATTTATAAAGCAAGAATTTAATATCTTAAAAGATTTTGGCGGATTAAATCATTTAAGATCCTTAGAGAGTTTGCTTGTTCTTTTTAAGACTTCTCCAAAAAATTATGCTTTAAATTTTATAGATGAAAAAAATTTAAGCGAGTTGCGTTTAGCTGGAGATTTTTTACTTTCTTTAAAATCAGCGATGAATTTATTAAGTGCTAAAGATGAGGATGAATTTTTACTTATTAATGTTCATGATTTGAGTGAATTAATGTATAAAAAAGCTAAAAAACATTTTGGAGCAAATGAGTTGTTGGTTCAAAAGGCTTTGCAAAGTATGCATACTATAGGTTTTTATACACACTTTTTAGCAAAGCAAATTCAAGATGGATTAAATCATACTCTTAAACAAGAATATAAATTTAAAACTCTTGTGGAAGTTTTAGAATACTTATTAAAACTTGAAGATAAACAGGTTATTTTCGATCTTCACTTGGTTTTTGCCCTAAGAAGATTGAAATACGGTAAAAAAGATATAGAAAAAGCTTTAATACTTTTTGAGAAAATTTTTTATAAAAGGCATAGTTTTTGTGTTTTAAAACTTTTGCTTGATAGTGGAATTTTAAAAGATTTATGCAAGCCTTTTTGGACAGTTCGTTTTTTAAGTGATGAAGAAGGAAATTATAGTTTTGATGAGCAAGTTTTTCTTATGTTAAGTGAATTTGAAAAATACGAAGATGAGCTTGAGATACTCCAAAAACTTAAAACCGATGAAAAAATGATTTTAAAGCTTGTGATACTTTTAAGTGCTATAGAAAGTGAAAATGAAATTTCTTTAGCAGGCATATATAGAGCGTATTGTTCCAAATTTGATTTAAAGAATGAAATTTTAGAATGGGGTCTTAAGATATTTAAAAACAATAATGCCTTAAAAGATCTTGTAGAAAAAGAAGATATATACAATCCTATTGTTGTAAGTAGCTTGGTTTCTAAGCTAGAAAATTTAGAAAATTTAGAGCTTTTATACACTTTAACTTGGCTAAAGGCTAAGGCTTTAAATTATAATGCTTTTTATTTTAGAGTTCTTGATAAACTTTTAGAAAATGCAAAACAAGGTTTTGAAGATGAAAATCTACTTGAAGAAAGCGCAAGAAGAGTAAAAAAAGAATTAACACTTAAAAGAAGTAAGATTTTTTTAGAGCAAGATGAAATTTTGCAAGATAAAATCATACATATCAAATCAAATCTTTTTATTATAAAAAATACTTTTGAAGATATTGTTATGATTTCTAAATTAGCCAAAGAAAATGATTTTAAATTTTGGTTTAGTAATGAAACAAATCTTAGTTTGCAAATTGTTGCACCACTTCATTTTAATATTGCCATTATTTTAAGTTCTTTAACAAATTTAAATCTTATTTTCATGAATTTTTTTGAACTTTTTGATGATAAAATTTATTTAAGATTTGAATATGATAATATTATCAGTGATGAGCAAAAACTAAAACTTTGCGAGCTTTTAAATTCAAATCTTTCTGGTTTTAATTTGAAAAAAATTAAAAAGCCAATCATTAAAAAAGATGAGTTAAAATTAGACTTAAACTATTCTAAAATGTATGCTAAATTAGGTCTTAATACGAAAGATCAGCAGGGTTTAATGGCGTATTTGATGAATGTTTTTAATGAACTTGAACTTGTTTTATGTGCAGCAAAAATTCAAACCATAAGACAAAGGACGCGTAATATTTTTATTTTTCAAAAGAATGAAAAATTAGAACATAGCGAGCAAAAGTTAGTTAATTTATTAATAAGTGAGTAAAAAAATGTGTGGAATCGTAGGTTATATAGGAAATAATGAAAAAAAACAAATTATACTAAATGGACTTAAAGAATTGGAATATCGTGGCTATGATAGTGCGGGTATGGCAGTGATGCAAGAAGGAGAGCTCAGTTTTTTTAAAGCTGTAGGAAAGCTTGAAAATTTGGCGAATAAATGCACGGATTTTGAAAGTCAAGGTTATGGTTTTGCTATAGGTCATACAAGATGGGCAACTCATGGTAAGCCTACTGAAATCAACGCACATCCTCATTTAGGACAGTATTCTTGTGTGATTCACAATGGTATTATAGAAAATTATAAAGAAATCAAAGATAAACTTGAAAAAGAAGGCGTGAGTTTTTTAAGTCAAACCGATACAGAAGTTATTGTCCAGCTTTTTGAATTATATGCAAGAAATTTGGGAGTTTTTGAAGCTTGGCAAAAAACCATCAAAGAACTTCGCGGTGCTTTTGCTACTTTGTTAGTAACAAAAAAAGATCCCAATCATGTGTATTTTGCAAAAAATGCTGCTCCTTTGATTATCGGTAAAAATGCAAATAAAGAATGGTATTTTTCTTCAGGTGATGCGCCTTTGATAGGAAGTTGTGATGAGGTAATGCATCTTGAAGATTTAAGCTTGGGATACGCGAGTAAAGATGAGCTTGTCGTTTATGAAAATGATATTTTAAAATCACTTTGTTTTTCTAAGCTTTCAGGCGATAAGGCTTATGCAAAAAAAGACGGCTTTCGTTTTTTTATGGAAAAAGAAATTTATGAACAAAGTCGCGTGATGAGTGAAGTTTTAATGGGGCGTATTCAAGGCGATGAAGTCGTTTTTGATGAGCTAAACAATGAAGATTTAAGTCAAGTAGATGAAATCACGCTTTGTGCTTGTGGAACAAGCTATCATGCTGCAATGGCAAGTGCTTATTTGTTTGAAAGAATTGCTAAAGTTAAAGCTAAAGTAGAAATTGCAAGTGAATTTCGATACCGTGAAGCAATTATAAAAAAAGATTCTTTATTTATCGTTATTTCTCAAAGTGGAGAAACAGCAGACACTTTAGAGGCTTTAAAGATTGCAAAAGAGCAGGGTGCTAAGACTTTTGCAATTTGCAATGTGGATAATTCTAATATAGTGCGTTTAGCACATCTAAGTCTTTTAACTCGTGCGGGCATAGAAAAAGGAGTTGCTTCAACTAAAGCTTTTGCTACTCAGGTTTTAACACTTTGGATGCTTGCTATTTTTATGGCACAAAAAAGAAATTTAAATGTTTCTGCTGAAATTAAAGCACTTTTGCATACTCCAAATTGCGTGAGTGTAAAACAGGCTTTACATGAAAAAATTCATCGTTTATCCAAGCGTTATTTAGATGGACATGGCTTTTTCTTTATAGGCAGAGATGTGTTTTATCCTTTGGCTTTAGAAGGAGCTTTGAAACTTAAAGAATTATCTTATCTTCACGCTGAGGGTTATCCTGCAGGAGAGATGAAACATGGCCCTATTGCTTTGGCTGATTCTAAGCTTTATACTATAGCTTTAATGCCAAAGCACATGCTTTATGAAAAAACAAAATCAAATGTTGAAGAGCTTATTGCTAGGGATTCTACAGTGCTTAGCATTTCACCTTTAGAATTTGATTTAAGTGATGATTTTATAAAAACCAATGAGCAAGATCATTATATGTGTGAATTTTTTGAAATGATGGTCATTACTCAACTTTTGGCGATGGAAATTTCCATAAGACTTGGCAATGATGTGGATATGCCAAGAAATTTGGCTAAAAGCGTAACGGTAGAATAGAAATGAAAAAATTTTTTTGTTTAACTTTAGTTTGTAAACTTTTTGCTTTAAGCGAATTTGAACTTCATCATATTGATAAAGTACATAAGCTAGGGTATAGTGGAGATACTATTATAATAGGTGTAGCCGATGATGCTTTTAATCAAGATCATATTAGTTTAAAGGATAAGATTTTAAAGTCTACTTATCCTACTGATACAGCTGGGAAACAGCTTATACCTGATTTGAAAAAATCAACACACGGAAGTCATGTAGCAGGTATAGCTGTTGGAGCAAAGATAGGCGATAGCAAACCTTATGGAGTGGCTTATGGGGCAAAATTTTATGGAGCTGGGGTGTTTCCAAATGGCTCTTACACTCAAATTCCTGATATTTATAATTTTTTCAAAGATGTGAGTATTATTAATAATAGCTGGGGTATTAATTTTTATCCTTATTTTAATCTTAAGGCTTCAAATTCTGGATTAGTAGATTGTACTCAAACTAATCAAGGGACAAGCTATAATATCTGTAATACTCCTTTGGAATATGTTATGAAAGCAGATAAGGTTGCTAATGATATGATGAGGCTTAGCAAGGACAAGGGAGTATTAAATGTATTTGCTGCTGGTAATGAAGGAATTCTTAGCCCTGCTTTGCATGCGATTTTACCAAGTTATGATGAATCTTTAAGAGCTTGGTTGGCTGTTGGAGCTTTGGATGCAAATGAGATTACTTTAGAATCAGATGGGACTTTAATAATTAAAAGTCAAGGTTTGGCTGATTTTAGTAATGGTTTTAAGGGAGCTACGAATTTTTCTTTAGTTGCTGCTGGAGTAAATATTAATAATGTTGATTCAAGCACTAATGATAAGTTTACAAAAAAAAGTGGAACTTCTATGGCAGCACCTATGGTAAGTGGAACAGCGGCACTGGTCAAGCAAAATTTCCCCTTTTTGGATGGTAAGCAAATTGCTGATATACTGTTAAGTACAGCAAATAAAAATTATAAGGCTCCAAAATTTACTGTTAAACAAGTAACCGATGGAACAAATCAACCTAAATTTCTTATTGTGTATATTTCGCAAGATCCACCTAGGATAGAAGATGAAATAAAACGGGATTTAAAACAGCTTTACAATGGAATACAAGTTCAAGTTAATGGACAATGGATTGATTATAGTGATTATATTTGGGATAATAGAGATAGTGCGCAGTCACAAAAACTTAATACTTCTACTATTAGTTCTATTAATGGAGTAGTTAGAGTTGAGAAAGAAGAATTATTTGGACAAGGAATTTTAGATGCACAAAAGGCGTTAAAAGGACTGAGTATTTTAGATGCAAACAGACTCAGTGATCAGGATGTATTAAAATATGAGCAAGAACCTAATACAGCTTATTATACTATAAACACTGCAGGTTATGATGCTGAATTTTCTAATGATATTAGTCAAAGAAAATGGGATGAAAGTACTCATTTATCAAGTGCTATTAATAAACCTACACATTTAGCTAATCTTAACATAGGATTATCTAAAGAAGGTGAAGGTATTTTGATTATCAGTGGTCAAAATACTTATGAGGGTGCAACTTTAATCAAACAAGGAGAATTAAAGCTTAAAGGAAAAGTTAAAAATAATGCTTATGTAGAACAAAAAGCAATACTAAGCGGTAATGGTATTGTAGGGCAAAATTTAAACAATAAAGGCATAGTTAGACCTGGAAATGAAGATTTGAATGATTTAACCGTGCAAGGAACTTATACTCAAGAAGGAGTTGACTCTAAATTGCAACTTGATTTTGGTAATTATAAAAATTCTAAACTGATTGCAAAAACTTATGATATTAGGAGCGGGAATTTAGAATATATTCCTTTACCTAAATACTATATCTTAAATAAGCCAGTGAAAATTAATTTAGGAGATTTGGAAAAAAGTTTATCATCTTTTAATCATGTTTTGATACAAAATACCTATGCTTTAAATTTTGATTTTGTTTTAAGTGATGATTTAGTGAGTATTAATAAAACCTTAATAAAACCTAATTTAAAGCCAAATGCTTACGAAATTCCTAATACAAGCTTGGGAAATGCTTTAAGACAATTGCGATCTAGGGCAGACTTGAGTCAGACTTATCAGGAATTTTTTGCTTCTTTAGATAATGGAATAGATGTAAAGACTAAATTAAATAGAATAGAAGGTTCAGGGTATTTAAGCACTTTTAGTAATCATAATCAATCTAATTTAATGCAAAATAATATGTTATTTACCCTTCATCCTCTTAATATTAATAATTTTGCACAAAACAATAATATCTTACTTGCTAGTACTTATTTACCTAGAATTTTTAGCAATGAAGAATATTTTTGGCATCTTACTCCAAGTTATAAATACTATAAAGATAAAGATTTTTCAGGTCAAAAAACAGGTGCTAATATCTCTTTAGGAGAAAATTTCTCATCAGGCTTTTTAGCTTATGCTTTATCTCTTTCTAGCGCTAAATTTAATTTTAATAATGGTAGTGATTTGAAGAGTTATAACATGGATTTATTGCTTAATTATAACCATGATTTAGATTTTATAAAAATATTAAGTGGATTAGGTATAGGTGTAGGATTTAATACTCTTAATCGTTTTGTAGTAGAGCAGCCAATTGAAGGCAAATATAAAACATTGCAAACTTCAGCCCAGCTTGGTGTAACTAAAGATATTATTTTAGGTCAAGATTTTATTTTTAATCCTTTAATGTATTTTACACATAGTTTTTTTTATCAAGAAGATTTTAAAGAAAATAAAAGTCCTTTTGCTAAAAATTATGAAAGTTTAAAACATCATAGCATAAATGCAAATTTAGGTTTTAATCTTGCTAAAAATATAGAGCAAGATGATTATCAAGCTTCTTTTTCTACTTTTGTAATTTTTGAAAAAAGAATTTATGGAAGAACTTTAGAAAATAAGGCTAGTTTTGTTGATTTTCCTATTACTTTTATTCAAAAATATAAATTAAAAGATAATATTTTAAGTCAAGGTTTTAATTCAGAATTTTTATATAAAAACAATGTATTTTGGCAGTTTATGTTAATGAATAGATTTTCTCATAATGCCTATGAATTGCATTTAATGAGTTCAGTAGGAAAACGTTTTTGAAAGTATTTATTTTTTTAGCTTATAATAAATAAAATTTTAATCAAAGGAAAAAATTATGGAATACAGAGTTGAACATGATACCATGGGTGAAGTTAAGGTCCCAAATGACAAATATTGGGGAGCTCAAACTGAAAGAAGTTTTGAAAATTTCAAAATCGGTTGCGAGAAAATGCCAAAGGTTTTAATCTATGCTTTTGCAAATCTTAAAAAATCTTTAGCTTTGGTCAATAACAAACTTGGCAAACTTGATGATGCTAAGAAAAATGCTATAGTTCAAGCTTGCGATGAGATTATCGCAGGTAAATTTGATGATAATTTTCCACTTGCGATTTGGCAAACAGGTTCAGGCACACAAAGCAATATGAATATGAATGAAGTTATTGCAAATCGTGCCACTGAAATCATGGGCGGGGATTTTCGCAAAGAAAAGCTTGTACATCCAAATGATCATGTTAATATGAGTCAAAGTTCAAATGATACTTTTCCAACAGCTATGAGTATCGTTGCGGTTGAGCAAGTAGAGAAAAAGCTTATCCCTGCGCTTGATGAGCTTATTGCAACTTTTGAAAAAAAAGTAAAAGAATTTGATAGTATTATCAAGATAGGACGCACGCATTTACAAGATGCTACTCCACTTACTCTAGCACAAGAATTTAGTGGATATCTTTCTATGCTTTTGCATTCAAAAGAGCAAATCATCGCTTCTTTACCAACTTTAAGAGAACTTGCCATAGGAGGAACCGCAGTAGGAACAGGGCTTAATGCGCATCCAGAATTAAGCCAAAAAGTAAGTGAAGAGCTAACTCAACTTATAGGTACGAAATTTGTTTCAAGTCCAAATAAATTTCATGCTTTAACAAGTCATGATGCGATCAATTTTACTCATGGAGCTATGAAGGGTTTGGCTGCAAATTTGATGAAAATTGCAAATGATATAAGATGGTTAGCTTCAGGCCCAAGATGCGGTCTTGGTGAGCTTATCATCCCTGAAAATGAGCCAGGAAGTTCGATTATGCCAGGTAAGGTAAATCCTACCCAGTGTGAAGCTGTTACTATGGTTGCTGTACAAGTGATGGGAAATGATGCAGCTATCGGATTTGCAGCAAGTCAAGGAAATTTTGAACTTAATGTGTTTAAGCCTGTGATTATTTATAATTTCTTGCAAAGTCTTGATTTGTTAGCTGATTCTATGCATTCATTCAATATCCATTGTGCTGTAGGCATAGAACCAAATCGTGCAAAAATCGATCATAATCTTCATAATTCTTTAATGCTAGTTACCGCTCTAAACCCATACATAGGTTATGAAAACGCTGCTAAAGTAGCCAAAAATGCCCATAAAAAAGGTATTTCTTTAAAAGAAAGCGCAATGGAGCTTGGTTTGGTTAGCGAAGAAGATTTCAATAAATTTGTTGATCCTACTAAAATGATAGGCCCAAAAGCCTAGAACATAAAACTTGCCTTTTTTAAGGCAAGTTAAATTAAATTCTTATCTTTTAAAATCACATACATTCTTAAAGTTGATACAAAAAAAGTTAAAATCGCAGGACCTAGTATAATACCCCAAAAACCAAAGGTTGAAATTCCTGCTATCATGGCCAAGAAAATTAAAAGTTCGTTGATTTTAGTGGGAGTTTTTACAAGTTTTTTGTTGATCCATTTGATGATTAAAGGTTTGATTAAAGTATCTGCTATAAAAGAAATTACAATTACAGAATAAATAAAAATAACAAGAGCTGAGTTAAGATTGTTTGAGGCAAATTCATAAAGACTTACAGGCACATAAATTAAAGCTCCTCCTATAGCAGGTATGAGAGAACTTACAGCAAAAATTACTCCCATTAAAATTCCATCATAACCATAAAATATTGTGATTAAACCAAAAAGTGCACCTTGAAATATTGCTACAATTACCATAGAGTAAAGCACAACAGCCATAACATTACCCACTTCGCTTAAAACATCATCGAGTTCTTTTTTATCAATAGGAATGATGGATTTAAGATAGATAACAAGTTCTGTTCCATATAGATTTGCAAAGAAATAAAACACACAAATTAAAACCATATCTATAAGAAATTTAGCTCCTGATTTTGTAAAACTTGAAGCATAACTTAGAATTTGTTTAGAAATACTATTTAAATCTATAGAAGCTAAAAATTCTTTAATTTTAGGTTCTAAAAAATTAAAGCTTTCAGGCAAGGTGAATTGATAGTTTTTGACATAATCAAGTGTTTGTGTAACTAAATTAATATCAAAATTCTTTAAAGCTTTGGCAAGTTCTATCATAGCATAAACAAAAGGTGCAAAGAAAAGCAAAACCATACAAGCTGTTGTAAGAATGGAAGCTAAAAATTTATGTCCTTTAGTAAGATTTAAAAATTTTGCATTGATGTTTGAGGTAGCTACCGCCATTAAACTAGCTATGATAATTACAAGTAAAAAACCTTTAAAAAGGTAAAGTAAAAGAAATAAAATAACTAAAATAAAGCTTATAAGAAAGAATTTTCCATTTTGCAAAATTTACTCCTCAAATAAAGTTTTTTCATAGTTTAGTTTTAAAGCACTATAACTTTTTGCACTTGCTATACGCCCTTTTGCAGTGCGTTCTATATAGCCATTAGCTAGTAAATAAGGCTCGATTACATCTTCTATGGTATTTTCATCTTCACTTAAAGCCGCAGCAATACTTGCAAGTCCGATAGGTTTTTGTTTGGCAGCGGTTAAAAGTTCAAGATATCTTAAATCCATCGCATCAAAACCAAGCTCATTAACTCCTAAAGAATTTAAGGCCTCATTAGCTCTTTTTTCTGTGATAATCTCTTCATCATTAACATCGGCAAAATCTCTAACTCTTTTTAAAAGCCTTAGAGCTATTCTAGGAGTTGAACGACTTCTTTTAGCGATCTCAAGTGCGGCTTTTTCTTCGCAAGTTTTATTAAGTTTTAAAGCTGCTTTTTGCAAGATTAGGGCAAGTTCGCTATCTTTGTAAAATTCTAATCTAAATTGCATACCAAAACGATCACGTAAAGGATTGCTAAGCATACCTGCACGCGTTGTAGCCCCTATAAGAGTAAATTTTGGTAAATCGATTTTTATGGTTTGAGCAGCTGGACCACTACCTATGATAATATCAAGGCGGTAATCCTCCATTGCAGGGTAAAGCACTTCTTCGATAGCAGGACTTAAGCGATGAATTTCATCGATAAAAAGTATATCTCCTTCGCTAAGATTGGTTAAAATAGCGGCTAAATCTCCGCTTTTTTCTATCATAGGAGCGGCGGTTGTTTTGATATTTGCACCCATTTCATAGGAGATGATATTAGCTAGTGTTGTTTTTCCAAGTCCTGCAGGACCACTAAAAAGTATATGATCTAAACATTCATTGCGTTTTTTGGCTGCAGCTATAAAGATATTTAAATTTTTTTTAATGCTTTCTTGACCTATATAACCATCAAAATTTGAAGGACGCAACGAAGTTTCGTAAGTTTCATCAAAGGAGTATTTTTCTATTTCTACTATTCTATCCATATCTTTGCTTATATTTTGGAAAAATTAAAATAAGATTTTAGCTAAAATTTGCTAGAATTTACATTAAACTTTAATGATTATGGTTTAAAAATGGGAATTTTAACAAAATTAGAATTAGATTATGAAATTGACGATATAGAAAAATTTTTACAATTTTTTAGAACCATGTGCGATAGGTTTGAACCTTTAATCATCAAGCTTGGAAGCGATAGCGTGCGTTATAAAGAAGCCATAAAAGAGCTTGAAACTTTAGCACACAATACCGCTTGGGCAGCAAGACGCTTAAATCTTGAAGAAGTGACTGATTTTTGTGTATTTTGTGAAGAGATGATGGCGCAAGCAAATCGCTTTAATGGGCCTGCTAGTGATGAATTTACGGATTGGATGCTTTTGATGAGTGATCAGTTTGAAAAATATTGTCGTTCATATGAAAATGATGATTCTGTTTTAGCGGTTTTTAATCCTTTAATTGTTAATGTTCCAAATATTATTTCTAAATAAGGGAGCGACTTGGCTTCGACAGGAGTAAGTCTGCTTAGATGGCATGTCGCTTTGGGCAAAGCGTAAAAAGCCCAAATAAAATTAAACGCAAACAACGTTAAATTCGCTCCTGCTTACGCTAAAGCTGCGTAAGTTCAGTTGAGCCTGAAATTTAAGTCATACTATCTAGCTTAATTTTCGGTCATCTTTGATAGTGTAGCCTTGCGTTTGACAAGCGTTGAGGTGAAATAAAGTCTTAGCCTTGCTTTTGAGTTTTGGAAGATGAGCGAAGTAGGGTGAAGTAGTCATCTTTGCTAAGCATGTAGAGGTCTTTGTGGGATTATTTTTGGACAGGGGTTCGATTCCCCTCGCTTCCACCATCACGCTAATTTTAAGTAAATCATAAGTTTATTTCAAATTTTTAGAATTTTTTATATGAAGTTAAGATCGATTTATTACCCTTAAAACTTTGATATATTAAGTTTTATAATTTTTCATTAAAAATTTATAGTTTTATTTTTAAGCTTATTTTTAGGGGGTATAATTTTCCTTCAGTTTAAATTTATTGAAGGAGAAACTTATGAAGAAAAATGCTTCGAGCAAGATATTGCTAAGCTTAGGTGTAGCAACTTTGCTTTATTCAGGTGCTTTTGCGCAAGAAATCAATCTTACAGAGTCTTCAGATATAGGAAATTATTTTGAAGAAAATGGTAAGGATATCAATCTCAAAAATCCTGATAATTACAAAGGGCAAGATTTAAGTATCAAAATGAGTGTTTGGGATTTACCAAACGATGATTATGATAGCGCTGATTATCGATTTAACATTGGTATCGGCAAAAACAATACTTTAAGCTTTAAACACAATAATAGCGAACATCCTGCTTATGTAACAAATCTAAACGCTACTGCTAAAGAGGTTAAAACAACAGATATAGTTTTACAAGCTTTTGCACCTTCGGTGATTAATGGAGATTTAACTATGACTAGTTCATTAGATGAAGCCATTACCGAGGATGAAAAAAGGCTCGGGTATAATTCTTTATAATGGAACAGTTGAAGGAAAAAGTGCTAATGGTAGTTTAACTATAAATGGAAATTTTACTGCCGATAAAACTCTTTTTGCTACTTATGGAAATTTTGTTAAGGTAAATGGAGCTGCAAATCTTACAAATTCAAATTTTGGACTTATGAAACGCTCTTATACAGACTTAGAAGCAAATAATGTAGTAATAGTTCAAGCTAAAGATTTTAACAAAGATATCTTAGAAGAAAAATCAAATAATAACGCGGGTGCATTACTTTTAAAATTCGCAAGTGATTATATCTCAACCGATGTTCAAGGCAAAGATCCTTTGGAAGCAGGAACTATAATAGATATTAGCGATGAAGATAAATACGGCGATGGAGAAAAAGGCTTAGTAGATTATAAACTTAGCGTTCAAAACTGCGGTGGCAATAAATGCTTAGTGATCAATGGAGGTGCTACTGCAGCGGCTAAAGATAAGCTAGTTCAACTTCAAGTAGATATAGATACTATCGATAAATTGCTTGAAAATGAATTTGATTCCGATCAAGATGAAGAATGGGCAAAAGCCAAAGAAGCTCTTGAAAAACAAAAAACTGAACTTCAAACAATGTTAGAAGAAGCTGAGAAAAACGGCGGTAAAATCGATGATGAAAAATACATTGATTTAGTAAATAAAAATTCAAATTGAAATCTTAACTCTAATGATAAAGCTTCTATCCTAGCACTTCGTTCTATCACAGAACAATTAGGAAGTATAGGAGCAGATTTAGCAAGTAGAGAAGGTGTAAAACTAGCTTTAGATATCAAAAAAGATACAGACAATACAGGTAAATCTGTATCTAATCTAAATTCAGCTTCTAGTGCAGTAAATACCACTATGAATATTTCTAATGATGTTTCTATAGGTTCTCGTGTAGCAATGTTAAACAATCCTTTTGGAACTTATGCTTCTAAAATGAATGGCCTTAAATTTGCTGCTTTAGATAGCGATATGAGACCAAGCTATGTAAATGAATATACCAATAGTGTTTGGGCTAATGCTTTTGGTGGTGCTAACATTATCGATGGAGATAGTGGTGCAATGTATGGTGCTACTATAGGTGTAGATAAACAAGCTAATGATGATGTTTTATGGGGTGTTTATTTTACTTATGCAAATGCTAAAATCAAAGACAATAATCTAGAACAAAAAAGTGATAACTTCCAATTAGGTATGTATTCTACTATCAATATAGCTCCACAATGGGAACTTAATCTTAAAGCTTATGCTCAAGTTTCTCCAACTAAACAAGACAATGTTCAAATAGATGGTGCATATAACTCAGATTATACAAGTAAATTCTTAGGACTTAGTGCTAATGCAGGTCGTGTGTTTGACTTTAGTGATAATACTTTATTTATTAAACCTTTTGCGGGAGTAAATTATTATTTTAGTTATACTCCATCTCATACAGAAAATGGTGCTATTGCTAAAGATATTGATTCTATGAAAAACAATTCTGTAAGTATTGAAGTGGGTGCTGAATTTAGAAAATATATGAATGAAAACTCTTATATTTTTGTAACTCCAAAAATAGAACAATTTGTTATCAATAGTGGTGATGATTACACAGCTAACCTAGCTGTAAATAATGCTTTCTTTACTAGTGTAGAAGCTAACAACAAGAAAAAAACATACGGACAAATTATCGTAGGGGGTAATGTAGATTTTACAAATCAACTCAGTATGAATCTTGGCTTTGGTGCTAAACAAATACTAGCAGGTAAAGTAGATAATAAAAATGAAACTTACTTAAGTGGTCAAGTAGGACTTAAGTATAAATTTTAATCTTAAAAATCATTTCTAAATCTTTTTATAGTTTAGAAATAATTGTTTATTTCTATGGGAAATCTCCTAGGGCTTTATCTTAAAGCCCTTTTTTATAACAAACAAGTAAATAAGTCTTTAGAGTAAAAAACCCTAAAAACTTTTAGTTTTCTTTGAAAAGTTTGGAAGCTAAGTGCGTTGCACGACTTTGATCTGTATCTTTTTTAAGTGTTTTATAAATTTTACTTACATATTCTTCTAAGGTTTGTTGAGAATCTATGATTTTTTCAGAAGAAGGAATTTTTTCATATTCTCCATTATTTTTAAGCTTATAAGCTAAAACATTATCACTAAGTTGCAAGCGTAAAAATTGAGCTAATTTAGCTTTGCTTCTTTCATCATATATAGGAGTCATAAGTTCTAAACGGCGTTCTAAATTTCTTGGCATCCAATCTGCACTCGATATAAAATAATTTGGCTCACTATGTTTAAAATAAAATACTCTAGCATGTTCTAAGTATTTTCCTATGATGCTTCTAACGCGTATGTTTTTGCTGTATTCTTCATCAGGTTTTAAGCAACAAATTCCGCGTATGATAAGATCGATTTGCACTCCTTCCATACTTGCTTCATAAAGCGCTTGTATGATATCACTATCCACAAGAGAATTCATTTTAGCTACAATCACACCTTCATTTTTCTTGCTTGTTTCAATGCGTATCATTTCTAAAACTTTTTCTTTGATTTGATTTGGGCTCATTGAAAGAGTTTGAAGGCGACGATTTTTACTAAAGCCCGATAAGATGTGGAAAAAGCTTGTCGTATCTCTTGCAAATTCTGCTTTGCTTGTAAAATAACTCACATCAGTATAGATTTTAGCACTGCTTGCATTATAATTTCCTGTGCTTAAATGCATATAAAATTTAAGTTTATCTCCTTGTTTGCGTATGACTTGAGAAACCTTAGCGTGGACTTTAAAACCTGTAATGCCATAAATAACATGAGCTCCGGCATTTTCTAAAGCTTTCGCCCAATGAAGATTATTTTCTTCATCAAAGCGTGCTTTTAATTCTACCATCACAGTTACTTGTTTTCCATCACTTGCAGCATCAATTAAAGCTTGAACTATATTGGAATTTTTTTCAACTCTATAAAGTGTCATTCTTATGGAAATTACTTCAGGATCTTTGCTTGCTTCTTTGATAAATTTATAAACTGGATCAAAACTTTCAAAAGGTTGTATGATGAGTATATCTTCTTTTTCTACAGCGTCAAAAATAGATAAATTTTCATCAAAAGGTGGTAAAGTTTTAGGCGTGTAAAGTGGGCTTAAAAGATGCGTAAAGGTTTTATTTCCTGCGATTTGCCAAAGGCTAGGGAGATTGAGTAAAATAGAATATTCATAAACATCTTTATGAAAAATTTTCATGTGAGTATTAAGAAATTCTACGATTTGCTCATCTGCATCTTTTTGAATTTGCAATCTTACAAAAGCTCCTTTTCTGCGAAGTTTTAAGCCTTGTTCTAAAATCATCATAAAATCATCAGCTTCTTCCTCTTCTATTACCATATCTGCATTTCTAGTCACTCTAAATGCTGCTGAAGCTAAGAGTTTATAGCCTGGAAAAATTTCTTCTGCGTGTTGATGGACTATACTTTCTATAGGAACATAAATATTTGCACTTACTTCATAAAAACGAGGTAAAACTCTTGGAATTCTAATCATTCCAAATTTTACAAGTTCAGGATGCGCTTTATCGCAAATTTTAACCGCTAGTGAAAAAGATAAGTTGTTTAAATGCGGAAAAGGGTGAGTAGCATCAACAGCTATTGGAACAATAACAGGAAAAATATTGGAGAAAAAATACTCATCACATTTTTGTTTTAAATTTTCATCTAAATTCTCATAATGTTTTATGAAAAGATTTTCTTTTTCTAATTCACTTGTGATTTCATTAAAATAACGCTCCAAAAGCTCTTTTTCTTGGTGTAAGTATTTGCGTATGGCTTTTAATTGTTGCAACGGTGTCATTTCATCGCTACTGCTTGCATTAACTCCAGCTGAAAAAAGTTGTTTTAAGCCTGCGACGCGTATCATATAAAATTCATCTAAATTAGTGCAATATATAGCTATAAATTTTAATTTTTCTAACAAGGGTAAATTTTTAGAACATTGGTCTAAAACACGAGAATTAAAGCGAAGCCAAGAAAGTTCGCGATTGATAAACATATCAGGACTTGTTTGCATTAATTTTTCCTTTTTTAGTTGTATTTTATCATTTATTTTGAAATTATTGAATAAAAGTTTTAAATTTTTTAGGTTAATTAAGAGTAAATATATCTTTAAAATTATATTAAATTCATCTATGTTAAAATTAAAAAATTTATTTCTGGGAAATTCTGTGACATTGTTGTTTCATTGAAGATTTTAAGAAATGATAATTTTAAGGAGGAAAATTTTGAAGAAAACTTCGAATCTTTTTACTATTTTTCTTGTTTTGCTTTTTGTTTTCTTTGCGGTTGGGTTTTATACTTTTTATAACGCTAAGGGCACATCTTATTTAAGCAATGCAAGTGAATCTTGTAATAACTGCCATATTATGAATGAAGTTTATAACGAATACATGGCAGGACCACACTCTCAAAAAGTCAAAGGCGAACCAAGAGCAACTTGTGTGGATTGTCATTTGCCACATAATTTTGTAGCTAAGTGGATAGCTAAAGCGCAAAGTGGTTTAGGACATGCTTATGCTTTTACTTTTAAACTTGATAAGTTGCCTACAAATTTGAGTGCGACTGAAAAAAGCAGAAAAATGGTGCAAGAAAACTGCATACGCTGTCATGCAGATTTTGCTCAAACAGCTATCAATGCTACAACAAATCCACATGCAGACAAGTCATTAAATTGTGCTTCTTGTCATAAAGATGTTGGACATAAACACGGAATTTAATAAGGAGAAGATGAATGAAAAAAAATATTTTACGCTTGGGTATTGTTGTTTTGGTTTTACTTATAGTGGGAGTTTTATGGCTAAATAATGATATCAATCAAAAAAAAGAAGATGAAGCAAATAAAAATGCCATTGCAGCAAATGCTGATTTTTCTTTGCTTAGTGATGATGATCCAAATTTTGAAAAATGGGGTAAGGTTTTTCCAGAGCAGCTAAAAATGTATTTAACAGTTGAAAAAGAAGAGCCTAAAGCTACTGAATTTGGTGGTAATTTAGCTTATTCAAAATTAATTCGCTTTCCTCAATTAACCATACTTTGGGCAGGATATCCTTTTAGTCTTGATTTCAATGAAGAAAGAGGGCATTTTTGGGTTCAAGTAGATCAAATGAAAACAGCAAGAAACAACAAAGATTTTCTTAATGCTCACGGCCTTGCTGCTTTTAAAGGCCAGCCCGCAGCTTGTATGAATTGTCATAGTGGATGGACTCCATGGCTTATAAAAAATGTTGCTAAAGGAGATTTTACTGCTTTTAACTCTACAAATTATTGGACTATGATTAAAAATATCCCAGCCGTTGATGGTATAGTGGAAAATTCACCTGAACATGCAGGTCCACATGGTGGTAAAAGAATGGGTGTAACTTGTGCAGATTGTCACAATCCAAATGATATGAGTTTAAGACTTACTCGTCCAGCAGCTATTAATGCTTTAGTTTCTAGAGGATATGAAAAAGATCCAGTGCAAGGCGTAAAAGCTACAAGAGAAGAAATGAGAACTTTAGTTTGCTCTCAATGCCATGTTGAATACTATTTTAAACCAACAGGGGAAAAAGTAAAAGTAATGGGTGAAACTATTGTAGATGATAGTTCTAAAAAATGGTGGAATGGAACTCAGAAAAATTATGATGAGTATGAATTTTGGAGAGATGGTAATAAAGCTAAAGAGATTGAAACCGATGGTATAGTTTTAACTTTTCCTTGGAGTGAGTGGAAAAAAGGGCAACCATTTAGAATTGAAATGTTAGATGATTATTATGATAAAGTTCGTGGAGTATTTGGAGCTGATTTTATTCATAAATTAACAGGGGCACAAATTATTAAAATTCAACACCCAGAAAGTGAACTTTATAGTGGCGGTGTGCATGCTGTAAATGGAGTAAGTTGCGTGGATTGTCATATGCCTTATGTTAGAGAAGGGGCTAAAAAGGTTACTCAACACAATATCACCTCTCCTTTAAGAGATATTAACTCTGCTTGCAAGTCTTGTCATAAACAAAGCGAAGATTATTTAAAAGCTCAAGTGCTTGACATACAAAATAGCGTTGCGCATGATCAAAGAACGGCAGAGTATGCAATTGTTAGTTTGATTATGGATACTAAAAAACTACGTGATGAACTAGGCAATATGGAAAAATTCCAAAGCGATGGAAAAGCTGATGCGAAAAAAATTAGCGAAGAGCTAAAAGAAGTTTTAGAACTTCATCGTAAAGCTCAAATGAGAGCAGATTTTGTTAATGCTGAAAACTCAACTGGTTTTCATAATCCTCGCGAAGCTTCAAGAATGTTATTGCAAGCTGTTGATATGGCAAGAATGGGACAAACTAAACTTGTAGAAATTGCAGCGGCAAATGGAATTAAAGATTTTAAAACTTCAAATTTAGGTTTTGAAGATATTCAAAAATTTAATCCAGGAGAGCTTTATTATAAAGTAGATGTTAATAATCATAAAGCTGGAGAGCGTTACTATGCAGATGAAAAAGATGTTAATGGCAATCCTCCAAAAGAACTTTTAGAGCATGATAAAGAGCTTGCTCCTTATAATTATCAAGTGATTGATAAAAAATAATTCTTAAGCCCTATAATCATAGGGCTTTTTCTTTTCTTTGTTTTAAAAAATATAAACTTTTTATTTAAAATTCACTTTTGCTTCACTTTGTTTTGTCAAAATATCACAAATTTTGATAATCAAAAAGGAGTTAAAATGATCAATAAAAATAAATTGTTTAGACAGGTTCATATCTATCTTAGTTTGTTCTTTTTGCCTTGTGCTTTGCTTTTTGCTTTAACGGGTATAGCGTATATTTTTGGTATTAATCAAGATGTGGGCTTAAAAGTTGAGCAGTATCAATTGTCAAAAGTTATAGAAAGTGGTAAAGAAAGAGAAGCTTTAATAGAGTTTTTAAAAACAAATGGTTTAAAAGTACCATCTAATACAGATATCATTAAAAGTAAAGATAAAGGTATAACAATAGGTGGAACTCATTATAGTGCTAATATAACTCAAAAATCTACTAATGAATACAATATTACCTTAAAAACAAGATCTTTACTTGGCGATATGATTATGCTTCATAAAGATAAGGGTGCTTGGTATTTTTCTGTGCTTAGTGTAGGCTTTGGTATTACTTTATTTATGCTTTATATTTCAGGGCTTATGATTACTTTGTTTGCAAATAAAAAAGATAGAAGTAAGCAATTTGCAGTTCTTGGAGTAGGGGTTGTTGTAACTTTGCTTTTGGCTTATCTTAGCCTTTGATTTTTCCTAGCTTTTTAAGCTAGGTATTATTTATTTTTTTGTATAATCATACTTTACTTTATTGGACAGATGGGTGAGTGGCTGAAACCACACCCCTGCTAAGGGTGCAGATCTTAACGGGTCTCGAGGGTTCAAATCCCTCTCTGTCCGCCACTAAAACTTTCTTGAAAATCCCAAGTATTTTATTAAGTATCGAAGCAAGAGACTAGCCCTTGCGAAGTTATATTATTTTACAGCGTTTTTGATTTCTAAAATCATAGTTTTTAAAGACTCTAGTCCATTTCCACTTGCTAAATACCAGTATTCTGGATCAAGATAGATGATTTTTTTGTTTTGTGCTGCTTTGGTTTTAGCGACAAGCACATTATCGAGTATGCCTTGAGCGCGTTCTTTGTTGCCTACGATGACATTTCTATCAACAACAAAAATATAATCAGGATTTTTTTCTAATATAAATTCAGAGTTGATACTTTTTCCGTGTGTGCCTACTTTTATATTCTCATCTACTGCATTAATCCCTAAAACATCGTGAATAATCCCAAAGCGAGATTGAGGACCAAAGGCTGAAATTTTGTTAGAATTTGTAAGAATGATAAGAGCTTTTTTATCTTCATCAACTATACTTTTGGCTTTTTCAATTTCATTTTTAATATCTGAAATTTTTTCTAAAGCTTCTTTTTCTAAACCATAAAGTTTTGCAACGCTTAAGACATTGTTTTCAAAAGAGCTTAAAAAATTTGCATTATCAAGACCTACAAATAAAGTTGGAGCTATTTCTTTTAACTTATCATAAAATTTACTTTGGCGTCCAGAAATGATGATAAGATCAGGTTTTAAAGCATCAATGGCTTCAAAATCAACTTGTTGTACTCCACCTACACTAGGTTTGTTTTTAAATTGTTGTAGGTATTTTGGTAAATTTTTAGCAGGAACGCCAACGACTTTATCATTTAATTTTAAAGCATCAAAAGTATCTAAAATTCCAAGATCTAAGATCACTACCTTAGAAGGATTTTTAGGGATTTTATTTTCTCCTAGACTATCCTTCACTAAAAAACTATCACCCTCATCGCTCATACTAATAGGCAAAACTTTCACCGTAGCAGTGTTGGTTTTTGTTGTAGAACTTGCGTTGTTTTCATTTGAGTTTGAATTACAAGCTGTTAAGATTAGACTTAAAAAAAATGCAAAAAATGCAAAAACTAAAGATTTTTTCATATTTTCTCCTTTTTAAAAATAAATACAAATTTTCTTACCATTAATTTGACTTACGGGTATATCCATATCATAAATTTGTTTTAAATTTTCTTGATTGATGATTTCATCTTTTGAGCCTTGTTTTAAAAGCTTCCCATCTTTTAAGGCTATGATTTCATCAGAATAAATCGAAGCAAAATTAATATCATGTAATACAACAGCTATACTTTTGTTAAAGTCTTTGACTAAATTTTTCATTAGTTGCATGATTTGTACGCTATGCTTCATATCAAGATTGTTCAAAGGTTCATCAAACATTATAAATTCAGTATCCTGAGCGATGATCATGGCTATAAAAGCTCTTTGCTTTTGTCCCCCGCTTAATGTATCTAAAAATTCATTTCTTAAGTTGTTAAGTTCCATGTATTCTAAAGCTTCATTGATTTTGATTTTATCGTTTGTATTAAGTCTTCCTTGAGAATGCGGAAAACGCCCAAAAGCGACTAATTCTTCAACTTTTAATCTTAAATTGATATTGTTTTGTTGCTTGAGAATGGAAATTTTTTGTGCTAAGATTTGCTCTTTATAATTTTTTAAATTCATTCCATCGATATAAATTTCTCCACTACTAGGTTTTATCAAACGACTTGCTAGAGCTAAAAGAGTGGATTTTCCAGCGCCATTGGCTCCTATTATAGAAGTGATTTTGCCTTTATGAAAATCAAGGCTAAGATCTGAAATAATGACTTTATTATCATAAAATTTGGTGATATTTTTTAGTTTAATCATAATTTATTACCCTTTAATACAAGATAGATAAAATATATCCCACCTAAGAAATTAATAACCACGCTTATAGTGGCATTATAATCAAAAACTCTAGAGACAAAAAACACCCCTCCAAGTAAAGCCAAAATACTAATAAGTATACAAGCGCTTAGCAAAATACTATGCTTTGCAGTTTTAAATAGCTCATAAGTGATATTTACCACCAAAAGCCCTAAAAAGGTTATAGGACCTACAAGTGCGGTGCTAATAGAAGTTAAAATAGCTATAATAATCATTAATTGTTTTGAAATTTTTTGATAATTTATCCCTAAATTTATCGCTAAATCTTTGCCTAAATTTAAAGGATCTAAAAATTTCATATAGCGAAAAATCCATATAAAACTTAAAAAGCTAATAATATAAGCAAGAATTAAAACATCAAAAGCAATATTATCAAAACTAGCAAACATTCTTCCTTGTATTACCATGAATTCATCAGGGTCGATTAGCACTTCAAAAAAAGAGCTTAAAGTGCTAAAAAGTGTCCCAAAAACTAAGCCTAAAAGCATGATAAGATAAATACTTCTATCGCTACTAAATAAAATTTTATAAAGTCCTAGTGAAAAAACCACCATACAAACTAGAGTGATTAAAAAATTGATATCGTTTTTATAAACACTTAAATTAGCTGCACCAAAAGAAAAGATAAGAGCACTTTGAAGTAACATATATAAAGAATCTAATCCTATGATGGCAGGGGTTAGAATTTTGTTATTGCATAAAGTTTGAAAGATTACTGTTGAAACAGCGATACAAATAGCTACTATGATAATAGCTGCAATTTGTAAAAAACGACTTTTTAAGGCATACTCATCAAAGCCATTTAAATCCACAAGTATAAAAATCCCTATCATACCAAGTGTTAAAAAGCTTAAAATCAGCATTTTTTTACGCATAAGCTTTCCTTTTTAGCAAAAGAAAGATAAAGATTAAAGATCCTAAAACACCTGTAGTGATACTTAAAGGCATTTCAAAAGGAAAGATGACAAGTCTTGAAATGATATCGCAAACAAGTAAAAACAAAGCTCCACAAAGTGCTATATAGATAAGATTTTTTCTAAGATTATCACCTAGATAAAGAGCTACTAAATTTGGGATAATTAGCCCTAAAAAAGGGATAATTCCAACGCTTACAATCACTAAGCTAGTGATAATGCTTACAATCATCAAGCCTAAAAATAATATCCCATTATAAGAAATTCCAAGATTTAAAGCTATATCTTCGCCCATGCCAACTATGGTGATTTTATGAGCTAAAAAATAAGCAAGTATAAAAAGTGGTAAAGAAATGTAGAGCAATTCATAATTTCCCTGCATAACATTTGCCATACTGCCTTGTAGCCAACCTTGGATATTTTGTATATAATTTAAAGCATAGGCAAAAAAAGTGGTTATAGCACTAATAATACCTCCAAACATCAAGCCTATCAAAGGTACAAAAATCACATCTTTGAGTTTGATTTTTCTTAAAATTTGGATAAATATAAAAGAACCCAAAAGTGCAAATATAGAAGCAATGATAGCTTGAGTGAAAAAAGACGCTCCAGTAAAAAATATTAAAGAAATAAGTATGCCAAATTTAGCACAATCCATGGTCCCTGCTGTAGTTGGGGAAACGAATTTATTTTGCGTGAGTTGTTGCATGATAAGCCCACATATACTAAGACTCATTCCTGTGAGTAAAATTGCTATAAGTCTAGGAATTCTTGTGAGAGTTATGATTTCTAGTTGAGTGGAGTTAAGATTAAGAATATCTTTTACATTGATACTGATAACTCCTATAAATAAACTTATCATTCCAAAGAATAAAAGTAAAGCTATAAGCACTTTTAAACTCAATATATGCTTAAAAAACAAATCTTTCCTTATAGTAATAATAATTATCAAAAATGAAATTGTAATGAAATTTGTTTTAAGAAATGATAAAACTACAAAGGATATTTTAGTAAGAAATCAAAAATCCAGTGGAAAGTCTTTGCAAGTGTTTGTTATAGTCTATAAGGCTTTCTCCATAGCCATTAAAGTATTGTAAATACCAATAAATTCCGTTATTAAAAATATCATATCCTAGATCAACTTGTATAGCGCCTTTGTTATTGTGGAATTTAAGATTATTTCTTAGCATAAGATTGATAAAATAATCATCACCTAAATACGCTAAATTCACATCAAAATTTCCCATATAATGCAAGATGGCAGGATTATCATCATCTTTTTTGTTTTCAGGAATTCTATACCAAAGGCGTGGAACAAATAAAAATTTATTATATAAAATAGCAGTAGATACATAAATTCTATTCCATGAGCGAGATTGTAAATTCTCATCTCCCTTGCCATTGCTTTCATGCAATATACCTACGCGTAGATTGTTAAAAAATTCATAATCTTTAAGATATAAAGGAAGATCTATAAAAAATTCTGGTTGATAGTTGGTTTCTCTAAAAGGAGAAGAATGCTCATAAATTTGCCACCAAGAAGTTTGAGTATAGGCTATATAATATTTTTCATCTAGTCCTAGTAAATTTTCAAAAAGTCTTTTTTTAACACTAAGTTGGAATTTCGCCTCACTCTTATTATTATTTACTCCTAAAGAATTAAAACTATAAGCAAAAGGTAAAAAATAATTCATCTTATAAGAGCTAATGCCAAGGGGATTAAAGCTTTCATTTTCACCAAGATAATTAGCCAAAGCTAAGCGAGAAAAGTCTTGTTTTTCTTCTTTTTTTATAGTGATAGAATTTTGCATTTGTGTTGCTTCACTTGAGTTATTTTGTTCTTGAGAAATCAAAACAGATGAATTTTTTAAAGCGAGTTTTTTGTAAATTTCCATAGCTTTTTTATAATCGCCTTGTTTTTCATACTCTAAAGCTTGTTGTAAATCACTAGCCCATATAAAAACGCATAAGCTTAAAAATAAAGCAATTTTTCTCATTTTAACTTGCTTTTAAATTTTTCATATTCTTCATAAAAATTAAGATTTAAAAAAGCATCTTCATCTTCAAATTCTACAATTTTGGTTTTAATCTCAGAAAATAAAAGTCCTATTTTTTGTTCATTTTTTTCTAAGAAATTTTTACAAGTTTGAGCTAAAGAGCTGTGATAAAAGCCACATAAGGGATGTTTATGCAAAGGGGTTTTTGCTATGATTATTTTATAGTTTTGTTCTAAAAAAGGAAGCATTTTTAAAAGTTCATTTTCACCTACTTTAGGACTATCTACACTTAAAACAAAAACAAATTCATTTTTAAAATTTGAAAGTATAGAGTAAAGCGCAAGCATAGGAGAGTAAACTTCAAATTCTAAAGAATCTTTTATCAAGCTAAAATGGTTTTCAAATTTGTCTTCTTTCGCACTCACATAGACATTTTTAAAAATTTTAGAAAATTTATCTACTTGAAATTGAGTTAAATTTTGATTTTTAAGAATCAATTTGCTTTTATCTTGTCCCATACGGCTAGATTTACCACCACATAAAATCACGCAATTTAGCTCATTAAGCTGCACAAATTTCCTTTTTAATGTAATTCTACCACAAAATTCGCCAAAATATTTTATAATTTCTTTTATGAAATACACAGAACTTTTACAATTGCAAACTTTTTTTTCTCGGTTTAAAAAAATCGATTTTATCAAGCGTATCAATGACAATATTTTGGAATTAAGCTTTGATAGAGAAAGATTTATTTTTGATCTTACTCGTGCAATGAGTGCGATTTATACGGCTAAATTTAATGCAAAAAATTATAATGCACCTTTTGATTTTATGCTTAAAAAGTATTTTAGCAATGCTTTTATAAAGGAAGTTAAAGTCCTTGAAGGCAATCGTATTTTATGTTTTAGTGTAAAAGCTAATAAGGCTTATAAAAGCTATGAGAGCAAGATTTATTTTGAATTTACGGGTAAAAATACCAATGTTATTCTTACAGATAAAAAAAAATTGATCATAGAGGCTTTAAGACACATTGATAAAAGTTATCGTGTTGTAAAACCTAATGTGATTTTAGAGTCTTTAAAGCCTTATAAAATGGATGAAAATTTTGAGGAAATCAAAGACTTTGCAGATTATTTTTCTCGCAAATTTACAAGTATTTATGAGAGTAAAATCAAACAAATAAAAAATTTAAAACTTGCACAAGTAGATAAAAAAATACAAAATTTACAAGAACTTTTTTCTAGTTTAGATGAAGAAAATTCTTTACTCTTAAAAGCTTTAGAATACAGAAAAAGGGCTGATGTATTGTTTGCAAATTTGAGTGTTTTAAAAGATTATGAAAGGGAATTTAAGCTTGATGATTTTGAAGGCAAAGAGCTTGAATTTAAGCTTGAATTTAATCCTAAGCAAAGCGCTAATTTATATTATAAAAATGCTAAAAAATTAGAACAAAAAGCTAAAAATTTAAACATACAAAGACAAAATTTAAAAGAAAAGTTAGATTTTACCTTGAGTTTGAAAGAATTATTGCTTCAAGCTAAGAGTGAGATAGAGCTTGAAATTTTACTACCTAAAAAAAATAGCAAAAAAAATCAAGATCATAAACAAGAAGATCTTGTGGCAAATTTTTATTTTAACGAGTTTAAAATTTGCGTGGGTAAAAATGAAAAAGGCAATGAATTTTTACTTAAAAATGCTAAAAAAGATGATTTGTGGCTTCATGTAAGGGATATTCCTAGCGCACATACTTTGATTGTATCAAACAAGCAAAAAATCAGCCTCGATGTGATAGAATTTGCTGCAAGGCTTTGTGTAAGCTTTTCTAAGTTAAAGAAAGGTTCGTATTGGGTCGATTATACCTTAAAAAATTTTGTCAAGGTTCAGCAAAAGGCGTTTGTAAATTATACAAATTTTAAAAGTATTAATATCACAAAGGATTAAAATGCCAGTTAGCCCTTTAGGAAGTATCAATTATATAAATCAGAATATGGCTTATCCAGCTACACAAGCAAGCAATGAGCTTGCAAAAGAAGGTTTTGCAGCTACGCTAAATATGGCTGAATTTAATGAAAAAGAAAAAACTTTGAACAAGCTTGAAAAAGTCAATGAGACTCATGAAATCAAAGAAGAGATCAAAGAAAAAGCCGAACAAGAAGAAAAAAAGAAAAAACACAATCAAGAAGCTAAAACCAGCGATGATGAGAAAAATGAAGAAGATGAGTCTAAAGATCCAAATTTTAAAGACGCACAAAGCATTCATCGCTTAGATATTAGTATATAAGGAAAAATATGTTTAATACAACTAGAATTATTTCAGCTCTTGTGATGATAGGGGCTATTATTATTATCGCGTTGATTGATCAATTTTTTATCAATTTTATCGTTTTTGCGGTTTTATTGTATCTATCTTTTAGTGAAGCAAAAAAACTTTTTGCTTTAGAAAATATCTCTATTATCCCTTTGGCTATAGCTTTTATTTTGGGAAGTTTGTCGCATAAAGCTTTGCTTTTTGGGATTTTAGCTTTGTTATTAGTCGTTGGATATTTGGTTTATAAAAAGGCTTCCTTAAAACCAGCTCTTATTTATATTTATCCTAGTTTGCCTATTTTAGCACTTTGGCAAGTGTATTTAGATCAGGGTATGTTTGCACTTTTTTGGCTTATCATTATCGTTGCAGCTTGTGATAGTGGGGCGTATTTTATCGGAAAACTTATGGGTAAAACTCCTTTTTCTCCAACAAGTCCAAACAAAACCTTAGAAGGTGTTATAGGTGGCTTGATTTGTGCGAGTGTTATTGGAACTATTTTGGGAGTTTTTGTTTATAGTTTTTGGCTTTCTTTGCTTTGTTCGTTTTTTGTAGCGATTTTTGCAGTGATTGGAGATTTTCTTGAGAGTTATTTTAAAAGAGAAGCAGGTGTAAAAGATAGTGGAGATCTTATCCCTGGTCATGGGGGCGTGCTCGATAGGATCGATGCGGTGATCATTGCTGCTTTTGTGATGGTTGCTCTTTTATGATACTTTTTGGAAGCACGGGCAGCATAGGAGTAAACGCTCTTAAACTTGCTGCTTTAAAAAACATTCGTATTTCTGCTTTAGCTTGTGGGGATAACATCGCTCTTTTAAATGAGCAAATCGCAAGGTTTAAACCCAAATTTGTTGCCATAAAAGATTCAAAAAATAAGCATTTAGTTAAACACGATAGAGTTTTTATAGGGCAAGAAGGTTTAGAGCAAATTTTAACAGAATGTCAAGACAAACTTTTACTCAATGCCATTGTAGGTTTTGCAGGACTTAAAAGCACTTTAAAGGCTAAAGAGCTTGGCAAAAACATAGCTTTAGCTAACAAAGAAAGTCTTGTAGTAGCTGGGAGTTTTTTGAAAGGGGCTAAATTTTTACCCGTTGATAGTGAGCATGCAGCTTTAAAATTTTTACTCGAAGGTAAAAAAAATATAGCAAAACTTTATATCACAGCAAGCGGCGGAGCTTTTTATAAGTATAAAATCAAAGATTTAAATCAAGTCAGTGTCAAAGATGCTTTAAAACATCCTAATTGGAACATGGGAGCAAAGATCACTATAGATAGTGCGACTATGGCAAATAAGCTTTTTGAGATTATAGAGGCTTATCATTTATATGATTTTAAAGAAATTGATGCTTTAATAGAACCAAGATCTTTAGTGCATGCAATGTGTGAATTTAAAAATGGAGCTAGCACGGCGTATTTTTCAAAAGCAGATATGAAACTAGCTATTTCAGATGCTATATTTGAAAAACAAGATACGCCTATTTTAGAGGCTGTTGATTTTAGTAAAATACCTGCTTTAAAATTTCATCCAATCAGCACAAAAAAATATCCTATTTTTAAGCTTAAAAATACATTTTTAAAAGAGCCAAATTTAGGTGTTATCATCAATGCTGCTAATGAAGTTGGTGTTTATAATTTTTTAGAAAATAAAAGTGGATTTTTAGATATCACTAAATGCATTTTTAAAGCCCTTGATCATTTTGGAGTGCCTAAAATTTCAAGTATAGAAGAGGTTTTTGAGTATGATTTTAAAACAAGAGAGTATTTAAGGAGTTAAAATGAAAATTTTTTTAACAATTTTATTTTTTATAACAAGCATTTTTGCTTTAGAGCTAGACTTTAGCGTAGGAGAAAATGGAAAAAGTCTAGATGATAATAATACAGTTTTAATTTTTGGTGGAATTCAAGGTGATGAGCCTGGTGGATTTCATGCGGCAAGTTTGCTTTTGAGTGATTATAATATCACCAAGGGTAAGATTATAGTGGCTCCAAATTTAGCTTTTGATAGCATTATCAAGCGTTCGCGTGGGAATAATGGGGATTTAAACCGTAAATTTGCAAACATTAGCCCAAAAGATCCTGATTATAAAACCGTTCAACGCATTAAAGAGCTTATTTTACTTCCTGAAGTTAGTATGGTGATCAATCTTCACGATGGTTGGGGTTTTTATAAACCCACTTATATCGATGCGATGCAAAATCCTAAGCGTTGGGGAAATTCAAGCGTGATTGATACAAGCGAAATCAATGCAAGCAAATACCCTGATCTTGAAAATATCGCCACTCAAACCGTAAATAGTGTCAATTCTTCACTTGCTGATCCAAAGCATGCTTATCATCTTAAAAACACCAAAACCCAAGAGCTTGGCGATACGGAAATGCTTAAAGCTTTAACTTATTTTGTGATTTCAAATCACAAAGCCGCTTTTGCAAATGAAGCAAGTAAAAATCTGCCTGTAAATTTAAGAGCTTATTATCATCTTTTGGCAATTGAAAATTATTTAAAAACCGCAGGAATTGAATTTAGCAGAGATTTCGAACTCACTCCGCAAGGAGTTGATAAAGCCATAAATAAAGAGCTTGAAGTAAAACTTTTTGATGATAGAATTTTACTTTCTTTAAAAAATCCAAGAAAGGTTATCAACTATGTGCCTTTTCCGGTAAATAAAGAGTTAAATTATAACACAAGCAATGAACTTACGGCTGTTATCGCAGAAGGAAATTCTTTTTATATCCAATATGGCAATCGTTTTCAAACAAGATTATATCCTGAGTATTTAGAATTTAGCGATGCTTTTAATGAAGTAACTTTTCAAGTTGATGGCAATGAAACCACAGTTCCTTTTGGAACCAAGGTAAAAGTAAAAGAGAATTTTCTTATTCCAAAGATAGCTAATGTGCGCGTAAATATCATAGGCTTTGATCACTCAAAAGATGAAAGTGGTATTTTAGTTCATAAAAAAAATATGCAAACACAATATTCTTTAGATATGGCAGGTAAAATTTATAGAGTGGAATTTTATGAGTTAAGAGGGGCGAATTTGCAACAACTTTTAGAAGCAAATACCAATAGCAAGTTGATCAAAAATGCTAAAAATTTGGATTTAAACACTCTTAAAATGGCAAGATCAAAAGATAAATTCTTAGGTTCTATTTTAGTGGAATTTGAATGAAAAATCTTATCCTAGCTATAGAAAGTTCTTGTGATGATAGTTCTATAGCTATCATTGATAAAAACACCTTAGAATGTAAATTTCATAAAAAAATTTCCCAAGAATTAGATCATAGTATCTATGGGGGAGTGGTACCTGAACTTGCTGCAAGACTTCATAGCGAGGCTTTACCAAAGATACTTAAGCAATGTAAAGAGTATTTTAAAAATCTTTGTGCCATAGCTGTGACAAATGAACCTGGACTTAGTGTTTCTTTGCTCAGTGGAATTTCTATGGCAAAAACCTTAGCAAGTGCTCTAAATTTACCCTTAATCCCTATAAATCATCTTAAAGGTCATATTTATAGTCTTTTTTTGGAAGAAAAAATTTCTTTAGATATGGGAATTTTGCTTGTTAGTGGTGGGCATACCATGGTGCTTTATCTTAAAGATGATGCAAGCTTAGAGCTTTTAGCAAGTACAAATGATGATAGCTTTGGAGAAAGTTTTGATAAAGTGGCTAAAATGATGAATTTAGGTTATCCTGGTGGGGTCATCATAGAAAATTTAGCAAAAAACGCCAAACTTAAAAATATCTCTTTTAATATACCTTTAAAGTATTCTAAAGAACTTGCTTTCAGTTTTTCAGGGCTTAAAAATGCAGTGCGTTTGGAAATTTTAAAGCATGAAAATTTAAATGAAGACACAAAAGCAGAAATAGCTTATGCCTTTGAAAATACAGCTTGTGATCATATCATGGATAAATTAGAAAAAATTTTTAATCTTTATAAATTTAAAAATTTTGGCGTTGTAGGTGGAGCTAGTGCAAATCTTAACTTGCGTTCGCGTTTGCAAAATTTATGTCAAAAATATAATATAAATTTAAAACTAGCTCCTTTAAAATTCTGCTCTGATAATGCTTTGATGATAGCAAGAGCTGCGGTTGATGCTTATGAAAAAAAGGAATTTGTAAGCATAGAAGAAGATATTTTAAGCCCTAAAAATAAAAATTTTTCAAGGATATAAATGAAAAAAGCTTTTACCATATTAGAACTTGTTTTTGTGATTGTTATTTTAGGAATTTTAGCCGCTATTGCTTTACCAAAAATGAGTTCAAGTAAGGATGAAGCTGAAGTTAGTAAGTCTTTAAATAACCTTAAAACTTTGATCAACGATATAAGCATTTATACTTTAAAAAATGATCATTTAAGCTCTATAAAAACGATGAGTAATGTAAGCGGGGTTGAAAATGTTGATCTTAGTAATTTTAACGGTATAAAAGAAGTAAATTTTCGCGTAGGTGATGATAAAGAATGCTTAAAACTTGTTTTTATAAATAAAGCTGATTTTATACTCATGGGAATTTCAAGCAATGAAGCAAGTAAAAATACTATCATCAACGCAGCCAATCAAAGCCATGAAGATTTAGAAAATATAGACTTTACAAGCTCTTCTAGTAATAAAGCTTGTGTGATTTTAAGTAAGAATGAAAATTTTAAAAACCTAGCGAGTAAAACTTATCTTTTAATAGGGGGAATGTAATGATAGTGAGTAAAGCTTATGAGATTGACTCTTGTGATGATGTAGAGCTTGGTATAAAAAGAGAATCAAAGCTTGAATTTAAGCTTTGGTATGATGATGAAAAAACACCTGAAGCCTTGGTGTTTGTGGTGCAAGGAGTGGGTGCGGATTGTAATGATGTATATTTAAAATTTATCGTAGAGTATTTGCTTAAAAATTTTAATTTAGCTTTTGTTGGAGTAAATTATCATTGTATTGGCAATCGTCCTCAAACTGGATCAACTTTTTATTTAGATGATATAGACAAGCTTATTTTAAAAGCAAGTTGTGAAGCTGCGGATATCAAGCTTCCTTATGATGTTGATAAAATTCAAGATTATAAACAAATGAGTGAAATTTTTCATTTTGTAAATAATCAAATGGTTGAAGGCAAGCAAAAAGGTAATTTTACACCAAATTATTTTTTAAATTTACATGTGAGTTTGCAACCTGCAAAAAACGAATATCAAAATTTTGGGATTATGCAAGCTCAAGATCTTTTAAATGTTGCACTTTACCTTAAAAAACATGCTCCTTTTGATACTATGGGGGGGGGTATACCAGTTATTATGATAGGTAGTTCTCATGGGGGATATTTAGCACATTTGGCAGCTAAGATTGCACCTTGGTTGGTAGATGGGGTGATAGATAATTCTAGTGGTGCTAAGTTTTTATGGAGAGTTGTAGGTTTTGGAAAGGAAATAGATTTTATGCAGTATAGCGAATTTGCTACTTTTGATTTTTTTCATCATATTAAAACACATTGTTCGACAAAAACTTTTTGGACAAGTAATTCTTCGTCGCCTCGTTTTTTTTCTCCCGCAAGAAGAAAAATTCGAAATCTTTTAGAGGAAGATCATCTTTTAGAACAATCAAAATGTTTAAAAACTTGCTTTATAAGTTATCATTCATTATATGATGAGTATGTTTCTTTAAAAGAAAAAACTATGCTTTATAAAGAGCTTGAGAAACTTGGTTTTGATGCAACTTTGCATTCTATTACTAAAGAATCTCAAGTTGATGGAAAATTTATTAAAAACTTAAATCACGGCATGGGAATTCCAGTAAAACTTTTGATTAAGAAAGAACTTCCTTTAATGCTAGAAAAAATAAAACAAAATCCAAAAAAAGATTGTAAAGAAAAATACATCTCTTATCCTTGTGAGGATTTGTTGTATAAATTTAGCGAAAAAGATGACAAAATATTGTTAAAGATAGATAAAATTTAAGGAAACCCAATGACCATACTAGAAAAAAACATACAAGCTTTATTAAGTGGGGTAAATGAACCCTTAGGAAATAAACTTTTAAATTTCATACAAAATAAAACTTGTTCTCGTTTTAGTATAGATGAAAATTTAAATATCTATGATAAAACTCATAATGTTTTCATGTATGAAAATTTAGAAGAAGAATTAAATTTTTTCTATCAAAGTATTTTAGAAAAAACTCATAGATATCCTTTTGTATGTATTTATGGTATAGGCAATGCTTTGCTTATTAAAAATTTATCCAAACACTATAAACATCTTTTTGTATTTGAAAGTGAAATCGAACTTTTTATCCTAGCTTTAAGCACGATAGATTTGAGTGAGGAACTTTGTAGTGGAAAAATTTATCTTGTAGATATCAAAGAAGAAAGAGTGGATATTCAACTACTTATACTTTTTGATATGAAAGATATGTTTGAGTATCTAAGTTTATATGAAATGTTTGTAAATAATGTTTATTATAAAAAGTTTTATGAAGATATTTGGCATAAAGCAAATGAGCTTTGTGAAAAAAATATCAAAATTGTTATAAGGAATTTAGGTTTAAATTTAACAATTTCTTTTCAGTGTTATTCTCATCTTTTGCAAAATATCCCTTCTATGCTTGGAAGTATTCCTTTTCAAAGAATCTTAAGCGAAAGAAAAAACAAATTTGACAATGCTATAGTAGTTTCTGCAGGACCAAGCTTAGCCAAACAACTTTCTTTGCTTAAAGCTTATCAAGATAAAGCGGTGATCTTTTGTGCAGATGGGGCTTTAAGTATGCTTGAAAAAGAAGGTATAATACCTGATTATGTTACTAATTTAGATTGTAGGGATTTGGCAATGAAATTTTTTCAAAATAAAGAAAATAAAACTTCTTTAAATGTGCTTTCATGTGCTACTCATCCTAGTTTGGTTTGTTGTTTGGATAATAAAAGCGTAGTTTTAAGAGAGGATCCCTTATATCAACGCTTTAACCTTAATGACTTTGGTTATATAGATACGGGTACTCATGTAAGTCATTTTTCTTATACTTTAGCTTTAGCTTTAGGATTTAAAAATATCATCATGATAGGACAAGATTTAGCTTTTGATGAAGAAGGAAATTCTCATTCAAAAGGTTTTAGTTACGGGGAAAAATATGAAGGAGGAGCTAATATAGATAAATTTAAAATCCCTGCCTATGCAGGTAAAGGAGAAGTTTTAACTCATATTGCATGGAATGATTATCGTATAAAATTAGAATACCTTTTTGCTTGCAACGAACAAAAAGCAAAGTTTTACAATGCTACTGAAGGTGGAGCAAGGATTAATTTCACTGAAGAACTTTCCTTTAAAGAATGTTGTGAAAAACTCCTTACAAAAGAAAAACCCAAATTTGAACTTCCAAAAAGTTTAACTAAAAATAGAAGTGATAAACTCCTAGTTAAATTCAAAGAAAAAATACAAAAAGATCAAGAAAATGCCAAAAGATTTTTAGACGATGCCTTAGCTTTAAAACAAATTTTAGAAAATATACTCAGTAAAGATTTTATCTTGCCTTTGGAATTTTTAGAAAAAGTCTATCAAAACATAGAAAATTTTAATCACTCTTTAGATACAGATGAGTTTATACAGGATGGTATTTTAAAAGCAGTGATGTATGAGCGAGGGCTTAAGACAAGTTTAGTTTATAAAGAAAATATTGTAGATAATGCTAGTTTCATCACAGCTTATATTAAAGCTTACCATGAATGGTTGCTTTATTTTATGGAAAAATTAGAGCAAAGAATAAATATTATCATCGATTCTTTTAAGGAACTTCCATGAATTTGCTAGAAAAAAACATACAAGCTTTATTAAGTGGGGTAAATGAACCCTTAGGAAATAAACTTTTAAATTTCATACAAAATAAAACTTGTTCTCGTTTTAGTATAGATGAAAATTTAAATATCTATGATAAAACTCATAATGTTTTCATGTATGAAAATTTAGAAGAAGAATTAAATTTTTTCTATCAAAGTATTTTAGAAAAAACTCATAGATATCCTTTTGTATGTATTTATGGTATAGGCAATGCTTTGCTTATTAAAAATTTATCCAAACACTATAAACATCTTTTTGTATTTGAAAGTGAAATCGAACTTTTTATCCTAGCTTTAAGCACGATAGATTTGAGTGAGGAGTTGAAAGTTTATAAGGTTGTATTATTTGACTGTGTTGCAAAGGGTTTAGAAATTCAAATTGCTATGATTTTTGATCAGCAAAGTATTTTAGAGTGTTTAAGTTTATATGAAATGTTTATTAGCTCGCATTATTATCTTAAATACTATGAAGCTTCTATTTTATTTGTAAATGAACTTTGTATTAAAAGTGCAAGTGTAGCAATAAGAAATGCAGATATTACATGTTTTTTACCTTTGCTAACACATGGACAGTTTTTGCAAAATATCCCTTCTATGCTTGGAAGTATTCCTTTTCAAAGAATCTTAAGCGAAAGAAAAAACAAATTTGACAATGCTATAGTAGTTTCTGCAGGACCAAGCTTAGCCAAACAACTTTCTTTGCTTAAAGCTTATCAAGATAAAGCGGTGATCTTTTGTGCAGATGGGGCTTTAAGTATGCTTGAAAAAGAAGGTATAATACCTGATTATGTTACTAATTTAGATTGTAGGGATTTGGCAATGAAATTTTTTCAAAATAAAGAAAATTTAAAACAAAGCATCATTGCTCTTGAGTGTGCCACGCATCCTAATGTTGTGCGTAGTTTAAAGGCTGAAAATTGTATGATTATTTTAAGAAATAAAGCTTTATATCAACGCTTTAACCTTAATGACTTTGGTTATATAGATACGGGTACTCATGTAAGTCATTTTTCTTATACTTTAGCTTTAGCTTTAGGATTTAAAAATATCATCATGATAGGACAAGATTTAGCTTTTGATGAAGAAGGAAATTCTCATTCAAAAGGTTTTAGTTACGGGGAAAAATATGAAGGAGGAGCTAATATAGATAAATTTAAAATCCCTGCCTATGCAGGTAAAGGAGAAGTTTTAACTCATATTGCATGGAATGATTATCGTATAAAATTAGAATACCTTTTTGCTTGCAACGAACAAAAAGCAAAGTTTTACAATGCTACTGAAGGTGGAGCAAGGATTAATTTCACTGAAGAACTTTCCTTTAAAGAATGTTGTGAAAAACTCCTTACAAAAGAAAAACCCAAATTTGAACTTCCAAAAAGTTTAACTAAAAATAGAAGTGATAAACTCCTAGTTAAATTCAAAGAAAAAATACAAAAAGATCAAGAAAATGCCAAAAGATTTTTAGACGATGCCTTAGCTTTAAAACAAATTTTAGAAAATATACTCAGTAAAGATTTTATCTTGCCTTTGGAATTTTTAGAAAAAGTCTATCAAAACATAGAAAATTTTAATCACTCTTTAGATACAGATGAGTTTATACAGGATGAAGTTTTAAGAGGAGCTTTTGCTTATCGTGGAAAATTAATTTCCGATGTATTAAAACTTCATATAAAAGATGAAACACATTTTATCACAGCCTATATCAAAGCTTACCATGAATGGTTGCTTTATTTTATAGAAAAGTTAGAACAAAAATACAAGTCTTTGTCAAAAGTATGAAATTTTATTACTAAAGTATAAAATATTTTTTTGATTGCACGATATAGCATTTAACAAGTTCATGGATGAGCTTGAAAATTTTTAAAAGGATTTAAAATGGGATTTCGTATTAACACCAATGTTGCAGCTTTAAATGCTAAAGCAAACGCTGATTTAAATAGTAAAAGTTTAGATGCTTCTTTAAGCAGACTTAGTTCAGGTCTTAGAATTAACTCCGCAGCAGATGATGCTTCAGGGATGGCGATAGCAGATAGTTTAAGATCTCAAGCTAATACTTTAGGTCAAGCTATATCTAATGGTAATGATGCTTTAGGTATCTTACAAACTGCTGATAAGGCTATGGATGAGCAACTTAAAATCTTAGATACAATCAAAACTAAGGCAACTCAAGCAGCTCAAGATGGACAAAGTTTAAAAACAAGAACTATGCTTCAAGCAGATATCAACCGTTTAATGGAAGAACTTGACAATATCGCAAATACTACTTCATTTAACGGTAAACAACTTTTAAGTGGAAATTTTATCAATCAAGAATTTCAAATCGGTGCGAGTTCAAATCAAACTATAAAAGCTACTATAGGAGCAACTCAGTCTTCTAAAATCGGTTTAACACGCTTTGAAACAGGAGGAAGAATTTCATCTAGTGGCGAAGTGCAATTTACTCTTAAAAACTACAACGGTATAGATGATTTTAAGTTTCAAAAAGTTGTGATTTCAACTTCAGTTGGAACAGGACTTGGAGCCTTGGCAGATGAGATCAATAAAAATGCTGATAAAACCGGTGTTAGAGCTACTTTTACAGTAGAAACTAGAGGTATGGCTGCAGTTAGAGCCGGAACTACTTCAAATGACTTTGCTATCAATGGGGTAACTATAGGTAAAGTAGATTATAAGGATGGTGATGCCAATGGATCTTTGGTTTCTGCAATCAATTCAGTTAAAGATACTACCGGAGTTGAAGCTTCAATCGATGCTAATGGACAACTTTTGCTTACTTCAAGAGAAGGTAGAGGGATTAAAATTGATGGTGATATAGGCGGGGGTGCTTTTATCAATGCCAATATGAAAGAAAATTATGGCCGCTTGTCTTTAGTTAAAAACGATGGTAAGGATATTTTAGTAAGTGGTACAGGATTAACTGCTGCAGGATTTGGTGCAAATAGTTTTATTTCTCAAGCTTCTGTTTCTTTAAGAGAATCAAAAGGACAAATTGATGCTAATATCGCTGATGCTATGGGATTTGGTTCTGTAAATAAAGGTGTTGTGATAGGTGGTTTTTCTTCTGTTTCTGCTTATATGAGTAGTGCAGGAAGTGGATTTTCAGCAGGTTCAGGTTATTCTATAGGTAGTAGTAAGGGTTATTCTGCTATACTTACTGCTAATGCAACAGTTATATCAACTGCATCTGCAGCTTCTAGGGTATATAATGTTTCTTCTGGTTCTGGTTTTTCAGTTGGGTCAAATTTATCACAATTTGCAACCATGAAAACTTCAGTTCTTGGAGTAAAAGATGAAACCGCAGGTGTTACCACACTTAAGGGTGCTATGGCAGTGATGGACATAGCTGAAACGGCTATAACAAATCTTGATCAAATCAGAGCTGACATTGGTTCAGTGCAAAATCAAGTTACATCAACTATAAACAACATTACCGTTACTCAGGTAAACGTTAAAGCAGCTGAGTCACAAATCCGTGATGTAGACTTTGCAGCCGAGAGTGCAAACTACTCTAAAGCAAATATCTTAGCTCAAAGTGGCTCTTATGCCATGGCACAGGCTAATTCTGTTCAACAAAATGTTTTAAGATTGCTACAGTAGTTTACAAAAGCTGCAATATATATAAATCCAAGCCTAGTTTAAACTAGGCTTTTTTTATTTTAAACTCTAGAATTTTTAATTAAACTAAAACTTGGAACACTTCTTGCTTTAATCTTTTCGATGCAATATTTTGAAAGGATTTAAAATGGGTTTTAGGATAAACACCAACATCGGTGCATTAAACGCACATGCAAATTCAGTTGTTAATGCTAGAGAGCTGGATAAGTCTTTAAGCAGACTTAGTTCAGGTCTTAGAATCAACTCCGCAGCAGATGATGCTTCAGGGATGGCTATAGCAGATTCTTTGCGTTCACAAGCAGCTACTTTAGGTCAAGCTATAAACAATGGTAATGATGCTATAGGTATCTTACAAACTGCTGATAAGGCTATGGATGAGCAACTTAAAATCTTAGATACAATCAAAACTAAGGCAACTCAAGCAGCTCAAGATGGACAAAGTTTAAAAACAAGAACTATGCTTCAAGCAGATATCAACCGTTTAATGGAAGAACTTGACAATATCGCAAATACTACTTCATTTAACGGTAAACAACTTTTAAGTGGAAATTTTATCAATCAAGAATTTCAAATCGGTGCGAGTTCAAATCAAACTATAAAAGCTACTATAGGAGCAACTCAGTCTTCTAAAATCGGTTTAACACGCTTTGAAACAGGAGGAAGAATTTCATCTAGTGGCGAAGTGCAATTTACTCTTAAAAACTACAACGGTATAGATGATTTTAAGTTTCAAAAAGTTGTGATTTCAACTTCAGTTGGAACAGGACTTGGAGCCTTGGCAGAAGAGATCAATAAAAGTGCTGATAAAACCGGTGTTAGAGCTACTTTTACAGTAGAAACTAGAGGTATGGCTGCAGTTAGAGCCGGAACTACTTCAAATGACTTTGCTATCAATGGGGTAACTATAGGTCAAGTAGCCTATGAAGATGGTGATGGAAACGGTGCTTTGGTCGCTGCAATTAACTCAGTTAAAGATACTACCGGAGTTGAAGCTTCAATCGATGCTAATGGACAACTTTTGCTTACTTCAAGAGAAGGTAGAGGGATTAAAATTGATGGTGATATAGGCGGGGGTGCTTTTATCAATGCCAATATGAAAGAAAATTATGGCCGCTTGTCTTTAGTTAAAAACGATGGTAAGGATATTTTAGTAAGTGGTACAGGATTAACTGCTGCAGGATTTGGTGCAAATAGTTTTATTTCTCAAGCTTCTGTTTCTTTAAGAGAATCAAAAGGAAGATTTGATGCTAATATCGCTGATGCTATGGGATTTGGTTCTGTAAATAAAGGTGTTGTGATAGGTGGTTTTTCTTCTGTTTCTGCTTATATGAGTAGTGCAGGAAGTGGATTTTCAGCAGGTTCAGGTTATTCTATAGGTAGTAGTAAGGGTTATTCTGCTATACTTACTGCTAATGCAACAGTTATATCAACTGCATCTGCAGCTTCTAGGGTATATAATGTTTCTTCTGGTTCTGGTTTTTCAGTTGGGTCAAATTTATCACAATTTGCAACCATGAAAACTTCAGTTCTTGGAGTAAAAGATGAAACCGCAGGTGTTACCACACTTAAGGGTGCTATGGCAGTGATGGACATAGCTGAAACGGCTACAACAAATCTTGATCAAATCAGAGCTGACATTGGTTCAGTACAAAATCAACTTCAAGTTACTATAAACAACATTACCGTAACTCAGGTAAACGTTAAAGCAGCTGAATCAACCATAAGAGATGTGGACTTTGCAGCCGAGAGTGCAAATTTTTCTAAATATAATATCCTTGCACAGTCAGGTTCTTATGCTATGAGTCAAGCTAATGCTGTTCAACAAAATGTTTTAAAACTTCTTCAATAATTTCTTAGATGCTTTTATGCATCTAAGCTTTTAAAGTGCTTTTTTCTTTTCTAAAAAGTCTTGCAAAGGTAAAATAGCGATTTTAAGTCTTTTGTCTTGAGCTTCTAAAAGTTCTATGATATTTTCCATCAAAGATTCATGCGCATAAATCCAAGCAAAAAGTTTATTTTGTTTATCGGAGTCATCTTTGATATCTTTAAGATATAAAGGCGTTAATATACTTTGTTCGTGATGTAAAGTAGGGCCTAAAATTTCTTGCAAAAAGAGATATTTTTTATTTGAAAGTTTTTCTTTGATTTTGTCTATATTTTGATTTATTTGTTCAAGAGAGAGTTTGTTCTTTCCATGGGTAAGATTGTGAATTTGTTTTTGAACTTTTTTACACTCTTTTTTAAAATTCAAGGATAAATTCATATTTTTTTTGATTTTTTGATAGATTTTTAATCCGAGTTTTACTTGTTCTTTAGTATTTAAAACTTGTAATTTTTTAAATTTTTTATCTTTTTTATTTTTGAGTAAATCTTCGCAAAGTTCTTTAAAAGGTTTTTCTATAGCGCTTTCTATCCTAGCACCTCCTTCAGTGCAATTATAAGTTTTACTTTTGCTAAAAGCAATGAAATTTTCAAAAATTTGTCTAAAAAGTGTCCAAATTTCAGAACTTTGAACTTTGCCATTTCCTCCATAAGCTGTAGTGCTAAATTTATCTAAGTCCCTTTCATAGTCTCCATTGTGTAAATTAGCATGGATAAAACCTTGAGAGTGTGTTTGTCCATCTTTGGCATAAGCTAAATCCTGACCTATGAGAATGATGTTTTTATGTCCTAAATTTTCAGCCAGTTCATAAGCCATGTGAGATACACTCATACCTCCGTTAATATATCCATAATTATCTAGTTCCAAGTATCTAGCAAAAGGCTGGCCTTTTATAATTAAAATGTATTTTCTTTGATTTTTTTCAAGATAAGAAATGGTTTTTTTATGCACCAAAGAAGCTATTAGAAAAATGATGTCTTTATCAAAATCTTTAAAATCATTATTAAAACATTCAGCTACTATTTCATCGCGTTCCAACATACAAACATAATCAGGCTTTATACCATGTTTAGCTAAAATAGGATAAGAAGAATCTGCACAAAAAATTGTAGCTTTATTAGCATATTTTTTTAACAAAGGAAGTTGTTTAGTAAGAGATGGTCCTGTAGAAACAATGATAGCTGTATCACTTATACCCTTTCTTTTAGAAAGTAATTCTTTATAACTAGGATGGGTAATCATTTGAGGAAGATTATAAACAAATTGCTCTATGCCTTGAAGAGCATCTTTTGGATCATTACCATGCATAAGATTGTGATTTTTGATGGTTTGCATATTGAGTTTATTAAGTTTTAAAATATCTTCTTTATAGTGTTCATAAAAATCATTGGCAATGTGTAGGTTATAAGAACGATAAAACAAATCTCCTATCAAACGAAAAACTTTATCCATTTTAGGAAGATTAATATCATCATGATGTAAAATAATGAGTCGCCCTAAGCTTAAATCTTTGCTAAAATCTATGAAATTTAAAGCCAAAAAGATAAGTTCTAATTCTTTTTCAAAGATGATTATTCTTTTAAGTGCTTGATTTTGAAGTAGAATTTTATATAAAATTCCATTTCCAAAACCATAAAAAAAAAGCACAGGATAGCGTGTAAAATCTTTAAAATATTCTAAATTTTTTTCAAGTTCTTTGATGGGATCTTGATACATTTTTTTTAAATTGCTTTTTTTTATGATATTGATATCAAGATTATCTTTTCCTTGAGTGAAAGTAAATTCTCTAAGCTCTTTTAGATCCTCAAGTTTTTTGCGTAAGTTGTTATACTCAAAACCGCTCAAAGCTTTTAAATTTTTGTTAAAATTATTTTCTTCTTTCACCTTCTCACCCTTTCCATCCATTTATCTAATTTTCTTTCTTTAAGTTTTTCTTCTAAAGGAAGTATATTTTTTATCAAAGCATTTTCTTGTGCTTTAATATGTCCATAAACTAATTCCATAAATTCTAAATGTTCTTTTATCCAAAGAATGCTTTTATTAAAAGCATCTTCTTTGGTTTTAGGATTTAAAACATAAATTCTAGCAAGATTAAGTTCAAATTGAGTTAGTAAGGGACCTAAAATTTGTATCAAATCTTTTTGAGTATTGTAAAGTTCATCTATTTGAGTTTTGGTTTTATCTATATCTTGAATAATTTCTTGAATAAAAATTTCATTTTTTTGAGAATTTTGTAAACTCATAAAAGAGTTTTTTATTTTATCATAAACTTTAATAAAATTATCGTTAAAATCTCTACAATGTTTAATACTTTGATAAACTTTATAATAAGCCTTAAGTAAAAACTCATTTTGTTTATTTAAACTTAAAGGTTCTAATTTTTCAAAAGGTTTATTTAAATCTTTATCAAGTAAATTCTTACAAGCCCATAAAAAAGGTTTTTCTATGGTTACTTCTATCCTTGCTCCACCTTCGGTACAGTTGTAGGTGGTGATGTGATAATTCATTTTTATATTGACTATATCTTTTTCAAAGTTATGTCTAAAAAGTGTCCAAATTTCAGAACTTTGAACTTTTCCATTTCCTCCATAAGCTGTAGTGCTAAATTTATCTAAGTCCCTTTTATAGTCTCCATTGTGTAAATTAGCATGGATAAAACCTTGAGAGTGTGTTTGCCCATCTTTGGCATAAGCTAAATCCTGACCTATGAGAATGATGTTTTTGTATTTTAGATGAATGGTTAATAAAAAATTCATATGTGCTACGCTAAATCCCATATTAAAATATCCAAAATAATCTAATTTTAAATATTGTATAAAGCTTGCATAGGTGGATACAAGTATAAAAACTCTATTATTTTTTTGAAGATATTTAATAGTGTGAGGATGTGTAACAGATTTAACAATAAACACAATATCCTTATCAAATTCCCCAAAATCATTATTAAAACATTCAGCTACTATTTCATCGCGTTCCAACATGCAAACATAATCAGGCTTGATACCATGTTTAGCTAAAATAGGATAAGCACTATCGGCACAAAAAATCGTAGCTTTGCTAGCATACTTTTTTAACAAAGGAAGTTGTTTAGTAAGAGATGGTCCTGTAGAAACAATAATAGCTGTATCACTTAAATTTTTTCTTTTAGAAAGTAATTCTTTATAACTAGGATGGGTAATCATTTGAGGAAGATTATAAACAAATTGCTCTATACCTTGAAGAGCATCAAGAGGATCATTACCATGAGAAACAATAGAATTTTTAAAATTTTCTGCTAATTTTTTATTCAATCCTAAAATATCTTCATGAAATCTTTCATAATAATGACTCATCAGTTCTAAAAAATAAATTCTAGAAAATTGAAAGAAAGGTTTGCTAGAGCAAAAATTAGAAAAAAATTCTATATCCAAAGAACTTGTTTGCAAAATCATCAATCTTGAATTTTGTAATTCATTTGAAAAATCTAAGATATGAAACATCACCCAAATGATTTCTATATCTTTTTCAAAAACCACAATATGTTGATGATTTTTATTTTGCAATAAAGCTTTAAATAAAATTCCATTTCCAAAACCATAAAAATATAATACAGGATAAAGTAGATATTTATCATTATAAGTATTTAGCATAGTTTGCAATTCTTTAATGGAATCTTGATAAAGTAAATTTTCATTATACCCCCCCCCATTATTTTTTATACTTGTATCTTTTAAATTGATATCTAGATTATCTTTACCTAAGATAAGTTCAAATTTACTTGATTTAATTTCTTTTAAACTTTCTTTTAAAAGAATATTACTTAAAGCCTCAATGTTTTTGTTAAAGAGTTCTTTTTGGGTAGGGGTGAAGGTCATTGGAAATCCTAATTATTTTTTGATTATATCGTCAAAATTCCAATTTTCTAAACTTTTTTCTATGGTTTGGTTTTGAGCATCAAGGTATCCTAAACCTTGGATAAACCAATTGTGTTGTATTTTCAAAAAGTCTATTAAATTTTCTTTTTGTTTGTTTGTGTTTAAAACTTCAAATTTTAAAATTTCGCATTCGTTATGAAAATAAATAGCTTGACAAAGTTCATTAAAAAGCTTGAGTTTTTTAAATTCTTTAAAAAGATTTAAAAGATCATTTTTGATTTTTTCAAGAGTTTGAAAATTCTTGTCATTTTTTTCTAAAGTGTATCTAAGCTTTTGAAGCTGAGTTTGAGTTTTTTTTATAAATTCTTTGGATTCTAAAATGCTTTTTTGGAGATATTTTTTTGTTTTTTCTAATTTTTCTTTGGCTAGTTTTTTATCTAGAAATTTTGGAAAATCAAAAGGTTTATTTAAATCTTTATCAAGTAAATTCTTACAAGCCCATAAAAAAGGTTTTTCTATGGTTCCTTCTATCCTTGCTCCACCTTCGGTGCAGTTGTAGGTGGTGATATTGAGTTTTTCTTTTGCCCAAAATATATCTTTTTCAAAAGCTTGACGAAATAAATTCCAAGTGAGTTGAGTTCTTACTTTGCCTTTTCCTCCATAAGCTAGTGTATATTTTTCTCCTCTGATTTCTTCACCTTGACTTCCATGTATATGCTCTTTAGGATGTGAACTTCCATCCTCGCCATAAGCTAAATCCTGTCCTATAAAAATGATATTTTCAAATCTTAAAGCTCCTGCTAGTTCATAGATCATATTGGAAACACTGTGTCCTACTCCAAGATATCCATATTCATCAAGTTTTAAACTAGCTGCAAAATTTAAAGGGCGATGTACAAGCATATAAGTTCTTTGATCTTTTTCTAAAAAATCTAATACTTCTTTGTGAACCACAGAAGCAAGTATGAAAAGTATGCCTTTGTTAAAATCGCCAAAATCATTATCAAAACATTTAGAAACTATATCATCACGTTCTAGCATGCAAACATAATCAGGCTTTATACCGTATTTTCCAAGGATAACATAAGCACTATCTGCACAAAAAATCGTAGCTTTATTAGCATACTTTTTTAATAAAGGAAGTTGTTTTATAAGACTTGGTCCTGTAGAAACAATGATAGCATTTTCAACCTTAGCTCTTCTTTCTTTGAGAAATTCTTGAAAAATTCCATGATTTAACATTTTAGGGAGATTGTCTAGGGTATGTTTGATCCCTACTAAAGAATCATGTGGATCATTACCTTTGTTTAAAACGATAAATCGTATCATTTCTATCAGTTGAGTATTTATATTTTGTATTTGAGTGCTATAAAATTGTTGATAAAAATCATTATGGATAAAAAGATTAAAAATTTTTACACTTTTTTGAATGATTTCATAAGTAAAAAGTGTGGTGAGTTGTGCTGTATTAATATTTGGAGTATAAAAAAGTATTAGTTGCTCTTTTTTTAATTCTTCGCTAAAATCAAATAAATGAAAAGCTAAAGTTAAAATTTCAAGATTGTCTTCAAAAATGATAATGTGTTTATGTTGTTTGTTTTTACATAAAGTTTTATAAAACATTCCATTTCCAAAGCCATAAAAAAACAAAACAGGATATTTGTTATATTCGGTTTTAAACAGAGTAAGGTTTTCCAAAAGCTCTTTATTGGGATTTTCATAAAGAAAAATATCATCTTTTTTAAAATTTATTCCATTTTCATCTTGGATAAGTGCAAAAGTTAAGTATTTAAGTGATCTCAGTCTACAAGCTAAAAACTCATCGACCTCAAACAAAGCTTGAGTATTTTTTAAAAAAAGTTCTTCTTTCACCTTCTCACCCTTTCCATCCATTTATCTAATTTTCTTTCTTTAAGTTTTTCTTCTAAAGGAAGTATATTTTTTATCAAAGCATTTTCTTGTGCTTTAATATGTCCATAAACTAATTCCATAAATTCTAAATGTTCTTTTATCCAAAGAATGCTTTTATTAAAAGCATCTTCTTTGGTTTTAGGATTTAAAACATAAATTCTAGCAAGATTAAGTTCAAATTGAGTTAGTAAGGGACCTAAAATTTGTATCAAATCTTTTTGAGTATTGTAAAGTTCATCTATTTGAGTTTTGGTTTTATCTATATCTTGAATAATTTCTTGAATAAAAATTTCATTTTTTTGAGAATTTTGTAAACTCATAAAAGAGTTTTTTATTTTATCATAAACTTTAATAAAATTATCGTTAAAATCTCTACAATGTTTAATACTTTGATAAACTTTATAATAAGCCTTAAGTAAAAACTCATTTTGTTTATTTAAACTTAAAGGTTCTAATTTTTCAAAAGGTTTATTTAAATCTTTATCAAGTAAATTCTTACAAGCCCATAAAAAAGGTTTTTCTATGGTTCCTTCTATCCTTGCTCCACCTTCGGTACAGTTGTAGGTGGTGATGTGATAATTCATTTTTATATTGACTATATCTTTTTCAAAGTTATGTCTAAAAAGTGTCCAAATTTCAGAACTTTGAACTTTTCCATTTCCTCCATAAGCTGTAGTGCTAAATTTATCTAAGTCCCTTTTATAGTCTCCATTGTGTAAATTAGCATGGATAAAACCTTGAGAGTGTGTTTGCCCATCTTTGGCATAAGCTAAATCCTGACCTATGAGAATGATGTTTTTGTATTTTAGATGAATGGTTAATAAAAAATTCATATGTGCTACGCTAAATCCCATATTAAAATATCCAAAATAATCTAATTTTAAATATTGTATAAAGCTTGCATAGGTGGATACAAGTATAAAAACTCTATTATTTTTTTGAAGATATTTAATAGTGTGAGGATGTGTAACAGATTTAACAATAAACACAATATCCTTATCAAATTCCCCAAAATCATTATTAAAACATTCAGCTACTATTTCATCGCGTTCCAACATGCAAACATAATCAGGCTTGATACCATGTTTAGCTAAAATAGGATAAGCACTATCGGCACAAAAAATCGTAGCTTTGCTAGCATACTTTTTTAACAAAGGAAGTTGTTTAGTAAGAGATGGTCCTGTAGAAACAATAATAGCTGTATCACTTAAATTTTTTCTTTTAGAAAGTAATTCTTTATAACTAGGATGGGTAATCATTTGAGGAAGATTATAAACAAATTGCTCTATACCTTGAAGAGCATCAAGAGGATCATTACCATGAGAAACAATAGAATTTTTAAAATTTTCTGCTAATTTTTTATTCAATCCTAAAATATCTTCATGAAATCTTTCATAATAATGACTCATCAGTTCTAAAAAATAAATTCTAGAAAATTGAAAGAAAGGTTTGCTAGAGCAAAAATTAGAAAAAAATTCTATATCCAAAGAACTTGTTTGCAAAATCATCAATCTTGAATTTTGTAATTCATTTGAAAAATCTAAGATATGAAACATCACCCAAATGATTTCTATATCTTTTTCAAAAACCACAATATGTTGATGATTTTTATTTTGCAATAAAGCTTTAAATAAAATTCCATTTCCAAAACCATAAAAATATAATACAGGATAAAGTAGATATTTATCATTATAAGTATTTAGCATAGTTTGCAATTCTTTAATGGAATCTTGATAAAGTAAATTTTCATTATACCCCCCCCCATTATTTTTTATACTTGTATCTTTTAAATTGATATCTAGATTATCTTTACCTAAGATAAGTTCAAATTTACTTGATTTAATTTCTTTTAAACTTTCTTTTAAAAGAATATTACTTAAAGCCTCAATGTTTTTGTTAAAGAGTTCTTTTTGGGTAGGGGTGAAGGTCATCATAAGCCCCATCCATCATCTACCACTAAGGTTTGCCCTGTGATAAATCTACTCTCATCACTAAGCAAAAACACCAAAGTTCCACATATATCATCAGCATCTAACATGCCTTTACTCGCACAACATTTTCTATAAGCTTTTAAAAAAAGTTCATTTTGATTATCTAAAATTCCTCCACTTGCTAGGGTATTAACGCGTATGTTTTGATTAAAAAGCTCTTTAGCTAGCCAAGAGCTCATGTGATTAATCCCTGCTTTTATCACACTGTATTCTAAAGAGCTTTGCATGGAAGTGCCTTCATAGTTTTCAAATTTTGGCGCATAAACTCCCATGATGGAGCTAAGATTGATGATATTACCATAGCCTTGTTGTTTAAAAAATTTCACAAATTCTTGAGCGGCTAGCATAAAGCCTGCTAAATGTAAATTTAAACTTTCACAAATTTGTTCGTATTTGAGTTCATAATAAGGCGTTTTACCCCAATCTTTGCCAAAAGGATAGCTTGAGTTAACAAAAGCATCGATTTTGCCGTATCTTTCTTGACTTTTTTGAAGGGCGGTTTGTAAGCTTTCTTGTTTGGTGATATCAAGCTCTAAGCTTAAAAGTTTTGTTTTAAAATTTGTTTCTAAATTTTCTTGCAATTTATTTAAGCGTTCTTTGTTGATATCTGCGAGTATAGGGATACCTTTGCTAAGAAGTATTTTTTGACAAAGCGCTTTACCTATACGCCCACAAGCTCCTGCTACAAAGATGATTTTATTTTCAAGCATTAAAAATCCTTTGGCGATAAATTTTTAAAAGAGATTAAAAACTCTACGATTTTAAAATCAAGCTCGCTATCAATATCAAAAGCTGTGCTTTCATCCATTACAAAAAGCCCTGTGTTTTTGCCAAAAACACTATCATTTTCTAAAAGATAATCCCTTTTAAAGATATAAATACTAGCGTTCATATCATAGCATTTTGGGGCACTTTGGCGAGTGGTAAAATTTCCTTCTTTGGATTTTACTACCTTGTTATTTTGTATTTCTACGAGGTTAAAATAAGGATTGCGTCTAGCAGGAACTGCGGTGATGAGATTGGAATTATCATTTTCAACAAAACTTTCATAAGCTTTTTTTATATCAAGGCTTGAGCGAAGCGGGGCTGAAGCATCTAAGTCTATGAGAGTTTCAAAACACGTTTTAAAATGCTCTTCACTTCTTAGCAAGGCATCACGCATGACAGGAAGTTTTGCAGCCCGATCATTGGCAAGATGAGCTTCTCTTTTGAAAAAAACTTCAGCACCATATTTTTGGGCTACACTTGCGATTTCATCACTATCAGTACTTATGACTATGTGTTTAAAAAGCTTTGAATTTTGAGCTTGTATGATACTATAAGCTATCATTTCAAGTTCGTTAATCTTTCTAATATTTTTGTTTTTAACGCCTTTGCTACCACCCCTAGCACAAATAGTACATAAAATTTCAGCCATTTTTTTTCCTTACTTCATCACAAATTTCAAGCACTTTTAAAGCCTGTTTAAGATCGCAAAGTTCTTTGTTTTTTTCAAAGACTGCTTGATGTAAATTTTGAAGGGTTTTTATCGTATCGTTTTCAAAATTTAAGACTTTTTGACTTTGATCTTTGTGATAAATTTCGATTTTATTGTTTATCAAATCGGCTTTAAAGCTTTTTTCTAAAGTATGGATGGTCATTTCTCTTTTGTTAAATTTAGAAAAATAGTCTAGTTCTATATGAATTTTAGCTTCTTGTGAATTTTTTAAAGCCAAAAAGGCAAAATCATCGCTTGTTATGTCAAGCTCTGAAATTTTAGCATTTTGGGAGTATATAAGCTCTAAGTTTCCAAAAAGAAAAAAGGCTAGATCGATTTCATGAGAAAGATCGAGTAAAACCCCACCACCTAGCTCTTTTTTAGCGCTGTAATTTTGCCTGTAGTCTAAAGCTCTCCAATGGGGCAAATAAGAATTACAAATCAAACTAGCAAAATAAATTTTTTCACCTTTTAAAAGCCTTTTTGAAGCGACAATCACAGGATGAAAACGTTGTAAATACGCTACATAAATGTGATTTTTTAAACTTGTGAAATTTTGGCTTTTTTCAAATAAAGGTTTTTCTACGAGTATGGTTTTATCTTTTACAAGATCATCTAAAGTTTTTAAGGTGTTAAAATGCTCCGTAGTGATATTTGCGATGATAAAAAGATCAAATTCGTTTAAATCACATTCTTTCAAAGAGCGATAAATTGGAGTGTTTTTAAATTCTTCTTTTTTAGCACTTAAAGAAAGCAAACTTACTTCATGATTTAAATTTTTTAAGGCTAAAAAATGCTTTTTTCCTATGCTTCCAAAGCCTATGATTAAGACTTTCATTTAAAATCCTCATTGGCTTTTAAAAACTCATCTGGCCTTCCAATGTCAATCCAATAATCGTTGATGATATAGGTATTTACTTTGCCTTTTTGCAATACAAGTTTGATGAGTTCGGGCATGTCTAAGTATTCATTTTTAGCAATTAAATTTAAAATTTCATTTTCAAGTACATAAATCCCCGCACTTACTAGGAATTTTTGGGTAGGTTTTTCTTCTATATTTTCTATAAAACCTTGTTTTTGGGTGATTACTCCATAAGGAATTTGTTGCTCAAACTCACGCACGCAAACGCTCATTAAAGCTTTTGATTTTTTATGGGCTTTTAAAAGATCATTAAAATCAAGCTCGGTTAAAATGTCTGCATTCATAACGAGAAAACTTTCTTTAAATTCTTGTTTTATAAGGCTTAAAGCCCCTGCTGTACCTAGTTTTTTACGCTCTTTGATATAAGAAATTTTAACCCCAAATTTTTGCCCTTTTTGAAAATAATCTTCTATGATTTGTTTTTTATAATTCACACAAAAGATAAAATTTTCAAAATTTTGATTTTTAAGTCTTTGGACTATGCTTTCTAAAATGGGTTTTTTGCCTACTTTTAACATAGGTTTTGGAGTATCTTTAGTCAGCTCTTTTAAGCGAGAGCCTAAGCCTCCAGCCATGATGATAATGGAGTTTGGATTAGCTTTTAAAAGTGATGAGATAGATTTTATAGAAAGAATTTGCCCTTTTTCATCTAAAACAGGAAAGTCGTAAATATCGGTTTTAGATGAAAGTTTTAAAAGCTGTTCTTTGCTTGTGTTTTCTTTTATGGTGATGGGATTTTTAGTGTAAATATCCTTGATACTATCTTTTAAAGTTTTGCCACTAATTAAAGCTTTTCTGATGTTTGAATCGCTAATGACTCCTAAAAATTTATCCTTTTTATCAACTATAATGCCTAGTCTAACGCGTTCTTGCCCGACTATTTTTAAAGCTTCTTTTATGCTAGAATCAGGGGTGAGTTTGAGTTTGTTTATATCCACACTAAGCCTTATAAATCGATGAAATTTTTATGTAAAATTGTATCTAAATTTACATTTTTTAGGCAAGTTTTTATGAATTTATTGGGATTTTTATCATTATCATAAGGGTTTTTAAAATTTTTTAAATTTTGTTTAAATTCTTTGCTTTCTAATTTTTCAAAAGCTTGATCAAGATCATTAATTTCACAATCAATGATATTTTGAGTTCTTAAACGCCCTTTTTGTCTATCGCCTATATTAATGCAAGGAGTTTTAAAAAAAGGACTTTCACTAATACCACTTGAAGAATTGCCTATCATGGCCTTGGCTATTTTCATAAGACTTAGGTATTTTTGTGAGCCAAGATTATCAAAAAGTTTAGCCTTGTGTGAGTTTTTTTGGCAGTAATTTTGCAAAATTTCATTGATTAAAAGTCCGTTTTCATCGGCATTTGCTTTGGTAAAAATCAAACTTGCGTTTTTAAGGGTGTCAAGTTTTTTAAGTAAGGTTTTAATCTCTTTTTGAGTATTTTTTACATTTAGGGTTAAAGGATGATAAGTGATTAAGTAAAGTTCTTTATCTAGTTTCATTTCTAAGACTTTTTCTAAATCTTTTTTGCTTAAAAAATTCATATTTTTTATGATAGTAGAAGCTAAAGATCCTATATTAAAAACCCTTTTTTCTTCTTCTCCAAGTTGTAAAAGCCTTTTTTTATAAATTTCATGACTTACAAAATGTAAATGTGCCATTTTTGAAATGCTGTGTCTTATACTATCATCAATAGCTCCTAAAGTAAGCTCCCCACCACATAAATGCACTAAGGGTATGTGCATCAAAAGACACACGCTTGCTACGCTAAGCATTTCATAACGATCGCCTAAAATCACTACCATATCAGGCTTTAAGTCTTCAAAAGCATCGCTAAAAGTACTAAAAGCTAAACTCATACTTTTACAAAGGCTTATTTTATCATCGTTTGCAAGCAGGATAGGGAGTTTTTTAGTGATTTTAAATTCTTTTTCTATTTCTTTATAAGTGAGTCCAAACTCAGGACTTAAATGCGCTCCTGTAGCAATGATTTGAAGGCTTAGATCTTTATCGTTTTGAATTTCATGGCATAAATTTCTTAAAAGATACCATTCAGCCCTTGTTGCACTGACTATACAAATCTTTCTTTTACTCACGGATAAGCTCATCTTCTTTGTAGTTTTTTGTAGCAATTTTACCTAAAAACTCTTCATATCTCATAGCACTTATACCATTTGCGGGGCGTTTGGTAGTAAGATTTTCTTCGTTAAAAATTTCTCCTTTTTGGATATCTTTTTTAGCGACTAAACTTTTTCTTACTATGTTGATATTTTTTCTTTCGCTTTTGCTTGCTTTTTTTATGCCATCACCCATAGCCTTTTGTATTTGTCTTATTTGAGTACAAAGCGTTTTTAGTTCATGAGGTTCTAGGCTTGCTTTATGATCAGGCCCTGACATATTTTTGTCTAGAGTAAAATGCTTTTCTATCACACAAGCTCCCAAGGCAACCGCAGCTAGGGAAATGTGTATGCCTTGAGTGTGATCAGAATAACCCACATCAAGCTTAAAAGCGTCTTTTAAGCTTTGCATGGCTTTAAGATTGACTTCATTAAAAGGGGCGGGGTATTCTGTAGTGCAGTGTAAAAGAGTGATATTTTGGCGTTTAGTGCCATTTTTACAAAGCACATTTAAAGCTTCTTCTATCTCGCCTAAATTTGCCATACCTGTTGAAAGTATGATTTTTTTATTAAGCTTTGCAATTTTTTTAAGATAGGGTAGATTGGTGATTTCTCCGCTTGGAATTTTAAAGATTTTTAAGCCTAACTCATTTAAAAGATCTACACTTTCAAGATCAAAAGGAGTAGAAAGAAAGGTGATATTGTATTTTTTTGCGTGTAATATAAGTTCTTTGTGAGCTTTAAGATCGAGTTCGAGTTTTTGTACCATTTGAAGTTGGCTCTCATCACTAGCTGTGGTTTTAAGCTGATAGGGTGCTTTTTTAGCCTTTGTGCTGATACAGTTTTTGGCTTTAAAGCTTTGAAATTTAACAAAATCAGCCCCTGAATCTGCTGCGATTTCTATTAACTTTTTAGCTAAATTTAAATCACCATTGTGATTGACTCCTGCTTCTGCGATGATAAGAGTTTTTTTCATAATTTTTATCCTTATAATTTTTAGCATATAAAGCAAAAAATATTCCAATATTACTATATGTTTGATATACAAATTATAGGTTTTATTTAAAAAATATCATAATTTATATTTATAGCAATATTTTTTACGCACTCTTCTTAAAAGAAAAGTCTAAATTTCTAAATATTACCCCCCCCCTCATTTTTTGTATATATTTTAAAATTATATCCTATCTTTACCTCTCCTTTAAATTTGGTAATTTTTAAAGCACCATCTTTAGTGCTTACGATGAAAAAATTTTTTTCTTTTTTAACAATTTTTCCTATTGGAGCATTAAAAATTTTATCTTTGTAAATTTCACTTTTATAAATTTTTATTTCTTTTTCATCTATAAAGGCACTAGCACCTAAATCTTTGGTATTTAAAGCACGGATAAAGTTAAAAATCTCTCTGGTACTTTGAGTCCAATTTATAATTTCATCGCCTTTTTTTCTTTTGGGGCAATAAAATCCTCCTTCTTTTTGTTTATAAGCTTTAACATTATCTTCTAAAAATAAAATAAGACTTTCATAGAGTAAATTCGCACATTCTTTATGACATAAATTTAAAAGAGTGGTATAATCATCACTGTCTTTTATCTCATAGGTTTTTTGTAAGATAATATCACCTGTATCAATACCTTTGTCGATAAAATGAACACTAATGCCAAATTCTTTTTCATCATTAATTAATGCCCAATTTAATATATTTCTACCCCTATAAAAAGGTAGTTTACCTGCATGACAATTGATAATTTTTCTAGGATATAATTTTAAAAGCTCCTCTTTAAAAATTTGATCAAAACTCATAGAAACCAACAAGTCGTTAGAATATTTTTTAAGCTCATTGAGAAATTCTTTAGAGTTTATATCGATATGGGTATAACAAGGGATTTGGTATCTTAAAGCAAGTTTTTCTAGTTTTATATCTTTAGTTTTTCTTAAAACGATGAAATTAATTTGAATTTGTGGGTTTTGAAGTATTTTTAAAAGACAGATTCTAGCCCATTTTCCATCGGCAAAATATCCTATTTTAAGCATATCATTTCTTTATTCTAACGCTACTAGGTAAATTAATCAAGCGTTTTTCTAATTTTTTAGTGTTTATAAGCTCATTGCTTTGACAGTTTTGAAAAGCTTTTAAACTCGGTAAGCTTTTCCATACAGGACGGACGAAAATATTATTTTTCAAGCATTCTTCTAAAAAGATATTTCTTAAATTCTCATCCTTAAAAAGCAAGGTATTGAGCCAAAAATTGCTTTTTTCATTGCTTTTTTCATCGATAAATTTACATTTATCGTGATTTTTAAAAAAATCCTTGTAAATTTTAGCAAGTTCTCTTTTGTTTTCTAAAAAAAGTTCTAAATTTTCAAGTCCTGCAAGCAAGATTGCTGCGTTTATATTGCAAAGACGGTAATTATAAGCTATCCTATCATGATCGTATTCGTAAGGATGGGGGATTTTAGCTGTGGTGCTAAGGTGTCTTGCAAGTTTGGCTAAATTTTCATCATCGCTTAATATCGCCCCACCGCATCCACCTGTGATGATTTTATTGCCATTAAAGCTTAAAATTCCACACTTTCCAAAAGTGCCTAAGTCCTTGTTTTCATAGGTGCTTCCTAAGGCTTCTGCGGCATCTTCAATTAAAAGGATGTGGTATTTTTCACAAAGCTCTTTGATGGCTTTTATATGAGCGCTTAAACCAAAGGTGTGCATAATAACACAAGCTTTGATGGGTTTGTGTGTGGTTTTGTTATAGCTAAGATTATCTTTTTGATAAGTTTGATTTTCTAAAAAATGCTCTAAAGCCTTAGGACTTAAACTTAGAGTGTTTTCATCTATATCTAAAAAAACGGGTTTTGCACCTGTATAAGCGATAGCATTGGCCGTAGCGACAAAGCTTATGCTTTGAGTGATGACTTCGCAGTTTTCATCGATACCATTAGCTAGTAAAGCGATATGAAGAGCTGCTGTGCCTGTATTTGTAGCGATGACAAAGCGTGCTTTGGTTTTTTCTTTTAAAGCTTCTTCAAAACGCGTTACAAATTCTCCTACGCTTGAAACAAAACCGTTATCGATACATTCTAAGAGATATTTTTTCTCATTGCCTATAAAGCAAGGCTCATGTAGGGCGATATTTTCTTTATTAAAAAGACTTTTTATAAAAGAAATTTCTTTTTCAAACATTATAAAGCTCACTTTTATAATTTTCTAAATTTTCTTTAAAATACTCTATGCTTTGTCTCAAGCCTTCTTCTAGACTTATTTTGCTTTGCCAATTTGTAGCTTTTTTAAGCTTGTTTGCATCGCAACAAAGTCTAAAAACTTCGCTATTTTTAGGACGCAATCTTTGTTCATCTTGGATGATTTTTACTTTAGAATCTAAAATTTTTTGTATGAGATCAAGTACTTCTTGCATGGAGTATTCCACTCCTGAGCCTATATTATAAACTTCTCCAAAATGTTTTAAATTTAAAAGAGAGATAAAACCCTCGCAAGTATCTAGCACAAAATTTAAATCCCTTTTAGGGCTTAAATCTCCTAGTTTGATTTCCTTTGCTCCACTTAAAATTTGTGTGATGATGGTAGGTATGATAGCCCTTGCGCTTTGTCTTGGTCCATAGGTGTTAAAAGGGCGTGCAATATTGACATTTAAATTAAAAGAATTATAATAACTCAGCGCCATCATATCTGCAGCGATTTTGCTTGCAGAATAAGGGCTTTGAGGTTGTAAAGGGTGTTTTTCATCGATAGGTACATAAAAGGCTGTGCCATAAACTTCGCTTGTTGAGGTGTGGATAAAATGTGAAATCTCGTTTTTTTTAGCTGCTTCGAGCATATTTAAAGTGCCATTGACATTGGTATCCACATAGCTTTGTGGGGCTGTGTAGGAGTAGGGGATAGCGATTAAAGCGCCAAGATGAAAGATCGCATCTATATTTTTGGTGATTTTTTCGCAAAAAAAACTGTCTCTTAAATCTCCACTTATAACCTCCATGTCTTTTAAAAAAGAACTTTTTTCTAAATGTCCCCAAAAATTAAAAGAATTATACTGACTTAAAGCTCTGACTTTAAAACCTTTTTTGACCAAACTTTCACAAAGATGAGAACCTATAAAACCATCAGCACCTGTAACTAAAATATTTCTCACCTTCTCACCCTTTCCATCCATTTATCTAATTTTCTTTCTTTAAGTTTTTCTTCTAAAGGAAGTATATTTTTTATCAAAGCATTTTCTTGTGCTTTAATATGTCCATAAACTAATTCCATAAATTCTAAATGTTCTTTTATCCAAAGAATGCTTTTATTAAAAGCATCTTCTTTGGTTTTAGGATTTAAAACATAAATTCTAGCAAGATTAAGTTCAAATTGAGTTAGTAAGGGACCTAAAATTTGTATCAAATCTTTTTGAGTATTGTAAAGTTCATCTATTTGAGTTTTGGTTTTATCTATATCTTGAATAATTTCTTGAATAAAAATTTCATTTTTTTGAGAATTTTGTAAACTCATAAAAGAGTTTTTTATTTTATCATAAACTTTAATAAAATTATCGTTAAAATCTCTACAATGTTTAATACTTTGATAAACTTTATAATAAGCCTTAAGTAAAAACTCATTTTGTTTATTTAAACTTAAAGGTTCTAATTTTTCAAAAGGTTTATTTAAATCTTTATCAAGTAAATTCTTACAAGCCCATAAAAAAGGTTTTTCTATGGTTCCTTCTATCCTTGCTCCACCTTCGGTACAGTTGTAGGTGGTGATGTGATAATTCATTTTTATATTGACTATATCTTTTTCAAAGTTATGTCTAAAAAGTGTCCAAATTTCAGAACTTTGAACTTTTCCATTTCCTCCATAAGCTGTAGTGCTAAATTTATCTAAGTCCCTTTTATAGTCTCCATTGTGTAAATTAGCATGGATAAAACCTTGAGAGTGTGTTTGCCCATCTTTGGCATAAGCTAAATCCTGACCTATGAGAATGATGTTTTTGTATTTTAGATGAATGGTTAATAAAAAATTCATATGTGCTACGCTAAATCCCATATTAAAATATCCAAAATAATCTAATTTTAAATATTGTATAAAGCTTGCATAGGTGGATACAAGTATAAAAACTCTATTATTTTTTTGAAGATATTTAATAGTGTGAGGATGTGTAACAGATTTAACAATAAACACAATATCCTTATCAAATTCCCCAAAATCATTATTAAAACATTCAGCTACTATTTCATCGCGTTCCAACATGCAAACATAATCAGGCTTGATACCATGTTTAGCTAAAATAGGATAAGCACTATCGGCACAAAAAATCGTAGCTTTGCTAGCATACTTTTTTAACAAAGGAAGTTGTTTAGTAAGAGATGGTCCTGTAGAAACAATAATAGCTGTATCACTTAAATTTTTTCTTTTAGAAAGTAATTCTTTATAACTAGGATGGGTAATCATTTGAGGAAGATTATAAACAAATTGCTCTATACCTTGAAGAGCATCAAGAGGATCATTACCATGAGAAACAATAGAATTTTTAAAATTTTCTGCTAATTTTTTATTCAATCCTAAAATATCTTCATGAAATCTTTCATAATAATGACTCATCAGTTCTAAAAAATAAATTCTAGAAAATTGAAAGAAAGGTTTGCTAGAGCAAAAATTAGAAAAAAATTCTATATCCAAAGAACTTGTTTGCAAAATCATCAATCTTGAATTTTGTAATTCATTTGAAAAATCTAAGATATGAAACATCACCCAAATGATTTCTATATCTTTTTCAAAAACCACAATATGTTGATGATTTTTATTTTGCAATAAAGCTTTAAATAAAATTCCATTTCCAAAACCATAAAAATATAATACAGGATAAAGTAGATATTTATCATTATAAGTATTTAGCATAGTTTGCAATTCTTTAATGGAATCTTGATAAAGTAAATTTTCATTATACCCCCCCCCCATTATTTTTTATACTTGTATCTTTTAAATTGATATCTAGATTATCTTTACCTAAGATAAGTTCAAATTTACTTGATTTAATTTCTTTTAAACTTTCTTTTAAAAGAATATTACTTAAAGCCTCAATGTTTTTGTTAAAGAGTTCTTTTTGGGTAGGGGTGAAGGTCATTGGAAATCTCCTTGTTTTAAAGCATCGCCAAATTCTATATCTTTGCTAGCTTTTTTTCCTAAAAGTTCTTGATAAAATTTAGGATGTAGTCCAAAAGAAGGACGCACGGATTTTACATTTTCTTCGCTGAACATTTCACCTTTTTTGATATCCTTACTTGCATATAAGCTTCTTGCAAAAACACGGTTTTTAAGCGCCTTTTCATCTAGATCTAACTTACCATCGCCTAAAGCACTTTCAGCTTGTCTTACTGCATCTACCATAGCTTTAAATTCATCAAAATCAAGACTAAATTTACTGTCTTCACTTTCTATGCTTTTATCTAACATAAAATGCTTTTCTATCACTCTAGCTCCAAGTGCTACTGCCATAACAGGGGCTAAAAAACCAAAGCTATGATCACTTAGTCCCACTTCAACATTAAATTTTTCTTTTAAACTTGCTATGCCTTTTAAATTCATATCTTCTATGGCAGTAGGATAAGCCGAAGTGCATTTTAAAAAGATTAAATCAGGATTTTTTTCTTCTTTAAAAATTTCACAGATTTTAAAAAGTTCTTCTTCTGTAGCAATGCCCGTTGAAACGATAGTAGGTTTTTTTTCTTTGGCGATTAAACGCACGAAATTTTCATCATTAGCTTCAAAAGAAGCGATTTTATAGGTTATAGGATCAAAGCGTTTTAGAAATTCTAAATCTTCTTTGGCAAAAGGACTTGAAAAACAAAGTATTCCTTCATTTTGTGCGGTTTCAAAGATTTGAGAATGCCATTCATAAGGAGTTTTTGCGCTTTCGTAAAGCTCATAAAGTTTTCTTTTATCCCAAAGCCCACCCTTAATAATAAAATCTTCTTTGTTGCTATTTAGAGTCATGCTATCTGGAGTGTAAGTTTGAATTTTTATCGCATCAGCACCTGCTTCTTTGGCAGCTTTTATACTTTGAAGTGCCATCTCAAGACTTCCTGCGTGATTTGCACTAAGTTCTGCTATGATAAAAACCTTTTTATCGGTGTTAAAATTTCCTATTTGCATACTTTTCTTTCTTTGGTAAATTTCCTGACTAAAATGATATATAATTATATTATATATTTCTTCAATTTATATATTTATATTATATAAATATTACAACTTTGTTATGATTTTGCTTGGTTTCATTCAAAAAATGCCATATGGATTTAAATTATAGAATTCATTCATTTTTTAATTTTTATATAATATAAATATATAAAATCATAAAATAAAATTTAATTATAACGATATATATATTTAAGACTAATTAAAGGAAATTTATGAAATTTTGTAAAAAATGTGTGATGCCAGATACTAAGCCTGATTTACATTTTGATGAAGAAGGTGTTTGTGATGCTTGTCGTTCTCAAGAAGCTAAAAATCAAAATATTAATTGGCAAGAAAGAGAAAAAGAATTTTTTGAGCTTATAAAAAAATACAAAAAACATCCTGTTTATGATTGTGTTATCGGAGTAAGTGGCGGAAAAGACTCTACTTTTCAAGTGGTTAAAATGCTTGAACTTGGACTTAATCCTTTGTGTGTGTGTTTTGAGCCTAGCGTACCTACGAAAATAGGGCGCAAAAATTTAGACAATTTAAATCATCTTGGCGTGGATTTGATCCATATCAAGCGTGATCCAAAAGTTTATCAAAAACTTGCCCGTGAAGCTTTTATAAGAACAGGGGATAATGAGTGGCAAAACCATTTGGGAATTTTTACTTCTGTTCCACGCATAGCGGTAAATTTTGGAGTGCCTTTGATCATCTGGGGGGAGAGTCCGCAGATAGAGTATGGCGGTCCTGCGAGTAGTAAAAATAAAAATATTTTAGGCAGAGAGTGGCTTGAAGAATTTGGCGGGCTTTTAGGAAATCGTGCTTCTGATATGCTTGGGGTAAATGGTATCACTGAAAAAGATTTGTTTTTATATACTTATCCAAGTGATGAAGAACTTCAAAGAGTAGGGGTTACTGGGCTATTTTTAGGGTATTATTTTAAATGGGATTATAAAAAAATTCTTGAAATTTCTAAAAAATATGGTTTTTTAACTCTAGATCATCCTGTTGAGACTACTTATGAAAATTTTGAAAATTTAGATTGTTATTCTAATCATGTGCATGATTATTTAAAATACTGCAAATACGGCTTTGGTAGAGCAACGGATAATGCTTGTTTGGATATTCGTTTAGGTTATATCAGCCGTGAAGAAGGGGTGCGTTTGGTGCAAAAATACGATGGCAAGCCCCCTAAAAAGGCTATTAAAAAATACCTTGAATTTAGTGGTTTTAGCGAGGAAGAATTTCAAAAAATAGTAGATTCTTTTACCAATAAAAAAATTTTTAAACGTGATGAAAATGGCAAATTTATAAGAGATTATGATGGTTCTTTGGTAAGAAAAGACGAGTGTGTTTTAAAATGATAGCGCTCATTGATTACAAGGCGGGAAATTTAAACTCCGTTGCTAAGGCTTTTGAAAAAATAGGAGCTACAAATTTCATAGCTAAAAATCCAAAAGATTTGCAAAAAGCAGATAAATTGCTTTTACCTGGAGTGGGATCTTTTAAAGAAGCGATGAAAAATTTAAAAGAACTTGGTTTTATAGAAGCTTTAAAAGAGCAAGTTTTAGTACAAAAAAAACCTATTTTAGGCATTTGTTTGGGAATGCAACTTTTTTTAGAAAGGGGTTATGAAGGTGGAGTTTGCGAAGGACTTGGTTTTATAGAAGGTGAAGTAGTCAAATTTGAAGAGGATTTAAATTTAAAAATCCCACACATGGGTTGGAATGAACTTGAAATTTTAAAACAAGAACCTTTGTATCAAGGCATAGATAATAAGAGTGATTTTTATTTTGTGCATTCTTTTTATGTGAAATGTAAAGATGAGTTTGTAAGTGCTAAAGCACAATATGGGCATAAATTTGTCGCATCTTTGCAAAAAGATCATATTTTTGCGACGCAGTTTCATCCTGAAAAAAGTCAAAATTTAGGCTTAAAACTTTTAGAAAATTTTATAAGGCTTTAAATGTTAAAAACTAGAATTATCCCTTGTGTGTTATTAAAAAATTCTCAACTTGTTAAAAGTATAGAATTTAAAGATTTTCGCACTATAGGGCATTTAACTTCAACAATGAGAATTTATAATGCACGCAATGTTGATGAGCTTATTATCTTAGATATAGATGCTTCAAAAAGCGGAGAAATAGATTTTGAAAGTATAGAAGATCTTGCTAAAGAATGTTTTATGCCCTTAACTATAGGTGGAGGCATAAAAACTCTTGAAGATATACAAAAGATTTTAAATTTAGGTGCGGATAAAATTTCTATCAATTCTAAGGCCTTAGAAGATAAAGATTTTATAAGTAAAGCGGCAAATCGTTTTGGTTCTCAATGTATAGTTTGCTCTATAGATGTTAAAAGAAAAGGAGAGCAATTTTGTGTTTATGATAGAGGAAATTTACTTGAAAAAAATCCTTTAGAACTTGCTTTAGAATACGAAAAAAAAGGAGCTGGAGAGCTTCTTTTAACTTCTGTGGATTTTGAGGGAAAAGCAAAGGGTTATGATTTAGAACTTTTAAAGATCTTTCAAAATAAACTTAAAATTCCTCTTATTATCAATGGAGGACTTAGCAAGCCAAGTGATGGAGTTAAGGCTTTAAATTTGGGTGCTGATGCTTTAGCGGGGGCTTATATTTTTCATTTTTCTAAGTACACCCCTAAAGATGTAAAAGAAGAATTAGCTAGGCAAGGCTTTGCAGTCAGATTGCTTTAGGCAAATATGGTAAAAATCTTTATCTTCATCATAAATAGTAAAATGATTTTGTTGATATAATTGTAAAGCTTTGCGATTGTCTTTGAAAACATAAGCTTTAAGAGTATTTACTTTTAAGTTTTCAAAAGCGTATTTTATAATTTCATTTATTAAAATTTGTCCTACGCCTTTTAAATTAGGTTTTGCGTAAAGTCCAAATTCGCAAGATTTAGTTGTGATATTGACAAAATCAATTACGCCGATAATCTGTTCATCTTGAAAAACTAAAAAATATTTTTTGCTAGAATCTTGATGTAATTTTTTTAAAAATCTTAAATGTTCTTCAAAATCAATATATTTTGTTTTCATAAATTGATTGATATCGGGGTGATTGCGCCATTTAAAAATCAGCTCTATTTCTTGAGAATTAAGTTCTGTGAAATTTTTAAGTTTTATCAATACTTATACTCCACTTCATACCCTTTTTTAGCAAGCCAAGTTGCTGTAGATTCTTGATTTTTAACATAACAAATAGCTTTGAAATTTGCCTTTAAAAGCAAGGCTTCATTGACTAAAGAACTTGCACTAATGATGAGTTTATTGCTTTCATTCATCAATTTTGCAATATTTTCATGATCGATAAATAATCTAATATTGTTATGTAATTTTGCAAATTTTTGCAATTTTTTAAGATTAGGATTAGAAGAGCTGGTTGCAATGCTGATGATTTTTGTTTTAGGTAATTCGCTAGCAATTTGTAAAGAAAGGTTTTTTATATCAGTTCCACCCATGCAAATGAAAAAATCATATTTTTTTTCTCTATTTTCTTTGGCCTCTTGATAAAATTCTTCCCTGATTAAAGCATAAGAAAAACCACATCTTACTTCGCATTTAAAAGGCACTAAACCTTCATAATCACTTGCTTTTGCATAGGCATTGACATTGAGTAAAATATCACAATGATGAGGCTTTATTTCATCATCAAAGCTTAGAATTTTCACCCCTGTTTCAAGCTTGATCAGTTTTTCATCATCTACGCTGATGCCATAGTGATCAATGATAAGAAGTTCAAATTTTTCTTCTTTGATGAGATTGATAAGCTCGTAGATACTTTCGCTACTAAGCTCATAAACAGGATAAGGAATTTCATCGATCAAGGAGCCTTCTAAAGGCAAGCAAGCAAAACTTACATCATCATATTGTTTAGCTAAGACTAGATCGCGTTTAATGTGTCCAAAGCCTATTTGACTGGAGCTATCGCTTCTAAAAAGCACTTTCATGATTTACCTTATAAAGTATTTTTGCAAATTCCAAATCTTGTATGGTGTCTATATCGCAAACTAAATTTCTTGGCAATACAAACACGCTAGAATGAGGTTTAAATATAAAATCTTCCTCAAGCCAAGCTTTGCTTGTACCAAAATAAAAAGCTCCTGCATCATGATAAGCTTTTGTTAGATCTTGTGAACGACTTTTATAATGTTTTTCATCAAACATATAAACTTGATTGTTTTCATTTAGATAAAATGCCCTTTGTATAGGATACTCAAACTCAGTAGCAGCAAATAAAAACTTGCTTTGATTTTGTATAAATTTTTCATAGGCTTGTTTTAAAATGTCTTTATTTAACAAAGGAGCAGTAGCATAAAGGCAGCAGACATGATTATAAATTTGATTTTGGCTTTGTAAAATTTCTATGGCATTTTGCACTACAGCAGTGCTTGAAGCATAATCATCGCTTAAATTTTTATCACGCACAAAAGGAGCTTTTGCACCGTATTTTAAGGCTACTTCTATGATTTCTTCATCATCGCTTGAAAGCACCACTTCATCAAAAATACCTGAATTTAAAGCATTTTCTATGCTGTAAGCGATTAAAGGTTTGCCTAGGAAATCAATGATATTTTTTCTAGGAATTCTTTTTGATCCACCACGAGCAGGGATTATGCAAAGATTTTTCATAGTTAAGCCTTGTTTTTTGTGTTTTATTTTACTAAAATTTAAGTATAATTGTCTTTAAAATACAATAAAATAATGCAAACGGGGTGGAATAATGCTCATAAATCAAACCTTTGAAATTGATTCTTGTGATGATGTAGAATTAAATATAAAAAGAACTAGCAAGCTTGAATACCGCATTAGTTATGATGATGAAAAAGAGATTAAAGCCATAGTTTTTATAGTGGGTGGTTTTGGAGCTAATGCAAATATTTCTTTTTTAGATTTTGATAGGGAATATATTGCTAAAAATTTTGATGTTGTAGTGGTACATGTTTTTTATCATTGTTTTTGTGCAAGACGAAGTATTGATCAAAAGTATAATCCAAAGCTTATTCCCAATCAAGATGATTTAGAGCGTATCAATGGTATTTTAAAAAATATTAATTTAGGACATTTATCGGTTAATAAAGATAATTTTGAACAAATTATTCCTCTTATAGAGCAAAAAGTTAATGAAATGAAACAAGCAGGTTTGGTTGATGAAAATCAAAAAATAGAACTTTCTTGTGATTTTATCCCACCTAATGGAGATTATCAAAACTATGGCATTATGGCAGCTATTGATCATATCAATGCTTTAAAAGATTTGGTTAAATGCTTTCCAAAATTTGCAGATTTACCAAAAATTTATGGGGGGGGGTCTTATGGAGGATACCTATCTTTACTCATAGCAAAGATAGCTCCTTGGTATGTGGATGGTGTGATTGATAATTCAGGTGTTTGCTTGCCATTTCTAGCGTGCATTTTAGGAAGAGAAATGAATCAAGGGGAATTTTATTTCGAAGGAAGTGGTTATAGACTTTATTGTTTTGTATATAAATACTGGAATAGAAATATGAATTCTTCTTATTATTTTGGTGATGAAAATTATTTAATTAGAGCAATTTTAAATTCAAACCATCTTCAAATTCAATCAAATTTAAATAAAAATACCATTTTTGTAAGCTATCATAGTATACAAGATATGGGTGCGCCAGTGCAAAATAAAATAGAACTTTATAAGTGTTATCAAGAATTAGGATATGATGTAACTTTACATTTAATAAAGGATGAAAATGATATAGATGGTAGATTTGTAAAAAGTTTAGAGCATGGACTTAGAATGACTGATAGGGCTTTATTTAGAAAAGAACTTCCTTTAATGCTTGAAAAATTGCAAAAAAGAAAATCTTTTATGCAAGAAAATTCTATCTCTTATCCTTGTGGGAATAAAGTATTTGTGTTTAAGGATTTAGAAGATAAATTTGAGTTAGAGATGATAAATAAAATAAAGATAAAGGATATAAAATGACAGCATATTTACATATAGGAACTACTAATACAGGAAATCAAGAAAAACAAGGTTTCTTGATGCAAAACGAGGAAAAACTTTTGCAAAAAGCTTATATTTACCCAAAAAGTCTTAGAGTGGCAAATAGGCATTGGGCTTTGGTGGATATGGTTTTAGAATTGGTTCAAAAAGAAGATATTTTAAAAAAAGAGAGTGTTTTAAGTCATATCACAAATGAAAGACTTCTTAGAGCTATAGAAAATTTTAAAAGTGAAAGTGCTTTACATAAAGATAAAAAATTTATTTTTTCAGCTGAGGGTATAGTTTGGGATTTTTCTACCAAAAAACATGTAGAAATTTTAGAAAAGATTATGAGAGAGTTAGGTTTTACTCAAATTTATATTATTGTGTATTTTAGAGATACTTTGGGTTATTTAAACTCACATTGTTCTCAAGATCATAAAAACAATATGGGGTATTATTCTGCTGATTTTGCTCCGCAAGATCATCCTAGAAAATATATTTTTGACTATGAATGGATTTGCAAAACTCATGCTGAGGTATTTGGAGAAGAAAATTTGATAGTAAGACTTCTAAGGGAGGATTATGTAGGAGGGACTTTACTTAAGGATTTTGTTTATCATTTAGGACTTGAATGGGATGAGAGTTTTGTTTTAAAACAAACCAAAAATGAAAGTTTTAATCTTTTAGGAATGGAGCTTATGTCAAGATTAAATCAAAAAGATTTAAAGCAGGATAATCTTAATTCTTTGCTTTTTATGGCAAGAAGAAAATTTGAAGGCAGCAAAGAAAAAAGATTAAAATTTGCAGTGCAAAAAGATATTGCTAAAGCTTATGTGGATTATTTTGCTTCTTCACTTGAATGGGTAAAAAACAAATATTTCCCGCATAAAAATTCTCTTTTTACTCCTGTAAATTGGGAAGAATACGAACAAAACTATACTTTAACTCATACACTAAGCAAAGACTGGGATGATGTGGCGGATTTTATAGCACAAATTATTGTTTCTAAAAATGAAATCATCAGTTCTTTAAAAGAACAGCTTGAACTTGCAAGGAAAGATTAGTCTTTCATTGCAGTTTCAAGCATTTTTTTGATATTTTCAAAGCTTTCAAAATTTTCAGGTGTGATAAATTCTGCTTTTAAGGGTTTTTTATAAAATTTTTCTATTTCGGCAACCAAAGCCATGATATCGATACTATCGATAAAATCTTCACTTACTAGATTTTCCATACTCTCATTGATATCTGTTCTTTCTATATTGATAAAAAATTGTTTGATTTCTTGCATTTTTTCTCCTTTAGTTTTTTGAAATTATAAAATATTTATTTAAACAAGTTCTTTTAAAACCTTTCTATCAATTTTACCATTTTGATTAAGCTTAAATTTGTCGAGTTTAATAAAATTTTTTGGGATCATATAAGAAGGTAATTTATCTTTCAAAAAAGCTTTAAAATTAATTTCTTCTTCACTTTCATAAAAACAAATAATATCTTCTTTAAAAATACAAGCACTATTTTTTATACTCGCATGAGAGTTAATCACGCTTTCTATTTCTCCAAGTTCTATCCTATGCCCCATATATTTTATCTGATTATCCACTCTTCCATAGCATAAAAGTTCGCCAAATTCATTATAAGAAACTATATCTCCTGTTTTGTACAAAAGATCTAAATAATTATCATGTAAAGGATTTTGAGTAAAAGCTTGTTTGGTTTTTTCTTTGTCATTATAATACCCTAAAGATAAAGAAGTTCCACGCACGAAAAGCTCCCCTTTAACACCTATTTGTTTAGGACTTATGAAATTCATATTTTCATCAAAAACTAAAAGTTCTGTGTTTTTGCACGCTTTTCCTATCGGTAAAAGTTCTTCATCTTTAAAAGTGCGATTGATGATATAAAAAGAACATACATCAGTGATTTCTGTTGGGCCATAAAGGTTGGTAAATAAGGCATTGGGTAAGTGTTTACGCCAAATATTGAGCTGTTTATTGGGCATGATTTCACCACAAAAAAGTATCTTTTTTAAGGCGTTTAAACTAAAATTATTCAAAGCTTCAGTATTTGCAAAATAAATCAGCACCGAAGGTACCCAAAATATAGTGCTTACTTTTTCTTTTTCAAGGCATTCTAAAATTTTATTTGGAAAGGCAAAAAGATGATTAGGTAAAAGGTGTAAAGTCGCTCCTGATTTTACACTTGAAAAAATATCTAAAATGCTATTGTCAAAATAAAATGGCGCTTGATTGGCTAAAATTTCATTCTCATCAAATTTAAAAGTCTCACACACCCAAAAAGTATAATCAATCACACTCTTGTGAGCTATGCTTACTCCTTTAGGAATGCCTGTGCTCCCACTTGTAAAGAAAACATAGAGTAAATTAGTATCTATGTGTTTTTCTTTAGCATTTTTTAGCAAACTCTCATCTATATTAAAACTTTCAAAGTCTTGTGTATAAAGCGTAGGTAAATCTAAGTTAAAATTTAAGTCCTTTGAAGTGATAAAAAGTTTAGGCTTTAAAACTTCTATGACTTTTTCTACTCTTTCTTTAGGACTTTTTTCATCTAAAAGTGTATAAAAATTTCCACTGAGTGCCACTCCAAAAAATGAAATCAAACAATCAATCCCTTTAGGCAAGATGATTAAAACAGGAGCTTGAGTAGGTTTATTATTTTTTAAAGTTTTTAAAATTTCACTGGCTAGTTTTTTAGAAAAGAGATCAAAGTCTTTGTAAGTGATTTCCTTTCTTTCTTTGGCAAAGGGTTCTACAAAAGCAGTTTTTTCGCTAAATTTGATTAAACTTTTTTCTAAAAAATCATAGATATGAGTTGTCATGATTTACCTTTTTAATTTTTTGTAATATAATATCGATAAATTAATAAAAAAGGCCTTTATATGCTCATAAACCAAAGCTTTGAAATCGATTCTTGTGATGATGTAGAATTAAATATAAAAAGAACTAGCAAACTTGAATACCGTATAAGTTATGATGATGAAAAAGAGATTAAAGCTATAGTTTTTATAATAGGAGGTTATGGAGCCAATGCAAATATATATTTTTTAGACTCTTATAGAAATTATATTGCTAAAAATTTTGATGTTGTAGCAGTGCATGTTTTTTATCATTGTTTTTGTCAAAGGCGTTCGGATGTTGAAAAGTATTCAACATTAGCAGATTTTACAAAAGATGATTTAAAATTAATAGAAAAAGTGCTTCGTAAATACAATATTCCATGTGATCAATTAGCCAATAATACTGTAGTTAGTCATTGTGAATATTTGAGCGAGATTATGACAGAATTAAAAATGTTAAATCGATTGCCTTATGATTTTGAAGAAAGACTAAGTGCAACTTTTATTCCTTCGCGTGGAGAATATCAAAATTTTGGCATTATGGCAGCTATTGATCATATCAATGCTTTAAAAGATTTAGTTAAACGTTTTCCAGAATTTGCAGATTTACCAAAAATTTATGGGGGGGGGTCTTATGGAGGATACTTAGCCTTGCTCATAGCAAAAATAGCTCCTTGGTATGTGGATGGCGTGATTGATAATTCGGGTTCGGCTGTTCCACCGCTTAATTATATTATTGGTAGAGAGTTGGAATTTAAAAGCAAAGATACTAATGGGGATATGTATATGCAGGGCGATCATTTTTTTGTGAGTTGTTTTCTAAAAACCCACTGGACGCGTAAAGAAAATTCACCTTATTTTTTTAATAATGAAAATTATTTTATTAGAACATTGTTAAATAAGGATCATTTGATTTTGCAAAGTCAAAAAAATAAAAATATTATTTATGTGAGTTATCATAGTAAAGAAGATCCTTTAACTCCAGCAAATTTTAAAGAACTAACCATGCAAATATTAAAAATTTTAGGATATGATGTAAGCTTAAATTTGATAGATGAAAATAAAATTGATGGAAAATTTATTAAAAATTTAGATCATGGTTGTGGTATACCTGATAAAGCCTTATTTAGAAAAGAACTTCCTTTAATGCTTGAAAAATTACAAAAAAGAAAATCTTTAATGCAAGAAAATTCCATCTCTTATCCTTGTGGAAATAAAGTGTTTACTTTTAAAGATGTAGAAAATCAGTTAAAATTGATCATTAATTAAAAAGGAAAATATATGCTCATAAACCAAACCTTTGAAATTGATTCTTGTGATGATGTAGAACTAGGTATTAAAAGAACCAGTAAGCTTGAATATCGCATAAGTTATGATGATGAAAAAGATCTCAAAGCTATAGTTTTTGTCATAGGAGGTTATGGAGCTAATGCAAATATATATTTTTTAGATTCTTATAGAAATTATATTGCTAAAAATTTTGATGTAGTGACAATAAATGTTTTTTATCATTGTTTTTGCCAAAGGCGTTCAGATGTTGAGAAATATAGTGCATACAAATATTTTCAAGAGGAAGATATTGAAAATATTAAAAATTTATTAAATCAGTTTCATTTTTCTTATGGTGAAATAAATAATGATAATGCGCTTTTTTTAGCGAATTCTTTAGTGAAACATGTAGAAAATTTAAAAATGCAAAATAAACTCGATCATAACTTTAAACTAAATTTTACTTCAACTTTTATCCCGCCTAATGGAGATTATCAAAATTTTGGCATTATGGCAGCTATTGATCATATCAATGCTTTAAAAGATTTGGTTAAATGCTTTCCAAAATTTGCAGATTTACCAAAAATTTATGGGGGGGGGGTCTTATGGAGGATACCTATCTTTACTCATAGCAAAGATAGCTCCTTGGTATGTGGATGGTGTGATTGATAATTCGGGTTCGGCTTTGCCACCTTTAAATTATATTTTAGGAAGAGAAATGGAACATAGTTACGGTGATTATTATGAAGATTTTCCACATAATAGGATTATTTTTTTTCTAAAAACCCACTGGACGCGTAAAGAAAATTCACCTTATTTTTTTAATAATGAAAATTATTTTATTAGAACATTGTTAAATAAGGATCATTTGATTTTGCAAAGTCAAAAAAATAAAAATATTATTTATGTGAGTTATCATAGCGATAAAGATCCTCTAACGCCTGCCAATTTTAAACAACAAACCATGCAAATATTAAAAATTTTAGGATATGATGTAAGCTTAAATTTGATAGATGAAAATAAAATTGATGGAAAATTTATTAAAAATTTAGATCATGGTTGTGGTATACCTGACAAAGCCTTATTTAGAAAAGAACTTCCTTTAATGCTTGAAAAACTACAAGGAAGAAAATCTTTCATGCAAGAAAATTCCATCTCTTATCCTTGTGGAAATAAAGTGTTTATATTTAAGGATGTGGGTGACAAATTTGAATTAGTGATAAAAGATTAAAACCTTAAAGGTTTTAATCAAGCTTTGCTAAATTGATTAAATCACTTACTTTTTGACAATTTTTCAAGTCCTCGGCTGTGATTTTTAAAGTAAAAAGATTTTTATAAAGCACCATCACAGATACAAAAGCCAAACTATCCCACTCGTCTATATCATCAAGTAGCATATCTTCATTTAAGTCTTCATCTCTATGCATAGCTTCTTTAAGCTCTTCTAAAAATTCAGTTTTTGTCATTATTTCTCCTTTGTGTAAATTAAAATATCTTTTGTGTATAAATCTTTGAAATTCAACACCGCACTTCCCCAGCTAAGCCCTGCACCAAAAGCACTTAAACTCGCTTTAAATTCTTTTGGAGTATCTAGTTCGCAAAGTAGGGCAGGTAGTGAACAAGCGCTTAAATTAGCGTATTTTTCCATGATAAAATTAGGAACTTTATCATCATTAAGTTTTAATTCTTCTTTGATGCAATCAACCAAATACGCATTGGATTGATGAAAAAGATGAAAAGCAATGTCTTTTTCATCTACTTTAGAAAATTCTAAAATTTCTTTAAAGCTTTTAGGTTCGCATTCCAAAGCCATATTGAAAATATTTGCTCCGTCCATATAAAGATTTTCTAATTGTCTAAACTCCTCAGTTTGCATGAGTGAATCATCGTTGAAAATATCTGCTTTAGGTATTCTCATCGCACCTTTTGGAATGATGAGTTTATCAAAATATTTTCCATCGCTTCCAAGCTCAAAAAAAGCTTCGTTAAAATCCGTTTTTTCAATTAAAGTTGCACTTACTCCATCACCAAAAATAGGAGCTAAATTCATATTTTTAGGGTGGATGAATTTGCTTAAAGTATCTCCACAAATGAGTAAAATTTTACCTAAGCCACTTTGTATTAAAGAATGAGCGACAAATAAGCCGTATAAATACCCTGCACAAGCTTGCCCTAAATCAAAAGCTACAGTTTTGGAGCTTAAATTTAAAAGTTGGTGTAAATAACAAGCCGTAGAAGGCATGAAAAAATCAGGACTTTGAGTTACTACGATGAGTGCATCAAGGCTATTTTTATCTATATTTAAACCTTGTAAAAGTGTATTGGCTGCGTGTTTTCCAAGATCGCTTACGCAAGTGTTTTCATCGCAAATATAACGCGTGTTTAAACCTATGACTTTTTTCATTCTTTTAAGGGTTTTGATATCGTTTGAAAAAACGCTTTCTAACTCATCATCAATGCAAATTTTATGTTCAGGTACGCTTACGCAAATGCCTGAAATTTTAGCTTTATCAAATCTAGTTTTCATGGATTATAAGTCCTTTGAAGTTTAAATTTTGAAATGGAATAAGGGCTGAGTTTTTTTCAAATTCTTTGGAAATTTGTTCTAAAAAGCTCAAAAATGGCATATTTCTTTCGCCTTTTTGATAGTAAAGCCTTGCATTATTGTTTTTAAGATCAAAGAAATGTAAAGCTAGTTCAAAGGCTTTAAAAAACATTCTAGTTTCAAGTTTTCTACCTAAAGCCCTACAAGAAATGCAAAGATCATCGATAAATAAATTTCCTTCTTTACAAGAAAAAACAAAAATGGCGATAATCCCACTATCGCTTAATTTATCACTCATACTCACACTTACAATGAGTTCTTTTTGCATGTGTTGTGCGACTTTTTCTTGATTTAAGCGTGTGTAATTAGCGATAAATTGATTGGTTTTACCCAAAAGTTCGCTAATGCGAGGGATATTTTGCAGATCATTTTTGCTAAAATTTAAGCTGATTTCAAGATTTTGAAAATATTCTTCATCGCTTAAGTTTTTAAGCTCTTCTCTTAAAGCATTGGCTGCTATATCTTTGGCACGAATTTGATCTTCTTTGGTATTTGAAAGTTTTAAAAGATTAGGAAAAAGTTTGATTTTATAAAGTATATTTTCATCGCATAAAAGTGTTTTAACACCTGTAAATTTGGTATTTTCAAGCTCGGCGATATTATCATCTATAAAAAGCATAGCGTTAGTATTTATATTAAATTTTTTAGCAATTTTTAAGATATTTTCACCCTTTGGTTCCCAATTGATCATTCTAGCATCAAAATCATCCCATTGTAAGATAAAATCTTTCCTTGTTTCAAAAAGTTTTTTTGCGTCTTTTTCTTCATTTTTTGAAGCTAGGGCAAGTAAAAAGCCTTGTTTTTTAAAAGTTTTAATTTTTTCTTGTAAGGTTTTGTGCAAAGGACTTAAATTAAGATTATCTATACCCTCTTCACCTAAAATTCCTTGATACAAGGTATTATCAAGATCAAGTACAAGAGCTTTAAGAGCGGGTTTTACGAGTGCAGGGATGAGACTAAGTCCTAAAATTTGTGCTAAAAAAATCAAGGCTTTATTATTAAGCTTAGAGCCTGTAAGTTCTTCTTTAGCTAAGTCTAAAATATCTTCTTCATCAAAATACTCTTTTATGAGTTTTTCTATGTTAAAAATTTCACAATTTAAAATTTTTTTATCTGTTTTAAATTCTCCTAAACTAAGAACTAAAATAGGGTTTTGTGAAATTTTTCTTAGTTCTAAAAGTCTTTCTTCTATAAAATTTTGCACATTATTTTTATAGCGGGTTAAATCTAGCCATAAAAGTTCTAAACTAGCTTCTTTAAAGTTATCAAAACTCAAGCTATCATCATAAGAGCTGAAATTAAACTCAGCTCTTAAATTAGCAAAATGTAAAAAAGGAGCAATGATACTTTGCACTCCTTCAAAAGCATGATTTCTATGGACATTAATAAGAAGATCTTGACTTTTGCTAAAGTCTAATTCTTTGGCGAATTTTATAAGCTCATTGCGTTTTAAATGGGGTGAAAAAAGATTCATTTTAGCTCCACAAGTTCGATTAAAAGCCTATTTGGCATCATGATAAAACAAAGTTTAGCAAAATAGCTTGCTTGCATAATAGGAACAATACAAATGCCTCCTTGTTGTTCCAAAAGAATTAAATCTTGGGCGATATTTTTACTTTCATAGGCTAAATGATACATTTTGGTATTATTTTTCAAATAGCTATCTAGTGGTCCTTTATCGTTTAAATTTTGCAAAAGTTCAAATCTATACTGTGGAAATGCTTCATTACAAGGAATGATAAATTCGCCTCTTACCCCTTGTTTTTCATCTATAAATTCTGATTCTTTATAAAAACCTAGTTTAAAAAAACATTCCCTTTCTTTTTCTAAATTTTTACAAGCCACGCCTATATGATGAAGGGGTAAATTGAGTGTTGTATTAAGCATTTAAAACTACTGCCATAGTGATAGCATTTTTAAATTTCAATGCTTTTTCCAAACTATAATCATTTGCCATAAAACATTCATAAGCTTTAAATTTTAAGCCTGATTTTTCTATCAAATCTTTAACTTCATCAGGATGGGAAAATAAATAAATATGATCAATAGCAGGAGCATTGATAGGAATAGTTGCAAAAATTTCCCCTCCATCGCTAAGAAGCTCTTTAGATCTTTTAAGGAATTCAAGAGGTTTTTCTACGTGTTCTAGCACTTCTCCAATCACTATCAAATCAGCTTTTTTATCAAAATCATAAGTAAAAAAATCTTGACATAAAAAATCACATTTTGTAATCAATCCCCCTACTTGTTGTTTTACCATTTTTTGAGTAAGTTCGCAACTTGTTGGAGAGATATCAAGTCCATAAAAGGCGGAAAATTTACCACTTTTAACTGCTCTTGCAAAATATTCTCCATGGCCAGGGCCTATTTCAAAATAAGTTGTTTTTGGAGTAAAATTTTTTAAATATTGCGAAAAATACTTTCTCACTTTAATATGAGCTATCCAAACAAAAGAAGAAAGAGCTAGGCCTATCATGTATTGTTTCATATAACTTTCATTAAAATAAACTTTATCCTTAACTTCATCAAAGCTAGAATAACGATAAGCCCCATTTTCTATGAAAAATTTTGTTTCTTCTAAAGTATCGTTAAGGATCAATAAATAACAATCGCATTGTTCTTTTATACTGATACCATCTTGAATATAATAAGAAATTAATTTATCAAATTCTTCTTCGTCTTCTTGTGGAAATTCAATTTTTTTAAGATATTTAGAATGGATAGGATTTTTTTGAGCGATGGCTTGAAATAATTTTTCAATATTTTCTTTCATTTTTCTGCCTTTAGGGTTTGAATTTTTTCTAGTAAAGCGCTTTGAGATTTTAAGAGACTTAAATCTTCTTTGCTAAATTTGATTTCAAATTCTTCTTCTAAACTCATGATGATATCAATATGAGCTAAAGAAGTCCAGTTCTTGCAGTTTTCCATGCTTAAATTTGTATTTTCATCTACTTTGGTTTCAAGTATATTTTCTAAAATTTCATAAAATTGTTTCATTATCGATCTTTCTTATATATGGCTAATTTATCATTGGTTAAGGCTTGACATATTGCTTGAACATATTCTCTAGTATTATAAATTTCTATAAAATTTTTAGCAAAATTTATTTTTTTATAATTTTGCGTTTCTTGAATTATAGGATTAATTTTATTAATATCGCATAAATAAGACTGTTGCAAATCTCTAACGTAGTAGTCAATAGTTATTGTTTTTTCTTTCCTTTTTTCGTTTATTAAAATACCTTTAAAATTTTTAAAATATCTACAAAAAGTTGTATTTTTTTCTTCTGCGTAATGAACTAGAGCGTGCCCTTCATTTAAACCAAAAATTATATATTTTCCATTCTCTTTGGCTAAAACTTCATAAACACAATTTTCCCCAAAACAACTTGTTGTATCTTTTAAAAATAATTCTTCTTTTGCTCCTTTTATAGCAAAAGAAAATATAGGATCGTTTGTGCGTTTTACTCCTGTTTGTTTGCGAAAATATTCATTTAATGCTCCCATTTTTGTTTTGGAATTTATTTTGTCATAAACTTCATTTTTGCAAAAACTATAAGTAAAGGTTGGCATGATCAAAGTGCCTTCCTGACCTATAACTTCAAAAAAACAATTGAGTATAGTCTGTAAAAATTCATTTCTAGAAAGCAAAGCTTTGCCAAATTTCATAAGTTCTGTATGTACGCATAAAATATCACCCCTTTTTATACCTAGTTGATAAAAAGCATCTATTAAATCCTTATCGGAGTATTTTTTGCCATTGTGTTCTAAAAAATATTTCATTTTACTAGTCCATAAAATTTTATTTTTTTCAAAAGTTCTTTAAATTCATAAGCTTGCATATTTAAGATATTGGCTATATCGATGATATCATTCTCTCCATCACAGTAAGCTAGAAAATTACAAGCTAAAGGAATGTCATTGGCAGTGCTAAGGGTATGATATAGTCCTCTTTTGCCAAGATTGGGTTCGCATACTATGGTGTTTTCATATACAGCGTTGATTTCTAGATTTAAAATCATTTCTTGTATGCTTTGAAGTCCACCCATTAAACCTTTTTCAGAGATAAAATTGAGATCATCTTTGCTGGTGTGGTATTGTTCGTATTCTAGGTATCTTGTGCGACATACTCCTACAATGCCAAGATTTACAAGCGGAGCATTGTATTGCCTTTCATCGCTTCCACGATCTAAAAAACTAAAAGCTTTGAAATTTTTTTTATTTTTAAGCGTATGCAAGGCAACTTTATCACTTAGAGTGTTTTTTTTGGGTGTGTGTATGAGTGAGTAAGCATGATCATCGCCTAAGCAAGAAAGCACAAAGCCTGCTTTAACATGTTTTTTTAAATGCTCTAAATGTTTGCTAAGATAGACTATAGAGCCTATGGTTTCAGGAATGATGACAAAGCGGTAATTATACTTTCTTTCTTTTAAACTCAAAAGCCATTTTGCTAGGAAAATAGCCACCACAGGACCACTAAGCTCATTATTTGCCATGGAAGGATGACAAAGATAGGTTGAAATTAAAATTTCATCTTTTGAATTTTGCGTACTAGGTAGGATAAAATCAGCATAATCCAAAACCCCATTTTCATCATGTTTCGCATTGATATAGACTTTGTATTTGCCTTTTTTGAGTTTTTTTCTTTCATTATGCGTGAGACAAAATCCCCAACGTCTTTTGTAATAACTCGTTACATAAGGAATAGCATCGGGCATTTCTTCTATGGAGTAAAGATGATTTTGAAGTTCTTCAAGTTCGATTTCTTTATCGATAGCTTCGCTATAATTTAGAAGGTGTAAATTATGCTTTTTAAAATCACAAATTTTTTCTCCTTCTGGAGTGATGATATAGGCTTCTTTGGCGTTCCATTCATCAGGGACTATCCAGTCAAAAACCTTTGTGCCACTTTTTATAGAGTGAAATTTGAGTATCCCCCCCCCCCGCCCAGAGTTTTATTTAAAATTTCTAAGCTATCTCTAAAACCTTGCCCTGCGATGCTTCTAGGGATAGGAAAAAGTTCGCAAGCTAGTTCATACATAGCCTTTCCAGTTTGGCTAAAATCTTGGCTTCTAAAGTCTAGTTTATTCACAATATCCCTTTTTAACTTTTTCAAGAATGCTAAATAAAGTATCTTTTACAAATTTTGCATCTTTTAGATTCATTTCTTGATGACAAGGTATGCTAAGCTCGGCTTTGTAAAAATTATCCGCATTTTGGAGTCTGATTTCTCCTAAGAGTTTTTTATAAAAACTAAACTCATAAGTTGGTTTATAATGTACCTGTACGCCAATTCCTGCATGAAGTAAGCTTTCAAAAAGCTCTTCTTTTTGACAATAAAATTCAGGAAAAAGCAAAATAGGATATAAATGTCTTGAACTTTTTTTATAGCCTTTGATTTTTATCGTGGAAAAATACGGATTTTTTTCAAATTCTTTATCGTAAAAACTTGCGATTTCTTCTCTTTTTTCAAGATTATGATCGAGTTTTTTAAGCTGGTTTATCCCTAAAGCACAAGCAACATCACTTAAGCGGTAATTATAGCCAAGTTCTACCATATCGCTATCCCAAAGCCTTTTTTTAACAATACCATGGCTTCTTAAAAGCTTGATTTTGGTGATAAGCTCTTCATTATCACTCACCACAGCCCCACCTTCAAAAGTAGTGATAGGCTTAACAGGGTGAAAAGAAAATATAGAAAGATCGGCTTTTTTTCCTACTTTTTCACTTTTATACAAAGCACCTAAAGCATGGCTTGCATCATCGATTAAAGGGATATTGTATTTTTTAGCAAGGCTTGAAATTTCATCTATTTCAACGCTATTTCCCCCAAAATCCACCACGCTAATAGCTCCTATATTTTTACTATCTTTTAAAAGTCTTGCTTCTAGTTTTTTTTCATCAATATTGCCATCGTTTTTAATGTCGATAAACTCTACCTTAGCTCCAGCTATTAAGGCCGCATTAGCCGTAGCAGCGAAGGTTAAAGGAGTGGTTAAAACGATTTTTTCTTTGATGCCTAGTGCTGTATAGGCAAGATGAAGGGCTGAAGTGGCTGAGTTTAATACACAAGCGTGTTTTACGCCCACATATTCACAAAGAGCTTCTTCAAATTCATCTACCTTTTTACCCCCTGTTAAAATTTCATCTTTTAAAGCTTTTGTAAGCGCATCTATATCGCTTTGATCGATGTTTTGATGAGAATAAGTAAGCATTTTAAAAACCTTCGGTGTGATTGATGATTTCTAAAAGTTCTTTTTCGCTTGTCCATAAAGGATTATTATCCGAACTATAAGAAAAACCATCTTTTACCTTTTGTCCTTTTTCGCCTAGGGCATTGATACTAAAGTCATTATCTTTATCTACAAGTTTAATGCTAGGGCTTATGGCATAGTAGTTTTCAAATTCATAGGTTAAATGACTATCATCGCTTGAAATCATGATTTCATGTAGTTTTTCTCCTGCTCTTATGCCTATGATTTTATGGCTTAAATTAGGAGCTAGAGCATGGGCTAGATCGGTGATTTTCATCGAAGGAATTTTAGGGATAAAGATTTCTCCTCCATGCATTCTTTCAAAATTACTCAGTACAAATTTTACTCCATCTTCAAGGCTGATCCAAAAACGAGTCATTCTCGTATCGGTGATAGGAAGTTCTTTAGCCCCTTCGCTGATGAGTTTTTTAAAGAAAGGCACCACTGAACCTCTTGAACCTACAACATTGCCATATCTTGTAACACCAAAGCGTGTTTGCTTGTTACCTGCTATGTTGTTTGCAGCGACAAAAAGCTTATCGCTTGCAAGTTTGGTTGCACCGTATAAATTTACAGGATTGCAAGCCTTATCTGTACTAAGAGCGATACATTTTTTAACCCCATTTTCAAAACAAGCATCTATGACATTTTGCGCGCCGTGGATGTTTGTTTTTATACATTCCATAGGGTTATATTCAGCAATAGGCACATGCTTCATCGCAGCAGCATGTATAACAAAATCCACATCACGCATAGCAGTGCTTAAACGCTCTTTGTCTCTTACATCTCCTATGAAATAACGCATGCAAGAAGCGTTAAAAACGCTTGCCATTTCAAATTGTTTAAGCTCATCACGAGAATAAATGATGATTTTATTAGGTTTATAATTTTCTAGCAAAACCTTAGTATAGGTTTTTCCAAAAGAGCCTGTTCCGCCTGTGATTAAGATATTTTTTTTGTTAAACATTTTGCCTTCCTTTGCTTAAGTTTTTTAAAATTAAAGCAACAAGTGTTCCTATTTTAAAATTCTTGGCAAGGTTATGCCCGTTTGAGCTTGATACTTGCCTTTTTTATCTTTATAAGTGGTGTCACATTTTTCATCACCTTGTAAAAACAACACTTGTGCTATGCCTTCATTAGCATAAATTTTTGCAGGTAAAGGCGTAGTATTTGAAATTTCTATAGTAATATGTCCTTCAAAACCTGGTTCAAAAGGGGTAACATTGACGATGATACCACATCTTGCATAAGTGCTTTTGCCAAGACAAATAGCTAAGACATCATCAGGCATTTTAAAATACTCTATAGTTCTAGCTAGGGTAAAAGAATTTGCAGGAACTATACATACATCACCTTCAAAATCTACTACATTTTCTTCTACGAAATTTTTTGGATCCACTACAGTTGAATTAACATTGGTAAAAATTTTAAACTCACGTCCTACGCGTATATCATAACCATAGCTTGAAAGTCCATAGCTTACCACACCTTTTCCTATATTTGCTTCGCAAAATGGTTCGATCATCTTGTGTTCTAATGCCATTTTTCTTATCCAATTATCCGCTTTTAAGCCCATTTTTAACCTTTTAATATTTGTAATTGTTTGTAAGGATTATAACCTAAAAAATCTATATTTTTTATGATTTTTTTCTTTTTTAAAGTTAAATTTCAAGTTTTTTTATATAATACAAGGTTAAGTTCTTAAATTTTGTAGGAGAATTTTATGACAAAAGAAGAAATTAAAGAGTTAGTAAACCTTTTTGCTGAAGCAAATATTAGTAAAATTAAGATCAAAGAACAAGATGGTTTTGAAATAGAACTTGAAAGAGATATGTGCTGCGATGTTCCAGCTCCTGTTTGTCCTCCAGTTCCAGCTCCACAACCTATCAATGTAAGCGTTGTAAACGAAGCTCAACCTAGTCAAAGTGTAAAATCAAACAAACCAAGTATAAACAGCCCTATGGTAGGAACTTTCTATCAAGCTCCAAGTCCAGGTGCAGCACCTTTTGTAAAAGTAGGTAGTACGGTTAAAAAAGGCGATACTATAGCTATTATCGAAGCGATGAAAATCATGAATGAAATTGAAGCGGAATTTGATTGTAGGATCGCTGAAATTTTAGTTGCTGATGGTCAGCCTGTAGAATTTGGAATGCCTTTATTTGCGGTGGAGAAATTATAAAATGGAAATCAAAAGCATATTAATTGCTAATCGTGGAGAAATAGCACTGCGTGCTTTAAGAACGATTAAAGAAATGGGTAAAAAAGCAATTTGTGTGTACTCTGAAGCAGATAAAGATGCTTTGTATTTAAAATACGCTGATGCAAGCATTTGTATAGGCAAAGCAAGAAGTTCTGAAAGCTATTTAAATATCCCAGCTATTATTACAGCAGCTGAAATTGCTGAAGCAGATGCGATTTTTCCAGGATACGGATTTTTAAGTGAAAATCAAAATTTTGTTGAAATTTGTGCTAAACATAACATCAAATTTATAGGTCCTTCTGTGGAAGCTATGAATTTAATGAGTGATAAATCAAAAGCAAAACAAGTCATGCAAAGAGCAGGCGTACCTGTTATCCCAGGAAGCGATGGGGCTTTGGCAGGAGCTGAAGCAGCTAAAAAACTTGCCAAAGAAATAGGTTATCCTGTGATTTTAAAAGCAGCTGCAGGTGGTGGTGGTCGTGGTATGCGTGTGGTTGAAAATGAAAAAGATCTTGAAAAAGCGTATTGGTCAGCTGAAAGCGAGGCTATGACAGCATTTGGCGATGGAACTATGTATATGGAAAAATACATACAAAATCCACGCCATATAGAAGTGCAGGTTATAGGAGATAGTTTTGGCAATGTGATTCATGTGGGCGAAAGAGATTGTTCTATGCAAAGACGCCATCAAAAACTTATAGAAGAATCCCCTGCGATTTTGCTTGATGAAAAAACACGCACTAGGCTTCATGAAACTGCTATTAAGGCAGCTAAAGCTATAGGATATGAAGGTGCGGGAACTTTTGAGTTTTTAGTAGATAAAAATTTGGATTTTTATTTTATAGAAATGAATACGCGTTTGCAAGTTGAACACTGTGTAAGTGAAATGGTAAGTGGGATTGATATCATAGAACAAATGATTAAAGTAGCAGAAGGTTATGCTTTACCATCTCAAGAAAGTATTAAATTAAATGGGCATTCTATAGAATGTAGAATCACAGCCGAAGATTCCAAAACTTTCTTGCCAAGTCCAGGTAAGATTACTAAATACATTCCACCAGCAGGACGCAATGTAAGAATGGAAAGTCATTGTTATCAAGACTATAGCGTGCCTCCTTATTATGATTCTATGATAGGTAAACTTGTAGTTTGGGCAGAAGATCGTAATAAAGCTATTGCAAAAATGAGAGTAGCTTTAGATGAGTTGCTTATAAGTGGGATAAAAACAACCAAAGATTTTCATCTTTCTATGATGGAAAATCCTGATTTTATTAATAATAATTACGATACAAATTATCTTGCAAGACATTAAAATTTCCCTATTAAAGGGAAATTTTAATTGTAATTTTTATCTTAAATATTCTATATTGATTTTAGAGCGGAGTTTATCAAAATAATCCTGTATGAAATTTTGTCTTTGTTCGCTTACATAAGCGTTTAAAACTTCATTTTTAACTTGTTCATATTCAGGAGTTTGTGCCCCATCTTTGCTTTTAACTTCATAGAGTTCATAGCCATTTTTTCCATTTAAAACAGGGGAAAAGCCTCCAACAGGAATTTGTGATAAAAGCCCTAAAAGTCTTGGATCGGCATTACTTGTGTTTAAAGATGCATTTTGTGGTTTAAGGATTGTTTTTTTTGTATTTTTGATATTTTCTAAAGTTTGAGGATTGTTTGATAGATAAATATTTGCATTAATTTGTGTATAAAAAGTGAATTTATCTTTATTTTGTTCGAAAAATTTTTTTGCTCCATCATCACTAAAATCAGTTTTTGCCATACTTGCGATTTTTTCATAAAGCTTTCTTTTTTCTAAGTCTTTTTTAAAATTTGCACGAAATTGTTCATAGCTTTGATTTTTGGATTTTAAATTTGCTTTGAAAGCATTTAAAGTCGTTTTGTTTTGAGCAAGCATTTTATTTATAGCATCATCAAGCTCTAGATCATTGACTACAATACCTAGTTGTTTCATTTGTGAAATTTCCATTTTTTCATTGATGAGTACGCCTAAAGCTTTATTTCTATCAATTTTAAGTGCTTTCATAGTTTGATCTATATCATAAGTTGTGATAGGCTCTTTATCTACAACTACAGCTATAGCATTAATGGTATTTGCACTAGCTAAACTTGCAAAAAATGCAAAACTTAATAAAATTTTTTTCATTTCAAACCTTTATTTAAGTATAAATATCGCATTATATCAATAAAAATTTAAGAAAAGGCAAAAAATGCACGAAAAACTTACAACGCGTTTTGCTCCAAGCCCAACAGGGTATTTGCACATAGGTGGACTTAGAACAGCTCTTTATAATTATTTATACGCTAGAAAAAATGGTGGAAATTTTTTACTTCGTATCGAAGATACGGATTTAAAAAGAAATTCCAAAGAAGCTACTAAAGCAATTATCGAAGCTTTTAAATGGTGCGGTTTAGAACATGATGGAGAAGTAACTTACCAATCAGAGCGTTTTGATCTTTATAAAGAATATGTTAAAAAGCTTTTAGATGAAGGCAAGGCGTATTATTGTTATATGAGTAAAGAAGAATTAGAAGAATTGCGCGCCAAGCAAGAAGCTGCCAAAGAGCGCCCAAGATATGATGGAAGATATAGAGAATTTACAGGCACGCCACCTCAGGGTATAGAGCCTGTTGTGCGTATTAAAGCACCTCAAAGCGGTGAGATTGTTTTTAAAGATGGGGTTAAAGGCGAGGTGAGATTTAAAGCAGAGGATATAATGGATGATTTTATCATTGCAAGAAGTGATGGAACTCCAACTTATAATTTTACTGTTGTTATTGATGATGCTTTAATGGGGGTAAGTGATGTGATTCGCGGAGATGATCATCTTTCAAATACTCCTAAACAAATTGTGCTTTATGAGGCATTGGGTTTTAAAATTCCTAATTTTTTTCATGTGGCTATGATACATGGAGAAGATGGTAAAAAGCTTTCAAAAAGACATGGGGCAACTGATGTTATGGAATACAAAGAAATGGGAATTTTACCTCAAGCTTTGCTTAATTTTCTTGTGCGTTTAGGTTGGAGCCATGGTGATGATGAGGTTTTTTCATTAGAAGATTTGAAAAAACTTTTTGATCCTTATCATATTAATAAAAGCGCATCTTGTTATAATGCTAAAAAGCTTGAATGGCTTAACGCTCATTATATTAAAACTTTGCCTTTTGAAGAGATTAACCGTCAGCTTAAGGATCTTGGCTTTGATTTATCTGTTTATAAAAAGGCAGGATTTTTACTTGATTTATTAAGAGAGCGTGCAAAAACCTTGCATGATATTATCAATGGTGCAAAAAGTATAGTTAATGCGCCGCAAAATTATGATGAAAATGCAGTACAAAAATTTATTAACAAAAATAATTTAGAATTGCTCCAAGCATTTGCTAATACACTTAAAGATCAAAAAACAGGTAAAGATTTTGAAGATTTTACAAATGATTTTTTAGAAAAAAAAGAAGCAAAGTTAAAAGATTTGGCTCAGCCTATACGCATAGCTTTAACAGGGAGTGCGGTAAGTCCTAGTATTTTTGAAGTATTAGAATTTTTAGAGGTTGATGAGTGCAAAAAAAGAATAGAAAATTTTTTAAAAGTTAGAGGAAAATAAAATGAATTTAAAAGAAGAAGCTTTAAAATACCATTTAGGTGGGAAAATTGATATTGTACCAAGTAAGCCAATGGCTACAAGCCATGATCTATCTTTGGCGTATAGCCCAGGAGTTGCAGAACCTTGCCTTGAAATCGCTAAAGATAATGAGCTTGCTTATACTTATACAAATAAGGCTAATTTAGTAGCTATAGTTAGTGATGGTTCTGCTGTTTTAGGACTTGGAAACATAGGAGCACAGGCTTCAAAACCTGTTATGGAAGGTAAGGCTTGTTTGTTTAAAAAATTTGCAAATGTCAATGCTTATGATATAGAAATTGATGTTCATAGTATAGAAGAGATTGTAAATTTTTGCAAGTCTTTGGCTCCAACTGTGGGCGGGATCAATTTAGAAGATATTGCTGCGCCAAAATGTTTTGAAATTGAAGCGGCTTTGCAAGATTTAGGAATTCCTGTAATGCATGATGATCAACATGGAACGGCTATTATTTCAACTGCGGGACTTATGAATGCTATGGAAATAAGTGGTAAAAAATTTAAAGACATTAAGGTGGTTGTAAGTGGCGCAGGTGCTGCAGGTATAGCAAGTGCTAAAATGTATAGAAATTTAGGGGTCGAAAATATTATTTTAGTAGATAGCAAAGGAGTGATTTCTAAAGATAGAAATGATTTAACTCCTCAAAAGCTTGAATTTGCTGTTGATTCTAAGGAAAAGACTTTAAAAGAAGTTTTAAAAGGAGCTGATGTTTTCCTAGGACTTAGTGCACCAAAAATTCTTGATGATGAAATGGTTTTAAGCATGGCAAAAGATCCTGTGATTTTTGCTTTGGCAAATCCTATTCCTGAAGTGATGCCTGAAGATGTAGCTAGACTTAGAAAAGATGCGATTGTAGGAACAGGAAGAAGTGATTATCCAAATCAAATCAATAATGTTTTAGGTTTTCCTTTTATTTTCCGTGGGGCTTTAGATGTGCGTGCAAGTAAAATCACTGAAAATATGAAAGTAGCGGCTGCTAAAGCATTAGCAGATCTTGCAAAACTTCCTGTAAGCGATGCGGTTAAAAAAGCTTATAATTTAAGCACTTTAGAATTTGGAAGAGATTATGTTATACCAAAACCTTTTGATGAAAGAGTAAAAGCTGCAGTAAGTACAGCTGTAGCAGCAGCTGCGGTAAAAGATGGTGTGGCTAAGGTGAAAAATTTTGATGAGAAAGCTTATTTTGAAAGCTTAAAATGAAAAATATTCATTGCATCAATCATCCATTGATCGAACATAAATTAGGAATTTTAAGGGCTAAAGAGACAAAGCCCTTTCAATTTCGTATGTTAATCGATGAAATTTCATCTTTTTTGCTTTTTGAAGCGAGTAAAGATTTTTCTTTAAAAGAAATTGAAATTTCAACACCTATACAAAAAACTACAGTAAAAAAACTTGATGAAAAGATTATGATTTGTCCTATTTTAAGGGCTGCATTAGGAATGCTTGAAAGTGTTTTTAAGATGATTCCTGATGCAAGTGTTGGGTTTTTGGGGTTTGTGAGAAATGAAGAAACTTTAAAGGCGGATTTTTATTTTCAAAAACTTCCCAAAGATGCAAAAAAACGCACTGCTATTGTTATAGATCCTATGTTTGCTACAGGTGGGACTGCTATAGAGGCTTGTAATTTTTTAAAAAGCCAAGGAGTTAAAAAAATAAAATTTATATCCATACTTGCTGCTCCACAAGGTTTGAAAAAATTTAGCCAAATGCATGATGATGTAGAAGTTTTTGTGGCTTGTATTGATGAAGGTTTAAATGAAAAAGGTTATATTATCCCAGGGCTTGGAGATGCAGGAGATAGAGTGTTTAACACTCTTTAAAAGAGATGATTTTTGGAAAAATTGATTATATTAATCTTTTACCTTTACATATATATCTTAAGAAATATCCCCTACCTAATGGTTATAAAGCAAGTATGGAGTATAAAAAAGGAGTTCCAAGTAAGCTAAATAAAGATTTATTTTATAGAAGAATTGATGCAGCTATCATTTCAAGCATAGAAAGTGCTAGAAAAAAATATAAAAATTTAGATTTGGGTATTTGTGCTAATAAAAGAGTTTTAAGTGTATTAGTAGAAAAAAATACATCAAATGCCAAAGATCCAAGTTCAGCAACTTCAAACGCTCTGGCTAAAGTATTAAAACAAGATGGAAAAGTAATTATAGGTGATAAGGCTTTAAAGCTTTATCTAAAAGATCCTTCTAAATATATCGATTTATGTGCAAAATGGCACGAAAAAACAGGATTGCCTTTTGTTTTTGCTAGATTTTCTTGTGTGCAAAAAAAAGCTTTATATAAACAAATTTTGAAAAAATTTCCAAAAACAAAGATTAAAATTCCTTATTATATACTGCAAAATTATGCCAAAACAAGGGATTTAGATATAAAAGATGTTAGATATTATTTAGATGAAGTTATATATCATAAAATTTCTACCAAAGAAAAAACAGCCTTAAAGCGTTTTGTAAAGGCTTGTAAGGCTTTAAATCTTGCTTAGTGTTCAAATTCTCTAAGTTCTTTAACTGTTCCAAGGAGTATTACGACATCTCCACTATAAACTGTCGTGGTTTCTAAATCAGGTAGTATTTCCCAGTCACTATTTAATTTTTTATAAGAAATCACTTTCATATTTTGTGCTACATGTTTTAAAGAATTTCCTGCTAATTTTTCATCTATACTGATCTTAATAGCTCGTATAGTATTTGCTGAAAGATCAAAAACTTCATAATCAGCATCTTTAGTTAAAAATTCTTTTACTAGTCTTTTAGCACTTTCTTTTTCAGGATAAATAACCTTTGTTGCACCTAACTTAGAAAGAATTTGACCATGGATATTAGAGGTTGCTTTAGCAATGATATTTTTAACACCTATATCTTTAAGCGCCATAAGAGTAAGGATTGATTTTTCAACATTTTCTCCTATGCTAACAATAACAACTTCAACATCATGAAAGCCTGCTTCTTTTAGGGCTGAAATATTTGTAGAATCTAAAATATAAGCATAACTTGGAGGATTTTGTATACTTTTTAAAGCTTCCTCATCTTTATCCGCAACGATAACAGTATGACCTCCAGCAATGAGTTCATCTGCTACAACTGATCCAAATTTTCCAAGTCCTATGATTCCATAATTAAGATTTTTCACGATTTTACCTTTATAAATTAACCTTTCCTTCAGGGAATTTTAAATGAATAGCTTTGTCTTGTTTGAATACCGAGAGTAAAAAAGCAAAAACACCTATCCTACCACTTAGCATCATAATGATGATAATCACCTTGCTAGGATCACTAAACAAAGCGCATAAAGATAAAGTTCCACCATTTCCTACTGAAATTCCTACGGTTGCAAAAGCCGAAGAAGTTTCAAAAAGCAAGGCTATAAAATCAAATTTTGACTCTAGCAAGGAAAGCAAAATAACAGCTATTACTATATAAACAGCTGAACCTACAGCTATAATAAAAGCTTTAGATATAGTTTCTCTTGGAATTTCATGTCCAAAAATTCTAACTCTTCCATCGCGGATACTCCAATAAGCATAGAGCAATAAAACCATTACAGTTGTTACTTTCATACCCCCAGCTGTTCCACCTGGTGCACCACCAATAACCATAAACAATGATCCAAAAAATAAGCTTGCATCATGCAAATGTCCCATATCTAAAGTATTAAATCCTGCTGTGCGGTAATTAATAGCGATAAAATATGAGCTTAAAATTTTATCAAAAAATGAAAAATGTCCTATAGTTTGAGGATTTGAGTATTCAAAAGCAAAAATAATAAGCGTTGAAGAGAAAATAAGAAAAATACTTGCAACAACAACCATTTTTGTATGTAGGCTTAAATTTTGCAATTTTTTTCTTTGAAAAAAGTATAATTCAACCAAAACAAAATATCCAAGCCCTCCAATAATAATCAAAGAAGTGATAATAAGATTAATTGCTATATCATGTTTATAAGCTATAAGTCCATGTTCAAATATAGTAAATCCAGAATTATTAAAAGCGCTAATAGAATGAAAAATTCCAAACCATAAAGCTTTTTTAAAATTCATTTCAAGGGTAAAACGCATGGTGAGAAGTATAGCGCCTATCAATTCTATAGTAAAAATGAACAGCAAAACCTTTTTAAAAAATTTAAATAAACCATCCATTGATGGATAAAATAAAGACTCTTTTAGTAAATTTCTTGCACTAAAACCAACTTTTTTGCGTATGAGTATATAAACAAATAAACCTATACCCATATATCCCAAGCCTCCAATTTGCACCAAAGCTAAGATAATAATTTGTCCTGCTAAGGTAAAATCAACCGCAGTGTTCTTAACTACTAATCCTGTCATACTAACAGCAGATGTGCTTGTAAAAAAGGCATCCAAAAAATCAATAGGAGTTGTATGTGCCCAGCTTGAATGTAGCAATAAAGCCCCAAACAATGCAATAATAATATAACCAGCTAGTAAAATTTTAAAAGTTCGTCTATCTAGTCCAAATTGTTTCAAAAAATTTCCATTTGATAATGATCTAAAGCGGGTATTCTATCTTATTAAAACTTTAAGGGAAATAAAATTTTATTTTTGTATTTAAACTTAAATTAAAGAAAAAAAGATACAATTACATTTTTACTTTATCAAACATTGTGGTTGGATAGCTCAGTCGGTAGAGCAGCAGACTGAAAATCTGCGTGTCGGCAGTTCGATTCTGCCTCTAACCACCACTTTATCTTTCAAAAAATCACATCACATACTTTTTTATATAAGATTGAAATATTTAAAGAACTAAAAGTTATTTTTTAAAGAAAGAGTCTATAGCTTATATGTAGAATGGTGGATTTAGCAGGACTCGAACCTGCGACCAACCGGTTATGAGCCGGTTGCTCTAACCAACTGAGCTATAAATCCGCCTAAGTTGAATTAAAAGATAAAATTATATCTTATTAATGCTTAAAAATATTTTATTTAGCCTTTATATCCGTCCAAAAATATCTAAAAGTGATTAAATGCTGTAAAATTCCAAAAAAAATCATAAAAATAGTAAAAGAACTTCCACCATAACTAAAAAAAGGCAAAGGGATCCCAACTACTGGTGCAAAACCTATAGTCATTGAAATATTTACTGCCGCATAAATAAAAATAAATAATGCAACACAATTAATAGCAACTCTAGCAAAATAATCATCTTTAAGTTTATAATTTAAACTAAGTAGATGAAAAATAAGTAAAATATAAAATATAATTAATGTCAATCCCCCAATAAATCCAAATCTTTCTATCATGTAAGCGAAAATAAAATCACTAGTTGAAATAGGTAAAAATTTAAAATGAGTTTGCGTAGCTTCATCTTGAGATTTTCCGGTTAAACCACCATTTCCAATAGCTATCATTGATTGGGCTACTTGATAACTTGGTTTTTCTGAAATAAAATCATGAATTCTTTGCTTTTGGTAGGGTTTTAAAAGATGTGTATAAATAATAGGAGAGCTAACACTTATAGCTATAACAATACTTAACCAAATTTTATAATGAACTCCCATGATAAAAAGCACTCCAAAACCAACAAGTAGTAAAACCATAGCACTTCCTAAATCAGGTTCTTTTGCAATTAGCAAAAAAGGCAAGATGATGTAAAAGCTAAGTTTGATGAATTGTTTAAGTTTGTATCCATTTTTTGGAGGAGGATTTTGATAAATAAGATAGGCAAGCATTAAAATAAAACTAGGTTTAAAAATTTCAGAAGGTTGTATAGTAAAGTGAGTAAAAGGAATTTCAAGCCATCTTTTAGCACCTAATTTTTCAACCCCAAAAATATCTACGCTTAGCAATAAAAAAATATTAATCCAATAAGCAACAGGAATAATCCAAATAAATTTCCTTATGGGAAAGAAGAAAAAAACCATAAAAGCAAACAATCCCACACAGGCATAAACAAACTGTTTTTCTGCTAAAAAAGGATTAGCTTCAAAGATTAAGAAAAATGAAATAAGAATTATGGGTAAAAATAAAATGGGTTGCATATAGTCAAAATGAGTTAAAATTCTTCTATCTAATCTAAACAAAATTTGCCTTCAGTTGGTAATATAAAGCTATAATTATAAACTAAAATTTTAAATTTATCAAAACCTCTAAGGAAAAAATGCAAACTTTTTTAGTAGATGAAAATTCAAGGCTTGATGTATTTTTGGCTAAAAAATTAAACCAAAGTCGCAATCAAGTTGCTTTACTTATAGAAAAAGATTGTGTACAGGTTAATGATAAAATTCAAGATAAAAATTCATTTAAGCTTAAAAATGGTGATATTGTTTCTATTGCAAGTTTAAAGCTTTGCAATGAGATAAAACCTCAGTTTGAAGTGGATTTTGATATTGATGTGTTATACGAAGATGAAGACTTGCTTGTTTTAAATAAACCTTCAAATTTAGTCGTTCATGGAGCAAGTAGCGTTAAAAATGCCACTTTGGTGGATTGGTTAATAGAAAAAAAATATACTTTATCAAATTTAGGAGGAGAGATAAGAGCTGGTCTTGTCCATAGATTAGATAAAGATACAAGCGGATCTATACTAATAGCGAAAAATAATTTCACCCATCAAAAATTAAGTGAACAGCTTGCAGATAAAAGCATGGGAAGAATTTACCTTGCGTTAATTGATTTGCCACTAAAAGAAGATAAAATTATAGTAGAAAAATTTTTAATGCGTTCGCCTTCTAATGCTATTAAAAAAATAGCCATAGATAAGGAAAATAAATTCAGCAAAAACGCAAAATCAGCTTTTATAAATGTAGTAAAAACTGAAAATTTAACTTTGATGGCTGCTAAGCTTTTTACAGGAAGAACTCATCAAATTAGAGCGCATTTGGCTAGTTTAAATCGCTATATTTTAGGTGATAGTTTGTATGGTTATAAGGGTAAGTATGATTGTAGGATAATGTTACATGCTTATTTTTTGTATTTTATCCATCCAAAAACCAAAGAACAAATTTTTGTTAAAGCACCTTTGATGGAAGATTTTAAAAATATTATGTTTGAACAAATTAATTTAGGAGAGAATGATGAAAAGATTTCGCTTGAGTTTTTACTTGAGTTTTTTAACTCTTTTGCTTAGCGCTTGTAGTGTTTCGCAAATGAATTCGCTAGCTTCAAGTAAAGAGCCTGCTGTAAATGAAAGCTTGCCAAAGGTTGAAAGTTTAAAAAGTCTTAGTGATATGAGTAATATTGCTTTTGAATGGGAGCCTTTATATAATGAAAATATTAAAGGATTTTATTTGTATCGTTCTAGTGATGAAAATCCTGATTTTAAACTTGTAGGCACTATTAAAGATAAGTTTCAAACTCATTATGTAGATACTAAATTAGAGCCTGGTACTAAGTATCGTTATATGATGAAAAGCTTTAATGAGCAAGGACAAATTTCAGAAGATGGCAAGGTTATAGAAGTGAGCACAGCTCCAAGACTTGAAGCTGTTCCTTTTGTTCAAGCTGTGACTAATTTGCCTAATCGTATTAAACTTATTTGGCGTCCGCATCCTGATTTTAGGGTTGATTCTTATATTATTGAAAGAACCAAAGGTGATGATAAAGAATTTAAAAAAATTGCAGAAGTAAAAAATCGTTTAAACGCTGAATACATCGATAGTGATTTAAAGCCTAATGAAAATTCAAGTTATAGAATTATTGCTGTGAGTTTTAATGGGATAAAGAGTGGGTCAAGTCAAGTTGTAAGTTCTACAAGCAAGGCTTTACCTCCTCAAGTTGAGCATTTAAGTGCTAGCACAGATGGTTCTAGTAAAATCATTTTAACTTGGGATGCTCCTACGTATGAAGATTTTTCTTATTATAAAGTTTATTCTACGAGCTCAAGCTTCCTTCCTTTTAGTGTTTTGGCAAAGACTGATAAAAATTCTTATGAGGATATAGTAGAAGGAGCAGGTAAAAGCAAGTATTATAAAGTAACAATGGTGGATAAAGATGGTCTTGAAAGTCCTATGCCAAAAGATGGTGTAGAAGGTAAAACTTTAGGCAACCCTTTGGCTCCTAGTATTATTTTGGCTCAAAGCACAAGCGAAGGGATAAATTTAGAATGGAGTGATAATGATACTAGAGCTGTTGAGTATGAAGTAAGACGCTATGGCGGGGAGCAAAATGCAGTTTTTAAAGGCATTAAAGAAAAGCGACTAAAAGATGTAAAAGCTTTGCCAGGGGTGGAATATAGTTATGAAGTTATTGCTATTGATTCAGCCGGGCTTCGTTCAGAACCTTCAAACAAAGTTAAGGCGGCTCAGTAGTGCCAAATTTTAAAAGCAAAAAGATCAAAGAAATAAATCTGCCTTGTAGCAAGGATGATGTTGAATTTCTTTGGCTTGCTAAGAATGATAATGTTAGTCTTATTTATACAAAGGTTCAAGAAGAGAGTTTTTTTCTGCAGATTAAAAAAGCACAAAATGGTTTTGTGATTAAAGGCGATAAACATACAAAACCTTCTAAAATAGGTTATTTGCAAAAGGCTTTAAAAATCTTTAAAGAAGGTTTTTGTGAGGATATTATCAATGAAGCTTTTGGACTTAAAAACAATGCTTTAATTGAAAAAACACCATTTATCGTTGATAATTTTGATGAGCTTTTGTCTAAGCTTCAAGGTAAAATTTATATAGAAATAGGCTTTGGATCAGGAAGACATTTGCTTTATCAAGCAAAAGAAAATCCAAATGTTTTAATTTTAGGGGTGGAAATTTACAACCCAGCTTTAACTCAAGTGGCTAAACTTGCTAAAGCACAAAATGTAAATAATATTTTGCTAATCCAAAGTGATGCAAGATTGTTATTGAGTGTATTAAAATCAAAATCAGTTGAAAAGATTTTTTTACATTTTCCTGTTCCTTGGGACAAAAAGCCTCATAGGCGAGTTATTGGGAAAGATTTTTGCAAAGAATGTGCTAGGGTTTTAACCCAAAATGGTCGTTTTGAACTTAGAACAGATAGTTTTGAGTATTTTAATTTTACTCTAGAACAATTTTTGACTTTTCCTGTTCCAAAATTTAGTCTTAGAAAAAATGAAAATTTAGAAATTTCAAGCAAATATGAAGATAGATGGAAAAAGCAAGAAAAAAATATATATGATCTTTGGGTGTGGAATTTTAACCAAGAGTGTAGAAACTATGAGTTAAATGAATTTAATCTCTCATCGGTTGAATTTTCTAAAGAAGATTTGAAAAAAATAGAGCAGAACTTTAAAAATATTACTATAAAAAAAGATGATTTTTTCTTGCATTTTGAAAGCATCTACAAACAAGATGAGAATTTGCTTTTAAAGGTTGCTTTTGGAGCTTTTAATAAGCCTGAACATTGTTATTTGCATCTTGATAAAACGATTGATTTTGCTTTTAAAGAGCCATTTAAAATTCAAGAAAATATTAAAGCGATAAATGAATTAAAAGAAATTTTAAAAGTTCAGTTTAAAATATAATTTTTCTTGAAAATTAAGCAAAAATAAAGCATAATTTAAAAATTTAAAAAGGGAAATTAAGGAAAAAGGATGCCTAATTTAATCCAAGCAAATAAACTTACTTTAGGTTATGATGAACTAGTTATTAAAGAAGCGAGTTTTGCTTTTAAGGATGATGATTTTGTTTTTATTACGGGTAAAAGTGGGAGTGGTAAGAGTACGCTTTTAAAGTCTTTTTATGGAGATTTAGAACCTATTTCTGGTAAACTTGAAGTATGTGGATCTTTGATGAATAAAATTGGAAATTTAGAACTTTTAAAATTACGTCAAAGAATAGGGATTATTTTTCAAGATTATAAACTTGTACAAGAATATAGTGTTGAAAAAAATGTTATGTTGCCTTTAATGATTAAAGGTTATAGCAAAAAAGTATGCCATGATCAAGCTACTAAGCTTTTAAAGCATGTAAATTTAACTTTTAAAGCAGATAAATTGCCTAATCAACTTAGCGGTGGTGAGCAACAACGCGTCGCTATGGCTAGGGCTTTAGCTCATAATCCAAAGCTTTTGCTTTGCGATGAGCCAACGGGAAATTTGGACGAGTATTCTTCTGATATTATATGGACTCTTTTAAAGTCTGCTAGAGAGCTTTTAGGAACTTGTGTTATAGTGGTAACACATAGAATTCCTAGTAATTTAAGAGTGGATTATCGTCGTTTTAATATAGAAAATGGAAAAATGAATGAAATTTTTTAAAACACATTTATCTTTAATTTTATCTTTACTTTTTATGATGTTTGCTTTTGAATTTATTTTGATTACAAATGCAACTTTGAAGCATTATGAAGAACTTGTTAATAAAGATTATAATATTATAGTTGTCAGCAAAACTGAACTTGATCAGAATGTAGTAAAAACAAAAGTACCATTTTTTGCTGGACTTGAATCTTTAGATCCTAAGGATTTAATTGATCGTTTGAAAAATGATGTTTCTGAAAAGAATTTGAAAGTTTTAAAAGATTCTCTGCCAAAATTTTATACTTTAAAATTAAATTCTTTACCCGATCAAAATGAACTAAATTCGATTAAAAATCAACTTTTAAATATTGTAGGTGTTAGTAAGGTTGAAACTTTTTCCAAAACCCATGATAAGATATACTCTTTGCTTATTTTGATGAAATTTGTTTTTTGGTTATTTTTGTTTATCATTATTTTACTTGCCTTTGTTTTGTTTTTAAAACAGATGAGAATTTGGCTTTATGAACATACCGATCGTATTGAAATTATGTGTTTATTTGGAGCTCCGTTTTGGTTTAGATCTTTTATGCTTTATAAGGTGGTTGTGGTTGATTGTTTTATTGCTTTTGTTATTTTACTTGCCTTTTTTACCCAAATTTTTGATCTTTCTATTATCCAAGAAAGTTTAAAGGCTGTAGATATTATTTTTCCACCTATTAATTTTATTTTACATTTGACTTTAATTTTTTTAGCTACTTTGTTTATTTGCTTGTTGTGTGTAAATACGGTTATGTTTAAGGTTAAAAGATGAGAAAAAATATTCTTATCTTTTTTTGTTTTTTTTTGTTTGTTGATATAAGTTTAGCAAACGCTATAAATGAAAAAACAAAAAGTTTAGAAGAAAATAAACGCATACAAGAACAGTTAAATAAAAAACTTGAAGATTTGGCTAGCGATATTTTAAATGGTGAAAAAAGTTTGAAAGATCTAAGTTTGCAAATTGAAAGCTTAAATTCACAAACTTCTAAGCTTGAAGCAAGTGCTAAGGCTCAAAATCAAGAGTTAAACATCCTTACAAGCCAAAATGAAGATTTGCTTAAAAGTAAATCAAATATGGAAGGTAAGCTTATATCTTTAATGGCTAAAGATTTTGCTTATGATTTACCTATCCCTCAAGGCTATATTGAAAGTGAAGAAAGTTTTATGGCTTTTGAAATTTTAGGAAGTTTAAACAAAGTTTTAAATGAAGAAATTTTTAAAATTTCTAAAGATTATGAGGGAGTAAGCAGGCTTATTGATGATAAACAAGCTCAGATTAAGAAAATCAATGAAAGTCTTAAGGATTACAACGCTCAATTAGCCAAGCTTCAAAGTTTAAAACAAAAACAAATTAGCGAAATTAATAAACAAAAAACAGATCGAGCTATATATGTAAAAAAACTCGATGATTTGCAAGCTCAGCAAGAAGAGCTTAGAAAAACATTAAATCAATTAAAAATTATTAATGATAAAGAAGATGCAAATTCAAACAAAAATGATACTAAAATAGTAAAAAATAATCAAAAAATAAGACAATTAGGTTCAAGCTATCAAGGAAGTTCAGTCAAGCGTTACACAGGAAAAAAAACCATAGCTCCATTGGATTCTTTTACTGTGAAGCAAAAATTTGGAAATTATGTTGATCCTGTTTACAATCTTAAAATTTTTAACGAGAATGTAGTTTTAAGAAGCAATAAAAGCGATGCAGTTGTTAAAAATGTGCTAGATGGAAAAATAGTTTTTGCTAAAGATACTAGTATGCTAGCTCGAGTTGTTATTGTTGAACATGATAATGGCATACATACAATATACGCACATTTAGATAAGATTGCTCCTAATATTAAAGTTGGTAAGAATATTAAAAAAGGTGCCGTAGTGGGTAGAATAAAAAATGATCTTACTTTTGAAGTAACTCAAAAAAATTTTCATATCAATCCTTTGGAACTCATTAGCTTAAATTAGCTAAATTTAATGGAATTTAAAATATAATTTCAAGTTAAATAAGGAGAAATAATGCAAGAGAGAAAAAGAGTTTTGGTAAAATTTTCAGGAGAGGCTTTAGCAGGTGAAAATGGCTTTGGTATAGAAAATTCTATTTTAAAATTCATAGCTTCAGAGATTAAAGAACTTATAAAAAATCAAATAGAAGTAGGCATAGTTATAGGCGGTGGTAATATTATTCGCGGAGTAAGTGCTGCTAAGGGCGGATTGATTAAAAGGACAAGTGGAGATCATATGGGGATGCTTGCTACGGTTATCAATGCTATTGCTATACAAGAAGCTTTGGAAAGCTCTGGACTTGAAGTTAGGGTTCAAAGCGCCATTCAGATGGAAGCATTTTGTGAAACTTATATTATGAGAAGAGCGCAAAGACACTTAGAAAAGGGTCGTGTTGTGGTTTTTGCTGCAGGTACTGGAAACCCTTATTTTACTACGGATACAACAGCTATTTTAAGAGCTGTAGAAATTGATGCAGATATGGTAATAAAAGCTACAAAAGTTAATGGAGTTTATGATAAAGATCCAAAACAATTTGATGATGCAGTATTTTTAAATACTTTGAGTTATGATGAGGCTATGCAAGATAATATTAAAGTGATGGATGATACAGCTATAGCTTTAGCTAAAGATAACAAACTTCCTATTGTGGTTTGTAATATGTTTGAAGAGGGTAATTTACTTAAAATCATACAAGGTGATACTAGCCTTTGTTCAACCGTTAAAAATAATTAAGGAGAAAATTATGGATAAAAGAATAGAAGAAGTAGCGGCAAAAGCTTTGGAAAAAATGGGTAATGATAGATATCGCCTTTCTTTAGTGGTAGCAAAAAGAGCGGAACAATTGGCAAATGGAGCAACCCCTTTGGTAGACTTTGATAAAAATAAAAATAAACTTGCAGATATAGCTTTATATGAAATTGCAGAAAATAAAATCACTTTAGAGGGTTTAGTTGAAACCAATCGATGAAGAATTATTGCTTGAACAATTAATCGATAATGTAAAAAATTGTAAAGATTTAGAAGCTGCTAAGGTTTTGCTTTTCGAAATTTGTGGCCATGATGCCATTCTTGAAAAAGCGGTAGATTACTGTATATTTTGCCATGAAGGGCAGTTTAGAAAAAGTGGAGAGCCTTATGCGGTACATCCTATTTTAGTAGCAACACTGGTTGGATTTTTAAGTGAAAATAAAAGCAATATTTTAGCTGCTTTATTGCATGATGTGATCGAAGATACAAACTGCACCGAAGAAGAACTTAGAGAGCAGTTTGGTTCTGAGGTTTTAAAACTTGTTTTAGGACTTACTAAAATTATAGAAATTAGAGAAGATAATCTCATTTCATCAAAATCTAAAAAAAGTTTAACTAAATCAGCCTTGACTTTCAGAAATATGCTTTTAGCAAGTATTGAAGATGTTGGGGTTTTGATTGTGAAGCTATGCGATAGGCTGCATAATATGCTTACTCTTGATATTCTAAGAGAAGATAAGCAAAAAAGAATCAGCGAAGAAACTTTAGTTGTATATGCCCCAATAGCCCATAGACTTGGTATTTCAAGCATAAAAAATTATTTGGAAGATCTTAGTTTTAAATATCTTATGCCAGATGAGTATAAGCTTATTGACAATTATATCAACTCTAATAATCAAGAAATGCAACTAGGTTTAAATGAATTTATTTCCAAAATCGAACTTTTATTTTTGAGCAATGGTTTTAGACAAGGTAGTTTTGAAATTCAAAAACGCATTAAACATAGCTATTCTATTTATCTTAAAATGCAAAGAAAAGGTATTGGTATTGAAGAAGTTCTTGATTTACTTGGGGTAAGAATTTTGGTTGAAAAAGTAAGTGATTGTTACTTAGCTTTGGGAATTTTACATACACATTTTAATCCCTTGGTTTCGCGTTTTAAGGATTATATAGCCTTGCCTAAACAAAATGGTTATCAAACTATACATACCACACTTTTTGATGCTAAAAGTATTATAGAGGCACAAATTCGAACTTTTGATATGCATAAAATTGCGGAATTTGGTATAGCAGCTCATTGGAAATATAAAGAAGATGGCAGCGTGGTTGCGCCTCGTCTTGATTGGCTTACAGATATTTCAATGCAAAGTATAAACAATCTTGAAAATGCAGAATATTATAATGCTATTGAGCTTTATGAATATGCTAAAGATAGTCTTTATGTTGAAGATGTCGCAGTTTATTCTCCTAAGGGAGAAATTTTCACTTTGCCTCGTGGTGCAACGGTTCTTGATTTTGCTTATGAAGTGCATACCAAAGTAGGGCTTCATGCAAAAAGTGCTTATGTAAATCGTATTAAAGTGCCTTTGTTAACCGAGCTTAAAAATGGCGATATTGTGCGAGTGGTTACTAGCAATGATAAATTTTATCGCTGTTCTTGGATAGATAGTGTTAAAACAGGAAAAGCAAAAGCAAGTATAAGGGAATTTTGCAAGCAAAAAATCAGAGAGATTAATTTAGCAAGCTCTATTAATATGTTAAGTTTTATTTTTGGAGTTGATAAAAACAGAATTGAAACTTGGATAGAAAAAGAAAATTTAGCCAGACGTATTAGACAAGTAGCAACAGATAGTGCTTATTTGAAAGATATAGTTAATGGTCTTAAAAAATACGCCAAGAAGTCATATTGGTTTGATAAATATGAGATTAAAGAACAAAAAATAGGAAATTTTACTTTATATTGTAACCATAAAATCGCTAATGTGGATTTTGATTTTTGCTGCCATCCAAAAAGAGGTGATGCTGTTTTAGCTTTTGTTAAAGGTGGTAACGCTATTGTCCATCATAAGCTTTGCGATAGAGCTGATAAAATGATAGATAATAATCAAGATATGGTATTTATAAAATGGGATTCTAACATCCCTAAATCTTATAAATTGATTTTTTCTTTGGAAAATAAAAAAGGTGTTTTAGCGGAATTTTTGGCATTTTTAGCTAAAATGCAGATAAATCTATTAACAATTAATTTATCAAGTGATTTAAATTCGGCGGTAGATTATTTTGAGATTACAATGGAAATTCCTGATAATATCAATCCAGATAGTGTCAAGGATAGGTTAAAATCTCGTTGTAAAATTTTAGATTTTACATCTTTAAATGATGCTTATAAAGAAGGTTAAAAAGGTTTATTATGGATATAAAAAAAATATTAGCAGAAGTTAAGCGTGGTTGTGCAGAGCTTATTGATGAAGAAAGAATAGAAAATTTAATTAAAAATTATTATGAAAAGGGTGAAAATTTCTTTATAAAGGCAGGGTTTGATCCTACAGCGCCTGATTTACATTTAGGCCATAGCGTGGTTTTAACAAAAATGGCTTTTTTGCAAAAACATGGAGCTATTGTGCAGTTTTTGATTGGAGATTTTACAGGACAAATTGGCGATCCAAGTGGAAAAAGTGCAACGCGTAAAAAGCTGGATAAAGAGCAAGTTTTAATCAATGCTAAAACTTATGAAACGCAGGTTTTTAAGGTTTTGGATAAAGAAAAAACACAGATTAAGTTTAATTCTACTTGGCTTAATGAACTTGGAGCCGCGGGTATAGTAGAGCTTACTTCAACTTTTAGTGTAGCTAGAATGCTTGAGCGTGACGATTTTACCAAGAGATTTAAAGAGCAAAGTCCTATTTCGATTTGTGAGTTTTTATATCCCTTACTTCAAGGATATGATAGTGTGGCTTTAAAAAGCGATATTGAAATGGGTGGAACGGATCAAAAATTTAATCTTTTGATGGGAAGACAGCTTCAAAGAGTTTATAACATAGGAAAAGAACAAGCTGTGATTATGATGCCCTTACTCGAAGGTTTAGACGGTGTAAACAAAATGAGTAAGAGTTTAAATAATTACATTGGTGTTACAGAAAAAGCTAATGATATGTATGCTAAAATTTTAAGTATTAGTGATGAATTGATGTTTAGATATTATGAACTTTTAAGTCAAAAAAGTCTAGAAGAAATTGCGCAAATAAAAAAAGATATAGAACAAGGCAATTTACATCCTAAAAAAGCTAAAGAAAATTTAGCTTTAGAGATTACAGAGCGTTTTCACTCCAAAGAAGAGGCTAATAATGCTAAGTCTGAATTTGATAGAATTCATTCTCAAAATGCTTTGCCAAGTGATATGGCTGAGTTTGAAATACAAGGAAAAATTTGGCTTGCTAAGGCTTTGGTTGAATGTGGTTTGGAAAGTTCTACTTCTGCGGCAAGAAGAAGCATCAGTGCTAATGCAGTAAGTGTAAATTCTCAAAAAGTTAGCGACGAGCAAATGTATTTAGAACAAGGAGAATACATCTTACAAATAGGTAAAAGAAAATTTGCAAAATTAAAGGTAAAAGAATGAATTTACAACCCTTACAAATAGGAAAACATACTATAAAATATCCCATTTTTCAAGGAGGAATGGGACTAGGCATAAGCTGGGATAGATTAGCTTCTGCAGTTTCTTTAAATGGTGGACTTGGGATTATTTCTTCTGTGGGAACAGGATATTATGAAGAAAGAAAGTATGCAAGTAAAGAATTAAACGCTAAGCCTTATGGAAGTGAAAATTTTTACTCACGCAAGGGTTTGCAAGCTTTGATTAATAATGCAAGAAAAGTTTGTGGCGATGCACCTTTGGGGTGTAATATCTTATGTGCAAGTAATGATTATGCAAGAATAGCACGCGATGCTTGTGAGGTTGGTTTTAATGTGATTGTTTCAGGCGCTGGACTTCCTACAAATTTACCTGAATTTACTGCAGATTTTCCTGATGTGGCTTTAGTGCCTATCATTTCATCTGCAAAGGCTTTAAAAATTATTTGCAAAAGATGGCAAAGCCGTTACAATCGCTTACCTGATGCAGTGGTTTTAGAAGGGCCAAAAAGTGGAGGTCATCAAGGTTTTACTTATGAGCAGTGCTTAGATCCGAATTGTCAGCTAGAAAAATTAATCGCTCCTGTGGTAGAAGAGGCTAAAAATTGGGGGTCTTTTCCCGTGATTGCTGCAGGTGGAATTTGGGATAAAAAAGATATAGAAAATGCTATTTCTTTAGGGGCTAGTGGTGTTCAAATGGGAACGCGTTTCATAGGAACTTTTGAATGTGATGCGAGTGAAGAGTTTAAAAGCGTTTTGCTAGCTTCTAAAGAAGAAGATATAGAGCTTATTAAATCTCCTGTGGGCTATCCTGCTCGTGGAGTTAGAACCAATCTTTTAAATTTAGTAGATAAAAGAATGGGTCCAAAGATTAATTGTATAAGCAATTGTGTAGCGCCTTGTGGACGTGGAAAAGAGGCGACTAAAGTAGGGTATTGTATAGCAGATAGGCTTTTTGATGCGTGGTCAGGCAAAAAAGAAACAGGACTTTTCTTTACAGGTGCAAATGGATATCGTTTAGATAAGCTTATCAGTGTTAAAGAACTTATGGAAAAATTGGTTAATGGTGAATAATGGCTAAAATTTTTGTATTTTTAGTATTTGCTTTCACAACTCTTTTTGGAGCTTATGAAAATGAACTTGCAAATTTTGATAAAAATTTTATCGGTTCTAAAAGTGAAGTGCAAGTAAAATTTCACCATCAGCTCAAAAGCCTTTATATACAAAGTGTTATTCATGAAGATGAAAAAACTAAAATTGAAATTTTAAAAAGATTGATCATCAGTTCAAATACTTTAAATTTAGATGACAAGTCATATGCTAATGAGTTAAAAGAAAGTGGTATAAGTGAAGCAAGTATTAATGCTTTAAGAAAGGCTGTTATTAAAGATATTAAGGTTCAAAATATTTCTCAAGACACTGAAAAAACAACTTTTGAACCTATAAAAACAGTTCAAAAAAATGAAAAAAAATCATCTAACGAACAAATAAAAAATACAGAAAAAACAAATTCTAAAACTTCGCAAGCACCAAAGAGCAGTATCGTTTCTAAAGCAAAAAGCGATGATAAAATTTATGTTTTAAAGTCAAGTAAAACAAACCAAGGTGTAGAGTTTGAACTAAATGCAGATTTGGATAAGGATCAATTAAAAAGTTTTGCTTTAGACGAAAAAGGAAACTATCGTTTTATTAGTGATTTTGATGGGGTTTTAGAAGGGAGTAAAAAAGAGTTTAAATTTGATGACTATCGTTTAGTGATTTCACAATTTAATCCCAAAACCATACGCATAGTGGTTTATGCTAAAGAAAAAATTCCTATTGATATATCTTTTAAAGAAGAAAAAATAATTTTTTCAAAAGAAACTACTAGCCAAAAAAAGACTGGGCAAGTTAGTAAAATTTCAGAGAAAAAGCAAGATCAAAAAACAGAAATTAAAACCAAAGTTTTAGAAACAAAAAAACAAGATAAAAAAACCAATAATGAAAAAGAAAATCAAGAACCTTTATATGTTTTAGATGTGGATAAAATTTCTAATGCTGTGGTGTTAAATTTAAGCGATGATTTAGATGAAAAAGAAATAGCAGTATTTGATACCAAAGATCAAAAATTCCGATATGTTGTAAGTTTTAAAGGTGTGTTAGAAGGTAATAGAAAAAGCTTTACCTTTGGACAAAATACAATTGTCGTTACGCAATATAATCCAAAAACCGTTCGTGTGGTTTTGAGTGCTCCTAAAGAATTTAAACTTTTAAAGGAGTTGGATAATAATAATCTCACTTTAGGTTTTTATATACAAACTACAAATCAAAATGCAAACAAAAAAGCAACTCAAAGTTCTAGTAAAACTTTAAATACAAATTACAAATCAGGAAAGCTTGTGGTTATCGATGCGGGGCATGGTGGAAAAGATAGCGGTGCTTTAAGTGATAAAAAAGGAAGTTTAAAAGAAAAAGATATAGTTTTAAGTACGGCTTTAAAACTTGGAAATGAACTTAAAAAACGCGGTTATAAAGTGCTTTATACTAGAAGTTCGGATAAATTTATCAATCTTCGTGATAGAACCAAATATGCCAATGATAAAAGAGCGGATTTGTTTATTTCTATACATGCTAACGCAGCACCAAATGCCACAAAAGCCAAAAGTAGCGAAGGCGTGGAAACTTTCTTTTTAAGTCCTGCAAGAAGTGAAAGAAGTAAAAAGGCAGCAGAAAAAGAAAATCAAGGGGATTTTGAAGAGATTAATTATTTCTCAAAACAAAGTATTTTAAATTTCTTAAATCGTGAAAAAATCGTTGCTTCAAATAAACTAGCCATTGATGTACAAAAAAATATACTCACTCAAACACGCAAAAAGTATAAAATTGTAGATGGCGGTGTAAGAGAAGCACCTTTTTGGGTTTTAGTAGGTGCGCAAATGCCTGCAATTTTGATTGAAATTGGCTATATTACACATCCAAATGAAGGCAAAAGAATCGCCAATAAAGCTTTTCAAGATTTATTGGTTAAGGGTATTGCCGATGGAGTTGAGAGTTATTTTTATAACAACCGATGAAAAAAGCTAAGCTAATTTTTAAGGATAATACTCCTTTTTCTTTGGATTTTGATGATTTTTATTTTAATTCCAAAGATGGCTTAAATGAAAGCAAATTTGTTTACACTCATTCTTTTGAATGGAAAAATCAAGAAAATTTTATTATCGCAGAGAGTGGTTTTGGTATAGGTTTAAATTTTTTTCTTACTTTGAAACGCTTTTTAGAAACTATCCCTTCTAAGCGTCCTAAAAAACTTTTTTATATTAGCGTAGAAGCTTTTTATATCGAAAAAGAACAATTAAGAGAAATTTATCAAAAACTAGAATTTTATGAAGAGTTTAAAGAGCTTTTAGAACAATTTTTAAAATTTTATCCTAAGGCTAAAGAAGGAATTTATCGTTTTTATTTTGAAGATTGTTTTTTAGATCTTGTTTTTGAAGATATAGCTGTTTTAAAAGAATTGGATTTTAAAGCTGATGTTTGGTATTTAGATGGATTTTCTCCAAATAAAAACTTGCAAATGTTTGATGAAAATTTAATCTTTGAAGTGGCAAGACTTTCTAAAAAAAATACACAAATTTGCACCTTTTCTTCGGCAAGTTTTTTGCAAAAAAATTTAAAAAAATATGGTTTTAGAGTAGAAAAAACCAAAGGTTTTAGAAAAAGAGAAATGATTAAAGCTTATTTGGAAAATGAGCTTGAGTTTAAAGACAAAGAAGCGTATTTTTCAAGAACATTTTCATCTTTAAAAAATAAAAAAGTAGCTATTATTGGTGCAGGTATATCAAGTGCTGTTTTAGCTTATGAGCTTAGTTTAAGAGGTTTTGAAATAGATATTTTTGAAAAACATTTAGAATTAGGCAAGGGTGCAAGTGGAAATGAAAGTGGAATTTTAAGCTCTTTAATCTTAAAGCCTAAGGTAAATTTAGGGGAGTTTTCAGAGCTTTCTTTTATAGAGGCAAGTCGTTTTTATAGACAAATTTTAGATTTAGAATTTAAGGGTGTGGTGGAGTTTGCACATAATGATTTAATGCAAGAAAGATTTGACACGCAAAGAGAAAATGTTTTGTTTAAAATTTCAAAAAATCAAGCTTTTTTAGAAGAGGGTGGAGTGATTTTTCCAAAAAAATTGGTTAAAAATCTTTTTGAAAAAAGCAAAGCTTGTATATATTTTAATCATGAATTTCAAGCTTATAAATTTGAAAATGGGTGTTTTAGTTTAAAATTTAAAAATGATGTTGTTAAAAGTGATTATGCGGTTTTGATTTATGCTATGGGTGCAGATGCAAAAGACTTTGTTTTTTATGATGAGATGAAATTAAGCAAAGTAAGAGGTCAAGTTACACATCTAAAACCTTTTTTAGATACCCCATTTCCTTTATCTTCTAAGGCTTATATTTGCCCTGTAAAAGATGATTTGCAAGTAATTGGTGCAAGTTATGATAGGCTTAATGCAAGTTTAGAATCAAAAGAAGAAGATGATAAACAAAATATAGAAAATATAGCCGATTTTATGGATAAAAATACAAAATTAGAAATCATAGGTTCTAAAGTAGGTTTTAGATCTTATTCGAGTGATCGCTTTATGATAGTTGGAAATGCTTATGATGAAGCGTTTTATAAAGAAAAATATAAAGCTTTATTATGGACAAAAAATAAGGAGCAAAAACCAGCTAAAATGTCTTGTAATTTGTATTTTAATTTTGCTCATGGGTCAAGGGGTTTTAGTACAAGTGTTTTAGCGGCAAGGTATTTGTGTGCATTGATAAATAATGAACCCTTGTGTTTAGAAAAAAAATACATCCACGCTATTCATCCTGCAAGATTTTTGATTCGCAAACTTAAAAAAGGCTTATGATTAAGCTTTAATTAAGAGTGATGCTAATATTTGCTTATGATAGTAAGTTTTTAACTTTATTTTAACTTCCTTTATTTTATTATTATAGAGAATAAATTTCATGTTACAAAGGAAATATAATGATTGATTATCATCAAATAGAGTCGCGTTTATCGACTCTTGAAAAACTTCCTTCTTTGAAAGACAATGATAGTATTACAAAAGCATTAGAAAAGTCAGGTTTTTCTAGAAGGGATTTTATGAAATGGGCAGGTGCTATGACGGCATTTTTGGCTTTGCCAGCGAGTTTTACTCCTATGGTGGCAAAAGCTGCTGAGCTTGCTGATAGGCTTCCTGTTGTGTGGCTTCATATGGCTGAGTGTACAGGCTGTAGTGAGAGTTTGTTAAGAAGTGATACTCCAACGATTGATAGTTTGATTTTTGATTATATTTCTTTAGAATATCACGAAACAGTGATGGCTGCAGCAGGTTGGCAAGCTGAAGAAAATTTAGAAAATGCCATTCAAAAGCATAAAAATAAATACATTTTAATGGTTGAAGGTGGTATCCCTATGGGTGATACGGAGCATTTTTTAACCATAGGTGCACATGGAAAAACAGGCTATGAGCTTTCAAAAATGGCAAGTGAAAATGCTTTGGCGATTTTTGCTATAGGAACCTGTTCTAGCTTTGGAGGAATTCAAGCCGCAAGACCAAATCCTAGCAACGCGCAGCCTTTAAGCAAAGTAACAAGTAAAACTGTGATCAATGTTCCAGGCTGTCCTCCAAGTGAAAAAAATATAGTGGGTAATGTACTTCATTATTTATTATTTGGTGAGTTACCAGCACTTGATGTGTATAATAGACCAAAATGGGCTTATGGTTTAAGAATTCATGATCTTTGTGAAAGACGCGGACATTTTGATGCGGGTGAATTTGTACATGCTTTTGGAGATGAAGGAGCAAAACAAGGTTTTTGTCTTTATAAAGTAGGTTGTAAAGGACCTTATACTTTTAATAACTGCTCAAGAGAGAGATTTAACCAGCACACTTCTTGGCCTATTCAAGCAGGGCATGGTTGTATAGGTTGTTCTGAGCCTAATTTTTGGGATACTATGGGACCTTTTGAAGAGCCTATGGCTAGTCGTAAATTTGATACTGTTTTTGGTTTGGGTGCGGATAGTGTTTCAGATAAAATCGGTATAGGTGTGCTTACACTCACAGGCGTTGCTATAGCAGCACACGCAGTTATATCTTCCATGCAAAAAGATAAGGAATAAAAATGAGTCAAAAAATAATCGTAGATCCTATTACAAGAATTGAAGGGCATTTAAGAGTTGAAGTTGTTGTTGATGATAACAATGTGGTAAAAGAAGCTTATGCGGGCTCTACTTTGTGGCGTGGTATTGAAACCATAGTAAAAGGGCGTGATCCAAGAGATGCGGGTTTTATGACGCAAAGAATTTGCGGAGTTTGTACTTTTTCACATTATAAAGCAGGTATAGTTGCTGTTGAAAATGCTTTAGGTATTACTCCGCCTTTAAATGCGCTTTTAACAAGAACTTTAATGAATGCGGCTTTATTTTTACACGATCATATTGTGCATTTTTATCAACTTCATGGGCTTGATTGGGCTGATGTGGTAAGTGCTTTAAGTGCTGATGTTAAAAAAGCAAGCGATGAAGCTTTTAAATACACTTCAAATCCTTATGCAACAGGTGCAGATAAACTTCTTGAAGTGCAACAAAGACTTAAAACTTTTGTAGATAAAGGAAATTTAGGACCTTTTGCTAATGCGTACTATGGTCATCCAACTTATCGTTTAACTCCTGAGCAAAATTTAATCGTTCTTTCTCACTATCTAGAATGTTTAAGAATTCAAAGAATCATTGCTCAATGTATGGCGATTTTTGGAGCTAAAAATCCACATCCACAAAGCTTAACCGTTGGTGGTGTAACTTGCGTTATGGATTTACTTGATCCTGCAAGAATGGGTGAATATATGGTTAAATTCCAAGAAGTGCAAGACTTTGTTAATCGTGCGTATTATCCTGATCTTGTGATGGCAGGAAAAGCTTATGCACATGAAGCAAGTGTTTTAAATGATATAGGGGTAAATAATCTTTACACCTTTAAAGAATTTCAAATCGGAAGAGATGAATGGCTTTTTGAAAGTGGTATTATCAAAAATGGAGATTTAAGCAAGGTTTATGAAGTAGAAGAAGATAAGATTACTGAAGAGGCAACTCATTCTTGGTATGCAGACAATGAACCTTTACATCCTTATGACGGCAAAACAAATCCAAATTATACAGGACTTGTAGATGGGGAAAGCGTAGATCATCATGGAAATCATGTTCATTCTAAAGTGTTTGATACTAAGGGTAAATATAGTTGGATTAAAGCTCCACGCTATGAAGGAAACCCTATGCAAGTAGGACCTTTAGCAAATATCGTTGTAAATTATGCTAAAGGTAATCAAAATGTTGTTCCTGTAGTAGATGAGTTCTTAAAAGAAACAGGACTTCCTTTAAATGCTGTATTTAGTACACTTGGAAGAACAGCTGCTCGTTGTATTGAAGCAAAAATCGTTGCAAACAATGCTTTAAAAGCGTTTAATAATTTAGTTGAAAATTTAAAAGTAGACCAGAGTACTTGTGCTCCTTATGTGATCGATAATTCTAAAGAATACAAAGGACGCTATATGGGGCATGTGCCACGCGGAACATTAAGCCATTGGTGTAGAATTAAAAATGGTGTTATTGAAAATTGGCAAGCTGTGGTGCCTTCTACTTGGAATGCAAGTCCAAAAGACGCAAATGGCGTAGGCGGAAGTTATGAGCAATGTTTGATAGGACTTAAAATCGCTGATGTAAAACAACCACTTGAAATCATTAGAAAAATTCACTCTTATGATCCTTGTATTGCTTGTGCGGTGCATGTAATGGATACTAAGGGCAATAATCTAAGTGAATATAAAGTGAATGTCAATTTATAAGGAGGCTTTCATGCAAAACAAAGAAGAAAAATTGCAAAGAAAAGCTGAATATGAATTTAGCATAGGTTTGCGTTTAACGCACTGGGTAAGAGCTATTGCTATAGTGATTCTTATTGGCACAGGGTATTATCTTTCCTATGTGTTCCAAAGCCCTATTAGTAACGGTGAACCCGTAAATTTTATGCAAGCAAAATACCGCTTAGTACATCAAGCGGTGGGTTTTGTTTTAATCGCTTGTATTATTTTTAAAGTATATTTGTTTTTCTGCGATAAGGTAAGCGCAAAAGAACGCAGAAGTGTATGGGATATTTTTAATATCAAATTATGGATAGAACAAGTAAAATTTTACATTTTCTTAGGAAAACATCCGCATTTAAAAGGGGTTTATAATCCTTTGCAATTTGTAACTTATTTTTTCTTTTATCTTGTGATATTAGGTATCATTCTTACAGGGCTTATTCTTTATACTCATACTTACCATGAGGGCTTAGGCGGGCTTTTATATCATATTTTAAGACCGCTTGAAGCTGCAATGGGCGGTTTGGCCGATGTAAGAACTTATCATAGAATTTTGATGTGGGTAATTATGATTTTTGTGCCAGTACATATTTACATGGCGATTTTTAACGCAGTAAAAGGTAAAGATGGTGCTATGGATGCTATTATTAGCGGATATAAATTTGTAAAAGAAGAAAAGCATTGAAATTCTTAGTCCTTGGAATAGGTAATATCATGTTTGCGGATGAAGGCTTAGGCGTTCATCTTTGCAAACAACTTGAAAAAAACTACAAATTCACTCATTCTGAATTTACTTTAGATTTTGTTGATGGTGGAACTTTGGCTTTGCAGCTTAGCTATATCATTGCTAGGTACGATAGACTTATCGTTTTAGACTGTATAGAAGCGCAAGGTGCGAGTATAGGAGATGTATTTTTCTTTCCTTATGATGCTATGCCTAATAAAATTAGCTGGAGTGGAAGTGCCCATGAAATAGAAATGCTTCAAACCTTACAATACATGGAACTTGCAGGAGATTTGCCTAAAACACATATCTTAGCTTGTGTGCCAAAGCGTATTGAAGCGATGAGTTTTAAGCTCTCAGATGAGCTTATACAAGGAGCTAAAATCATGGAAAAAACTTTACTTGACTTTTTAAGCAAGGAAGGTTTTACTTATGAAAAGATTGCGGATTTTTCTTTGCAAGAATTAGCCGATATTTCTTATAAAAATTACTAAATTTTTGTTCTAAAATTCATAGCTTTATTTAAAGAGATTAAATCCACATTTTCTAAATTTACACCACTTGGAATTCCTTGAGCGATTTTACTAAAAGTTAGGTTTAAGCCTTTAAATTTATCCTCTATAAAAAAGATAGTTGCATCAGAATTAATGCTATGTGTCAATGCAAAAATGAGCTCAGAGATATTTAGCTTAAGTATGATTTGCTTTAGTTTTTCAAGTTTTTCTTCATTTAACTCATCTAAAACAAAATATAGCCCATTGTAACTTTGACTCTCTTCGAGTGTTAGTATATCTTTTGGGCTTTCAACTATACATAAAATGTTTTTATTTCTTTCTTCATCGCTACAAATTTCGCAAAGCTCATTTTCGCTTAAAGCACCGCATTGCTCACAAGGTTTTATAAAGCGGATAGCATTTTCTATATTGTGTGCGAGTTTCATACCATCGATTTGATTATTTATGCAAAGGTGATAAGCAAGCCTTATGGCGGTTTTTTTTCCTATGGTAGGTAAATTTGCAAAACTTTCAACAAGTTCATTGAATTTTTCCAGGCCTTTTACCATTATTTTTCTTTATCTCCAAAGAAAATTTTAAAGCAATGCTTTCCATCATCATAAAAATAAATCAAATCAAAATTATGCAGTTTACATACCTCTGAAACTATATAAAGTCCTAGTCCCATACCTTTGACTTGATTGTGTTTTTCTCTTGTAAAAGCTTCAAGATAATGCTCTATAGGTTCTGCTAAAGGTTTGCCTGGATTTTTAATGGTAAAACATTCTTTACAACAAAAAAGCTCACAAGTGCCATTGTTTGAGTATTTTAAGGCATTATCGATAAGATTTTTTAAAATTACAGAGAAAATTTCCATATCAACATTGATTAAAGCGTCATATCTTATATCGACTTTTACAACTTTATTAAAATCATCTATCATAAGGTGTTCTTTAGCTTCTTCAAGTATAGTGCTAAAACGACTAGGTTTAAAGTGTAAGTTGTAGTTTTTTGAAAATAAATTTTCGATTTTGGCAAATTCATTGATCAAAGAATCCATGCGTAAAAATATAGCGATAAGTCTTTCTTTTTGTCTGTCTTCTTTGATCATTTCAGAAATGATTCTCCCTTTTCCTATAGGGGTTTTTAACTCATGCATGATTGTTCTTAGGAAAAGTTGTCTTGATTGGATTAATTCTTGGTTTTTCTTGAAAGCTTTTTGAAATTCAAAGGCGATCTTGCCTACTTCATCTTCTTGATAGTCTAGAAAATCAGGTTGTTCCCCATTTGCAACTTCGGCAACTTGTCTTCTTAATTTTTTTAAAGGTTCTAAGGATTTTAATACAGAAAAATACATAAAAACAACCAACAAAGAAAAAGAGAAAAATCCTATCAATAAAAGATTATAAACCCTATCACTAGTATTTTCTTCATACAAGCCATCAAAATCTTTACATTGAACATCAAAATAAAGATTGCTATGATATTTTAAAGAAGAAAGAGTACAAAGCTCTCCGCCTGCTTTAAAAAGTGATTGTCCATTATTTCTTATAGCTTTTACAAGATTGGGATTTTGTATAGCGTTAAAACCGCTGTTTCCAAGATAAGCTCCTATTTCAACACCTGAAGTGTTTTCATAGGAGATGAGTAAATTTTTTATAAGATTTTCTTGTTTTAAACTTTCTTCTTCATTATAGGTATTCCCTTCTATTTTTAAAAGAACGATAAAAAGCACACAAACCAAGAAAAAAGTAACAACAAATAAAATAATCAGTTTGGTATGAATAGAATAATTTTTTGTCATCCTATCAGTTTATATCCTATACCTCTAACAGAAAAAATATGTTTTGGAGATTTTGAACTATCTCCTATTTTTACCCTTAAGCGACCGATGATAACATCAAGGCTTTTAGAATCTTTATCTTTTAGATTTTTACAGCGACTTACAAGCTGTTCTCTTGAAACACTATATCCGTGTTGTTGGATAAGGTATTCTAAAATTTCAAATTCAGCAGGAGTAAGTGTTAAAACCTTATCTTCATAGGTGATCTCATGTCTTCTTTCATCAATTTTGAAAGCAGAGTTAATATTTTCATTATTAGTGTGTTCAACTCTTTTTGTGCGACGAATAAGACTCATAATCCTTGCATACATTTCTTTTGGATCGTAAGGCTTTGGTAGATAATCATCAGCACCGATTTGAAGCCCCACAACTTTATCGCTTAAGTCACCTCTAGCCGATGAGATGATAATAGGAATATTGCTTTTTTGTCGGATTTCTCTACAAACTTCAAGACCATCAATTCCAGGTAAAGTTAAATCTAAAATCAGACAATCATAGCCTTGAATACCCACATTTAAAGCACTTTTAGGATTTTCAAAATTTGTGATTTTAATATTAAATTGCGCTAAATATTCAGATAATAATTGTGCAAAGTCAGGATCATCTTCTATCATCAACACATTAATCATTCTAGTGTCCTTGTAAATTTTTATGTAGTCTTTAAAATCTTTACATAATTTTATTTAAAATTTGATAAATTATTGATTTTATTTTTGCTAAAATTATATTTTTGAATTTTTAAAATTAAAATTCTAGTAAAATTTTAAATTTTTTAAAGGAATAATGTGGAAATAAGTTATTATGAAATTCTTGAAATCACGCAAAATGCTGATAAAGAAACCATAAAAAAAGCCTATAGAAAAATGGCTTTAAAATATCATCCTGATAGAAACCAAGGTGATAAAGAAGCAGAAGATAAATTCAAGCTTGTTAATGAAGCCTATGAAGTTTTAAGCAATGATGAAAAGCGAGCTATTTATGATAGATACGGAAAAGATGCTTTAAAAGGCGGTGGATTTGGTTCTAGTAGCTCAGGTTTTGGTGGTTTTGAGGATTTAGGAGATATATTTTCTAGTTTTTTTGGAGAAGGCTTTGGCTCATCACGTCGTAGAAAAAGTTCAAATGATGAGAAAATCCCTTCAGATTTTATCGTTAATTTAAAATTAAGTTTTAAAGAAGCGGTTTTTGGTTGTAAGAAAAATATAGACTTTACTTATAAATGCTCTTGTAAAACTTGTAATGGAACAGGGGCTAAAGATGGAAAGCTTCAAACTTGTCCAAAGTGTCAAGGTAGAGGACAGGTTGGGGTTTCTCAAGGTTTTATCACTTTTGCACAAACTTGCCCTGATTGTCAAGGAATTGGAGAAAAAGCTAGTGAAAAATGTAGTGATTGTAAAGGTTTGGGTTATAATGAAAGCAAAGATAGTGTCGAGCTTAATATCCCAGAAGGTGTAGATACAGGTATGAAGCTTCGTGTCAATGCTAAAGGTAATATCTTAAAAAATGGTACTAGAGGGGATATGTATGTTAAGATCATCGCCGCTGAAGATGATACTTTTATCAGAGATGATGATGATATATATATAGAATTTCCAGTGTTTTTTACCCAGGCTATCTTAGGAGAGAGTATAAAAGTACCCACCATACGCGGTGAAGCGACCTTAAATTTACCAAAGGGTGCTAAAGATGGACAAAGATTTGTTCTTGAAAAAGAAGGGGTAAAAGATGTTCATAGTTCTCGCATGGGAAATCAAATCGTTCAAATTTCTATCAAATTCCCAACTTCTTTAAACGATGAACAAAAAGAACTTTTAGAAAAACTAAGTGAAAGTTTTGGCATCAAAGATGGTATGCATCAAGAGCAAAAAGGGCTTTTTGAAAAAATCACTAATTGGTTTAAGTCTTAATTTTCCTAAAGCGTTTTAGCTTGGGAAAATTTTTTATATAAATTTAAGTTTTAAAAATCAGGCATAAAAAAAGGCGGAGCAAAACTCCGCCTTGAAGTTAGACTTGAAAGCTTCTTAGAATTTGTAAAGAGCTTGAAGTCTTACAGTGCTATGATCAGCACTTTCATTAGTGTTTACACCTTGATCTAGGTTCACATAAGAATAGAATGCTGAGAAGTTAAGTTTTGGAGAGTATTTGTAATCTACTCTTGCAACAGCTTCAAGTTTTTTACCACCACCTAAATGATTAGCAGCTTCTGTTTTTGTTCCACCATATACGAAGTCAGCACCAACGCGAACTGTTTCGTTGAAAGTATATCCACCAGTTACATAACCGAAGATATTTCTACCAGTATCACCATTTAGTCTTGAACCAGTAGTATAGAAAATTTCCTCACCTGCAAGTAAAGAACCAAGATTACCTTGATCTTCGATTACAACTGTAGAAGCTTTTTCTTTATCACCGTAGTATAAACCACCAAGGCTAGCATCCCAACCATTTACTTCAATGCTACCTTTTAAAGCAAATAAATTGCCATTAGCGTGTGTTTTATCATCAAGTTCGCTATCAAGGCTATTTCCTAAGTAAGCACCTTCAAGTGTCCAGTTGATTCCATCAAAGATAGTTGTACTATAAGCTGCATCTACAGCATAGAAGAATGCTACTTGATCCCAGTAAGCTAACCATAATTGTGGATTAAATTGTCCGCCAGCAAGATCATAAGAACCTACAGCAGCAGCACCATAAAGATTTCCTACTGAATCCACTTTAAAAGGAGCTGTTGCCTGTGTTGTAGATGTAGTACTATGCCCTAATAAATCTGCACCTTGCTCTGCAGCCATGAAGCTATCTGCAGCAAAAGCAGCTAGAGTTAAACCATCGATGCTGTTATTTACTACTTTAACACCTGTGCCAACTAAACCATCAATAGCGTTATCCGTCCAGATAAGGTTTAATTGTTGTTTACCAGCGATTACACTTGTAGCAACATCTTCATTTGTATAAGTTAAGTATAATTGACGAACAAAAAGTCCTTTTTCGGCATTTGTTACGTTATCAACACCAGTGCCACCATCAACAGCGTTGTAGTCAAACTGAATGAAAGCTTTGAAGTTATCAGCTATAGCAGCACTGAAGTTAACTTGTGCTCTATATTTGTGATCTTGTTTGTTGTTGTTTAAATTTGAGTTGTTAACGAAATTTTTATCAAAATTACCTGTATCGTATCTGTATCTTAATACACCTGATACATCAACATCTTTGATCGCTTCTTCAAGTGGAGTAGCGTTAGCTGCTGAAAAAGCACCTGCAGCAAGAGCTGCAACTAAACTAAGTTTAACTAGTTTCATGAGAATTCTCCTTGTCAAAAATTAATAAAACATTGTAATTGTAGCACATAAATTTGGAGTTTTTTCTTAAGAAGCACTTAAAATAGTAAAAATTTTAAATCCGAAGGATAAAAACATCTAAAGAAAAGCCTAGCTAAAGGGATTTAAGCTAGGCGTGTAATTTTAAGGAGTTTTTCTTATGAATGTTTTTCGGTTCGTTTAGAAGTATAAGCCTAAAAAGTAAACGAGAAGTAATATATAGTTGTTTTAAATTATTTTGATAAAAAAACAAGTAAATTTTTACAAGCTAGGGATAAAATTTTATAAGTTTCATCAAAATTCCCGCTATACCAAGGATCAGGGACTTCATCGTAGTTTAGACTAGGACTAAAATCAGTGATTTTTAAAACTTTGTTTTGGGTGTTGGTGAAGTTTTTTAAAACATTTTTGAAGTTAGAATTGTCCATGGTGATTAAAAAATCGCTTTCATCGCAAAGCTTTTGAGTGAGTTTTTTGCTTGTGAAGTTTTTGTGTTCTATGTTAAGTTGAGCAAGTTTGTTTTTGGTGCCATAGTGCATACCTTCTCCATCGTGTTCTCCTGAAGTTCCAGCACTGCTTATAAAAAATTCTTTTTCTAAATTTGCTTTTTTGACAAGATCTTTCATGATAAATTCTGCCATAGGCGAACGGCATATATTGCCTAAGCATATAAAGAGTATTTTTTTCATTTTTATCCTTGAGTTTTAATTAAAAATTATAAAAAATATCATACAATAAATCCATGGAAAATTTCAATAGAACTTTGCTTGTGTGTTGGTTTGGTGTTTTTACCACAAGTATGGGGCTTAGTCAAATCGCTCCGATTTTGCCTTTTTATATCAAAGAACTAGGACATGTTGATACGAGTGAAATAGCGTTTTACTCAGGGCTTGCTTTTGGGATCACTCCACTTTTTATGGCTGTTTTTTCACCTTTGTGGGCTTTTTTGGGTGCAAAGTATGGTTATAAAAATATGCTTCTTCGTGCAAGTTTTGGGATGTCGGTTTTAACCTTATGGCTTAGCTTTGCTCATAGTGCTTTAGAAGTAGTTTTTGTGCGGGGTTTAACAGGGATAATTTCAGGTTTTACTTCTGCTGCTGTTGTGTTTATCACTGTGATAGCACCTAAAGAAAAAGTGGCTTATGCTTTAGGAACTCTTTCTACGGCTTCTATAAGTGGAAGTTTGCTTGGGCCTTTGTTTGGTGGCTTTGTGGCTGAATTTTTTAGTATTAGTACGGTTTTTGATATGGTGGCTTTTTTGATCGCTTGTTCTTTTGTGACGATTTATTTTTTCATCCATGAGAGAAAAATTCAAAAAGAGGCGAAGAAAAATACTCAAAAAGTGAAAGAAAACAAAACCCTTATTATCGTTCTTTTTATCACTACTTTTGTGATACAATTTGGTACTTTTGGAGTGATGCCGATTTTAAGTATCTATGTTGAGCAAATTCATCAAGGTGGAAATTTGGCTCTTTGGGCGGGTATAGTAGTGGCTGCAAGTGGGATTAGCAATCTTTTTTTCGCACCAAAACTTGGAAAAATCGCCGATAAGATAGGGCCTAGTAAGATTATTTTTGGAGCTTTGATATTTTGTGGAATTTGCTTTTATTTGCAGGCTGTAGTAAGTAATGTTTATACGCTTATTTTCGTGCGTTTACTTATAGGTGTAGGACTTGGAGGGCTTTTGCCTTGTGTGAATGCCTTGCTTAAAAAAAGTGTGAGTGCTAAAAATTTAAGTGTGATTTTTGGTTTTAATCAAACTTGTCAATTTTTGGGAAATTTTTGTGGAGCTTTTGGCGGAGGGATTATGGCTTCACATTTTAGCGTGGAATTTGTTTTTACTTTTGTGTGTTTGATTTTTATCATTAATGCTTTTATTTTCTTAGCGTTTGAGAAAAAATATATCTTTTCAAATCAAGGTTTATAAATTTAGAAAGGTTTAAAATGGAAATGATTTTATTTGTTTTAGTGATGATTTTACTTGTACTTTTGTTTGTAGTGCTTTTTAGGCAGTATAAAAGCCCTAAAATAGAAGAAAAAAGCACGCAAAGTTTTAGCGATATCATGCAGCTTAAATCCATAGGAGAATTAAGTGTTTTTCAAGTTTTTAGTAAAGAGATTGTCACTAAAAAAGATAGCGCTTTTAATGGAATTTGGAAAAATCTTTTAGGATGGTCTTTGAGTGAAAGACAGATTGCTTTGATTTTTGAATTTGAGATCACTTTCTTGTATGATTTAAGGGATAAAAACTTTGATATTTTGCCTTTAGGGGATGATGCTTATAAGATCATCATGCCAGAGTGTAGATACAAACACAGCATCATAGATATGAAATTTTATGATGAAAAAAATGCTAAATTTTTACCTTTTTTACTGCCTGATTCTATCAATAGTACGGGGATTAGTTTTAGCGAAAGTGATAAAAACAAACTCATAAAAGAAGCCAAAGATGAGGTTAAAGACTTGTCTTTAAATCTTATCCAAAATTTAGAAAGTAAAATTCATAAAAGTGCTAAGGATACTTTAGAAGCTATTGCTAAAGGTTTTGGAGCTAAGAGAGTGGAATTTGAATTCAAGGATAACACGCAAAAGCTAGATATTAACTAGCTTTTTTCTTGTTTTACTTGGGGGGGGGTAATGCTTAGTTTGTTATTTTGTAAATTTTTTGATTATTTCATAGTTTTGTAAAAGCTGTTCAAAAGAAAAATTTAAATTTGCAGGAGAAGTTGAGGGTAGAGCTATGGCTTTTAAGCGAGGGTGGAATTTAATAAAAAATTTATAAGCACTTTGTCCAGTAGTAAAAATGGCTTGGATTTTGGTTTGAGAAAGGATCGGGCTTAAATCATTGGCTTTTGCATAACTTATAGTTTTATCATCTGAATTTTTTATCTTGCAACTTTGAAGTACATCCCAAAGAGCGATATGTTTTTTTCTTAAAAAGGCTTGTTGTTCTGTGATATTTTCTAATCTTACATCAAAAAGTGTTTCTAGTATAGGCCAAAAACGATTTCTTGGGTGTTGATAATAAAAGCCATCTTGTCTTGATTTTACCGAAGGAAAAGATCCTAAAATTAAGATTTTAGAATCTTTGTCAAAAAAAGGCTCAAAAGGATGAGTTAGAAATTCGCTCACTCACACAAATCCACAGAAATTTTTCCGTTTTTAATTTCGCTGATTTTAACTTTTAAGCTTTGGTTTTCGCTTAAATTAAGATGCTTGCTTTTTGAACTATGCAATAAACCATCAACACCATTTTTAAGTTCCACAAAGGCTCCAAAAGGAGCGATTTTTTTAACAATACCTTGAAATTCTTGCCCAAGTTCAAAGCCTGATATATCTTTGTCTTTAGAGCCTTTTTTAGTTCCTTTTTGAGAGCTTGTGATGTTTATGATGTAGTCTTTTGCGGCTTTGATTTGTTCGTTTTGACTACCTGCTATTTTTACTTCACCTTTTTCGCGATCTAAGTCTATAGAAACGCCAAATTTTTCTACGATTTCTTTGATGGTTTTTCCGGCTTGTCCTATGATATCAACGATTTTTGAAGGATCAACGCTAAAAAGCTCAAGTTTAGGTAAAACTTCTTCATTGACTATGATTTCTTTGGCGGCTTCTTCCATGATATTTAGAATGTGAATTCTTCCTTCTTTGGCTTGGTATAAAGCTTGTTTTAGTATTTCTTGATCGATTCCACCTAGTTTTATATCCATTTGAAGAGCAGTAACGCCGTCTTTGCTTCCTGCTACTTTAAAGTCCATATCCCCATCATGATCTTCAAGTCCCATGATATCTGTTAAAACAGCATACTTGTTATCTTCAAAGATAAGCCCCATGGCTACTCCTGCAACAAGTTTTAAGCTTGGCACTCCTGCTGCTTTTAAGGCTAAAGATCCGCCGCAAACCGTTGCCATAGAACTTGAGCCATTGCTTTCTAAAATTTCACTGACTAAGCGGATTACATAAGGATAGTTTTCATCCACACTTGGATAAAGTGCTCTTTTGGCTAAATTTCCATGTCCTAGTTCTCTTCTTCCTGGAGCTTTGATAGGACTTGCTTCGCCTACTGAAAAACCTGGAAAATTATAATTTACCATAAAGCGTTCGCTTATAGGATTTTTTTCTGTAAGCAAGTCTATCATTTGAGCATCGTTTTCTCCGCCTAAGGTTGCAACCACTAGGGCTTGAGTTTGTCCACGAGTGAAAAGACAAGAACCATGAGCGTTTGGTAAGATGTTGGTTTCTATATTAATAGGACGCACTTCGTTTAAACTTCTACCATCAGCTCTTTTGCCTTCATTTAAAATTTGCTCACGAATAAGTTTGCGTTTGACTTTAGCTAAGGTATTTAAGACACTTTCTTCGCTCCACTCTTTAGCGATTTCAAGATTTGAAATTTCTTTAGCGATTTTATTTAGTTCGCTTGCTCTTTCGCTTTTTGCCATTTGGTTGATGGCTTCTTTGATTTGTTTTTGGAAATTATTTTCTATAAAAGCTAAAATTTCAGGATATTCAATCTCATTTTTTAGTTCGATTTGAGAATTTTTTTCGTGTTTGCTAAAGGCTTCTTCATAAGCATTTGAACCATTTAATATAGCTTTTTGAGCTAAATTTAGAGCTTCTAAAATTTCATCTTCGCTAAGTTCATTCATATTTTGTGAAGTGGTTTGAGTTAAAACATCAGCATAAGGAGCTTCGATAAAGATTTCATTTTCTTTTTGATCAGGTAAGGCTCTCATTTCTATCATCAAAAGCTCATCTTTTACACCTGCTACATAGAGATCTAGGGTGCTATTTTGAAGCTCTTCATTGTTTGGATTGAGTATGAAATTTCCATCTATCTTTCCTATACGCACACCACATACTGGAGCTTTCATAGGTATATCACTAAGATAAAGTGCCACGCTTGCGGCATTTAAGCTCATTACTTGCAAATCTACTTTAGGATCAGCTGAGAGAACCATCACAACGATTTGAGTCGGATAAGCATAGCCTTTTGGAAAAAGAGGGCGTAAGCTTCTATCAATAATGCGTGCTGTTAAGGTTTCTGCATCGCTTGGCTTGGTTTCTCTTTTGACATAACCACCAGGGATTTTTCCTGCGGCATAAGCTTTTTCGATGTATTGGACGGTTAGAGGTAAAAAATCTTCTTCAACTTGTTTTTCTTCTCTTGCAACTGTAGCTAGAACAACGCTTTTGCCTTGTCTCATTAAAACAGCACCGGCAGCTTGTTTGGCGACTTTGTCTATATTAAATATTTCTGTATTTTTGTTAATTTCTATGCTGTATTGCATTATTTTTCCTTTTTTACCAGATAATAAATTCGTAAAATTTTTTAAAATATTTAGCAAATTTCATCCTTTTTAAATTTTGTTTTCACTTTCTGCTAAAGAGAAATCGTATTTTACTCCTCCTAAAGGATAGAAGTTGAAAATAAAATAAACTCCGCTTTGATTTTTAGCTGTGATACCACCACTTGTGAGTTGTGGATCGATTCTTTCTCTATACATTAAAGAATAGTTCCAACATTTTCTTTGGTAGGTATAGCCAAGTTCCCACATGTTTGCATGAGCTCTTTGAGTATCAAACCAAATTCCACCAAATAAATTGTAATTAGGTGTGGCAATATAATTTGCTCTTGTACCAATAAAGCTATATTTTCCATACTCATCGTTTTGATAAGCATGAGAAAACATCCAATTAAATTTTGAATTTGTATTGACTTCTATTTGGCTGATGACATTGGTAAAGCGACTTTGTTCATAAGAGTAAAGCACTTCGCTGTTGAGATTGATGTTTTCATTAAAATAATAAGTTAAAAGATTTTCAAGTTCATAGAATTCATTTTGTTTATTGAGATAGTCAAGCGAAATTCTGTGTTTGAGTTTTTTTTGTCCTTCGTTGTTATAGAAATATTGCACAGCATAAAGACTTGTATGCTCGTTTTCTTTGTCGTATTCTTCAAGATAATCTTGCGTGATTTTACCTGATTTTGCTCCTGGCAAAACGTAATTCACCCCTAAATTTAAAGTATGAAAGAAATTTTCATAAGCTTTTGAAAGATCGGTGTAGAGATTAAAATCATGAGTGTTTCTGAAATAATGCTCATGGTTTCTTTCGGGATTGTTGCTATAATTTACAAAAGAAGCATAAAATCTTTCTGTAAAAGTAAAGTGTAAAAAGTCTCCAAAAAAAGCGTTGTGATACGAGATAGGCAAGTCTAAATTTAGCTCATTTGCATAAGAACCAGCAGGTCGGTAAAAATTATGAAATGAAGCATCAAATGAATAACGCAAGCGTTCATCAAAAAGGTTATTTAAAAATCTATGATATTGAAAGCTTGGATATTCTTGTAAGGTTGTATTGTTGCTAAGTTTAGATGTGTCGATATAATATCTTGCATAAGCTCCGTAAAAATTGTTTTCATCAGCTAAAAAATAATTGATTTTGGAGGTTACAAGCGAGTTAAGATCTCGATAATCCCTACTTCCTAAATTTAAATAATCCACATCGTTGAGATAGGTTGCATCTATCCATAGACCTTCTTGAAAATTATCACTGAGTAAAGATTTGATTAAATCATCTCTTGAGTATTTTAGTTCTATTCCATAGTGGGTTTGATTTTTCAAATTTTCATCGTGAAAATAGGAGCTATTTTCCCTAAAAGCACCAAAATTTAATTCTCCTGTTGAATATGGAGAATCAAGAAATCTTAAAGTAGAATAAAGTCCAAAACCACGGTTTGTTCGAATTTGTGGATCAAGTTCTAAATCCCAATTTTCTTGAGTGGCTATATAAATAGGTTGTTCATAGTATAAGCCTTCGCTACTTTTTAAAACGATTTTTGGGATTAAAAGCCCGCTTTGTCTATGAGTATCAGCGCTAAATCCAAAATAAGGTAGATAAAAAACTGGGGTATTTTTAACATATAATCTTGCATTGTAAAGATGAACAAAATTGGTTTCCCGGTTAAGCCAGCCTTTTGAAAAACGAATTTCCCAATCAGGATCTTCAACATTGCAGCTTGAAACTGCTGAAACTTTGCTTTCAAAGACTTTATCATTTAGATGGCTTGTTTTGCTTTGAAACCATACTTCAAGATTGTTATTGGAAAAGAAAAAATTACTAAAATCGGCTTGATTGGAATTTAGGTTGATTTTAGCATAATCAGAATGTGATCTTTCGTTTTGTCCCCTTAGGATGTTAACATCGCCAAAAAGCTCAACATCTCCGGTTTTTTCATTGTAAATTGCTTTATTGGCAGTGATGAAATAAAAATCAGAAAAAATAATAACATCATTGTTCGCAGTAAGAATATCACCTTCTTTTTTTGCATCAAGAGCGTAAATATCAACTTGTGCTGCATTTAAAGCTATGCTAGTTCCTAGCAATAGGGAAAATTTACGCCACATCGACTACTATTGTCCTTGCTAGATAATCCTCCCAAGCTTTGCGTAAATCATTGCTTAAAGCCCAAGCAAATCCAAGCATAAACGCCATAGCACTAACTTGTCTTACGGCAGACCTGATGCAACTTTGAATGAGATTGGGTTTGTCAAGAAGATTTTCATCCAAGATGATAATTTTGCATAATATTTTTCCCAAACTTGCTCCATAAAGATAAGTAAAAATTGCTTGATAACTAAAATGAAGCAAGATGAAGCCAAGGTAAAAATTTCCTACAATTTGAGTTGTTTCAAATAAATCTTTTGCTTGGATTAGACGATCATAAAAAATGATAAACACAATCAAAGAAATAACCATATCATCGATTAAAAAAGCTAGAACTCTTTTTCCAAAACTTGCTATTTTTAGATTTTCACGCTCTAAGCGGTCTTGTAAATTTTCTTTCATTTCAGAACCTGATGAGCGATGTCTTTTCTGTATTGTTTTCCTTTGAAATTTACATTATCACAAAGTTTATAAGCATTTTTTTGCGCTTCTTCTATACTTTTTCCTGTGCCAACGCAAACTAAAACTCTTCCACCATCAGCCATTAATTTGCCATCTTCTAGGCTTACTCCAGCATAAGAAATATGAGAGTTTTCAGGAATGTTATTTACAGTAATTTCACTTTTTGGTGAACTTTTGTAAGGATAGTTTTCACTTGCGCATACAACCCCTACTGCAAATTCTTTTTTGATTTTGATTTTTGAGTGTCTTAAGCGTCTTTGAGTAGCAGCTAAAATAAGCTCTAAAGGATCTTCGATTAAAGGCATTAAAACTTCACATTCAGGATCGCCAAAGCGAACGTTAAATTCTAATACGTAAGGTTTATTTCCAACGATCATAGCACCTATAAATAAAACACCACAAAATTCCGCTCCTTCTTTTTTCATACCTGCTAAAGTTGGTAAAATAATATCTTTTTGAACTTTTCTAAGCAAGCTTTCATTCGCCAAAGAGCTAGGAGCGTAAGCACCCATTCCACCAGTATTTGGCCCTTGATCATTATCGAGTAATTTTTTGTGATCTTGTGCTGCAGGAAGTAAAACAAAATCATTGCCATCACATACTGCAAAAATGCTTAATTCATAACCATCTAAAAATTCTTCAATTACAACGAGTTTTCCAGCATCTCCAAAGCTTTCTCCGCTCAGCATTTTAGCTGTTTCTTCTATGGCTTCTTCATGAGTTTTAGCTATGATAACACCTTTTCCTGCGCAAAGTCCATCGGCTTTTACTACTATAGGAGGGGTTAAACTATATATAAAATTTTTTGCTTTTTCAATGTCATTTGTGTTTAAAAATTTGGCTGTTTTGATACGGTATTTTTTAAGAAAGCTTTTCATAAAAGATTTTGAGGTTTCAAGCATTGCAGCAGCTTTACTTGGCCCAAAAATAGCAAGTCCTTGTTGTTTAAAAATATCTACAACCCCTTCAGCTAAAAAACTTTCACTTCCTACTATACAAAGATCAAAACCTTTTTCTTTTGCATAGGTTGCTAAAACTACTGGATCTTTTAGGTTTAAATTTGTTCCAAGACTTTCGGTAGCGCCATTTCCAGGAGCAAAATAAAACTCTAAATTTTTGTCTACTCTTCTTAAGGCTAAAGCAATAGAATATTCTCTTGCACCACTACCCAAAATCATTATTTTCATTTATATCTCCTTTTAAACCCAAACAGCCGTTTAACAAAGATTGACCCCAAAAAGTCAAAGAAAACCGCTAGGTAATTTTTAAAGGCTGCAACTTCTCGCTTTTTTCAAAGCTCAAACGATGCCACAGAACACGGTAAATCACACAATCGCAGTTAATAAAAATGTGTTGGATCACTTTAAATACTACAAACTGTTTAGGCAAGGAAATTATAACTTAATTTAGCTTAAATTTCTATGTCTTAAATCAGTTTAAATTTGGTTTTTCCTGATTTGTCAAAATGCTTTCCTTGTAAAATAATATCGGCAACATTTTCCCAAACATGTTTTTCATCAATATAGACTATATCAAAGGTGTTATCACGCATTAAAGATTGATAATTTACTTTTTTAGGTGCGTATTTTACTAAATAATACGGATTTTGTGAAAAGTTTTCAATTTTTAATTTGCATAATAAATCTAAATCCGATGTGACAACTAAAAATTTTTTTCTTTGTTCTTTTGTGATTTTTTGAATATACACTAAAAGTTTTTGATCAAAAGGATTTAGAGCGGATTTATTTAAGCGACTTAAGTAATGTTCTGCAAAAGAAAGAGAACAGAAAGAATTTTCTATATTACTCATAGTAAAATAAGAATTTTTAACCCCTGATGATTTTAAAGATAAGTGCCAAATTTTGACATCCATTATGGTTGCGCATAGATTTAAACCTGTGACAATTTTTTTAAAGAGCTTTTCTCGTGAAAGTTTAAAAGCATTTTCGAAAATATTGTAATTTTTCTTATAAAAATCTTCCCTTATAGCATCAAGTCTTTTTAGTGTTGTTCTGTAGTATTCTGCTTCTTTTTGTAGTTTAGCCAATCTTTCTTGTCGTGCTTTAAGTTTTTCAGGGTCTGCATCGGTCGCATTGCTTTTAAGATTTATTTCAGATTGTAAAGTTTTCATTTGTGCTTCAAGTGAGGCTAGACGATTGTTTCTTGTATCTATGGTGGCTACTAAAGCTTGGTAATGACACTGCAAAGATAAAAAAGTTTCGTTAAAAATTTTAGTGATATTTGGTTTTTGATCAGCCATCATTTGCTTGTATGAATTCTCTAAATGCATCATGATGCTTTTTAATGCGCTAAATTGGGTTTGGTCTATGCTATTATCCATAAAAATTAAAGTATCATAAGCTTTAAATAAAAATCTTTTAAGTATAAGATAATCAAGTATACAAGGAATTTCCTTTTCATCTTGTAGATTGGCTTGAAGCGTTTCTACGGATAAAATTTCATGGGCAAAATATTTTTGTATAGCTTGAGGTATAGTAAAAGAAAGAGGAATTTTTTCTATAGTGTCAAAGTCTGTTGTTCTATAGAGTTCTGTTATATAAGCACTTCTTCTTGAGTTTTGCAAGTCTTCTAATTCATCATCATTATCAGTTTTCCAAAAATCATGCTCAGTGATAAAATCCCCTTCTTTGAATTCTTGAAATTTTGAAGGTTTTATACCTGTTATGGTTTTGCTTGTTTGAACGAGTTTGCCGTCTTCTGCTTTTTTTTCGCTAGAAAGAGTTCTAAATTCCACAAGCATACCAACACTTGGCATACTTTTTTTATCATTCCAAATTTGGCGATTAAAGTCAAAAAAGGTATTTGCTGAGTTTGTAACGGTTCCACGTCCTGTAGAATCCATATAAATAGCTATTTTTCCATGCATATTTCTTCCTTGAAATTTCTTAAATAAATTCTAGCCTTATTTTTATAAAAATTTTATATTAAAAATAAGAGCTAGAAAAAAATGGATTATTCCCATTCTATAGTTGCAGGTGGTTTGCTTGAGATATCATAAACAACGCGATTTATACCTTCTACTTCATTGATGATACGGCGACTTATGTTTTCTAAAATTTCGTAAGGTAAATGCGAGAAGGTAGCTGTCATACCATCACTTGCATCTACAACGCGTATACAAACTGCATTATCATAAGTGCGGTTATCCCCCATAACTCCAACGCTTTTAACATTTAAAAGTACGCAAAATGCTTGCCAAGTTTTATCATACCAACCTGTACTTTTAAGTTCCTCAAGTAAAATTACATCAGCCTTGCGTAATAGTTCTAAGCTAGCGCGATTTACTTCTCCCATAATGCGTATAGCAAGACCTGGCCCAGGGAAAGGATGACGATAAACTACTTCTTTGCTAAGTCCAAGCTCAAGTCCTAAGGCACGCACTTCATCTTTAAAAATTTCTTTTAAAGGCTCTATGAGTTTAAGATTCATTTTTTCAGGTAAGCCCCCTACATTATGATGGCTTTTAATGGTTTTGCTTGCACCTACAACAGAACTTTCTATGATATCAGTATAAAGTGTGCCTTGGGCAAGATATTTTACATCTTTATGTTTTTTTGCTTCTTCTTCAAAAACTTCTATAAAGGTATTTCCTATGATTTTTCTTTTTTGTTCAGGATCTGTGACATTAGCTAAGCGACTTAAGAAAATTTCACTTGCATCAATGCTGATGAGATCGATGCCTAAAGTGTTTTTAAACATAAATTCAACTTGTTCTTTTTCTCCACTTCTTAAAAGTCCATTATCTACAAAAACTACTATAACTTGCTCTTTTATAGCGCTAGCTAAAAGTGCAGCAACTACGCTACTATCTACTCCGCCACTTACAGCACAAAGCACTTTATCATTGCCTACTTCTTCACGGATTTTTTCTGCTTGAGTTTTTGCAAAAGAACCCATATTCCAAACACTTTCACAATTGCAAGCATATTTAGCAAAATTTTTTAAGATATTTTTGCCAAATTCGCTGTGTTGTACTTCTGGGTGAAATTGTAGAGCAAAGAATTTCTTATCTTCGTTTCCAAAAACACAAAAAGGGCTATTTTCACTTGTGGCTAAAACTTCAAAACCTTGAGGTAAATTTTCTACTTTATCAGAATGACTCATCCAAACGGTTTGTTTTTTTGGAAGATTTTTAAATAAAGCGTTATCTTTTTTAATTTCTATGTTTGCTTTGCCGTATTCTTTATGTCCTGCAGGTGCTACTGTAGCTTTGTAATGATGTGCCATAAGCTGCATACCATAACAAATTCCAAGAACAGGTAGATTTAAGTCAAATATACCTTTATCGCAAAAATACGCATCAGTTGCATATACACTTGCTGGACCTCCGCTTAAAATAATACCTTTTGGTTCTTTCGCCTTAATATCAGCTAAGCTTACATTAAAAGGTAAAATTTCTGCATAAACTCCTTGTTCCCTTAAGCGTCTTGCTATAAGCTGAGTGTATTGAGAGCCAAAGTCTAAAACTAAAATATCTGCTTTTTTCATTATTTACCACCTATGTAATTGTTCGTATTTTTTAATGGTTTTTACTGAACCATTTTGTTCATAGCTTGTGTATTGAGGGTTGCCTTTATATCCGCAAGCACAGAAGAAAATTAAGAAAAGAAATGCTAAAATCATCTTATGGGAAAAAGAAATAATATTAAGATGACTAAAAATGCTAGTGCTGTTATTAATGAATTGATGGATAAACCTCATTATAAGCCTTTAAAAACCTTATTTTTTTGCAAAGATTTTTTAAGTTCTTTTCCGCTTGCTAAGCAACGTTTGATTGCTAAAATTTATGTAAAAAATCATATTTTAAATATAATAACCTTACATCCAGCAGCTTATCAAGAATTAAATCATGATGATAGCAAAATTTATATTAAATTTCTCATAAAAGCATATGGACAGAAATATCCTTTAAGTGGATTTGTTGATATAAAAGATATAAAAATCTTTTCTCAAAAATACACTTATGCGGCAAATAAAAACAAAAATGATGAAAAACTCTCTAAAAATTCTTATTTGGAGCTTTCTAAGGGTGAATTTAAAAATTGCTTTAAAGATAAAAAATTATTTAAGAAATTTGAAGATTTAAGAGAGCTTATAAAAAAAGGTTCTAATCTTGACTAAAGAGAATTTAGAAAATGAGTTAAAAACTCTTCCTAATAGTACTGGCGTTTATCAATACTTCAATCAAGAAGGAAAGCTTTTATATGTAGGCAAGGCTAAAAATCTTAAAAATCGTGTCAAATCTTATTTTGCCTTTACTCCAAATTTACATGCAAATCCAAGAAATTCTTTAAGAATTCAAAAAATGATTGAAGAAACAGTGCATTTGGAATTTATTGCTACTAATTCAGAGGCTGATGCTTTGATTTTAGAAAATTCTTTTATCAAACAACTGCATCCAAAATATAATATTTTGCTAAGAGATGATAAAACTTATCCTTATATTTATGTGGATTTTGAAGAAGAATTTCCACGCTTTGAGATCACTAGAAAATTAGTAAAAAAAAGCAAAATTAAATATTTTGGCCCTTTTTTTAAAGGCGCTAGAGAGCTTTTAGATGCGCTTTATTTATACTATCCTTTAAAGCAAAAAGCAAGTTGTAAATCCCCTTGTATTTTTTATCAAATTTCTCGTTGTCTTGCGCCTTGTGATAAACTCATCAGCAAAGAAAAATACCTTGAAATTTTAGATGAGGCTATACACGCACTTTTAAATCCTAGTGTTTTGCTTAAAAACTTAGAAAAACAAATGCTTGTTTTAGCACAAAATGAAAATTACGAAGAAGCAGCTAAAGTAAGAGATCAGATTGCAATGATTAAAGATTTGGAAGTTAAGGTTGAAATAGATATTGCAAAATTAGAAGATTTTGAAGTATTTGCTTTAGCTTTTAAAAATTCCGTGCTTTCAACCTTGCGTTTTGTGGTGCAAAATGGAAAAATTATCAGTGCAAATTCTAAGATTACTCCTATAAAAAATGATATACAATGGGATAAAAATGAAATTTATAAGCAACTGATTTTAGAAAATTTTAGCATGGATATTCCTTTGCTTGCAAATGTTATTTATGTTTATGAAGAATTTGAAGATAGAGTGCTTTTAGAAGAAATTTTAAGCCAAAGGTTTGATAAAAAAATCAGTATTAAAATCCCTAAAATAGGAGAAAAAAGAAGAATTTGTGATTTGGCTTTTCAAAATGCCCTTTTAAATATAGAAAAAGAGCAAAAAAATCATGATTTTACTATACAAAAAGAATTAAAGTTTTATTTTGAGCTTGAAAATTTACCAAATAATATAGAAATTTTTGACAATTCTCATTTGCAAGGCGTGGCAAATGTTGGAGCTATGGTAACTTATAGAATAAATTCTTGGGATAAGTCAAAATATAGAAAATTTCATTTAAAACATAAAAATGACTATGATCAAATGCGTGAAGTTTTAACGCGTAGGGCTTTGGACTTTGATAAAATACCTCCTCCTGATTTATGGCTTATAGATGGGGGAAAGGCTTTGCTTGATTTGGCTAAAGAAATCATTGTAAGTAGTGGGGCAAATGTCGATATTTTAGCTATTTCAAAAGAAAAAATCGATGCAAAAGCACATAGAGCTAAAGGAGGTGCTAAGGATAAAATTCATTCCTTAAAAGGAGAATTTAGTCTAAGTATTAACGATAAAAAACTACAATTCTTACAGAAATTAAGAGATGAAGCACACCGTTTTGCTATTAGCTTTCATCAAAATACTAAGAAAAAACAGGACTTGAAAAGTTCTAAGCTTGCAAATTTAGGACTTAGTTCAGGGGTTATACAAAAACTTTTAGCGTATTATGGAAATTTTGAATCTATATATAAGGCTGATTTTAAAGATCTTACAATGCTTGTAGGCAGGAAAGCGGCGCAAAAGATAAAGGAAAATTGATTTGATATTAGCAGGGATAATTTTTATTTTTAATCTAATTTTAGCGTATTTAAGTATTGATATCTCAAAGCTTGATAGTGTTACTGAACAACTGAAAATAGGTATGTTTTCTAGCATTTTTGTTTTATCTTTAACACTTTTTATTTTTGCTTTTAGGCAAAATAGAAATATAAACAAAATATATCAAAAAATTTTTTGCATGCAAAATGATTTTTTAAATTTTCAAAAAAAGATTGATGTTGATAGTGCACTTGATTTGTTAAAGGAAAAATTTGAAACTACGAGCCAAAATTTAACTAAAATATCCCATGAAAAAGATAGATATTTGCATTTATTGGAGGAAAATTTATATCAGCTTGTAAATATATCTAATGCAATGCGTTGCTTAAATGAAGGGTATAATAAAGAAATTAATTCTTTGATTTTAAATGCCTTAAATTCTCAAAAAGATCAAATTAGATTAGAATTAAATGAGGCTTTAGAGCATCATAAAAGCATTATAGGAACATCTCATGGAAAGGTTTTGCAATTTGAAGCAAGTGTGGCCATAGTTAATAATGATGAGCTTGAGAATTTTTTACTTGCAAATTTACTTTCGTATTTTGGCATAGAAAGCACTTGTTTTAAAAATTTAAGTTTTGATGTTAATGACTTTCATTTGATTTTTATCAAGGATAAAATTTTCAATAAAAATGTAAAGAAAAATTATGATTTTATAGTGATGGGTCGGCATAAAAATACACATTATGAGTATTTTTTAACTTTACCTTTTGAAAAAAAAGATCTTGAAAATATTTTGCAAAACAAGCTTGATAAGGTTTGCACTTTAAAATTTAAAACCCCTTATCAAAATAATGTATTGCTTTTTAAACAAAATGATTTTGATGCAACCTTGTTTTTTAATATAATAGAAAAACAATGTGATAAAAATATATGTATAAATTCTTTTAGTCAATTAAAACAAGAATTAAGCAAGGAGACTTATCGTTTGATTTTACTTGATTATGAATTAATTAAATTTGATCTTGAGCAAATGAGAAATTTGCTAAGTGCTTATAAAAAACAGCATCCGCAAAGCCATATCATCTTTTTTTCAAAGGAAAAAGTTAGGGATTTTGATTGTGTGAGCGAAGTTTTAAGTGATGTAAGTAGAAATGATCTTATAACTTTACTTAGAAAGTATTTGCCAAAGGCTTAAACTTTATAAAATTTAACTCCAGCTAAATCGAGAATTTTTACCTTTTTTTCTTTGATAAGTTGATTTAAGAGAGTTTTGGATTGTTTATCAAATTTCACTTCAATGTCTATTTCGCTTTGTGAGCGCAAATGAAGCATTTTTAATAATTCTTCTTCATTGAAGCTTAGTTTTTCACCTTCATAATGTCTTTTGGCTAAGAGTACAGGAGTAGAATCTATAAGTTTAGAAAGTTCTAAAAGTTTTTCTTCGCTTACTTTTTTAACAGCATAAGCAGGAGGTCTATCTATGGTGCTTAGATCAACCCTTAAAGGCATGATTTTTTTTAAAGCTTGATTGAGCGCTTTAAATTCTTCTTCGTTGTCATTAAGATCTTTAACAACTAGAATTTCCATAATCAAATCTCCATTAAACCTAGCTCTAAAATCTGCCATTTTTTCTATCATTTTTTCTAAGTCAATGTTTTTTAAAGCTCTATCAATACGATAAAAAGTTTTAGCAACTGCACTATCTAGGCTAAATTTGACCACATCTAGTTTTAGCAAAGCATTAAATTTGTCTTCATCTAATACAGCTGTACCATTGCTTAAAATAAGCAATTTTTTATCTTTAGCAATGCTGCGTAAAGATAAAATAAGCTCATTTAAATAAGGATAAAGACTAGGCTCTCCGTTGGCAGTAAGGGTAAGAAAATCAAATTCAACATTTTTTTCAAGCATAACTTTAACTTCGGAGATAATTTTATCTATGCTGATAATTTCATCCTGTTTTTCTTGGGCTTTTTTTGGATCAAGCTCGCAATAAACACAATCAAAATTGCATTGTTTTTTATTAGGGCTTAAATCTATACCCAAAGATCTTCCAAAACGCCTTGAGCTAACAGGACCAAAGAGTATTTTCATTTAGCTGAACTTTCTTGTACAAGCTTGATAAAATATTTTGCATTTTCAACAGGAATATCAGGCAAGATCCCATGTCCTAAGTTGAAAATATGAGCTTTATTTTGCATGGTTTTTAGTATTTTTCCAGCTCCTTCTTTGATGGCATTTTTATCATAAAGTCTACAAGGTTCCATGTTGCCTTGAAGAGTGTATTTGTGCGATAGTTTATCACGTGCTAAATCAAGCGGAGTGCTCCAATCAACTCCAAAAACATCAAAATTACCATCGATTCTATCCAAATAACCGCTAATGCCTTTAGGGAATAAAATTACAGGTATATTTGGGTATTTGCTTTTAATAAAATTTGAAATTTCAAGCATATAATTAAAAGAGAATTTAAAAAACTTATCATATTCTAAAGCACTTGCCCAGCTATCAAAAATTTGTATAGCATTGGCACCTGCTTTAATTTGCTCTTCTAAATAAAGTTTTAAAACTTGAGTTAGTTTATTTAGAATTTTATGTAAAAGTTCTGGGTTTTGATAAAGCATTTTTTTACACTTTGCATAATTTTTACTTCCACTTCCTTCTATCATATAGGTAGCTATAGTCCAAGGGCTTCCGCAAAATCCTATTAAAGCCTTGTTTTGAGATAATTTTTCTCTAGTAAGCTTTAAGGCATCATAGACATAATTTAATTTTTTATGCGCATTTTGATCGTCAAGTTTTTCTAAGTCTTCTAGGGTTGAAATAGGATTATCAAAAACAGGCCCTTCTCCTTTTTCAAAACGTAAATTCATACCCATTTCAAGAGGAACAACTAAAATATCTGAAAAAATGATTGCTGCATCTACATCTAAAATATCAATAGGCTGTAAAGAAACTTCAGAAGCTTTTTTATAGTCTTTGCATAAAGAGAGAAAATCACCCGCTTGTTTTCTTACTTCCATATATTCTGGCAAATACCTTCCTGCTTGACGCATCATCCAAATAGGGGTGTAGGGTGTAGGTTTTTTAAAGCAAGCATCGATAAAAATCATTATTTTCCTTTGTTTTTAGCAAAATTATAACAGAATTTGATAAATTAAATTGGTCAATTTTTCTATATTTTCTTCATATAGAGGAAATAATAAATTTTTTCATTTTATCCAGAGTTATTAGAAATTTTACGAGAATTATTGGAATTCTCGTTTATGTAGTTTGAGTTTTGATTGATTTGTATATTAAGCTTTTGTATTGTTTGTGGCATTTCCTGCGTCAATTGTAGCAAAAAGCTTATTTAGCAAAGTCTCCTCATTTTTTTTGTATTGATCTTCTCTCATTTTTTGCCAAGCATAAGATCTAAAATCTTCTCTAACAGCACCAAGATCAATGTCTTCGTTAGTAAATTTGCTTGAGTTTGTTTTTTTATCTTCCTTTTCTTCTTTGTTTTTTACTTCATTTAATGTGGCTTGAAATTCATCTGCCGAAGTATTTTTTTCTTTAACTTTAGTTGTGGTGCTAAAGATAGCATTTGATGTTTTTTGAGTATTATCTACTACCATTTTCTCCTCCTTTATTTAACTTTACATTAAATAAGCAAGCAATTTCTATTCCAATTTATACCTTTGTAAAACTTTTTCTTTGAAATTTTTTATAATTTAATTTATCTTTGGCAAAAAGCAAGGCAAAAATCAAAGCAGGGCTTACAAAAAGTGCTGAAAATAAAGCATTAAATTCTATACCCAATCCTGCTAAAACAATCCCACCTAAAAAACTTGCTAAAGCTATGCCTACATTAAAAGCTGCTTCATTCACACTTACTGTACTGTCTATGACTTTATAAGTATGGCGTTTAGCTTTAGTAATGCTAAGCATTTTTAGTGCAGGTATGGTTGAAAAGGCAAAAAATCCTATCAAAGCTACGCTAAAAATGATTAAAAATTTAGAATGCATGGTGAGAAATACACTTAAAAATACTAGAACTTGTATGCTTAAAATAAGACGCAAAGAAAAAATAGCACCTTTTTTATCTACTATTTTTCCGCCCCATAAATTCCCACAAATTGCACAAATTCCATATAAAAGCAAGATATAAGCTGTATCTTGGACTTTAAAACCGCTTATTTCTACAAGTATTTTTTGCAAATAAGTATAAAGAACAAATTGAGCCCCACAACTACAAATGGTTATAGTATAAGTTTTTAACAAATTTTGATGAGAAAAAGCAGGGATTAGATTTTTAAGACTGGTTGGGCTAGGATGTAAATTTTTGGGCATCATATGCCATACTCCAAAAAATGCTAGACTTGTAATGATAAAAATGAGTAAAAAGATAAATTTAAAGCCAAAATAATGCCCTATAAAAGTTCCAAGCGGCACTCCAGTAACTAAGGCTACAGTAAGCCCTGTGACCATTATAGCTAGAGCACTTGATTTTTTATCATCTGGAGTTATAGCACTTACAGCTAAGGTGGCAATGACAAAAAATACCCCATGTTGTGTTCCTGCTATAAAGCGTGCAAAAGCAGTAAGATAGAAATTTTGGCTAAAAAAGATGATGAAATTTGCTAAAGCAAAAATTTCAAGATTGATTAAAAGTTGTGTATGTCTATGAAAACGACTTAAAGGTATGGTGATAAGAGGAGCACCTATAACAACACCTATAGCATATAAGGTTGTAAGATAGCCCGCGGTTTTTGCATCTACGCTAAAATACACTTCAACATCAACCAAAACTCCTGCCATAACAAATTCAGTTACGCCCATACAAAAAGCACTAAGAGCTAGTGCAAAAAGAGCTTTTTTGTAATTTTGCATTTTAAGTTCCTTATAAAAAATAAAAACGCATTATAATAAAATAAAGGCTTAATTTCCTTAAAAAATTCAAAATATTTTTGTTAAAATAAAATAAAAATTTTAAAGGTAAATAATGAAAAAATTATTTTATTGCTTGGTTTAAGTTTGGCGAGTTTAGGGGCTTTGAGTTTTGATGAGCTTATTTATAAAGATGAAGTAAAACCTAGTTTTGATTGCTCTAAAATCAAATATGATGGCAAAAGTGATGATGAGCTTATGATATGCAATAAAATTGGTGTGCGTAATAAATTTGATAATAAAAAACTTGCTTTAGTAGATAACATCTATAGTAGTTTATATCAAAATATTTCAAAAAAAGCAGATAAAAAGATGAAAAAAGATTTTAAAGCCATTTCAAAAAAGATGCTTAAAGAAAGAAAAATTTGTATAAAAAATATGCAAAATACAAAAGCAGGGGAAAATCCTATTTTATCTTTACTCAATGCAAGTGATTGCATGCAAGAAGCTTATATTAAGGTTTTATTAGAACTTATGCAAAGAGCAAAAAAAGATACAAAGACTAAAGAAGTTTTAGAGCAAATTTTTAAAAATAAAGTTGATAAATATGAAAATTTACTCACTTAAAGTTTAAATACCAATAAAGATTTGCAAGATTTTATAGATAGCTTAGCTAAAGAAGATTTGATTGATTCTAGGACTAAATTTAAGCTTTAGAATGTAAATTGATTGCAAATTTAGCCGCTTCAAAATAACTTTTAGTGTTGATTTTAGCATTTTTATAGGCCTTATCAAAGGCCGTGCCATGATCAACGCTAACGCGTATGATGGGTAAATTTAAACTCACATTGATGCTTTTATCAAAATACAAGGCCTTTAAAGGAGCAAGGGCAAGATCGTGATACATAGCCACTAAACGATTGCAGTTTTTTAAACCAGTCTTAGTAAAAGCTGTATCAGCCACTAAAGGATAGGGTAGATAAACGCCCTTGCCTTTAAAATTTAAAAGCAATTCTTTTTGTAAATTTTCATCTTTTAAGGCTTTTTTGAAAAATTTTTCATCTTTTTTAGAGTGTAAAAAGGCATTAACAAAGGCTATAGCTTTTTCCATGATCTTTTCTTCTTCTCCGCCTATAACTCCATAATCTCCAGCATGAGGATTAAAACCTAAAAGCCCCATTTTTTTAAAATGCGTTTCTTTGTAAAAATCTTTTAAAAAGATGCTTAAATTTTTAAAAGTGATTTTTTTACTCACCTTAGCTAAAGGTATATGTTCGCTAAAAAGCCCTACAAAAAGTTCTTTGCAACCTAACATCATAATGGCATTTTTTTTAAAAAAATCCCTTAAAGCATCGGTGTGTCCTTTGTATTTAAGTCCTGCATCTTCCCAAGCTTTTTTGTGTATAGGTAGAGTAAGCAAGGCATGGGCGTGTTTTTCATAGGCAAAATAACTTGCCGCCTTAAAACTTAAAAAACCATAAAGTCCACTTTTTGTATCTATTTCTCCGGCTTTGATTTCAAAATTTTCATCCACTTTAAAGCCTAAAGGAAGGTAGAAAGAGTAAATTTCAAGAGAATTTTCTTTTTTTATAAAATTAAACTCATAGTCTTTTCCATCTTTAAAAGCTACGATTTTTGCATTAAAAAGTTTTAAATTTAAAAGTTTTGAAGCTTTATCAAGCAAGCTTTCGTGGATAAAATAAAAAGGTGTGCAGACTTTGCTTAGTTCTTCATGAGAACGCACTAAAATTTCAAGTCCTATGCCGTTTATATCGCCTATACTAATGGCTAGTTTTTTCATCTTTTAATAAGTTCTTTCATTTCCAAAATAGCGTTTTGAAGTCCTGTAAATACAGATCTTGCTACAATGCTTTGTCCTATATTTAGCTCGCAAATTTCTTTAATTTTTACTACGGGTTTTACATTTTTGTAATTTAAACCATGTCCCGCGGCTACTTTTAAGCCAAGTTCTAGGCCTTTTTTGGCACAGAGTTCTAAATTTTGTAATTCTTTTTCAAATTGAGCTTGCAAGGTTTTTTTATCTTGATCAAGTTCTTTTAAGGCAAAAGCAGTATGAGAGATATTGCTAAAAAGTGCGTTGTGTAAATTCGCATAATGTCCTGTATGAAGCTCTATAAATTGGGCTTTTAAAATTTTTGATTTTTCTATATCTTCTAAACTAGGATTGATAAAAAGTGAAACTTCAATGTTTGCATTTTGAAGTTTTTCTATGCTTTGTTTTAATTTAGCATGATTTAAACAAAGTCCCCCTTCTGTGGTAAGCTCTTCTCTTTTTTCAGGCACTAAAGTAACGCGGTGAGGTTTGAGTTTAAGAGCTAAATTTAAAATTTCATCATTTAAAGCACATTCTAAATTGATAGGGCTTTTGCAAAATTTTATAATATTTTCCAAGTCAAAATCCTGAGCATGACGGCGATCTTCTCTTACATGCAAAGTGATTTGATCTCCGTGTCTAGCTACTATAAAAGCAGCTTCTAAAAGATCAGGATCATTTACCATTCTAGCTTGTCTTAACACTGCAATATGATCGATATTTACACCTAAAAGCATATTTTTCCTTTAGAACTTTTTTGCTATTATACTATAAAATCAAATAAGGAAAGTCATGTTAGGTATAGATCTTGGTTCAAATACTTTAAGAGCAGTACAAATGGACGAAAAATTAAATAAATTAAAAGAATATGAATTTGTTATTGGGGCAGCGAAAAATCTAAATCAAAGTGGAGAAATTTCTAAAGAAGCCATACAAAGATTAAAAAATACTTTGAGTATTTTAGCTAAAGAGCAAGATTTAAGCAAAGCGAGAGCTGTAGCGACTGCAGCTTTTAGAAAGGCAAGCAATACAAATGAAATTTTTGCCCATTTAAAAAAAGAATTTGGGATTGATTTTAAGCTTATAGATGCCAAAAGTGAAGCTAAGATCAGTGTTTTAGGTATGCAATCAGGTTTAAGAAGGCTTAAAATTTGGGGAGAGTTTGCATATTGTGATTTAGGAGGGGCTTCTTGTGAGCTTTCTTTTGGAAAAAGTTTTAAAAGTTTTGATTTTGGTATTATTAGTTTTTATGAAAAAAATTACCATTCTTATTATAAATCTTGTATTTCTTATAAAAAATTAATAAAAAAATATCCTAAATTTATCATAAATATTAAAGATAAAAAACTTAAAATTCATTTTTTAATTGCAAATCCCTATTTAAAGCATTTAGCTTTTAGGGCTTTTGATGAGGTGGCTATGATTAAAAAGGAACTTCGTTCTTTAGGAGTTAAAACGGTGGTTTTAAATTCCGGAGTTCCTACTACACTTAGCGCATTAAAACAAAATATAAGCTATGAAAAGTATGAAGCAAGTAGAGTAAATGGCAAAAAACTTTACCATAAGGATTTTTTAAATTATGCTATTAAACTTTTTCATATGGAAGAAAAAAAGGCTATAAAAGAAGTAGGCGCGATGAGAAAAAATTATTTGAGTGCAGGTTGTTTGCTGTTTTATGCTTTGTTTGATAAACATAAACTTCTAGTCATTGATGAGGGTTTAAGGGAGGGGGTTTGTTTAGCGAGTATGAAAAATATAAAATTTTAGTTTTTTTGAAATTCGAAAAAATGAAATTTTTCATCAAAATTAAAAAATAAAATTTTAGCTTGAGATAAAAAACTTTCGTAAGTTTTAATGTTTTTATTTTTTGTGTATTCTAATAAATCTTCAAAACCAAAATCCATTAAAGCAAGACTTTGTTTTTTAAAAGCTAAAGGTTTAAAATCATATTCTTTGATGAGTTTTTGAAGATGAGTAAAATTGACATTATAAGTTAGATCGCTTTTGCCGAAAAAATCTTTTAAAGATACTTTAAAAGGGCTAAAAACTTCGTGCTTTTGATAGATTCTTAAGCTAAAACTTTGTGGATTTAAAGTTCCATAGTCAAATCCCGCAAATATAAATCTCTCACAAGTTTGGTTTAAATCTTTAAAAAAATTTTCAAGCTCTAAACTGAGTTCACCTTTTTTAAGATTTAAAGCTTTGCATTTTGTGATTAAATTTTCATCCATATTTTTAAAAATAAGTTTAAAATTTTCTACAAATGCCATTTTATCATGATCTATAAGTTCGCAAGCAAAACTATCAAAAAGTTCATTGCAAAAGAAAAAAGCGTTCTTAAAATGGCATTCTTTAAGACTATTTTTGTGAGTAAATTCCACTCCTTCTAAAGTCTTTTTTTGTAAAGTTCTTAATTTTTCATGCGGTTCTATGACGAAAAAAGAAATTTGAGAAAAAATTTCAGGTCTTAATTCAAGCAAAGCGGCTAAAAAATCACGACTTAAATATCCTTCATTAGCGCCTATTTCTACAAGTTCTAAAGGGAGTTGTAAAATTTTTTTATCTATTAAATTTAAAAAATGCTTGGCTAAAAGTGTGCCAAAAAGATTTCCTACGCTTACAGCAGTAAAAAAATCTCCGTTTTTTCCTATACTTACAGCATTTTTATAATAGCTTTCATGGAGCCAAGCATGGAAAAAGTCACTAAATTTCATTGAAAAATAGCATTAAATTTGGATACAAAATCCAAAGGATCAACTTGTTTGCCTCCAGCTAAAATTCCAAAATGCAAATGCGGCCCACTTACCCTACCTGTAGCCCCGCTAAGTCCTATAAGTTCACCTTTTTTTATCTTTTGTCCTATTTTAACATCAATTTTAGAAAGATGATAATATTGTGAATAAATTCCAAAACCATGATCAATGACTACTGAATTTCCTGCGAAATAACGATCTTTTGCAATTTTTACTATGCCTGAGTTGGCTGCATAAATAGGTGTTCCTGTGGCAGCTCTAAAGTCCGTTCCGCTATGATAACTTGCTACTTTTTCATTAAAAGTTCTTGCTTTGCCAAAATCACTTGTGATAAAAGAATTTAAAGGTATATTAAAAGCACCGTTAAATAAAGCTTTTGGAGTATAAGAACTATAAATCGCATTGGCTTCTTTTAATTCTTTAGTGATGCGTTCTTGTATGGTTTTTGGTGGAAAAATCTTTTTGTTTTCAACTTGCAATTTTTCACTTTTATAATTACCTTCTAAAGTTTTTATGAAAATTTCTTCTTTTTTATCTTTATAAAATGCGATAAGTTTTGTATTTTGCGGGGGATTTTTGTAAGGTAAGGAAAAAATAGCTAGAACTTTTTCTTGATTTTTAGGATGTGTAAAAGTGGGAATATTTTTACCATTATTTTTTAAAGATAAAAAATCTTTCTTATCTAGCTCCAAAAATAAAGCTTGACCTTTGATGAGTTCTAAATTTTGAGCTCCAAAAAGCCAAAGAGTAAGGCTTAAAAAAAGCCATAAGGCTTTCATAGGCTTAACTCTTTAAGATCGGCGATTTTTAAAAACTCCGCATAAATTTCATAAACCAAAGCTTGGCGATTATTTTTAAGTTTTTCATCTTCAGCATTAATCATCACTTGATTAAAAAACTCATCAATAAAAGGCTTAAGTGCAAAAAGATTTTCAAGTTTTTCTTGTAAAGAGTTGGCTTTAGTTTTTTCTTGAAAAGCTTTGTAAAGTTTACTTTCTGCTTCTTGAACAAAAAGACTTTCATCAACTTTATGAGGATTTTTAGTGGCGATATTGGCTAGTCTTTTAAAGGTTGCAAAATTTTCATTAAAATTATCTTTTTTGCTAAGTTTTATAAGAGCATTTACGCTTTGATTGATATGGATAAGATCTGTATTTTGTGAGCTTAAAACCGCTTTTACAAAAGAAGCATTGACTGTATAAAAAGTATAAAGTCTTTCAAAAATAAAATCTTTTAAAATTTGCATATCAAAGCTTTTATAATGATTTGAAAGTTTTTCTAATAAAATTTGGATATCAAATTCTTTATTTAAATTTAAAGCAATTTTAATGATCCCATTGGCAGCTCTTCTTAAGGCATAAGGATCCTTTGTTCCGCTTGGAATTTTTCCTATGCTAAAAAGTCCTATAAGGGTATCAAGCTTGTTTGCAAGGGCTACTATGCTTGAAAATTCTGTACTTGGAAGTGGAGCTTGTTCGGAATTAGGAAGATATTGTTCTTTGATGGCTAAGCAAATTTGATAATCTAAGCCCATTTTTTGCGCATAATAACTTCCCATAATGCCTTGCAAATCAGTAAATTCATAAACCATTTGTGTGGCTAAGTCTGCTTTGGCGTATTTTAGTGCTGTGCTGATATTTTCGATTTTATCATTATGGAGCATTTGACATAAAATTTCAGCAATTTTAATCTCTCTTAAACTTTTATCTTGCATTGTGCCTAAACCTTCAAGATAGGTCATTTTGGCAAGTTTTTCAGGTTTTAAGCCATTTTGTAAATCATTTTGATAAAAAAACATTGCATCGCTAAGTCTTGCACGCAAAACTCTTTCATTTCCATGTATGATTTTTGAATAATCCTTACATACTGCATTACTTACTACTATAAAATGATTACTTAAGCCTTTATCGTTAAAAACTGCAAAATAACGTTGATTTTCTCTCATTGAAGTGATGATTACTTCGCTAGGAATTTCTAAAAATTCTTCTTCAAAACTTCCTAAAAGTGCATTAGGATATTCTGTGATAGCAACTACTTCAGCTAAAAGCTCTTCATCTTCTCCAATTTGTATATTTTTTTGACTTTCTATGAGTTTAAATTGCTCAAGTATTTTTTCCTTTCTTTTGATTGGATCAAGGATGATATAGTTTTTTTCTAGTAGTTCAAAATATTCTTTTGCATTGTTAAAATCTTGCAAATCATAACTTACGCTTCTGTGAATGAAAGTTTTTTTAGTACTTTTTACTCCATAGCTTTGAAAATTAACAAGTTCATCATTTAAAATGCAAGCTATAGAACGGATCGCACGGATGAATTCAAAAGAATTTGCACCCCAGCGCATACTTTTGCCAAAACTAAGACTTTTTAGAAATTTTTCTACCATTTCTCCTAAAATTTCTTGACTTTGCAAACCTTTAATAGCTTTTTGATGGTACAAAACTTCCTTGCCTTTGATTTCTTTAAAAGAGAGTTCATTTTCACTGATCCTTGCTTTTTGCAGGAAGCTTTGTCCCGCAGGAGTTAAAACTCCATCTTTATAAGCAACATTTTTAGGTGCTCCTATAAATTCAGCAAAGCTATCTTCTTGTTTGTCTGCAAAATTTTCATGAAAAAAAACTAAACGACGCGGAGTATAATAAAATTTAAAATCACTTACCAAGCGGTATTCTTCTAAAACATTGTTCCATTTTTTTTCTATATTAGCTAATTCTTTTAGCAAAGGAATAGCAGGTAATTCTTCTGTACCAATTTCTATTAATAATTCACTCATAATTTACTCTTTTTAAAATTTATTTCTAATTTTAACTAAAATTTCATTAAAAAACTTATAAATACTTTTGCAAAAAGCCTTTAAGTTCACTAGAGTTGCTAAATTCATTTTCTTTTAAATTTTTTTGATACCATTTGGCATGAAAATAAGGCAAATTAGCATTTTTAGCACATTCTTTATCTTTTTGACTATCTCCTATAAAAACGCTTGTTTTATATGGAGCCTCGCTTTTTAAAAGCTCTAGCATCATAGGATGAGGTTTGGGTTCTATGCCTAAACTTACGCCTAAAATTTTATCAAAATAAGGAATGATATCGTGTTTTTTAAGTATGTTTGAAAGTGAGCTTTGTGGGGCGTTAGTAGCAATAGCTAAAAAACAATTTTTGCTTTTTAAAAATTCTAAAAGTTCTTTTACTCCTTCAAAAAGCACCACGCTTTGTTCATAGCGCTTGACAAAATATTTTTCATAGCCTTCTTTAAAATTAGAATGATGGAAATTTTCTATATTATAAAGTTCTTTTGCCCAGTCAATATTGGGAGTATTGATGGTTTGCATAATGATTTCTCTTGAAAGTGGGGCTAGATTTAAATCCTGTCTTATTTCATTGACTGCACAAGAAATGGCATTTGCACTATCGATTAAAGTTCCATCCATATCAAAAAATACATTAATCATTCATAATCCTTTAAATAATTTTTATGTTTTTCTTTTTTCCCACCTTGTTTTTTTTGCTTATCTAAAGCATTGGCAAGATTTAAAAGCTCGTTTTTTTCTTTGGAAAAATCTAAACAAGCATTGACAAAAAATTCAAGATTTTTTGCATAGGTTGAGTTAAGATTTACCGCGGGATTTTTTTCAAAAAATTTAGCATTTTTTAACATTCTTTCTTCAAATTTAGTTTTATCAAAATCTTCTTTTTTAAGTGCAGATATAGCGCCATTGAAAAATTTTTCAAGATTTCTTAGGTATTTTACGCGTAAGGCTTTTTCTTCATTTTTTGTCAAAATTCTTCCTTAGGTATTTTTGTGAATGCGGCATTCTAGCGCTTCTTGAACTAAATTTCTAGCGATTACTTTTTCAGAGCGAATGATGCGTATATTTTCATCTATGCTAGAAAAAAGCATCTTTTTTAAAGTTCCATTTACATGAATGATGGTGTCTATAGGTTTTGGATAATTAGCTAGCACTTGACATAAAATTTCAAGTTTAGCTTCATTTGTAACTGTGATAATAGCTACGGCACATTCTTCTATATTGGCAATTTTTAAGGTTTCTTCTTGAGCAGCATTGGCAAAAACGACATTTTCACCTCGACTAACTCCAAGTTCTACTAAATTTAAATCACTTTCTAAAACAAGATAAGGTACGCCTGTGTTTTTGATTTTTTGCACGACTTCTTGTCCTAAGCGTCCGTAGCCAAAAACAACAAGATGATTTTTAAGCTTGATATTGCTGTCAATATTTTGCACAGCGTTGGTATTAAGTGCTATATCTTCTACAACATTGGTAATTTTTCTTATATTGTTTAAAATAAAAGGTGTGATAATCATGGTTAAAATAGAAACAACAATTAAAATTTGTGAAGTTTTGATATCAAGCATATTTTTTGCTTGTAAAAGAGAAAAAATTGCTAGGGCGAATTCGCCAATTTGAGCTATGGCAAAAGCTGTTTTAAGCGCTACTCTTTTTTTAGTGTAAAGAAATAAAAAGCCAAAAACTATGCCAAATTTTAAAGCCATTACAAGAAGGGTTAAAACTATGATTAAAAACCAATTTTGTGCCACTACATCAAGTTGAATTTGCATGCCTACAGTTATGAAAAAAAGCCCTAAAAGCAAATCTCTAAATGGGATCAAGTCCGCTTCTATTTTGTGTTTATATTTTGTTTCTGCTATCAAAGCACCTGCTATAAAAGCACCCAAAGAATAAGAAAATCCAAAATAATTTGCTAAAAAACTTGCTCCAATAACCATAAATAAAACAGTACTAATAAAAATTTCCTGAGAAGAAGTGTGGATAATGAGTCTAAAAATTCTATCCACTAGATATTTACCTATGAAAAATAATAAAGTGATTAAAATAAGTGCTGAAATTAAAGTGGTAAAAAGGAGTTTTTCTATGTTTTGATTGTTGGATGAAAAAATATCTACAAGCAAAAGCAAAGGAATAACGGCTATATCTTGAAAAAGCAAAATTCCCAATGCTTTTCTACCATATTGCTCATTGATATCGCCATTATCATTTAAAATTTTAAGCACCACTGCGGTTGAAGAAAGCGCTAGTGCAAAGCCTACTATAGTAGCGCTTTTATCTCCAAGTCCTAAAATTCCTATAGCAAGTAACATAAAAACAAAGCCACAAGTAAGCATCTGCAAAGAGCCGTTTAAAAAAACTTCTTGTTTCATTGCCATTAAATGCTTAAAAGAAAATTCAAGCCCTATGGTAAACATTAAAAATACTATACCAAATTCGGCTATATGGGTGATTTCGCCTTTGCCACTTAAATGATAAATTTCAGAAATGATTTCTCCAGCAGCTATATATCCAATGATAGTTGGAATTTCAAATTTTTTAAATATGACATTTAAAACTATAGCTATGGCAACGGTGATTAAAAAAATTTCTAAAAAATTATCCATTATTTTTTATTTTTTCTCATAAAAAATCAAATCAAAGCTATTTTTATGCTTAACAACGGCTTTACTAGCCGCTTCTTTATCTTGTTGTTTGCTTAATTCTAAGCGTAGTTCATCAATTAAATTTTCAAATTCGTGAAGTTGGTTTTTCAATTTTAAGATAACATCTACTCCAGCAAGATTGATTCCCATGTCTCTTGTTAAACGCAATATAAGTTTAATACGGTCAATATCTCTTTGAGAATAAAGTCTTATTTTGCCATCGGTTCTACTTGGCTCTATCAATCCTTCTCTTTCGTATTGCCTTAAGGTTTGTGGATGTATGCTTAAAACTTTAGCCACAACACTGATTAAATATACAGGTTCATCATAATGCTGTTCCATATTTTATTCCTTTCTTTAAGGTAATTTTTCTTTTAAGAGTTCTATAAATTTTTCATCAAGGGTATCTAAATTTGGCAAAACAACATTTAAAATCAAATACATATCCCCATAAATATCACTTTTTCTATTTTGCACACCATAACCTTTTAAACGAATTTTTTGGTTATTTTTTGAATTAGGCGTTATGTTAATTGTTGCTTCTTCCTTGCCTTCTTTGAGTGTTTTTATATTTATTTTTCCACCAAAAAGTGCAGTTTTTAAAGAAATATCAACCTTTTGATATAAATCATCATCTTCTCTTGTGTAAATAGGACTTTCTTCTATTTTTACAATAATGATTAAATCGCCTCTAGCTCCATTTCTGCTTTGTTTTCCTTTAGAGCGAATTCTTAGTTTCTCACCTTCTTTTATACCGTGTGGAATTTTAAATTTAATGGTTTCGCCTTGAAAATTAAAACTATGTTCCCCGCCTTTAACAGCTTTTTCGAAAGGAATGTGAAGCTCTAGATTGCTGTCTAAATTTTCTTCTTCAAAACCTCCAAATCCTCCAAAACCACTGCTAAAGCCTTTTGAAGAAAAGCCGTTAAAACCCCCTCTTGAGCGTCCACCAAAGCCTCCTCCAAAGAGATCTTTTAAAATATCGTCCAAATTTACCCCACCAGTATTTCTTGAAAAATCATGAAAACTTTGTCCACCAAACATAGAATCGCCGTATTGGTCATACTGAGCTCGTTTTTTTTCGTCACTTAAAATTTCATAAGCAGCATTAATTTCTTTAAATTTTTCTTCAGCACCTTTTTCTTTGTTGATATCAGGATGATATTTTCTAGCTAGGCGACGGTAAGCTTTTTTTATTTCATCTGCACTAGCGTTTTTGCTAACTCCAAGAGTTTCGTATAAACTATTCATGTTATATTTCCTTAAAAATTTTTACTTGATTATTATAGAGGATTAAATTATAACATAAACTTTAGCCTAAGTCAATCAAGTTTTATAAATTTTTATCACTCAAGGTTTTATTTACAATTTTGTAAATTTTCGGTTTTATACTATGAAGACAGTAAAATATTTTACGAGATAATTTATCTTTAAGAACAAAAGGAAATGAAATGAAAAAGATTTTTTTATCATTAAGTTTAGCAAGTGCTTTATTTGCTGCAAGTATTAATTTTAACGAATCGACTGCAACGGCTAATCGTGTGAATCCTGCTGCTGGAAATGCAGTGCTTTCTTATCATGATTCTATTAAAGATGCAAAAAAATCAGTGGTTAATATTTCCACCTCAAAAACTATTACAAGAGCAAATCGTCCAAGCCCTTTGGATGATTTTTTTAATGATCCTTATTTTAAACAATTTTTTGATTTTGATTTTCCTCAAAGAAAAGGAAAAAATGATAAAGAAGTGGTGAGTTCTTTGGGATCAGGGGTGATTATTTCAAAAGATGGTTATATAGTAACAAATAATCACGTTGTAGATGATGCTGATACGATTACAGTGAATTTACCAGGAAGCGACATAGAATATAAAGCAAAACTTATAGGTAAAGATCCAAAAACAGATTTGGCTGTTATAAAAATAGAGGCTAATAATCTTTCAGCTATTACTTTTACAAATTCTGATGATTTAATGGAAGGAGATGTTGTTTTTGCACTTGGAAATCCTTTTGGAGTTGGTTTTAGTGTTACAAGTGGGATAATATCTGCTTTAAATAAAGACAATATAGGTTTAAATCAATATGAAAATTTTATACAAACAGATGCTTCTATCAATCCAGGAAATTCAGGTGGAGCTTTGGTGGATAGTCGCGGATATTTAGTAGGTATTAATTCAGCTATTCTTTCTCGTGGTGGTGGAAATAACGGCATAGGTTTTGCCATACCTTCAAATATGGTTAAAGATATAGCTAAAAAACTTATTGAAAAAGGCAAGATTGATAGAGGATTTTTAGGTGTGACTATTTTAGCTTTGCAAGGTGATACTAAAAAAGCTTACAAAAATCAAGAAGGAGCTTTAATCACTGATGTTCAAAAAGGTTCAAGTGCTGATGAAGCAGGGCTTAAGCGTGGAGATTTAGTTACTAAAGTTAATGATAAGGTTATAAAAAGTCCTATTGATCTTAAAAATTATATAGGAACTTTAGAGATTGGTCAAAAAATTTCATTAAGTTACGAAAGAGATGGAGAAAATAAGCAAGCAAGTTTTATTCTTAAAGGTGAAAAAGAAAATCCTAAAGGCGTACAAAGCGATTTGATTGATGGTTTGAGTTTGAGAAATTTAGATCCAAGACTTAAGGATCGTTTGCAAATTCCAAAAGATGTTAATGGTGTTTTGGTTGATAGTGTTAAAGAAAAGAGCAAAGGAAAAAATTCTGGTTTCCAAGAGGGTGATATTATCATAGGTGTTGGACAAAGTGAAATTAAAAATTTAAAAGATTTAGAACAAGCTTTAAAACAAGTTAATAAAAAAGAATTTACCAAAGTTTGGGTATATCGCAATGGTTTTGCGACTTTGCTTGTGCTTAAATAAAAATAACGGAAGGATTTTCCTTTCGTTATAAATTTTAGTTTAAAATTAAAATTAAGTTTAAAATAAAGGAAAACTATGACAAATATTCTTATGATAGAAGATGATTTAGAATTAGCAGAAATTACAGCTGAATATTTGGAAAAATTTGATATGAAAGTTGATATAGCTCATGAACCTTATATAGGTCTTTCTAAGCTTGCATTAAAAGAATATCAGCTTATCATTTTAGACCTTTCTTTGCCAGGGCTTGATGGGCTTGAAGTGTGTGAAGAGATTCGTAAAAAGTATGATACGCCTATTATTGTTTCAAGCGCAAGACATGATATTACAGATAAGGTTAATGCTTTAGAGCTTGGAGCAGATGATTACCTACCAAAACCTTATAATCCAAAAGAATTACAAGCACGCATTAAAAGTCATTTAAGACGTATTTCAAATACAAAAAGCGCCATAGCAAAAAGTGTAAAAGATCTTGTTTATGATCAATATAAGCATATTATTACCATGAAAGGACAAGAGCTTACTTTAACTAATGCTGAATTTGATATTTTAAGCTATTTGATTAAAAAAGAGGGTGGAGTGGTAAGTCGTGAAGAGCTTGTTTATAATTGTTCTTCTATTAGTGAGGATTCTAGTAATAAAAGTATAGATGTTATTATCAGTAGAATTCGTCAAAAGATGGGAGATGATCCAAAAACTCCAAAATATATTCACTCTATACGTGGAATAGGTTATAAGCTTACTCAATGAATAAATCTTCGATTTTTTATACTATAACTTTTATTTTTATTTTTGCTGGGGTTAGTGTTATACTTGGCTTTTTGTGGCTTATAGAATATGATCAGCAAAATTATACTAGAGAATTAAACACAAAATATTCTTTGATAGCTAATGCAAGGCTCTTAAATTTTGCAGGAGTTATCAGTGAAAAAGAATTTGAAGAGCAGACAAAAAATTATAATAAAATGGATGAGATAACAGAAGCAAAGCAGATCCGTAAAATTCTTTTTAGAGGTGATGTTTTAGCTAGGGTTGAGGTTAACAATGGCTTAATCGAGATTATTTCTTATAATAGACAGGTGTATTTAAATATTATTTATGATGGAAAGGTTTATCTTTATAAGGATCAAGATTATCAAACCTATAGGTATTTTATTATCAAAGCTATAGCTGTAGCTGTGATTTGTATTCTTGTATTGCTTTATATTTATATATTTAAAAAATTAAAACCACTTAAAAGACTTAAAAAACAAATTGATAAATTTGCCCAAGGAAAGCTTGGTGATATAGAAGATGTAAGCACTGGGGTGGATGAAATTTCACAAGTAAGTGAAGCTTTTTATCAAGCTATTGTTCAAATTCGAAAGTTAAACCAATCTCGTCAGTTTTTTTTAAGAAATATTATGCATGAACTCAAAACTCCTATTACCAAAGGACTCTTAACTTTAGAAATGATAGAAGATAATAAATATAAAGAGCGCTTAAATGGGGTTTTTACTAGACTTGAAATTTTAATTAATGAATTTGCTGCTATTGAGCAAATTACTTCAGGGGCTGCTTTTATAAATAGAAAAAAATACAATATTTTAGATGTTTTAGATGAAGCCAAAGAAATTGCAATGCGAGATGATAGCAATATACGTATTTTTATGGAAGAAAGTTTTTTTGTAAATGTGGATTTTAAACTTTTTACTACGGCGATTAAAAATATGATAGATAATGGTATTAAACATTCTGAAGATGGGTTTGTGCAAATTGATATTATAGATGATTATATTTGTTTTAAAAATCGTGGTCCTGAGCTTAACAATACTTTAGAATACTATACTCAAGCTTTTACTCAAGGATCAAAACAAAAATCAAGTTTTGGATTAGGGCTTTATATTGTAAATACTATTTTAGAAACACATGGAATGAAGCTTGATTATTTATATGAAGATGGGGTAAATTTGTTTTATTTTAGAAATTTAAAAAGTGTTATTGTTAAGGAGTAAATTAATTTTTTTACATAAAAAATGCATTTTTGTGAAAAAACCCTTGACAAAGTTTTTTAATTTCACTATAATCACATTTTACTTTTAAATATTCCGGATTAGCTCAGCGGTAGAGTAGTCGGCTGTTAACCGATTGGTCGTAGGTTCGAATCCTACATCCGGAGCCACTTTTTTAACTCCATTTTTAATATTCATAAATGTATTTTAATATAAAAAATTAATAAGTCTTTATCACAAAAAAATTGTGATAAAGTTTTTTATTTTGTTTGTTTAAGATTTTTGACAATTTTATCTATTTTTTTACTTGCCTTTTGATAATCCCCATCTTTAAGTTCTTCTAGGGCATTAACAGCAAAAGAAAAATCTTCAACTTCATTAAGATAAGCCTCTATGGCTTCTTTTACTATGGTTGATTTTGGTTTAGAAAGATTTTTACTTAAATTATCCAAACGCTCCTTAAGCTCTAAAGGCATTCTAAAAGAATAAGTTTTTACATTGCGTTTCATTTTATCCTCCTTAAGAATATTTTTTGTAAAATTTTATAGCTTGTTTACAAGTTTTACAAGTAAATTTATGACCTTGTAATTCTATTTTTTGATGAATGCTATAAGGAACATCGTGAATTTTACCAGGACAATTACAGGTATAAAGATAAAATTGTGGATGCTCATTATCCTCATCTTCTGCTGCTTCAAAGCTAACATCGCCACCATCATCTGTAGACAAAGAAGAACTTCTCCATTTTTCAACTTTCATGTCTTCATATAGTATGTGTTCTAAAAGCCACTTTTTAGCCACTATATAAAGTTTTTCTTTAAGATCATTGGTTGATTTGATATCTTTGATTAAATTAATCATGGTTTGGATGATTTCTTTATGTATTTTTCGATGTTCTTCTAAATTTGGATAGCCTATTAGCTGCATGTATTTTTCTTCATCATTAAAGTGATCTTTCATATAATTAAAAAATTCAGCCAAAAGTTCTTTGACTTCATTTTTACTTACAGATCTATCTGATACAACTTCAACTTTTGCAGCAAGTTTAAAAAGCTTTTTATGCTGCTCATCAATTTTAGCATTGTGCACACTATAGCTGTTATCCCATTTTGGAAGCATTTTAACTCCTTAAGGAAAAATTTATTTGTATAAAAGGATTATAGATAAAAATAAATTAAATAAAAATGAAATTTTATTAAATAATTGATAAGAATTTTGATACAATGATATATATTTAAGAGATTTGAAGTTAGAAAGATTTAAATTATGGCTGCTAAAATTTTACTTTTAGAAGATGATTTGAGCTTGAGTGAGATCATTGAAGAGTTTTTAAACGATGAGGGATATGAAGTATTTTTATGCGATAATGCGCAAGAAGCTTTAGATATGGCTTATGAAAGATATTTTGATCTTTGGATTTTAGATGTAAAAGTTCCTTTAGGAGATGGATTTTCATTACTTAAAGAATTAAGAAAAAGCGGAAAGCAAACTCCAGCAATTTTCATGACTTCTTTAAACACAACAAACGATTTAAAACAAGGCTTTGACGCAGGTTGTGATGATTATATAAAAAAACCTTTTGAACTTGCCGAGTTATCTATCAGGGTTAAAGCTTTGCTTAAAAGAGCTTTTTCACATAAAAATGAAGATTTTGAAGATTTAGGGGATGGACTTAGGTTCGAATTTACTACACAAATTCTTTATCATAATAATAAAGCTTTGGCTTTGCCGAGTAAAGAGATTAAACTTTTGTCTTTATTGCTTAAAAATAAAAACAACTTTTTAAGCACAGAGAGAATTTTTGAAGAACTTTGGGATTATGATGAGGAGCCTAGTGAGCTAAGTTTAAGAGCTTATGTAAAAAATTTACGTAAAATTTTAGGAAAAGAAAAAATTATAAACCAAAGAGGCAGGGGATATTGCTATGGCTAAAAAAGTCATTAGGCAAATTTTATTAATCTACCTAACAACTACAGGTATTTTTTTAACTATTTTTTTTGCATTATGGTATCAAAAATTATATGAAGAATTAGTTGTTTTAAAGGGTGCCACTTTGAGAGAAAATCATAGAAACATTGTTATAAGCATCTTAAATTCTCGTTTTACCCCTATAGATATAAGTGCAAAAAATATTGCTCAAAGCACAGCACTAAAATTTGCTATATTTGATGCTAAAAAGATTGTTTTTAGTAATATAGATTTTGATTTAAGAAAAGCAAAAATTGAGCTTAAAGGTAGAGGTATTTGTGATAATAAGGTTTTTTTCCTTGCTCCTATGAGTGCAGATCATTATTTTTTAAGACATGCTAGCAATGAAGAAGTAAATACTAACGATGGTTTGCAAATTTTAATACAGGGTGAAGATGTTGGCAAAGATCTTTTTTGGATTAGAACGAAAGTTTTTGGTTTTGCTATTATGGCTTTTTGCATATTGGGTTTAATATCTTATATTTTAGTAAAAATTGCTCTAAAGCCTTTGGAGGATAAAATCAGCACACTAAATCGTTTTATTAAAGATTCAACTCATGAACTCAATACCCCATTAAGTGTTATTTTGATGAGTACAGAACAACTTGAGCATCAAAATTTAGGAGATAATGCTAAATTTACAAGGATTAAGCTTGCTGCAAAAAGTTTGTCTCAAGTGTATTCTGATCTTGTTTTTTATAATTTCCCTAATACCTTAGAAACAGAAAAACAAAAATTTGATTTAAGAATACTACTTGAAGAAAGATTGGAATATTTTAAAGTATTTTTTGAGCAAAAAAAAATTACACTAAAGCTTGATTTAAATCAAGCAAATATTTTTGCTCCTAAAAGTCAAATTTCTAAATTGATTGATAATCTTATAAGCAATGCTATTAAATACAATAAAAAAGGTGGAGTAATTTCTATAATTTTAAAAGCCAATTTTTTAAGTATTGCGGATACAGGTTGTGGAATTTCAAAGTCAAATTTAAATCATATTTTTGATAGATATACAAGATTTAATACCGATCAAGGAGGATTTGGTATAGGGCTTTCTTTGGTAAAAAAAGTTTGTGATGATAATGATATTAAGATTATTTGCGAATCTGTAGAAAATCAAGGGAGTGTTTTTAAATTAAATTGGTAATCAGCAAGGAAAATCCTTGCTGATAAGAGGTTAGAGCAGATATTACATCATTCCGCCCATGCCACCCATTCCTCCCATACCGCTCATATCTGGCATAGCAGGTTTATCTTCTTTAATTTCACTAATTGTTGCTTCTGTGGTTAAAAGCATACTAGCTACAGAAACTGCATTGAGTAAAGCCACTCTTTCTACTTTAACAGGATCGATAATTCCACTTTCAAGCATATTAACATATTCGCCTTTTGCAGCATCAAATCCTGTGTTTTCATCTTTAGCATTTTCTACGCTATTTACAACCACACCTGCATCAAATCCTGCATTTTCGGCAATTTGTCTTAAAGGTGCTCTTAAAGCTCTTTCAACGATAGCTGCGCCAATTGCTTCATCACCCTGTAGATCAAGTTTGATTTTAGCTTTTGCTTTGATAAGCGCTGCACCACCACCAATTACTATACCTTCTTCAACTGCTGCTTTAGTAGCACTTAAAGCATCATCAACGCGATCTTTTTTCTCTTTCATTTCAGTTTCAGTTGCTGCACCTACTTTAATAACTGCAACACCGCCACTTAATTTTGCAAGTCTTTCTTGTAATTTTTCTCTGTCATAATCTGAAGTTGTTTCAGCAATTTGTGCTTTGATTTGATTTACCCTTGCATCAATATTTGCTTTTTCACCTGCGCCATTTACTATGGTTGTATTGTCTTTATCGATGATTACGCTAGAAGCTTGTCCAAGATCTTGTATGGTCGCACTTTCAAGAGTTCTTCCAAGTTCTTCAGAAATCACTTCTCCGCCTGTTAAAATCGCTATATCTTCAAGCATAGCTTTTCTTCTATCGCCAAAACCTGGAGCTTTTACGGCTGAAATATTAAGAACACCGCGAAGTTTATTTACAACCAAAGTTGCAAGTGCTTCACCTTCAATATCTTCAGCGATAATTAAAAGTGGTTTGCCTGTTTTTTGAATTTGTTCTAAAACCGGTAATAAATCTTTTAAATTTGCAATTTTTTTATCAAAAAGCAAGATATAAGGGCTTGAAAGCTCTACTGTCATTTTTTCTGCATTAGTGATAAAATAAGGGCTTAAATAGCCTCTGTCAAATTGCATACCTTCAACTACATTTAATTCATCATTGATTGATTTTGCCTCTTCAACAGTGATAACACCATCTTTACCCACTTTTTCCATAGCATCAGCGATTAAATTTCCGATTTTTTCATCAGAATTGGCTGAGATTGTAGCAACTTGTGCAATTTCTTTTTTATCTTTTACTTCGCGAGAAAGTTTTTTAAGTTCTGCTACTATAGCTTCGCAAGCTTTATCCATACCGCGTTTTACCTCGATAGGATTTGCACCTGCTGTGATATTTCTTAAACCTTCTTTGAAAATTGCATGAGCTAAAACCGTTGCAGTAGTTGTTCCATCGCCTGCTTGATCAGCTGTTTTACTCGCTACTTCTCTTACGAGTGAAGCACCCATATTTTCAAGACTATCTTTAAGCTCTACTTCTTTAGCAACACTTACGCCATCTTTAGTAATGCTTGGAGCACCAAAGCTTTTTTGGATTAAAACATTGCGTCCTCTTGGCCCCATAGTTACTTTTACTGCGTCATTAAGTTTTTTAACGCCCTCGTAAAGTTTATTTCTTGCTTCATCTGAAAAAATAATTTCTTTTGCCATTTTTTATCCTTTTTTATAAATTATTTTAAAATTCCTAAGATATCATCTAAATTTAAAACTAAATATTCATTATTATCAAGTTTAATTTCTGTTCCACCGTATTTAGCAAACACGATTTTATCACCATTTGCAATATCAGTGATTTCTTTACTTATTGCTACTACTTCACCCATTAAAGGCTTTTCTTTAGCATTATCTGGTATAATTATGCCTGAGGCTGTTGTTTTAGTTTCTTCTACGCGTTTAACTAGAACACGCTTTCCTAAAGGTTGAAAATTCATTTTTGTCCATCCTTAAAAATATTGATTTTAGCACTCTTTAATTTAGAGTGATAATATCATACTATAAAAAATGAATTTTGTCAATACTTTAAATTAAAATATTTATAAAAGTTTAGTTTTATAGACTAAAGTTATTTTATAAAATAAACTAAAGGATAAAAATGAAAAAGATTTTTTATGGCATTGTAGCTTTTGTTGTTGTGCTTTTAATCGCTCTTTGTACCATACTTTTTACAAGTTTTGGTAATAATATAGTGGCAAATATAGCACAAAAAAAGATCAAAGAAAATGCGGGATTAGATGTAAATATCACGCGTTTTAATTTGCGTTTTTCAAGTCTTGAACTGCAAGCAAATATTGCAAATATGGCAGATTTCAATCTCAAGGGAGCTTTGAGTCCTTTTAAGCTTGGATTTGATCTTGACTATCTTATTTCTTTAAAGCAAAATTATGCTAAAAATTTAGGTTTAAATTTAAATCAAAACCTTTCTTTTGGCGGTAAAATTCAAGGCAAGGCAAGTGATTTTATTTTAGATGGAAGGGGTTACTTACTAGGTTCAAATGTACTTTTAAATGCGAGAATGTATAATTACAGCCCTATCGCTTTAAATTTAGATGCAAAAAATCTTAAGATAGAAGAAATACTTCATCTTTTATCTTATCCTAGTTATGCTAAAGGTTTTTTAAATGCTCAGGCAAAAATTTCAGCACAGAATTTAAAACCTGATGGAAATATTATCATAAAACTTGATACAAGCTATATAAACTACGAGGCGATAAAAAAAGATTTTTCTTTAGACTTGCCTTTAAATTCTAATCCTAAAGCAGAAATTTTAGCCAATGTTAAAGAAGATAAGATTTATGCTGTAAGTAAAATTTACAATGATTATCTTAACTTACAAACCCAAAAAACTCTTTATGATATGAGTAAGAATATTTTAAGTACTGATTTTAATTTAAATATTCCTTCTCTTGCAAAGCTTGAAAAACTTACAAAAACTAGATTAAATGGTAGTTTGGGAGTGATAGGCGAAACAAGTGTTGTAAATAATGCCTTATCAAGTTTAAATGCTCAAGTTATCGGACTTGGTGGAGAGGTAAAGGCAAGTTTGAAAAATAATAAAATTTTTGCAGATATTAATGAAGCAAGTTTGGAAAAATTATTAGCTCTTGCAGGATATGGAGCTTTAGTTTCTGGAAATTTAAATGCTAAACTTTTAAATGCGGATTTGGATTTTTCTAATTTCGATCTTGAGGCAAAAATAAACAATGCAAAGATTAACACCAATGAGCTTAAAAAAATTGCTAAAATAGAACTTCCAAATACAATTTTTAGTCTTGATGCTAAAGCAAATGCAAAAAATAGTAATATTTCTTACAATGCTTTACTTGCTTCAAATTTACTTAATATCAAAAAACTTCAAGGAACTTATAATTTAAAAAATAGTGAGTTAAATACAGATTTAAATGCTTTTATTGATGATTTGTCTCAGTTTAGTGCTATAGCGGGACAAAAATTACAAGGTAAGGCAGATCTTAATGCAAAAGCTTATATTATAGGTACTCAAATACAAAATTTAAATGCAAATGCAAATTTGGCAGATGGCGTAATCAAAGCTGATTCAAATGGTAAAAAACTTGATTTGAACATTGATAAACTTGATTTATCTAAACTTTTTGTTATAGCAGGTATGCCAAATTATGCCAGTGGGGTTGTTAATGCAAAAGTTAATTTAAATAATATCGATTTTAACAACCTTAATGGTAAAGCAAATTTAGAGGCTAAAGGCATTTTAAATGCTGCAACTTTAAGTAAAATTTTAAATAAAAATTTTCCAAACAATACAAGTTATGATTTAAATACCAAAATTAATTTTAAAAACAATATCGCTCAATTTGATTCTGTTTTAAATTCATCTTTAGCTGATCTTACAAAACTACAAGGAAGTTTTGATATAAGTAAGATGCTTTTAAATTCGGATTTTAATTTAAGGATAAATGATTTTTCAAAACTAGGCTTTTTGTTAGATAGAAAACTTAAAGGTAAGGCAGAATTTAATGGAAAGGTAGGTTTTGATAAGAGTTTAAATTTTGTTGTAAATAGTCCAAATTTATTTGAAGGAAAACTTCAAAGCACATTTAAAGATAACCTTTTACTTGCTGATTTAAACGGAGTGGATTTAAGTAGTCTAGCTCAGGGTTTGGATTTTATGGATATTTATCAAGGTAAGGCGGACATGAAGGCAAATTACAATCTTTTAAGCGAAGAAGGCGAGGTTAATTTGGATATGAAAGAGGGTAAATTAAAACCAAATCTTATTACCAATGCTTTAAAAATTTTAACATTAAAAGATATTACAGATGATGTTTATCGTACTGCTAATGCTAAAGCTTTGATTAAAAAAGAAAATATCAAGCTTGATCTTAATATGCAAGCAGATCGTTCTTATATTTTAGTACAATCAGGAGCTTTAAATTCTAAAAGTGGAGCTTTAAATTTGCCTTTTGATATTAAACTCGATAGAGCTAATTTTAAAGGAAGTATTACAGGAACTACAGAAAATCCTAAAGTAAATTTAAATGCAGGAAGTGTTTTAAATTCTATTAAAAATGTAGTAGGTGGCGGCGTGAGTGATGGTGCTAAAAATACAGGCAATAAAGTGGATAAAGCGGTAAATAAATTATTAAATAAGATTTTCTAAGGTAAAAAATGTTTAATGGACTCATAAGAGAAATTGCCAAAGTTCAATCTTATCAAAACAATACTTTAAGTTTAACAGCTAAGCATCGTCCAAATCTTGGCGATAGTATAGCTGTAAATGGAGCTTGTTTGAGTGTGACAAAACTTTATGAGGGAGGTTTTGAAGTGGAACTTTCTCGCGAAAGTCGCACTCATATAGCTATAGAGAATTTAAAAGATAAAGTTCATATAGAACCTGCTTTAAGATATGGCGATAGAATCGATGGACATCTTATGCAAGGGCATATTGATTTTATTGGTATACTTGAAAAGATTCAAAAGGATGAAAATGGAGTGGATTTTCATATAACTTTACCTAAAGAAGCTATGAAATTTATGGCAGAAAAAGGAAGTATAGCTGTTGATGGGGTAAGCCTTACTATCAATGAAATTTTAAAAAATGGTATTAGGCTTACTATTATTCCTATTACTTTTAAAGAAACGCTTTTTAAGGACTATCAAGTAGGTAGAAAAATAAATATAGAAAGCGATTTGCTTGCTCGTTATATTTATGCACAATTACAAGGTAAAAACAAAGGATTATCATGGGAAGAAGTGGAAAGAATTTCTTATCTTTATTAGAAAATGATAAAGTCGGTATTTTTTGTGCTTTTGATAAGGATTATAATGTTTTTAGGGCTAAAATTCATAATGAGAATTTATTTTCTCATTTAGGTTTTAAAGATATTGAAAAATGTGTTTTTATGGATCAAATTCACTCTCATAAAGTTATCATTTATGATGAAAATTTAAAAAATCTCAGTTGTGATGGACTTATAAGTAAAGAAAAAAATACTGCTCTTTGTGTCTTAAGTGCGGATTGTCTGCCTTTGATCTTATATCATGAAAGTGGCATTATAGCAGCTTTGCATTCAGGTAGAAAAGGAAGCTTTGAAAATATCCTAAAAGAATGCGTTGATCAAATTACTATGCAAAATTCACATTTAGATAAGAATAAATTTCATCTTTTTATTTTACCTGGAATTTGTGCTAAAAATTATGAAATAGATGGAGAAATTTTAGAATTTGCTAAAAAAGAATTTAAAGAATTTGTTCAAGATAATAAACTTGATTTAAAAGCCTTGGTAAAATTTCAAGCTCAAAATTTAGGCATTGAAAATATTAAAGATTGTGGAATTTGTAGTTTTGATGATGAGAGTTTTTTTTCTTATCGTCGCGATAAAACGCCTAAGCGTTTTGTGAGCGTGGTTTATTTAAAGGATTAAAATGTATGAAAGAAAAGATTTAAGAGTGTTAAAAATCATTCAAAAAGCTAGAGAATTTGGCGATGGGGATTTGTTAAATGAAGCTTTGGTGAAACAATTAATTGATGCAGATTTTTGTGAAATTAGTGAAAAAGAAAAAGAAGAGCTTGCAACTCTTCTAAATTCTTTAATCAATGCAAAAGATAAAGCGTTGTTGAGTAATTAAAATTCTATATAGTTTTCAAAATCTTCTTCTTTTGGGGGATTAGGTTGATTCGAGGCTAGGGCTTCTTTAACAACCTGCTCGTATCCAGCTATGATATGTTTAAAATTCTCTTTTGCTTTTCCACTAAGTTCTGATTTGGCGATTTTTACAACAGATGCAGGATTTATAGCTTTATTATTTAAATATACTCCAAAATGCAAATGAGGCCCTGTGCTCATACCTGTTGAACCAACATATGCAATTACTTGTCCTTGATTTACCTTTTGTCCGTTTTTAATTTTTGCAAAACGACTAAGATGAGCATATAAAGTCATATAACCTGAGTCATGCTTGATTTGAATTACATTTCCATAACCACCTTTTGTGCCTATAAAGGTTACTATTCCTTTGCCAGCACTTTTCACAGGAGTTCCAGTAGGTGCAGCATAGTCTATACCAAGATGGGCACGATAGCGTTTTAATATAGGATGATATCTTGCTGTTGTAAAAGGAGAAGAAATTCTAGTGTAATTCACAGGTTTTGTAAGTAAAAAAGATTCTAATTCTTTGCCATCACGATCATAGAATATATCATTATAAGAAAAGACTTCTCTAGCGCTTTTATTGATTTCTACCATTGCCATTTTTATATTTATATCACCCCAAAGTTTACCCATGCGTCTTTTTTGTTCATAATATAGGGTTACTTCATCACCTTTTTGGATATTGCGAAAATTTATACTTCCTCGAAAAGCACGAACCATAGCACGAGCTAAAGTACTGCTACCACTTTCTTCATAGACATCTTGATAAGCAGAGCTTTTAATGGTTAAATGTAAAATTCTATCTTCTTTTTGATAAGATACAGGAGTAAAAGCAAGAGTGTATTGTCTATCTTTATCTTTATAGATATGAATTTGTAAATCATCACTAATTGGAATTAAAACTTGTTCTATGTTGTTGTTTTCATCTTTTAAAACTTGATATTTTATTTTATAGGCTATATCAGAAGCAAGTTCTTGATCTTCTCTATCAAGTCCATAATAAAGCGACATAGGTATGGAATTTCTTTGTAAGAATTTAAGCAAGGTATCTCCATTATCCCAAGTTAGCTCTTCAACACTTAAAGCTGCAAAACTTTGAACAACAAAAATAAATAAAAGCAATAATTTTTTCATGAGATAACCTTAATTTTTAAAAGAATTTTGAAATTTGAAAGCTATATTTTACTTTATTTTTCTTACAATTGCTTAACAAAAAAGGATTATAATTCTATAAATTTTTATTTAAGGAGCAAATTTGTTTAAAACTATAGTGTGTTTTTTAGCTTTAAACCTTAGCCTCTTTGCGGTTGGATTTGATTTAAAACCTATAAAAAGTGAACTTGTAAAAGTTGATGATATTTATGGTTATATTAAAGATAGTGATGATATAAAACTTTATTCAAGTGGCGTAGTAGTGCAACATTTTAGCAATTCGCAAAGTATCATCGCTAGAGCAAGTGTTATAGATAAAAAAAATGGTTTGGCAAAATTAGAATTTAGTGTTTTTTCAGCTCTTAAGCAAGATGCTTTGCCTTTACCAAATGTTTTACCTAAAGTAGGTGATGAGGTTGTTTTAAATTTTCTTTATGATAGAGGATTAGTAATTGCTCCTGATGAACAAACTTATAATGAACTTGTTAGAGAATTTCCGCAGATATATTTTACCCATATTGATATTTTTGGAGCACAATTAATTAGAACGGCTACTCTTTCTCCTAAGCGTTCAGATCTTAGGCAATTTTGTGATGATAATGCGGTCGGCATTTTGGTTGTGGCTTTGGAAAATCATGCAGAAGTTGTGGATTGTCAAGATTTTAATAAGCTTTATGAAGTGCCTATAAGCAAGCCAACTAGCGTTCAGGTTCCTTTTTATTCTCGTATAGGTGGATATAAAAGTAATTTTTTTGATTTTAACTCTCAAGAAATAGGAAATTATTATAGGTATTATGATGCTTTGATTAATCTTCCTAAGGTGCAATAAACATGAAAAAAGAATTTGAACAATATTTTAAACGATTTTTAGGAGAAGAAAACGCTTATTTTGATGAAATTCACAAAAGAGCTTATAGCTATGATGCGACAAAAAAACATTATTTACCTGATGGGGTTCTTTTTCCAAGAAATGAAGAAGATATTGCTCAAATTTTAAAATTTTGCAATGAAAATAATATCATAGTCATACCTCGAGGCTCAGGATCTGGTTTTACAGGAGGAGCTTTAGCTGTTAATGGCGGGGTGGTGCTTGCTTTTGAAAAGCATATGAATAAAATTTTAGAAATTGATCTTGAAAATTTAGTGGCTGTTGTGCAACCTGGGGTTATTAATATACATTTACAAAAAGAAGTGGCTAAATATGGACTTTTTTACCCACCTGACCCTGCTAGCATGGAGTATTCAAGCTTAGGGGGTAATGTAAGCGAAAATGCTGGGGGAATGAGAGCTGCAAAATATGGCATTACAAAAGATTATGTGATGGCTTTAAGGGCTGTTTTGCCTAGCGGAGAAATCATTCGTGCAGGGAAACGCACTATTAAAGATGTAGCAGGTTATAATTTGGCAGGAATTTTAATCGCTAGTGAAGGTTCTTTGGCAGTTTTAAGTGAGCTTACTTTAAAATTAATACCTTTGCCTAAATTTAAAAAAACTGCTTTTGCTATTTTTCCAAGTGTAAAAAGTGCTATGAATGCGGTTTACAAAAGTCTTGCTAGCGGTGTAAGTCCTGTATCTATGGAATTTTTAGACAATCTTAGCATTAGAGCAGTTGAGAGCAAATTTAATAAAGGTTTGCCTATAGAAGCTGGAGCTATTTTGATTGCTGATGTGGATGGTAATGTTAAAGAGGCTATTGATGAGGATTTAAGAAATTTAGAATATTATTTTTTAGAAGCTGGCGCTAGCGAATTTAAAATAGCAAAAGATGAACAAGAAACCGCAGATATTTGGTTTGCTAGAAGAAATTGTTCTCAAAGCATTGCCATGTATGGAACTTTAAAACTTAATGAAGATATTACAGTTCCGCGTTCTAAACTACCTACTTTACTTGAAGGTATAGATGAGATTTCTAAAAAATATGGTTTTAAAATTCCTTGTTTTGGACATACAGGGGATGGAAATGTGCATACTAATGTTATGGTTCCTGATAAAAATGATAAAGAGCAGGTGAAAAAAGGCTATGAAGCTGTGGAAGAGATTTTTAAATTAACAGTGAAACTTGGAGGAACTTTAAGCGGAGAGCATGGTATCGGACTCTCTAAGGCACCTTTTATGAATTTAGCTTTTTCTGAAGCCGAAATGAATTTAATGAGAAATATTAAAAAAGCTTTTGATCCAAATAATATACTAAATCCTTTTAAAATGGGACTTTAGAAGGTGAAAAATTTTTTTACTATTTTACTAAATTTGCGTGATAAGGAAATTTTAAATTATGCAGCAGCGCTTAGTTTTTATACTGTATTATCTTTAATACCTATTTTATTTGTATGTTTTTCTGTTTTTACGCAAATTTCCAGTTTTAAAGCTTATTATGAAAAAGCAAAGCAAGTAATTTTTGCTTTTTTAATACCAACGCAACAAGATGTTGTTGCTACCTACATCGATACTTTTTTAAAAAATAGTGTAAATTTGGGTATTGTAGGTCTTATTGCTATGGCATTTACTTCTTTAGCTTTTTTTTCAGGCTATGATTTTGTAATCAATCGCATTACTAAAAATGAACCTAAAGGACTTTGGCAAAGTATTAGTTCTTATTGGACTCTTTTAACTCTTGTTCCTTTGGGGCTTGGGCTTAGTTTTTATATTTCAGGTTTTATCCAACAAACTTTAGATGATTATAAAATAGGGTTTAATTTTTTTGAAATTTTACCCTTTGTAATTATTTGGGGTTTATTTTTTATATCTTATTCAAGTTCTGTTCATAAGGGAACTCTTAAAAGTTTAGCTTTAGTATCTTTTGGAGCGGGTACTATTTGGTATATAGGAAAAAATTTATTTGTATATTACGTGGTATATAATAAAACATACGCTAGCGTTTATGGATCTTTTTCTACTATTTTATTCTTTTTTATTTGGATTTATATTTCTTGGATTATTTATCTTTTTGGGCTTAAACTCTATTATTTTCTAAATCACAATCATAATAAAGGGAATAAAATTCGCAAAAATACAAAGAAAAGCTAGATATTTAAATCGCACAGAGATTAAAGAAGCAATAAGATAACTTATAAAAATCCAAAATGGGATATGGATATTAGTTCCATAAATTTTAAATTTAAAAAATTCATCTAAGATAAAATTGAGCAAATCTCCATAGTTTATAAGATGCAAAAATAATACTAAAGGATAAAATATTACAAAAATTCCACTCAAAATAATACCTAAAATTTGTTGGTAGCTTATAAGTGGAAAAAAATAAAGCACAGGCAAAACCATAGCAAAAAAAGTCCAAATATTAAGCAAAATAATATTTATAAGATTATTAAATTTATTTGCAAAATGATGCATATATAAAAAAATATAAAAAACACCTAAAATAGAAAATAAAAATCCAATACTAAATAAAAGTCTAGGGTAAAGAGAAATGCATAATAAAATACTACAAAAAAGCGTAACGAAATTAATGATTTTTATATTTTTACACAATAGATAAAAAACCCAAAAAGCCATAATCAAGGAGCGCACAAAAGAAGGGACAAATCCTATTAAACAAGCATAAGCTAAAAGTAGTGCAAAAATTAAAATACTTAAATCTAAACGTAAATTTCTATAAGGAAAATATCTTTTTTGGAAAAAACTATAAATTGGAGCTAAAATAAAGAAAATTAAACTAAAAAGTAAGCCTATGTGATAACCGCTAATTGCTATAAGGTGTGCTATACCGTAGTAATTTACATCGTTTCTAAGCTCTAAAGATATGGGCAGTGCAAAAAATAAAGCACCATAAAATTCTTTAATCTTTTCATTTGTATGTTGATTTAAGAAGTAAGATATAATGGGATTGTATTCTTTTTCTTTTAATTTTTCAAAATCATAAGAAGGTGCGTAAAAACTTTTACTCAGATAGTCTTTAAAGTTAATATTATGGGTGATAATTCTAAGGCTTAAAAATTGATTCTTACTTAAATTTAAATCCTTAAAACTTGTAGTATAAAAAGTGAAGTTTTCAGTTTGTAACTTTAAAACCCAGTATTTTTTATTTTTTTTATTATATTTTATATATTGGTGCGTTAATAGAGCGTTGTCTATAAGGTAATGTTTTTGGTTTTTAAAGTTTAAAAAATTATTATATTCTAAAAGGATATTAAAAATAAAAATAACAACAACAGAGAAAAATAAATAATGAAATTCTTTAAAAGAGTAAGAAAAAGAATTCCATAGAGACATTATTTTTTAGAAAATTTACTTAAATAAAGCCAAATTATTCCGGCTAAAAATAATAAAAATAAAGGAGCAGCATAAGGATATAAACTCAGTTTATCAAAAATTGCTTCAATAACATACCCAAAAGTATAAGCAGTAAAACCTAGAACAATAGCCCATGCCAAACTAGCTAGAGTATTGATAATAAAAAATTTAATAAAATTATATTTTACCATACCTGCAGCTATGGGAATGAAAGTTTTTAAACCATAAATAAATTTTTGAGTTACAAGTAAAATAATTCCATGTTGTTTTGTTTTTATCATAGCAAGGGCTATCTTGCGTCGGTGTTTTTTAAAATAAGGCATAATGTCTTTTTTATAATATTTTCCAAGTATAAAAAGCAAAGTTGAACCTATGGTATTAGCAATAAAAGCAAGAGCAATGCAAAAACTAAGATCCATTTTTCCTTGAGAACTTAAAACTCCTGCAGCTAAAATTCCAACCATCCCGCCCCCTAAAGAGTAAAAGAATAAAACAATATAACCATATTTTATTAAAGTATCAATCATATCTTGCATAATAAACCTTATTTAGCGTATTCTACAGCTCTAAGTTCACGTATAACATTGACTTTAATTTCACCAGGATATTGCATTTTTTCTTGAATTTCAGCTGCTATTTCCTTAGCTAAAAGTACACTTTCATCATCATTAACAAGCTGAGCATTGGCTATGACGCGAATTTCTCTTCCGGCATTGATTGCATAGGCATTTTTAATTCCTTCTTTACTTTTAGCGATATCTTCTAGCTCACTGACTCTTTTTAAGAAAGCTTCTAACACTTCTCTTCTAGCTCCAGGTCGTGCAGCACTTAAAGTATCTGCTGCACAAACAGCTGCTGATTCTATGCTTGTAGCTTCTTCGTGTCCATGATGTGCGTAAATAGCATTGATTACTACAGGATGCTCTTTGTAGCGTTTGCAAAGTTCTGCACCTAAATCCACATGAGATCCTTCAAAATCATGGGTTAATGCTTTTCCTATATCATGTAAAATTCCCGCACGACGTGCTAAATTCTCATCTCCACCACACTCAGCAGCAATGATTCCTGCAAGGTGAGCCACTTCCAAAGAATGTGCTAAAGCGTTTTGTCCATAGCTTGCTCGGTATTTGAGTTTTCCTATGAGTTTTACAATTTCAGGGTGTATTTTATTTAAACCTAGATCCATAACTATGGTTTCGCCTTCTTCTAGAATGGCACTATCAAATTCTTTACACACTTTTTCGTGAATTTCTTCTATGCGCGCGGGTTGAATTCTGCCATCTTCAACTAAAAGTTCTATAACTTTTGTAGCAATAGCACGGCGATAAAGATTAAAACAACTTACTATAATAGCACCTGGTGTATCATCGATGATAATATCAACACCTAAAACCATTTCCAAGGTTTTAACATTGCGCCCTTCTTTACCAATGATACGTCCTTTAAGTTCATCGTTTTTAATGTTAATAACATTGATAAGTCTTTCAGCTGCAAATTCACCTGCAAAACGAGAAGTAGCTTGAGCAATGATGAAATTAGCTTTTCTTTTAGCTTCATTTTTTGCTTCTTCTTCATATTTTCTTACTATATGTGCAATTTGCTCGCGAGAATTTTCTTCTACTTTTTTAAGAATGATTTCTTTGGCTTCATTTTGTGTAAGTCCTGTCGAATGTTCTAAAATTTTTAAAACATCGTCAAGTTTTTCTTGATATTTATTTTTTAATTTATCAACATCAGATTGTAAGTTTTGAATGTATTTTTGTGACTTGCAAAGGTATTCTTTATCTTCTTTTAGTTTTTCTTCTTCTTGCTGAAGTTTTTGTTCTTTTTTAGAAAGATCATCAAATTTTTGATTAAAATCTTTTTGAATTTTGTGAGTTTTTTCTTCGTATTTTTTTTTAACTTCTAATTCTGCATTAAGAATTGAATTTTTTGCATCTTTTAAAATAAGCTCCGCTTCGTATTCTATAGCTTTGGCTTTAGCTTTGGCTTGTTCTACGAAAATTTCATATTTGGCATCATTGATTTTTTTTGCAACTAAATATCCTATACCGAGTCCGACTATAGCGGCTATAAGTGCGATAAGTGATTCTATCATTTTTTCTTTCTTTCTTGTAATATTTTTTATAAGGGTTTATGTATAATTTTCCTGAAATATCATGCTTTTGTGTTAGATTATTTTGACTTAAAGCATCTATACTTTGGACAAATATTATATGAGGTTTGTAATTTAAATTTTCAAAAAATCTATCATAAAAACCTTGCCCATGTCCTATTCTTTTTAAATTTTTATCGACGCCAATTACAGGCACAATAGCTAAATCAATTTTTGCTTTAAAAAAAGAATCTATAGGCTCTAAAACCCCAAACCTTTTTTTAATAAAAGGCAATCTTAATTTTACAATTTTTAAACTTTTATCTTGCATAAATGGAACAAAAAGTTTGTAATTTTTATTAAGAATATGGCGAAATTTTATTAAGTTTGGTTCATAATGCAAAGGAATAAAAATTAAAATATTTTTAGCTTTAAATAGTTTTATTATTTTAAGACATTCTTTAAATATTTTATAATCTTGTTTGAAATTTAGTTTTGAATGTTTGAAAAGGCGTATTTTTTGCAATGCTCTAAAATCTGTTTTTTCCATTAATATGTCTTTAAAAAAATATTATCTTATGTATGTTATAATTTTAGCATTTTTATAAAGAAGAATAAAGGATTGATAAATAATGAAGATTAAAAAAATACTTTTACTAGTGGCAATATCTTGTTTGTTTGTTGCTTGTAGCAATGATAAAGAAAAACAGCAAAATGATGTAAATTTAAGCACCGAGGCAAGTATAAATCAAAGTGATGATATGAATTTTAAACTTAATTTGATTGATGGAGGATCAATTTCAGTTAAAAAAGAAAATGTCGTTTTAAATTTCAACGATGAAGGTAAGGCAATTTTGTTTGTATTTTTTACCACTTGGTGTACCCCTTGCATTGCTGAAATCCCTCATCTTAATAAATTACAAGAAAAGTATAATAATGATTTTAATATAGTTGGGGTTTTATTAGAAGATAAATCTAACGATGAGATTCAAAAATTTATAGAACAGCATAAAATATCTTATAAAGTCGCTAATGGTGAAAATAACTATCTTTTAGCTAAAGCTTTAGGTGGGGTAAATGGAATTCCTACCATGTTTCTTTACAATAAGCATTCTAAATTGATTAATCAGTATTTAGGGCTTATTCCTGAAGAAATGCTAGAAATCGATATACAAAAGGCTATACTTTAATGTTTAATTTTTTTAAAAAAGGACTTGCAAAAACTCTTGAAAATATTGTTGGGATTAAAGGAGAGAATAAAAAGATAACCAAAGATTTGCTTGAAGAAATTTTGCTTGAAGCAGATGTAAGTTATGAAATAGTTGAAGAGATAATTTATTATTTACCACCTCAAAATGAAGTAAAAAAAGAAGATTTAAAGCGTGTTATGGGTTCTTATTTTCTTTATGAAAAAAAAGAAACCAATCAAGAAAAACCTTTTGTAGAGCTTATTTTAGGAGTAAATGGAGCAGGAAAAACAACAAGTATTGCTAAACTTGCTTATTTATATAAAAACCAAAATCAAAAAGTGATTTTAGGAGCGTGTGATACTTTTAGAGCAGGTGCGATTGAACAATTAAAACTTTGGGCGCAAAAAGTGGATGTAGATATAGTTTTAACTGCACAAGGGCATGATCCTTCAGCGGTTGCTTTTGATACCATTTCTAAAGCAAAAGCAAAGGATTTTGATAGAGTTATTATCGATACAGCAGGGCGTTTGCAAAATCAAAAAAATTTAGCCCATGAGCTTGAAAAAATTGTGAGAATTTCAAACAAAGCTTTAGAAGGTGCACCCCATAGAAAAATTTTAGTTTTAGATGGAACACAGGGAAATGCTGGAATTTTACAAGCTAAAGCTTTTAATGAGCTTGTAAAACTTGATGGTGTGATTATCACAAAGCTTGATGGGACAGCTAAAGGGGGTGCACTTTTTAGTATAGCAAGAGAGCTTGAGCTTCCTATTTTTTATGTAGGCGTGGGTGAGCAAATGACGGATTTGCAAGAATTTAATGCAAGTGCTTATTTAGATACTTTATTAGATCCTATTTTTGAATAATGGCAAAAAATAAAGCACTTTTTGAATGTCAAGCTTGTGGAAATCAACAAAGCAAATGGCTTGGAAAATGTCCTGATTGTGGAGCTTGGGATAGTTTTGTAGAATTAAAAGCTGAGCAAATTAAAGTTTTAAAAGAGCTTGTGCAAGTTAGTATGAAAACAAGTGAAGCTGTTTGTATTGAAGATGTGGAATTAGAACATTTTACAAGATACAGCACAGATGATAATGAGCTTGATTTGGTTTTAGGCGGAGGGCTTGTTGAAGGTTCTTTAGTGCTTATAGGCGGAAGTCCAGGTGTGGGAAAATCTACGCTTTTGTTAAAAATTGCTTCAAATTTAGCCAAACAGGGTAAAAAAGTGCTTTATGTCAGTGGCGAAGAAAGTAAAGCTCAGATTAAATTAAGAGCTGATCGCCTTGAGGCTAATACTCCGAATTTATTTTTACTTACTGAACTTTGCCTTGAAAATATTTTAGAAGAATTACATAAAAAGGATTATAGTATTCTTATCATTGATTCTATACAAACTCTATATTCAAATAAAGTCACTTCAGCAGCAGGAAGCATCACTCAGGTGCGTGAGATTACTTTTGAACTTATGCGTGTTAGCAAGGCTTATAATATCAGTACTTTTATCATAGGGCATATTACTAAAGAAGGTGCTATAGCAGGGCCTAGGGTTCTTGAGCATATGGTAGATGTGGTGCTTTATTTTGAAGGAGATGCCACTAAAGAAATCAGACTTTTAAGAGGCTTTAAAAATCGTTTTGGTGGAACGAATGAAGTAGGTATTTTTGAGATGACTGCTAAGGGTTTGATTAGCGCAAAAGATTTAGCAAATCGTTTTTTTACTCGTGGAAAGGCTATTTCAGGAAGTGCTTTAGGTGTTGTGATGGAAGGATCTCGTGCCTTGGTTTTAGAAGTTCAAGCTTTAGTGTGTGAAAGTTCTTATCCAAAACGCAGCGCTACAGGATATGAAAAAAATCGCTTAGATATGCTTTTGGCTTTGCTTGAAAGAAAACTTGAAATTCCTTTAGGGCATTATGATGTATTTGTAAATATTAGCGGCGGAGTAAAAGTAAGTGAAACTGCTGCGGATTTAGCTGTGGTTGCAGCTATTATTTCAAGTTTTAAAAATCGCCCTTTGAGCAAAGATAGTATTTTTATAGGGGAGCTTAGTTTAAATGGAGAAATTAGAGAGGTTTTTAGCCTTGATACGCGTTTAAAAGAAGCTAAAATGCAAAAATTTAAAAATGCCATTGTTCCTTCTAAGCCTTTGGAAGATATAGGGCTTAAGTGTTTTGTTGCTAAAGAACTTTCACAAGTTTTAGAATGGATGTAAATTTTCATTAAAATATAAGTAAGATTTTGCTAAAATTCCGAGTTTAGAATAAAATTTTTGAGGAAACCATGAAAGATTTATTTTTATTTAGCTCTTTGCTTGATGCAAGTCATACTTTTTCTTATTTTTTTCACATAGGTTTGGTAGCTTTAATTGCTGTTATAGTGGCTATGATGGCTACTCGTTCTATGCAACTTGTTCCACGCGGTATGCAAAATTTAGGCGAGGCTTTTTTAGAGGGAGTTTTATCTATGGGTAGAGATACCATGGGAAGTGAAAAAGGTGCAAGAAAATATCTTCCTTTGGTTGCAACTTTGGGGATTATAGTGTTTTTTAGTAATATTATAGGCATAATACCTGGTTTTCACTCTCCAACTGCAAGTTTAAATTTGACTTTGTCCTTGGCTATTATAGTTTTTGTATATTATCATTTTGAGGGTATTAGGGCGCAAGGTTTTGTAAAGTATTTTGCTCATTTCATGGGACCTATTAAACTTTTAGCTCCTTTGATGTTTCCTATAGAGATAGTCTCTCATCTTTCTCGTGTGGTTTCTTTGTCCTTCCGTTTGTTTGGAAATATTAAAGGTGACGATTTATTTTTGATGGTAATTTTAGCTTTAGTTCCTTATATAGCTCCACTTCCTGCTTATGTGCTTTTAACTTTTATGGCATTTTTACAAGCTTTTATTTTTATGATTTTAACTTATGTATATTTAGCGGGTGCAACTGTTGTTGAGGAAGGTCATTGATCTATATTTTAGAATTTTTCAAAGGTGCATCTTTAGCTTTAATGCTTTTTGGTGCACTTTTCTTCTTTTTTAAATATAATTCTTTTTTCTATCTTTGCTTGGGTATTATACCAGGTTTGCTTTTATCTTTAATTTTTGTTTTACTTATAGAAAACCATAAGCTAAAAAATGAAAATAAGTTAAGATAAAAGCAAAAAATAGTTTATTTTCTAAGCATGAAGCTCTTCTTTAAGCAAATGCTTTACAGCTTCATAAATTTTAATAGCCGCTTTGGATTTATTCATAGTATAAAGATGAATTCCATCTACGCCACTTGTGATTAAATCGACAATTTGATCGCAAGCATAAGCGATACCTGCATCTTCTAAAGCCAAAGCATTATTTTCATATTTTTCTAAAATTTTAACAAATTTAGGAGGGATTTTAGCTCCGCAAAGTTGAGAAATTTTTAAAACCTGTCTTTTGTTAGTAATAGGCATAATACCTGCGTAAATAGGTATGTCAATACCTGCTAAAGCACAATTTTGTTTAAAAGTATAAAAATCTTCATTATCGTAAAAAAGTTGAGTAATGAGCTTGTCTGTTCCTGCATTTACCTTAGTTTTAAGATGGTGTATATCCTCGATGAAATTTTTAGATTCATTATGTTTTTCAGGATAGCATGCGGCATAAATTTCAAAGTATTCTTGTTTTTTTATAAAAGAAATTAAATCACTAGCATAAGAAAAATCTTTACTTTTTTCTAAATTTTCACATATATCGCCTCTTAGAGCAAGAATTTGATTAAGATTTTTTTCTTTGCATTTTTGAAGTATCTGAGTGATTTTTTCTTTACTAGAATGGATGCAAGGTAAATGTACTATGCTAGGAATTTGATATTCTTCCTGGATTAAGCTTGCAACTTCTAAAGTATTTTGTGAGTTAATAGAGCCTCCAGCTCCAAAGGTTACGCTGATAAAATTAGGGCTTAATTGCCCTAAATCATCTAAGATAGCATGAAGATTTTTGATATTTTCATCCTTTCTTGGTGGAAAAACTTCAAAAGAAAAACTACACATGAAAACTCCTTATAATTGTTCTCGTATTTTTTGCGTAGCCGTAACTAAATTTTTAAGAGAGGCTATAACTTCTTCATAGGCTCTTGTTTTAAGTCCGCAGTCTGGATTGATCCAAATTTGCTCCTTAGGTAATTTGTTTAAAATTTTTTCTATAGTTAAACTTAATTCTTCTACGCTTGGAACTCTAGGGCTATGTATATCATAAACTCCTGGTCCCACCTCAGTTTTAAAACGAATAGCTTTTAGGGTATCTAAAAGACTTAAGTTTGATCTTGAAGCTTCAAAAGAAATCACATCAGCATCCATAGCGTCAATTTCTTTTAAGATATCACTAAATTCACTATAACACATATGAGTGTGAATTTGAGTTTTAGCTTTTACCCCGCTATGCACAAGATTAAAAGCAGGAATAGCCCAATTTAAATACTCACTATGCCAATCACTTTTCCTTAAAGGCAGTTTTTCACGCAAAGCGGCTTCATCAATTTGTATGATTTTTATACCTGCATTTTCAAGATCTAATACTTCATCTCTTATAGCTAAGGCAATTTGCTCAGTACTTTCTTTTAGACTAATGTCTTCTCTTGGAAAGGACCAATTAAGTATGGTTACAGGCCCAGTTAGCATGCCTTTTACGATTTTTTGACTTAAATTTTGTGCAAATTTAGACCAAGCTAAGGTAATAGGCTTTATGCGCGATACATCACCCCAAATCACAGGAGGTTTAACGCACCTTGTGCCATAGCTTTGCACCCAACCATTTTGAGTAAATAAAAAGCCCTTTAGATTCTCTCCAAAATACTCCACCATATCATTTCTTTCAAATTCTCCATGCACTAAAACATCAAGTCCTATTTCTTCTTGAATTTGTATGCATTCTTTGATTTTTTGTTGGTTAAATTCAGTGTAGTTTTGAGCTGAAATTTTTTCTTGCTTAAAGGCAAGGCGATTAGATCTTACATCAGCACTTTGAGGAAACGAACCTATGGTTGTGGTTGGTAAAAGAGGGAGTTTTAAAAATTCTTTTTGGATTAAGGCGCGTTCTTTAAAACTAGGCGTTCTGGTAAAATCTTCTTTTTTTAAAGCCTTAAGCCTTGCTTTGACTTTTTCATCTAAACGCTCTGGGATATTTTTAAAAAGCTCTTGATTGGCTCTAAAGAGCGGATTTTCTTCGCTAGAATTTAGAATTTCTTTTAAATCTTTAAGTTCTTGAAGTTTTTCTTTGGCAAAGGAAAAAAGTTTAAGATAGTTTGAATCTAATTTGCTTTCAAATTCAGTGCTATAAGGCACATGTAAAAGTGAGCAAGAAGTGTTTAAGATGATATTTTGTGTATATTTTTGAAGCTCTTTAATAAGCTTTAGGCTTTTAGCATAATCATTAGTATAGATATTTTTGCCATTAATAAGACCTGCAAAAAGGATTTTATCTTTAGCAAAGCCGTATTTTTGAACTAAGGCTAAGCTTTGTTTACCTTCGATAAAATCAAGACCCAAAGCATCAAATTTGCTTTCTAAAAGTTTAGGATAAATATCTCTTAAGTCTCCAAAATAGCTTTGAAGTAAAATTTTAAGATCTTTTTTGTGATTTAAAAGTTCTTGGTAAAATTCTTCAAACAAAGCGATATCTTCCTTGCTTAAATCATAAACCAAATAAGGCTCATCAAGTTCAAGCCATGTCACTTTAAGTTCATTTAGTTTATCAAAAAGCTCTATGTAAGCGTTTAAAAGCTTTTCTTTAGCGAGTTTTTGAGTTTTTTCATCTTTAAAGGCAATGAGTTTAAAAAGTGTGAAAATGCCTATTAAAACAGGCTTGCTTTCTATGCCAAGCTCTTTAGCTTCGAGATATTCTTTAAAAATTTTATCCCCTGTTAAAGCTATAATATCAGCATTATCGCACTCAGGCACCAAATAATGATAATTTGTATTGAACCATTTTTTCATTGCTAAGGCTGTAACATCTCCATTTTCTCCTTGATAACCTCGACTTTGAGCAAAGTATTCATCTAAAGCATCTAAATTTAAATTTTTATACTTTGTATGAACAATGTTAAAAAGCACAGCTGCATCTAAGACATTATCATAAAGTGAAAAATCATTACTAGGGATAAAATCAATGCCAGCTTTTTGAATTTCTTGCCAGTGTCTAATCCTTAAATCCTTAGCACTCTTTAAAAGCTCCTCTTTAGAACTTTGGTTTTTAAAGTATTTTTCAATAGCAAATTTTAATTCTCTATTTGCACCTATTCTTGGATAAGAAATGATTGAATTTTTCATATTTATTCTCCTTAAAATGTAGGGATTAAAGCACCCTGATATTTTTCTTCTATAAATTTTTTAACTTCATCGCTTTGCAAGGCCTTTACTAGGGCTTTGATTTTAGGAAGGTTTTCATTACCTTCTTTAACAGCGATGATATTGCCATATTCACTATATTTACTTTCTGTATAAAGCCCATCTTTTACAGGGTTTAAACCTGCTAAAATAGCAAAATTGCTATTAATAAGAGAATAATCTACATCATCTAAACTCCTTGTAAGTTGAGCGTCTTTTAACTCTGCAAATTTAAGCTTCTTAGGATTTTTAGTGATATCTAAAGGAGTGATGAGCTCATTATCCTTAACTTCTATAAGTCCTTTGCTTGCTACAATGCGTAAAGCACGGCTTTCATTTGTAGGATTATTGGGTATAGAAATGCTTTGTCCTTCCCTGGGGTGAAATTCTTTGTGTTTTTTAGAATACACTGCCATAGGTTCTATATGGATACTGGCAACTTTTACAAGATGGGTGCCTTGTCTTTGATTGAATTCTTTTAAATAGGGTTCATGCTGAAAATAATTAGCATCTAACTCACCATTTTCAACCATTACATTAGGGATTACTCCATCATTGAATTCATAAATTTTTAAATCATAACCTTGTTTTTGAAGTGCTGATTTTATAAATCTTAAAATATCTGCATGAGGTGTTATAGAAGAGCCAACTTTAAGTTCTTCATTTGTCCATGCAAAACCGGTAAAAAGAGTAGCAACGCAAAAAGCTTTAGTAAATAAAGTCATTTTTTCTCCTTTATGCAAAACTAAATTTTTCTATCAAGTCACTATGATAAATACTTGCTACATCAGGATGAGAGCGTATCATTCTTTTAAAATAATTACTTGCAACATTTCTTAAAAGTGGATTTTTAGGATCAGTATCCACACCTTTACTTTCTTTAGCAAGCTCTGGATTTAACTTAAAAATAGGTATATCCTTATCAAGCTGCACTCCAAGAAAATAAGCTATGCTAAAGCGTTCTTTTGGGCTTAAATTCACGCGGTGAATAGTAGCTTTTAAATAGCCATTGGTAGCTAGTTCTAAAAATTCTCCTATATTAACTACAACGCTATTTTCAAGTGGGGGTATACTAAGCCATTTACCATCTATAAAAGCTTCAAATCCGCTTTGTTTTTCTTGAAAAACAAAAGTGATAAGCCCACCATCTTTATGTGAACCTACGCCTTGAGTGATATTTTTTGAGCTTTTTGGATAATGTATGATTTTGCAATGTTCGTAAGAATTTTCTCCATAAAGTTTATCAAAAGCATTGTTAGGTAGATCAAGAGCTTGAGCGAAGGCTTTTAAAAGCTTTAAACAAGCTTTTTTGGTTTGTTTGTGCCAAGTTAAGAAAGTTTTTTTAAGTTCTGGAATTTCACTAGGCCAAAGATTAGGACCTTCTAGTCTTTGCCATAAGGGTGAGTTTAAATTCCAGTTTAAAGCATCTCTTTCTGTGCCTATATCCAGTTGTTCTCTATAATCCTTAGATCCTGCTGTGTATTCAAAACCTTCGCTAGTATAACCTCTAAATTGAGGAGAATGTACCATAGAAATAAGCTCTTTCGAACTTCTAGAAAGATTAAAAAATTCTTTGCCAAGTTTGAATAATTTCTCGTTTAAATTTTTATCTATACTGGTATTGATAAGATAAAAAAAACCTATTTTAGAAGCAATTTCTCTTAAATTTTTAAGAAAAGTGCTTTTATCTTTTTCATAAGCTTGTAAATCAAGTATAGGTAAGTTCATTTTTGCTCCTTAAATTAAAATTAAGGATAAGAAGATATTTTGAATTAAAATTTTATTAGAGAAATTTTTGTAAGTTAAGATTTTAAATGAGTATTTTGAAAAAATAAACTTTTTTGACTTTCTTACACATTATATCTCCTTATCCACTTTTTGGACCTTTGGAAACATAATGTTAAGCCAAAGGACGCACTAGATACTACACATCTCGCACATCAGTTTCATTTTTTCTCCTTTTAAAATAATAAAATTTCAAAATCATATATAAAAATATATTAATTAAAGCTTAATTGTTTAAAAAATAAAGATTCTTTTTAAGCATTCTCGAGTTTTAATTCTTTGTTATTCATTATGCTAATACCTAGATTTAAAACCTTTTGGGCAATTTGTTTGGCTTCATCTAAAGAATGCATTGCGCAAGTTCCGCATTGATAGATATTAAGTTCAGGAATTTTGCTTTGATCGCTTACGCTTAAAACATCTTTCATAGCTGCTTTCCAAGCTTTAGCAACACTTTTTTCATCTGGTGTTCCAATTAAACTCATATAAAAACCCGTGCGACAACCCATAGGTGAAATATCAATAATTTCAACTGAATTTGAATTTAAATGATCTCTCATAAATCCTGCAAATAAATGTTCTAAGGTATGAGTACCTTTTTCGCTCATAATGTCTTTATTTGGTATGCAAAAACGCAAATCAAACACGCTAATATCATCACCCTTAGGTGTTTTCATAACTTTAGCTAAACGCACAGCAGGAGCTGGCATTTTAGTATGGTCAACTTTAAAGCTGTCTAATAATGGCATTTTAACTCCTTAAATATAAATTGTCTAAGAATTATAGCATTTAAAGTTAATATTTAAAGCCTTTCTAAAAGAAAAAAAGATAAAATAAAACATTTAAAAATTCAAGGAAATTTTATGTTTGAAGTAGTTATAGGTCTTGAAGTTCATACTCAGTTAAATACAAAAACAAAAATCTTTTGCTCATGTGCAACTTCTTTTGGAGAAGCTCCAAATACCAATGTTTGTCCCACTTGTTTGGCCTTACCAGGAGCTTTGCCTGTTTTAAATGAAGAGGCTGTAAAAAAAGCTATAGCTTTTGGAAAAGCTGTCAATGCAACAATTAATAAAAAAAGTGTTTTTAATCGTAAGAATTATTTTTATCCAGATTTACCTAAAGCCTATCAAATTTCACAATTTGATATCCCTATAGTAGAAAAGGGTGAGCTTTTTATCAATGTAAAGGGTGAAAATAAACGCATAGGTATTACAAGAGCACACTTAGAAGAAGATGCAGGTAAAAATATCCACGAAAATAATTTTTCTAAAGTGGACTTAAATCGTGCAGGAACTCCTTTGCTTGAGATTGTCAGCGAACCTGAGCTTAGAAGTAGCGATGAGGCAGTAGCTTATCTTAAAAAACTTCATTCTATTATACGCTTTTTAGACATTTCAGATGCAAATATGCAAGAAGGAAGTTTTAGATGCGATGCAAATGTTAGTATAAGACCTAAGGGCGATACAAAACTTTATACTAGAGTAGAGATTAAAAATCTTAATTCTTTTCGTTTTATCCAAAAAGCTATAGAATATGAGGTAAAAAGACAAAGTGAGGCTTGGGAAGATGGAACTTACGAACAAGAAGTAGTTCAAGAAACTAGACTTTTTGATACGACAAATTTAGTTACAAGAAGTATGCGTGGCAAAGAAGAAGCGGCAGAATATCGCTATTTTCCTGATCCTGATTTATTGCCTGTTTTATTAAAAGATGAGTTTTTGGATATTAAAATCCCTGAGCTTCCTGATGAGAAGAAAGTACGCTTTATAGACAAGCTTGGTATAAAAGAAAGTGATGCAGAGGTTTTAATCAGTTCTTTAGAAATGAGTCGTTTTTTTGAAAGTCTTATTTCTCAAAATTTAAATCCTAAACTTTGCGTAAATTGGTTAAATACTGAACTTATGGGACTTTTAAAAGGAGAATTGACTATAGAAAATTCTCCTGTAGATGCTCAAAAGCTTGGAGTTTTAATTAAACGCATAGAAGATGGCACTATCAGTGCAAAAGCGGCTAAAGATGTTTTGGCTTTTGTATTTGAAAATACTAGCGTGGAAATTGATGAAGCTATAGAAAAGCTAGGACTTAAACAAGTAAGTGATGACTCAGCCATAGAAGCGGTGATTGAACAAATTTTAAATGCAAATGCCGATAAGGTTGCAGAGTATAAAAGTGGTAAAGAGAAGCTTTTTGGATTCTTTGTAGGTCAAACCATGAAAGAAGGCAAAGGAGCTTTTAATCCTGCAAAAGTAAATGAAATTTTAAAAACAAAGCTTGGTTGATGCGTATAGCGGTTATTGGTGCGGGAAAATGGGGCAGTGCTTTACATCTAGCCTTAAAAGAAAATCACAATTGTTTTATCAGTTCTTTGCATCAGCGTGATTTAGAAGATTTTGTTAGCATAAAAGAAGCTTTAGAATGTGAATATCTTGTTTTTGCTTTAAGTTCTCAAGGGATGCGTGCTTGGCTTAAAGAAAATTTCATCAACAAGGGACAAAAAATTTTAATTGCTTCAAAAGGCATAGAAGATCAAAGTTGTCAATTTTTAGATGAAATTTTTTTAGATTTTATACCAAAAGAAAATTTTTGTGTTTTAAGCGGTCCTTCTTTTGCTGCTGAAGTAATGCAAAAACTTCCTACTGCTTTGATGATTAGCGGGATAAATCAAGAGCTTTGTAAAAAATTTGCAAGTTTTTTCCCTGATTTTATTAAAACTTATATTGATAATGATGTTCGTGGTGCTGAAATTTGTGGTGCTTATAAGAATGTTTTAGCAATTGCAAGTGGGATTAGTGATGGGTTAAAACTTGGCAATAATGCAAGAGCGGCACTGATTTCAAGAGGGCTTATAGAAATGCATCGTTTTGGTAAATTTTTTGGTGCTAAAGAAGAAACTTTTTTAGGGTTAAGTGGGGCAGGGGATTTGTTTTTAACTGCAACGAGTGTTTTATCAAGAAATTATAGAGTAGGTTTAAAACTGGCGCAAAATCAAAAATTAGATAGTATTTTAGCCGAACTTAATGAAGTAGCAGAAGGTGTAAAAACTGCTTATGCTATAGAAAAACTAGCAAAAATGAAAGGAATTTATACACCTATTGTAAATGAAGTAGTGGCAATTTTTAAGGGTAAAAGCGTGCAAGAAGCAACGCAGAATTTATTAAAGCAAAATGATTAAGGAAAAATCATGATAATTAAAAATGCAAAAATTTATGGAGATTCTTTACAAGATATAGAGATTAAAGAAGGAAAAATTACCAATATTGGTTCTAATTTACAAGGCGAAGAAATTTTAGATGCTAAAGGTATGACTTTACTTCCATCTTTTGTGGATTTGTGTGTGAGTTTAAAAAACGATAAATTTTCTTTAGCTAATTTAGAGCTTTTAGAAAATGAGTGTCTAAAAGGAGGAATTTCTAGTATAGTTTTGCGTGATTGCATGGATTTTGATGAAGAAAGTTTTGCTTTATTTTTACAAAATTTAGCTCAAAGAAAGATGCAAATTTTTTCAAGTGTGCGGGTTAAGGATACAAACGGCAAGCTTAAAAATTTAGCCACTCTTTTAAATAAAGGTGCTTGTGCTCTAGAACTTGACAGCTCTTTAGATGCAAATACTTTAAAAGTAAGTTCACAATATGCTTTTATGAAAGACTCTCCAATTTTTGTGCGTTGTTATGATAAGGATTTTGATGATAATGGAGTGATGAATGATTGTGAAATGAGCTTTGAGCTAGGGCTTATAGGCATGAGTAAAATCGCTGAAACTAGCCAGATGGCTAAAATGAAAGAATTGGCTAAATTTTATAAAAATAAAGTTATTTTTGATCTTTTAAGTTTGAAAGATTCTTTAGTATTATTAGATGAAAAGGATTTAAAACTTGTAAGCATTCATCATCTTATCAAAGATGATAGTGCTTGTGAAGATTTTAATACGGCTGCGAAACTTATGCCACCTTTAAGAAGCAAAGAAGATGTTTTGGCTTTAAGAGTGGCTTTAAAAGAAGGAAAAATTAGCTTTTTGACTTCCCTGCATAGTGCAAAATCAATTTCTTTAAAAGATTTAGCTTTTGATGAAGCGGCTTTTGGAATTCATAGCATATGCGAATTTATAAGTCTTTGTTATACTTTTTTAATCAAAGAAGGATTTTTAAATTGGCAAGAGCTTTGTCAATTTACAAGTAAAAATCCTAGTGAATTTTTAGGTTTAAATAGTGGAGTTATAGAAGTTGGCAAAGAAGCTAATCTAGTTCTTTTTGATGAGAATGAAGAAATTTTTGCTCCAAAAAGTTCTCTTTATTCTGAGGATAAACTTTTTGGAAAGATTAAAATGCATATAATTAAAGGAAAAAATATTTTAGAAAAATAAGCTTTACTTAAATTCCTAAAGATAGTTTAAATCCTAAAAATACAAGTGCTGCCATAATACCAGCGGCTGGTAAAGTGATAATCCAAGCCAATCCTATAGGCTTCATCATAATCCAATTTGCGTTTTTATTATACACTCCTATACCCAAGATAGCACCTATGAGTATATGGGTGGAGCTAACAGGAATTCCAAATTGTGTAGCTAAGAGTATAACTATACTTGCACCAAGTTCTGCAGAAAATCCAGTAGTAGGGCGTATGGTTGCAAGTTTTGAACCCACTGTAGTAATCACTTCTTTACCTAAAAACCAAAGCCCTACAACTAGAGCAACTCCAAACATAGCTAAAGCAGCAAAAGGTACAGGAGAAGTCGCGTTAATTGTGCCGTTTTTTAAGACATCTAAAATCGCTGCAAAAGGACCTATAGCATTGGCTATATCATTGGCTCCGTGTGAAAATGCAAAACTAGAGGCTGTAAATATTTGAAACCATGAGAAAATTCTATCAGTAGTTTTATTAAGTTCTGTTTTTTTAACGATTTTGACTATAGCAAATGTTACAACATAACTTATAGTTCCTATAATTCCGATAATCCAAAAGTTTTGTAAAATATCTAAAGTGCTAACATTATTTAAACCTTTAAATAAAAACATTGCCGAAATGATAGCAGCAGCAATACAAGCAATGATTGGCATATGAGTTTTTAAAATAGAGTAAATATCTATATCTTTTTCTTGATCCTTAAATTCCTTCATTTTATTTCTATAGAAATTATTTTCTTGTTCTTCCTCATCTAAAGCTATAGCGGAAAGTTCTTTGATTTGTTCTTCTTGGGATTTTGTTTTTAAATTTAAAAAGTATTCTTCTTTGAATTTTTTTCTTTCTTTTTTGATATTTTTCAAATCATCATTTAGTTTTTCTGATGGTTTTAAAATTTTCTTATCAATATATGAATAAATAATATAAGCTACAATACCCCCTAAAAGAGGAGAAGCTATCCAAGAAATAGCTATTCTTAAAATTTCACTCCATTTAATCATAGAGAGTGTTTGGATTCCATCAAATTTTAAAAGCCCCATCATAATGCTAGCACCTACAATCCCACCAACTATACTGTGTGTGGTTGATACAGGTAAGCCTTTCTTGGTTGCAATAAAAATCCAAACCCCAGAGCTTAAAAGTGCAGCAAGCATAATGATAACAAAAAGCATAGGATCTAAAGAATTTGGAAAAATAACAATACCGCTGCGTATGGTTTTAGTAACTTCTGCGCCTGCGAAGATTGCCCCGCTTAGCTCAAAAACAGCTGCTATAATTAAAGCTTGTTTAATGGTTACTGTTTTTGCGCCAACGCTTGTTCCAAAAGAATTGGCTACATCATTTCCACCTATATTAAATGCCATAAAAATGCCAAATATAGAAGCAAGAATAAAAAGAATCAATTGATGTTGCGAAATATAACCAAATCCCCAAATAACAAATGCGATAGTACTGATAATAAAAATAACAAAAGCTATGAGGTTGTCTTTTTGCATTAATAACCCTTTTTTATTTTAATTATACACTTATTTACTTTAAATTTGCTAATTTTATTTTTTAGTCTTTGTGGAATTTTTATTTATATTATTTTTTTATAATAAATACTCAAACAAGAAATAATAAGGAATATAAGAATAATGAGGGGTATTTTTTATATAATAGCATTGTTTTCTTTACTCAATGCCGATGAACTTACAGAGGCTTTAGCAAAAAATAATAATCAAAATTCTTGGGAGCACTTTGATTATGAAAATACCAAAGAAGCTCCAAAAATTCAAGAAGAGAATGTGGATTTTAAAAGCACTTTTGATAGCTTACTTTCAAAAACCTTAGAAAATAATAATGGTATAGATAAAACAGATGGGAATTTGGATTTTCAAAATGAAAACGCGCAGGTTAAAAATTTAAGTTCTCTTTATGAGGGGGAGAATAATTCTTTGCTTTTTCAAAAAGAACTTTTTGTGGCTCAAGATAATTATAATTACTCAGGGGGTTTAATCAATCGTTATGAAAAAGATGATTTTTTATTTGGAGTTAATGGTTTTATTGATAAACAAAAGGAACAAAAAGATACTAAAAGCTTTGGTACAGAGTTTGGTTATAGTAAATTTATAAAGGCTTATAGTAATTATTATATACCCAATGAAGCAGAAAAAAAATTACAGCTTGGAATGAGTTTTGTAATTCCAACTTATACCGCTTTTGCTTTTGATATAAGTAAGGATAATGATAAAACTAATTATCAAGTATCTTACTCTCCTTATAGTGTATTTAGTTTAAATTTATTGCGTCGTGATTATAGTGCAAGAGAGACTGTTGATGATACTGTTGTTCAAGTTGGATTTAGTTTTAATTTCAATGAAAGTTTTTTAAAGCAATTTAGAAAAAAAGATAATACTTTAGAGGAGGTTAATCGATATGATTTCCTCCAAAGAACTCATTAGTTCATTCCAGCATTATGAAATTTTTCTGGATTGTCCATAGCGTAGCGGAATTTTTCCCAATCAATTTGTTTATCCCAGATAGCAACGATTAAAGCTGCTACTGAATTTCCGCAAAGATTTCCAACCGCTCTCATTTCAGACATAAATTTATCAACACCTAAAAGAACACCTATAGCAGCTACTGGTAGAACTTGTGCTAAGGTTGCATTTGCTTCTGAAATTTCCATATTTCCTAGAGCCGCAAGCGTACTTCCAAGCACTATAAAACCTGATCCAGTTACACCTACTGCACCTTTTGAGGCTATCATTAATACTATTAAAATACTGATTTCGTGTGCTAAACTTAAATTTACATTGAAAGCTTGTGCTAGAAAGATTAAGCTCATAGCTAGATAAATATTTGTACAATCAAGATTAAAACTATATCCCGTTGGTAAAACAAGTCCGATTGTTGCTTTAGAAAGTCCTGCTTTTTCTAGTTTTCTCATTAAAGGAGCAAGTGCAGACTCGCTTGAACTGGTTGCAAAAACGATCAATACTTCTCTTGAGATAAATCTCATAAATTTGAAGATATTTACTTTTGCAAAATAACAAATCAGACCTAAGATTCCAAATATAAAAACAAGACATGAAATCAGCATTACTAAAAGTAAATATGCTAAGTTGATCAAAGAGCCAATTCCGTATTGAGCTATGAGTACAGCCATTGCTGAAAAGGCGGCAATAGGACTAAAATACATAATGATTTGTAGAATTTTAAAAACAAAATTTTGTACCACTTCAAAAACTCTTTGAATTGCCTGTTTGTCTTCTATTCTCATTAAAGAAATAATCAAAGCAGTAATTATAGCAATAACTAAAACTTGTATGGTTTTTCCTTCTGTAAAAGGTGTGATAATATCAGTAGGCATAGCATCTTTTAAAATATGCATAATCTCAGAGCTCGCACTTACTTCTGTGGTTTGAGAAATGTATTTTTGAACGCTTTTTGTATCAAGTTGACTTGGATCAAGATTCATTCCATGGCCTGGTTGCATAACATTTGCCATAAAAATACCTATAGCAAGTGCTAAAGTACTTACAACTTCAAAGTAAATAACCGCTTTAGCACCAATGCTACCTACTTTTTTTAAACTTTCAAGACTAATGATGCCCAAAACCAAAGTAACAAAAATAATAGGGCCTATAAGAACCTTTAAAGCACCTATAAAATAATCAACTCCTGGTTTGCTAGCAATGGCTAATTCTTTATCTGTATAGCCAAGTACAATACCTGTAATAATGCCTATAATCACCCAAAATCCAAGACTTTTGATAATACGTTTATATAAAGGCGGTTTTCTTTCAGCTAAAGTTTGACTTAAAGTTTCCAAGTTTATTCACTCCTTTTGATCTTTGTAAAATATAATTTTAACAATGTGTATCGTAAATTTTAACAAAAAAACAAATCTAGAAATACTTTCTTTTATATGATATGATAATTTTTTATATAAACGTTACAAAATTTCTCATTATTTGCATTATAAAATTTAAAATATTTTTGAAAATTTTATAATTTTGTAATTCAGTTTGCTTTTTGTTATTTATTATTGGTAATAATTCTATTTTTGATTTATTTGTTTTATTGGGATGTTTTAAATTATGAAAGAAATAGTTTTGTCTGAAAATGCTTTAATTACTTCTAAAACAGATCTTAAGGGGAATATCATTTATGCCAATAATGACTTTTTAAAATACGCAGGTTATAAAGTCGATGAGCTTTTATATAAATCTCATAATATAGTAAGACATGAAGATATGCCACGCACTGTATTTAAATGTCTTTGGGATTATATTCAAAAAGGAGATGAAATTTTTGCATTTGTGAAAAATAAATCCAAAGATGGTAATTTTTACTGGGTTTTTGCAAATGTAAGTGCTTCATTTGATGCTAATGGAGATATCGTCAATTATTATTCTGTTCGTCGTGCACCCAATAGAAAATCTCTTTCTATAATTGAAGAAGTTTATAAAATTTTACTTGAAAAAGAGCAAAAATCAGGCATTAATGCTGGAGTTTCAGCTTTAATGGATATTGTAAGTTCTTATAAAATGACTTATAATGAACTTATTTTTAACTTACAAGAAAATAACTAAATAAGATATATTTAATCTTTTTTATTGTATAATTTTCGCCTAAAAATTAAAGTAATATATTATTAAAGTATTGTTTTGATTTATGATTTCAAAAAATTTTCAATAAAAGGGGTAAATTTATGGTGAAAAATGGATTATTATCAACTATTTTTCTAAGTGTTATCGGTGTTTTAGGTGTCATTTTTATTCATATTTTTGTTGGAGCGATAATTTTTGTTTTAATCGCTGTTTTAATGATTTATTTGCTTAGACAACACAAAGATGAGCAAATAATGATAGATAAACTTTTGGTTCTTTGTAGAGAGTTAAAAGAAGGAAATTTTGACAATAGAATTATCTATGTAAAAACAAAAAGCAAAAAATTAGCCGAAATAGCAGATAATCTTAACAATACTATTGATGGGCTAGAAGCTTACTTAAGGGAAATTAATACTTCTATTTCTTGTTCTCAAAAAGGTGAATTTTATCGCAAGGCTTTGCCTGAAGGTTTAAAAGGAATTTTTGCTCATAATATCGAATTTATAAATAAAGCTTTAGCAAACATAGAAGTGACAGCAAGATCTACTTTTAAAAATGCTTTATCAAGAACTTTAATGGATTTAAGCCTTGGAAATCAAAATAAAGACATGTCTCAAATTTCTAGCTCATTAAATCAAGATATTAGCATGATGAAAAATGTATATGATACAGTGGATGCCATTTCTCATACAGCTACAGAAAATGGTTCAGAGGTGGATTCTCTTCAAAGTGCTATGGGTTCTTTAATGGATGTTGTAAATTCGAGCAAGGAGACAGTACAAACTTTTGTGGCTAATTCACAAAATATCACTTCAGTGGTTGAAGTAATACGTGATATAGCCGATCAAACCAATCTTCTAGCTTTAAATGCTGCTATTGAAGCTGCGCGTGCAGGAGAGCATGGTAGGGGCTTTGCGGTTGTGGCTGATGAAGTTAGAAAGTTAGCAGAAAGAACTCAAAGATCTACAAGCGAAATTTCTATTGCAATTCAGACTATGCAACAAGATTTTGTAAATATCCAAAGTGGCAGTGAGCAAGTTTTTAACATTGTTAGTGAATCTGAAGAAAGAATTAATAAATTTTCTCAAGCTTTTAAACGTCTAGAAGAAAATAGTAGTGCTCTTGGTGTTAATTTTGGATCCTTTGCAAAGAGATTGATTTTGTCTGTGGTTAAAATCGATCATATTCTTTATAAATCAAATATATATTTAAATTTAAATGGGGCTCAAAATTTCAATCTTGAAAGTGTAGATCCAATTTCTAATCTTTGTCAAGATGAGAGAGCTCAAGGTGTTATTAATGAGCTTAGTTCTGAAACTGAGTTAAATTTAGCTAAAGAATTTATAAAAGATAACGCTAAAAAAGCAATAGAAGAATCAAGTCAAGATTATATCGATCAAAAAGCTTATGATGCGATTGTAAATGATATTAAATCACTAGAGCAAAGAAGTGCTGAAATCTTAGCAAAATTAAAAATATAAATTAAGAGGGTGGGAAAATGTCAAGAGAAATTTTTTTACAAGAAGATAGTTTAATTACTTCTAAAACAGATTTAAAAGATAAAATAGTTTATGCAAATGATGATTTTTTAAAGTATGCAGGTTATACCATGGGTGAAGTTTTAAATAAACCTCATAACATAGTAAGACATGAAGAGATGCCAAAAACTGTTTTTAAATATTTATGGGATTATATGAAAGAAGGCAAAGAAATTTTTGCTTACGTAAAAAATAAAACCAAAGATAACAATTACTATTGGGTTTTTGCAAATGTAACCCCATCAATAGATGTTAATAATAATATCATAGGCTATTATTCCGTTCGTCGTATGCCAAATAAAAGCGCTATTTCTACAATAGAAAGTCTTTATAGCGATCTTTTAAGAGCAGAACAGCAACAAGGCTTAAATAAGGGTGTTGAGATGCTTAAAAATTTCTGCAAAGATGCAGATAAAACTTATAATGAGCTAATCTTTTCTCTTCAAGAAGCTAAATAAATTTTTGTTAGACTTAAAACGAGTTTGTTTTAAGTCCAAATATTATATAATCTTTCTTTTAAAAATTCACATTTTTCAAGGTAAAATATGTTTGATGTCATTGTTATAGGTGGTGGACATGCAGGTGTTGAAGCAAGTGCTGCTGCTGCTAGAATGGGTAAAAAAACCTTACTTTTAACTACATTGATTGAGCAAATAGGAGCGGCAAGTTGTAATCCAGCCATAGGTGGACTTGCTAAAGGGCATTTGGTAAAAGAACTTGATGCCATGGGTGGTCTTATGGGTGAAATCACCGATGAAGCAGGGATACAATTTCGCATTTTAAATGAAAGTAAGGGTGTAGCCGTTCAAGGAAGTAGGGCACAAATTGATATGGATAAATACCGTATCATTGCACGTAATAAACTTTTAAAACTTCCAAATTTAGAAATTTCTCAAGAACAAGCGAGTGTTTTAATCGTAGAAAATGATGAAGTTAAAGGCGTAAAAACAAATTTAGAAAATATATATTTTGCCAAAAAAGTCATCCTAACAACAGGAACTTTTTTAAATGGACTTATTCATGTAGGTGAAAATAAACTTCAAGCAGGAAGGGTAGGGGAGCTTGCTTCGGTAAATTTAGGAAATTATCTGCAAACTTTGGGTTTAAAAATGGGACGTTTAAAAACAGGAACTTGCCCAAGAGTGGATGCAAAAAGCATTGATTTTAGCGTGCTTGAAATTCAAGATGGTGATATAAATCCTAAAGCTTTTAGTTTTCGTTCAAGAAATTTCAATCCTACTCAACTTCCTTGTTATATCGCACGCACTAATACAACTACACATGAGATTATTAAGAATAATTTTTATCGTGCTCCGCTTTTTACAGGACAGATTGAAGGTGTGGGGCCAAGGTATTGTCCTTCTATAGAAGATAAGATCAATCGTTTTAGCGACAAAGAAAGCCATCATCTTTTTATAGAGCCTCAAACTATCGATGCGACGGAGTATTATATCAATGGTTTTTCTACTTCTTTACCTTATGAAGTACAAACTCAAATGTTGCGTTCTGTAAAGGGTTTTGAAAATGCTAAAATAACCCGTTTTGGTTATGCTATAGAATATGACTATATAGAGCCAACTGAACTTAAGCATACTTTAGAACTTAAAAAGATTAAAAATCTTTATTGTGCAGGACAGATTAATGGAACTACAGGTTATGAAGAGGCTGCAGCACAAGGCTTTATGGCGGGAATCAATGCAAGCTTAAGCATAGATATGAAAGAGCCTTTGATTTTAAGGCGTGATGAAGCTTATATAGGAGTTTTAATCGATGATTTGGTAGTAAAAGGCACAAAAGAACCTTATAGAATGTTTACTTCAAGAGCGGAATTTAGACTGCTTTTAAGGGAAGAAAATGCTATACTTAGACTTGGAAAATATGGCTATGATTTAGGGCTTTTAAGCGAGCAAGATTTTACTTATATACAAAATATCGCAAACAATCTTCAAAAAGGACTTGAATTTTTACTTTCTAAAGAATTTACGCCTAACAACCAAAATAATGCTTTTTTAGAGAGTTTAGGAGAAGATAAAATTTCTTCTATAGTCAATCTTCAAAAAATTGTTGCAAGAGCAAGTTTTGATATAGAAAAATTAAAAAAACTTGACCCTATATTTGAAACCATGGATCATTACTCCTTAAGAGAGATTTTAAATGAGGCAAAGTATTATCATTACATTAGTATGCAAAAAGCTCAAGTAGAAAAAATGAAAAATCTTAGTGAGCTTAAAATTCCTGAAAATTTTGATTTTAAAAGTGTAAGTGGTTTGAGTAATGAGGTTGTAGAAAAGCTTAATCATCATAAACCTCCAACCATTTTTGCTGCAAGTCAAATCAGTGGAATCACTCCTGCAGCGTTGGATATTTTGCAAATTTATATCAAAATGCAAAAGAAAAAAGCTTAAATGCTTGCTTTTTTTATTTTTTTATCTACTTTGGTTTTACTTTTTTGGCGTCCATGGAATTTACCTATTTGGGTATTTTCTAGCTTGGGGGCTTTTTTTGTTTTTATTTTTCAATTGGTAGATTTTAAAGATGCTTGTTTTGTTTTTTCTTTGGTTTGGGATAGTTCTTTAACTTTGGTTGGGTTGATTATCCTTTCTTTTAGCTTGGAAGCTTTGGGATTTTTTGATTTTATTGCGAGTAAAATTTTGTATTTTTCTAGAGAGAAAAATCAAGAAAAAATTTATATCAGTACAAAAAAAATGATGTTATTTTTGTTGATTTTTGTATTTTTTCTTTCTGCATTTTTTGCTAACGATGGAGCGATTTTAATCATTACACCTATTATTATAGCTTTATTTTCAACTCTTAAAGATTGTAAAAATCATGCTTTTATTTTAAGTTCTTTTTTACTTAGCCTTTCTTTTTTATGTGATGCAAGTTCAAACGCTTTGGTTATTTCAAATTTAACCAATATCATCACAGCAAATTATTTTAAGATAGAATTTTTAGAATTTGCTAAAAATATGTTTTTGCCAAATTTTTTTGTTTTGCTTTCTACTATAGTTACGGTTTTTGTGCTTTATGTGAGAGTTTTACCTAAAAGGCTTGAATTTAAATTAATCAAAAAAGAGCAAATTTCATTGAAATTGTTTTTTCTTTGCATAGTATTTTTATTTCTTTTTATTATCAGTTTTTTTATAGGTGAAATTTTTAATATTAAAATAAGTTTTTTTGCTTTGCTTTGGGCGGGAATTTTTTGGCTTATTATTTTAAAAATTCAAGGTAAAAAAAGTATTAAAATTCTTTTTGAAGCACCTTATGGAGTTTTGCTTTTTAGTTTTGGGCTTTATATGGTGGTTTTTGCTTTACATAAAATAGGTGTGAGTGAAATTTTGGTTAAAAGCTATGCTTTTTTGATGCAAGATAAGAGTGGAATTTTTGGTGTGGCTTTGATTTCAGCTTTTGGATCTTCTGTGTTTAATAATTTGCCTATGGTTTTAATCGGAGATTTGGCATTAAAAGAATATTTTGAGAATTTTTCTTTTGATTCTTTGATGATTTATGCACATCTTTTAGGTGTAAATATAGGTCCAAAACTTACGCCAATAGGTTCTTTAGCAACTTTGCTTTGGCTTGGAGTTTTGGCTAGAAAAGGCATTAATATTTCTTTTTGGCAATATTGTAAATTTGGCTTTTTGATAACTTTACCTGTGCTTGTTTTTTCTCTTTTTGCTCTTATTGTCTAAATATCAAAACTTGTTAAACAAAGAAAAAATTTATTTTAATTTCGATAAACTTTTAACTTGGTTAAAAAATAAAATCGAAAGGAGCAAGTTATGGCTACATCTGAGAGTAGACGAAGCTTTATGGGCTTTGCATTTGGAAGCGTAGCTGCTGTAGGCGGTGTTTTCTCACTTGTTGCGATGAAAAAAACTTGGGATCCGCTTCCAAGTGTTAAAGCTGCAGGTTTTACTACAGTAGATTTATCAGGAATGCAAGATGGAGAGCTTAGAACTATAGAATGGCGTAAAAAGCCTATTTTTATATTAAAAAAAGATGCGAGTATGCCAAAAGATGAAAAACGTGATGTTGTGGTAGATAACGCAGCTTATACTGTGGTTATAGGACTTTGTACGCATTTGGGTTGTATACCTGCTTACCAACCAAGTGAGCAATTGTTTAAATGCGCCTGTCATGGTGGAGAATTTGACACAAGTGGAAAAAATGTCTTTGGACCTCCTCCAAAGCCTCTTGAAATTCCTCCTTTTAAAATTGATGGAACCAAGCTTGTTTTAGGTGAAGAGGGTCCTGAATATAAAAAAATGATAGCGGAGGCTTAAGATGGCACAAATTAGAAAAGCTAATGGTCTTGTAGATTGGCTTGATCAAAGACTTGCGGTACATAAACTGCTTGATGTTTTAATGGTAAAATATTGGATACCAAAGCAAATTAACTTTCTTTGGGCAATGGGGGTTATTTTAACCACTCTTTTTGCAGTGCTTTTTGTTACAGGACTTTTACTTGTGATGTATTATAAACCAGATACTGCACTTGCTTTTGATAGTGTGAATAAGACTATTATGCAAGAGGTGGACTATGGATGGCTTTGGCGTCACATGCATGGTGTTGCCGCTTCTGTTGTATTTTTGATTATATACATACATATGCTAACAGGAATTTATTACGGTTCTTATAAAAAAGGTCGTGAGATGATTTGGGTTAGCGGTATGCTTTTGTTTGTTGTATTTTCTGCTGAAGCTTTTAGTGGGTATATGCTTCCTTGGGGACAAATGAGTTATTGGGCAGCTCAAGTAATCACTAATCTTTTTGGAGGGATACCATTTATTGGCCCTGAGCTTGTGATTTGGATTCGTGGAGATTATGCGGTTTCTGATCCAACTTTAACAAGATTTTTTATGCTTCATGTGTGCTTGCTTCCTATAGTTATCATTGCTATTATAGCATTTCACTTCTATTCTTTAAGAATTCCTCATGTTAATAATGAAATTTCTGAAGAACTTGACTTTGATTTAGAGGCTGAAAAATACATGGCAGGTGACACAAAGGGTTCTAAAGTGATTCCTTTTTGGCCAGGATTTTTATCAAAAGATTTTATGTATATAAGCTTTTTTATGATTTTCTTCTTTTATTTGGTCTGTTTTAAATTTGAATTTGCAATGGATCCAATTAATTTTGATCCAGCTAATGCGCTTAAAACACCAGCTCATATTTATCCTGAGTGGTATTTCTTATGGAGTTATGAAGTTTTAAGAGGATTTTTCTTTGATATTGCAGGTATTAAAGCTTTTGATATAGGTTTGGCTGCATTTGGTATTGCTCAAGTGATTTTCTTCTTGCTTCCTTGGCTTGATAGAAGTGATGTGGTAAAACCAGCTCATGAAAGACCTTTATTTTTCATTTGGTTTTGGATATTGCTTATTGATTTAATTGTTTTAACTGTTTATGGAAAATTACCTCCAACAGGTGTAAATGCTTGGGTAGGATTTTACGCTTCTATAGTATTTTTACTTTTACTTATTGTAGTTTTACCGGTTATTACTATTATGGAGAGAAAAGGAGCTAAACAATGAGAGAAATAAAAATATTTTTAGTTGTAGTAGTTTTTACTGCACTTGTATATTGGGGGGTAGAGCCTTATGCTCATTCAGTGATGAAGCCTCATGTTGCTCCTGCAAATTTTGATTTTGCTGTTGAAGATACTACTTTTGCAAAAGGTATAGTTGAAGCTAAAGAATTAGCTCTAAAAGATGCACAAGCTTCAGGAGATGCTAAAAGAATAGAGAGTGCAAACAAAGAACTTGAAAAAGCAAAAGAAGAATTAAGCAAGGTTGAAACACTTTGGGCAGATGTTGCAAAGATCGATTTTGCTAAGGGTGATGCAAAAAAAGGTAAAGAATTTTTTGAAAATAACTGTTTTGCATGTCATGGTGTAAAAGAAGATGGAATAGCAGCTAATATTACTGATTCTTCTATGGGAGTAATACCGCCTGATCTCAGTGCAGCTGGTGCTATTTTTGATGAAAAATTTTTAGCAGCTTTGATTATTCATCCTGCGCTTGCTTTAAAAGTAGATCATAAATTTGGTGATGCTTTTATTATGACAGCTTACAATAAAGATACTTCAGGAGAAAGTGAAGAAGCTACAAATGCAAATATAGCCAATGTAATTGCCTATCTTAAAGATGTGAGTGTTAAATTTGAAGCCAATGAAGATGCTACTATTAAGAAAGATGTTGAGGCAAAATATGCTAAAATGGAAAATAGTGCTCAAAAAGCAGCTTTAATGGAAAAAGATATAAAATTTGCTAAAGATAAAGCAACTTTTATTGAGGCTTGCGGACGTTGTCATGATATGAAATACGATAGCTTTTTTACTCCATCAAATCAAAATGATTTAAAAACTTATTTAGGTTCTGTTCCACCTGATCTTTCTATGATGATAAGATCTCGTGGTGAGCAATATTTACATGATTTTATTAATAATACTCAAAAACTTCTTCCAGGAACCGCTATGCCAAGAGTAGGTTTAACAGAAGCTGCACAGGCTAAGGTTGTATCTTATATTGATCAAGTGGGTGATAGCAAAAAAGAAGAAAGAAAAACTACAGGAATTTATGTAATGATATTCTTTGTAATTTTAAGTATTTTTGCTATAGGTTGGAAGCGTTCTGTTTGGTCTAAATTACATTAGTATTATAAAATTTTTGCCACTATTTTATATCTGTGGCAAAAATTCTATCTTTTCTTCAATTTTATCAAATTTTAAACATAATTAAGAGATACTATCAAATAATAATTTTTATTAGTTGGAGTATGTTATGCTTGAAAAACAAATGATTAAATTTATTCTTTCAAAATGGAATTATGGAAATTTTAGAATTGTATTTTGGGATCAAGAAGAATTTCATGTGGGTAATCAGCCTGCTAAATTTTCTTTAATTTTCAAAGAAAAAATACCTTTTTTAAAATTATTTAGTGATACGAGTTTAGTTTTTGCAAAACATTATATGGAGTCTAAACTAGAAATAGAAGGTGATTATGATGAAATAGCTAAAGTTTTGTATTATTTTTCAAATAAGCGTTTTTTAAAAAATACAGAGGATATCTTGAGTAAAATAGCCCAAAAACAGGAAAGTAAAAATATCAAAAGTCATTATGATATAGGTAATGATTTTTATAAGCTTTGGCTTGATGATACTATGAGCTATTCTTGCGCTTATTTTAAAGAGCCTAATAATACTCTTTATGAAGCTCAAATTAACAAAATAGAACATACTCTTAAAAAACTTGATTTAAAAGAAGGAGAAAAGCTTTTAGATATAGGTTGTGGCTGGGGTTGGCTTTCTATTATGGCGGCTCAAAAGTATGGAGTTAAGGTTGTTGGAATTACTATTTCAGAGGAGCAGTGTAAAAAAGCTAAGGAAAGAGTAAAAGAACTTGGTCTTGAAGATAAAATAGAAATAAGACTTCAAAATTATCAAGATTTAGAATTTGAAAATTATTTTGATAAAGTTGTTTCTGTGGGTATGTTTGAACATGTAGGCAAAGAGAATTTAGGACTTTATTTCATGAAAGTAAAACAAGTGTTAAAACCTGGAGGTTCTATGCTTTTACATTCTATTTTAGCCATGTTTGAAGGAAAAACAAATGCTTGGATAGATAAATATATTTTTCCAGGAGGATATTTACCTTCTTTAAGAGAGGTTGTAAGTGCTATGAGTGAGTGGGATTTTCATCTTCTTTTAGCAGAAAGTTTAAGAATGCACTATGCAAAAACTTTAGATTTATGGGATGAAAATTTTAACAAAGTATTGGACAAGGTAAGGGAAAAATATGATGAAGAATTTATAAGAATGTGGGATTTATACCTTCGTTCTTGTGCCTCTGCTTTTCGCGTTGGAAGCGTGGATTTGTTTCAATTTTTAATCACAAAAGAAATCAATAATAATCTAAGCCTTACCAAGGACTACATATATAAGTAAAAACTAAACTTAAATTTGATAAAATATTAGCTTCATTTCACACGCATCAATCCTTTTTAGCTTGTGTAAATTAAGGGATGTGGAGGAATAAAGCTAAATTTACAAGGAGAAACTCATGGTTAGTATGAGAGATTTATTAGAATGCGGTGTGCATTTTGGACACCAAACAAGACGCTGGAATCCAAAGATGAAAAAATTCATTTTTGGCGAGAGAAAAGGTATTTATGTAATTGATTTACAAAAAACTTTAAGATATTTTAGATATACCTATAATATCGTTCGTGACGCTGCTGCCGAAGGAAAAACTATACTTTTTGTCGGGACAAAAAAACAAGCAGGTGGAGCGATTAAAGAATACGCTGAAAAATGCGGTATGCCTTATGTAAATCATAGATGGCTTGGCGGTATGATGACAAATTTTGGTACCATTCGCCAATCAATTAGAAAATTAGAAGTAATTGAAAAAATGGAAGAAGATGGAAGTATTAAACTTTTAACTAAAAAAGAAGCTTTAATGCTTACAAGAAAAAAAGAAAAATTATTAGCTTATTTAGGTGGAATTCGTTATATGAAAACTCAACCTGATATGATTTTTGTTATTGACACAGTAAAAGAAAAAATTGCTGTTCAAGAAGCAAATAGATTAAGAATTCCTGTTGTAGCTCCACTAGATACAAACTGCGATCCTGACTTGGTAACTTATCCTATTCCAGGAAATGATGATGCAATTCGTTCAGTGCAACTTTTCTGCCAAGAAATGGCTGAAGCGATTAATGAAGGAAAAGCTTTAAGAGAACAAGATGGCGAAGCTTTAGCAAATGAAGAAAAAGAAATCACCGATGAAGAGAAAAAAGAAGTTTTAGATGAAGCGATGAGCGAAGAAGACTTCGGTGAGGAGCAAGAATAATGGCTGAAATTACTGCTGCAATGGTAAAAGAACTCCGCGAAAGTACAGGCGCGGGGATGATGGATTGTAAAAATGCTTTGAGTGAAACTAATGGAGATTTTGATAAAGCAGTACAACTTTTAAGAGAAAAAGGTTTAGGTAAGGCTGCTAAAAAAGCAGATAGACTTGCTGCAGAAGGTTTAGTAAGTGTAAAAGTAAGTGATGATTTTACAAGCGCAACTGTAAGTGAGATTAATTCCGAAACAGATTTTGTGGCAAAAAATGATCAGTTTATCGCTTTAACAAAAGATACTACAGCTCATATTCAAAGCAATAGCTTGCAAAGTGTGGAAGAGCTTCACTCAAGTACGATTAATGGTGTAAAATTTGAAGAATATTTAAAAAGTCAAATTGCAACTATAGGAGAAAACCTAGTTGTAAGAAGATTTGCAACTTTAAAAGCAGGTGCTAACGGCGTTGTAAATGGTTATATCCATACAAATGGCCGTGTGGGCGTTGTGATCGCTGCAGCTTGTGATAGCACTGAAGTGGCTTCAAAATCAAGAGATTTGTTAAGACAAATTTGTATGCATATTGCAGCAATGAGACCAAGTTATTTAAGTTATGAAGATTTGGATATGACTTTTGTTGAAAATGAATACAAAGCTTTGGTTGCTGAACTTGAAAAAGAAAATGAAGAAAGACGCAGACTGAAAGATCCAAATAAACCTGAACATAAAATTCCTCAATTTGCAAGTCGCAAACAATTAAGCGATGCAATTTTAAAAGAAGCTGAAGAAAAAATCAAAGAAGAACTTAAAGCTCAAGGTAAACCTGAAAAAATTTGGGATAATATCATTCCAGGTAAAATGAATAGCTTTATAGCCGATAATTCTCAACTCGATAGCAAACTTACTTTAATGGGTCAGTTTTATGTAATGGATGATAAAAAAACTGTAGAACAAGTAATTGCTGAAAAAGAAAAAGAATTTGGCGGAAAAATTAAAATTGTTGAATTTATTTGCTTTGAAGTTGGCGAAGGTTTAGAAAAGAAAACTGAAGATTTTGCGGCTGAAGTTGCTGCACAACTTTAAAAACGGTTAAAAATGGAACTCTTAAGAGCGGAAAATTTAAGCCATAGTTTTGATTATCCGCTTTTTGAGGGTTTAAATCTTACTTTAAATACCAAAGATTGCATTGCTATTCAAGGGAGTAGCGGTTGTGGTAAATCTACTCTTTTGCATATACTTTCTTCTTTATTGATTCCAAAAAAAGGTGAAGTTTTTTTTAAAGGTTCTAGTCTTTATCAGATAGATGAAAACGAAAGATTAAAAATTCGCTGTTATGATTTTGGTATTATTTTTCAGACACATTATCTTTTTAAAGGTTTTTCGGCTTTAGAAAATATCGAACTTGCTAGTGTTTTATCGGGTCAAGATTTAGATGAGAAAATTTTAAAAAGGTTAGGTATTGATACGCTTTTACATCAAAAAATAGGAAAGCTTAGCGGCGGACAACAACAGCGTGTGAGTATCGCACGTGTGCTTTGTAAAAAACCAAAGATTATTTTTGCTGATGAAGCAACTGGAAATTTGGATTTTGATAATGCTAAAAATGTTATCGAACTTTTAATTTCTTATGTTAAAGAAAATGATGCGGCTTTATTTTTTGTAACTCACGATAGTAAGCTCGCAAGTTTTTGTGATAAAATTTATACTATAAACGTTAATGGAATTTGTTAATTATTTAGGCGATAAAAATGTTGTAACTTTTATGTTGCTTCTTGCTAGAATGAGTGGTCTTATAGTTTTTTTTCCTTTTTTTTCACATAATTCTATTCCTATGGTAATAAAAAGTACTATAGTTTTATTTTTGACTATGTATTTATATCCTTTGGCTAGATTAGAATCTTTGCATTTAGATAGTTTTTTTGTTTTACAGCTTATTAGTGAAGTGATTTTTGGAATGATGGCAGGATTAATGCTTCAAATTATTTTTGCTATTATTATGATGGCAGGTGAGCAGATTGCTTTTACTATGGGATTTACTATGGCAAGTATATTAGATCCAAGTTCTGGAACGAGTATGCCTATTACGGCACAAATTTTAAATTTACTTGCTTTGATGTTTTTTCTTGCTTTTGATGGCCATCATTTAATGCTTTTGTTTTTAAGTCATTCTTTGGGTTATATTAGTTTAGGTGGATTTTATCCGCATGAGAATTTAATGCATTATTTAAATATGGGTATGTTTAATATTTTCATCATAGGTTTTACTATGAGCTTTCCTATACTTGGAATTTCACTTTTAGCCGATGTTATTTTTGGACTTTTGATGAAAACAATGCCACAATTTAATCTTTTAGTTATTGGCTATCCTATAAAGATAGCTCTAGGTTTTGTAGTTTTAATTGCTATTTTACTAGTTATGATGCAATATTTTAAAAATTTAATTTTAGAACTTTTTACTCATATGCAAACTCTTTTTTTCTCCTAAGGAAAGGATAAATGAAATTATCGTAAAATAGCGATTATTTTTTAAGGATTAAAGTGATGAAAATTTTACTTTTAAATGAAAACCCTGTAGTTTCAAGACTTGTAAGCCTTAGTGCTAAAAAAATGTCTTATGATTTTGAAGAACTTAATGCTTATAGTGAAAATTTGGGTAATTATGATGTGATTGTTGTAGATAGTGATACTCCAGCACCTTTAAAAATTCTTAAAGAAAAATGCGATAGATTGATTTTTTTAGCCCCGCGAAATCAAAATGTAGAAGATATAGATGCGCAAATTTTACAAAAACCTTTTTTACCTACAGATTTTTTAAATTTACTTAATAATAAAGATGCGAACAAGCATACATCTATTGATTTGCCAATGTTAAGCAATGATGAAAATCCTTATGCTGATATAAGCTTGGATTTAGATAATTTAAATTTAGATGATTTGCCTGATGAAAATTCTTTAGATATAAATTCAGAGGGAATGGAAGATTTGAGTTTTGATGATGATGCTCAAGATGATAATGCAAACAAAACTTTAGAAACTCAAAATTTAGAACATGACAATTTAGAACAAGAAACAATTAAAGAACAGACTCAAGAAGACACTCAAATTGATTTAGATTTAACTTTAGAAGATGGTGAAAGCGAAAAAGAAGACTTAAGCCAAGAACATACAGCTTTGGATACTGAGCCTAGTTTAGATGAGCTAGATGATAAAAATGATGAAGATTTAGAAGATAACAAAGAATTACAAGCTAATATAAGCGATTTTGATGATCTTCCTGAGGTTGAAGAGCAAGAAAAAGAAATGGATTTTGATGATCTTCCTGAGGATGCTGAATTTTTAGGTCAAGCAAAATATAATGAAGAATCAGAGGAAAATTTAGAGGAGTTTGCTCCTGTTGTGGAAGAAGATGTTCAAGATGAAATAGATGATTTTGCTTCAAATTTGAGTACTCAAGATCAAATCAAAGAAGAACTAGCTCAACTTGATGAGCTTGATTATGGTATTGATAGTGACAATAGTAGCAAGGTCTTAGAAGATTTTAAAGATGAACCAATTTTAGACGATAAAGAATTAGGAACAAATGAAGAGGAAGTGGTTGTGCCAAATTTAAATATAAGTGATTTTGATACATTGAAAGAAAGTGATATACAAGAAGCTCTTGGAGAGGAAATCTTAGAAAAAAACGAAGAGCCTATAGTAAGTGATGTAACTAAAGATGATAATAGCGAAGAGATAGTTAATGAGCTTAGCCAAAGCATAGCAGGAGCGATCACTTCAAGTATTAAAGATGATACCTTAAAAGCTGCTCTTAAGGGTATGAATATGAATATAAATATAAACATTAGTTTTAAAGAGGATTGAAATTGCAAGGTTTTGTTTTGTTGATTTCAGGTCCTAGTGGTGCTGGAAAATCAACTCTTTTAAAAAAACTTTTTGATGAATTTGAAGATGAGCTTTATTTTTCTATTTCTTCAACAACTCGCAAACCAAGAGAGGGTGAAAAAAATGGAATACATTATCATTTTATATCCCATGAAGAATTTCAAAAAGGTATAGATAGTGATCATTTTTTAGAATGGGCTAGAGTGCATGAAAATTTTTATGGTACTTCTTTAAAGCACACTCAAAATGCTTTAGATAATGGAAAAATAGTTGTTTTTGATATTGATGTGCAAGGATTTAAAATAGCCAGAAAAAAAATGGCTGATAAGATTGTTTCTGTTTTTATTACTACAAAAAATAAAGATGAGTTAAAAAAAAGACTTATTAAGCGAAATACTGATACAATAATACAACTAGAAAAAAGATTACAAAACGCTAGTGATGAGATGAAAGAGCTTAGCGAGTATGATTATCTTATCATTAACGATGAGTTAAAGCAAAGTTATGAAGCATTGCGAGCGATTTTAATCGCCCATAAATTTAGAACCAAAGGGCAGAATCTAGGGCAAATTCAAAATATTTGGAATGAAGGAGAATAAAATGGGTGGTTGGTCAAGTCCAAGTCATTGGTTGATTATTTTATTGATTGTTGTATTGCTTTTTGGAGCAAAAAAAATTCCAGAACTTGCAAAGGGTTTAGGCAAAGGTATTAAAACTTTTAAAGATGAAATGAATAATGATGATGAAGTAGCAAAAAATACTCAAAAAATAGAAGAAAATAAAAACACAACTAATAATACAAATGCTGATGCAAGTATAGACGAAACAAAAAAAGCTTAAGGTTTAGTCTTTTGAAAAGTATTATTTTTAATGAAATTAAAAAGATTTTAGAGTGTGATTTTGCGCTTGAAAATCCAAAGGATAAAAATTTAGCACATTTTGCTACCCCTTTGGCTTTTTCACTGGCTAAGGAATTAAAAAAATCCCCTATGTTGATCGCTAGCGACTTAGCGAGCAAATTTCAAAATCATGATTGTTTTGAATCAGTTGAAGCTGTAAATGGGTATTTAAATTTTAGAATTTCCAAAACTTTTTTAAATGAACTTGCAAATCAGGCTTTAACAAATCCAAATGATTTTACTAAAGGAGAAAAAAAACAAGAAAGTTTTTTGCTTGAATATGTGAGTGCAAATCCTACTGGGCCTTTACACATAGGACATGCAAGAGGCGCTGTTTTTGGAGACACCTTAACAAGACTTGCAAGACATTTGGGCTATAAATTTAATACAGAATACTATGTCAATGATGCGGGTAATCAAATTTATTTACTAGGGCTTTCTATTTTACTAAGTGTGAAAGAAAGTATACTTCATGAAAATGTTGAATATCCAGAGCAATATTACAAAGGCGAGTATATAGCGGATTTAGCAAAAGAAGCTTTTGAAAAATTTGGTAAAGAATTTTTTAGCGAAGAAAATATCCCTAGTTTGGCTGATTGGGCAAAAGATAAAATGCTTGTTTTGATTAAACAAAATTTAGAACAAGCAAAGATTAAAATTGACAGCTATGTAAGCGAAAGATCGTATTATGATGCTTTAAATGCAACTTTAGAATCTTTAAAAGAGCATAAAGGAATTTACGAGCAAGAAGGTAAAATTTGGCTTGCTTCTTCGCAAAAAGGCGATGAAAAAGATAGAGTAATTATCCGTGAAGATGGACGCGGGACTTATTTGGCAGCAGATATTGTTTATCATAAAGATAAAATGAGTCGTGGTTATGGAAAGTGTATTAATATTTGGGGAGCAGATCATCATGGTTATATCCCTAGAATGAAAGCTGCGATGGAATTTTTGGGATTTGACTCTAATAATCTTGAGATTATTTTAGCACAAATGGTTTCCCTACTTAAAGATGGAGAACCTTATAAAATGAGTAAAAGAGCAGGAAATTTTATCTTGATGAGCGATGTGGTTAATGAGATAGGAAGTGATGCTTTGCGTTATATCTTTTTGAGCAAAAAATGCGATACGCATTTGGAATTTGATATTAGTGATTTGCAAAAAGAAGATAGTTCTAATCCTGTGTATTATATCAACTATGCACACGCTAGAATTCATCAAGTATTTGCTAAAGCTGGTAAAAAAATCGATGATGTAATGAAAGCTGATTTACAAAGTTTAAATCAAGATGGCGTAAATTTGCTTTTTGAAGCTTTGAATTTAAAGGCTGTTTTAAACGATGCTTTTGAGGCTAGAGCTTTGCAAAAAATTCCTGATTATCTTAAAAATTTAGCTGCAAATTTTCATAAATTCTACAATGAAAATAAAGTTGTAGGCTCTGCAAATGAAAATGATTTGCTTAAATTATTTTCTTTGGTTGCTCTTAGTATTAAAACCGCATTTTCTTTAATGGGTATTGAAGCAAAAAACAAAATGGAACATTAAAACCGCATTTTGCTGTTTTAATAATTTAGCAAAAATACTGCTATTATTACGATAATGATACCTAAAATTCCTATTTTGTTTAATTTTTCTTTATATAAAATCCATCCACCAAGACAAGTTCCTATGATGCCTATAGCACCCCAAGTTGAGTAAGCTATGCTTAAAGGAACATATTTTAAAGAAAAAGAAAGTAGAAAAAAAGCAAGTATAGCATTGACAATCGCAGCCAAGCCCCAAATTTTATGCTTAAAACCATCTGATTTTTTTAGCAATAAATTTGCTACGATATCTAACAATGCTGATAAAACAATGATAAAAATATACATTATTCTTTAACCTCGCCTATATTAATCATGATAATTCCAACGATAGAAAGAATAATGCCTAGAATTTGAGTTAAGGTTAAACTCTCTTTAAAAACTATAAAAGAAACTAAAAGTATAAGAATAATCCCTAAAAGCTCCCATACAGCATAGGCTATGCCTACTTGAATTTTTTTAATCGCCTTGCCCATAAAAAAATAAGAAAAAGCTATAAATAAAGCCATAAATATATAGCCTAAAACTTGATTTTCCATTTTTAAAAAACTAGTGCCTAAAACTTCAAATACAATAGCAGCAATCAAGAAAAACCAAGCAACAAAAAGTTCTTTTTTTGCGATATTCAAAAAGCTTCTCCCCAAAAATAAATGGTAAAATCATACCATTTAAAGCTTTAATTAGCCTTTTTAGTTTATACTTTTAAGTTTAAAAATCTTTAAAGAAAGTGAGAATTTATGGGACGAGCGTTTGAATACCGAAGAGCTTCTAAAGAGGCTAGATGGGATAAAATGAGTAAGCTTTTTCCTAAGCTTGCTAAAGCCATACAAGTAGCTGCTAAAGAAGGTGGCACTGATCCTGATATGAATCCAAAATTAAGAAGTGCTATAGCCACAGCAAAAGCAAATAATATGCCAAAAGATAATATAGATGCGGCTATTAAGCGTGCGAGTGGAAAAGATAGCGCAGATATTAAAAACATTCATTATGAAGGAAAAGCTGCACATGGAGCTTTGGTTATAGTTGAATGTATGAGCGATAACCCTACGCGCACCGTGGCTAATGTTAAAGCCATTTTTAGCAAAAATGGTGGAGAAGTTTTACAAAATGGATCTTTAGGCTTTATGTTTACTAGAAAAGCGGTTTTTCATCTTGAAAAATTTGCAGGAGATTTAGAAGAATTAGAACTTGATTTGATCGATGCAGGGCTTGAAGAATTAGAACAAAATGAAGAAGAGTTAGTAATTAGTGGTGATTATACTGCCTTTGGTGAGCTAAGTTCTGCTATAGAGACTAAGGGTTTAGTTCTTAAAAAAGCAGGACTTGAGTATATGCCAAACAATCCTGTAAGCTTTAGCGAAGAACAGCTTAGCGATATAGAAAAACTTTTAGATAAGTTAGAAGATGATGATGATGTTCAAGCTGTTTATACAAATATAGATTAAGGAGAAATAATGATAAAAACAATCGACACAAGCAAAGTAAATGAATACAAATTTGCTCTTATAGAAACTGAAAAAGGCACAATGAAATTAAAACTTTTTGGCGATGAGGCTCCGCAAACGGTTTGTAATTTTGCTACTTTGGCTAATGAGGGATTTTATAAAGATTTAAATTTTCATCGTGTGATCCCAAATTTTGTCATACAAGGAGGTTGTCCACACGGCAATGGTGTAGGTGGGCCTGGATATGAAATCATTTGCGAATGTGATGATCAAGAGCATAAACATGAGTGTGGAACCTTATCTATGGCACACGCAGGACGCGATACGGGTGGTTCTCAATTTTTCATTTGTCACAGCCCTCAAGCTCATTTAGATGGGGTTCATACTGTTTTTGGGCAAATTGATCCAAAAGATGAAGAAAGTTTAGAAGTTTTAGACTCTATACGCCAAGGAGATAAAATTTTAGACATAAAAATTTGCGATAAAATTTAAAAATTTAAAATTTTAAAACTTTTTTGAAACTATAATATTTACAAAGCTAGTCATAAGTTTGACTAGCTAAAAATGATTAATGTATAATTTTTTTTTAAACTTTTTTTTCTATAATCACAATTTTAATTTGCTAAATGTAACAAAATTACAAGGAGTTATGATTATGAAAACTAAGTTTTCACTTATTTTAAGTGCTTGTCTTCTTTCATCTTCACTTTTTGCTAAAAATACAGATGATGAGATAACCAAGCTTCAAAAACAGCTTGCACAAATTCAAGCTGAACTTGCACAAATCAGAAAAGAAAGGGAAGCTCAAGCTAAGCAAAATGAAGCTGTAAAAGCTGAACTTGCTGATCTTAATGATAGAGCCGATGAAACAGAATTCCAAGCTGCTTTGAGCAAGGTTAAATTTGGACTTGAGTTTTCAACAGCAGTTTCAAATACAAACTATAAAGTTAGCGGACAAGATTATAGTGCTAATAACAAATGGATGAATGAGCTTCATTTAAATATGAATGCTGATATTAATGATAAAACCAAATTCTATGGTCGTTTATCTATGGCTAAAAATTGGTCTCAAATGGGTTGGAGTGGTACTCCTTATGACTTAGATGCAGGAAGAAACACAAGATCAAGCGGGCCTGTACTTTATGTAGATAGAGCTTATCTTGACTACTACATCACACCTGAATGGATTGCGACTGTAGGAAGACAACCAGGAACCGATGGCCCAGGAAGTAATCTTAGAAACAATGCTTTAAGACAATCAACTTATCCAGCCTTAGCGATTAATGCTCTAGGTGATGCAGCAGTGATCACTTATAAACCTGAAGGTTTGCAAGATCATAAAGTAGCTATCCGTGCAGCTTATGGTAAAACTTATCAATGGGATGAAGAAGGCAAGGTAAGAGACTGGATGAGCGATCAAAAAGATGCTGATGCAAATCTTTACTATGCTGCAGTAGAAGGAGAGCTTCCTATAGAAGGTATGGGAGATAATTTAATATTATTTAATATTGCATATTTAAGTGATTTTGCTTTACCACTTAACAATGGTCCAATTGGTTTACCTAGTAATGGTGTTACTACTATTCTTGATGATGATGGGGTGGTAAATTTAGGAGATTTAACTATAGCAAATCTTCATTTTGAAAATTACAAAGCTTTTGGAACGAATTTTAATTATTTTCTATCTTTAGGTTATTCTCACGGGAACAACAATCAATTAAGCCCTGTATTAAGTGGAATTCTTCAAAAGCAAGGTTATGGAAATGGTGCGTTCAATGAAGAAGATGGCTATGCTGTGCATGTAGGCGGACGCTATGATTTTACCAAGGCTTTAAAAGTAGGGTATGAGTTTTTCTGGGGAAGTAGATACTGGTATACTATGAGCCGTCCAAGTATCAACGATCCGCTTAATATAAGAATGACAAGAGGAACAGCACATGATTTTTATGTGATTTATCAACTTGATAGATATCAATTCTTACGCTTAAGTTATACTAATATCCAAAATATTTGGGGTAATCGTGGCTTACCATTTGGTGGAGCGAAAAAAGATAAAGCAAGAGCTGATAATATCATGTTAATGTATAATGTAAAATTCTAAGGAGCAAAAGATGAGAAAAATACTTTTTGCAAGTTTATTACCTATCATTGCTTTGGCTGATTGTGCAAGTTTGATGGCAAAATACGAAGCTCCAGAGCCAGAGTCAAAAACAATGAAACAAGTTGAACGCTGGATTAATAAAAAAGTTAGCGATCCAGCTGATGCTGCTGTTTTAAAAGAGTGTATGATCGCTCGTGCAGCGGACAATCCAAATCAAGTTTCAGTTGCAGGTAAATAAAAAAAGCGGTATAAAACCGCTTTTTACTGTTTAATCTTTTAAGCTACAATTTTTTAAAATTTTCTTCAAATAAGGCTAATATGCAAGAAATCATTTCTTTTATTGTTGAGACGGCTAGTGCTTGGGGGTATTTGGGTATTATTATCTTAATGACCTTAGAGAGTTGTTTTATACCTTTTCCAAGTGAAGTTGTTATGATACCTGCTGGATATTTGGCACATAAAGGCGAACTTGATATCACTCTTTGTATACTTAGTGGGACTTTAGGTTCTGTTTTAGGGGCTTTGATTAATTATTATATTTGCTTTTTTTGGGGTAAAAATTTTGTATTAAAATGGGGTAAGTATTTTGGTATAAACGAAGTCAAATTTGCTAAATTTGAAGAATTTTTTAACAAACATGGGGAATTTTCAACCTTTACTTGTCGTCTTTTGCCAGGGATTCGTCAGTATATTTCTATGCCTGCAGGTTTGGTAAAAATGAAACTTGTAAATTTTATACTTTTTACTGCACTTGGTAGTGCTATTTGGGTGGCTATACTTGTATTTTTGGGTTATTATATAGGACAAAATGAAGAGTTGATTAAAACTTATTTAACTCAAATTTTAATCATTATAATTGTTTTTGTGATTTTAGCAAGTTTAATTTATATCAAAATCAAAAAGCCTTTTAAAAAGGCTTAAATTTTATCTTTTACGCTTTGTATGGCGTTTTTGATTTGTTGTTTTGAATTTTCTAATTTTATTTTTTCTTTTTCATTGAATTTTAATTCAAAAACCTTTTCTATACCATCTTTTCCTATGATAGCGGGCATTGAAAAAGCTATATCATCAAAAACCACACTTACAGGATGTAAACTTTTTCTATCTTCTAGGATGGCTTTGGCCAAATTTACACAAGAAGTTCCTATGCCAAATTCTGTTCTTCCTTTGCGTTCATAGATGAAATATCCCTCGCTAATCACGGCTTTTTCGAGTTCTTGTATGTCTAAATCTTTGCCTAATTTTTGCTTATAAAAATCTAATAAATTTTGTCCTAAAACGCTTGCATTAGAAAGTGCTGCAAACTGAGAATCTCCATGTTCACCAATCATACAAGCAAAAATATCTTTTGAATTTATGTTTAAATCTTTGGCTAAAAATTTCTTAAGTCTTGAACTATCTAAATTTGTTCCACTACCAAAAACATGATTTTTAGGTAATTGGCTTAATACTTGAGTGTAGTAAGTTATGGTGTCATTTGGATTTGTTGCGACAATGTATTTGCCTTTAAAATTAGCATTTTTTAAGGTTAAGACAATGTCTTTAAGTTCGAGGATATTGTTTTGAAGTTCTACTAAGCGACTAGGTAATTCTTTTAAGCTTTCTTTTCTAAAAGCTAAAATGATAATATCGCAAGAAGCTAAATTTTCTAAATTTGGCACATGAAAAATTTTTGTATAAGAAAAATGAATGGCTGACATATCTTCCAAATCTCTTGCATGAGCTAGAGCTAAATCTTGTTTTATATCATATAAATAAAGTTCTGAGCAAATTCCTTGAGTAACTATGCTATAAGCATTAGCAGCTCCTACATAACCTAAACCAACTATACCGATTTTTGCCATTTTTTCTCCTTATTTATTTTAAAATTTGCTATAATTATAACAAATTCAATCAAAGATTATTAAAATATGGAAAAACCTGATATACAAAGATTAACTAATTTTTTAATCGTATATACTAAAACTTTACTAGGTGCTGGAACTTATACAGCTAGGGTGGCAAAATGCGTAGGAAGAATAGCTGAGGTTTATGGCTATGAGATAAATATCAATTTCTTTTTTCATCATATTACTTTAAATGTTGTGGATATGGATGATAACTCCATTCAAAGAACTTATGTTATACCTAATCATCATGCCCATGTTAATTTTAAGCTTATTTTTGATTTAAGTGCTTTAAGCTGGGCTATATATGATCACAAATACGATCTTGAAAAAGTAAAAGTTGTTTTTGAGCAAATTTCTCAACAAAAAAAGCATTCTTATTTGCTTAATCTTTTATTTGTTTCTATGGCAAATTCAGCTTTTTGTAGGCTTTTTGGTGGTGATTTTGGTGCTGGAAATTTAGTATTTTTTGCAACTTTTGTGGGATTGTTGTTAAGATATATTTTAACTAAAGCAAAGATTGATTTAAGAATTCAATACATCCTTTGTTCTTTTATCTCATCGTGGTTTGTATTTTTTGGACTGGATATGGGATATACTAATACTTCTGATGTGGCTTTGGGTTCTAGTATCTTGTATCTTATACCAGGGGTATTTTTTATAAATTCTGTGATTGATATATTAAAAGATCATATTTTAATGGGGCTTAGCCGTATTATCAGCGTGGCTATTTTGATTTGTTGTATAGCACTTGGAATTTACATGACGCTTAGTATTTCGGATTTTGGGATTTTAAGATGATTGAATTTATTTTAAGAGATATGTTTTTTGCTGCTGTGGCGGGATTTGGGTTTGCTTATGCTTGTAATCCACCTTTAAAAACCCTTATTTTATCTGCTCTTTTAGCGGCAATTGCACATGGGCTTCGTTTTACCTTGGTGGAATATTTTCATTTTCAAACTTTAGCAATTGCAACTTTTGTTGCTTCATTTTGCATAGGATGTTTAGGAATTGCTTTAGCAAAAATTATCAAAACCCCTGCTGAAATTATCGCTTTCCCTGCTCTTATTCCTATGATACCTGGAATTTATGCTTATAAAGCAATTTTGTATCTTATTTCTTTTATACGCAGTGATGATTTGAAGGCTAAGTCTGAATTTTTGGTTCAATTTTTTGATTATTTTTTTACAACTGTTTCTGTGACTTTGGCTCTAGCTATAGGAGTGAGTGTTACTTTGCTTATATTTTTTGAACAAAGTTTTATGATGACTAGACATGCAAAAAAACATTAAAACTTGTTGTAAATTTGTTTAATATTTCTTTTTATAATTTTAAATCAAAAATTTAAAAAAAAGGTATTGTATGTTATGTCCAGTTTGTAATGTAGATTTGGTTATGAGTGATAGGAGTGGAGTTGAGATTGATTATTGTCCAAAGTGTCGTGGCGTTTGGCTTGATCGTGGAGAACTTGACAAAATCATAGAACGCAGTGTCCCTAATACAGCAAATTTTAACCAAGCTCCAAGACAAGAGTCAAGATATAATGACTCAGCTTATCATCAGCACAATGACTATTATAAAAAGAAAAAGAAAGAAAGTTGGCTAGGCGAGCTTTTTGACTTTTAATTTTTATAAAAATAACAAATATTTATATCCTTTTTAGCTTAATATCTTAAAATGTCAAGCAAAAAAGGATATAAGATGTATAAATTTTTATCACACGAGCCTTTAGCTAACAAATCTTGTCATCATAATCACGAAGAACATTCTCATGAACATCATCATTCCCATGCTGATGCAAGGAGTGTGGATAAAAAGATTTTAAAAATTTCTCTTTTAATGACTTTTTCTATGATGCTTGTGCAATTTATTTATTCAATCCTTTCAAATTCTTTAGCACTTTTAAGCGATACTTTGCATATGTTTTCTGATGTTTTTGCCTTAGCTCTTAGTTTTTTAGCCATTATAGCTGTAGAAAAATGGCAAGATCATCAAAAGACCTTTGGGTATTTTCGTCTTGAAGTTTTAGTGGCTTTTATCAATGCTCTAACCATTATTTTATCGGCTTTATTTATCATTTATGAAGCTATAGAAAAATTTATTAATCCAAAAGAAATTGACGCTAAAACCATGATAATTGTAGCTATTTTAGGCTTTTTGGTAAATGGGATTAATGCTTTGATGATGTTTAAGGGTGCAAATTTAGAAAATGTCAATATGAAGTCTGCTTTTTTGCATATGATGAGTGATTTATTGGGTTCTTTAGCGGTTATTATAGGTGGGATAGTAGTATATTTTAGCGGTATTGTTTATATAGATACGATTTTAGCTATTGTATTATCAATCTTGCTTTTAAGATGGGCGATTATCTTACTTAAACAAAGCGCTAATGTCTTGCTTGAAAGTTCTCCTGTGGATATAGAAAAAGTAAGACAAGTTTTGCTTTTAAATCCTAGCGTGGATGAGGTGGTGGATTTGCATATCACTCAAATCACTAATAAAATGCTAGTAGCTTCCATGCATTTAAAAGTGAAAGTTTACGATCTAAAGGAATTTGAAAAACTATCTCAGGATTTATCCCATAAGTTACTACATGAATTTGAAATCGGGCACATTACTATACAACCTATAAGGAGTGAAAATGAAATTTAAAGTAAAAAATGTTAATTGCATGAATTGCGTAAATTTGATCAAAAATTCTCTTGAATATGAATTTGGAAATATAGAAGTGGATTTGGAGCAAAAAATTTTAAGTTTAAATTTAGAAGAAAATCAAGTATCAAATTTTACAAAAGAATTTCAAGATTTAGGTTTTGAGATCGTAGAGCGTTTATAATGGAAGAATTGCGTATAAAAATAGGCAAAATGACTTGCGTTAATTGTTCTAATGCTATAGAAAAAGCTTGTAAAAAAATTGATGGTGTTAAAGATGCTAGCGTTTCTTATGTGAATTCTAGCGGGGTTTTTTTACTTGAAGATCAAGAAAAACATAAAGATATCATCACAAAAATTAAAAATTTAGGCTTTGAAATTTTAGAAGATGAACAAAGCTTGAACGCATACAAGGCAAAAAAACACTTAGAATTAAGAAAAAATTTGCTCTTAAGTATAGTTTTGAGTGTGATTATTATGTATTTTGAAATGTTTGTTAGAAGTTCTTTTTCGCAAAATATTCAAATGGCTTTGAGTTTTTTTGGGATATTTTATTGTGGGAGAGACTTTTTTTCTCATGCTTTTTTGGGACTTAAAAGCAAAAATTTAGATATGAATACCCTTGTAGCTTTAGGGACTTTGAGTGCTTTTGTGTATTCTTTTTTGGTGTATTTGCAAATTTTTAAAGAAGAAGATTTGTATTTTAGCGGTGCAATGATGATTATTTCTTTTGTGCTTTTAGGAAAATATCTTGAAAGTAAGGCCAAATTTAAAGCACAAGATTATCAAAGAATTTTAGAAAATATAGACACAAAAAAGACAAAAATTTTGCTTGAAGATGAAAGTATCAAAGAAATTCCAAGTTCTTTTGTCAAAAGTGGTGATGTGCTTTTGGTAAAAGAAGGAGAAAGCATTGTCGCAGATGGAGTGGTGCTTTTAGGAAGTGCAGAGCTTGATATGAGTTTTTTAAATGGGGAGTTTTTACCTGTTTTAAAAAAAGAAGGCGATGAAGTTCAAGCAGGAGGAGTGGTTTTAAATGGTGCTTTAAGGATTAAGGCAAATAAAAAGGCTATGGATAGTACTTTAGAACAAATCAAAAATCTAGTTTTTGAAGCAGGAAATATCAAAAGTCCTTTGGCAAATTTAGCAGATCAAATTTCTAAATACTTTGTAGGGGGTATAATATTTTTTGCTTTTTTAGTTTTTGTTTTTTGGGCGGCAAAAACAGATTTAAATACGGCTTTTTTACACGCTTGTGCTGTGCTTTTGATCTCTTGTCCTTGTGCTTTAGGGCTTGCAACACCTATAGCTTTGGTTGTGGCAAGCACAAATGCGGCAAAAAATTTCATTCTTATTAAAAATCCTGCTGCTTTAGAAAAATTAGCCTTAGTTAAGTATGCTTTTTTTGATAAAACGGGTACATTAACAAAGGAAAAATTGAGTGTTTTTAAACACAATCTTTCTAAAGATGATTTTGATAAATTATGTCAAATTGAAAGTTTAAGCTCTCATCCTATAGCTAAGGCTTTACATAAAGATCAAATTTGTGATTTAAAGGGTGAGGGAAGAGTGATTGTGGGTTCTGGCATAAAATACAAAGAAGATAATGATAATTATCTCGTAGGCAGTGCGCAGTTTTTGCACGAAAATGAAATTGATACAAAAGAAAGTGATATCTTTTTTGACTCTTTTAAAGAATATGTTAGAGTGTATTTTGCTAAGAATAAAAAGTGTTTAGGCGGTGTTTTATTAAGCAATGCTTTAAAAGATGGAGCCAAAGAGCTTGTGTTAAATTTGAAAGAGCAAAATCTTAAAACTTTTATTTTAAGCGGCGATCATGTAAAAAATGTAGAAAAAATAGCCAAAGAATTACAAATAGACGAATTTTATGCTCAACTTAAGAGTGAAGAAAAACTACAAATCATTCAAAAATTTGAAAAAACTCTTTTTGTAGGAGATGGGATCAATGATGCGGCGGCTTTATCTGCTGCAAGTGTGAGTATAAGTTTTTCAAAGGCAAATGAACTTGCAAAAAAAACAGGGGATTTTATCTTGATAAAAGATGATTTATCAGCTATTTTTAAATGCTTTAAGCTTGCTAAAAAAACACGCAGTATTATTAAGCTAAATCTTTTTTGGGCTTTTATTTATAATGTACTTTGCATTCCCATCGCAGCAGGATTTGTACCTTTTATCGCTTTAAGTCCTCATATAGCAGCACTTGCAATGTGTTTTAGTTCTATTACTGTAGTGCTTAATTCTTTAAGACTTAAAAGAATTTAAAAATTTAATTTTTATTAATAATATATTATATATAATTAATATTACTAAAATATATTATTAAAAGAGTATAAATGCAACAAAAATGTTTTTGCATAAGCAAAATGATTAGATTTTCAAAAATTATTATTTTGCTTACCGTTGCATCGTTAGCAGGTATAGTGGTTTTTGGAAATGTGACAGATTACAATTCTAATTTCCAATTTGTTTCGCATGTGATGAGTATGGATACAAAGCCTGATTATTTAGGTAATGCTATAGTTTATAGGGCTATTACTTCTCCTGTGATTCATCATATAGGCTATATAGCAATTATTCTTTTTGAAACTTTTATTACCTTAACAGCTCTAAAAGGTGCTTATGATATGTTTAAAGCTAGAAATTTAGATGCTCAAAGCTTTCATAATGCTAAGATTTTTGGGATTATTTCTTTAACTTGTTGTTGTATTTTATGGTTTTTTGCCTTCCAAGTAGTTGCTGCAGAATGGTTTGGAATGTGGATGAGCAAGGTTTGGAACGGTTTAGCTGATGCTACAAGATTGGTAACTTATATGTTTTTAGCTTTGATTTTCATCTCTCTTAAAAATGATGATTAATTTTCTATACTAGGCTCTCCAAAACAATCTTTAAGAGCCTCTTTAAGATCTTCTTGTGGGTCAAATTTTTTGGCTCCTTCTTTAAGCATATTAATAGAACTTTGAATATCTATGTTTTTATTTTCATTGTTTGGTAATTCTTGAGTTAAGGATTGAAGCTTATTTTCATCAATTGTTAGTGCTTTTTGCACATTAATTTTAGCATTTTCTCCAAATTTAGCTTTAAAAAGTTCTTGTATGAGTTTAAAGCCTTTATTGAGTGTATCGCGATTTTGTCCTTGTGCATTTGAGCTTATATTTAAGGTATTGTTTTCAAAACTAATAAATTTCGTGCTTTGTTTAAAGCATTCTGCAAGATCAAAATCCCTATCATAAATACTATCAAGCAAGATTTCATAAGCATTTTTTTCTATTTTTTTCTCAAGATTAGGTATGATAGGAGAAGGTGTGATCCTAGGTGTAATATTTGTTGTATTTTCTTGTTTGATTTCTTGGATTTGTGCATCAATTTCTTTTAAATGGCTTGCTTCCATCATCATAAAAGCCATAACACAAATCGTAAAGCCATCATCATCGCAAAGCATATTTTTAGCTTTTGATAAAATACGGAAAAATCTTTCATAAATTAAAGTAGAAAATTCTGTACTTTTTGCAAAAAAACTTTCTTTTAAATAAAAAAGCATTTCATCGATCACGCTTGAGGCTTCATAGTCTTGTAGTTCTTCTAAGTATGCAAAAACTTTTTCTTTGTCTTTTGTTAAAATAGCCTGATAAAAGGCTTTGATTTTTTCAGGATCTAAAAATCCTAGCATATCTGTAGTTTTACTAATGCTGATTTCATTTTGACAAAAAATAATGGCTTGATCAAGCAAGGTTAAAGTATCTCTTAAAGATCCGTTGCCACTTCTTGCTATAAATTTTAAAGCTTCTTCTTCAAATTTAACATTTTCTTTAAGTAAAATTTCTTTAAGATGATTTAAAATTTCACTCTGGGGAATTTGTTTAAAGCGAAAATGTTGCGTTCTTGAAAGCACGGTAGCTGGGAGTTTTAAAGGATCTGTGGTTGCAAGTATAAATTTAACATAACTTGGGGGTTCTTCTAAGGTTTTTAAAAGTGCATTTGCAGCCTGTGGGGTAAGCATATGTACTTCATCAATGATGAAAATTTTAAATCTTGCCATAGAAGGGGTGTATTTGGTTTGTTCGATTAAGGCTTGTATATCTTCAAGCCCACGGTTGCTTGCAGCATCCATTTCTATAATGTCTATATGTTTGCCTTCAAGTGCTGCAAGACAGTGTTTGCAAGTGCCACATGGAGTATCACTTGGTCCTTGTTCGCAAACTAAAGCACGAGAAAAAATTCTAGCACTTGAAGTTTTTCCACTTCCTCTAAGTCCTGAAAAAAGATAAGCATGAGCTAAGCGATTATGATTTAGGGCGTATTTTAAACTTACGCTAACTGTCTTTTGTCCTATAAGTTCATCAAAAGTTTTTGGTCTGTATTTAATCGCTAAAGCTTGAAGCATTTTTTACTCGTTCATTATAGATAAAAGTTCTACATTGTCTTTGGTTTTAAGCATTTTAGAATATAAAAATTTCAACGCTTCAACATCATCCATTTGAGAAATCGCTGAACGGATCGCCCAAATTTTTTGAAGATTTGCTACGCCTTGGAGTAATTCTTCTTTTCTTGTTCCTGATTTGATGATATTAATCGCAGGATAAATTCTTCTATCGGCGATATTTCTATCAAGAACTATTTCGCTATTTCCTGTGCCTTTAAATTCTTCAAAAATCACATCATCCATTCTTGAACCTGTATCAATTAAAGCTGTAGCAACTATAGTTAAAGAGCCTCCATTTTCTATATTTCTAGCTGCACCAAAGAAGCGTTTTGGTTTGTGTAGGGCATTAGCATCCACCCCGCCGCTTAGGACTTTTCCGCTGCTTGGAGTTGCGGTGTTATAAGCACGTGCCAGTCTTGTGATACTATCAAGCAAGATGATAACATCTTTGCCTGTTTCTACCATTCTTTTGGCTTTTTCTATCACGAGTTCAGCTACACGCACATGATTATAAGCAGGTAAATCAAAAGTAGAACTAAAAACTTCGCCTTTTACACATCTTTGCATATCGGTAACTTCTTCAGGCCTTTCATCGACTAAAAGTACGATTAAATGCATTTCTGGGTGGTTTTTTGCAATAGCAGTAGCAAGTTCTTTCATAAGCTCTGTTTTACCTGTGCGTGGTGGAGCAACGATAAGCCCGCGTTGTCCTTTTCCTATAGGAGTAAAAAGATCCAAAACACGACCTGTAAGCTTCATTGCATCGTATTCGAGTTTGATTTTTTCTGTTGGAAAAATAGGGGTTAAGTTATCAAACAAAGGTCTTTCTTTGGCTTCTTGTAAAGGCAGATAATTGATCGCTTCGATTTTTAAAAGAGCGTAGTATTTTTCTTGATCTTTTGGTTCTCTAACTTGTCCTGTAACGATATCGCCTACACGCAGAGCAAATTTTTTAATTTGTGAATTTGAAACATAAGCGTCATTAACACTATCGCTAAGATTAGAGTCCATACCTCTTAAAAAGCCATAACCTTCGGAAGAAATTTCTAAAATCCCTGTAAAAAGTATAAAACCGCCTTTTTTTGTTTGTGCTTTTAAAATTTCAAAAATAAGTTCTTGGCGGCGAAATTCTCTTGGGTTTTCGATTTCACATTCATTGGCGATTTTAACTAGATTTTCTAAATCTAATAATTTTAATTCTTCGATTTTATAACCTTCCACTGGAACGTGGGTTCTTTGATGTTGTTTTTTTTCTTTTTCCATAAGTCCTCGTAAGATTTAGCAGAATAATTTTTGTAAAATGTGATTTTAATAAAAAAATGCACTTTTTGTCAAATTTGTTTATAATTATAAAAAATATTTTTTTAAAGAATGATTATGAAATGTGAACATTGCAAACTTGATTATAAACAAGCCCAAATGATAGAGTATAAGGGTAAATTTTTTTGTTGTAAAGGTTGTGAGAGCGTTTGGGAAATTTTGCATGAAAGTGGATTAGATGAGTTTTATGAAAAGCTTGGAAATCAAACTTTAAGCTCTGTAAATTTTCAAAATGAAATGAAAAATTATGATGAGTTTATCACTAAAACCAAAGAAGGATTTAGTGAAATTTATCTCATGATACACGGTATAGAATGTGCAGCTTGTGTGTGGCTTAATGAGAAAATTTTAACCAAACAAGAAGGAATTTTAGAACTTGATATTAATCATTTAAACCATAAAGCACGCATTGTTTTTGATGAGCAAAGTATTTCTTTGGTGCAAATTTTAAGACTTATTGAAAGCATAGGCTATAAAGCGAGTGCTTATGATGCGAGCAAGGCTTCAAAAAAAGCGGATTTACTAAAAAGGGAATTTTATTCTAAGCTTGTTGTGGCTATAGCTTGTGTGATGAATATCATGTGGATAGCAGTGGCAAAATACGCAGGATTTTTTAGCGGTATGGATAAGGACACTAAGGATATTTTAAATTTTGCTGAATTTATCCTTTGTTCTCCTGTGCTTTTTTATACGGGATCTCATTTTTATAAAAGTGCTTTTAAAACTTTAAAAATGCATAGTTTAAATATGGATGTATTGGTGATTAGCGGAGCGAGTTTGGCTTATGTTTATTCTTTATGGGCCATGTTTTTTAGGGTAGGGGAAGTGTATTTTGACTCTGTGGCGATGATAATTTGCTTTGTTTTTATAGGTAAATATCTTGAGATGTTTAGCAAAAAGCGTGCTTTAGATACCATAGATGGGCTTAATGATTTTTTACAAAATGAAGTTTTAGTTTTCAATGGTAAAGAATTTGCTCCTAAAGAAGTTCAAAAGGTTTGTTTAGGGGATAGAATTTTGCTTAAAACTGGAGATAAAATTTTAATCGATGGGATTTGTAAAAGTGGTGAAATGAGTGTGGATACTTCTTCTTTAAATGGAGAAAATACCCCAAAACTCATACAAAAAGAAGATGAAATTTTTTCAGCTTGTATAGTGCTTGATGGAAGTGTGGAGTATGAAGCAACAAAGCTTTACAAGGATTCAAAACTCAGTCAAATTATCCAGCTTTTAGAACTTGCAAGTTCTAAAAAAGCAAAACTTGAAAGTTTGGTCAATAGTCTTTTGGCTTATTTTTCTAGAACGGTTTTATTGATCGCTTTTATTTGTTTTGCTTTTTGGTTTTTTTATAAAGAAGAGAGTTTCGAAATTTCTTTAGTCAATGCGATTGCAGTTTTGATTATCGCTTGTCCTTGTGCTTTGGCTTTAGCAACGCCAGTGAGCAATCTTGTGGCTTTAGGTAGGGCTTTAAAAAAGCATATTTTATTTAAAAGTTCTAGCGTGATAGAAGATTTAAGCAAATGTGATTGTGTGGTGTTTGATAAAACGGGTATTTTAACCAAAATAGAGCTTGAACTTAAAGAGGTTTTTTTAGATAAAGCGCTTGATTTAAACGAGCTTTATAATTTTGTAAAACTTTCTAAACATCCTATCTCTCAAAATATTGTGTTATATTTAAAGCAAAAAGGAGCTAAGGATTTAAATTTGGATTTTAAAAAGCATTCGAGTATTCAAGCTAAAGGTTTAAGTGCTGAGTTAAATGAAGGGTTGCTTTTAGGCGGAAGTTCTAAATTTTTGCAAGAAAAGGGTATTGTGGCTAAAGAATTTGATAATACGCATTTTATTTTTGCCAAGGAAGGTAAAATTTTAGCTTTTTTTGAGTTTGATAGTGTTTTAAGAGAAGGTGCAAAAGAGCTTATCGCTTATCTTAAAAAAGAAAAGAAAGAATTAATGATACTCAGTGGCGATCATCAAAAAGCAGTGGAAAAAATCGCTAAAAAGTTAGAAATTCAAAATTATCAAGTTTCTTGTTTGCCTGAAGATAAGATGAAAACTATAGAAAAATTAAGTAAAAATTACAAAGTTTTATTTGTAGGTGATGGGGTAAATGACGCACTAGCTTTAAAATATGCAAGTGTTTCGATGACTTTAAGAGAAGGAAGTGATCTAGCCATCGAGAGTAGTGATGTTTTGCTTTTGAAAAATGACTTACTTTCTTTAAAAAAAGCTATCAAATTATCTAAAAATACCTTTAAAATTATCAAGCAAAATCTTGCTTTTTCTTTGTTTTATAATGCTTGTACCATACCTTTGGCTTTTTTGGGTATGATAAATCCTTTATTTGCTGCTATTTCTATGTCTTTTAGTAGTATAATAGTCGTTTTAAATGCTTTAAGGATCAAAGAATGAATAGTATAATCATGATGATGATAGGAGTTTCTATCTTAGCGTTTTTTATCATTTTGGCAACTTTGCTTTGGGGGATTAAAAATAAGCAATTTGATGATGATTATAAATTTACTACTTTAAATGATGATGAGGATTCTTTGCGTGATGCTATAGAATTAGAAAGGCGTAAAAAAGAAGCTTTGGATAAAAAAAGGCTTTCTTAAAAAGGAAAGCCTTTTTTAGAAATTATTTTAAAGTTTCAATATGAGCTTCAATAGCTTTAAAATCTTCTTCAGTTAAACCTTTAAGGTTAAGTTTCATGATCGCACCTTGACCATAAGCATTTCTTTTGCCTTCTGAATATTCTTTCATGTATTGAAGTCTTTCAGCAGAAGAAAGAGTTTTTAAAGCTGGAACTTTGTTTAAGTAAACTTTGTCAGCATTTGCACCATGGCATACTGCACATTTTTTAAAAAGTGTAGCACCATCTGCAGCAAAAGCAGAAACACCAAGACATGCCAAAGCAGAAACTACTAATAATTTTTTCATTTGATTTCTCCTCAGTAAAAATTAGATTGCCAGATATTATATATCTTTATTTTTATAAAAATCTTAAGAAAATAAAGATAATGTTTATTTTCTTTTCAAAAAAGCTATATTATAATGTTTTTTATGAAAACAAAAGCATTATTTTTAGATAGAGACGGTGTGATTAATATAGATAAAAAATATGTCTATAAAATAGAAGATTTTGAATTTTGTGATGGAATTTTTGAACTTTGTAGATATTTTTTAGCTAAAAAATATTTGCTTTTTATAGCGACAAATCAATCAGGCATTGCAAGAGGATATTATAAGGAAAGTGATTTTTTTAAGCTTTGTGATTATATGCTTAAAGAATTTACTAAACAAGGTATAAAAATTGATAAAATTTATCATTGTCCGCATTTAGAAGGTTGTGAATGTCGCAAACCTAAAGCAGGAATGCTTTTAAAAGCAAAAGATGAGTTTAATTTAGATATGAAAAATTCTATTTTTATCGGAGATAATCTAAGCGATATGCAAGCAGGGTTAAATGCTAATATTGGCACTTTGATTTTGGTAAATGAAGAAAAAAAAGAAGGCGATTTTTTTAGACAATTTAAAAATTTAAAAGAAATTTTGAGTTTTTTTAAAGAAAAGGACATTTAAATGAGAGTAGCAATCACAGGTGGTGCAGGATTTATAGGTTCGCAACTGGCTTTAAATTTGCAAGAAAAACATGAAATTTTAATCATTGATAAAATGCGTAGCAGTGCGACTTTTGAAAATGGAAATTTACAAAGTTTTGGACATTTTAAAAATTTACTTGAATTTGATGGAGAACTTTTTGCAGGCGATATTAACGATGAAAAAGTTTTAAAAAAGATTGAAGATTTTAAGCCAGAGATTATTTTTCATCAAGCAGCAATTTCAGACACTACGGTTTTTGATCAAACTAAGGTTTTGCAAACCAATTTAAATACTTTTAAAGATTTTATAGAACTTAGCATAGATCTTAATGCAAAGCTTATTTATGCAAGTTCAGCTTCGGTTTATGGTGATGCAAAAAGTCCACAAACTGTAGGTAAGGATGAAGGACCAAAAAATCCTTATGCTTTTTCAAAATTGATGATGGATAAGTTAGCGAAAAAATATTACGATAAAGCTCATTTGGTAGGACTTAGATATTTTAATGTTTATGGAAAAGGCGAATTTTATAAAGACAAAACCGCTTCTATGGTTTTACAATTTGGCCATCAAATTTTAGCAGGAAAAAATCCACGCTTGTTTGAAAGAAGTGATCAAATTTATAGAGATTTTACTTATATTAAAGATGTTATTAATGCCAATTTAATCGCCCTTGATTCAAAATGCGGGGTTTATAATGTAGGCAGTGGTAAAGCAAGAACCTTTCAAGATATAGTCGATATTTTGCAAAAAGAGTTAAAGACTGATTTGCCTTGTGAATATATCCCAAATCCTTATGCAAAATCTTATCAATTCCATACTGAAGCAAAACTAGATCAAACTTGGGATTATCAACCAAAATTTAGTCTTGAAGAGGGGATTAAAGATTATTTAGATGAGATAAAAAGACTTTTTGAAAAGGAAGTAAATGCTTGAGTTTTTAAGCCAGCAAAAACCTAAAATTTTGATTATAGGGGATTTTATGGTGGATAATTATACTTGGTGTGATTGTTCGCGTATCAGTCCTGAAGCCCCTGTTTTGGTAGCTAAAACTCTTAAGGAAGATAAAAGATTAGGCGGGGCTGCGAATGTTTATGCAAATTTAAAAAGTTTAGGGGCTGATGTTTTTGCGCTTGGTGTTGTGGGTGATGATGAGAGTGGGAAATTTTTACAAGAAAATTTAAAAGGAGAATTTTTGATCCAAAAAGGACGCAAAACCCCTTTTAAAAATCGCATTATGGCACATAATCAGCAGGTTTTAAGACTAGATGAAGAAGACATAAGTGCAATTTTGCTTGAAAATGAACTTATAGCTTTGTTTGATGAAAAGATTAAAGACTTTAAGGCTGTGGTTTTAAGCGATTATGCTAAGGGTATTTTAACGCCTAAGGTTTGTAAGGCTGTGATAGAAAAGGCTAAGGCTTTAAATATCCCTGTTTTAGTTGATCCTAAAGGCAGTGATTTTAGTAAATATAGCGGTGCAACCTTACTCACGCCTAATAAAAAAGAAGCTTTAGAGGCTTTGAAATTTGAAAATTTAGAGGGTGAAAATTTAGAAAAAGGGATTAAAAAATTAAAAGAAGATTTTTCTTTGCGTTATTCTATCATCACTCTTTCAGAAGCGGGGATTGCGCTTTTTAATGAGGGTTTAAAAATCGCACCTGCTAAAGCCTTAGAAGTTTATGATGTAACAGGAGCGGGCGATAGTGTGATTGCCGTTTTGGCTTTTTGTTTGGCAAATGAAATTGAAATTTTTAAAGCTTGTGAACTTGCCAATGAAGCTGCAGCCGTTGTAGTAAGTAAAATAGGTAGTGTGAGTGTGAGTTTTGATGAGATTAGAAGTTTTAAAAGTATGAGTTTTGAGAAAAAGATCAAAAATAAAGAAGAGCTTTTAACGCTTTTAAAACAAAATGATAAAAAGATTGTTTTTACAAATGGTTGTTTTGATATCGTGCATTTTGGACATATAAAATATCTTGAGAAAGCTAAAAGATTGGGCGATGTTTTGATTGTAGGTTTGAACTCAGATGCGAGTGTGAAAAGACTCAAAGGTGAGAGTCGTCCTGTAAATTCAGAGTTTCAAAGAGCTTGTATGTTGGCAGCTTTTTATTTTGTAGATTTTGTAGTGATTTTTGATGAAGACACACCTTTAGAACTTATAAGCTTTTTAAAGCCTGATATTTTGGTTAAAGGAGCTGATTATAAAGATAAGCTTGTTGTAGGTTCAAATTTGATTTCAAGAGTTGAATTAATCGATTTTGAAGAAGGATTTAGTACGAGTAAGATTATAGAAAAGATTAAGGATAAAAAATGATAAATTTAGTAGAAAAAGAATGGCAAGAACATCAAAAAATCGTTCAAGAAAGTGAAATTTTAAAAGGACAAATCGCTAAAATAGGCGAGCTTTTATGTGAATGTCTTAAAAAAGGTGGTAAAATTTTAATTTGCGGAAATGGTGGAAGTGCAGCTGATGCACAGCATTTTGCAGCTGAACTTAGTGGGCGTTATAAAAAAGAACGCAAGGCTTTAGCAGGTATAGCGCTTACAACCGATACTTCAGCGCTTAGTGCTATAGGAAATGACTATGGTTTTGAGTTTGTTTTTTCAAGACAAGTGGAGGCTTTAGGAAATGAAAATGATGTTTTAATCGGCATTTCAACCAGTGGAAAAAGTCTCAATGTTTTAGAAGCTTTTAAAAAAGCAAAAGAACTTAATATGCTTTGTTTAGGGCTTAGTGGAAAGGGCGGTGGAATGATGAATAAGCTTTGTGATCATAATCTTGTTGTGCCAAGCGATGATACGGCTAGAATTCAAGAAATGCACATTTTAATCATACACACACTTTGTCAGATCATCGATGAGGGTTTTTAATGAAAGTTTTTATCATAAATTTAGAGCGTTCTTTAGATAGAAAAGAGCATATGAAAAAACAAATTCAAAAGCTTTTTGAAAAAAATCCTAGTTTAAAAAATAAATTAGAATTTATTTTCTTTAAAGCTATTGATGCTAAAAATAAAGAACATTTGGAATTTAAAGATCATTTTCCTTGGTGGGGTTCTTGGGTGCTGGGCAGAGAGCTTTCTGATGGAGAAAAAGCTTGTTTTGCTAGTCATTATAAACTTTGGCAAGAATGTGTGAAGCTTGATGAGCCTATAATCATCCTAGAAGATGATGTAGAATTTAGCGATGAATTTTTAATAATGGGGCAAGAATATATAGATGAGCTATTAAAGAGCAAATATGAATATATAAGACTTTGTTATTTGTTCGATAAAAGATTGTATTTTTTGAGCGAGGGTGGATATTATTTAAGTTTTGAAAAGCTTGCTGGAACTCAAGGTTATGTACTGCAAGTAAGTGCTGCAATGAAATTTCTTAAATATGCTAAAAATTGGATCTATGCCGTAGATGATTATATGGATATGTTTTATAAACATAATGTGTTAAATATAGTTAAAAAGCCTTTATTATTAAAACATGATTGTAGAATAGAAAGTTCAATTTCTCAAGCTAGACGTTTATTTTTGAAGGCTAAATTTTACAGAAAAATTATTAGAGAAATTTTTAGACTTTATAGAAATATTTTAAAACTATCTTATACTTTTTACATTAAGAAAAAATTAGATATTAGTTAAATTTTGAATCGCTTTTACAATCACTTCAGGCTTTAAATCTTTCATGCATTTGTGGTGTTTTAAAGGGCAGGTTTTTTGCATACAAGGCATACAAGCTAGATTTAAATGCACTAATGTTGCGTTTTCATTTTGCCAAGGTGAGGTTTGAGTAAATTTTGTAGGGCCAAAAATAGCCACGGTTTTTACCTTATAAACTGCACTTATGTGCATAGGGCCACTGTCATTTGTGATGAAAAGATCGCAAAAAGCGATATTTTGACAAAGGGTTTTGATGGTAGTTTTATTGCAAAGATTTTTTACTTTTATGTTTTGTTCTTTTAAAATTTGATAAATTTCATTACAAAGTTCTTGTTCGGCTTTTCCTGCGCCAAAGATTAAAATCTCATGACTTTGGCTGAAATTTAAAGCCACTTTAGCAAAATAACTCGCATCCCATCTTTTTGCATTTCCAAAGCTTGCACCAGGATTGAGTCCTAGAATTTTTTTGCCATTTTTTAAGACAAGAGGGCTTTGAAATTTTAGCTTAAAGGGAAGTTTTAAGTCTTTAAGGTGAGCTTTTATGTGAAGTGAGTTTTCTATAAAATAAAGGTATTTTAAAACTTGATGTTCTTCTTTGTGCTTGTTTTTGTCAAAAAAATATCTTTGTTTTGTTTTAAGAATATGTAAGATAATCTTAGAAGAAAACGCAGATCTAAAAGCAAAGCTAAAATCGATCTTACCAAGTTCTTTGCGTAAAGATAGGGCTTGTTTGTAGCGGGATTGTTTATTTTCTATGATGATTTTAGAATTAGGAAATTCTTTAAAAAGTGCTGTGGAAACCAAAGATCCATAAAGGATAAATTGAGCATTTTTAAAATGTTCTTTTATAACGTATAAAGCAGGTGAAGCCATCACCGCATCGCCTAGCCAAGTGGGAAGGTGTATAAAAATTTTCATAAATTTCCTAAACTTTGATAGAATTGTTTTTATTATTTTAACAAAATTTAGGAAAAATATGCCACAACTTTCTATCATAATCCCGCTTTTTAATTCTTGCGATTTTATCTCAAGAGCTTTACAAAGTTGTATAAATCAGACTTTAAAAGATATTGAAATTTTGATTATCGATAATAAAAGTAAAGATAATAGTTTAAATATGGTTTTAGAATTTGCCAAAAAAGATCCAAGGATAAAAATCTTTCAAAATGAAGAAAATTTAGGCACTTTTGCAAGTAGAAATTTGGGGGTTTTGCATTCTAGTTCTGATTTTATAATGTTTTTAGATAGTGATGATTTTTTAACACTCGATGCTTGTGAAATAACATTTAAAGAGATGAAAAAAGGTTTTGATTTGCTTTGTTTTGATGCCTTTGTGCATAGAGTAAAAACCAAACAATTTTATCGTTTTAAACAAGATGAAGTTTTTAATCAAAAGGAATTTTTAGATTTTTTAAGTAAACAAAGGCATTTTTGCTGGTCGGTTTGGGCGAAGTGCTTTAGAAAAGATATCATCTTAAAAAGTTTTGAGAAAATTAAAATAGATGAGCGTTTAAGTTATGGCGAAGATGTGCTTTTTTGTTATGTTTATTTTATGTTTTGTGAGAAAATAGCTGTTTTTAAAACTTGCATTTATCATTATGAATTTAATCCAAATGGAAGATATGAGAATAAAAATAAAGAAATTTTAAATCAAAATTATTATGATAAAAAGAAAAGTAATGAACTTATAAGAAAGCTTTCTTTAGACTTTGAAAATGATACCTTTCATCAAAAGCTATTTGAGGTTTTAAAGAAAGAAGAGATGGATTTAAAAAATAGAATTTAAGATTAGATTTTATATAATTAAGTTTTTATATTTTTAATATTAAAAGGCTAACAATGACTGAAATTTCAAGTTTTTGGTATACTCCTAAAGGCTATAAGGGTATAGGTTTAATGGAAATTCTTACGATTAAATCTTGGCTTGATCATGGGTATAAATTCCATCTATATACTTATAATTTAGAAGATAAAATTTTTTTAAAATTCCAAGAGCTGTTTGATAATTTTATACTTAAAGATGCAAATGAAATCATACCTTTTGAAGAATATTTTAGCGATGATAGGGGAGCTGGAGTAGCTGCTTTTTCAGATTTTTTTAGGTTTAATCTACTTTATCTCAGGGGGGGGGGTATGGGTGGATCTTGATATGGTGTGTTTAAACCATTATGATTATGATAAAAAAGAATATATTTTTTCTAAAGAAATTGATGATGATCCAAGCAAAGCTAGAATCACAACTTCACTCCTTAAATTCCCAAAACAAAGTGAATTTGGAAAATTAATTATAGATGAAGCAAAAAAGATTGTTGATGATAACAAAATAATTCCTTGGGGTATTATAGGTCCTTGGTTTTTAGCTAAATGGGTTAAAGAATATGATTTAGAAAAACATGCTCTAGACTATAAAGATACTTGTCAAATTTCTTGTGGTAATACTAGAGATTTTATAGATAAAAAAATTTTCGATGAAAACAGACTTTGTTTGCATTTATTTTCTGAAATGTGGAGAATTTATAAAATGAATAAAAATCATTTTTATAAATCGTGTATTTATGGATTTTTACTTCAAAAGCACAATATCCTTGATTTATGTCTTAAATTAAATTATAATCTTAGTTTTTGCGATAAACATTATGATAAATTCCTTCCTTTTATTAATATAAAAAATAAAATAAGATTTTATTTTCGCCACCCAAAAAAGATTTTTAAGAAAAACAATGCCTAAAATTTCAATCATCTTGCCAACTTTTAATGTAGAAAAATATATAGCCAAAGCTTTAGAAAGTTGTATCAATCAAACTTTTAAAGATATAGAAATAATTGTAGTGGATGATTGTGGGAGTGATAAAAGTATAGATATAGCTAAAGAATATGCCAAAAAAGATGAAAGAATAAAAATAATTCACAATGAAAAAAATTTAGGTCTTTTAAGAGCTAGATATGAAGGAGTTAAGGCAGCTGGCGGGGGGGGGTATATTATGTTTTTAGACCCTGATGATTATTTAGAACTTAATGCTTGTGAAGAGTGTGTGAGAATTTTAAACACTGAAAAAGAAAGTGATTTTATATGGTTTGATTTTATATATAAAAGAATTTCAGGGGTTATAAATAGGGGAAATTTTTTACAAGATCAAACTTTTACTATTTTTGAATATTGTGAGAATATCATAATTCAAAATAAAAATATCTGTTATTGGAATCTTTGTTCTAAACTTATTAAAACAGAAATATATTTAGCATCTTTTTCTTTTTTAGAAAAAGAGATATTAAATACTAGATTAATTATGGCAGAAGATGCATTAATTTATTTTTTTATTATTTTAAATTGTGGAAAAATTACTACTAGTGCAAAAAATATTTATTATTATTGTGAAAATGACAATAGTTCTGTTGGGACTAATGATATTGTCAAAATTGAAAAAAACTTACAAGATGAAAAAATGGTTATTGGAATTTTACTAGAATTTTTAAATCATCATAAAAAGAATATTGAATTGTATTTGTATGTTTTTTTAAAAATAATGATTGGTAAATTAATCGTATATAAATTACATCGAGAAATAAAACTATATCGATTAAAATATAATTATATGATATATACAATGAAAAAAATAAAAAATAAATTTATAATAAAATATTTTTTATTGAAAAGATTTTTGATGGAAAAGTATTTTAAAAATAAATTTAATTAAATGTGTTATAATTATCGCTTAGAATACCATGTTGGAGTATTGGTATTGTTAAGCTTAAAATTTAATAAAGAATTAATGTGTGTAAAATTTCCGTCATAATCCCAATCTATAATGTAGAAAAATACCTAGATGAGTGTTTAAAAAGCGTTATAAATCAAACTTATAAAGATCTAGATATTATTTTAGTAGATGATGGTAGTACTGATAATAGCTTAAATATAGCTAAAGAATATGCCAAAAAAGATGAAAGAATTTTTCTTATTGCAAAAGGAAATGGTGGCTTAAGTTCAGCTAGAAATGCGGGTTTGGAATTTATAAAAGGCATTAAATTAAGAGATTTTTTTGAAAATGAAGAAAATATTATTAGTTATAAACAATCAAACACTTTTAAAAATAGTACAAAAGAACTTACAAAAGAAGAAATAAATAAAAACTTTACAAAACTTAGTAAAAATATAATCCAAACAAAGCTTAAAAATCTTAATGACTTTATCATTCAAGATTTACCTGATAATATTATTCACTTTTTAGATTCCGATGATTATTTAGAGCTTGATTGTATTGAAAAATGCGTAAATGAGATGAGTAAAGATGATATAGATATTTGCACACATAATATTAAAGAATTCCTTGAAGAAGAGCAAGTTTTTAGACAAAAAGCAGAGTGCGATATTTATTTAAATTGTAAATACACTAAAAATATCAGTGGGATTGATTTTTTTAAAAAAAATAATATTTGTGAGTTTTATTTTGCTTGGCAAGGAAGCTTTAGAGCAAAGTTGTTAAATATTTATAAGCTTCGTTTTACTTATGGGATTTATCACGAAGATCATGATTTTGGAACTATATTATTCTTAAGTGCTAAAAAAATAACTTGTGTTAAAGAAGAATTATTAATTTATAGAATTCGAGCTAATTCTATAATAAAAAGTGAAAAAGAAAAGATAATACCACAAAGCATACCTTTTTATTTAGAACCTTTAAGATATTATTTCGATGATTATTCTAAGCTTAGAGCTTATTTTAAAGCTTATTGTATGTGTGTAATTGGGGTTAATATTTTGCTTTTTTGCAAAGAAAGTAATATTTTAGACAAAAAAACTCCAAATAAAATATTTTTACATTATATTCATTATTATCTTGAGCAATACTATCCCTTAAATTATCTCAATATAAATGATTTATTTACTTTAGTGGGTATCAATTTAAAACTTTTTAGATTTAAATTTATGTTAAGATTATATTTTCGCCACCCAAAAAAGATTTTTAAGAAAAACAATGCCTAAAATTTCAATCATCTTGCCAACTTTTAATGTAGAAAAATATATAGCCAAAGCTTTAGAAAGTTGTATCAATCAAACTTTTAAAGATATAGAAATAATTGTAGTGGATGATTGTGGGAGTGATAAAAGTATAGATATAGCTAAAGAATATGCCAAAAAAGATGAAAGAATAAAAATAATTCACAATGAAAAAAATTTGGGTACTTTTGCAGCAAGAAATAATGGTGTTAAACATTCAAATAGTGAGTATTTGATGTTTTTAGACCCTGATGATTATTTGGAGCTTGATGCTTGCGAAAAATTAATACTTTTAATAAATACTTATAAAATATGCCAATTTTCTTTTACTCAGATTAGTAATGGAATTAAATTAAAATCAGTATTTAAAGATACACTTAAAAATTTAAAAGAATTTAAAGGAATTTATTGGAATATCTGCACTCTGTTTGTAAAAAAGGATTTTTATTTAAAATCCCTAGAAGAACTTTTTTTGATAGATAAAAAACTCCTTGTAGCCGAAGATATGCTTGCGGTTTTTTTCTTGATAAACAATTTAAAAGATGATGAATACTTGCAAGTTGATTTGCATTTGTATAATTATGTAGATCATTCTTTTTCGATTACTAAGCGACAAAAAAATAAAGAGAAAATTCAGGAATGTTTGGATGATTATTTTTATATTTTAAAATATATAAAAGAAAATAAAATTCTTAAAGAAAATTTAAAGTCATATGTTTTGATTTATTTGCAAATTGATATTTTAAAATTTTTATTTAATAATAAAAAAATAAATTATTTTAAATATAAATTATTAAAAAAAATTTATAAATGTAAAATGCTATTTTTAAAACTTAATTTCTCCAAGAAATTTTTTTATTTTTGATGGTATCTAAATAAATTTGATGATTGCTTTCGAGCATTTTTTTGCTATTTTCTTTGTGATAAATATGATAAGCAATAGCTTTAAATTTTAAGCGTCTAAAAATGCCTTTATTAAATAAAAATCTAGCAACAAATTCACTATCTTCTCTACCCCAACCAATAAAATTTTCATTAAAACCATCAAGTTTATCAAAATCAGTTTTAAAAAAACTCATATTGCAACCCCTAATACCTTTAATAAGAGTGGTTTTTTTAAAGATTTTTTCATCTTTTTTTGAAAGACTGTAAAGCATTTTAGCTAAAAAAGAATTTTTAGAACTTTTAAAATCTTTTTTATTAAAAGCTATGCGATAATCATCTTTGTTTAAAATTTCTTCGCTTTCTTTTTCATTTAAAATTACTCTTGAACCTTGTAAAAAAAGTCTTCTTTGTGCAAATTCTAAATGTTCTTTTATGAAATCTTTTTCCAAAATCATATCACCATCAATAATTATTATATATTCACTATCAGCGTTTTTTATAGTTTTGTTGCGACTTTTACTAAGCCTAAACCCTTCATCTTCTTGCCAAATGTGTTTTAAAGGGCAAGGAAAATTTTTTTGATATTCTTCAATAAGCCTTGCTGTATCTTCTTTGCTACCATCATCTGCGATTAAAACTTCATTGGGTAAAAAGGTTAGATTTTTAACACTATCAAGCACTAACTTAAGGCGTTCTTTTTGATTATAGGTTGTTATTATTAAAGCACAAGTTTTTGGCTTTTGCTTTTGAAGTTCATATAATTTCATATATTTAAAAAAAGTCCCTAAGGCATTACAAACGCTAATTATAAAACCCTTATAACTATACAAAAAGCCATTTTTTAAAAAATAATTTCTAAAAAAAGTCCAAAAAGCTCTTAAATTTGCTTTTAAAACACCACTTTTTTTGTGTATATTTTGTTTTGCCCAAAGGCTTGAGTAGTGCTGCATTTTATTAATTAAGTGAGAAATATCTCTAAAAGCATGATGCTTTAATCCATTTTTAAGATGAATTTTTTTAACATTACTTGGTAAAACAAGGCTTTCGTGTACTAAATTATCATTAAAACGAGTGAAATTTTTATTAAAAATTCTTAAAACATAATCAGGCCACCAACCACATGCCTTTATCCATTCGCCTTTATAGAGATTTTTACGACTAAGTGCGATGATATTATCTTCTTGAAGTTCTAAATTTTTAAGCTCTTTAATACACTCATTTTCAAGCACTTCATCAGCATCAATGCTTAAAATCCAATCATTTTTTGCATAACTTAAAGCAAGGTTTTTTAAAGCTCCAAAACCTATAAAAGCACTGTGGTAAATGTGCAAATTAGCAAAATCTTTTTTAAATTCATTAGCTATATTTAGGGTATTATCACTACTTTCATTGTTAAGTAAAATAATTTCATCAAAATCTTTTAAAGAATTTAAACATTCAAGCAAGGTTTGTTTTGCATTTTTTACAATGATAATAACACTTATTTGCTTTAGATTCATTTTGCATCCTTGTAAATTTCCTTATTATAACTTGCAAAGCGTCTATGAAAAAAAAAGTATTCCCAAGGTCTTTTTTTAATCATTTCTTCGCAACTTTGTGCTTGATAAAGTGTCAGTTCTTCTAAGCTTGCATTTTGAGAATCTTTTGCTTTAAAAAACTCTATGCAAAATTTACCATCTTCTTTATAGGCATAAACAGGGATGATCAAAGCATTGCTTCTTTGTGCGATAAGGCTTGCTCCCATTTGATAATTCACTTCTTTGTTAAAAAATTTTAATCTTACGCTTTCGTTTTCTGCGCAGTCTTGATCGGTTAAAATTCCTAAAGTTCTCCCTTTTTTTAGAGCGCTTAGCATTTGTCTTATGCCGCCTTTTTTGTCGATAAGTTCTATGTCAAATTGGGTGCGACTTTGGCTTAAAATTTCATACATAATTTCACTTTTTAACTTTTTCCCTACTATGGCAATCGCACCATATTTAGCTGCATAAGCAAGGCTTAAAATTTCCCAGTTTCCATAGTGTGCAGTTGTGAAGATAATAGGACGCTTTAAAGCTAGAGCGTCTATAAGTAAATTTTCATTGATGAAATTTACTTTATTGAGAATTTTTTCTTTGGTGGTGTTTTGATTTTGCAAACAATCAATTCCAAATTGAGCAAAATTTTCATAAATTTTCAAAGACAATTTATCGCGTTCTTTTTGAGTGTATTGAGGGAAGCAGATTTGCAAATTTGTATCGATGATTTTGCGATGTTTTTTGTTAAGATAAAAAGTGATTCTTGCTACAATTAAAGCTAAAAAATGCAAGATACACTCAGGCATAAAAGTAACAAAAAATTTTAAAATATAATAAAGACTAAGATATATTCTATCACTATTTTTCATTAAGTAAGCCTTTGGCAAGTTTGAAGATATCTTCTTCTTCTATACGCGTGATACAAAAATCACTTTTATCGATATGCTTGGCATTTTGGATTTTTTTACCTGCATCAATGATTTTATTGATATGAGTTTGAAAAGCATTGCGGTAGCTTGGTGTTGCACCAAAAATCGTAATAGATGCCTTATTTAAAGCAAAAGCCAAATGTGTTGGACCACTATCATTTCCTATGATAAGATTCATCATTTTTGTAAAAGCCATTAGCTCTTCAAGGCTGAATTTTGGTGCTAATTCTATATGTGTTTCATCAATACCACTAAGATTTAAAACCTCTTTGGCAAATTCGTATTCTTTTACATTTCCCCAAGCGAGCCAAATTTTTGCTTGTTGAAATTCATTGATTAAAAGTTTGCAAAGTATAGCAAGTTTGGTTTTAGGATAGATTTTATTTTCTACACTTGAACCCACGTGTATGAGTATGTTTTTTTCGTTTTTGTCGAGCTTGAGTTTATTGTTTAAGAGTTGTTTTAAATTTTCATCTACGCTAAAAATATCTTGTTTAAAGGCTAAATTTTTGACATTAAAATCAGTATTTAACATAAAGGAGGTAAGACTTAAGTATCTTACAAATACATTTTCATTGTAATCTAACTCAAGTTTTTGGTTATAGAAATTATGAGCAAAACTTTCTTTAAGACTATTTTTATCAAAACCAAAATTATTTCTACTTAAAATTCGACTTACAATAGCAGATTTTATAAGCCCTTGTAGATCTATTACTACATTATAGTTGTTTTTTCTTGCTTTAAGAAGAATTTTTAGGCTTTTTAAAATTTTTTTGTCTTTTAAGGGCAGGGCATAGAGTTTGTCTATTAAAGGATGGTTTTTAAGTATGCCTTCAAATTTTTCATCTACAAACCAATGAATTTCTATATCTTTTTTAAAATTTTTGATAAATTGCAAAACCACGGCACTTTGGATAATATCACCAAGTGCTGACAAACGAACAATTGCTATTTTCATTAAAAGCCTAATATTTTAAAATTTTTGCTATGATTTTAGCGAAATTATTTAAAAAAAGGTTAAAAAATGGCAAAAAATGAAGGTTATATTTGTGTTTTTGATTGTGAGAGTGTGCCAGATGTTGAGCTTATCCGCAAAACTTTAGGTTTTGAAGGAAGTGATTTGGAGGTAAGTTTAAAAGCACTTCAGTGGCAAAAAGAACAAAGCGGGAGTGAGTTTTTGCCTTTGCCTTATCATAAAATCATCAGTATTTGTGCGGTTTTAAGCGATAATTTTGGAAAATTTATCAAAGTAAATAAAATTGATGGGCAAAATGAAAAAGAAATGATTGAGAATTTTTTCAATTTTATAGAAAATTATGAGCCAAAATTAGTCAGTTTTAATGGTAAAAATTTCGATATGCCTGTTCTTGTTTTAAGGGCTTTAAAATACAATTTAAAAGCAGCAACTTATTTAGATACTCAAAGCGATAAATGGAATAATTATAAAACAAGATTTTCAGAATTAAAACATTGTGATTTATTAGAATCCTTAGGATCTAATGGGCGTGGAATAAAGCTTGATACACTTTGCTCTATGGTGGGTTTGCCAGGAAAATATGATGTGCATGGCGATGAGGTAATGGAACTTTTTTATGAAAATAAACTTGAAAAAATCCACGAATATTGCGAAAGCGATGTTTTAAACACCTATATGCTTTTTTTAAAATATGAACTTATTAAAGCTAATGTTGATGAAGAAGATTATGTTAATTTTCTTTCTTATATGAGAGATTTCTTGTGTGCAAAAAAATCAGATTGTTCTTATACAGAAGTTTTTGCAAAAGCTTGTGAGAGTGAAATTTCAAAAGTTCGATCTTAAGTATTTAAGAAAATATATTAAAATTTATTTTTGACATTTTTAAAAAAAAGGAATGATGATGAAAATTCTTATTAGCGGTGGTGCAGGTTATATAGGTTCTCATACTTTAAGACAATTTTTAAAAACAGATCATGAAATTTGTGTTTTAGATAATCTTTCTAAGGGTTCTAAAATCGCAATAGAAGATTTGCAAAAAATAAGAGCTTTTCAATTTTTCGAACAAGATTTAAGTGATTTTCAAGGCGTAAAAGCATTGTTTGAGAGAGAAAAATTTGACGCTATTGTGCATTTTGCAGCAAGCATTGAAGTTTTTGAAAGTATGCAAAACCCTTTAAAATATTATATGAACAACACTGTTAATACGACAAATCTCATCGAAACTTGTTTGCAAACTGGAGTAAATAAATTTATATTTTCTTCAACGGCAGCCACTTATGGCGAACCACAAACTCCTGTTGTGAGCGAAACAAGCCCTTTAGCACCTATTAATCCTTATGGGCGTAGTAAGCTTATGAGTGAAGAGGTTTTGCGTGATGCAAGTATGGCAAATCCTGAATTTAAGCATTGTATTTTAAGATATTTTAATGTTGCAGGTGCTTGTATGGATTATACTTTAGGACAACACTATCCAAAAGCAACCTTACTCATAAAAGTTGCAGCTGAATGTGCCGCAGGAAAACGTGATAAACTTTTCATATTTGGCGATGATTATGATACAAAAGATGGTACTTGCATAAGAGATTTTATCCATGTAGATGATATTTCAAGTGCGCATTTAGCGGCTTTGGATTATTTACAAGAGAATGAAAGCAATGTTTTTAATGTAGGTTATGGACATGGTTTTAGCGTAAAAGAAGTGATTGAAGCGATGAAAAAAGTTAGCGGAGTGGATTTTAAAGTAGAACTTGCCCCACGCCGTGCGGGTGATCCTAGTGTATTGATTTCTGATGCAAGTAAAATCAGAAATCTTACTTCTTGGCAGCCTAAATATGATGATTTAGAGCTTATTTGCAAATCTGCTTTTGATTGGGAAAAACAGTGTTAAAAAAACTTTTTTTTATTTTAAGTAAGGAAGATAAAAATTTTTTATTTTTCTTGCTTGTTTTTTCAATATTTATTTCTTTTATAGAAACTTTTGCGATTTCTTTGGTAATGCCTTTTATCACTTTGGCCAGTGATTTTTCTTATTTTGATCGTAATAAATATTTAATCAGCCTAAAAGAATATCTTAATATCCCTGTTTTTGAAATCATTGTTTATTTTGGAGTGGGGCTTATTGTTTTTTATGTGTTTAGAGCTTTGTTAAATGCGTATTATTTTCATCTTTTGGCAAGATTTTCTAAAGGGCGTTATCATGCGATCGCTTATAAGGTTTTTTCTAAATTTTTAAATATTAATTATGAAAAATTTACTCAAAAAAATCAATCTGAAATTTTAAAGTCTATTACAGGAGAAGTTTATAATCTAAGCACTATGATTTCATCATTTTTGCTTTTGATGAGTGAAATTTTTGTAGTGCTTTTGCTTTATGCTTTAATGCTTTTGATTAATTATAAAATCACTTTATTTTTAAGTATTTTTATGGTGTTAAATGCCTTTATTTTAGTGAAAATTTTAAGCCCTATCATTAAAAAAGCAGGAGCAAGACGCGAAGAAGCGATGAAAAATTTCTTTGAAATTTTAAATACAAATTTAAATAATTTCAAATTTATTAAGCTTAAAACCAAAGAAGATGGAGTATTAAGTCTTTTTAAAGCGCAAAGTGAAGCTTTTTCTAAAGCAAATATTACCAACGAAAGCGTAGCTGCGGTGCCTAGAATTTATCTTGAAGGAATAGGTTTTTGTGTACTTGTTTTTATCGTGGTATTTTTGGTGTTGAAAAATGAAAGTGATATTTCAGGTATTTTATCCACGATTTCTATTTTTGTTTTAGCACTTTATCGCTTAATGCCAAGTGCAAATCGTATTATTACAAGTTATCATGATTTGCTTTATTATCATTCTTCTTTGGATATTATTTATCAAAATTTAAGACAAGAAGAAGAAAATTTGGGCGAGGAAAAATTAAGCTTTAATCAAGAGCTTAAAATTTACAACCTTAGCTTTGGTTATGAGGGAAAAAAATATTTATTTAAAAATCTTAACTTAAACATTAAAAAAGGCGAAAAAATCGCTTTTATAGGGGAGAGTGGTTGCGGAAAAAGTACCTTAGTAGATCTTATCATAGGACTTTTAAAACCAAAAGAAGGGCAAATTTTAATTGATGAGCAAGAATTAAATGCAAATAATACAAAAAATTATCGCCAAAAAATAGGCTATATCCCGCAAAATATCTATCTTTTTAATGACAGTATAGCTAAAAATATCACTTTTGGAGATGCGGTTGATGAAGAAAAACTTAATAGGGTTATCAAACAAGCAAATTTAGAGCATTTTATAAAAAATTTATCTCAAGGAGTGCAAACAAAAGTGGGTGATGGGGGGAGTAATTTAAGCGGGGGACAAAAACAACGCATAGCTATAGCAAGAGCTTTATATTTAGAGCCTGAAATTTTAGTGCTTGATGAAGCAACTTCTGCGCTTGATACTCAAAGTGAAGCAAAAATCATGGATGAAATTTATAAAATTTCTAAAGATAAAACCATGATTATTATCGCACATCGCCTTTCTACGATAACGCAATGTGATAAGGTTTATCGTTTAGAACACGGTAAGCTTAAAGAGGGGAAATGATGAAAATAAGCTTTATTATCGCAACTTTAAATTCAGGAGGCGCTGAGCGTGTTTTAGTAACCTTAGCTAATGCACTTTGCAAAGAGCATGAAGTAAGTATTATTAAATTTCATGCAGGAGAATCTTTTTATAAGCTTGAAAATGAAGTTAAAGTTACAAGTTTAGAACAATTTAGATTTGATACGCTTTATCATAAAATCGCAAGTCGTTTTAAGAAATTTTTTGCTTTAAGAAAGGCTTTGAAAGAAAGTAAGGCTGATGTTTTTATTTCTTTTTTGGATACGACTAATATTGCTTGTATTGCTGCGAAAATAGGGTTTAAAACTCCACTCATTATAAGTGAGCATAGCAATGAAGCGTATTTAAAACCTAAAATTTGGCGTTTTTTAAGAAGAGTAAGCTATCCTTTTTGTGATGCTTTAAGTGTGCTTGGGAGCAGTGATAAGGTGTATTATGAAAGATTTGTAAAAAGGGTTAGGCTTTTATTAAATCCTTGTCATTTTAGTGATGAAATTCCTTTTGATTCTAGTTTTGAAAAGGAAAATTTGGTTCTTTTTATAGGGCGTTTAGATCACAACAAAAACCCTGCAATGTTTTTAAAAGCTATAGCGCATTTGGATAAAAATTTGCAAGAAAATTATAAATTTGTTATAGCAGGAGATGGAGAGTTAAGGCAAGAACTTGAATACAAGGTAAAATCTTTAGGAATAAAAGTTGATTTTTTAGGACGAGTTGAAAATGTCAAGACTCTTTATGAAAAAGCAAAAGTGCTTTGTCTTTGTTCTTTTGTAGAGGGTTTGCCAACGGTTTTAATTGAAAGTTTGTATTTTGAGGTTTGTAGAATTTCAAGTTCTTATTATAATGGTGCTAAGGATTTAATCAAAGATAATCATGATGGGCTTTTGATAGGTTGTGATGATGAAATAGCACTTGCTAAAAAACTTGAACTTGTTTTAAATAATGAAAATTTTAGAAAAGAACTTGTAAATAATGCCAAACAAAGGTGTAAAGACTTTGAAATTTCTCATATCAAAGAAGAATGGCTTAAGCTTATAGCTGAGGTTAAAAATGCCTAAACTTTCTGTTATAGTACCAACTTTTAATCGTCAAGTTTTACTAGAAAAGGCTATTAAAAGCATACAAAATCAAGATTTTAAAGATTTAGAAATTATTGTAAGCGATGATAATTCTAGCGATGATACTAAAAGTGTGGTGCAAAATTTACAAAAAGATGATGATCGCATTAAGTATTTTTTAAATCAAAATTACAAACAAGGCCCAAATGGCAATAAAAATAATGGCTTAGATCAAGCAAGTGGCGAGTTTGTAACTTTTTTAGATGATGATGATGAACTTTTATCTGGGGCTTTAAGCACCTTAATGCAAAAAGCAAATGAGGGTTATGCTCATGTTTTTGGAAATTGTTTGATAGAAAAAGAAGGAAATTTAAGCAAGGAATTTAGCGGTAAGGGCTTGGAAAAAGATAGTGAAATTTCTAAAAAAGATTTTTTAATGGCTAAATTTAGCGGAGAGTTTTTTTCTGTTTTTAAAAAATCTCTACTTGAAAACAAGCGTTTTAATGAAGAATTTTATGGCAATGAAGCCACGCTTTGGGTAAATTTATACAAGGAAAAAAGTTTTTATATCCATAAGGCTTTTAGGATTTATAGGATTTTTAGGCAAGATAGCGTGACTTTGGGTGCGAGTAAAAATGCTCATAGGGTGTATTTGGGATATTTAGAGCTTGCTAAAATTTTAGAAAATGAACTTAGAATGAGTAAGGATAAAGATTATAAAAAAACTTGTGTGAGTTATTATAAAATGGCAGCTTATTATGCAAAACTGGCAAAAAATTATAAAGCCCTTTATAAATGTTTGTTTAAAAGCCTGAGTATAAAAATCAATGCTCCTGCTTTGATATTACTCATTTTAAGTATAATTCCAAATAATATGATTGAAAAATTATCAAAAATTCGGGTGGCTTTATGCAAAAATTAGGCATTTTTATTTATTCTTTAGGAAGTGGTGGTGCTGAAAGAGTTGTGGCGACTTTATTGCCTATTTTAAGTTTGAAATTTGAAGTGCATTTGATCTTGATGAATGATAAAATTTCTTATGAAATTCCAGAGTGTCAAATTCATTTTTTAGAATGTTCAAAACCTAGTGAAAATCCTATTTTGAAATTTTTAAAACTACCTTTTTTGGCTTTAAAATACAAAAAACTTTGCAGCAATTTGGGTATTGATACAGAATTTGTTTTTTTAAATCGACCTAATTATATAGCCTTAATGGCAAGAATGTTTGGAAACAAAACTCGCCTTGTGATCAATGAATGCACTACGCCAAGTGTGATGTATATGAAAAATAATTTTAATTCTTTGGTAAATAAATTTTTAATTTCTTTGCTTTACCCAAAAGCTGATTTAATCTTGCCTAATTCTAAGGGAAATTTAGAAGATTTGGTGCAAAATTTTAGTATAAATCCAAAAAAATGTGAAATTTTATACAATGCCATCGATTTAGAAAACATAGGGCAAAAAGCCCTTGAAGATATAGCTTTAAAAGATAAATTTATTTTAAGTGTAGGCAGGCTTGATAAAGGTAAAAATCATGCTTTATTAATTCGTGCTTATGCGAGATTGAAAACAGGCTTAAAGCTTGTGATTTTAGGTGAAGGTGTGCTTAAAGATGAGCTTTTAGCTTTGATTAAAGAATTAAATTTGGAAGAAAAGGTTTTGCTTTTAGGATTTGATAATAATCCTTATAAATACATGGCTAAATGCGAATTTTTTGCTTTTGCTTCTGTCTTTGAAGGTTTTTCAAATGTTTTAATCGAAAGTTTGGCTTGTTCTTGTGCGGTGGTTTGCACTGATCATAAAAGTGGTGCAAGAGAGCTTTTTGGCGATGATGAATTTGGACTTTTAGTAGAAGTAGATAATGAAAACTCTATGTTTCAGGGTTTAAAAACTATGCTTGAAGACGATAAATTAAGAAAAGCGTATAAAAACAAAGCTAAAACTAGGGCTAAAGCCTTTGATAAAGTAAAAATTGCACGCGATGCTTTGAAATATTTATTAGGATAAAAGATGTTGAAAAAAGAGTATTTAAAAAACCCTTATTTAGTTTTGTTTGCGATGATTATATTAGCTTATGTTTTTAGTGTATTGTGTAGATTTTACTGGATTTGGTGGGCAAGTGAGTTTAATGAGTATTTTTTCAATAATCAATTAATGATCATTTCAAACGATGGCTATGCCTTTGCTGAGGGCGCAAGAGATATGATAGCAGGTTTTCATCAGCCTAATGATTTGAGTTATTATGGATCTTCTTTATCTACGCTTACTTATTGGCTTTATAAAATCACACCTTTTTCTTTTGAAAGTATCATTTTATATATGAGTACTTTTTTATCTTCTTTAGTGGTGATTCCTATTGTTTTACTAGCTAACGAATACAAACGCCCTTTAATGGGCTTTGTAGCTGCTCTTTTAGCAAGTATAGCAAACAGTTATTATAATCGCACTATGAGTGGGTATTATGATACGGATATGCTGGTAATTGTTTTGCCTATGTTTATTTTATTTTTTATGGTAAGAATGATTTTAAAAAAAGACTTTTTTTCATTGATTGCCTTGCCGTTATTTATAGGAATTTATCTTTGGTGGTATCCTTCAAGCTATACTTTAAATGTAGCTTTAATCGGACTTTTTTTAATTTATACACTTATTTTTCATAGAAAAGAAAAGATTTTTTATATAGCTGTGATTTTGTCTTCTCTTACTCTTTCAAATATAGCATGGTTTTATCAAAGTGCCATTATAGTAATACTTTTTGCTTTATTCGCCTTAGAGCAAAAACGCTTAAATTTTATGATTATAGGAATTTTAGGTAGTGTAACTTTGATATTTTTGATTTTAAGTGGTGGGGTTGATCCCATACTTTATCAGCTTAAATTTTATATTTTTAGAAGTGATGAAAGTGCGAATTTAACACAGGGCTTTATGTATTTTAATGTCAATCAAACCATACAAGAAGTTGAAAATGTAGATCTTAGCGAATTTATGCGAAGAATTAGCGGTAGTGAAATTGTTTTTTTGTTTTCTTTGTTTGGTTTTGTATGGCTTTTGAGAAAACATAAAAGTATGATTATGGCTTTACCTATATTGGTGCTTGGGTTTTTAGCCTTAAAAGGGGGGCTTAGATTTACCATTTATTCCGTACCTGTAATGGCTTTAGGATTTGGTTTTTTATTGAGCGAGTTTAAGGCTATATTGGTTAAAAAATATAGCCAATTAACTTCAAATATTTGTATTGTTTTTGCAACTATTTTGACTTTAGCTCCAGTATTTATCCATATTTACAACTATAAAGCACCAACAGTTTTTTCTCAAAATGAAGCATCATTATTAAATCAATTAAAAAATATAGCCAATAGAGAAGATTATGTGGTAACTTGGTGGGATTATGGTTATCCCGTGCGTTATTATAGCGATGCGAAAACTTTAGTAGATGGTGGAAAGCATTTAGGTAAGGATAATTTTTTCCCTTCTTTTGCTTTAAGCAAAGATGAACAAGCTGCGGCTAATATGGCAAGACTTAGTGTAGAATATACAGAAAAAAGCTTTTATGCTCCGCAAAATGATATTTTAAAAACAGACATTTTACAAGCCATGATGAAAGATTATAATCAAAGCAATGTGGATTTGTTTCTAGCTTCATTATCAAAACCTGATTTTAAAATCGATACACCAAAAACTCGTGATATTTATCTTTATATGCCCGCTAGAATGTCTTTGATTTTTTCTACGGTGGCTAGTTTTTCTTTTATTAATTTAGATACAGGAGTTTTGGATAAACCTTTTACCTTTAGCACAGCTTATCCACTTGATGTTAAAAATGGAGAAATTTATCTTAGCAACGGAGTGGTTTTAAGCGATGATTTTAGAAGTTTTAAAATAGGTGATAATGTGGTTTCTGTAAATAGTATCGTAGAGATTAATTCTATTAAACAAGGTGAATACAAAATCACTCCAATTGATGATAAGGCTCAGTTTTATATTTTTTATTTAAAGGATAGTGCTATTCCTTACGCACAATTTATTTTAATGGATAAAACCATGTTTAATAGTGCTTATGTGCAAATGTTTTTTTTGGGAAATTATGATAAGAATTTATTTGACTTGGTGATTAATTCTAGAGATGCTAAGGTTTTTAAACTTAAAATTTAAGGGTTGAAAATGAGAATAGGATTTTTATCACATGCAGGAGCAAGTATTTATCATTTTAGAACGCCTATTATAAAAGCATTAAAAGATAGAAAAGATGAAGTTTTTGTTATAGTGCCACAAGATGAATACACACAAAAACTTAGAGATCTTGGCTTGAAAGTAATTGTTTACGAGCTTTCAAGAGCTAGTTTAAATCCTTTTGTGGTTTTAAAGAATTTTTTTTATCTTGCTAAGGTTTTGAAAAATTTAAATCTTGATTTTATTCAAAGTGCGGCACACAAAAGCAATACCTTTGGAATTTTAGCAGCAAAATGGGCAAAAATTCCTTATCGTTTTGCTTTGGTAGAAGGCTTGGGATCTTTTTATATAGATCAAGGTTTTAAGGCAAATTTAGTGCGTTTTGTTATTAATAATCTTTATAAATTAAGTTTTAAATTTGCACACCAATTTATTTTTGTCAATGAAGGTAATGCTGAGTTTATGCGGAATTTAGGACTTAAGGAAAGTAAAATTTGTGTGATAAAATCCGTAGGGATCAATTTAAAAAATTTTTTTCCTATTTATGTAGAATCGGAAAAAAAAGAGCTTTTTTGGAAAAATTTAAACATAGATAAAAAACCCATTGTACTTATGATAGCAAGAGCTTTATGGCATAAAGGTGTAAAAGAATTTTATGAAAGTGCTACTATGCTAGAAGACAAAGCAAATTTTGTTTTAGTTGGTGGAAGAGATGAAAATCCTTCTTGTGCGAGTTTGGAGTTTTTAAACTCTGGCGCAGTGCATTATTTGGGTGCTAGAAGTGATATCGTAGAACTTTTGCAAAATTGTGATATTTTTGTTTTGCCAAGCTATAAAGAAGGCTTTCCTGTAAGTGTTTTGGAGGCAAAAGCTTGTGGTAAGGCTATAGTGGTGAGCGATTGTGAAGGTTGTGTAGAGGCTATTTCTAATGCTTATGATGGACTTTGGGCAAAAACAAAAAATGCTAAGGATTTAAGCGAAAAAATTTCACTTTTATTAGAAGATGAAAAATTAAGATTAAATTTAGCTAAAAATGCCGCCCAAGATGCTTTACAATACGATGAAAATAATATCGCACAGCGTTATTTAAAACTTTATGATAGGGTAATTAAGAATGTATGAAAAAGTTTTTAAAAGAATTTTTGATTTTATTTTAGCTTTAGTGCTTTTAGTACTTTTTTCTCCGGTGATTTTAATCACTGCTTTACTTTTAAAAATCACTCAAGGAGGTGTGATTTTTACCCAAAATCGCCCCGGGTTAGATGAAAAAATTTTTAAAATTTATAAATTTAAAACCATGAGCGATGAAAGAGATGAAAAGGGTGAGTTATTAAGCGATGAGCTTCGCTTAAAAGCTTTTGGAAAAATTGTTAGAAGCTTAAGCTTGGATGAGCTTTTACAACTTTTTAATGTCTTAAAAGGGGATATGAGTTTTGTGGGACCTAGACCTCTTTTAGTAGAGTATTTATCCCTTTATAATGAAGAGCAAAAATTGCGTCATAAAGTGCGTCCAGGTATAACAGGGTGGGCGCAGGTAAATGGTAGAAATGCTATTTCTTGGCAGAAAAAATTCGAACTTGATGTGTATTATGTGAAAAATATTTCTTTTTTGCTTGATTTAAAAATCATGTTTTTAACAGCTTTAAAGGTTTTAAAACGAAGTGGGGTAAGCAAAGAAGGCCATGTTACAACAGAGAAATTTAATGGCAAGAACTGAAAAAATTTATATTTATGGTGCTAGTGGTCATGGGCTTGTTTGTGAAGATGTGGCTAAAAATATGGGTTATAAAGAATGTATTTTTTTAGATGATTTTAAAGGAATGAAATTTGAAAGTACCTTACCTAAATATGATTTTTTTATAGCCATAGGAAACAATGAAATTCGAAAAAAGATTTATCAAAAAATTTCAGAAAATGGCTTTAAAATTGTCAATCTTATCCATAAAAGTGCACTTATAAGTCCTAGCGCAATCGTGGAAGAAAGTGCAGGAATTTTAATCATGCCTTATGTAGTGATTAACGCTAAAGCTAAAATAGAAAAAGGTGTGATTTTAAATACTTCAAGCGTAATTGAGCATGAATGTGTGATAGGGGAATTTTCTCATGTGAGTGTGGGGGCTAAATGTGCGGGTAATGTAAAAATTGGTAAAAATTGTTTTTTAGGGATTAATTCTTGTGTTTTGCCTAATTTAAGTTTGGCAGATGATAGTATTTTAGGTGGTGGAGCAACTTTAGTTAAAAATCAAGATGAAAAAGGTGTTTTTGTGGGAGTACCTGCAAAAAGAAAAATATGAAATGATTATAAAAAGATTTTTGTTTGATTCTTTGTAAATTTTTTTAGGTAAAATAGAGTCAATTTATAAAAATTTTGTTTTACACAAAGGATAAATCATGAGATTTTTTCTTTCTCCTCCGCATATGGGTGGTAATGAATTAAAATATATAGAAGAAGTTTTCAAAAGCAATTATATAGCACCTTTGGGTGAATTTGTAAATCGCTTTGAACAAAGTGTCAAGGCTTACAGTAAAAGTGAAAATGCCTTAGCTTTAAATTCAGCCACAGCGGCTTTGCATTTAGCTTTAAGGGTGGCAGGGGTAAAACAAGATGATATTGTTTTGGCTTCTTCTTTCACTTTTATCGCTTCAGTAGCACCTATTTGTTATCTTAAAGCAAAACCTGTATTTATAGATTGTGATGAAACTTATAATATCGATGTAGATTTATTAAAGCTTGCTATTAAAGAATGTGAAAAAAAACCAAAAGCATTGATTTTAACTCATCTTTATGGCAATGCGGCTAAAATGGATGAAATTGTTGAAATTTGCAAAGAAAATGAAATTGTTTTAATCGAAGATGCTGCTGAAGCTTTAGGAAGTTTTTATAAGAATAAAGCTTTAGGAACTTTTGGAGAATTTGGAGCTTATTCTTATAATGGCAATAAAATTATCACCACTTCAGGTGGAGGTATGCTTATAGGAAAAAATAAAGAAAAGATTGAAAAAGCAAGATTTTATAGCACTCAAGCTAGGGAAAATTGTTTGCATTATGAACATTTAGATTATGGTTATAATTACCGCTTAAGCAATGTTTTAGGAGCTATTGGCGTAGCACAAATGGAGGTTTTAGAACAAAGAGTGCTTAAAAAAAGAGAAATTTATGAGTGGTATAAAGAATTTTTAGGAGAGTGTTTTAGCTTTTTAGATGAATTAGAAAATTCAAGAAGCAATCGCTGGTTAAGTACAGCTTTGATTGATTTTGATAAAAATGAACTTAATTCTTGTCAAAAAGATATAAATATCAGTCAAAAAAATATTACTTTGCATCCAAAAATTTCAAAACTCATAGAAGATTTGAAAAATGAACAAATAGAAACAAGACCATTATGGAAAGCTATGCACGCTCAAGAAGTATTTAAAGGAGCTAAGGCTTATCTTAATGGCAATAGTGAGTTATTTTTCCAAAAAGGAATTTGTTTGCCAAGTGGCACGGCGATGAGTAAAGATGATGTTTATGAAATTTCAAAACTGATCTTAAAGAGCATAAAGGCTTAAAATGATTTTTTATAAAAGCAAAAGATTAGCATTTTTTTTAACTTCAGATATTGTTTTAATTTTACTTAGCGTTTATCTGGCTTTTTCTTTGAGATTTAGTGGAGATATTCCGAGTATTTTTTATCATGGTATGATGGTTTCTGCTATTATTTTGCTTGTTTTAAAACTTTCATTTTTGTTTGTTTTTAGAATTTATAAAGTAGCTTGGAGATTTTTTTCTCTCAATGAAGCAAGAAAGATTTTTATCGCTTTGCTTTTAGCTGAGTTTTGTTTTTTTCTTATTTTTTATTTTTTTAGTGATTTTTTTAATCCTTTTCCAAGAAGTGCTATTGTGATAGATTTTGTTCTTTCTTATATGTTTATAGGTACTTTAAGAATTAGCAAAAGAATGCTTGTGGATTTTAAACCTTCTAGAATGAAAGAAGAAGAAACTCCTTGTATTGTAGTAGGGGCAACTTCTAAGGCTTTGCATTTGTTAAAAGGTGCAAAAGAAGGTTCTTTAGGGCTTTTTCCTGTAGGCGTAGTTGATGCGAGAAAAGAGCTTATAGGGACTTATTGTGATAAATTTATTGTAGAAGAAAAAGAAAAAATAAAATCTTATGTAGAACAAGGGGTAAAAACTGCCATTATTGCTTTAAGACTTGAACAAGAAGAGCTTAAAAAACTTTTTGAAGAACTTGTAGCTTATGGTATTTGCGATGTAAAAATATTTTCTTTTACAAGAAACGAAGCAAGAGATATCAGCATAGAAGACTTGCTTGCTAGAAAACCAAAAGATTTAGATGATAGTGCTGTGGCGGCTTTTTTAAAAGACAAGGTAGTTTTGGTAAGTGGAGCAGGTGGAACTATAGGCAGTGAACTTTGTAAGCAATGTATTAAATTTGGTGCTAAGCATCTTATTATGGTTGATCATAGTGAGTATAATCTTTATAAGATCAATGATGATTTAAATTTATATAAAGAAAAAATTACTCCTATTTTACTGAGTATTTTAGATAAGCAACGTTTAGATGAGGTATTAAAAACTTATAAACCCGAGCTTATTTTACATGCAGCCGCTTATAAACATGTGCCTCTTTGCGAACAAAATCCACATTCAGCAGTAATCAATAATATTTTAGGAACCAAAATTTTATGCGACAGTGCTAAAGAAAATAAAGTAACTAAATTTGTGATGATAAGTACAGATAAAGCAGTGCGACCAACAAATATTATGGGCTGTACTAAAAGAGTTTGCGAGCTTTATACTTTAAGTATGAGTGATGAAAATTTTGAAGTTGCTTGTGTGCGTTTTGGTAATGTTTTAGGTTCTAGTGGTAGTGTGATACCGAAATTTAAAGCACAAATTGCCAATAATGAGCCTTTAACTTTAACGCACCCTGATATAGTGCGTTATTTTATGCTTGTGGCTGAGGCAGTGCAACTTGTTTTACAAGCTGGGGCTATCGCAAAAGGGGGAGAACTTTTTGTTTTGGATATGGGTAGGCCTGTGAAAATCATAGATTTAGCTAAAAAAATGCTTTTACTTTCTAATCGCAATGATTTAGAGATTAAAATCACAGGCTTAAGAAAAGGTGAGAAGCTTTATGAAGAGCTTTTGATTGATAAAAATGATGCTAAAACGCAATATGAGAGTATTTTTGTAGCAAAGAATGAGAAGGTTGATCTTGATTGGCTTAATAAAGAGATAGAAAATTTACAAATATGTGAAGATATTTCAGAGGCTTTATTAAAGATTGTACCTGAATTTAAACACAATAAAGAAGGTGTATAATGTATATAAAAGATATACAAAGATTTGAAGATAATCGCTATCGTGCTAGAGCTTATATGAGTTATATTTTAACAAGAAATCTACCCAATAAACTTCCTGATATTCACCTTGAAACGATTAAAACAGCTTTGGATAAAATAGCTCATGAAGTTGTTGTTTTTGATGCTTTGTATATTTTAGATATTTCAGGCATGCAAATAGAAAATGCGATTTCCTTAAATAAAGCTCATGAAATAGGGCAGGGTGAGGATAGAAGTACTCGTTCTTATTTTTATAGAGCTGTAAAATTAAGACGATGTGTTTTGAGCGATCCTTATCCTTCGGTTTTAAATAATGAGCTTTGCGTGACAGCTTCTATGCCAATTTACGATGATAAAAATAACTTGCTTTTTGTTGTTTGTATTGATATAAAACTTGAAGATATTTTAAAGATTATTCAAGCAGGAAAATTTGAATTTGTTTTTACTCAATTTAGTCGTTCGGTATATTTTTGCTTCGCACTGGTTTTATTTGTGATTACTTGTTTTTTATTTCAAAAAGGTTTTTTTAGTCTTTTTGATAATCAAGCTATAGGTATAGAACATATGTTTGAAAGTACCATCGCTATAACTTTGGCTTTAGCTATTTTTGATTTGGCAAAAACTTTGATCGAACAAGAAGTATTAGGAAGGACAAAAAAAGAAGAAGGTGGAATTCAAAAAACTATGGTGAGATTTTTGGGTTCTATTATCATTGCTTTAGCTATAGAAGCTTTGATGTTGGTATTTAAACTTGCTATTGGTGATCTTTCTCAGATGATTTATGCGATTTATCTTATCGGTGGAGTGAGCTTGCTTCTTTTAGGTTTAAGTGTATATTTATTTACGGTTAAGTATAAAAATAATAATATTTGAGTAAAAATTTAAGTAAAAGATGATATAATGCTGTTTTTTAAAATTTTTTAGCTTGATTAATAAGGCTAAAAAGGGTAAAATAAAACTATAAAAACTTTGAAAGGACGAAATTGTGAAATTGTTAGTTGTTGATGACAGTTCTACTATGAGAAGGATTATTAAAAATACCCTAACAAGACTTGGACACGATGATGTTTTAGAAGCTGAGCATGGCGTTGAAGCTTGGGATTTATTAACTAAAAATGAAGATGTAAAAGTTTTAATTACAGATTGGAATATGCCAGAAATGAATGGCTTGGAGTTGGTAAAAAAAGTAAGAGCAGAGAAAAAATATGAAGATATGCCTATCATCATGGTTACAACTGAGGGCGGAAAAGCTGAAGTGATTACTGCTTTAAAAGCTGGCGTAAATAACTATATTGTAAAACCTTTTACTCCACAAGTTTTAAAGGAAAAACTTGAAGATGTTTTAGGAACAGGAAGTGGAGAAGGTGCAGCTGAGTAAAGGCTGATTTTTAAAATTCTAAATGCAAAAAAAATATTATGAATTGTTCTTTATCGTAGAAGAGCGGTATAAAAATTTATTTCTTGATTTTGCTTTTGATTTAGGTATAGAAGCCATAGAAGAGAAAGATAATGGTGTTTACATTAGATCCCATGAGAGTTTAGAAGAGTTTTCATGGGCACTTGAAATATTTGCTCAAAAACTTACAACTACTTTCAATTTAAACCATAAAATTATTTCTAATTTAAGTCTTGTAGAGAAAGAAAACAAGGACTGGATACAAGAATATAAAAAAGGCATAAAACCTATCTTAGTGGATAATGTTTACATCCATACAACTTGGCAAGAAGAAAAGAAGAATTGTATAAATATAAAGATTAATCCAGCCTTAGCCTTTGGCTCAGGACATCACGAAAGCACATATTCTTGTGTAAAATTTTTACAAAAATTTTCTAAAAGTAAATTAAGAGCTTTAGATCTTGGTTGTGGTAGTGGAATTTTGGGTATTATTATGGCAAAGTTTGGTTGTAATGTTGAAATTTGTGATACTGATGAGTTGGCTATTGATAGTTCTTTAGAAAATGCAAGATTAAATGGTGTCGATTTTCACAAGGCTTGGTGTGGATCTATAGATAAAGCAAATGGTTTATATAATCTAATTGTTGCAAATATCATTGCAGATGTGATTTTAATTTTAGAAAAAGATATTAAAAACCATTTAGAAGATAATGCTATACTTATTTTGTCAGGAATTTTAGATAAATATTCAACAAGAATTAAAGAAAAATTTCAAGATTTGGAACTCATTGATGAAATGCAAATCAATGAGTGGTGTAGTTTTGTATATAAAAATAATAAAAAAGGATAAGTAATGAATAATAATACCCAAAATAATAAGGGTAATCCGCAGGGTAATAATTTTTTTAACAAAAATCCCATTTTTATTTTTGCGATTTTTGCAATTATAATGATAATTATTTTTAAGGGATTTTTTGATGGCAATGGTTCTTTTGGCGGGGCATTGAATGGCAATGAAGTAAATAAAAATGTCCCTTATTCTGAGTTAAAAAAGCTTATTGAAAGTGGACAAATCAATCAAGTTAGTATAGGACAAACAACAATCAAAGCGATTTCAAGCTCTCACAATACTGTTTATACAGCAAAAAAAGTTAATGATCCTGAGCTTGTGAGTTTACTAGATAGTAAAAATATCGCTTATGGTGCGTATTCTGAAACAAATTGGTTTACGGATATACTTTTTTCATGGGTTTTGCCAGTATTTATTTTCTTTGGTATTTGGATGTTTTTGGCAAGTCGTATGCAAAAAAATATGGGAAGTTCTATATTGGGTATAGGAAGTTCTAAGAAGCTTGTAAATTCAGAAAAACCTAAAGTAAAATTTAGCGATGTAGCTGGTGTTGAAGAAGCTAAAGAAGAAGTAAAAGAAATTGTAGATTTTTTAAAGTATCCTGAAAGATATATTAAATTGGGAGCTAAAATTCCAAAAGGGCTTTTACTTGTTGGGCCTCCAGGTACAGGAAAAACTTTGCTTGCAAAAGCAGTTGCAGGTGAAGCTGATGTGCCGTTTTTTAGTGTTTCAGGTTCGTCTTTTATAGAAATGTTTGTGGGTGTAGGTGCTTCTCGTGTGAGAGATTTATTTGAAAATGCAAAAAAAGAAGCTCCTGCTATTGTTTTTATAGATGAAATAGATGCTATTGGTAAAAGTCGTGCAGCAAGTGGCATGATGGGTGGAAACGATGAAAGAGAGCAAACTTTAAATCAGCTTTTGGCTGAAATGGATGGCTTTGGGACAGAAAGTTCCCCAGTCATTGTTTTAGCAGCAACAAATCGCCCAGAAGTTTTAGATGCAGCGCTTTTAAGACCAGGAAGGTTTGATAGACAAGTTTTAGTTGATAAACCTGATTTTAAAGGTAGGTGTGATATTTTAAAAGTGCACATGAAAGATGTCAAAATCTCCCCAAAAGTTAAAGTAGAAGATATAGCACGCTTAACCGCAGGGCTTGCAGGAGCTGATCTTGCAAATATTATTAATGAAGCAGCGCTTTTAGCGGGTAGGGATTCTAAAAAATATGTAGAACAAAATGATTTAGTTGAAGCTGTTGAAAGAGCTATAGCAGGGCTTGAGAAGAAATCACGTCGTATTAATGAAAAAGAAAAGAAAATTGTTACTTATCATGAATGCGGTCATGCTTTGATTGCTGAAACTACCAAAGGCGCAAAACGTGTAAGTAAGGTTTCTGTGATTCCGCGTGGTCTTGCGGCTTTAGGTTATACTTTAAATACTCCTGAGGAAAATAAATTTTTAATGCAAAAACATGAACTTATCGCTGAAGTAGATGTACTTTTGGGTGGTCGTGCAGCTGAAGAAGTGTTTATAGGTGAAATTTCAACGGGTGCAAGTAATGATTTAGAAAGAGCAACCGATATCATAAAAGCTATGATTTCTATGTATGGTATGAGTGAAATTGCAGGACTTATGGTACTTGAAAAACAAAGAAATACTTTCTTAAGTGGTGGACAAACTATCAAAGATTATTCTGAAAAGATGGCAGAATCTTTAGATGATTATGTAAAGAAAACCTTGGATGAACGCTATAAAGATGTTAAAGATACTTTAAATACTTATAAGGGAGCGATTGAGACTATGGTTGCAGCCCTTTATGAAGAAGAAACTATTGAAGGTAATAAAGTGCGCGAGATTATTAAAGAGTTTGAGGATCAAAATAGTCTACCAACTCGTTTACAAGAACTCGAAGAAGTTAAAACTGAAGTTAAAGTAGAAGAATGAAAGATTTTATTGCAAAATATGGATATTTAAGTCTTATTATTTTAAGCTTAATTTTTATTTTTGTGTGGATTTTTTATTCTTTTTCCATCTTGCTATTAGCATTAATTGTAATTTGTATTTTTCTTTTTAGAGCGCCCAAAAGAGAACTTGTTTGTAGCGATGAAAAAGCTATTTTTGCACCTATGGATGGTAGGGTTACTAAAATAGAAAATATTCATCATAAAGATTTGGGTGAATGTGTTGAAATTGCTATTAAAAATGCTCTTTATGATGCTGGGAATTTTAATACACCTTTTGCAATGTCTATAATAGATATTCGTTTACGACATGGGCTTTTTTTGTGCAGTGAATTAAAATCTGCAAAAATGATGAATGAAAGAGCTTTTATTTTGGCAAAAGTTAAAGAGAATAAAACGATAGCCTTGCGAATCTATGCAGGTTCTTTTGATAGAAAATTAAAGCTTGATAATATTTCTCATGATTTAAAAGCAGGAGATAGAATGGGTTTTTTAATTAATGGCTCTATAAGTTTACTTTTACCAAAAGATACTAGAATTCATATAGGCTTAAATGATGAAATTAAAGCAGGTTCATTGCTAGGCTATTTTGCGTAAGGAAAAATAATGAATAACAGACCGCAACTAATTTATATTTTACCCAATCTTTTTACAGCTGCTTCAGCTTTTTTAGGGGTTATTTCTATTATAGCTTCAATACATGGAAATTATTATACAGCTTTGATTTATATTATTTTATCTTTGATTTGCGATGGGCTTGATGGCCGTGTTGCAAGACTTACAAATTCTACTTCAAAATTTGGAGTAGAATTTGATTCTTTGGCTGATCTAGTAGCTTTTGGAGTTGCTCCAGCGGTTCTTTTTTATATGGCTATAGGTTATGATTTTGGAAAACTTGGATCTTTGATTACAGCTTTTTTTGTGGTTTTTGGAGCTATTCGTTTGGCGAGATTTAATGTTACCACAGGCACTTATGAACCCTCCGTTTTTATAGGTCTTCCTATACCTACTGCAGCAGTTGTGAGTACTATATGGACTTATGCGTTTATCAGTTATGATTTTTTAAAGCCTTATGGCGTAGTTTTTTTGGTGCTTCAAGCAATTTTAGGGCTTTTAATGGTAAGTAATATACGTTATCCTAGTTTTAAAAAGCTTGATTTTAATCGTTCTAGTGTTTTAAAAGTTTTGATTATTTTAATTATAATATTTTCATTTTTATATCTTTACCCTCTTGAAAGTTTAGTAATTTTAGCAAGCTTGTATGTGCTTTATGGAATTATTCGGGTTTTATATACCATTATCGTTTCAAAATTTAAGATAAGAAATCAAGAGTAAAATTTTTCAATGACTTCGCATTCTTCTTGAGTGAAGCCAGCTTTGATTCTTGCTTGAATGTTAAGTTTTTTTCCCGCAAGAGAGAATTGTTTAAACGTTTTGCAAAGCTCAATAAAATCATACCTGTTTTGATTTGCAAATTTCCACCAAGTATCTCCTTTTTTAACGTGTTTTATTTCATCATTAAGTATAATTTCAAGATATTCCATTAGAAGATTTTTAATGGAATGATTGGAACTTTGAAGTTTTTGAACAACAAAGGGGTTGGCATCAAGCCCTTTAGCTTCTAAACCTCTATGAACTACTCCCATTCTAAAGCTTAAAGAGTCTTTTGTAGCTTCTAGAGCAGATTCTAAATTATCATGCACTGGAAAATTTCCATATTTGTAACCAAGTTCTTTAAGTACTGAATTTAAAAGTTTGAAATGTTTAATTTCCTCATCTGCTACCTCCAGCCAATCGTAATAAAATTGCAAAGGTAGATTTTTAAAGCGATAACTCGCATCTAAAGCCAGGTTAATTGCATTAAATTCTATATGAGCGACTGAATGAATTATTTTAGCAAGCGCATGAGTTGAATTGACAAATTTAGGCCTTCTTATACGCGTAGGATGAAGCAAGGTAATTTGTTGTGATGTATTTTTTTTGAAAATGCTTTGATGCTCGTGATTAAAATTAAATTTGTGGCTTTTAAAGTCTTCATAAAAATTTTGAAAAGAGTGAAATTTTATAGTTATATTTTTTTCATATAAAATATCTTGAAGTTCTTGAAAAAATTCTTTTTGCATTTAAAACTTTCTTGAAAATTATAAAAATTTATCATTTAAAATTGAAAATTTAATTATATAATATAAAAATTATTTTACAAGGGTAGATCATGAAAGAATTAAATGAAGAAGAAAAAAAAGTAATTTTAAATAAAGGAACAGAAGCTCCTTTTAGTGGGAAATATAATGATTTTTATGAAAAGGGAATCTATCAATGCAAACAATGTGGAGCTTCGCTTTATAAATCCGAAGATAAATTTAAATCAGGTTGTGGATGGCCTAGCTTTGATGATGAAATAAAAGGGGCTGTTAAAAGAATTCCTGATAAAGATGGGATTAGAACCGAGATTGTATGTGCAAATTGCAATGGACATTTAGGTCATGTTTTTGAAGGAGAAGGATTTTCTGCTAAAAATGTAAGACATTGTGTAAATTCTATTTCTTTGGAATTTGTAAAAACTAAGGATTGATAGTGTTTTCTAGTATGGGTTCTGAGCTTTATTTGATGTTTTTTGCTGCAATTACTTTACTTGCTATATTAAATCCTTTTGGTAATTTAACTCAATTTTTGGCTATGAGTGATGGATTGCCTTTAATGCTTCGAAAAAAACTTTTTAGAACTATTCTCTATACAGCTTTTACTATAGTTTTGGTGTTTTTATTATCAGGACCTTTATTTATGAACTATATTTTTAGAGTTTCATTGGATGATTTAAGGGTTTCTGGTGGTTTGGTTCTTATTATAATGGCTATTAAAAATTTACTTTTTTCAACAAAAATTGCAACTAAGGATTTTAGTCCTTATCAAGATATGGATGATAAGGAAATTTTAAGACAGAGTTTAATACCTATGGCATTTCCTATGCTTGTTGGGCCTGGAACTTTAGCTAGCGTTATTGTTATAGCCGAAGATGGTGGGCTTGATGTTGCTCTTGGCGGAGTAATGATAGCTTTTATTTTTATGTTTATACTTTTTCATTTTGCAGCTACTATAGAAAAAATAGTTGGAAAATTGATTTTACATGTTTTTTCTCGTATAGCACAAGTATTTATTGTTGCTATGGGGTTTAAGATGATTATTGTAGGTTTAAAGGATATATTTAACTTATAAATTAATATAATTTTAAGTAAATAATACTATATAAATATGATATAATTTTAAAATAATTTATTATTAAAAAGGTGAGTTTTATGTTTGGTGCTAAGAAAAATAATACTAAAATAATTGAACAACTTGAAAAAAAATGTAATGGTTTAGGAGATATTTTAAGATCTATTGGGAATACCATGGCGGTAATTGAATTTACTACCGATGGCGTTATTTTAGAGGCAAATCAAAATTTTTTAACAACTATGAAATACTCCCTTTCAGAGATCAAGGGTAAGCATCATAGTATGTTTTGTTTGCCTGAAGTTGTTAATTCTTCAGCATATAGTGATTTTTGGAAAGATTTAAGAGATGGAAAAGCTAGAAGTGGTCTTTTTAGACGTATAGCTAAGGGAGGGATAGATGTTTATTTAGAAGCAAATTATCTTCCAATTAGTGATAATAATGGTCATGTTTATAAAATTATTAAATTTGCCAATGATATAACTCAAAGACATTATGAAATGCTTGATCTTAGAAATACTATTGCTGCTGCTAATCGTTCTATGGCTATTATTGAATTTAAACCTGATGGGACTATTATTACGGCTAATGAAAATTTTTTAAGAACTATGGATTTTAATATTGATGAGATTAAAGGAAAGCATCATAGCATGTTCTGTGATTCTAATTATAGACACTCTAAGGACTATGTTCAATTTTGGGAAGATTTAAGAGAGGGCAAATTTCAATCAGGTAAATATATAAGATACGGAAGAAATAATAAAAAAGTATACCTTGAAGCAAGTTATAATCCGGTTAAAAATGATGATGGAAAAATTTACAAGGTTATTAAATTTGCTACAGATATAAGCGAACAAGTTAAAAAAGATCAAGAAAAACTTTGCCTCATAAGCGAACTTGCAGAAAAAAATGATAATCTTACTCAAGATGGAGATCGTGTAATTGAAAACACTGTTTCAAATGTTCAGAATATTGCTGATATGATGTCTCAAAGTTCAAATCTTGTTTCCTCATTAAATCAACAATCAGATGAAATTAAATCTATTATTCAGACTATTAGTGATATCGCTGATCAAACTAATCTGCTTGCTTTAAATGCTGCTATTGAGGCAGCACGTGCTGGTGAACATGGTAGAGGCTTTGCTGTTGTTGCTGATGAAGTAAGAAATTTAGCTGAAAGAACAGGGCATTCGGTTAATGAAATTACCACTACGATTAATTCTATTCGTAATGTTACATCACAAGTGGTTGAGAGTATTAAAAGCGGTTTAGAGGATGTTAATCAGAGTGTTGAACTTGCAAAAGAAGCAAGAGAGTGTATGGAGAAAATTCGTGAAAGCTCTGCTGAAGTTGCTAAAGCGATGTCATAAGCGTGATTTTCACGCTTATTTTTAAGTAATTAAATCTTTAAAATTTTTAAAACCACTTTCTTGATTGCATTTTTCTTTTAAAATATTTAAAAATTCTTTCCTAGAAATATTATGAGCACCCATAAATTCTAAATGTTGGTTATAAACTTGACAATCTATGATAAAATCATAAGGTTTTAATAAATCACAAAGTTTAATCATGGCAACTTTAGATGCATTTTTTTTAATGCTTACCATGCTTTCACCAAAGAAAACCTTGCCTAAAATTAAACCATAAATTCCACCTATAAGTTCATTATTTTCATAAAGTTCAAGGCTATGCGCATAGCCTTGGGTAAATAACTTATAATAAGTGGTAATAAATTCATCATCTATCCAGCTTTGAGAGCGTGTATCGCGACATAATGTAATTAATTTTAAAAAATCATAATCAAGTTTAATTTGATAGAGATTAATAAATTTTTTCATATTTTTTTGGATGTGAATTTGATTTGGAATTAAAATGCATCTAGGATCTGGACACCACCAAGTTACAGGTTTACTTGTCCATGGGAATAGACCAAAAGTATAAGCTTTTACAATAAAATCAGCTTCTAAATTTTGACTTAAAAATACAGGAGCATTTTTAGGTGCATTGAGTAATTTAGAATATAAATTCGAGCTTTCCATTTTTACCAAGTTTGATTTTAGCTATACCGCCTTTTTTAAGCTTTCCGAATAAAATTTCATCACTGATTTTTTCTCCTATTTCCTCAGAAATTATGCGTTTTAAAAGCCTTACTCCAAATTCTTTATTATAGGCTTTTTTAGCTAAATAAATTTTGGCTTTATCATCCATTGATAATTTTATATTATTTAAATTTTTAGAAATTTCATCAAGTTCTTTTTCGATAATTTTAACAAGTATAGCATCGTTTAAATCATTAAAATGTAAAATTTTATCAATGCGATTAATAAATTCTGGAGCAAAAAAATCTTTGATAGCACGATTACTTTTTTCTTCATTTTTACTTAAAAAACCAAGCTCATTGCTTTCTTTAAGTCCTAGATTAGATGTCATAATAATGATTGTATTTTTAAAATCTACTTTAAGACCGCTATTGTCGGTGAGTTCAGCATTGTCAAAAATCTGTAAAAAGGTATTGCTTAAATCAGGATGAGCCTTTTCTATTTCATCAAAAAGAACAAGACTGAAAGGATTTTTGCGAATAGCATTGCTTAAAAGTCCACCCTCTTCAAAACCTATATATCCAGCTGGAGATCCTATTAGTTTACTTATAGTATGTTTTTCTGCATATTCACTCATATCAAAGCGTTCTAAATTTAAACCTAAAAATTCAGCTAAAGCTTTGCAAAGTTCTGTTTTTCCAACTCCACTTGATCCAGTAAACAAAAACACTCCGCGTGGTGTATTGGAATTTTTAAATCCCGCAAAACTTTGCTTAAGTGATGAAACAAGGCTATCTATAACTTCATCTTGGCCAAAAATTTTTGCTTTTAAATTTGTTTTTAAATTCATTAAAGCTTTATTTTGATCGAATTCAAATATTTTGTGATGGTGGGTCATTTTTGCTAAAACATTTTCTAAATCTTTTAAATTGGCATTTTTTTTAGCTTTTGGATTTAAAGCAAAAGAAGCGCCAAGTTCATCGATCAGATCTATAGCACAATCAGGTAAAAATTTATCATTAAAAAATTTTTTACCCCAAATTACAGCATATTGAAGAATTTCATCGTTTAATTTTATATGATGAAATTCTTCATATTTGTTTTTTAATCCTTTAAGAATTTGCAAGCTTTCTTCTTGGCTTGGTTCATCTACATTTATTTTAGCAAAACGGCGACTTAGGGGTTTATTTTTATCAAAAGTATTTTTATATTCCATAAAAGTTGTTGCACCTATGCATTTTAAAGTTCCATTACTTAGAGCTGGTTTTAAAAGATTGGAAAAATCAGTATGAGATTCTCCTGTGCTTCCAGCTCCTACTATAGTGTGAATTTCATCAATAAATAAAATAGCATTGGGTATTTTCTCAAGTTCATTTAAAATTTCTTTAATTCTTTTCTCAAAATCTCCACGGTATTTTGTTCCCGCAAGTATACTAGCCATATCAAGACTAAAAATTTTTGCATTTTGTAAGTTTTTAGGCACCTTTTTTTCCGCAATAGCTAATGCTAATCCTTCTACAATGGCCGTTTTGCCAACTCCTGCTTCTCCTACTAAAATAGGATTATTTTTCTTGCGACGTGAAAGAATTTGCATCATTCTTTCAAGTTCAAATTTTCTTCCTATTAAAGGATCAATCTTGCCATTTTGAGCCAAAAGTGTTAAATCACTTGTGTGGTTGCTTAAATTTTGTATATTTTCATGATTTTGAAGTTCTTGAATTTTGGTAAGATTTATGTTGTGTTTTTTTAAGAGATAGCTAGAATAACTTCTTGAATCCTGTATGAGCTTTTCTAAAAAATCTATAATTTTAATTTCATTATTTTTATTTTTAGATGAAAGTAAGATTTCATCTAAAACAACAGATATTGTAGGTTCTATTTCTTGTTTAATAACTTGATTGTTTTGAGAAATGTAATTTTTTAATTCAGTTTCTAGAAGTTCAAGATCTCCATCTGAAAATTCTTCAAATATATCCTTAAAATCAGTGCTTAGTTTTAGTAATGCAAACAGTACATGTTCACAGGTAACAAATTCATGGTGATTTATTAAGCTTAGATTTTTGGCATTATCAAGATATTTTTGTAAATTTTCTTGGTATTTCATTCTTCTTCCACCTTTGCTTGTAGTGGAAAATTAGCAAGTTTAGCCGCATCCATAACTTTTTTTTGTTTTGAAAGAGCTATTTCCTGGGTGTAAATGCCACAAATTCCAGAACCATTGTGATGAATTTCTAACATTGTTTGACTTGCTTTCTCAAGGTTTTGATGAAAAATATTCATCAAAATTTCTATAACAAAATCCATGGTTGTTACATCATCATTTAAGAGTATAACTTTATACATTTTTGGTTCACTAAGTTTTGTTTGCTCTAGAGTTTGGGTTTTTGGCATTATTTTCCTTTGTAGATTTTATTTAAATCTTCTTGCATGAGTTCTGTTGGAATTTTACCAAGATAAAAATTTGTTGGAGTATTATTATTCCAGTAATCGCTTATTTTTTGATAAATTCCATTTTTTAAAACAACTTTAAAAGGAAGTTGCTCCATATTTTGATAGTCTATATCTTTTAAAATTTGAGCAATAATACGATCATTAGAGCTGCCATTGCTTAGAAAATAGTAAGCACCATAATCATCCGCGAATTTTTTAACTGTTTCATCGCTAACATCTTCAAAATGTGTAAGTCCTATAATGATAAATTTGCTAGAATTATTTTTCCAAAGTTTGCTAAGATCTAAAGCTTCTTCTTTACATGGGGTGCAAAAAGTGCCAAAAAAATCAAACATTAGAACTTTTCCTTCCTCTCCTTCCACCACAAAACCTTTATCTGTTCTTATTAAAGTTTTGCTTCCACCATTTACACTATTTAAGACTATTTTATCTCCTTTGTGATACTCTTCAAACATAAAATCATTTTGAATTTCTTCTTCCTTGGAGCAAGCATTAAGAAAAAATGCTAAACTTATTAAAAATAGGGCTGAAATTTTTTTCATTTATTTTCCTTTATTTGTAATTTTTCATAGCAGCTCTAGCTTCTAAATCGGCTTGCTTTTTCTTTAAAGTTTCACGCTTGTCGTGCAAATTTTTCCCTTTAGCTAAAGCAAGGGTAGCTTTTACTTTATTTTTTGTGTTAAAATAAAGATCTAATGCAACGATAGTATATCCTTCTATACTTACTTTACCTAATAATTTATCAATTTGCTTTCTATGCATTAAAAGCTTTCTAGCGCCTCTTTCTTCGTGTTTATAGAAAGAATGTGTAGTGTAAAGCAATGAAATATGAGAATTAAGTAAAAAAATCTCATTTTTTATAATGCGAACAAAAGAGTCTTTAAGATTTGCTCTTCCTGCTCTTAAGGCTACAACTTCACTTCCTTTAAGGACAATTCCGGCTTCAAAGCGTTCTATGATACTATAATCAAATAAAGCTTTTTTATTTCTCGCAATAATTTTCATCGATCAACCTTAAAAACACTACTACCGCTACCGCTTAGAAAAAAATCTTCCTGCAAGTAAGACTTCATTTTAGGATATAAAGTTGCACAAGGAGTAAATAAATCATTTAATTCTTTGTTTTTAAAGTTTTGCAACAACTCTTTTGTGCTGAGTTTTTTGTAGATTTGCGCTTGATTATTGTTTTTTTGAAAGTCAAATATTTTTCTATCAAATTCATCATAAACAGCTTTAGTTTGGCAAGATATTTGTGGAAAAGTCCATTTTAAATTAGGTATGTCATCTTCAAATTCTTTTATAATTTCACCACAGCCACTTACATTAGCAGAGTGAAAGCCACTTAAAAAAAAGGCAATATCACTTCCTAGTTGTATGCTTAAATTTATAAGCTCTTGTAGGTTTAATTTTAAATTTAGGGTTTCATTCATTAGCAGTAAAAAACTCGCACAATCGCTACTTCCACCGCCAAGTCCAGCACATACTGGGATATTTTTTGTGAGTTTTAGGCTTTTTTTGCTAAATAATTCTTTTAATTCGTTATTGTATCTTCTAGAAAGTAGCAAATAAGCCTTTTGAATAATATTATTTTCGCATTTAAAATTACTAATGATTTCAAATTCTTTTTTAGAATCTGATTCTTTGTCAACAAGCTCAAGCTCATCAAAAAGATCTTTTAAAAGTATAAATCGTGATTCTAAAAGATGATATTTTCTTGAGTCAAAACCGGTAAGTTTTAAAAAAATATTTGCTTTAGCGTAAGCTTTCATTTGATTAGTTTTTTGCTTAAGTCATCAAGTTTAATATCATTCTGAACAACAGAATGCAAATTTTCATCCTTTACTTGTTGAACAAGTTCTTTTCTAAGTATCATAAGGGATTTTGGAGCTTCTATGCCTATTTTGGCATATCCTTTCCCTGTTTGAACGACTTTGATTTCTATACCTTCTCCGATAATTATACTTTCATTTTCTTTTCTTGATAATATTAACATTTTTCAACCTTATTTAGAAGATATTTTACTGTATTTTCTTTAATATTAATTATGCTAAAATATTTTTCTGTTTCAATATAATAATCTCCTTCATCATGAAATTCTAATTCTTCGACAAAAATTTTAGCACCATTTTCGAGTTTATTTAAATCCTTGATAAAATTTGGCTTTAGGTTAATGTATTTTAACACATTTAAGCTTTTCTCATTATTATAAACAAATTTGCCTTCTTTAATGCGCTCTAAAGAGCTTAAAGTCGCATTAATACCTAGTTTTCTAGCAAAAAGTTCACAATAAGATCTTATATAAGCACCTTCACTGACTGTGATTTCAATATTTAAAAAAGGATGATTATAGCTTAAGATCTTGCAATCAAATACTTCCATTTGGCAAGGTTTTAAATTTGCTTCTATACCTTTTTTTGCAAGTTCATAGGCGCGAGTTCCATTGATTCTTTTGGCGCTAAATTGCGGTGGTGTATAGGAGATAATTCCTTGCATTTGATCAATGATTTGTTGTAAATTTGCAAGATCAAATTCTTTTATATTTTTAATTTCTTTTATATTTTGATCATCAAGACTTAAGGAGTAAACTCCAAGCCATAAAGTAGCTTTATAGGTTTTTGGAGTTTTTTTTAAAAAACGGAAAAGTTTTGTATATTGTCCAAATGCAACGATTAAAACCCCTTTGGCGAAAGGATCAAGAGTGCCAGAATATCCTGCTTTTTTATTTTTATATTTTTTCTTTAAAGTACTTAAAAAGGCATTAGAACTCAAACCCCTTGGTTTAAAGGCTGCAAAGATCTTGTTCATACTGCTTTTTCCACAAAGCTTGCCATGATTACACGCATTATACCACCAAAATTAATATTAAGCTTTTCCTCTTTTCCGCTTTTATTAACTTCAACAACCCTGCCAATGCCAAAAATTTTATGTTTAACTAGATCTCCTTTGCAAAAACTAGTTTTTTGTATATTTTGATTTTTTGATTTTTCATTGATTAATTTACTTTCTTCTAAGAAGCGACTAGGATTGATATTTGCTCTTGAACCATGATAAAAACGAGAATTTGCAACACTTATTGTGAGAAATTTCTTGGCGCGAGTGATGGCAACATAAGCAAGACGGCGTTCTTCTTCGAGATTTTCTTCGCTATTTAAAGGAAAAAATCCTTCATCAAAGCCTATTATAAAAACATAATCAAATTCCAAACCTTTGCTAGCATGAATACTCATCAAGCAAACACATTCTTCATCTAAATTATCTTGATCACTTAATAAAGAAATTTCACTAAGTAGATCTTCTAAAGAAGCTTCGGGATCTTCTTTGAGTTTTTCTCTTAGATTAGCATAAAACTCATCAAGATTTCTGATTCTTTCATCTCCATCATCTTGCTCTGAAAAATAATCTTTGATTTTAAATAATTCTTCTATATTGTCAAAAACCTTTTTTGCATTATCGTAGCTTTTTAGAGTGTGAATATTTTGTATAAAAATATTTGCTTCATTTTGTGCTTTTTTTGTTGTTAAAATTCCTACACCACCATCGCTTTCGCATAGGGCATCAAAAAGTGAAATTTGACGTTTTTTTGCATATTCTTCTAAATTTTTTAGGGCTTTTTCTCCTATGGATCTTTTGGGGCGATTAATAATACGTTTAAACGACAAATCATCGCTTGGATTTAAGATAAGTCTAAGATACGAGATTAAATCTTTTATTTCTAATCTCTCATAAAAACGCATACCACTAAGTAGTTTATAAGAAATTTGTTTCTTCATAAATGCTTCTTCTATTGCTCTTGATAGTGCATTAACTCGAAATAAAATGGCGATCTCTTTAGCTTCTACTCCAGAATTTAGCAATTTTTTCACTTCTTGAGCGATATATAAACCTTCATCTTTTTCGTTTTCGTTTTTTAATATTTTAATATTTTCCCCAGTATCTTTAGTGCAGATTAAAGTTTTTCCAAGTCGTTGCTCATTGTGAGATATGAGATTATTTGCTGCTTGTAAAATAGTCCCTACTGAACGATAGTTTTGTTCAAGTTTTACAAGTTTAACATTTTTAAAATCATTTTGAAAATTTAAAATATTTTCAATTTTTGCTCCACGCCAACTATAAATACTTTGATCATCATCACCAACAACTGTGATATTTTCATGCATACAACATAGATTTTTTAGAATTTTATATTGCAAGGTATTAGTATCTTGATACTCATCAACTGTAATGTAATTATAAAGTAAGCTTTGTTCTTTGGCAAAATTTATATCATTTTCTAAAATGAGATTGCTTAGCAATAAAAGATCATCAAAATCTACAAAATTTTGTTTTAATAAGTATTCTTCATAAGCACGGTAATAGTTGGCAAATTTGTATTCATTTTGATATTTTTCAAAATTATGTTCTTTTAGTAAATTTAAATCTTCAAAGACATTGCTTACTCTTTTGCCTTCATTTTTGCAATAAGATATGTATTGGATAATATCATAGACATTATCTTTGTTTTTATCATGGATTAAGTCTTTAATTATTTTTTTTGTATCATCTGTATCGATAACAATAAAACTATTTTTACGCTCCAATCTTTCAAAATGGAGTTTTAAAAATAAAAGTCCAAATTTATGAAAGGTGCAAAGCAAAGGATTGTGATTGCCTTGTAGAAAATTTAATGCTCTATGACGCATAACACTAGCTGCTTTATTTGTAAAAGTAAGAGTAAGAGTGTTATGTGAGGGGATGCCTACTTCACCGATAAGATAAGCAAGACGAGTGGTGATAGTTTTGGTTTTTCCACTACCTGCGCCTGCTAGGATAAGCATGGCTCCATCAATGTGGCTTACCGCTTGTTTTTGACTATCATTTAAATCTTCAAATAGGTTCATTTTTTGAAAATATCTTTATTTTTTGGATTATTTAAAAATATATTTTTAGATTTTTGTAAATTTTTGCTATCTTCACGTTTATAAAGACTAAAATTAACGAATAAAATGCTATTTTCTACTTGAATTTGCGTGATAGCTCCTAAATCAACCTTTACAAAACTATCAAAATCATCATTTCCAAAACCTGCGTGAAATTGAATGAAATCTTTATTTAGTTGTATGGATTCAAAGGTGTATCCTCCAAGAGCAAAAAGAGCATAAGGATTTTGTTTAATATTAAGCTCTTTGGGAAGTTCAGGGTTAAAATCTATGAAATTTGTATTTGCAACTATGGAAAATTCTATATTTTCTTCTATAAGGTGTGAAATAACTTCATAACAATGCTTTTGCATGGTATGGATAAATTTTTCATTTTTTAAGATTGTTTCTAGCATGATTGTAACTCCATGAATTCATTGATGAGTTTTTGAATTTCTTTTATGCCTATTTCCCAAAAATTTTCATCTTCTATATCAAATCCAAACATTCCTACTAGTTCTTTTGGACTCACGCTTCCACCTAAAGAAAGCATTTTGATATAAAGTTCTTTAAAATTTTCACATTTTTTACTTTTGTAAAGTCCATAAAGAGCTAAAACTAAAAGTTGTGCATAAGCATAAGCATAGCAGTAAAAAGGAGAATGGATAAAATGAGGAATATAACTCCACCAAGAAGCATAATTTTTTGTAAGTTTTACGCTGTCTTGAAACATCTTTTGAGATTCTTCCATCCAAATTTTATTGATTTCTTCAGTGCTAAGTTCATTTTCTTGAGCATGTAAGCGTCTTTCAAAACAAGTAAAATTAATCTGTCTATAAAAAGTTGCAAAAATATCTTCGATTTTATTTGCATATAAAGATAAGAGTTCTTCTTTTTTTAACTTATCTTTAATAAAATCAAATACGAGCATTTCAGCAAAAACTGAAGCTGTTTCTGCGGTGGTTAAAGGTGTATTTTGATTTAAATAGCTTACATTATAAGAAAGTTTTTGATGGATAGTGTGTCCTAATTCATGTGCAAGTGTAAAAAGATCGCGTCTTTTATTGGTGTAGTTTAATAAAACAAAAGGATGTGCATCAGAAGTTGCAGAATGCGAAAAAGCACCCCCTTGTTTATTTTCTTGCGGATAAACATCAATCCAACCTTGATCAAAAGCATTTTTTGCTATATCATAAAATTGAGGAGAAAAAGCTTGAAATGCCTCTAAAACAATATTTTTACTTGTTTTAAAATCAAAACTTGCTTCTTTTCCTATGGGTGCATATCTGTCATAGTCTTTAAGCTCATTATAGCCTAAAATTTGTTTTTTTCTTTTGTAAAATTGCGATACTAAGTTAAAATGTTTTTGCGCACTTGCTATCAAAGAATCAACGCTTTTTTGTGAAATTTGATTGCTGATATGTCTTGAAATTTCAGCATTTTCATAACCTCTTAATAAGCTTATGTTTTTTCTTTCTGTTTTTATCATATTGATAATAAAACTTAAAAGTCTGCTATTTTTTTGCAAAACTTTACTGAATTTTTTAGCAGCTTTTTTGCGTATTTTTCTATCTTCATCATACATTTTGCTTAGAACTTCTTCTTCGCTAAGTTTTTTACCTTCAAAAGGGATTTTTAAAGCGCTCATACTTTCATCAAAAAGTCTACTAAAAGCATTTGCACCTGTATTGGAAAGATAGAGCATAATGCGTTCTTCGTTTTTGCTAAGATTATAGCGTTTGTTTTGCAATAAATTAGAAAGATAAAAATCATAATCTTTGCAAAAAGTTGTAAATTCTCGACTTTTCTCAGGAGCTAACTCGCAAAATTCAAGCTCGAAAAAGAGTAAATTTTCTTCTATTTTTTTGCATTCTTCTTCGTATTGTGCATAAAAAGAACCATTTTGAGTGTTTTTAGCAAAAAGCAAATAAGCATAAGTCATGATTTTACCAAGGGCTTGATTTAAATTTTCATAATCTTTTAAAGCTTGTAAAAACTCATTAGCATTTAATGTATAAAGTTTATTTTCATAGTTTTTTTTAAAATTTAAACTTTGTTGGATTTGGTCTTGTGTAAAATTTTGCAATGCTTCTTTATCGTGAAATAAAGCACTTAAATCCCATTCTAACATTTTTTATCCTTCATTTTCTAGTATGAGTTTTTTAAGAACAGCCATTCTAATAGCCACTCCATTTTTAACTTGTTTTAAAACTAAAGTCCTTTCATTGCTCATCATTTCATCGCTTATGTCAATATTGCGATTTACAGGGCCTGGATGTAGTAAAATAAGCTTTTTATCCTTTACTAAGCTTTTTTGAATGCAAAAATCATTTGCATAGTCTTTAAGTGAAGCATAAACGGTTTTATTATGTCTTTCTGTTTGTGTTCTAAGACTCATGATAATATCTGAATTTGCTATGATATTCTCATCAAGCTTATAATGTTTTTTAAGATGGGTATTAGGCATAAAATGTGGTGGAGCTACTAGGGTAATATCAAGATTAAATCTACTTAAAAGCTCTATATTGGACGCTGCTACACGAGAGTTTTTAATATCACCTACGATGCAAATTTTCTTACCTTCAACATTACCTTGAAAATGATTATAAATCGTAAACAAATCGAGTAAAGCTTGGGTAGGATGGGCGTGTTTTCCATCTCCTCCATTAACAACTGGACAATGCATATGCTTTGCTAATATCAAAGGAACTCCTGAGTTTGCGTGTCTTACAACAATAGCATTAGGACTCATGGCATCTAAATTAGCAGCAGTATCATAAAGAGTTTCTCCTTTGCTAGAGCTTGATCTTGAAACATCAAGGCGTAAAACCCTAGCACCTAATCTTCTTGCAGCGCTTTCAAAAGATGAAAGGGTGCGTGTAGAGTTTTCAAAAAAAATTGTCGTGATGCTTTTTCCTTTAAGAAAAGTCCTAGGTTTTTCATCTAAGAAATCACTTGCTTCTTTAAAAAGCTCCATAATTTCGACTTTATTAAAATCCTTTGTAGTGATGAGATGACGCATGTTTTTACCTTATTTGATATTGTAATTTAATTCATTTTTAGAACAAATTGCTGTAAAAAGAACATCTGTAGAACTATTTAAAGCAGTTTCAACACTATCTTGAATAACCCCTATAATAAAACCTATGGCAACTACCTTCATAGCAATATCATAGTCTATATTAAATAAAGAACAAGCCAAAGGTATAAGCAGTAAAGATCCGCCCGCAACTCCGCTAGCCCCACAAGCTGCAAAGGTGGCAATAATGCTTAATAAAAAGGCTTGTAAAAGACTGATTTCTATACCAATGGTATTGGCTGCAGTAAGACTTAAAATAGCTATAGTAACTGCTGCTCCTGCCATGTTGATAGTAGCTCCTAAAGGTATAGAAATGCCATAAAATTCTTTATCTATGCCAAGTTTAGCGCAAAGTGCCATATTTACAGGAATATTTGCCGCTGAACTTCTTGTAAAAAAAGCAAAAAATGCACTGTGCCTTAAGCAGATAAAAATTAAAGGAAAAGGATTTTTTCTTGTATAAAAAAAGACTATTAAGGCATTGATAACAAAAGTAACAAAAAGCATAGTAGCTACAAGTAAAATTAAAAGTTTTACATAACTTAGCAAACCTTGTGCTCCTGTTTGTGCTACAGAATTAGCCACAAGTCCAAAAATTCCAAAAGGGGCAAGTTTTACTACAAATTTAACGATTTTTAAAACCCCTTCATTGATATCTATAAAAACTTGTTTTGCTTCGTTAGAACAGTGTTTTAATGCTATACCTCCAGCTATTGCCCAAGTTAAAATTCCTAAATAATTTCCGCTTGAAAGAGCATTTATGGGATTATCGACAATTTTAAATAAAAGATCTTTGAAAATATCACTCATGTGGGTTGGAGATGAGTTTGTAGCAGTTTGAACTCCATCTAAAACAAGCTTTACAGGGAAGAAAAAATTAGCAAGAACTGCACAAGCTGAAGCAAAAAAGGTGCCTACTATATATAAAATGATAATATTTTTGATCTTAGCACCACTTTGAGAAAAATCTTTAGTGCAAATTGAGGTTAAAATTAAAATAAAAACAAGCATAGGAGCGATAGCTTTTAAGGCACTTGTAAAAAGTATTCCAAGTAAATTTGCAATTTCAGATATTTCTTTAGAGCTAATGCCTATAAGTATTCCTAGTGCTATACCTATGCAAATTTGAACTATGAGGTTGCCTTTAGCGTAGCTTTGAATGATTTTAGAAAACATAAAAACCTTTTAAATATTTTTTATATCAAAAGTTGATTTTAACTAACTTTTGCTTAATTTTAGAGAATTTTTAATTTATCAAGCTTTGATAAGTTTATTTGGATACAATTGTGGTTCATTTTAAATGAAAGGACTTTTTATGTATCTATTCACTTCAGAAGTCGTAAGTGCAGGTCATCCAGACAAGTGCGCTGATATAATCGCTGATACGATAGTGGATATACTCTTGAAAAATGACAAAAATTCAAGGGTGGCGAGTGAGGTTTTTGTCGCAGGAAATAAGGTTGTGATAGGAGGCGAAGTTAAGTCAAATCACAAACTTAGTAAAGCTGATTACGATAATTTAGTTAAAGATGTTTTAAAAAACATTGGTTATGACGGAGCAGGCCATTTTAGCAAAGAGCAGTGTTTACATCCTGATGAGGTTGATGTTATGGTGTTTTTAAATGAACAAAGCCCTGATATCAACCAAGGTGTCGATCAAGAAGATGGCGAAACAGGAGCAGGTGATCAAGGCATTATGTTTGGTTTTGCAAGTTGTGAAGCTGAGGAATATATGCCAGCAGCTATTAGTTATGCAAGAATGCTATGTGATAGAGTTTATGCTTATGCAAAAGCAAATCCACATGAACTTGGAGTGGATATTAAAACTCAAGTGACTATAGATTATGGCACTAAGGCGAATTTTGAAAATTGCAAACCGCAAAGTATTCATACTATAGTAGTTTCTGCACCTTGTGTTGAAAGTATGAAAATAGAAGATTTAAGATCTTTAGTGATGAAACTTATCTTAGATAGTAATTTACCAAAAGAACTTTTTGATCCTAATAAGACTAGAATTTTAATCAATCCAACTGGTAAATATGTTAATCATTCTTCTTTACATGATAGTGGTTTAACAGGAAGAAAACTTATAGTAGATAGTTTTGGAGGTTATTCTCCAATAGGTGGTGGTGCGCAATCGAGCAAAGATTATACTAAAGTTGATAGAAGTGGACTTTATGCAGGTAGATGGTTAGCTAAAAACATAGTTGCAGCAGGGCTTGCTAAAAAATGTATAGTTCAACTTAGTTATGCTATAGGTGTTGCAAAACCTACTTCGGTAAGCGTGGATTGTATGGGCACAAATACCAGTGTAAATGACGATGTTTTAAGTGATTTTGTAATGCAAAATTTCTCTTTAACGCCAAATTGGATCCGTGATAAATTTCATCTGGATAAACCAAGTAAAGAAACTTTTCTTTATGCGGATGTAGCAGCTCGTGGGCAAGTAGGACAAAAGGACTATCCTTGGGAAAAACTTGATGCTCTAGAACAGTTTAAAAAGCTACTTTAAAAAATTAACAATATTATACAAGCTTAAACAAGGCTTGTATAATTATAAAGAATTAATAAAGTTATATTAATTTTTGACTTAGAGGGATATTTTTCAATATCCCTCATAAATATAAAAGTTAGGAAGGAAGCTAAATTAATTTAGCTTTGGGGTAAAAACCCCTCTAAGTCAAAATATTGTTTGACAGAATTATAATATAAAATAACTTAAATTACTTTAAAATTAAAATTTTAATATTATTTTTTATCATTAAATATTTCTTTGGATAAATTTTTCCAATCTTTGCTTAAAAGCTTTTTAGGGAGTATAACTATATTCTCTTTGCCATTTGTAGCATGATAAACACTAACCCCATATTTACTTGCATAAAATTTCATTAAGAGTTGCTGGAGTTTGTATTCGCTACTATTATTAAACCAAGCATTGTTGCTTAGGGCTATAATAATTTGTGAATTTTGATAGTTTTGTTCTTTGGTAGCTTCATAACAAATTGCATTTGTGATAATTTGATTATCTAATTTATATTTGCTTTGTACAGGACCTTTGGAAAATTCTTCAATATTTTTGAGAAAATATTTTTTTGTTAAGTCTTTAAAAAATGGAATTTCTTCACCAAAGGGAACTAAAAAATGCTTATTTAAAATATAGACATTGCCTTTTTTAAAGATATAAGTGCTATTGTAAGTATGCTCTTTTTCAACATGAAATGCTCCTGTAATAATGGTGATTTTATAAGATAATTCTTTAAGCATGAGCTCATATTTGGTATTTTTTAAATCAAAAGCAAAAGCGGTTTCAGGCAAGATTACAAGTTCTTTTTTTTCATTTATAGCTTGAAGTATATCTTGAATTAAGATATCAGAATTTGATTTTAAATTTTCTTGTAAAAATTTTTGATTTTGAGAGATATTAGTATTGATGAGTTTGTAGTTTAAATTAAGAGTTTGAGCTTGTTTTTCATTATATTGAAATCCACTAAAGAATAAAATAAGAACAATCGCTATTTTATAATATCTTGATATATAACCCTCATAGATGAAATATGCTATTAAAAATATGCAAATAATACCACGATAACTTGGGTCAAAAAAACCATAAACTGTAAAAATTCCCCAATTAAGCCAATCAAATCCTAAAGGATGGATAAAACTTATGCAAAAAATTCCACAAAGCCTTAAAAAATCAAATTTTAATAAATAACATAATCTAAAAAGTAGTCCATAAATAAAACCAATGATAATTGGTATAATTGGTACTAAATAGTTTAGATTAAAATAAATTGAAGATAAACCAATCCACCAAAACCAAAGAATCCCTACAAAAAAACCTATCCAAAAATATTGTTTAGAAGTTTTACTTTTTAGAAGTAAAACTAACCCCCAAATAGCTAAAAATGGACTAATGGTTTGTGTAAAAATATTTTCAAAAAATGATAGATAAATAGAATTTGAAAGTAAAATTGCAATAAAAAAGACTTTTATTATTTTAAAAATGATAGAATTAGTGTTTAATTTTTTTGGAATAAAGGAAAAATATGGCAGAAAATTCAATTTTAACTTCATTGTTACCTCTTGTAGTGTTATTTGCAATTTTTTATTTCTTGGTAATTAGACCACAACAAAAACAAGCAAAAGCACATAAACAAATGCTTGAGTCTTTGCAAAAAGGAGATAAAATCATCACCAATGGCGGACTTATTTGTGAAGTCGTAAAACCAGAGGAGGATTTTATCAAAGTTAAGCTTAATGAAGACAATGTTACTGCAAAAATTTCAAGAGAATTTATAGCAAAGAAAATTGATGCGTAATTCTAAAATCAATTATCGCTTGATTATTTTTATAGCGGTATTTATTTTTGGAGTGGCTTTTTCACTCCCTTCTTTTTTGCAGTCAGAACGTGGTGCGAAGATTAATTTAGGGCTTGATTTGCAAGGTGGGCTTTATATGCTCTTAGGTGTAGATAATGAAGAAGCTGTAAAATCTAAAATAAAATCAATTGCATCTTCATTGAGTTATTCTTTTAATAAAGAAAATATTTTAAATGATGGCTTAAATACCCATGATGATATTTTAGAATTTACTTTGCTTGATAATGCAGATATTGCAAAAGTTGAAAATTTGCTTAAAGAAATAAAAGGAATTAATATACAAAGTGAAAATATGCACTATAAAATTTCTTTTACCTCAGAAGAAGTAAAAAATATAGAAAATTTTGCACTTTTGCAAGCAGTTGAAACCATAAGAAATAGGCTTGATCAATTTGGTTTAGCAGAGCCAACAGTTGCTAAACAAGGTGATGATAAGATTTTGGTTGAACTTGCAGGGATTAAAACCAAAGAAGATGAACTAAGAGCAAAAGAACGCATCACAAAAGCAGCACATTTGCAACTTATGGAAGTTGATGATTCTAAAATGGGTCAAGCTTCTACAATGAGCGATGCTGAGGCTGCGAGTTATGGACTGATTTTAGTGCCTGATTCTAGAAATCCAAATTTAAAATATACCTTAAAAAGTATACCTATTTTAGATGGATCTATGCTTACTGATGCTAGAGTAGGACTTAGCGATAAGAGTAATTATCCTGTGATTAATTTTACTTTAAATGCCGAGGGTTCTAAAAAATTTGCTGATTATACAGGAGCAAATGTTGGAAAGCGTCTTGCTATTGTACTTGATAATAAAGTATATTCTGCTCCATCTATCAATGAACGCATAGGCGGAGGTAGTGGGCAAATCAGTGGAGCTTTTACTCAAGAAGAAGCACGCGATGTGGCGGTAGCTTTAAGAAGTGGAGCTTTGCTTGCGCCTGTAAAATTACTTGAACAAAGAAGCATAGGACCATCTTTAGGTGCTGATAGTATTAAAATGAGTATGATAGCCTTAATTGGTGCATCGGCTTTTATTGTAATATTTATGATGATGTATTACGGTGTGGCAGGAATTTTTGCAAATATTGCAATGTTAGTTAATGTTTTGGTAGTAGTGGCTGTTATGGCTATGTTTGGAGCAACTTTAACTTTACCAGGGATGGCAGGACTTGTTTTAACTGTGGGTATGGCAGTAGATGCAAATGTGATTATCAATGAGCGCATACGAGAACTCTTGCGAGATGGAGTAAATATAAGAGCTAGTATAGAACAAGGTTATAAAAATGCTATGAGTGCGATTATAGATTCAAATATCACTTCTTTAGTTACTTCGGTAGCGCTTTATGCCTATGGAACAGGAGCAGTTAAAGGTTTTGCTGTGACTTTGGGAATTGGTATTGTTGTTTCTATGATTACAGCTATTTTAGGAACTCACGGAATGTTTGATTATTTTATGCAACGCATAGAAAAAAGTAATAATACAAGATTTTGGTTTGGTTACAGGAGAAGATAATGCAGTTTTTTAGCGAAAAGAAAATTTATGATTTTATGAGAATGCGTTTTGCTGCTATTTCTCTTTCTTTTATTTTGTTTTTTGGTTCTATTTATTTGCTTTGGGATAGGGGTTTGCAATATGGCATTGATTTTAGCGGAGGAACTTTAGTTCAGCTTAAATATGAAAATGCAGCTCCTATAACACAAATTCGAGAAATTTTAGAAAATCAAGGAACTTTTCAAAATTTATCTGTAACTGAATTTGGAAGCAATGAAGAAGTAATCATACGCTTTTTAGGAAGTAATGATAATGTAAGCAATGATATAGGTGAGCATATAAGCACTCTTTTAAAGGATACGGGAAAATTTGAAGTGCGTCGTGCTGATGTGGTAGGTCCAAAAGTAGGTGATGAACTTAGAAATAAAGGACTTATGGCTATAGCTGTATCTTTGATAGCAATTTTAATTTATATAGCGTTGCGTTTTGAGTGGCGTTTTGCTCTTGCGGCTATAATCAGTGAAATTCATGATGTTGTGATTACTTTAGGGGCAATTTCTTTATTTAAAATTGATGTCAATTTAGATACTTTGGCTGCTGTTTTAACTGTGCTTGGGTACTCTTTGAATGATACAATTATTATTTTTGATAGAATCAGAGAAGGCATTAAAACAAGTAAAAAAACCGAACTTGCACCTATTATCAATGAAAGTGTTTCAGCAACTTTATCAAGAACGGTTTTAACTTCAGGGTTGACTTTAGCAACCGTTGTGATACTTTATTTCTTTGGCGGGGAAATGATACAAGGATTTTCTTTGGCTTTAATTGTAGGTATTATAGCGGGAACTTTAAGCTCTATTTTTGTTGCAAGTCCGACATTATTATGGTTTAAATTTAGTGTGCTTGAGTTTAGAAATAAAGAAATTGAAAAAGCAAAAAGAAAACAAGATAAAGAACGCAATCGTGCAATGTATGAAAAAGGAACAGTGTAAGGAGAATTTATGGCTTATGAAGCAAGTTTAATAGAAAAAAAATGGCAAAAAATTTGGGATGAAAATGAATATTTTGAGCCAAAAGATGATTTAAATTTGCCTAAAAAATATATTTTATCGATGTTTCCTTATCCTAGCGGACGCATTCACATGGGGCATGTAAGAAATTATACTATAGGCGATGCTTTAGCAAGATATTATCGCAAGATAGGATTTAATGTTTTACATCCTATAGGTTTTGATAGTTTTGGTATGCCTGCTGAAAATGCAGCTATTAAGCATAAAATTCATCCTAAGTCATGGACTTATGAAAATATAGCTTATATGAAAAAAGAACTTTTTTCTTTAGGTTTTTCTTTTTCTAAAAAAAGAATGCTTGCTACTTCAGATCCACTTTATACAAAATTTGAGCAAGAATTTTTTATTAAGATGTTTGAAAAAGGTTTGATTTACACTAAAGAAGCAAATGTAAATTGGTGTGAACAAGATCAAACGGTTTTGGCTAATGAGCAAGTTGAAGACGGAAAATGTTGGCGTTGTGGTCATGAAGTGGTGCAGAAAAAAATGCCAGGTTATTATGTAAAAATCACTGCTTATGCTGAGGAACTTTTAAAAGATTTAGAAGAATTAAAAGATAAATGGCCTAATCAAGTTTTAACTATGCAAGAAAATTGGATTGGTAAAAGCGAAGGTTTGGAATTTTCTTTAAATTTAGACGAAGAAAGCAAGCAAAAAACCAAAGAAAGTTCTTTAGAAGTTTTTACTACAAGAGCAGATACAATTTATGGAGTTTCGTATATCGCTTTAGCTCCAGAACATAAGATTGTTCAAAATTTACTTTCGCAAAATTTATTAAATCAAGATGTATTAAATAAAATCAAAGCTATTCAAAATCAAAGCCCAAGAGAAAGACAAAGTTCTGAAAAAGAAGGTTATTTTTTAGGAATTTATGCCATTCATCCTTTAAGCGGAGAAAAAATTCCTTTATGGGTGGCTAATTTTGTCTTGGCTGATTATGGTAGCGGAGCGGTTATGGCTGTTCCAGCTCATGATGAAAGAGATTTTGAATTTGCAACAAAATATAATCTTGCCATCAAACAAGTTATTCAAACTCAAGAAAATTTACCTTATACGCAAAAATCAGGAAAGTTAATCCATAGTCAAGAATTTGATAATCTTGATTGTAATGAGGCAAGATTAAAAATTATTTCTCAGTTTGAAGCTAAAAATATAGGAAAAAGGGTTGTAAATTTTAAAATTCGTGATTGGGGTGTTTCACGCCAAAGATATTGGGGTGCGCCTATTCCTATGATTAAATGTCAAATTTGTGGTATAGTGCCTCAAAAACTAGAAAATTTACCTATTACCCTACCTGAAGATGTGCAAATTACAGGTGAGGGTAATCCACTTGATAAACATCCAACTTGGAAAAATTGTATTTGTCCCAAATGTGGCAAAGAGGCTCAAAAAGAAAGTGATACTTTAGATACTTTTTTTGAAAGTTCTTGGTATTTTGCACGTTTTGCAAGTGATGAGAAAACTTGGCAGGAAAAAGCTTTAGATGAAAAAAGTGTAAAGTATTGGATGAGTGTGGATCAATATATAGGTGGTATTGAACATGCAATCTTGCATTTACTTTATGCGAGATTTTTCCAAAAAGCTTTAAGAGATTTGGGTTATTTAACACAAAATGAACCTTTTGATAGACTTTTAACTCAGGGTATGGTGTTAAAAGATGGTGCTAAAATGTCAAAATCAAAAGGCAATGTTGTAGATCCTGATGAGATTATAGAAAAATACGGTGCTGATACCGCAAGACTTTTTATACTTTTTGCTGCGCCTCCGGCTAAAGAGCTTGAATGGAATGATGATGCGGTTGAAGGGGCTTATAGATTTATTTGCAAACTCTATGATAGGGCGCAAAATGTTAAAAAAGGTGAGCTTGTAGAATTAAAACAAGAAAATTTAAACAAAGAAGAAAAATATGCAAGATTAAAGGTATATGAAGCTTTGAAAAAATCTTTTGAAGTTTATCATCAAAGTTTTGCTTTCAATACTTTAATTGCAGCTTGCATGGAAGCTTTAAATGCTTTAGCACTTTGTAAAAATGAAGCTTTGGAACAAGAGGCTTTTTATATTATTTTAAATATCTTAGAGCCTATTATTCCTCATGTTTGTTTTGAGCTTAGCGAGGAGCTTTTTAAATGTAAAAATTTCAAAAAATTAGAACTTAAAGAAGAGGTTTTTGTAAAAGATACTTTAAATTTAGCTGTAAGTATCAATGGTAAGAAAAGGGCTGAATTTGAAATTTCAAGTAGTGCGAGTAAAGAAGAAATTTTAGCTTTTGCAAAAGAAAATACCGCTAAATGGCTCGAAGGTAAAAGTATAGTTAAAGAAATTTATGTGGAAGGAAAGCTAGTTAATCTAGTAATCAAATGAAAAAGATTTTGATTTTTTGTATAGGTTTATTTTTAGGTGCTTGTGGATATGTTCCTACATCAAAAATCGCTAATAATATTTTTGATGAGAAAGTTTATGTTAATGTTGAATTAAGTCAACAAGACCCAAAAAATAGTATCTATGTTGCTGATACTTTAAAAGAAATGGTGATTTCAAAACTAGGGCGTAAGCTTGCTTTAAAACATGAAGCTGATGATGTAATTAATGTTAAAATGAATAATTTAGAATTTATTCCTTTGGCCTATGATAAAAATGGCTATGTTATTAGTTATAAAGCTAAGTTAAATTTAGATTTTAATGTTGTTTTTAAAGATGGCTCAAGTCAGGCTTTTAGTACAAGTGGAAGTTATAATTTTGAAATTTCTCCAAATAGTATTATTAGTGATTTTGCAAGGTATGAGGCTATTCGAGCAGCTTCAAGCGAGGCATTTGATGAGTTTATTTCCGTAATTGCTATTAAAGGGCAAAAACGTGATTCCAAATACTAATGAAATAGCAAAGCAAACTTTAATTGCATTAAAAGAAAGAAAACTAAAACCAACTCCTGAAAATTATACGGAAATTTTTGAAGAATTATCTTTAAAATATGGTATTACAAGTTCAAATAAGGCTAAACTTGATAAATATAAAACCTTGCTTTTACCGATTTATCAACAAGAATTAAATTCTAAAACTATAAGAAGTTTAGAAGAACTAATTAGTTTTTTAATTTCTGTTTTAAATAGACAAAGCGGAAAACAATTTAGTGAATTTTTTGATTTTTTATATACCATATCTAAAACTTTGCAAATAAGTAAGGATAAAAAGATAAGAGATTTGGCTAAGGTGACTTCGATTAGAATTTCTAAAACTATGGATAGTGAAAGTATTTACTTGCTTACTAAAAAATGGAAAGAGCTTGAAAGAAATTACGATGAAAATGACTTAGAAGAACAAGCTCGCAAATATGGTATTAGTAAATATGATGATTATGATAGCGTGATTAAAAAACTCTTAGTTAAACTTGAAGAGCGTAGTTATGAGCACTTTAGTGAATTATTATGCTTGGGTTTAAATCCTTCATTGGTAGAAGATTTAAAAATTCAAGGTTTTATACAAAATTTAACACAAAAGCCTTTTGTAATAGGCGAAGAAAATTTTAAAAATGAACTAATGGAATTTATAAATCATCGTATAATGGTTGATAATATGTATGTCCAAAAAAATTTAAATTTTTTTAATGATAATCTAAAAAAAATCTATGAATTGCTTGTCTTACTTAATAAATCGAATGAAAAAAATATGGATTTTATCAATACTTTAAAACCAGATGAAAATGGGGAAGTAAAACTTAGTTTTGAGGATTTAAAACTAAAATTTAAACAACTTGGAGAAAAAATTACATCTTTAAATAATCAAATTGAATTCACGCAAAGCTTAGAAGAGAGAGAGGCTTGGAGTGTTCTTAAAGAGCTTGATAAAATGGATGAAAATTTTAATAAGTATAAAGTTAATTATTCTTTAGCTTTATTTTCTATAGTAAATTACCGTTTCATTATGGAAAAATACGGTATGGGAAGTTTGAATGAAATTTTTGTTCGATTTAAAAAAATTTTAAAAGATTCTTGTAGCGAATTTGATGAATTGTGGATGATAGATGAAAAGAGTTATTTGATTGTTTCGCCAGGAAAAAGCAAAGATGAAATTACACAGCTTGTAAATACAAATCTTAAAACTATAGAAAATTTTAGATTTATTTATAAGCAAGATATTATAACTCCTAAAATTCACGTGGCTTATCTTGATAAGCAAAGTAAGCCAAGTATTAATATTTTAGATGAGTTAATAAAGCAAATTGCAGCGGTTAATGAACAATATAATGAAAGTTGAGAATTTTTTAGCTCAAAAAAGTATAAATTACGATAAAATTGATCGTTTTTTGATGTTTAGAATGTATGAAAAATATAAGAAATATTTTAAAAATATTCCCATAATCCAACTTATAGGCACAAATGGTAAAGGTAGCACGGGTAGATATTTAACCCAACTTTTAGAAAATTTAAATTATAAAATAGGGCATTATACTAGTCCGCACATTTTCAGTTTTAATGAAAGATTTTATCTTGATGGTAAGATTGCAAATGATGAAGAATTAGAACAAGCTCATATAAGACTTGAAGAAATTTTTAAACAAGACTTGCAAAAATTAAGTTATTTTGAATATGCTACTTTTTTAGCTATGATTTTATTTCAAAAATGTGATTTTATTGTTTTAGAAGCAGGAGTGGGTGGAGAATATGATGCTACTTCTGTTTTTGAAAGAAGAATGAATATTTTTACAAGAATTGGATTTGACCATATTCAAATTTTGGGCAATTCTTTAGAAGATATTGCAAGAACCAAGCTTAAAGTTATGGCGCCTATAGCACTTATAAGTGATGAGCAAGAGCAAAATGTTTTAAATTTAGCAAAAAAAATTGCTTTTTTAAAAAAAGCTAATTTGCAAGTTTCTTCTTTAAATCCTTTTTTGAAAGAAAAATTTGAGATTTATTGTGAAAAGTTTGTTTTACCTTGTTTTTTAAAGCATAATTTAAAGCTTGCATTAAAGGCTTGTGAAATTTTAACTTCGCAAGAAAAAACCTTAGAAGCTTTAAAAAAGTTACAAGAGTTAAATTTACAAGGAAGATGCCAAGAAATTTCTCCAAATTTTTTTGTTGATGTGGGTCATAATCCCATGGCTGCTAAGGCTATGCTTGATAAATTTCAAGGAGAAAAAATAAATCTTATTTATAATGCTTATTTGGATAAGGATATTTTTCAAATTTTAAATACATTAAAGCCTATTATTGATACAATACAAATATATAAATATAAAAGTGCAGAACGAAAGCTGGCCGATGATGAAATTTATAGTATTGCATCAAAGCTAGGTATACAATGCAAAGAATTTGTAAAATTAGAAGAGAATAAAAAAAATCTAGTTTTTGGTTCTTTTATGCTGGTAGAAAATTTTTTAAAGGAGTGGTGTGGTAAAAAATAAATTCACTATTACCATTACAGATATTAACGGTTCAAGACATTTTTATTTAAATCAAATAATCAAAAAAATAGTTTTTTATACTATTGCTTTTATTGTTTTATTTTTAGTTTTTAGTGGTTTTTATATCAAATATCTCGATAGCAAACTTAGCGATATCAGTGAAAAGCGTGAGGAGCTTTTGAAAAAAAGCAAAGAATTGGAATTATCTAATTCGCAAATGCAAAAAAGCATAGAAGAAAAAACTCAGCAGTATGCAGCTATAGAAGATAAAATAGCTTCTTTTGAAGAGGCTTTGGGCTTAGAAGTAGAAAATAATCTTACAATTAGTGCAAGACTTGATAATCTTCAGCTTACCAATGAGCAGCAACTTGGAATTTTGGGACAAATTCCTAATGGATGGCCTATTGAAAATAAAGGCATTACAGGAAATTTTGGCTGGAGAGAGCATCCGCTTTTAAAAAGAAGGGAATTTCATCCTGGTATTGATTTAAGAGCAGAAATTGGTACCCCTATTTATGCACCAGCAAGTGGAGTAGTGGAATTTTCAGGTTATAGTGATAATGGCTATGGCTATAATGTAATTTTATTGCATAATTTTGGTTTTAAAACAGTATTTGCTCATATGATGCGCAAAGAAGTGGTCAAAGCAGGTCAATTTGTTAATAAAGGGCAGTTGATAGGTTATAGTGGTAATACAGGTCTTTCTACGGGGCCGCATTTGCACTATGAGGTAAGGTTTATTAATAAAACTTTAGAACCTTTGTATTTTTTAAATTTGCAAAGAAAAAATATGAATGATTTTTTTAATCAAGAAAGGAGAGTTCCATGGCAATCTTTAATAAAGGCGGTATCAGCCCAACATCCAGCTCTAGCTCAGAAACAACAGTAATTTCTTCAGGTGCGAGAATTGAGGGTAAATTTTATTTTGCTTCTATGCTCCATGTTGATGGAGAGTTAAGTGGTATTATTCATTCTGAAAGCATTGTGGTTATCGGAAAAAATGGAAATTTAAAAGGTGAATTACAAGCAGATAAAATTGTAGTAAATGGGTGTTTTGAAGGGCAACTTGAGGCTAATAGTTTAGAAATTTTAGCGGGCGGAGTTGTTAATGGTGATATTTCAACGCAAAAAATTTCTATAGAAAATGGCGGTCGCTTTAATGGAACTAGTAAAATTAAAGAAGATACTATCAAACTTATTGAAAATAACAACGAAGAATAATGCAAGCTTCATTTTATGAATACTTACAAAATCCAAAAATTTGTGAACTTTTTCTTTGTAAAGATGAAAAACAAGCAGATTTACTCGCTCAAGTTTCACGATTTAAGGGTTTAAAAACCTTTGTTTTACCTGATTTTAGAGCGCAGTTTGGAGATGATTTAAGGGCTTTTTCTAAAGAACTTTTTGATCTTTGTAAGATTTTAAATGCTTATCATAAAGAAGAAGAAAAAAAAATCCTTATTTCTCCTTTAAATACTGTTTTAAAAAAACTTCCTTCAAAAAAACATTTGCAAAATTATCATATCGATAAAAAACAAAATTTTGATTTGAAATGTTTTGAAGATGAAATTTCAAGATTGGGATACGAATTTGTAGATATAGTTCAGGATAAAGGTGAAATTTCAATTCGTGCGGATATTATTGATATTTTTTGTATCAATGAAGAAAATCCTATTAGAATTTTGCTTTTTGGCGAAGAGATTGAAAGTATAAGATATTTTGATTTGCAAAGTCAAAAGTCTATTCCTAACGAACTAGAACATTTTGAAATTTGTCCTTTTTTAAAATATTTTGACAAAGAAAATTATGAAATTTTTAAGGACAAATTAGAAGATTTTCAAAGCGATACTTTAATACATGATATCAATTCTTTAGGGTTTTGGTGTATTGATGATTTTTTTGATTATTTAGAACTTGATTTTTTAGCTTGTGAAAAGTTTGATATTAATGAATATGAAAAAGATATAAGTTTTGTGAATGCAAAAATTTTACCTCAAGCTAAAAAATTTAAAGAATTGCAAAGTTCTTACAATAAAGATTTTTTTGAATTTCATAAAAATAAAAAAATCACACTTTTAGCTAAAAACGAAGCTTTATTTAAAGCTTTAGAGCTTGAAGATACTCAAAATATCCATTTTGTAAAAAGTGATTTAAGGCTTAATCTTATTAGTCCTGAAGAGCTAATTATTTCTTTAAATCAAAAAGAAAAACAAAAAACAAGAAAAAAAGCTAGTTTGATTATAGATGAGCTTAAAAATGGGGATTATATAGTACACGAAGATTATGGGATAGGTAAATTTTTAGGTCTTGAGATGATAGTGATAAGCGGAGCAAAAAAAGAGTTTGTTGCTATAGAGTATCAAAATTCTGATAAGCTTTTATTACCAGTGGAAAATCTTTATTTGATTGATAAATATTTGGGCGTGAGTGGATCTATTCCAAGCTTAGATAAACTAGGTAAAACAAGCTTTATTAAACTTAAAGAAAAATTAAAGACTAAACTTTTAGCCATAGCTTCTGAAATTGTTATTATGGCGGCTAAAAGATCTTTGGTGCAAGCAAAAAAAATTACAGTGGATTTAAATAGACAGACTGATTTTATAGCTAGTGCGGGTTTTATTTATACAAGCGATCAAGATAAAGCCTGTCATGAAATTTTGCAAGATTTTCAAAGTGGAAAAGTCATGGATAGGCTTTTAAGCGGTGATGTGGGTTTTGGAAAAACAGAAGTCGCTATGAATGCTATTTATCCAGTAGTTAAAAGTGGATTTTGCGCATTTTTATTTGCGCCTACGACTTTGCTTTCTCATCAGCATTATAAAACCTTAAAAAAGCGTTTTGATCCTTTTGATATAAAGGTTTTTAAACTGGATCGCTTTACAAGTAGTGCAGAAAAAAAACAAGTTTTACAAAATTTAAAAGAAAATAAAGCTTGTGTAGTTGTAGGAACTCATGCACTTTTAAGTGTAGAATGTGAAAATTTAGCCCTTGTTATTATTGATGAAGAGCATAAATTTGGAGTGAAGCAAAAAGAAAAGCTTAAAGAAATCACTCAAAATTCACATATTTTATCCATGTCAGCAACCCCTATACCAAGAAGCTTAAATCAAGCTTTAAGTTCTATAAAATCTTATAGTGTTTTGCAAACTCCACCAGAAGATAGAATGGATGTAAGAACTTTTGTCAAAGAAAATGATGACGCACTTTTAAAAGAAGCTATAGCAAGAGAGTTAAGACGTGGTGGGCAAATTTTTTATATTCATAATCATATTGCAAGTATAGAGCAATGTAAAAAGCATTTATTAGAACTTTTTTCTACTTTGCGTATTTTGATTTTACATTCTAAAATCGATGCCAAGATGCAAGAAGAAGAAATGTTGAAATTTGAAAACAAAGAATATGATTTGCTTTTAAGTACCTCTATCGTAGAAAGTGGGATTGATTTACCAAATGCAAATACTATCATAGTAGAAAAAAGCGATCGTTTTGGCATGGCTGATTTGCATCAATTGCGTGGGCGTGTAGGAAGAAGTGATAAGCAAGGTTATTGTTATTTTTTAATTGAAGATAAAAATGCTATCACAAAAGATGCTTTAAAGCGTCTAGTTTCCTTAGAAAGTAATTCTTTTTTAGGCGCAGGTTCTATTTTGGCTTATCATGATCTTGAAATTCGTGGCGGTGGAAATTTATTAGGCGTAGATCAAAGTGGACATATTGAGCAAATTGGATATAGTTTATATCTTAAAATGTTAGAAGATGAACTTAATGCTTTAAGTAAAAATGAAGTGGATCAAAAAGAAAATAAACTTGATTTAAAACTCAATGTTAATGCCTTTTTAAACAGCGAACTTATCAGCGAAGATCGCTTAAGATTAGAACTTTATAGAAGACTTAGCAAGTGTGAGCAAGTTCATGAGGTTTATGAGATCGAAGGTGAAATTGAAGATCGCTTTGGAAAACTTGACATTTATACTAAGCAATTTTTATCTTTGATTACTATTAAAATTTTAGCTTTAAATAAATTTAAAAGCATTAGTAACTATGAGCAAAATATTCAATTTACTGCTTTAAATGATGAAAAAGAACTCATCAAGGCAAAAAGCAAAGATGATGATGATATTTTAGAGGCAATTTTAATGCATTTAAGAAAGGCTTAAAATGGATTGGAATAAAACTTATGCAGCAATTTATAGAGCAAGAAAAGATTATTTAAAGCCTATTTTTGAAATCGATCCTATTGCTTTAAAAGATTTAGTAGGTATGGAAAGTCAAAAAAAAGCACTTTATGAAAATACTTTAAATTTCATTCAAGATAAGGGAGCAAATCACGCACTTTTATGGGGATCTAAGGGCACTGGAAAATCAAGTTTAATTAAAGCTATATTTAATGAATTTAAAGAACAGGGCTTAAGACTTGTCGAATTAAATAAAGAAGATTTATTTGCCTTAGCAGATATCATCGATGAAATCAGATTAGAAAATTTTAAATTCATACTTTTTTGTGATGATTTTTCTTTTGAAAAGGGAGATGATAGTTATAAATTTTTAAAACCTTTACTTGAGGGAAGCATAGAAAAAGCCCCAAATAATGTAATTATTTATGCGAGTTCAAATCGTAGGCATTTATTAAGTGAAAGCATTACTGATAATCTTGATACGCAAATCACACATACAGAACTTCATTTAAGCGATGCTGCTGAAGAAAGATTAAGTTTGAGTGATAGATTTGGTTTGTGGTTAAGTTTTTATCAGGGAAATTTAGAAGAGTATTTAAAGATGATAGATTTTTATTTTAAAGATTATTCTTGTGATAAAGAGCTTTTGCACGCTAAAGCTAAAGAATTTGCTACTCTAAGAGCAAGTAGAAGTGGTCGTACCGCAAAGCAATTTTATTTAGCTTTTAAGGAGAATTTTAAATGACTGGAGCACAAATTTTTACCAAGCTTTTAAATTTGGATTTAAATTATCATGATTTTGATTGGCTTGAAAATCAAGGATTGAGTGAATTTGAGCTTTTAATTTCTGTCGTTTTAACTCAAAATACAAATTGGAAAAATGTCTTAAAAGCTTTAGAAAATTTAAAAAAAGAAAATATTGCAAGCTTAGAACAAATCAATACTTTATCCAATTTAGAACTTGCAACTTTAATTAAGCCTAGCGGATTTTATAATACCAAAACTAAGCGTTTAAAAGGTTTGGTAGAAAGTATCATAAACACTTATGAAAATTTAGAAAATTTTAAAACAAATGCAAGCAGAGAATGGCTTTTAAATATCAAAGGTTTAGGTTTTGAAAGCGTTGATAGTATTTTAAATTATCTTTGCAAAAGAGAGATTTTGGTTGTAGATAATTATAGTTTGCGTTTGGCTTTTTACTTAGGTTATGAGTTTGAAAATTATGAAGAATTAAGAGAATTTTTTCAAAGTGACATAGAGAGTGAGCAAGAAAATTTGTATAAAATTTTAGGAAAAAAATGCGAACTTTACGAACTTTATCAAATTTTTCATGCTTTGATTGTAGCTTTTGCAAAACAGAGTTTTAAAGGACAAAAATTAAGCCCTAAGGGTGAAGAATGGATCAAAATTTTAAAGGAAGATTTATGAAAGCAAAAGGAAGTGAACTTATACCTGTTTTAACTATAGCAGGGAGTGATTGTAGTGGTGGAGCAGGGATACAAGCCGATCTTAAAACCTTTAGTGCACACAATCTTTTTGGTATGAGTGTGGTTTTAAGTGTGGTAGCTGAAAATACCGCAAGGGTGATTTCTGTACACGATATACCTACTCAAAGCGTGGATGAACAAATGCTTGCCGTGTTTGAAGATATAGTGCCAAAGGCAACTAAAATCGGAATGATAGGTTCTTGTGAATTAATGAGCTGTGTAGCTAAAAATTTAAGCGAGTTTAAACCTCAAAATGTAGTTATTGATCCTGTAATGTTTGCCAAAAATGGCTATGCTTTAATGCCGCAAGAAAATTGTGATTTTTTCAAACAAACTATAATAAAATTTGCAGACATTCTTACTCCTAATATTCCTGAAGCAGAGTTTTTGTGTGGTTTTAAGATCGCTAATGAAGAGCAGATGATAAAAGCAGCTAAGCATTTATGCAGCTTGGGGGTTAAGGCAGTTTTACTTAAAGGCGGACATAGTGAAGCAAATGCCAATGATGTGCTTTATAATGGAAAAGAAATTTATATTTTAAAAGGCGAACGCATAGAAACTAAAAATACTCACGGTACAGGTTGTACGCTTTCTTCGGCTATTGCTAGTAATTTAGCTAAAGGCAAGGATTTATTTCACGCTGTTAGTGAAGCTAAAGATTATGTAAGAAATGCGATTTATTATTCACTTAATCTTGGAAAAGGTTGTGGTCCTACAAATCATTTTTTCAAGTTTCTAGATGAAAAATAAATTAGATCTTAGCCTTTATTTGGTTGCTACTAAGGGAAATAAAAGCGAGGAGTGTTTTTTAAATACTTTAGAAAATGCTATAAAAGGCGGAGTAAGTATCATACAACTTCGTGAAAAAGAGCTTAATGCAAGAGAATTTTATAAACTAGGCTTAAAGGTGCAAAAACTTTGCAAGTCTTATAAAATACCTTTTTTGATTAACGATAGGGTGGATATAGCTTTAGCCTTAGATGCTGATGGGGTGCATTTAGGACAGGAAGATTTAGAAGCAAAATTAGCTAGAAAGCTTTTAGGAGATGAAAAAATCATAGGCTTAAGTCTTAAAAAGTTAGAACAACTTGAGTTTATACAAGGAGTAAATTATCTAGGTTGTGGAGCTATTAAGGCAACGCCTACTAAAGAAAGTTCGCTTTTAAGCCTTGAGCTTTTAAGTCAAATTTGTGATAAAAGCCCTATAGGGGTTGTAGCCATAGGTGGGATTGACAAAGAAGCACTTGTTGAGTTAAAGGGTATAAATTTAAGCGGTGTGGCTGTGGTTAGGGCGATCATGGATGCTAAAGATGCTTTTTTGGCAGCTAAAGAGCTAAAGCGTAAAATCTATGAAAATTTATCTCTTAAATGAAACTCCTTTTGAAGGGGTGGAAAATCTTATTTTAAATGAGATTGTTTTTTATGATTTTAGTGTGGATTTGAGTTTGTATGATGCTTTAATCTGCACTTCAAAAAATGCTTTAAAAGCTTTACAACATGCAAAAATCACTTTAAATTTCAAACTCAATTTATACGCTGTGGGACAAAGTACAGCTCAATACGCTAAAAATTTAGGTTTTAAAAAGATTAAAATTCCATCAAAGGCTTATGGAAAAGATCTTTTTCTTGAATTTAAAGAGGAGTTAAAAATGCAAAAATGTTTGTATTTAAGGGCTAAAAATATTGTTTCAACTTTAAATTTGGATCTTAAAAATGTAGGTGTGGATTTAGATGAAATGATTGTTTATGAAAATGTTTTTAAAAAAGGCGACAAAAAGCTTATCTATCCTGCTATTTTTATATTCACCTCTCCTTTAAGTGTAGAAAATTTTTTAAAATTTTATAGCTTAAAAGAAGAAGATAAGGTTGTAGTTATAGGGCAAAGCACAGCAAAGAAGCTTTTAAATTTTAAAAATCTTTATATATGCGAAAACCAAAGTCTTTTAGACTGTGTTAAGCTCGCTAAGACTTTGGTTTAATTTTTTAAATTCCAAAAATTTTCTTTGGGATAAATAATAATGCTTTTTGTGAGTAAAATTTCATCATTGACGTTTTTATCACGATTTAAAGCAATACTAATGTGGGCTATAATAACACCATCTTTGCTTAAATTTGCATCGGGATTGAAGTTGGAAAATTTAAAATTAACACATTGTGCAATAGGATAAAAATATTTTATTTTAATCAAAGCTTTTGTGTAATTAAAATATATATTGTCTAAACATTCTTTATTTTCTTGCTTTGCTTGATATAAAAAATATTTAGAAAATTGCGTTGCATTGTGACTTAAAATTTGAGCTTGAAGGTAGTAATAACTATCTTGGATTATTTTTGGAGTATAGCTGGATATGTTTAAGGTCAAGCTCATCCATAGACTTATTAGTAGTATTAAAAAAATTGTCCAAATTAAAACATAAGCTTTTTTCACAGTAAAATTCTTTTTTCAAGGCAATGTTTTGTTTGTCTTTTTAGGCAAATTTTTAATTTATTGTTTTGCAGGTTAAATGAGCTTATGTTTTTAGAAATTAATCCTTGTTGGTTTAATTGTTCATTAAATTTTGGCTTTATTTCATATATAAGTTCTTCATTTTGCAATTTGATAACTAATTGAGCTTGCAAAGGAATAAAACTACCTGTAAAATTTGCAGATATACCATTTTCCAAGATAGATATTTTTTCAATCTTATTAATTTTATAAGCATAGCTAATATGTTCATTGTCGTTATATAAATCTTTTCTATTTTGGAGTTGTGTTTTAAAATCAGAATGAGGTGAATAAAGTGTATGATTATTTTCTAAAATAAGAGCAGAATTAATAAGATAAAGTTTATTATCTTTTAGGCTAATTAACTCATCTTTTAAAAGACATTTTAATGTATTCTGTGAAAATGTAATATTAATACAATTTTGTATTAATTTTTCTATTTTAAGCAAGTTTAAATGTGCTTGAGTGATAAGATTGTTTGTATGTAAAGCAGTAAAATTTAAATGATAAAAATCCATTAAAGGTTTTGAAAGTAAGTTAGTTATAAAAGTAAAAAGTATTAGTGATATTATAAGTTCAAAAAGTGTAAAAGCTTTGCTCATTCTTTAAAATAAACGCTATAATTTTGATCTTGAAAGTATAATTTTTGAAATTGAAATATACCGTCATTAACAAACTGTTCTTGTAAAACTATAGGTTTTAAGGCTGAAGTTTGAAGTATGATGGTTTTAAAAATAGGCTTTTCATATAATTCTTCTTGAAGTTTATAGAGTCTTTCAAAAATATTTAAATTTTCATAGTTTTTGTAAAGTTGAATATAGTAATAAAAAATGCCAATGAAAATTAAAGATATGATCGTTATAGCACTAATGCTTTCTATAAGTATGAAAGCCTTTTTCATTTAGCGCTGCTAGCATTTATGGCTTCAAAAAAACTTCCGCGAATTCCTTTTTGTTCGAGTATTTTTATGCCTTTTATTGTAACTCCGCCAGGGGAGCAAATATTTTCTTTGATAATAGCTGGATGTTCATGTTCTAGTAAAGCACTAGAGCTTTTAAATAAAGAGCGCGTAAGATTGAGACTAAGTTCTTTTGACAAACCTTCATAAACTCCAGCATTAGCAATGCTTTCTGCTATAAGTGCTAAAAAAGCAGGAGCGCAGCCGCTAATCGCCATAGCTGCATTCATTTGTATTTCATTATCTAATTTATAAGCCGAGCCAAAAGTTTTTAAAATGTCTAAAATTTCATTTTCAAAATGAGAGTTTTTAAGTATATATGGTGTGGTTGAAGCCTTGTATTTAGCTGCTGTATTGGATATTATTCTAACATAATTTTGAGCTTTGATGGTTTGTAGTTTTTCAAAATCAACATTGGCTAAAACAGAGATTAAGATACGTGCTTGTCCTTTTAGCATTTGAGCAATATTTTCTAAAGCATAAGGTTTAAATGCTAAAATAACATCTTTACCTTCTATGTTAAAATCTTTGTAAAGTAAGGTTTTAAAGCCTTCTTTGGCGAGGGCTTGAAGTTTTTCTATACTTCTTCCTACTATACAAATTTCATAATCATCTTTTAACCCATAGGCTAAGGCTGTTGCCATAGATCCATTTGCAAGTATATAGAGCATTATTTTTTAATATAATTAGCAATTTGATCAGCTTGAAAAAAGTCGGGATAATTAACTGTATCTAGTATCACTTGTACCATAGTATTATTATCAAGATTAATGACTACTGGAGCTAGAAAATTCACTGTCGATTCTTCAATGCTTTTTGCTATGGCTACTATATTAAAAATTTTCATATTAGATTCAGGTGTTAAAGAAAGAAGCTCTTGATAATAAGTTGGTATATCAAATTCATAATCAGGTCTAATCAAATAAGGATTAATTAAAACAAAAGAAAAGTCTTTACCATCAAGACTTTTAAGTCTTACAAATACTTCATCGATAGTTGAAAATTCCATATTTTTGGTTTCTTCAAAACCTAAGATAGGGCATTTAACAGCTAGGGTCATGTTTTCTCCTCAAGTTATAATGTTTAATATTTTAACATAAAATAAGCAATAATCATTCCAAAATTTTAAATTATTTAATTAATTTTATTATAATTTTAGAAGAACATAATTATAAAATCGTTAAAATATATATTTTTGAGAATATAAATCAAGGTGAAGTATGAAAAAAGGTATTTTTTTATTGGTTTTTTTAAGTATTTTTTTTAGTGCGTGTAGTACGAAAAATGATGAAGGTTTATACAATCTTAGTGCTAGTGAGTGGTATAAGCAAATTATTAAAGATTTGCAGGACAAGGATTTGGAAAAAGCTGATGATCATTATAATGGTATGGCAAGTGAGCATGTTGCCGATCCTTTATTAGAAACTACTTTAATTATTTTAGCACAAGCTCATATGGATGAAGAGGAATATAAGTTAGCTGAATTTTATTTAGATGAATATAATAAAAAATTTGGAAATTCACGCAATGCTGATTATATTCGTTATCTTAAAATTAAAGCAAAATTTGATGCATTTGCAGTGCCAAATCGTAATCAGGCTTTAATGCTTGAAAGCCAAAAAGAAATAGATACTTTTTTGAAAGATTATCCTTATACAGAATATGAACCTTTGGTTCAAACAATGCTTACAAAATTTAATTTAGCGGTTTTTTATCTTAATAGTACTATAGAAAATCTATACCAGCGCATAGGGCATGATGAAAGTGCACAAATTTATAAACAAAGACTTCAAGAAAGTGAATTTTATCAGCAAAGTATTATCAAACCTGAGCTTCCTTGGTATAGAAGTATATTTGAAAGATTTTAATAAACAAGGAAAATAAATGCAGATTGAAGAGATACAAAATTATCCAGCAAATTTACCAGTATTGGTTGAAGATGAATTATTTTTATATCCTTTTATGATAACTCCTATTTTTATTAACGATTTATCCAATATGAAAGCTTTAGATCTCGCGATTAAAAATGATAGCATGCTTTTTGTTGCACCTTCAAAGTTGGAAAATGGAAGAAATTTTGATGAAATTTATAATTGCGGAGTGATTGGGACTATCATGCGAAAAGTTCCTTTGCCTGATGGAAGAGTGAAAATACTTTTTCAAGGATATGCCAAGGGTAAAATTATAGAGCAAATTTCTAATAAACCTTTAGAAGCCAAGATAGAACTTATAAAAGAAGACTTTTTAGAAGGAACTAAAAAAGAAGCACTTCTTGAAGTTTTAAAAGAGAAAGTAAAAAATTTGGCAAATATTAGTCATTATTTTTCTCCAGATCTTTTAAGAACAATTGAAGAAGGTTTTGATGCATCTAGGATTTGCGATTTGATTTTAAATACTGTGCGTATTAAAAAACAAGTTGCTTATGAGTTTTTTGTTTTAACAGATCTTGAGCAAAAATTAGTAAAATTAATAGATTTAATTGCTCAAGAAATAGAAGCTAATAAAATTCAAAAAGAAATTAAAAATAAAGTACATTCTCGTATTGATAAGGTAAATAAAGAATATTTTTTAAAAGAACAATTAAGACAAATTCAAAAAGAGCTTGGTTCTGATACGCAAAAAGAAGATGAGGTTAGAGAGTATCAAAAGCGTCTGGAGTTAAAGAAGAAATTTATGCACGAAGACGCTTATAAAGAAATCAAAAAACAAATTGAAAAATTCGAACGCATTCATCAAGATAATTCCGAAGCATCGATGATTCAAACTTACATAGAAACAGCATTAGATGTTCCTTTTGAAAAAATTTCTAAGAAAAAACTTGATATTAAGGAAGTTTCAAAACAGCTCAACCATGATCATTATGCATTAAATAAACCAAAAGAACGCATAGAAGAATATTTTGCAGTTAGGGAACTTTTAGAAAAAAGAAAAATAGCAGAAAAAGATGGTGCTAAAGTTATACTTTGTCTTTATGGGCCTCCTGGCGTGGGTAAAACTTCACTGGCAAATTCTGTTTCAAAAGCTTTAAAAAGAGAGCTTATTCGTATAGCCTTAGGTGGACTTGAAGATGTTAATGAGCTGCGTGGTCATCGTAGAACTTATATAGGCGCTATGCCTGGACGTATTACTCAAGGACTCATAGAGGCAAAACAAATTAATCCTGTAATTGTATTGGATGAAATTGATAAATTAAATCGCAGTTTTAGAGGCGATCCAAGTGCGGTGCTTTTAGAAATTTTAGATCCAGAGCAAAATTCTAAATTTAGGGATTATTATTTAAATTTTAATATTGATTTAAGTAAAGTCATTTTTATAGCAACGGCAAATGATATTAGCAATATTCCTGCACCTTTAAGAGATAGAATGGAATTTATAGAACTTAGCTCTTATACTCCAAGTGAAAAATTTCATATAATGAAAAAATATTTAATTCCAGATGAGCTTAAAAAACATGGCTTAAAATCCAATGAATTATTTATTGATGATGAAACTATAGAGCTAATCATTAGCGATTATACTCGTGAATCAGGAGTTAGAAATTTGCGTCGCAAAGTGGCAGAGTTGTGTCGTAAGAGTGCTAAAAAACTACTTTTAGAAAATATTAAAAAAGTCATTATTAATACAAAAAATTTGAATGAATTTTTAGATAAAAAAGTTTTTGAAATAGAAAAAAATAATGGAGAAAATCAAGTAGGTCAGGTCAATGGTTTGGCTTGGACAAGCGTAGGTGGAGATGTTTTAAAAGTAGAGGCTGTAAAAATTAAAGGTAAAGGAGAATTAACGCTCACAGGAAGTTTGGGTGATGTAATGAAAGAATCAGCTAGAATTGCTTTTAGCATGATAAAAGTTTTAATCGATGAAGGAAAAATAAAAATACCTAAAAAAATAATTATTGATCCTAAAGTTAATGTTTATGATAGTTATAATATTCATATACATGTGCCAGATGGAGCTACTCCAAAAGATGGCCCAAGTGCAGGTATTACGATAAGCACAGCTATTGCTTCTATTTTTAGTGATAAAAAGGTTAAAGCAGATGTTGCAATGACGGGTGAAATAGATTTAAAAGGAAAAGTTTTACCAATAGGTGGATTAAAAGAAAAATTAATTGCAGCTTATAAAGCAGATATAAAAACAGCTTTAATTCCAAGAAAAAATTACGAAAGAGATTTAAAAGATATTCCTAGTGAGGTTAGAGACAATATGGAAATCATTGCTGTTGATACTTTCAGTGATGTTTTAGAATATACTTTGGTTTAATTTTATTTTGAGAATAAATGTATAAGAAAGCAAACTTTTTACAAGTTTGCTTTTAAAAGATTATAGTCCTTCAAAAGGATTGTTGATTACTTCTTTTCTATCCACTATATAAGGGATAAGGGCTACATGTCTTGCGCGTTTGATTGCAACTTCTACCATTTCTTGGTATTTTTTGCTTGTGCCTGTTAAACGGCGTGGCATGATTTTAAATCTTTCAGATAAAGCATGTTTTAACATTGCTGTATCTTTATAATCAATAAATTCAACTTTTGCTTCAGTGTATTTGCAATATTTGCGAGAGTATTTTCTTTTTTCTGCCATAGTTTATCCTTTAAAATGGTAAATTAGTATCATCGCTATCATAAGCATCGATATCAATTTCTTTTAATTTTTCTTCGTGTTGTGGGCTTTGGTTTCTCTGTGGAGCAGGGTTTGCTTTTGCTTTATTAAAATTTTGATTTTCACTCATATAAGGATCATAGCTTTGATTTTCATAGTTTCCACTATAATTGTTGTTTGAAAAGCTATTATTGCCAAAATTTCCGCCTTGTTGTGGAGCATTGGAATTGCCAAGCATTTCCATATTTTCAACTTGAATGCTATGTTTAGAGCGATTTTGTCCATTTTGATCACTCCATTGTTCAAATCTCAAACGTCCTTCTATGAGTACTTTTGAACCTTTTGTAAGGTATTGGTTTGCAACTTCTGCGGTGCGACCATAAAAGCTTATATCAATAAAGCAAGTTTCTTCTCTTTTTTCTCCATTTGCGGTAAATCTTCTTGTTACTGCTATAGCGGAAGCTCCAATAGCACTACCGCTTTGTGCATAACGCATTTCTATATCACGTGTAAGATTTCCAACCAAAACAACTTTGTTAAACATCTTTTTCCTTACTGAATTTCAGGAGCATCTAAAGGTTTAATTTCTTTTTTAGATTGCTTAATCCCGTGGCTTAGTTTTTCCCAAGCTGCAATTTCTTTTTTATTTTCATATTTTACGATTAAAAATCTTATTACTTCTTCAGTGATTCTTAACACCCTTTCAAGCTCAGCGATCAAGTTTGTAGGAGCTTTGAAATAAATCACAAAATAAGTTCCTCTTTCGTATTTTTTGATTTTATACGCTAATTTTCTAGTACCCATTGGAACAACAGTTTCAATTTCTGCACTATTTTTGGTTAGGACTTCTTTAACGAATTCCAACTTCGCATTCACTTCCTCTTCAGTAAGTGTTGGTTTTAAGATAAATAAAACCTCATAATGTTTCATCTTTTCTCCTTATGGATATTAAAGCCCATTTTTATGAGCAAGGATTTTGCATAAAGCAAGACTAGATTATATCAAAATATACTTAATTAGTCTTGAATACTTAAGGTTTTATCTAAATTTGTTTTGATTTCTTCAAGCATAGCAAAACGTTTTTTATACATGGAGCGTTTTTGCGAAGGGATTTCTTCTAGGTTTTTTTGAGAGTGGTGGAGTTTATAGTATTTGTGTTTATTGATTTTTATTAATTCTCCACCATTTTCTAGCCAAATTTTTTGATAATCTACAAAATAGCCTTTTTCTTTTCCTTTTTGAGAACGGATTTGATTTTTTTCATGTACACCTAAAGTAGCTTGAAGTTTTAAAATTTCACAAAGCATCTTAGAGCATTCTATAAGTAAAGCAACAGGGCGCAAACCATGACATTTTTTAGTTAAAATTTTATTAATTTCTAAAATATTAAAATCTTTGTATTTATGTCCTTGTATACAAGAAAGTAGAAGATTGTTTTCTAAAGTAAAGCAAAAATTACATTGTAAGATTGTGTATTTTTTAAATTTTAAAGAAAAAGCCCAAAAACCTTCTTCGCAAACATTATAGTTATATCCTAAAAAAAGCTCAAAATCTTCATCAAAAGAAAAAATTATTTGTTCCTCGGGAAGAAATTTAAAACAAGCGAGTCCCTTATCAACATCATAAATAAGTGTTTTAACACGTTCATTTGCTTTAAAACTTTTATCACAAAATCTTCTTGTAGCATTGTAACAAGCATAGGGTCTTTGAGAGAAAAAGTCTTTTAAATGTTTATTTTTTTCTTTATTAAGCGTTTTTTCTAGAAGTCTTACTTGAGGAAAATATAAAATTTTTCTTGCTTGAAAACGCAAATAGCGCCAAAAGATTATACTTTTTCTTCTATCAGTAAAATTTGGAATAGGGTAGGAAAATTTTTTATTCACCTATAATCCTTGATATATCATTATAAGTTGCAAAGAGCATTAAACTTAAAAGTATTGCCATGCCTGTATAGCTTAAATATTCAAAAGTACGCTGTGGAACTTTGCGTCTAAAAATCATTTCATAAAGATTAAAAAGTATATGTCCTCCATCAAGCATAGGAATAGGTAAAAGATTTAAAATGCCTAAATTTATAGAAATTAAAGCAGTGATAAATAAAAGCAAAGTAAAGCTATTTTGTGCAGCCTTTGAGGTAATTTCAGTCATGGTGATAATACCGCCTAAATTTTTTGCTTCAACTTCACCACTTATGAGTTTTACAATACCCTTGATGATGAGTGTAGAAGCTTGAAAACTTTCTTGTGCGGCATATTTAAAACTTTCTAAACCTTGGTGTTTTACAAGAGTGCTTGTCCCATTTGGACTGACTCCAAGTTGAGGTTTTTCAACGATTTGTCCAAAGTCATTGTATCCTTGTCCTATTTTTGGAGTTAAAATAAATTCTAAATTTTTTCCTTCTCTATTGATTAATATTTTCAAAGGATCTAAACTTAAATGCTTTGAAATTTCATCAAAGGTTTGAATTCTTATACCGTTAATTTCTAAGATAGTATCATTTTTTTGAAGTCCTATTTCTTGTGCAGCAGAGTTTGGCGCTATGTTTCCTATTTGCGGAGCAAGTTTGTTTAGACCTAAATTTCCTATGATAATATAAAGAAAAAAAGCTAAAATTAGATTAAAAAATGGTCCAGCAAAAAGAATATAAATCTTTTTTAAAGGACTTAAAATGCTATAGCTATCTTTGTCTAGATTTTCAAAACCAGGACGCATATCATCTTGTCCTTTAAGTTTAACATATCCTCCAAGTGGTAAAGTGCTTAAGCGATAGTTTGTGCCTTTAAATTCACGCTCTATAAGACTTTTTCCAAATCCTATACTAAAAACTTCAACTTTTACACCCAAAGATCTTGCAGCCAAAAAATGTCCTAATTCGTGAAAGAAAATTAAAAATGAGATGACTAAAACAGTTGCTAAAAATTCAATAGAATAAAATTTAATTCCCAAAATCAAAATAACAATTAAAAATAATAAAGATCTCATTTTTCTCCTTTTTTTTGAGCTTTTATATAAGTATAGATGTATTCAAATCCAGAATAAAGAGTTAAAATCAAAGCTATGTAAAGTAGAATTTCACCGCCTATCCACTCCATGATTAAAAATCCTATCGCAGTCATTTGAAAAGCGGTTTTAAGTTTGCCTGCAAAAGAAGCATTGACATTTAAATTTTCGCTAATCATTACAACTCTAAAACCTGTGATAAAAAATTCCCTTACTAATATAATATAAATTACCCATTCATTAGCTTTTCCTGTAAGTAAAAGCCCTAAAAAAGCTGCTAAAACAAGCATTTTATCGGCTAATGGATCTAAGATTCCACCCAGTTTTGTAGTTTGTTTCCAAGTTCTTGCGATGTATCCATCAAAAAAATCACTTAAAGCTGCTAATGAAAAAGTTAAAGCAGCAAAATAGTTAATCCAACTTTGATGAATATTTTCAAAATGATGAATTAATAAAAAAAATAGCAAAGGCGCTAAAACCATTCTAAAAATCGCCAAGATATTGGGTAAATTCATAACAAGCCTTGTGAAATTAAATGTAAAATTATAATCAAAATTGTATAAAATTTAAGCAAAGACTTAGTAAAAATACAAAAAAGAATCAGTTTATTTTTATTTAAATTTTGCTTAAAAGCAAAATTTAAATAAATTTTACAACTTCATCAAAACTAAAACGATTTTTTTGAGGATTTTTTTCATCGTTGCAATATCCTAAAGCCACCACCAAACTTGATCTTTCTTTTTGAATATCAAGTGATAAATAAGAATTAAGCTTTTGTTTATCAAAACCACCTATAGTGCAGCTTGCTATATTTAAAGCATTAGCACTGTAAAGTATGCTAGCTAGAGCTATATGAGCTTGTTCTCTTGCATAAGATATTTTTTCTTCTTGATTTAGAGATTTTAAAAAAGGCATATAAGCATCTAAGCGTTTTTGAATTTCTGTTTCACTCATATCTCTTTTTCTAAGTTTTTCTTCAAAATAATCCAAAAAATCAAGTCTTGAAATGATGATAATTAACGCAGCGCAATCTTTTACATGTTTTTGCTGGTTGCAAATTTTAGAAAGTTCTTCTTTTCTTTTCTCATCTTGCACTACTATAAATTTCCAAGGTTCCAGTCCTAAGGAGCTTGGGCTTAATCTTGCTATTTCTAAAATAGAATTTAAATCCTCTTTTTTGAGTTTTTCATTTTTAAAATTTCTACAAGAATATCTTGTACTAAAAATTTCAAGTTCTTTTTTCATTATTTTTCCTTGTAAAATTCGACGACTTCATTAAAATTTAAGCGTTGAGTAGAATATTTTGGTTCATGGGCTTTATATCCTAAGGATAAAATTACAGCAGTTTCAAAAGGATAAGTTAAATTAAGAAAATCATCAACCTTAGCTTTTTCAAAGCCACCTATCATACAAGAATCAATACCTAAGCTCATTGCAGCTAGTGACATTTGCATCATAGCAAGATAGCATTGAAGTTGTGCATAATGATAGAGTTCATTATCATTCATTGCATTGGTTTTATGAGTATAAATTTCTAAAATTTTTTGAAAATTTTCTTCGCTAGAACCTGAGAAACGACGCACTTGTTTTTGTGCAAATTCATCTTTGCTTTGAAGATCTTTTCTTGCTAGAAAAATAATATTATGACTCGCACTTGCTACATTTTGTTGATTGTAACATAGAGTTGAGAGCTTAAGATTATGTTCTTTTTGTTCTAATACTACAAATTTCCAAGGCTCAAATCCATGTGAGCTTGGGGCTAAGACTCCGCTTTCTAAGATAAAATGCAAATCCTTTTCATTGATTTTTTTATCATTAAAAAGTTTGCAAGCTCTGCGTTTTGAAATTAGTTCTTTAAAATTCATTTTATTCCTTAAAATCAAAAATAATAATATTAATTATAAAATGCAAAGCTTAATCAAAAAATATTATAGTTTGATATTTTTCTTAAAAACAAAACCGGATTTTTCAAAACCCATTTTTTGGATATAAAATTCATGAGCTTGTGTTCTAAAAAAACTTGAACTTAGTTCTAATTCTTCATATCCTCGATCTTTTGCCCAAATTTGGATTTTTTTCAAAAAAGCTTGACCTATACCCTTTCCTCTTAAAGTTTCATCTACGACAAAATCACAAATATAAAGACAATGATTATGATAAAGTACATTAAAGGGCATGACTCCACAAGCTGCTTTGTAGCTTCCCTCATTTTCATAGGCAAAAAGTTTATAATGTTGAGTTTGTGTAGCAAGTTGGATTTTGTCTAAAAAATCTTTCAAAGATAGGTTATTTCTTAATTGTTTTATCAAGGGATAAATTTTTTCCAAGTCTTCTTTTAGCTTAATTTCTTTCATTTTTAAATCCCTTAAATTTCAAAAATTTCAGGTTTTAATTTTAGAAGTAAGCAAAAAGTTGCCAAAACAGCTTGTTCTTGCATAAATTCACGATCTCCATCTAAATAAAGCGTTTCTTGGATAAAAGTTCCATCTCTAAACATTGCACCTATATAAATAGTGCCTGATTTTATTTTTCCCTCATCTTTTTCGCCAACTACTCCGCTAATAGCTAAGGCAAAATCAGGATTAGCTGTTTTAAAAATACCTTTTAGCATAAAATAAACACAACGTTCACTGTATTCGCCATTATTTTCTAAGACGCTTTCGCTAATTCCAAGCCATTCGTGTTTGATGCGGTTGGAATAACTTACAATAGAACCTTCAAAAATTTCACTTACACCTGAAATTTTGGTTAAGGTACTTGCACAAAGTCCACCTGTGCAACTTTCAGCAAAAGAAATTTTTAATTTTTTTTCTAAAAGTTTAGAGCTTATAAAATGTATAGGATCTTTACCTAAAAACACCTTTTGTCCAAAAAGATTTTTTACGCTATTTAAAAAACCATCAAGTTTTCCAAAATTAGCGCAAGTGGCCTTAATAAGCACAAGATTATCTAAAAGCTTGGTTGATTTTATACTTATCTCATAAGATTTTGTTAGGGTTTGCAGTAGTAATATAGCGCTTTCATCATCCATGCCAAAAATGCAAAAATATGCAAAATTTAATTTTATATGCCCAAGAAGATTGGGTAATTTTTCGCTTGGATTTATTTTAACGACATTGATTTTTGAATTTGAAAAATTACACACAAAGCTATTTTTACTAAATTCTGCTTTATCTGGAACCAAGGTATCATCTTTTAAGATAAGATTATCATCATTTAAAGTTGCTAAAATTTTAGCAACAGTCGCATAATGCAAAGGGCTTGTAAATAAAGTGATAAAATCATACTGATTTAAGAGATTTTCAAGCAAAAAGGGTAAATCTTTATCGGTTTTATTTTGTATGCGAATTTCGTTAATTTCTTTAAATTTTTCTTCATAAGTTCTATAAATATAATTTTTGAATTTTTCGTTTATAGTAAGCTCATCTCCTATAAGATAAAGCAAATGTTTCATAAATTTTCCTTTTTTTCTTATAATTATAGCTAAAAACAAAGTAGAAATTAAAGCTAATTTGAGTAGAATTTAAGATTATTAAAAATTAGGTGGAAAAAATGGACTACAAAGAAACTCTACTTTTGCCCAGTACTAGTTTTGCTATGCGGGCGAATTTAGCGGAACTTGAACCGCAAAGATTTAAAAAATGGTTTGAGCAAAATTATGCTTATGAAAAAATGAAAGAAAATCGCAAAAATGCGAAAAAAAGTTTTACCTTACACGATGGCCCCCCTTATGCTAACGGACATATCCATATAGGACATGCTTTAAATAAAATTTTAAAAGAAACTATTATCAAAACGCATTATTTTAAAGGTGAGAGTGTGCGTTTTACTCCAGGGTGGGATTGTCATGGTTTACCTATAGAACAACAAGTAGAAGTAAAGCTTGGAGAAAAGAAAAAAAGCTTAAGCAAGAAAGAAATTCGTGAGTTTTGCAGACAACATGCGAGTGAATTTGTAGATATCCAAAGAGAAGAATTTAAAAATTTAGGCATTATTGCGGATTGGGATAAGCCTTATTTGACTATGAAATTTGAGTTTGAAGCAGCGATTTATAGAACTTTATGCGAGATTGCTAAAAAAGGCTTACTTTGTGAGCGTTCTAAACCTGTTTTTTGGAGTTGGGCGGCAAAGTCAGCTTTAGCGGAAGCTGAAGTAGAGTATCAAGATAAAGAAGATTATTCTATCTTTGTGGCTTTTGATTTAGATGTAAAAGCTTGCGAAAAATTAGGCGTTTCAAAAGCAAGCGCAGTGATATGGACAACTACGCCTTGGACTTTGGTGGCTAATCAAGCTATAGCTTTAAATCCTAATGAAAATTATGTGATCACCAAAGAAGGTTTGATTTTTGCAAGTGCTTTACTTAAAAGTATGGTAGAAAAAGGACTTACAAGTGGAGAAATTCAAAAAGAATTAAACGCAAAAGAATTTGAAAAACTTGAAGCTATCAATCCTTTAAATGGAAGAGAATCTGTTTTAATTATGGGTGAGCATGTATTGATGGATGGTGGAAGTGGACTTGTGCATACTGCACCAGGACATGGCGAAGATGATTACTATGCTTGTTTGAAATACGGTATTGAAGTTTTAATGCCTGTTGATGATGGTGGATGTTATGATGAAACTTTAAGAGCTAAAGAGCTTTTGCCTTCTCATTTGCTTGAAGAGTTTATAGGTCTTCATATTTTTAAGGCCAATGAAAAAATTTTAGAACTTTTAGGCGCAAAACTGTTACATTCTTCTAAATTTATACACTCTTATCCGTTTTGCTGGAGAACACATAAACCTGTAATCTATAGAGCTACTAAACAATGGTTTATTTTAATGGATGAGCCAAAACTTCAAGGAAAAACCTTAAGAGAGTGTGCAAAAGAACAACTTTTAAAAACAACTTTTTATCCGCAAAGTGGGGTAAAAAGAATAGGTTCTATGGTGGAAAATCGCCCAGATTGGTGTATTTCAAGACAAAGGGACTGGGGAACGCCTATAGCCTTTTTTAAAGATAAAAACACTAAAGAAGTCATTTTTGATGATGAGCTTTTTGACTTTGTAGCGGCTATTTTTGAAAAACACGGCGCTGATGCGTGGTGGGAGTTTGAAATCAAAGATTTAATTCCTACAAATTCAAAATACAACGCTGAAAATTTAGAAAAAGTATATGATATTTTAGATGTTTGGTTTGATAGTGGAAGTACTTTTAATGCGGTTTTAAATAGCGGACTTTATGACGCAGGAGAAAAAAGAGCAAGTATGTATTTAGAAGGAAGCGATCAACATCGGGGTTGGTTTCAAAGCTCTTTGCTTGTAGGTACAGCGATCAATGAAAGTGCACCTTATGAAAGCATTTTAACTCATGGTTTTACCACCGATGAAAAAGGGCAAAAAATGTCTAAATCTAAAGGCAATGTGATTGCTCCTGAATATGTAGCAAAAACCTATGGAGTTGAAATTTTAAGACTTTGGATACTTTTAAGTGATTATTCAAGTGATTTAAAAATTTCAGACAATATCTTAAAACAAGTAGGCGAACAATACCGCAAAATAAGAAACACTATAAGATTTTTACTTGCCAATACCAATGATTTAAAAGATTTAAAAGTTAAAGAATTTAGTTTTATTGATAAATGGATATTAAGCCGTGCAACTAAAGTTTTTAAAGCAAGCAAAGAGGCATTTTTTGCTTATGAATTTGCTAAAGGTTTTAGTTTGCTTTTAAATTTCTTAAGTGCGGATTTAAGTGGGATTTATCTTGATATCAGTAAAGATAGACTTTATTGTGATAGCGAAAATGCCCAAAGAAGAAAATCTGCTCAAGTGGCTATGGCTTTGATAGCAAAAGAGCTTTTAAATTTACTTGCTCCAAATTTAAGCTATAGTGTAGATGAGGCTTTAGAACATGCTAATGTTTTAATCAAAGGTGATGCAAAAGATGTATTTGATCTAAGTTTAACTCAGGATTTTGATTATGATTTTGGTATAGATGATACATTTTTAATGAGTGCTAGAGAGAAATTTTTTGAACAGATTGATATACTTAAAAAAGATAAAATCATTAAATCTACTTTGGAATTAAATTTAAACATCAGTTTTAATAAATTCCCAAATGAGGAATTAGCCGATTGGTTTATGGTAAGTCAAATCAGCAATGAAAATGAAGAAATTTTGGCTGAATTTGAAGTAGAGAATGAGAAATTTAAAATCACCAAAGCTTCACTTTGTAAATGCCCAAGATGTTGGAAACTTCAAAGTAAAGATGAAGAAACACCTTGTTTAAGATGTGAAGAAGTTTTAAAAGGGATTCAATGCTAGAAAATCCTATTCCAAATAGCATTATCATCACAACTATAGCGGTGGTTTTGGCTTTTAGTGCTTTAGCAGTATTTTTGATCAAAAAAACAAAGGAAAATAAATGATAACTTTAAAAGAAGCTTTAAAATACTCCAAAGAAGAACTTGAAAATTTAAAAAAAGAACTCAATGAAAAAGCAAAAAAAGAAAAAAAAATAGGTGCTTATATCGAACAATTTTTAGATAAAGACTTAAGTGTTTCAGGTGAAGGTGTGCCTGTAGCTATAAAAGATAATATCAGCGTAAAGGGCTGGGAGCTTACTAGTGCGAGTAAGATTTTACAAGGTTATATCGCTCCTTATGATGCAAGTGTGATTGTTAATTTAAAAGCTAATGGTTTTTCTCCTTTTGGGCGTTGCAATATGGATGAATTTGCTATGGGAAGTTCAACAGCGAGTTCTTATTATGGCAAAACTTTAAATCCTTTAAATTTTGAGCGTGTGCCAGGTGGTTCAAGTGGTGGAAGTGCTGCTGCGGTAGCGGGTGGCTTGGCTTTGGCAAGTTTGGGTTCTGATACAGGAGGATCTGTACGTCAGCCTGCAGCTTTTTGTGGTTGCGTAGGATTTAAACCGAGTTATGGAAGAGTGAGTCGCTATGGCTTAGCTTCTTATTCTTCAAGTTTGGATCAAATTGGGGTTTTAACGCAAAATGTAGAAGATGCGGCAATTTTATATGATGCGATCGCAGGATATGATAAAATGGATAGCACGAGTGCAAATATCGAGTTTATCAAAACCGCTCCAAATTTAAATGCAAATAAAAAATTAAAAATTGCAGTGATTGAAAATTATGTCAATGATGCAGATAGTGAAGTAAAAAACGCACTTTTAAAAACCATAGATATGTTAAAAGCTAATGGACATGAGATTGTATATAAAAATTTGCTTGATTCTAAGTTTGATATCGCAGCGTATTATATCATCGCAACAGCTGAAGCAAGTGCAAATTTAAGTCGTTATGATGGGGTGCGTTATGGCAAGCGTTCTGAAAATATCCAAAATTTAAAAGAAATGTATGTAAATACACGCAGCGAAGGTTTTGGAGAAGAAGTAAAAAGAAGAATTTTGTTAGGAACTTTTGTTTTAAGCAGTGGATATTATGATGCGTATTATATTAAAGCACAAAAAGCTAGAGCTTTTATTAAGGCAAAATATGAAGAAATTTTGCAAGATTGTGATCTTATTTTTATGCCTGTAACGCCTACAACGGCTTTTAAATTTGATACTCAAAAAAGCCCTATGCAAACTTATTTAGAAGATGTTTATACTATCTCTGTAAATTTAGCAGGACTTGGAGGCATTAGTGTGCCTGTTGCAAAAGATAAAGAAGGGCTTAATATATCAGCACAACTGATTTGCAAAGCTTATGATGAACAAACCTTGTTAGATGGGGCTTTAAGTTTAGAACAAATGATTAAACATTAAGGATGAAAGATGAAAATTGTAAAAAGAGCTTTAACTTTTGAAGATGTATTATTGCGTCCTGGGTATTCTGAAGTTTTACCTAAGGAAGTAAAAATTCACACTAAATTAACAAAAAATATCACTTTAAATATGCCTTTAATCTCTGCGGCTATGGATACAGTTACTGAACACAGGGCTGCTATTATGATGGCAAGACTTGGAGGGCTTGGAGTGATTCATAAAAACATGGATATAGCCTCACAGGTTAGAGAAGTAAAAAGAGTGAAAAAAAGCGAAAGCGGGGTGATTATCGATCCTATTTTTGTAAGTCCTAAGGCAAGTGTTGCGGAAGCTTTAGAAATTATGGCAGAGTATAGAATTTCAGGTGTTCCTGTAGTAGATGAAGATAAGAAACTAATAGGCATACTCACCAATCGTGATTTAAGATTTGAGAGTGATTTTTCAAATTTGGTTGAAAATGTTATGACTAAAATGCCTTTAATTACTGCTCCAAAGGGTTGTACTTTAGATGATGCGGAAAAAATTTTCAGCACCAACAAAGTAGAAAAACTTCCTATAGTTGATGAACAAGGACGCTTGGAAGGACTTATCACTATAAAAGATCTTAAAAAACGCAAAGAATATCCTGATGCCAATAAAGATAATTTTGGAAGATTGCGCGTGGGTGCGGCTATAGGAGTAGGGCAAATGGATCGTGTGAATGCTTTAGTTGAAGCAGGCGTTGATGTTGTTGTGCTTGATTCTGCGCATGGGCATTCTAAGGGTATTATTGATACAGTAAAAGCAATTAAGGCTAAATATCCAAATTTAGATCTTATCGCAGGAAATATCGCCACTGCAGCTGCAGCAAAAGCACTTTGTGAAGCAGGAGTAGATGCGGTTAAAGTAGGTATTGGGCCAGGAAGTATTTGTACTACACGTATTGTTTCAGGTGTGGGCGTGCCTCAAATTTCAGCCATTGATGAGTGCGTGGAAGAAGCAAATAAATTTGGCGTTCCTGTGATAGCTGATGGCGGGATTAAATATTCAGGTGATATCGCAAAAGCTTTAGCTGTAGGTGCGAGTTCTGTTATGATAGGATCGCTTTTAGCTGGAACGGATGAGAGCCCAGGAGAGCTTTTTACTTATCAAGGAAGACAATATAAGTCTTATCGTGGTATGGGCTCACTTGGGGCTATGCAAAAGGGAAGTTCGGATAGATATTTTCAGCAAGGTACTGCTCAAGATAAACTCGTTCCTGAAGGTATAGAAGGGCGTGTTCCTTATGTGGGAAGTATAAGAAGCGTGGTGCATCAACTTTTAGGAGGTTTGCGTTCTTCTATGGGTTATGTTGGGGCTAAAGATATAGAAGATTTTCAAAAAAGAGCCGAATTTGTTGAAATTACCACTGCAGGGCTTAAAGAAAGTCACGTGCATGATGTTACTATCACTCATGAAGCACCAAACTACAAGGTTAATCATCAATGAGTTTTGAAGAAAATTTAAAACACGCTAATGAATCTTTGGAAAAATTAAATAATCAAGAGCTTGCCTTAGATGAAAGTGTAAAAATTTATAAAGAAGGTTTAGAGAGTATCAAAAAAGCAAGACTTGAGCTTGAAAAAGCAAAATTAGAAGTGGAGCAAATCGATGAGTAAAATAGCAGCTTTACAGTTTCCAACTTTAGCTTTAAGTGAATCAAGGCTTGATTATTATCTTAAAGCTTCAAAAGACAATGGAGTAAATTTAGTAGTTTTGGGAGAATATGTGATCAACAGTTTTTTTACAGAACTTTTGCATATGCCAAAAAATATGATAAAAGAACAAAGCGAAGCTAAAAAAGAAAGCTTGATTAAACTTGCTAAAAAATACGAATTAGAAATTATCGCTCCTTATGTAAGCGTTGAAGCTAAAAGTTATAAAAAACTTTGCTTAAAAGTTACTCCAAATGGTGTGAAAAGTTATGAACAGCAAATTTTAATGCCTTATGAACATTGGAATGAAGAAAAATTTTTCAGCAACAAAACTCCATCAGAATTAAAAATTTTTACTTTTAATTATGAAAAATTAAAATGTGCTTTGCTTTTTGGTTTTGAGACACATTTTGATATTTTTTGGCAACAGATTATGGCGAAAAAAATTGATTTGGTTATCGTTCCTAGTGCTTGTACCTTTGAAAGCAAACAAAGATGGGAAGAACTTTTAAAAACAAGAGCTTTTTTAAATTCTACAAGCATTTTAAGAGTAAATCGCATAGGCAAAACAAAAGATGAGTGGAATTTTTACGGCGATACTTTGTTTATTAATGCTTTTGGTGAGATAGAAAGTAAATTGGGTTCTGAAGAAGAAATGCTTATTATAGAGCCTAAAAAAAGTGATGAAGCAAGAAAACTTTGGGGTTTTGATAAGATAATAAAAGAATTTAAAAATTAAATTTATACTTATAGATTTATAAGTTTATAAAAGTTATCTAGAGCTGATAGAAGCTAAGGTTTATATTTTCTTTTTAGTAAAAAAGTGCTAAAATTTAGCCTTTAAAGTATAAAGGTTTAAATGATGCAAAATATCCATTTTATCGGCATAGGCGGTATAGGAATTTCCGCTTTAGCAAGATTTTTAAAAGAAAAAGGTTTTAAAATTAGCGGAAGTGATCTTAAAGAGAGTAAAATCACTAAAGAACTAGAAAAAGAAGGGGTTAAGGTCAGTATCCCTCATCATAAAGACAATATTTTAAACAAAGATTTAGTTATTTATTCTGCTGCTATCAAAGAAGAAAATCCTGAATTTAAACACGCTAAAGAATTAGGCATTAAATGCCTTTCACGCAAGGAGGCCTTACCTCTTATCTTAGAAGATAAGCGCGTTTTTGCAGTTGCAGGAGCACATGGAAAAAGCACAACTTCAAGTATTTTGGCTTCTTTGCTTGGTGATGCTTCTGTGATCATCGGAGCGATTTTAAAAGAATTTGGTTCAAATATGATTTATAAAGAAAGCCAAAACCTTGTTTTTGAAGCTGATGAGAGCGATAGTTCTTTTTTAAATTCAAATCCTTATTTGGCTATAGTTACTAATGCAGAAGCAGAGCATTTAGATCATTATGGCAATGAAGTTTCAAAACTCCATCATGCTTATGCGGAGTTTTTAGATACGGCTAAAATTCGCGTGATTAATGCTGAAGATGAGTTTTTGAAAAATTATAAAAATGAGTCAACCAAGCTTTATCCGAGCAAAGATATCAAAAACTGCACCATGCGTATAGAAAATTTCAAACCTTTTACAAGCTTTGAGTTGAAAAATTTAGGTGAATTTAAGGTTTTTGGCATGGGATATCATTTAGCCCTTGATGCGTCTTTGGCGATTTTGGCGGCTTTAAATTTCTTAGATATAGAAACGATAAGAACTAGGCTTAAAAATTATCAAGGTATTAAAAAGCGTTTTGATATTTTACATGCTGATGAAAATTTGGTTTTAATCGATGATTATGGTCATCATCCCACCGAAATAAAAGCGACTTTAAGTGCAGCACAAGAATACGCAAAATTAGGCGGATATAAGAAAATCACAGCTATCTTTGAACCCCACCGCTACACGCGTTTGGCTGCAAATTTAAAGGAATTTGCAAAGGCTTTTGAAGGTGTAGACGAGCTTATAATTTTACCTGTTTATACTGCAGGAGAAGAGCCTATAGGGCTTGATTTAGAAGCGGTTTTTCCTAAGGCTTTATTTGTAGAAGATATCAAAAGAGAGGGTAAATTTTTGGTAGCTTCTAAGGGGCAAGTTTTTGAAGAAGGGCTTATTATAGGTTTTGGTGCAGGAGATATCAGTAATAAATTAAGGCAAAAAAATGAGTAGGTTTTTTTTATATTTTTTAATTATTTTAATTTTAGCCTTAATCACTTTTGCTTTGCGTGAAAAATTAGGCAAAAAAACTAAACCTTTTTTTGGTATTTTACTTGTGATTTTTATTGTTTTAGCGGTATTTTTTGAATTTGAAAACACGCAAAAAAGTCATTTAAGAACAGATATTATCGTAGCTTTTAATCAAAATAAAAATATTTTATGTAAAGATATCAATGTTTCTAAGGCGTATTTTAATTATGAATTTGGTACAGGAAGTTTTATTTCAAAGGATAATAATCAAAGTTTTAATTCTTTAATCATAGATATTAAAGATTGTAGGTTAAATGATGAATGATACAAAAGAAGAATTGATCTCAAAGCTTGATTTAAACGGCTATTTAGAAGAGTTTAAAGCCCTTTTTGCAAGAGATAAGGAGATTTTTTTGCAAGGAGATTCTAATCTTCATTTTAAACGTATACATGAGCTTTGCGAGGTGGAATTTCCTACTATACCAGAGCTTAGCAATCTTGATAAAGCCTTGGTTCATTTAAGTAAGCAAGGAATTTTGCATTTAGATGAAATTTTTGAATTTGTAAAAATTTTTCGTTATTTTGAAAAGTTAAAAAAAATAAAACTAGGAACAAATTTAGACTCTTGGCTACAAAAGATAGAATTTGTTAGCGGGGCTTTGGAGCTTTGTTTGAATTTCGATGAAAAAGGGGAGTTAAAAGAAAGTTTAGATGAAAGACTTGTAAATCTTAATGCCGCTCTAAGATTAAAAAATGAAAGCATAATAGCTGAGTTTAAGAAATTTTGCTATACAAAAGCTTTAATGCCTTATCTTATCGATACACAAATCCATCTTATAAACAATCTTGAAGCCTTGCTTGTAAGAGGCGGGTTTAATCACGCTATTAAAGCAAAAATCATAGGCAGAAGTAATGGCGGTGGCTTTTATATCGTGCCTTTAAGTGTTGAAAATTTGCAAAATGATATAGAAAAAATCAAAAATCAAAAAGAAGAAATTTATTATGAATACGCTAAAAATTTCTCAGCTTTTTTAGTAAAAAATCTACCTTTTTTAAAATTTATCAATACAGCCTTTGATCTTTTTGATCATTATAGTGCTAGGGTTTTGCTTGCTAAAAAAAGGGATTTTGAATTTGTTTTGTGTGATCAAAGTACGGATTTAGTGCTTAAAAATTTCGCTCATCCTGCCTTAAAAAATCCAAAAAGCGTGAGTTTGGAATTTAAAAAACAAGTTCTAATCATCACAGGGGTAAATGCAGGCGGAAAATCCATGCTTTTAAAATCCATGCTAAGCGCAGCATTTTTAGCTAAACATCTTTTGCCTATGCATATAAAAGCAAGTGAAAGTAAAATCGGTACTTTTAAAGAATTTGATGCCATCATAGAAGATCCGCAAAATGTTAAAAACGACATTTCAACTTTTGCAGGAAGAATGTTGCATTTTTCTAGACTTTTTTCTAGGAAAAATTTGCTTTTAGGTATCGATGAAATAGAGCTTGGAACAGATTTTGAAGAAGCGGCTTGTTTGTATAGTGTGTTAATTTCAAAACTCATAGCTAATAATCTTAAAATCATCATTACTACACACCACAAACGCCTTGCCATGCTTTTAGCAAAGAATGAGCAAGTTGAACTCATCGCTGCCTTATATGATGAAGAGCTTTCACGCCCAAAATACGAGTTTTTAAAAGGCACCATAGGAAAATCTTATGCCTTTGAAACCGCTTTGCGTTATCAGATTCCGCCGAATTTAGTTAGCGAGGCTAAAAAGCTTTATGGCGAGGATAAAGAAAATTTAGAAGAGCTTGTGGGTAAAAATATCAATCTTGAATTAGAACTAAAAGCTAAGCTTGAAAATGTCGAGAAAAAAGAGCAAAAAGTCGATGAAATTTTACTTTCCTTAAAAGAGCAAAAAGAAAAAAATGAACAAGAATTTCGTACGAGTTTGAGAAATTTAGAATTTAAATTTCACAAAGCCATAGAAGAAGCTAAAAAAACCATACAGCTTAAAGATATAAAAGACAAGCAAAGAAGTCTTAATAAAGCCAATGAACTTAAAAAAGAAATCATCTTGCCAAGTATGGAGCAAAACGAAGAATTGCGTGTGGGGGATTTTGTAAAATATGAAAAAATTAAGGGTAAAATCATAAGCATTTCTAAAAACGATGCTATGGTTGAAAGTGATGGGATCAAACTTCGTGTGCCTTTAAAACTGCTTAAAAAAAGCACTCCTACATCTAAAATAAGTCCAAAAACAAGCATTAGTGTGGCAAAACCGACTAATCTTAGTGTTAGCTTGGATTTGCACGGGCTTAGGAGTGATGAAGCTATTTCAAGGCTTGATAAATTTATTTCAGATGCTTTGCTTGCAGGCTTTGATGAAGTTTTAGTTTACCATGGTATAGGAGCAGGAAAGCTTGCCTTTGCTGTAAGAGAGTTTTTGAAAACTCATAAAAGTGTCAAGGGCTTTAATGACGCACCGATCAATCAAGGTGGCTTTGGTGCTAAGGTGGTAAGATTATAATTTGTTAATTCTATCTTGATCGCTATCACCTTTAAAAAATGCATAGTTTTTATTATTGCATTTATATGCAAAATATATTTCTTGATTTTCTTTAATAAAAGGTTCAAAATAATTTGTAATCACTTCTTTATTTTTTTCTATAAATCCCATATTTGTAATTTTTGAAAAATCGTTAATATAACAAAGAAAATCAATATATTCATAATCATTTTGTATTAAAAATTCTTGAAAAAGACTATAAATATTTTCTGTAAAATTACCTATAAAATCAACTATTCTAATACATTTTGCTTGAAGTATTTTTATTTCTCTTGTAACAAAAATACATTTTAGTGTAGATTTTTCAAATATTCCCAAAAATTGATATTTGTAAAAAGGGTTATTGTAGTATCTGTTTATAAAGTATTTTTTGGATTTATAAGGCATAAAATTAAATTTAATATTTGATTTTATAAATTCTTCTGCATTTAAAATTTTATATGTAAAATTAATATTTTTTAAGTTACATATCGATGGAGAATTTGCAAAATCAGCTATATAAAAAATATTTTTTTTATCATTTTTAATATAAAAATGCTTAAGTGGTTCTATTTTATCATATAAAAAAAGTTTATAATATTTTATACCATGCTCTGATAATCCAGCATTTCCTATTGATTTTGGTTTTAAAGTTTCTAGTAAAAATTTAATTAATACTAATCCAAATGTAGGTTTAATACTTTTCCAAATTCCAAACCATAAATCTTTATTGATTTCAAGATTATCATCATATTGACTAAGCAAAGTAAAACCTAATATAGATTGAATAATATTATTTTCCAATCCCAAAACTATATTATACCTTTGGTTGTATTTATCTAAATACTGAAAATCAAGCACCTCTTTTCTATAGGAAAATACATGATTTTTACTCCAATGATTTTTTATAAATTCCATTATTTTACTTGCTTCTTCTAATTTTGCAAATCTAATTTCAACCAAAGTTAGCCTTTCCATAAATAAATTCATTGCAATCATATCTATGGAGTGCAAATGGATTATTGATTAAATCTTTATATTCAATATCTTTTGAAGGTATAGAACTAAAGGCAAAATCAAAATTATATTTTTTAAGCCATCTTTTTGCATAAGAAGTGCTTTCTCCATAGGGATAAGAAAATACTTGTATCGATGGTTTTATGAAAGAGTTTAAAAAACTTATAGAAGTTTGCAATTCATATTTTTGATTATGTATACCCAAAGTTTTGAAGCTTAAATGAGTGGAGCTATGACTGGCTATTAACATGCCATTTTCACTCATTGTTTTTAATTCGTTTTTGTTTAAATATAAATCATTAAAAATTTCTTCATCATTCCAAAAATTTATAGTAATTTGATCTAAAATTTTTTCTTTATATTCTGGTTTTATAAAATAATTAAATAAGAGTTTAAAGTCTTTTGTGTTTTTATCATCATCTAATTCTTGATAGTAGTTTTTAAAAAGTTTTAAAGAAGATTTTTTTAACATGTTTGGTTTTATGATATTGTAGGCAGTATTTAATAAAATCCCCCCCCCCATTTTTCCAAGTAAATAATGTATTCTATGAACATCTAGTACTTTTTTTTGTTTAAATATGCGAGTAGGAACAAAAAATATACCAAAAAGTTTTCTTTTTATAAGTTCATTAAAAACATAATTATAATGATCTTTAAGTCCATCATCAAAAGTTAATAAAATTTTATTTTTTAATTTATTGCAAAATAATGGATTTTCTTTTAGGTGTAAAAAATCATTATAGGTAACAAATCCAAATTCTTTTTCAAAGAAATCTAATTGTTTTTTGAAATTTTCAATGTGTAAATATCTAAAGTTAGGTAGTTGTTTTAAACTTTCTCTTATATAATGATACATTATTATTTTCATGATTTAATTCCTTTTGAAGTATTATATCAAAGTTATTTTAAAAATAAAACTTAGATTTAAATATTTTTTGCTACTCTTTTAAAAAATTAAGGTTTGGTAATGAAAAACATTATGATATTAAGCGGAGCGGGTTTGTCTGCTCCAAGTGGGCTTAAAACTTTTAGAGATAATGATGGACTTTGGGAAGAATACGATGTGATGGAGGTTTGCTCTGCAACAGGTTTTAGAAAAAATCCTAAAAAAGTACTTGATTTTTACGATGCAAGAAGGGCACAACTTCAAAATGTAAAGCCAAATCATGCTCATGAAAAAATCGCACAGTTAAAAGAAAAATGGGGTAAAAACCTTTTTGTCATCACGCAAAATGTAGATGATTTGCTAGAGCGTGCAGGGTGTAAAGATGTAGTACATTTGCATGGCTTTTTGCCTGAACTTCGCTGCTTAAAATGCGAAGGAATTTTTAATATAGGTTATGAAAAAATCACAGATAAACAATGCCCAAAATGCAAAAGCAAGGATTTAAGACACAATATAGTCATGTTTGAAGAGCAAGCCCCTGCTTATGCTACGCTTTATTCTTTGCTAAATCAAACTTCGCTTTTTATCAGTGTAGGCACAAGTGGGGCGGTTTTGCCTGTAGGGCGTTATGCTTCAATGTGCGAAAAAAGTATTTTAAATATCTACGAAAAAGATGCGAATTTAGAGTGGTATTTTGATAAAATCTATATAGAAGATATTATAAGCGCTATTGATAAAATCGCACTTGATATAGAAAATTTTATGAAAGATGGTAATGTTTGATTCTTTTTTAAGTGGAGTTTTTTTGGGTTTTGGAGTGAGTGTGCCTTTTGGGCCTGTAAATATTTTGATTTTAACTTATGCGCTAAAAGCTTTTAAAAATTCCATAGCTGTAGGACTTGGAGCATTTAGCATAGATATGCTTTATCTTTTTTTGCTTCAATTTGGGCTTTTAAATTTTTTAGGTAATGTTATTTTTATGCGTTCTTTGGCGATTTTTGGTTTTTGTTTTTTAACTTATATGGCGTATTTGATGCTAAGAAAAAAGAAAGAAAGCTTAAATTTAGAGCATAAAGAATTTAAAGAAAGTCTTTTGAAAAGTTATATTAAGGGAGCTTTTTTAAATGGTTCAAATCCTTTTGTGATAGGATTTTGGCTTAGCGCTGCAAGTGTGGTTTTAAGTAGTGATCATGCTTATTTGATGATTTTAGGGCTTGTTGTGGCTATACTTTTTTGGGTAAGTGCTTTAGCCTTTGTGGTGGCAAGATATAGTCATGTTTTTAGTGCAAAAGTTGTTTTTATAATCAATATAATTTCAGCTATAATTATAGAGTATTTTGCTCTTAATTTATTATATAAAACTTTTATAGGATAAAAAAATGAATGCAAAAGAATTTTTAATCGAACTTTTAAAATTTAAATCTGTTACGCCAAATGATGATGGAGCTTTAAATTTCATCGCTATGGAACTGAGTGATTTTGAAGCTTTTTTTATAGAAAAAGAAGGCATTAAAAACCTTTTACTCACTAAAAAATTTAAAGATGAAGGCGAGCATTTAGCTTTTGGTGGGCATGTAGATGTGGTGCCTGCAGGTGAGGGTTGGAGTAGCGATGCTTTTGTGCCTATGGAAAAAGAAGGCTTTATCTATGCAAGGGGTGCTCAAGATATGAAAAGCGGAGTAGCAGCCTTTGTAGATGCGGCAAAGAATGCGGATTTTAAAGGAGCTAGACTTAGCCTTATTTTAACAAGTGATGAAGAAGGCGAAGCTATATATGGAACTAAGGCTGTTTTAGAATGGATGCAAGAAAGAGATATGCTACCTGATTATGCTGTGGTTGCCGAGCCAACCTGCGTTAAAAAAATCGGCGATAGTATTAAAATAGGGCGTCGTGGTTCTATCAATGGAAAACTTTTAATCCGTGGAAAACAAGGGCATGCGGCTTACCCTGAAAAATGTATCAATCCTGTGCATGATTTTGCGCCAGTTTTAAAGCTTTTAGCGGGTTTTGATCTTGATCCTGGAAGTGCTGAATTTAGTCCTTCAAAAATCGTTATAACTGATATTCGCGGAGGTATGGGGGTGTGTAATGTTACGCCAAATGATTTAAAACTTATGTTTAATGTTCGCAATTCCCCTGATACAAGCTTAGAAGATGTAAAAAGTTATGTAGAAAAAATTTGTCATGGTTTAAACTATGAGTTAGAGCTAAAACAATCAAGCGAAGCTTTTTTGACAAATATCGATAATAAAATCGTTCAAAAAATGAATGAAAGCGTTCAAAAAATCACCCATGAAGTGCCAGAGCTTAATACTAAAGGCGGCACAAGTGATGCAAGGTATTTTGCAAAATACGGTGTAAAGGTAGTGGAATTTGGGGTTTGTAATGATAGAATTCACGCTATTGATGAAAGAGTAAGTATAGAAGAATTTGAAAAACTTTGCCTTGTTTTTAAAGACTTGATAGAAAATTTTTAAAGGTTTAGAATGATTATCAATGGACAAAAGCTTGAGCTAAAAGAGCTTAAATTTATGGATTTTATCAAAGAAAAAGGTTTTAAAATCGAACTTATCGCCTTGGAATTAAATGGAGAGATTGTACCTAAGAGCGAATTTGAAAATTTGATTTTAAAAGAAAACGATAAAGCTGAAATTGTAAGTTTTGTAGGAGGTGGATGATGAGAGTAAAATTTAATGGCAAAGAACTTGATACAGACTTTAAAACAAGTTTGGAATTTTTTGAAAATATCAGCAAAAATGAAAATGATGTATGGATTATCAATGGTTTTGCAACAAAAGAGAATATCGCTTTAAACGAAGATGATGAGCTTTTTTGTATAGAAAGAAATACTTTACCTCCAAAAGATGCGCTAGACGCTATGATGAGAGCAAGACATACACCAAAGCTTCACGATAAACTTAAAAATGGGCGCGTGGCGGTGTGTGGTTTAGGCGGACTTGGATCACATATAGCGATAAATTTGGCAAGAAGTGGAGTGGGGTATTTAAAGTTGATTGATTTTGATGTGATTGAGCCTAGCAATTTGAATCGTCAAGCTTATCGTGTAAGTGATTTGGGTAAATTTAAAACCGAAGCTTTAAAAGAGCAAATTAGCGAAATTAATCCTTATATCAGCATTGAAATTTGCACTTTGAAAATCAATGAGGATAATTTAAAATCTTTGTTTAAAGATATAGATATAGTTTGTGAAGCCTTTGATAGTGCTATCGCAAAAGCAATGATGGCACAAAATTTTCATAGATTTTACAAAGATAGTATTTTAATCTGCGCTTCAGGGCTTGCGGGCTATGGTGATAGCAACAGCATACAAACAAGAAAAATTGCTAAAAATTTCTATGTGTGTGGGGATTTGGTAAATGGTGCTAAGCTAGGAAATGGACTTATGGCGCCAAGGGTAAATATTTGCGCAGGACATCAAAGTAACCTTGTTTTAGAACTTTTAGCAAATAAGGAGTAAAAATGCAAGAAAAATTAAAAAATGATAAATTAAAAATAGGCAAATACGAGTTTGATTCAAGATTTATTTTAGGTTCTGGAAAATATTCGCTAGAGCTTATAAAATCAGCTATAGAAGAAGCTAAAGCGCAGATCATCACTCTAGCCTTACGCCGTGCAAATACAGGGGAAATTGCTAATATACTTGATTATATCCCTAAAAATATCACACTTTTACCCAACACTTCAGGCGCAAGAAACGCCGAAGAAGCCTTACGCATTGCAAGGCTTTCAAGAGAACTTGGTTGTGGAGAACTTATCAAGATAGAAGTGATAAGCGATAGTAGGTATTTGTTGCCTGATAATTATGAAACGATTAAAGCTTGCGAGCTTTTAACTAAAGAGGGTTTTACACCTCTACCTTACATGCATGCTGATCTTTACGCAGCTAGAGCTATGCGTGATGCAGGAGCTGCGGCTATCATGCCTTTAGCAGCACCTATTGGGAGCAATAAAGGCTTATGTGCTAAGGAATTTATACAAATTTTGCTTAATGAAATTGATTTGCCTATCATTGTAGATGCGGGTATTGGAAGTCCTTCACAAGCTTGTGAAGCTATGCAAATGGGAGTAAGTGCGGTGATGGTAAATACAGCCATAGCTGAAGCAAAAGATATAGCCTTGATGGCTAGAGCTTTTTCTTTGGCGGTAAATGCAGGAAGAGCGGCTTTTTTAGCAGGTTTGGCAAGTGTGAGTGAAGCTAAAGCAAGTTCCCCATTAACAGGCTTTTTAAGGGATTAATTATGCAAGATTATATGCAGTATTTACCTCACATGCAGGAAATAAAAAGCGAAATTTTAAACAAGGTTTTAACTCAAGTTCAAAGCTATGATGAGAGTCAATTTAGCGCCAAGGATGTTAAAAATGCTTTAAATCAAACGCATTTAAGTATAGAGCATTTAAAAGCCTTGCTTTCAAGTGCAGCAGAAGATTTCATAGAAGAATTAGCCTTTAAATCCACCAAAGTCAAGCAAAAATATTTTGGAAATTCTATCTCTCTTTTTACTCCGCTTTATTTGTCAAATTATTGTAATTCTAAATGTGTTTATTGTGGTTTTCAAAAAGGCAATAAAATCGCAAGAGCTAAGCTAAATGAAGCTGAAATTCACGAAGAAATGCAAGCCATTGCTAAAAGTGGTTTAGAAGAAATTTTAATGCTAACAGGTGAGGGTAGGGAGTTTGCAAGTGTAGAATATATAGCAAATGCTTGCAAGATTGCTAGAGAGTATTTTAAGGTTGTAGGTGTTGAAATTTATCCTATGAATGAAGATGAATATAAAATTTTGCATGAAAAGGGTTGTGATTATGTGACTGTTTTTCAAGAAACTTACAATCCTCTAAAATATTCTAAAATTCATTTAGCTGGTGAAAAACGCATTTTTCCTTATCGCTTTAATGCTCAAGAAAGAGCTTTAAAAGCGGGTATGCGTGGAGTGGCTTTTGCGGCACTTTTGGGTATAGATGATTTTAGAAAAGACGCTCTTGCTACGGCGCTTCATGCACATTTTTTACAACAAGCTTATTCGCATGCTGAAATTTCTATTTCAGTACCACGTTTAAGGCCTATTATCAATAATGCTAAAATCCATCCTAAAGATGTGAGTGAAAAACGCCTTTTGCAAGTACTTTGTGCTTATAGACTCTTTTTGCCTTTTGCGGGCATTACCATTTCAAGTCGTGAAAGAATAGGTTTTAGAGATGAGGTTATTAAGCTTGGTGCTACTAAAATGAGTGCAGGAGTGAGTGTGGGTATAGGTGAGCATAAGGGTGAGAAAAAGGGTGATGAGCAGTTTGAAATTTCAGATGATAGAAGCGTAGATGAAATTTTAGCTATGCTTAAAAGATCCAATTTACAAGCTGTGATGAGCGATAGTATCTATGTGGGATAAAAAAATCATCGCCATAAGCGATAGAAAATGTGTAGAAATAGACTTTTTAAAGCAGATTGAAAAACTTGCTAAGGCTAAGGTAGATGCTATAGTTTTAAGAGAAAAAGATTTAAGCGAATTTGAGTATTATGACTTAGCAAAAGAAGTTTTAAGCATTTGCGCAAAGCAAAAAGTGACTTGTTTTTTGCATTTTTTTGATAGGGGGTGTTTAAAATTGGGACATCGTTATTTTCACGCACCGCTTTCTTTGCTAAGAAAAGAACCTAAATTAACAAAATATTTTCATATACTTGGTACTTCAGTCCATAGCAAAGAAGAGCTTTTAGAGGCGATGAGCTATAAGGTAAATTATGCTTTTGTAGGGCATATTTTTGAAAGTTCTTGCAAGATGGGTTTAGAACCTAAAGGGATTGATTTTTTAAAATCCTTGCTTGAATTTAGTCAAATTCCACTTTATGCTATAGGCGGTATCAATGCTCAAAATATAGAAAATTTTAAAGATATAAATGTAGTAGGTGTTTGCATGCGTGAAATTTTAATGAAAGAAAAAGATCTTAAAAAGTATCTTTTAGAATGTAGGCAAAATTTACGATGAATAAAATTCTTTCTTTACCAGAAGATTTAAAGCAATTAAAAGGTGTCAATTATAAAAAAATTAAATCTTGCACTTTTGCTAAATATACACAAACGGATACTTCGCATTCTACTTTTGTTAATGTAGGAAGTCATCTTTTAACTTTTGTTCGCAAAGGATATAAAATTTTACATACTGCATCAAAAGATTATAAGATTAACTCTTATGAAACTTTGTTTTTAAAAGCTGGGAGCTATACTTTAAGCAATGTAGGACTTAGTAAAGGAGTTTATGAAGCTTATTTATTTTTTTTTGACAATGCATTTTTAATTGAACTTATTTATAAGTATAAAGATTTTTTTAAACTAGATCAAAAGTTTCAAAACTATGAAATTTTTTGGGTAAAAAATGATAAGATTTTGCAAGGAATTTTGGAAAGTTTTTCACCGCATTTTGAAGAAAATACGCAAATTTTAGATCCTATAGTGAGTTTGAAATTTGAAGAGATTTTTTTACATTTGCTTTTAAATAAGAATATTTATTTTATTAGTTTTTTATCAGGAATTTTAAAAGAATTTCGCCTTGATCTTTCCCAACTTTTTGAGTATTGTGGTAGAGAATTTTTAAGCGTAAATGAAATGTCTAATTTTGCGAAATTAGATTTAGCAACTTTTTCTAAAGAATTTAAGAAATGTTTTGGACAAAGTCCTAAAAAATGGTTAGATGAAAAAAGGTTGCAAAAAGCAAAGATTTTACTTAAATTTTCTAAAAAAAATATCAATGAAATAGCTAATGAGTGCGCTTTTTCTTCGGCAGCTTGGTTTATTGAAAGATTTAAAGAGAAATATGAGCAAACTCCTAAGCAATATCAAAAAACAAAAAACTTGTATTTTTTATCAAAAAACTAGCACATTTTTTTTATCTAAATAAATATAATTCAATGAAAATATTTTTAAATAAAGGAGAAAATATGAAAAAATATGTTTTAAGTTTAGCGCTTCTTGGAAGTTTGCTTGGTGCAAGTGAATTAAAATATCAAGAATTTGATGGTTTTAAAAGCCCTGAAAGTATTTTTGTAGATAAAAACTATGTTTATGTATCTAATGTAGGAGAAAAACTTGAACCTTTGGCGAAAGATAATGATGGATTTATTTCTAAGCTTGATAAAAATGGCAAAGTGCTAGAATATAAATTTTTAACCCATCTTAATGCACCAAAAGGCATGATGGAGATTGGAAAAACTCTTTATGTGGTAGATATCGATGTTTTACGCGGTTTTGATCTTAAAACTAAAAAAGAAATTTTTAATTTACCTATTAAAGGTGCAATCTTTTTAAATGACATAGAAAAATTAGACGACAATACGCTTTTGGTTAGCGATACTGGCACAGGGCTTATTTTAAAGGTTGATTTAAAAACTAAGCAATATGATGAATTATTAAAACTTGATTTAGCAAAATTTGGCGGTCCAAATGGGTTATATCTAGATAGAAAAAAACATAAGCTTTTTATAACTGGTTATCATCCTGATGGTGTAAGTGGCGGTGTTGTAATGGCTTATGATTTAAATACAAAAGAACTCAGTATAATTAAAAATGAAAAAGAATCTTATGATGGAATAGTTCCTTATAAAGATGGTTTATTGGTAAGTTCTTGGGGAAATAATCTAAATGGATATATTTATAATTTAGATAATGTTAAATCTGTAAAACTTGAACTTCCTTTGATGAAAGGTCCTGCAGATATATTTATTGAAGGTAATATTTTATGGATTCCTAAGATGGCAGAAGGTAAAATATTCAAAGTAGAACTTAACAAATAAGGCTTTTATGGCTTCTTTTAAATGGCTTCTTTTAAAAAGATATTTTGGATTAATGTTATTATTGTTATTATTGTAGCTTTTAATCTTAGAGCCCCAATTACTGCAGTGGGGCCTATTATTGATATTATTAAAGATAAGTATTATTTAAACTCAACCGTAGCAGGCATACTTACAAGTCTTCCTTTGATAGCTTTTGGAGGTATTTCTTTTATTGTGGGGTATTTTTCTCCTATTCGTGCTATTGTTTTTGGAATTTTTTTAATTTTTTTAGGCGAAATTATTCGTTCTTATTTTGGTGTATATGGCTTATTTTTAGGAATGTTAGCAATGGGCTGTGGTATAGCAATTGCAAATGTTTTACTTCCTAGTTTTATTAAAGAAAAATTTCCAAAAAAAATGGCAAGTATAATGGGAATTTATAGTCTTGTTTTGAGTATTTCTTCGATTATAGGTATTGCTTTAGCTATACCTTTGCTTAGTGTATTTGATTTAGCTGGAGCTATGTTTTTCTGGGCTATTTTTTCTTTTGTAGCTTTAGTAGTTTACTATCCTCAAGCTAAAAATGGTAGATTTTTTCGTATTAAGAAAAAAGCTCATAAAAAAATCAATCTTTTTATAAATTTAACAACTTGGAAAATTACTCTTTTTATGGGATTTCAAAGTTTTTTAGCTTATTCTTTGTTTTTTTGGTATGTTCAAATTGTTGTAGAAAAAGGATTTGATAAAGAATTTTCTACAAGTATGGTTTTATTTGCTCAACTTGTTGCAGCTCCAGTGTCTCTTTTTGGCCCTTTACTTTTAGGAAAATTAAGACAAAATTTACATACTTTTTACATAGCAGGTTTGTGCAGTATGTATGTGATCGCTTTTGGTATGCTCTTTATTTTTGATAGTAAAATTTCTATTATTATCAGTGCTTTTATCATGGGTTTTCCATGGGGTGGAGTTTTTGGCATTGCGTTGCTTTTTATTGCACAAAAAAGCTCTAATGCTCAAATAGCAGCGAGACTTTCTGCTTTAGCTCAGGGTTTTGGATATTTAATTGCAGCACAAGGACAATGGATTATAGGTTTTTTGCATGACAAATTTGAAAATTTTTCATTTGCTATTTTGATGTTAGTTTTTGTTGGAATTTTAGTAAATATCTTTGGATATTTATCTTATAAAAGTCAAATTATCAAATAAAGCTTTTTGGATTAGCATATCTGCGCCATTTTTTTGGGTTATATTTTGCAATCTTGTAGAAATATTTTCTAGATTTAGTTTTAATATTGACTTAAAAAATTCATCAAGATTAATAGAGTTTTGCATAAAAATTTGACATAAAGCTTGATCTTGTAAAAATTTAGCATTAAAGTATTGATGATTTTTAGCTGCATAAGGATAAGGTATAAAAATAGTGGGCAAAGTATTAGCACAAAGTTCAAAAAGAGTACTTGCACCTGCTCTTGATATAGCTAGATCTGCATTTTTCATTTTTTCTTCCAAATTTAAACTAAAATCAAAAATATCAGCTTGGATATTTAAGCTTTGATAATGTTTTTTGCACTTTTCAAAATCATTTTTTCCACATTGATGGATGATTTTGATATTTTGTTCTTGAAGTTTTGGTGCTAAATTTAAAGCTAGTTCGTTGATAAATTGAGCTCCTTGTGATCCTCCTAAGAAAATAATATTTTTTAATTCTTTGCGAATCCTAGCATTATCAAAAAATTTATCTGCTACAGGATAAGGGCTAATTTCTTTTTCAAAGGCGCTAAAAAATTTTGTAGCGAAAGGTTTTAAAAGCATATTTAAAGAGCCGCTTTTTGAATTTTGTTCATGTATAAAAAGAGGCAAATGTGAGAATAAAGCCGCAAAAGATGCAGGAGCTGCACTGTATCCACCTACACTAAAAACGGCTTGGATGTGGTATTTTTTAAAAATTTCTCTACAATCTTTGGAGAGTTTTAAGGTGTGGAGTAAAGAACTGATTTTGTCAAATTTGCTTTGATTAACCACTCCTTTAGAGCTTAAAAAAAATTTTTCCTTAAAGCGTACTTCATTTTCAAACCAAGCTTTATCTTGACCATTTTGACTGCCTATGTATACACATTCTATATTTTTTTTAATCGCACTTTCTAATAAGCAACGCACTATGGCCAAATGTCCTCCAGTTCCACCACCTGTTAAAGCTATTGTCATAATTTAACCTTTTTTGAAATCATTAATACATATCCTATGCCTATGCAAATTGCCCACATTGAACTTCCTCCATAGCTTAAAAGTGGAACCGCTACACCTTTTAGTGGAGTAAGAGAAATAATACCAAAAGCATTCATAAAGAAAGAAAAAAGTAAAAGTAAGGCTATGCCTGAACAAAAAATAAAATCTTGTTTAGCTTCACATCTTCCTGCAATTCTAAAAATTCTTAAAATCATCCAAAGATAAATATAGCAAATAACCCCAAGACCTAAAAGTCCTATTTCTTCAGTAATTCCTGAAAGAACAAAGTCAGTATGCACTTCACTTAAAAAGCCTAATTTAAAAGTTCCAAGTCCTAGGCCTTCGCCAAACATTCCTCCATGGGCTATAGCATTTAAAGAGTGTGAAATTTGATAAGGCTCGCTGTTGCTACTTACTCTTAAAGCATTTGCCAGCCAATCAGGAAGCATAGGTAAAAAAGCATCTTGTATATTCCCCCACCAAGAAGCGATTCTTTGAATTCTTCTTTGGTTACTAAAAATTACCATTATACCTATCATCATAATGATTAAAGTTCCAAAAGCAAAAAGTCTTTTACTAGCTCCTGCAAAAAAAGCTAAAGCTAGAATCAAAAAGAAAGAAATTACGCTTTGTCCTAAATCGTTTTGAGTGATATAAATATATCCTATAACTATAGAAGCTAAGATACAATAAGGCAGAAGAATTAAAGCCTCGTGTCTGATGGCTTTTTTGCTATCATCAATACGCCTTGTATAGCTCCATGCTAAAAAATAAATCAATCCTATTTTAAAAAATTCCACAGGAGAGATAGAGAGTGGGCCTAAGCGTATCCAGCGTTTAGCTCCTCCGCTAGCTGTTGCTAATGCAGAAGGTAAAAATGGCAAAATGATGATAAAGATAAAAGAAATAATCAAAATAGCTAAAATAATTTTTTTAGAAAGTGCTTTATCAGGATCCAATCGAGAAATAAAAAACATTATAAGTATGCCACTAATTCCAAAAAAAAGCTGACGAATAAAAAAATGAAACTCGCTATAGTCAAGAAAAAGAACAGTAAAAGCTGTAAGAGAGTATGAAAATACTATTCCTATGGTGATTAAAATACAACTTAAATAAAATAATCTTTTATCAGCAACCATTATAATTATAACTTTTCTTTATTGGAATTAAAATTTTAAAAAGTTTTATTATAACTAAAATAAATTAAATTTTTTGCTAAGTTTTTGTAAGGAAAATTTGCTAAAATTAACAATAAAAATATAACAAAAAAGGCAAATTATGAATCAAATCCATAAAATTCTCATAGCAAATAGAGCTGAAATAGCTGTTAGAGTAATCCGTGCTTGTAGAGATTTACATATTAAAAGTGTTGCAGTTTTTACAGAGCCTGATCGTGAATGTTTGCATGTAAAAATCGCAGATGAGGCTTATCGCATAGGAACGGATGCTATAAGAGGATATTTAGATGTTGCTCGTATTGTCGAGATTGCTAAGGCTTGTGGTGCTGATGCGATCCATCCTGGTTATGGATTTTTAAGTGAGAATTACGAATTTGCTAAGGCTTGTGAAGATGCTGGAATTATTTTTATAGGTCCAAAATCTGAAGTAATCCATAAGATGGGAAATAAAAATATCGCTCGTAAGTTAATGGCTAAAAATGGCATACCTATTGTTCCAGGGACTGAAAAATTAAATTCCTATAGCATGGAAGAAATTAAAATTTTTGCTGAGAAGATTGGTTATCCTGTTATTTTAAAAGCTTCAGGTGGTGGAGGTGGACGCGGAATTCGCGTTGTTCATAAAGAACAAGATCTTGAAAATGCCTTTGAATCTTGCAAAAGAGAAGCTTTAACATACTTTAATAATGATGAAGTATTTATGGAAAAATATGTAGTTAATCCCAGACATATAGAATTTCAAATTTTAGGAGATAACTACGGAAATATTATCCATCTTTGTGAAAGGGATTGTTCTATTCAAAGAAGACATCAAAAGGTAATTGAGATAGCACCTTGCCCTGGAATTTCAGATAATCTTAGAAAAACCATGGGTGTTACAGCTGTGGCAGCTGCTAAGGCTGTAGGTTATACAAATGCTGGAACTATAGAGTTTTTGCTTGATGATTATAATCGCTTTTATTTTATGGAAATGAATACAAGAATTCAAGTTGAGCATCCAATTACTGAAGAAATTACAGGTATTGATCTTATTGTAAGACAAATTCGTATTGCAGCAGGAGAAATTTTGGACTTAGAACAAAGCGATATTAAACCTAGGGGTTTTGCTATTGAAGCTAGAATTACTGCTGAAAATGTATGGAAAAATTTTATTCCAAGTCCTGGAAAAATAGGAGAATACTACCCAGCTCTTGGACCATCTGTTAGGGTTGATAGTCATATTTATAAAGACTATACTGTGCCGCCTTATTATGATTCCATGCTTGCAAAGCTTATTATTAAAGCAACAAGTTATGATTTAGCGGTTAATAAACTTGAGCGTGCTTTGAAGGAATTTGTGATTGATGATATTAGAACAACAATACCATTTTTAATTGCCATTACAAAAACAAGAGAATTTAGAAGGGGGTATTTAGACACCTCTTTCATAGAAACACATATGCAAGAATTATTAGAAAAAACAGAAGATCGTCATCAAGAAAATAAAGAAGAAGTTATAGCTGCAATAGCTGCTACGCTTAAAAAAATACGAGAAAGTAGGGAATAATAGATGGATTTTTTAGACAGTCTTAAAAGTATTAAAAAAGAAATGCAAGCTAACACCAATACTTCAAAATTAGCGAAGAAATCAAGCAAGAGTGGTGCAAGTGTAAAAAATTTAGAAAAACTAGCTAAAGATATTCGCGAAAAAAATCAAGAAACAAACATAGATAAGGAAATGCAAGAAATTTTCTTAAAGCAAGAAAAACTACAGGATGAATTTTCCGAATTTATCAAAAATACAGATATTAAGAAAATTTAATGCTTGAGATTGGTTTTTGTACTCTTGAAGATCAGTGTCCTTACTTAAAGGATAAACGTTCAAGAATAGAGTATAAATACATTGAAAATTGCCCTAAAGAAATCAATAATGAGCTAATAAAACGAGGTTGGCGTCGTTTTGGTAGGTATTTTTCACGCCCTATTTGTAAAGATTGTGATGAATGTTTAAGTCTTAGAATTTTAGTTAATGAATATAATTTTTCAAGAAGTGAAAGAAGGGTTGTAAATAAAAATATTAACACCAAAGTTATACTTAGAACACCCAATTTAAGCAATGAACATTTGTTTTTATATGATAAATACCATCGTTTTATGGAAGAAAAAAAGAACTGGAAGCGTTATGATTTAAGCTTTAAACAGTATTATAATCTTTATGTCGATGGTTTTATGAATTTTGGATATGAGCTTGCATTTTATATAGAAGATAAGCTCGTTTGTGTTGATTTGATTGATATTTTAGAGGATGGAATTTCAAGCATTTATTGTTTTTATGATCCTGATTTTTCGTATTTTTCTTTGGGTAAATTTTCTTTGCTCAATGAAATACAAATAGCTAAAAAAATGAACTTAGATTATATTTATCTTGGGTATTTTGTAAAAAAGTGTCAATCTTTATCTTATAAAGCCGATTATACACCCAATGAAATTTTAAAAGGCGCTAAAGAGCTTTTTGAAAATGAGGTTTTATGGGAGAAATAGATGCAAATCGTGCAAACTTTAGAAACTATCAATGTTAATACAGATGATATTAGCGTATTTCAGTATTTTAAAGACTTGATTACCAAAAATTTCACAAAGGTCATAGGACGAAAAAATAAAATTTTTTCTTTTTTTGAAGAAAATGAAATTCCACAGCGCCGTTATTTCTTAAAAGTTTTAGATCAAAAATATCGTAAAAGCGCAAATGAATGCATAGAGAATTTACAAGATGCTCATTTTAAAACTTTTAGATTAATTTTTGAGCAAAATAATATGCTTAAGCCTATGTTGTTTATCAAGATTGATTTTGTTGCGGGTAGAATTTTGATGAAGTTAAGCTCTAATGAAAAATTATTTATTACTTATATAAGAAATTATTTTCAAGATCATAATATAGAATATAATGAAATGACAAATATTCTAATTTTAGAATATAAAAACGAGAATACCCTTGAACTTTTTGAAGCTTTTGCAGATGAGAGCGAGCATTTAAAATATTGCGTGAATTTTGAAGTTGACCGCGAAGAGTATAAAAAATTTCGCCAAAATATTCACAATAAAGAAAATATGAAATGGAAATTTAATGCTTTAGCTAAGCTTTTTAGTAATTATTTTAATACTTTAGAATGCACTCCGCAAAATGATCTTAGTGAAATCAGACAAAAATATTTGATTTTGGTAAAACTTTATCATCCTGATTTTCATCAAGGAAAAAGTGCAATAGAAAAAGCTTACGCAAGAGAACAGTTTGAAAAAATACAAATCGCCTATGATAACTTAAAAGCACTTTATAAGAATAATACTTAAAAAAATTAAATTAATCATTTTGGTTAATTTAATTTTTCTCTCTCATAAATTTTTCTTAATTTGCTATCTAGTTTAAAACAAAATTTAAAAAGTGCAGGTACTACGAGTAAGGTAAGCAAAGTCGAACTTATAAGTCCAAAGATAATGGCTATTGCCATAGGAGAATTAGCTTCATAGCCCGCACCCCTTGAAAGAGCAAGTGGGAGCATAGCAAAAATCATAGCAAAAGTTGTCATCAATATAGCCCTTAAGCGTGATTTTCCAGCGATTAAAAGAGCTTTATCGGGATCTAAACCTTCATGGCATTTTTTATTAGCTACATCTACGAGTAAAATAGCATTTTTCCCCACCATACCAAAAAGTAAGATGATGGCAATAAGTACAAAAAGTGAAAAATTATGCCCTGTGATAAAAAGCCCTATAGAAGCTCCGCCAAAGGCTAAAGGCATGGTTATCATGATGATTAAAGGCAGAATAAAACTTTCATAAAGTGCGGCTAAAACAAGATAAATTAAAACAAAAGCAAGTGCTACTGCCATAGCAAAACCTTGCACGGTTTCACCTAAAAGATTGATAAAGCCTGAAAAAGCATAGCTAAGACTTGGATTGTTATTTAAAATTTTATCCATATTATCTAGTAAAAGTTTTTGCACCGCTCCTAAGGAAAGATCATTCACTCCAGCTGTGATTTTCACAGAGCGGTTTTTATTGTAACGATTGATAGTTTTTAAATCTTTACTGTATATAAAATCCACCACGCTTGAAAGTTCTAAATTTATACCTTGGTTGTTTTTAATGCTAATGCGCTTTAAAGCTTCTATGTTTTTTTTAAATTCTGGAGCAAAACTTAGGATAATATCATCTTTTGAATTGCCTCTATCCATGCTTCCTACGCTAAGTTGCGAGAAAGAATACCCTAAAACCCCAGCGATATATTGAGGATTGACATCTAAAAGTTTGGCTTTTTCTTTGTTGATGTGTAAGGCTACTTCATCTTTTGTAGCATTAGCATTATCGCTTATATCTACAATGCGCGCATTAGTGCCTAAAATTTCTTTTGCCTGAGAAGCAGCTTCTTTTAGAGTGTTTAAATCATCTCCTAAGATTAAAAATTGCACGGGATCATCAATGCCTGCACCCTCTATCTTTGGAAGTTCTAAAATTTTGATTTTTAAACTTTCATCTTGAAATTTTTGACGATATAAACTTACTATGGCACTTTGTCTTAAATTTCTTTCGTCTAAATTTTTAAGTTTAACATAAATTTTAGCCTTTGTAGCATCTTTGGCATCATCATAGCCTACAAGTAAAAAAGCGTATTTGACATTGCTATCATTTTTGATTTTTTCAAGCAAATTTAAACTTTTTTCTTTCATGGCTTCTAAACTTAAATCCTTTTTGCTTTCAAGCAAAACTTGAATTTCACTATCATCTTCCATAGGTAAAAAATCAAGCCCTATGCGAGTGGCTAAAGCAAAAGAAAGCCCTATAAAAACAAGAGTGGCTAGGATAAATTTTACTTTATTTTGTAAAATTTTATAGAGTAAATTTTCATACTTTTGCTCTATTTTTTCAAAAAAAGCTTCTGTTTTTTCATAAAACTTGTTTTCTTTTGGATTTAAAAATCTTGCCCCAATACTAGGTATTAAAAATACAGAAACCAAAAAGCTTATAACTATCCCACTTGCAACGCTTATGCCTAAGGCATTGAAAAAAAGCCCTGATATAGAGTTCATATAAGAAATAGGGATAAAAACACAAAGTAAAACTATACTTATGCTTAAAATGCTAAAACCTATTTCATTGATACCTAAAAAAGCAGCTTGTAAAGGCGGATAAGTTTTTAGTTTTTTAGCAGTATTTTCAATCACTACTATAGCATCATCGATAAAAATTCCTATGCTTAAGGTTAAAGCTATAAAAGTTAAGCGGTTTAAATCATAGCCTAAAAGATCGATAATAAAAAAAGTTGAAATGATAGAAGTAGGTATAGCTATGCAAGCAATGAGAGTTGCACTTAAATTTCTTAAAAATAAAAACACGATAACAAGGGTTAGAAAAATCCCCAAAACCATATCAAAAATCACTTGAGAAAGGTGCTTGTGGATATTTAAGCTTTTATCATAAAGCATATTAATGCTTATATCTTTTGGAATTTGTTTTTCTAAAATAGGCAAGGCATTTTTGACATTTTTAATCATTTCAAGGGTGTTATAATTTGTGATTTTTCCGAGTTCTAAAAGCACCCCTTCTTTACCTTCGTATAAAGCACTTTGTTTTTCATCTTCATAAAGGCTTGAAATATTAGCAATATCACTTAAAAATACTCCTGTTTTTATGCGAAGATTGCTAAGTTCTTCTAAATTTGTGGCTTCAAAATAGCCTTTGATGATATAGTTATCTTGATTGTTGTTAAGTTCGCCTAGGGCTTGTTTAAAATTTTGACTTTTGATGATATTTGCTACATCAAGGGCGTTAAGATTGTATTTTCTAAGTTCGTTTGGTTTTAATTCTATGCGAATTTGGGGTTCTAAAAACCCCTTAGCTTCGATTTTACCTACTCCTTCAACTCTTTGCAAAAAAGGTTTTATTTTGTCATTGATTTCACGCATGAGTTGTAATTTATCTTTAGAATATAGAAAAAGTGAAATAGCAGAACCAGAATCTGAACTGATTTTTTCAATTTCAGGCTTAGAAGGTAGGCTTAAAGTTCCTATTTTATCACGCACATCATTGGCAGCTACTTCAAGATTTTTACCCAGTTTAAACTCGACTACACTTACACTAAAATTATCATATGCAGCTGAGGTTATGGTCTTTACTCCATCGATTTCACTTAAAGCATTTTCTATTTCTTTAGTGACTTTTGATTCTACGAAATTTAAATCCCCATTTATCTTGCTTGTGATTTTTATAAGAGGTATGGAAACATTAGGAAATAAATTTACACTCATGCTAAAAGCAGAGATTAGCCCAAAAATCATAAGAGCTAAGAAAAACATTAGCACGGTAATAGGTCGGTTTATAGCTAGTTTAAACATTTTTAATCTTTAGTGATGATTCTACCTTCACCAAAAAGCCCTGGTGTTAGATTTGTGGTTTGCACTTCAGCATAAATTTTTCTTGTTTTTACTTCTATACTTGGATAAATAAGGCTGATTTTTCCTTTCAATTCTGTACCATTTTGATCGATTTTATAAAAGAAATCATCGCCTAATCTAACTTTATCTTTATATTTTTCATCAAAACTTAAAATCAGTTTGCTTTGTGGATAGGAAAAAATTTCTATTAAAGGTTGAGCTACTCCTCCTACTCCTTCGCCCACTTGTATAAATTTGTTTGCGATAATAGCATCATAAGGTGCGCGTAATTCTTTTTTTGCCATGATATTTTTATAATAAGCTATATTGATTTTTGCTTTGTTTAAATTTAAATTAGCAGCATCAAACTTAGCTTTCATATCTTCATAGCTTTGTTTGTCTATAACATTTTCTACAGCTTTGATTTTTTGCATCCTACTTTTGGTATTTTCGTATTCTACAAGGGCAAGTTGATAAGAATTTTGAGCATTTTGAAGAGCTATTTTTTCACTTTCTTGATCAAGAGCAAGTAAAAGTTCTCCTTTGCTGACTTTTTGTCCAATTTCTACAGGAATTTTTTGAACCAAACCTATGCTTTCAAGGGCAAGTTTGCTTTGTTTTGATGCTTCTACATTGAAACTTGCGTAAATTTCTTCGCCAAAGGCGCAATTAAAAACAAGAAGTAAAAATAGAATTTTTTTCATTCTTTAACCTTTGAATTAAGATCTATACCCGCATTAAAATAATAATTTGCTTTAGTAATTTCAAATTCATTTTTAGCAAGCTCTAAATCGCTTTGTGCTTTAAATTTAACCTCTAAAGCTTGAAGATATTCTACATAAGAAACAAGTCCTGCTTGGTATTTTTTATCTACACTTTCAAAAGCTAAATTTGCAGCATTTAAGCTAAGATTAAGAGCTAAAATTTGTTCTTGTAAAACTTTTAAACTTTTGTCTAAATAATTTAATTCTTCTTTATTTTTTCTCTCGCTAAATCTTGCATTTGCATTGGCTATTTGAACATTTAAACGCTCTTTTTCAACTTCTTTAGCCCTTGCATTGAAATCAAAAATTTTCCATTCCATACCTAAAATAAATTGATTACCTTGAGAATATTTTTCTAAGAATTGATCCGTTAAATTTGCAAAAGGAGCTGGAACTTTTGGATTATAATTGTTTTTATAAAAGTTAAAATTATCTTGAATATAAAATTTTGGAAAATATTCAGCTTTTGCTAAATTTACACTTTCTTTAGCAAGATTGATTTGTTCTTTAGCTATCATTACTTCATAGTTTTGACTTTTTTCTTGTTGCGGATTTTCTAAAAAAGCATTCCCTTGCACTTTAAAATCTGTATCGCTTAAAATTTTAATTTCTTTTTGTATATTGGCAAGTTTTAATTCATTTTGACTGAGCTCTAATAAGCTTAAATGGTATTTAGCCTTAATGCTTTCAAGTTCATCTTTAGGGCTAAGTCCTGCGTCGTAAAATTTTTGCAATCTTTCAAAAGTTGATTTTAAAAAAGATACTTTTTGTTGATTGGCTAGTAAAATTTTTTCAAGACTTAAGGTGTTAAAATAAAGTGTGATTGCATTTAGGGCAAGGTAATTTTTATTTTGTTCTTTGTCTAAAAGGCTTAATTTTTCTCTGCTTTCTAAAGCTCTTAAATTAGCCTCTCTAGCACCCCCATCAAAAAGCAAAAAATTAAGAGAAACTTTAGCAAATAAACTTTCTTGTGGATCGATAATGAAGCGATCTTTATTGTTGGCTACATAAGCTGAGTTTAGACTAAGAGAGGGTAGGTAATTTCTAAAAGCTTGTTCTTTGTCTAAATTTGCTTGTTCGCTTTGCATTTGCTTAATGAGATAGGATTCATTATTTTGACTTAGTGCTATAAATTCGTGCAAATTAGAAGCTAACATTGCTAAGGGATAAAGAGCTAAAAATATAGCTGATTTTAAATATTTTTCAAACATTTTGATATTTTAATATGTTTTATATAAATTTCAATTGAAGTTTTTTATATAAAATAAAATTTATTTGTTTTAAACATAAATTTTGTTAAAATCCTAGCTTTAAAATTTTATATTTAGGATGAAATTTTGTCGGTAAAAAATATTAGAAATTTTTCTATTATAGCTCATATAGATCATGGAAAATCTACTCTTGCAGATAGGATTATTAGTGAGTGTGGTGCTATTAGCGATAGGCAGATGAGTTCACAAGTTATGGATACTATGGATATAGAAAAAGAGCGTGGTATCACCATAAAAGCACAATCAGTGCGTTTAAATTATAAATTTAATAATGAAAATTTTGTTTTAAATCTTATTGATACTCCTGGCCATGTGGATTTTTCTTATGAAGTGAGTCGTTCTTTGGCAAGTTGTGAAGGAGCTTTGCTTGTAGTAGATGCTTCTCAAGGTGTTGAAGCACAGACTATAGCTAATGTTTATATAGCGCTTGAAAATAATCTTGAAATCATTCCTGTGATTAATAAAATCGATTTACCTAATGCTGATGTTGAGAAAGTAAAGCATGAAATCGAGCATATTATAGGTATAGATTGCAAAGATGCAATTTGTGTGAGTGCAAAAACAGGAGTGGGTATAAAAGAGCTTATAGAAACAATTATTACTAAAATCCCTGCACCAAAAACAGATGATGAAGCTCCTACTAAGGCTTTAATTTATGATTCTTGGTTTGATAATTATTTGGGTGCTTTGGCTTTGGTTAGGATTTATGAAGGAAGTATTGCTAAAAACGATGAAGTTTTAGTCATGAGTACGGATAAAAAACATATAGTTCAAGATCTTTTTTATCCCCACCCTTTAAGTCCAATTAAAACTCAATCTTTACAATCAGGCGAAGTAGGTGTGGTGGTTTTAGGGCTTAAAACCGTAGGTGATGTACAAGTAGGTGATACCATCACTTTGGTAAAAAACAAAGCTAAAGAAGCCATAGGTGGTTTTGAAAAGGCTAAAGCTTTTGTATTTGCGGGACTTTATCCTATAGAAACGGATAAATTTGAAGATTTAAGAGATGCTTTGGATAAATTAAAGCTTAATGATAGTTCTATTACTTATGAGCCTGAAACTTCTTTGGCCTTAGGCTTTGGTTTTAGGGTAGGATTTTTAGGGCTTTTACATATGGAAGTTATCAAAGAAAGGCTTGAGAGAGAATTTAATCTTGATTTGATTGCTACAGCTCCAACTGTGACTTATGAAATTTATCAAACCGATGGAGAGCTTATTAAAATTCAAAATCCTAGCGAGCTTCCTCCTGTTAATAAAATCGATCATATAAAAGAGCCTTATGTTAAAGCTACTATCATTACTCCAAGTGAATTTTTAGGGAATTTAATCACTCTTTTAAATCGCAAAAGAGGAGTACAGGTTAAAATGGACTATATCACACCTGAGCGTGTTTTGCTAGAATATGATGTGCCTTTAAATGAGATTGTGATGGATTTTTATGATAAATTAAAGTCCTTAACAAAAGGTTATGCGAGTTTTGATTATGAGCCTATAGAATTTAGAGTAGGGGATTTGGTAAAACTTGATATTAAGGTAGCGGGTGAAAATGTTGATGCGCTAAGCATTATCGTGCCTAATGAAAAAGCGCAAAGTAAAGGAAGAGAACTTGTTAGTGCTATGAAAGAAATAGTTCCTAGACAGCTTTTTGAAGTGGCCATTCAAGCAAGTATTGGAAATAAAATCATCGCAAGAGAAACTGTTAAATCCATGGGTAAAAATGTGACAGCAAAATGTTATGGTGGGGATATTACTAGAAAAAGAAAGCTTTTAGAAAAGCAAAAAGAAGGTAAAAAAAGAATGAAAGCTATAGGTAAGGTAAATTTACCTCAAGAGGCTTTTTTGAGTGTTTTAAAGATAGATTGATGATAAATTTAAAACTTGGCTTGAAATTTGCTTGTATTTTTAATACAATTTTAAAATAATTTTCTAAGGAGAAAAAATGTTTAAAAAATTTTTGATTTTTATAGTGCCTATTTTATTTTTGAGTGCTTGTGCAACTAAACAAGATACTTTTGCTCAAGTTAATCAAATTTCTAAAAATTCTCAATGCAGTTCTTGTGAAAGTCCTGGTGGTTTTGAAGCAAAGATTAAAGGGCTTTTATACATTAGCGATGTTGGAATTCAATGTTGTGCCAATAAACGCACTTTAGACACTGGTATTGCTTTGAAAAAGGTTTATTTACATAGATTTTATGATTTAAAAGAAGGGCAAAAGGTTTTAAATGCTAAAGGGAAAAAGTTATTTGTTGATGTGAATTTTAATGCGGTATTTTATATTTATTTAAAACAAGAACTTGAAGCTAGAGGAATAGTTGTGCTTGACAATAACGATCAAAATTCACCTTATGTGAGTAAGATTGATTTAGAATTTATATCTTATGGAGCAACTCAAGATGCTATAGGATTACATTCAAAACTAGTAGGAGTTTTACAAGTTAGTGATATAAATAAAAATAAGAAATTTACAATCCGTACCAAGCAAGATGTACAAGGTTTTGATGATTTAAAAGAAACAACTTTTTATACTCATTTGTTAATAAAACAAATGGCAAATAAAGCAGCTAGTTTAATCTCTGAACTTTGAGGTGTATAAATTGCGGAGCTTTTGCTCTGCTTTGCTTTTGTGAATTATGCGAGCTAGAGCTTTCTGAATTTTCCTTAAATGTAAGAAAGCTTGATAATAATTTCAAAGTCTATTCTTTTTATAAATACCATGAAATACAACACTTGCTTCACTCTAAACATTATTTTTATGGTTATTTTGTTTATAAAATGCTTGCTAAATTAAGTTTTGCAAAATTTAAAGATTTTTTTGATCCTAGAATGATAATTAATGTTATAGCTTTAGATGATAAGGTTGAAGATATGCTTTATTCGCATTCTGCTATTTTAGCTAGATATCTTAAAACAAAATTTGTAAAACCTGTTTTTAATGTTTTAAAAGCACAAAATCATATTAAATATTCTGGAAAAAGTTTAGAATTTCGTCAAAAACATAAAAGAAATTACAAACTCTTAAAAACCATTCACGAACCTGTAATTTTAGTAGATGATATTGTAACGACTGGTTCTAGCCTTTTGGAAGCTAAAAAAGTTTTAGAAGAAAATAAAATTTCTGTACTTTTTGCTCTTGTTTTAGCTGATGCAAAAGTTTAATATGCTATAATCAAAACTTTGAACTAATAGAAGGATTTTTATGGAGAATATTTTTAGCAAAGATTCTGATATTGAACTTGTAGATATAGAAAATTCTATAAAAGGTAGTTACTTAGACTATTCTATGAGTGTTATTATAGGTCGTGCTTTGCCTGACGCAAGAGATGGTTTAAAGCCTGTTCATAGAAGAATTTTATATGCTATGCAAAATGATGAGGCAAAAAGTAGAACAGATTTTGTCAAATCAGCCCGTATAGTGGGTGCTGTTATAGGTCGTTATCATCCACATGGAGATATAGCAGTTTATGATGCTTTGGTTAGAATGGCTCAAGATTTTTCTATGAGATATCCAAGTATTACAGGACAAGGCAACTTTGGATCTATAGATGGTGATAGCGCTGCTGCGATGCGTTATACTGAAGCAAAAATGAGTAAACTTTCTCATGAGCTTTTAAAAGATATAGATAAAGATACGGTCGATTTTGTTCCAAATTATGATGGTTCAGAAAGTGAACCTGATGTCTTACCTTCTAGGGTTCCAAATTTATTATTAAATGGTTCAAGTGGTATAGCTGTAGGTATGGCGACAAACATCCCACCTCATAGTTTAAATGAGTTGATAGATGGACTTTTATATTTGCTTGATAGTAAAGATGCAAGCTTAGAAGAGATTATGCAGTTTATCAAAGGTCCAGATTTTCCAACAGGTGGAATAATTTATGGTAAAAAAGGTATTATAGAAGCTTATCGCACAGGGCGTGGTCGCGTGAAAGTGCGCGCTAAAACTCATATTGAAAAAAAGACAAATAAAGATGTTATTGTTATAGATGAGCTTCCTTATCAAACCAATAAAGCTAGGCTTATAGAACAGATTGCAGAGCTTGTTAAAGAAAAGCAAATTGAAGGAATATCTGAAGTAAGAGATGAGAGCAATAAAGAAGGAATCCGCGTTGTTATAGAGCTTAAACGTGAGGCTATGAGTGAAATTGTTTTAAACAATCTATTTAAATCTACTACTATGGAAAGTACTTTTGGTGTGATTATGTTGGCAATTCACAATAAAGAACCTAAAATTTTCTCTTTGTTAGAACTTTTAAATCTTTTCTTAACCCATAGAAAAACAGTTATTATTAGAAGAACGATTTTTGAACTTCAAAAGGCAAGAGCAAGAGCTCATATTTTAGAAGGTCTTAAAATTGCACTTGATAATATAGATGAAGTGATTGCTTTAATTAAAAATAGTTCTGATAATAATACCGCAAGAGATTCTTTGGTAGCTAAATTTGGTCTTAGTGAGCTTCAAGCCAATGCTATTTTAGATATGAAACTTGGTCGTTTAACAGGACTTGAAAGAGAAAAAATCGAAAATGAACTTGCAGAATTAATGAAAGAAATTGCAAGACTTGAAGAAATTTTAAAAAGTGAAACCTTGCTTGAAAATTTAATTCGCGATGAATTAAAAGAAATTAGAAGTAAATTTGATGTGCCACGTATTACTCAAATTGAAGATGATTATGATGATATTGATATTGAAGATTTGATTCCTAATGAAAATATGGTTGTAACTATTACGCATCGTGGTTATATTAAGCGTGTGCCTAGTAAACAATATGAAAAGCAAAAACGAGGCGGAAAAGGAAAATTAGCCGTTACGACTTATGATGATGATTTTATAGAAAGTTTCTTTACGGCAAATACACATGATACACTTATGTTTGTAACAGATCGTGGACAGCTTTATTGGCTTAAAGTTTATAAAATTCCTGAAGGCTCAAGAACGGCTAAAGGAAAAGCAGTGGTAAATCTTATTAATTTACAAGCTGAAGAAAAAATCATGGCTATTATTCCAACCACGGATTTTGATGAGAGTAAATCTTTATGTTTCTTTACTAAAAATGGTATTGTAAAGCGTACAAATTTGAGTGAATATCAAAATATCAGAAGTGTAGGAGTTAGAGCGATCAACTTGGATGAAAATGATGAGTTGGTAACTGCTATTATTGTTCAAAGAGATGAAGATGAAATTTTTGCCACTGGTGGTGAAGAAAATTTAGAAAATCAAGAAATTGAAAATTTAGATGATGAAAATCTTGAAAATGAAGAAAGTGTAAGCACACAAGGTAAAATGCTCTTTGCAGTAACCAAAAAAGGTATGTGTATCAAATTCCCACTTGCTAAAGTGCGTGAAATCGGCCGTGTAAGTCGTGGGGTGACGGCTATTAAGTTTAAAGAGAAAAATGACGAATTAGTAGGTGCAGTTGTTATAGAAAATGATGAGCAAGAAATTTTAAGCATAAGTGCAAAAGGTATAGGAAAACGCACAAATGCTGGAGAATATAGATTGCAAAGCAGAGGTGGTAAGGGTGTAATTTGTATGAAACTTACAGAAAAAACCAAAGATCTTATTAGCGTAGTTATAGTAGATGAAACTATGGATTTGATGGCTCTTACAAGTTCAGGCAAGATGATACGTGTTGATATGCAAAGCATTAGAAAAGCAGGGCGTAATACGAGTGGTGTCATTGTAGTTAATGTGGAAAATGACGAGGTGGTTAGCATCGCTAAGTGTCCTAAAGAGGAAAATGATGAGGATGAGTTAAGCGATGAAAACTTTGGTTTAGATTTGTAATAAGTTTAAAGTTGGAACGCTTATTGCTTTTTATTTTTTACTAATTACAATATTTTGAAGGTGTAAAAATGAAAAAAATTTATTTTATGCTAGCAATAGCAGGAATTTTCGCTGGTTGTGTATCAAGTGCAAACAGTGCAACTAAAAATTCAAGTGCAAATAGCACTGCCCCATCTCAAGATGTTATCGTGCAAAAAGTCGATAAAGATGATGTGCGTGATATTATCAGAGAAGAAAAAATGTTGGCTCCAGATGCTAGCGAAACGGAACTTAGTTTTACAGCAGTTGGTGAAGGGATTGCTCCGATGAATACAGTTTCTACTGCTCAAGCCCTAGCTTTAGCAAAAAGAGCAGCGATTACAGATGCTTACAGACAGCTTGCAAGTAAGCTTTATGGTGTGAAAGTGAATGGTAAAGACACCGTAAAAGATGCAATGCTTAGAAGTTCAACTATTACTGCGCAAGTAAATGGTTTGATAAAAAATGCAAGTATTATTGATCAGAATTTTAATCAAGGGCTTTATAGGGTAAACTTAGAACTTAAAATCGATGCAGACAAGTGGAAAGAATTGTTTGCTTATTAATCTTTCTTAGCTTTAAGCTTTTTGCCCAAGATGAATTTATTTTTTGGGCAGAGCTTTCTAGTAAAAATTTCATTCTCTTTCATCAAAATCAAAATTTATCCTTAGCAATGACGCAAAGCGAAAATGTTGAAGAACAATGGGTATGTGAAATTTCTTATAGTGATCAAGATTTAAAAGTTTTACCTCGAACTTCTTTAGGATTGATTGATGATAATATGCCAAAAACAATTAAATTTAATTTTTTAAATTCTCATAAAGATGAGTTAAGCGATTGCTTTATAGGGGCTAGAATCAGTGTTAAGGATATTGTTAATACTGACTTATTACGTGCTCAAAGTGAAACTTATGTTAAAATTTTACCCTTGCGTTTTACCGTGGAATTTGGGGAACAAAATGCGATAATTTATTATCTTAAAAAAAAGTAAATTCAAAATTAAGCGCAAATTGGATACTATAGTAGAAATTTTTTAAAAGGCTTAGGATGAATTTAGTCATAGTAGAAGATGATATTAATATGCGCAAATCCTTAGAAATTGCATTAGCAGAGTATGAAGAATTTAATATTAAATCTTATAAATCTGCTACTGAAGCTTTAAAAAAAATAGATGAGAATACAGATTTGATTATTACAGATATTAATATGCCAGGAATTGATGGCATAGAATTTGTTAAAGCCTGTGAAAATAAATATGATTTTATTATTATGACAGGAAATGCTACTTTAAGCCGTGCTATAGAAGCGGTTCGTTTGGGAGTAAAAGATTTTTTAACCAAGCCTTTTGATGTTGATACTTTAGTCGAGGCTATTAAGCGTGCTAAAATCATAAGAGAAAAAACAGCCGATAAAAAAAGCAAAAAAAATGAAAAAAAAGAAGAAAATAAAGATTTTTTTTCAACTTCTCCTAATTTAGAAAAAACATTAAATTTAAGTCAAAAAGCGGCTAAAACTGATGCCTCTGTAATGTTTTTTGGAGAGAGTGGAGTAGGAAAAGAGGTATTTTCTCGTTATATTCACACTCATTCTAAACGCTCTAATAAGCCTTTTGTTGCTATTAATATGGCAGCCATTCCTGCAAATTTGATTGAAAGTGAGCTTTTTGGTTTTGAAAAAGGTGCTTTTACTGATGCTAATGCAACTAAAATAGGGCTTTTTGAAATGGCTAATGAGGGCACTTTATTTTTAGATGAAATTGGCGAAATGCCTTATGAAATTCAAGCCAAACTTTTAAGAGCTTTGCAAGAAAAAGAAATTACGCGACTTGGAAGTACAAAAAGCATCAAAATAGATGTAAGAATTATCAGTGCAACTAATGCAAATTTGGATGAAAAAATAAAAAATGGCGAATTTCGTTCAGATTTATATTATCGTTTAAACACTGTTCCTATTAATATCCCGCCTTTAAGAGAGCGTAAAGAAGAAATTTTAGGTATAGCTCAAAAGGTTTTAGAAGATACTTGTAAAGAATATGATTTTAAGGAAAAACAGCTCAGTCAAGAAGCTAAAAATGCTTTACTTGAATATGATTTTCCTGGTAATATTAGAGAATTAATATCCGTTGTACAAAGAGCTTGTATTTTAAGTGAAAATGATGAAATTTCAAGTGAAGATTTGTTCTTAGAAGCTAGAAGTATAAAAAAAGATGTAAAGAATTTAGAAAAAGAATTGATTTGTGAAGTTCTTTTAAGTGTAGATTATGAAAAGGATCAAGCTTCTCAAATTTTAGGTATGGATATAAAAATTTTAAATGAAAAAATTAAAAAATATCAAATAAAGGATAAGTAATGTCAAAAAAACAAGAAATAGCCATTGTGGGTGCTACTGGTGCGGTTGGGGAAGAGCTTTTAAATGTTTTAGATGAACTTGATTTCCCAGTGGAAAGTATTTTACCTTTAGCAAGTGCAAAAAGTGTAGGTAGTGAAGTAGAATTTAAAGGCAAAGCTTATAAAGTCAAAGAACTTACCGAAAATGTATTTAAAGAAAATCCTATTGATATTGCTTTTTTTAGCGCAGGTGGAAGTGTGAGTGAAAAATATGCTAAATTTGCAGTAGAATCAGGTGCTATTGTAATTGATAATACAAGTCATTTTAGAATGGAAAAAGATGTTCCTTTGGTGGTTCCTGAATGCAATCCTGAGGATATTAAAGATTGGAAAAAAACAGGGATTATTGCTAATCCAAATTGTTCTACTATACAAATGGTGCAAGTTTTAAAACCTTTAAATGATGCATTTAATTTAAAGCGTGTTGATGTAAGTACCTATCAGGCTGCAAGTGGAGCAGGAAAAGAAGGAATGCAAGAATTGGTTGAAGCCATGCAAAGTTTTTTTGCTTTTAAACTTGATGAATTTGAACCTCAAACTTTTCCTTATACTTTGGCACTTAATCTTATTCCACAAATTGATGTTTTTATGGATAATGATTACACTAAAGAAGAACTTAAAATGGTCAATGAAACTCAAAAAATTTTACATAAAAATTTAGAAGTTTCGGCAACTTGTGTAAGAGTGCCTGTTTTAAGAAGTCATAGCGAAGCCATTACTATGCATTTTGAAAAAGAAATAGATGTAAAAAAAGCTAAAGAAATTTTAGAAAAAGCACCAAGTGTTATTGTCATAGATGATCCTAAAAATAAAAAATACCCTATGCCCTTAATGACTAGCGATACTAATGAAACTTATGTAGGAAGAATTCGTGCTGATGTGTATGATAAAAAAATACTCCATCTTTGGTGTGTGGCGGATCAAATTCGTGTAGGTGCTGCAACAAATGCTGTGCGTATTGCGCAAAAATGGTTAGAATTAAAAAATAAATAAGGAAAAAAATGTTAGAGAAAATATTTGAATCTTTACTTGTTAGAAGTCGTATTGTTACAATTTTACCCGTAATTTTTGGTTTAATTGGAGCTTTTGTATTGTTTTTTATTGCAAGTTATGATGTTTTAAAAGTTATATTTTATACTTATAATTATTTTTTTGATGCAGGTTCTAATGTGGATTTGCATGAGGATGTGGTGGCTTTAATTATAGGAGCTGTTGATCTTTATCTTATGGCTTTAGTTTTGTTTATTTTTTCTTTTGGAGTTTATGAGCTTTTTATCAGCGAAATAGAAGAATTTAAACAAACAAAACAAAGCAAGGTTTTAGAGGTGCATAGCTTAGATCAATTAAAAGACAAGCTTGCAAAAGTTATCATTATGGTCTTAGTGGTAAATTTCTTTCAAAGGGTTTTACAGATGAAATTTGCTACTCCTGTGGATATGGCTTTTCTTGCTGGATCGATTTTAGCTCTTTGTGTAGGACTTTATTTTTTACACAAAGGTGGTCATTAACAAGGATTATCTTTTTTTGATATAATCGTTTTTTTGTGTTTAAAGAATAAAAATGAAAAAAATATTTTTAATTGGTATGATTTTAAATCATTTTGTTTTTGCAGCTCCGTTAGATGAAGTCTTTAAAGATATAGAAGTTTCAGGGACTGTTCGTTATCGCTATGATATTAAAAAAGAAAAAAAATACAACAAAAAAACACATAGATATCAAAATAAAACACAAACAGAAATTACAATAAAATAAGGAAAATCATGATTGCACGCTGGTTGTTTATTAGTTCAATATTTGTTGTTGCGCTTTTTGGTATTAACTTGAAATCATTTTTTACTTATACCTTTGATGCAAATAAGCAATATGATATGGAAAAAGCGAAGGCTTTGTATTTTCAAAATAAATGCAATACTTGCCATGGAGATAATGCTGAAAAGAGTGTTATAGGATCTAGAATTTTAAAAGATATGTCTCCTGAGGATATTAAAGGAGCTTTGATAGGTTATACTCTTGATAGTAGCAGTTCTACAACAGCTTCTCAAATGGCTTTTTATGCTAGAAATTTAAGCCACGAGGATATAGATAATATTATTGCTTATATTAAAGGTGGAAATTTTGCGCTTGATTTGCAAGTAAAAGATCTTCTTGAAGAAGAACCTGCGCAAAAAACAAAACATAATATATTTCTAAAATAAAATGTAAAAACTATAATTAAAAGGAATACTATGAAAAAACTAACTTTAACTTTAAGTGTTTTAACTATGGTAAATTGCTTATATGCTAAGGATATTAATATAGGAGTAGTTTTACCTTTAACTGGAACTGTGGCAGCTTATGGGCAAGATGTTTTTAACGGAATTGAACTGGCTAATAAGCTACAGCCAAAACTTTCAAATGGAGATGTTATTAAACTTATCACAATAGATACAAAAGGAGATAAGCTTGAAACTTCAAATGGAGTTAATCGTTTAATAGCAACAGATAAAGTCCTTGGGATTATTGGTGAAGCTACAACTCCAAATACCATTCAAGCTATTTCTATAGCAGAAGAGAAAAAAATTCCCCTAATAGCTCCAGTGGCATCTGGAGATAAATTGCTAGATAAAAAGAAATATGCAAGTAGAGTTTGTTTTAAAGATAGTTTTCAAGGAGATAAATTTGCTACTTATGTATCTAAGGATTTAGGACTTAAAAATGCTGTTATCATCATAGATCAAAGCAATGTTTATTCTTTAGGTTTGGCAAGAGCTTTTGAAAATTCTTTTAAGAATAATGGTGGGAAAATTATAAAAAAACTTGTTATTAATTCAGGAGATAAAGATTTTAGAGCTGTGGTTTCTCAACTTAAGAGTTTAAATCCTGATTTTGTTTATATGCCTATTTATCATCCTGAAGCTGCTTTAATTGCGAGACAAGCAAGACAAATTGGTTTTGATAAACTTTTAGCAGCAGGAGATGGTGTTAACAATCAAACTTTTATAGATCTTGGCGGAAGTGCTGTTAATGGAGTAATTTTCACTGATAGTTTTGATTATAACAATCCATCTACACAATTAGGAAAAGATTTTGTTGCAGCTTATGAGAAAGTTAAAGGAACAAAAGAACTTCCAGCATTTTCGGCTATGGGGGCTGATGCGTATTTTGTAATGTTAAATGCTATGAATGCTTGCGTTGGTAATCTTAGCAGCGAATGTATTAATAGCAAAATTCATCAAACTAAAGATTTTCAAGCTATTGGTGGTGTGATTAGCATAGATGAAAGCGGTAATGCCATTCGTTCTGTTGTGATTAAAGAAATTCAAAATCAAAAACAAAATTATAAAACAATTATAAATCCATAATTACTAAAATAAAGGTAGAGAATGAAAAAAAGTTTAATTTTAGCAAGTATTCTAAGTTTAAGTTTAAGTGCTGCGGAAGTCAAAATAGGAGTTGTTTTACCGCTTAGCGGAGCTACTGCAGCATATGGACAAAGCGCACTAGAAGGGATTAAACTTGCAAATTCAATGCAATCAGCTTTAAGTAATGGAGATAAGGTTTCTCTTACTATTATTGATACTAAAGGTGATAAATTAGAATCTTCGAGTGGAGCAAATCGTTTAGTTTCTCAAGATAAAGTTATAGGCCTTATAGGGGAAATGGTTACTGCTAATACATTGCAAGTTATGCGCGTAGCAGAAGATAATAAAATTCCATTGATCGCTCCTGCTGCAACTGGTGATAGATTGCTTGATAAAAAAATATATTCTTCTCGAGTATGTTTTATGGACAGTTTTCAAGGTTCATCTTTAGCAAAATATGTTTTTTCAAAACTTAATTACAAAAGTGCTGTTATTGTAGTAGATCAAAGCACTGACTATTCCTTAGGTTTAGCAAAAGCTTTTGAAAAACAGTACAAGTCTAATGGTGGTCAAATTCTTAGAATTTTAAGAGTTAATTCAGGTGATAAAGATTTTAGAGCTATTGTAGCTCAAGTTAAAAGTTTAAATCCAGAATTTATTTTTTTACCGCTTTATTATAGCGAAGCTTCTTTATTTGCAAGACAATCAAAACTCGCAGGTTTAAATATTCCTATGGGTTCTGCAGATGGAGTTGCTGATCAAACTTTTATTAGTTTAGCTGGAGATGCAAGCGAGGGGTATATTTTCACAGATAGTTTTGATGCTAATAATCCAACTACAAAATTAAGCAAAGAATTTATCAGTGTTTATGAAAAAGCTAAAGGAACAAAAGAAGTTCCAAATTTTTCGGCTATGGGTGCTGATGCGTATTTTGTAATGCTAAATGCTATGAATGCTTGCGTTGAAAATCTTACTAGTAAGTGTGTCAATGAAAAAATTCACCAAACTAAAAATTATCAAGGTGTTTCTGGTGTTATCAGTATTGATCAAACAGGAAATGCAACTCGTTCTGTAGTGGTTAAAGAAATTAAAAATCAGAAGCAAAATTATAAAGATATTATCAATCCTTAAAGGAAAAATAGAAAGATTATGGATTCTACTTTATTTTTACAACAACTTGTTAATGGACTTAGTTTGGGCAGTATGTATGCCCTTATTGCTGTTGGCTATACTATGGTTTATGGCGTGTTAAGACTTATTAATTTTGCTCACGGCGATATTATGATGGTTGGTGCTTATGCGGCTCTTTTTTGCATGACTAATCTAAATGTTCCTTTTCTAGGAGCTTTGTCTTTAGCAATGATTTTTGCTGCTTGTGTTGGAATAGCTACAGATAGAATCGCTTATAAACCTTTAAGACAGGCTCCTAGAATTTCATTGTTGATTACAGCAATCGGTATTAGTTTTTTCTTGCAAAATCTTTTTAATATGCTTTTTACTTCAACACCTAGAACTTTTACACCACCAAGTTATTTTGAGGAAAGTGTTAATTTTGGTGGAGTGATAACAACTTATGGTTCTTTAATGGTTCCTGCTCTTACATTTGTTATTTTAATAGCAGTGTTATGGATTTTGTATAAAAGCAAATATGGTATAGCTATTCGTGCTTTGGCATTTGATATACAAACAGTAAATTTAATGGGTATAGATGCAAATCGTATTATTGCTATAGTTTTTGCCCTAGGTTCAGCTTTGGCAGCAGTTGGGGGTGTTTTTTGGGCTGCAAATTATTACTCTGTTGAACCTACTATGGGAACTTTAATAGGTTTAAAAGCTTTTGCTGCTGCAGTTTTAGGAGGTATAGGTTCTGTAGTAGGTGCAGTTTTGGGTGGACTTATTATAGGATTTACTGAAGTTGTTGTTGTGGCTTTTTTTCCAGATTTATCAGGCTTTAAAGATGCATTTGCTTTTATTTTTTTGGTGTTTATATTGTTATTTAGGCCTACGGGAATTTTAGGTATAAATTTTGAAAAGAGTAGGTTTTAATGATGGTTAGAATTAAGGTTTCACATTTAATCTTTTTAATTGCTTCAATTATTTTTATTTTCATTTCTCCTTATATTTTTGGGGATTATGGATTAAACATTGTTAATCAAATTGCTATTTTTATTATTTTGGCTGTGAGTTACAATCTTATTAATGGTGTAACTGGACAATTTTCACTAGAACCCAATGGATTTGTTGCGATTGGAGCTTATGCGGCTACTTTAGTTCTTTTAAGTGCTGATGCAAAAAATGATCAGTTTTTTTTAGATGGTCCTAGTTCTTTTATTTTAGCTATCCATTCAAATTCCTTTATTCTAGCTTTAATTGTGGCTGGAATTTGTTCATCTTTACTTGCCCTGATTTTGGCTTTTGCTGTATTTCGCGTGAGAGGGGATTATTTGGCTATTGTAACTTTAGGCTTTGGAATAATTATTAAAATAGCTGCTATTAATTTTCCTTCTATTACTAATGGCTCAAGAGGGCTGGTAGATATTCCACAATTTTCCACGATCTATTGGACAGGTGGTATTGCTATTGTAGCGGTTATTTTAATTTTAAATATAGTTTATTCTAAATATGGTCGTGCAATGAAGGCTATAAGAGATGATGAAGATGCTGCAAGCGCTATGGGAATAAATACTTTTTGGATAAAAACTTTAGCTTTTAGCACTTCAGCATTTTTAGAAGGTGCAGGTGGCGGACTTTTAGCTTGTCTGTTGACTACTGTATCTCCAACTCAATTTGATTTTTTACTTACTTTTCAGCTTTTGATTATTATTGTTTTAGGTGGACTTGGTTCTACTACAGGTGCTATTATAGGTGCGATATTGGTTATTGGTGGAAGTGAGTGGCTTAGATTTTTAGATGAGTTAAATATAAAAATAGATTCTTTAAATCTTGATATCCAATCAACGCCAGGGCTTAGAATGGTTGTTTTTTCTATTGTTCTGATTTTAGTAATGCTTTTTGCAAGAAAAGGCATAATGGGTTATTATGAGTTGAGTGATGTGATTAGAGGGATTAAAAAGCGTTTTAAAAGGAGCAAAAAATGATTTTGGAATTAAAACAAATTTCAAAAAGTTTTGGTAGTGTTAAGGCTATTAATGAAACTTCTTTTAAAATCAATGAGGGTGAAATTTTTGCTTTAATTGGACCTAATGGGGCTGGCAAAACAACTCTTTTTAATATTATAACAGGTAACTATAAACCTAGTTCAGGTTCGGTTGAATTTCTAGGAGAAAGAATTGATCACTTAAAACCTCATAAGATTGTGCATTTAGGAATAGCTAGAACATTTCAAAATATTAGGCTTTTTTCAAGCATGAATGTGCTTGAAAATGTTCTTATTGGTTTTAATAAACAAATGAAATATAATATTTTTGAAGCCTTTTTGCATTTAGGGCGTTTTGGAAAAATAGAACAAGTATTTAAAGAGAAGGCTTATGCAATATTAGAAGAACTTGGTATTGCAGAATTTGCCTATGAAAAGGCTACTAGTTTGAGTTATGGACAACAAAGAAAAGTTGAGATTGCAAGAGCAATGGCTACTCAACCAAGATTATTATTGCTTGATGAGCCAGCCGCTGGGATGAATAGCTCTGAGAGTGATGAACTTGCTGAGCTCATTTTTAAATTACGAAAAGATTATAAAATTAGCGTTTTGCTTATAGAACATGATATGAAATTTGTAAATAAATTGTGTGATCGCGTATTGGTACTTGATTATGGAAAAACAATTTTTGAAGGTAAACTTTGCGATGCTGTAAATCATAAAGAAGTAATTGCTGCGTATTTAGGGGATTTTGATGCTAATAGTTAAAGATTTACATGTTTATTATGGATTAATTGAAGCTGTTAAAGGGATTGATTTTAAAGTGGAAACAGGTCATATTGTTTCTCTTATAGGTTCAAATGGAGCAGGTAAAACTTCAACTTTAAATGCGCTTTTAAACTCAGTTAAAAGAACTGGTGAGGTTAATTTCTTAGGTTATGATACTAAAAGGCATTTAACTCATACTTTAGTTCAAAAAGGTATAGCTTTAGTTCCTGAAGGAAGGCGTGTTTTTATTAATTTAAGCGTAGAGGAAAATTTAAAAATAGGTGCTTTTAATAATGCTGAAAATTATGAGCATTTAAGAGAGCAAATGTATAAACTTTTTCCAAGACTTGCAAGTAAAAAGCATGCTTTAGCTGGAACATTGAGTGGAGGGGAAGCGCAAATGCTTGCGATTTCAAGGGCTTTAATGAGTGAACCAAAACTTTTGATGTTGGATGAGCCTTCTTTGGGACTTGCTCCAAAGATTGTGGGTGAAGTTTTTGATATTATTGTGCGTTTAAAAGAAGAGGGTATAACTATTCTTTTGGTAGAGCAAAATGCTTATTCTGCATTAAAAATAAGTGATTATGCTTATGTTTTGGAAAATGGTCGCATTGTAATGGAAAACGAGGCTAAAAATTTAATAGGTGATGATGAGATTAGAAAGAAATATTTAGGGCTTTAAAATTTAAAGGAAAAAGAATGAAAAATATAATAAAAAGCATAGGGGATTTAAGAGTTTCGGTTGTATTGTTTTTGCTTTTTGCGCTTTTTTGTGCTTTGGCAACTTTTATTGAAAGTGCTTATGGAACTCCTACGGCTTGGGCAATGGTTTATGATACTTTTTGGTTTGAATATATACAACTTTTACTTGGTATTAATTTACTATGCGGGATGTTTCGTTATAAAATGTTTGGGCTTAAAAAATTACCTTTAATGATTTTTCATATTTCTTTTTTATTTATTTTAGTGGGTTCTGCAATGACAAGATATGCTGGTTTTGAAGGTATTTTACCTATTAGAGAGCATACTCAAAATTCACTTATAGAAAGTTCTAAGACTTCTTTGCGTATTTCTGCTATAAAAGATGGAGAACGCTATAGTGCGGTTAATGATCGTTATATAGGAAATTTGCCTTTTGCTAATTCTTTTAAACTAAAACTTAATTTAGGTGATGATCAAGCTGTATTAAAATATAAAGATTTAATCTTAAATGCTCATTATACTTATAAAGAAAATAATAATTCTGATCCTTTATTGGTTTTGATGCTTTCTCAAAAAGGATCTCAAGGTGTTGATGTTAAATTTGAAAAAGGTGAAGTTAAGAATATAGAAGGGGTTAACTTTGCTTTTATGAATGATAATGTTAAAGCACCTTTTGTAAAAATTGATGAAAATTTAACTTTAAGTTCAAGTGAAAACTTACATTTTCTAAGTATGCTAGATGGACAAAATTTAGACCTTAAAATTGGAGAAAAGGCAAATGCTAAGGAAAGAAGACTCTATGAAATTAATGATATCAGCTTTGTAGTTAAAGCTGCTTCTTTGCACGCGCAAGAAGCTTTAGAAGGTTCCAATAGACCTCAAGATGAAAGTTTTTGGTTATGGTTTAAATCTGCTTGGTTAGAAGTGGGTAGAACTATGTTGATTTCTACTTTTGGCGAGCCTCAAAATTGGAAAAATTCTTTATTATTGCATTTTAAAGATTTTGCCTTAAGCAATGAGAATAAAAACTTAGAATTAACTGGCTCTAATGCTTTGAAATTAGAATTAAGCTATAAAAATGAAAATAAAGAATTTTATATTTTTGAATATAATAAACCTATTATGATAGAACTTGCAGGTCAAAAATTCTTTATTTCTTGGGCACTTTCTTATGAACAATTGCCTTTTGATATTTATTTAAGAGATTTTGTATTAGATCGTTATCCAGGTTCTATGTCTCCAGCTTCTTATGCAAGTGAAATTACCGTAAAAAATAATAATGAAAATTTTGATTATAGAATTTTTATGAATAATGTTTTAGATTATGATGGCTATAGATTTTATCAAAGTTCTTATGATCAAGATGAAAAAGGGACTGTTTTATCTGTAAATAAAGATCCAGGCAAAATACCAACTTATATAGGTTATTTTTTGCTTTGTCTTGGAATGTTTATGAATTTTTTAAATCCACATTCTAGATTTAGAACTTTGGCAAGATTGATTAATAAAGACACTTTAAAACATACAAGTGTGATTATTTTTATTTTATTGTTATCTTTTGGTTCTGAAAAGACTTTTGCTCAAGATTTAAATTCGACCTTACCTATGGTAAATACTAATCATGCTAAAGCTCTTGCTACTTTAATAGTTCAAAAATCAGCAGATGGAAGAATGGTACCTTTTGATACGCTATCAAGAGAAATTTTAGAAAAAATTCATCAAAGTGATAGCTATAAGGGTCAAAATTCTAACGCTGTTATGCTTTCCATGCTCGTTGATGTAGATAAATGGCAAATGGAACCTTTTATTTTAATGCCACAAAATCAAGCAGTTCGTGATGCTATTGCAAATATTTTAGAAATTCCTAGTGCTAAATATATTTCTTATAAAGATTTCTTTGATGAGAATAACCGATATAAACTTCAAAAATATGTTGAAAATGCAAATCGTAAAAACCCAAATGCAAGAGGAGTTTTTGATAAGGAAATTATAAAACTAGATGAAAGAGCTAATGTTGTAAATTTAGTTTTTAGTGGTGAATTATTTAAATTTATTCCTGTTCAAAATAATCCAAATAATGTTTGGCTTGCACCTTTTTCTGCTGTAACTACTCTTAAGGGGGATGAAGGGCATATTGTTTTGGCTTTAATACAGAATTATTTTAGTGCCGTGGAAAATGCTTTTAAAGATGGTAATTGGACTAGAGCTGATGAAGGCTTGAAATTTATCAAAGAATATCAAGAAAAAATAGGATATAAAGTCATGCCTAGTAAAACCAAGGTTGAAATGGAAATTTTTTCTAATAAGGCTGAAATTTTCGTTAAACTCGCTCCTGTATATTTAATTGCGGGTTTTTTACTCTTGATTCTTGTTTTTTCTAAAATGGTCGTACCGAATTTAAAAATCTCTTTTATATTTAAAGTGGTATATGTTTTAAATGTTTTAGCTTTTGTAATTCATACAGTAGGTCTTGGACTTCGTGCTTATTTATCAGGTCATGCTCCATGGAGTAATGGCTATGAAAGTATGGTGTATATAGCTTGGGCATTGTCTTTGTCGGGTATATTTTTCTCCAGAAAAAGTCCTATAGCCTTGTCATTAACTTCTATTTTATCTGGTGTTGTATTAATGGTTGCGCATTTAAGCGAAATGAATCCGCAAATTACAAATCTTGTTCCTGTGCTTAATTCTTATTGGCTTAGTATTCATGTATCTGTTATTACTGCTAGTTATGGATTTTTAGGGCTTTGTGCCTTACTTGGTATCTTTACATTGTTCTTAATGTGTTTTCTTAAGAAAGATGGAAAATATAATCTTAATATTTTGAGAAATATTACAGAGGCTACAAGAATTAATGAAATGGCAATGATTTTTGGACTTTGTTTGCTTACTGTAGGAAATTTTTTAGGAGCAATTTGGGCAAATGAAAGTTGGGGGAGATATTGGAGTTGGGATTCTAAGGAAACTTGGGCTTTAGTTAGCATTTTGGTTTATGCAGCAATTTTGCATCTTAGAATGATTCCAAAATATTGTAATCAATTTGTGTTTGCTTTATGGAGTATGTTTGCTTATTGGGTTATTATTATGACTTATTTTGGAGTAAATTACTTTTTAACAGGACTTCATTCTTACGCTGCAGGCGAAGCGGCTCAAATTCCTAATTATGTTTATTGGGGATTTGCATTGATGGTGGTTTTAGCTTTTTTTGCAAGAAGGAAGCGAAATTTTGTGGGCAAACTTTAAATGAACCATATTTTTTTGGTTATTTTTTGTGCTGCTTTAGCGCTTTTATTGTTTTTAGGCGTGATTGCTTATCTTATTACAAGTGATGGCAAAAAAACAATTAAAAAGCAAAAAACTAGCCAAAAGCAGCATGTAGCTGAAAAGACTAAAAAATTTGATACAGACTTAGATAAAATGATAATTGCTGCTTCCGATGTTAAACTAACGGATATTGAATTAAAAGAACTTGCCAAACTTTATGTGCAGACACATAAACTTGGTTCAAAAACTTCTAAAGAATTAGATGAAGCAGCAAAAAAGAAACTAGAATTTGTTTCTGCTTTGGCTGCAAATATTAATGCAAGTGCACAAACAGTAAGTTACTTAAATAAAGAACTTAAGAAAATTTCTGGATCTTACAAAAAAGAAATTGATGCTTACGAGCATATGGGATTAGCTAAAAGAAAAATTAAAGAAGATAAATAATATGGTGCGCTCAAGAGGATTCGAACCTCTGGCCTTTTGAACCGCAATCAAATGCTCTATCCAGCTGAGCTATGAGCGCAAAAATAAGTTAAAATTATATATAAATATTCTTAAAATAAGCAAAATTTTGCTTATTTTGTTTGTTTTTTAGCTTTTTTACCTTCATCTAAATCAAATTCTTTAGTCTTTTTTGAATAATAAAATATAAAACCTACAATCAAAATACAGCAAATCAAAGAAAAAATATAAAGTGTACCATAAGGGCTATCTTTGAAAAAAAGATTATTAGTATTCATTCCAAAAAATCCTACGATCAAATTTAAAGGCAAGAAAATAGAAGAAAGTATACTTAAAAGATAAATACTTTTATTCATTTTTTCATTTTTAATTGCATTTGTTAATGTATAAAGAGTATCAACTCTTGCTAGATGTTCTTTGGTGTTTTTACTTAAGATGCTGATGGATAAATTTAAAATTTTTAAATGTTTTTTATATTGTGCTTGTTCACTAAGCAAAAGATTGAAAGCTTCGCTTAGAAGATTAATTTGCTTTAGATTTTTGTTGATTTTTTGTCTTAACACAAAGGATTTTTTGTAAAAATTTTTAACAAAACCACCTTTTAAGATAATACCTTCTTTGTGTTCTAAAAGGTTTTGAAAATGAGTATTTTGTACTTTAAAATCTTCTAAAATGGATTTAATAAAATTTGAAAATTCTTCTATGCTAGAAAGCTTAAATTCTCCATCTTGAAGTTTATAAATTTTTTCATCGTTAAAAAGCCAAGTTTCCAAATTTAATCCCACATAAACAAAAATTTTTTGTCCATAAATTTCACTATAAAAAGTTTCTAAATTCTTTGCTTGTAGGATTTTTTTTAGATTTTCGTGTAGTTCTAGCATTTTATTTGCCTCTTAAGTGATAAAAATTTCTTTTAAATTGCGTAAAAGAATTGTTCAAAATTGCTTCACGCATCTTTCTTGCAAGTTCAAGATAATAATGTAGATTGTGCAGACTTGCCAAACGAAAAAAAGTAAGTTCTTTAGCTTTAAAAAGATGGTTTAAATAACCCCTTGAAAAATTACGACAAGTATAACATGAGCAAGTAGAATCTATAACTTCATGATCGTTGATAAATTCTGCTTTTTTGATATTAAATTTTCCAAAACTTGTGAAAAATGTTCCATTTCTTGCATTTCTAGTTGGCATCACACAGTCAAACATATCTACTCCTCGCTCAACATTTTCTACTAAATCTTCAGGCGTTCCTACGCCCATTAAATATCTTGGACGATTTTCATCTAGATAAGGGTTTAAGTTTTGGACTGTTTCGTACATCAAGGCGTTTTCTTCGCCCACGCTAAGCCCACCTATAGCTAAACCATCAAATGGCATTTCATTTAAACTTAAAGCGCAACGCTTTCTTTCTTCATAATCTGTACCACCTTGGATAATACCAAAAATATTTTGCCCTATACCTATACCTTTATTTTGCATATTTTTATGATAAGTAATAGCCTCTTTTGCCCAAAGTATAGTGCGATCAACAGAAATTTTAACCCTTTCTTTGGTTGCGGGTAGGGCTACTAAATCATCTAAAATCATCATAATATCAGAATTAAAATCATATTGAGTATCTAAAACACTTTTTGGAGTAAAAAGATGACGACTTCCATCAATGTGACTTTTAAATTCTATGCCTTCATTAAAATGTTTGGAATTTTTACTTAAAGAAAAAGCTTGAAAACCACCACTATCGGTTAAAAAACTTCTATCAAATTTCGTAAATCCATGTAAACCTCCAAAATCTTTTACTACTTTGGAAGTTGGACGCAAGTACATGTGATAGGTATTTGCTAAAATAATTTTTGCATCAAGCTCATTTTTCATATCATTAGCATCAAGACTTTTAACCGCTCCTACTGTGCCAACAGGCATAAAAACAGGGGTTAAAAAAGTGCTGTGTGCGGTAGTGATTTCACAAACCCTTGCCATTCCATCTTTATGCTTTAATTTAAATTCCATTTGTTATAATTTCCTTTTTGGAGTTTAAAATGAATAATATTTTAATTATAATAGATGGTATTTTAGCAAAGCATTTCTTAGAAAGGCTTTGTTTTGAAAAAGGCTTAGGTTACTTTTTTACAGTAGTGTGTCAAAATAGTGAAAAAAATAACTTAAATATTTCTAGTGAGTATATTGACTTGCATTATTTTGATCCTACAAGCACAGCGCGTCTTGAAAATATTATGAGTAAGGATTTTAAACAGGCTTTTATTTATATGCAAGATGAATTTGAAACTAAAAAAAGTTATGAGGCTTTGCGTTCTTTAAATCCAAATTTAGAAATAGAAATAATGGATTTTTGGGGGTTAAGTGTTAATGATACTCATGCAAATTTAGCTGATGCTAGAATGACTTTAAGCCGTAGATTTATGGATTTTTTACCAGATATTGCTTTAACAGCTCAGTATATAGGACTTGGAGTTGGAGAGATTATGGAAGTAAAAATTCCAGCAGGGTCTATTTTTGCTTATAGGCACATAAGTTCAATACAACAAAAAAGGTGGCGCATAGTCCTTATTTATAGAAATTCTAAAATTTATTTTGTAAAACCATCTTTTGTTCTAGAGCCAAATGATAGCATTTTGATCGTTGGGGATCCTGTTGTTTTACAAAGTATTTTTCATAATATAAGAGGCAAAGCAGGGCAATTTCCTATGCCTTTTGGAAGTAATGTTTTTGCTTTAATTGATATGAAAAATATGAATCAAAATATGCAAGAAAGAGTGCTTGATACTACTTTAAAATTAACTCAAAAAAGCAATGCAAAAAGATTTTTTATACATGTTATCAATCCTAAATTAGGGGTAATGTATGAAAAATTAAAAAAACTTTCTGAGGATAAAGAAGGTGTGTTTTTTGATTATTTCAACACGGATTTTAAACAAATTTCCATGTGGTTGCAAAATAATGATATAGGATTAGTTGTAACTGATATAAAAAATTTTGAGAAAGAAAAACAAGCTTTTTTTGATTTAAAAATTCCTATTATGAAGGTGGGTGAAGCTTCTTTTGATGAGCTTAAAGAAGCGATTATTTTAAGTGCTGATGAGAGTGAACTTGAAAACAATGCAAATGTCATTACTGATTTAAGTAAACAGCTTGATTTTGGAGTTATTTTATATTATTATAATCCAAATTCTCAAAATACTACAGATATGGAGGAGTATTTTAGAAGTTTATCTAAGCTTTATGATAAAAATATACAAATTATTAATAAAAATGATGAAAACCCTCTTTTAAATTTGCAATATCGCGAAGATTTGTTACAATTTGTGAGTTTTCAAAAAGAATTACTAAATAGAGATTTTGCCAGAAATTTAAGTACAAATTTAAATAGGCATTATTACAAAATGAGACAAAATTACCAACTTTTCATACCAGTAGAATAAATAATTAATTAAATGTGATAAAATAAATGCAAAAAGAGTAGTTCAATGCAAGTAGAAGTTAAGTTAAAAGAAAATGCTTATAAGGTTTATATTGATGAACTTGAAGAATTAGAATTTGATAGTAAGGTTTTTATACTTTCAAATCCTAAGATTTCAGGTCTTCATTTGAAAACATTACTTTCTAAAATTAAGGCAAAAGAAATTTTTATTGCCACTGTGAAAGATGGTGAAGAATATAAAAATTTAAGCACCATGGAAGAAATTTTAAACCAAATGTTTAATTCTAAATTGGATAGAAAAAGCGTACTTATAAGTTTTGGTGGTGGCGTGATTAGTGATATGGGCGGATTTGCTGCTAGTATTTATCAAAGAGGTATTGATTTTATAAATATTCCTACTACACTTTTAGCTTGTGTTGATGCAGCAGTAGGTGGAAAAACAGGTGTTAATAATAATTTTGGTAAAAATCTTATTGGCACTTTTTATCAACCTAAAGCTGTATATTGTGAGAGTTTTTTTTTAAAGACTTTGAGCTCTAGAGAACTTGCTGCAGGCATGGCTGAATTTATTAAAATGGCAGTAATGTTTGATTATAGTATACTTGATTTTATAGAAAAAATTGATGAAAAAAGTTTCTTAAATGCTACTTGTGAGAATGAAATTTTTACTCAGATTATAGCAAAAAGCATAGAGCTTAAATCAAGGGTTGTTGAACAAGATGAAAAAGAATCAAGGCTTAGAATGCTTTTAAATTATGGTCATACTTTTGCTCATGTTATAGAAAATTTTACAGATTATAAGCTTTATTTACACGGAGAAGCGGTGGCTATAGGTATGGTTATGGCAAATCAATTGGCTTTAAATTTAGGGCTTTTGGATAAAATGCAAAGTCAAAGAATAAAAGATATTTTACTTAAATTCGGTTTGCCAATATCATATAAAATCAACAATGTAGATGAATTTTATGAAGCTTTTTTCATGGATAAAAAAAGCTCTAATAAAAAAATCAATTTTGTTCTTGCTAGTCCTTTGGGTAAGGGTTTGATAAAAGGTGATATTTCTAAAGAAGATATAATTGCAACTTTAAGAGAATTCCAATGAAAAAAATTATTATTTTAACCTTTTTTGTTGTTTTTGCTTTTGGTGATGTAAATCGGACTATTATTAATAATATAAATGAGAAAATTAATACTTTAAATACTGTAATCAGTGCTAGTATTTGGAATATACGTTATGAAAATTTTATAAAATATCAAGATATAAATGATGAATTAATCATTTTAAATCTTAATTTAAAAAAGACTTCCGATATTCACCAACAAGAAGAACTTAAACGCAAGATAGCAAATTTAGAAGAGCAATTGAACTTGCTTAAAGAATATAAAGATTTAAATTTTGCACAAAGTCTTAGTGCCCCTGATAATATAGAAACTTTATCTAAGCTTACTAATCCTTTGGCTATTATAGGAGCTTTTTCTCATATTAAGAAATTAAAAGGAGAAAAGGAAGAGTATATATTTAAATTTAATGATTTTAAAAATTTAGTAGATAAAATCAGGGAAAAAAACTCAGAACTTAAGGAATTAGTTGAGCTTAAACCAAGTGTTGAGAATATAGAAGCTTTAAAAGCTTCGGATAAAAAGCTGGAAGAATTTGAGCAAGCTTTAAATTTTGCTAGTGTTTCTTATTCTGTTTATGAGAAAAAAATTGATGAAGAGCTTTCTCGAGTAAGTGCTGAGATTAAAGTTCAAAGCTTAAGGGCTGTAAATATACTTGTTGCTATTGTTATTGTTATAGCTATAGCTTTTATGTTGAAATTTATTGCTAAAAAATACATTAAGGATAGTGAAAGATATTATACTGCTACGAAGATTATTAATTTTATTAATATAAATATTATTTTTCTTATTTTGCTCTTTGCTTATATAGAAAATATTACTTATCTTGTAACTATACTTGGTTTTGCCTCTGCGGGCTTAGCTATTGCTATGAAAGATATGTTTATGTCTATGCTTGGATGGTGTGTGATTATTTTTGGCGGAAGTTTTAGAGTAGGGGATCGTGTAAAAGTTTTTCAAAATGATACTACCTATATAGGAGATATTATAGACATTTCTTTTTTACGCATTACTCTTTATGAAGAGCTTACGCTTGAAACTTATAATAAAAATCGTCGTAGTGGGCGTATTATATTTATTCCTAATAACTATGTTTTTACAAATTTGCTTGCTAATTATACCCATCATGGTATGAAAACCGTGCTTGATGGCATTGATATAAGTGTTACTTTTGATAGCAATCTTGACAAAGCTCAAGAAATTGTGGAAAATATTGTTACACGCCATGCCAAAGGTTATACTGAGCTTGCTAGAAAAAATATAGCTCGTTTACAACATGAATATAGTATTAAAAATCCTAAAGTGGAGCCAAGGTTTTTTATGTTTTTTGAACATTGGGGAATGAGAATTTCTGCATGGTATATGACTAATGCTTATGCGGCTTTGGTATTAAGAAGTACGATTAGCAAAGAGATTATAAAAGAATTTAATAAGCATAAAGATATAAAAATTGCTTATCCATCGCAAAATTTATATTTAGGAAATTTAAATCAAAATCATTTTGAACAACATCATGAAAATATGTATTTTCATGCAAGGAATAAGGATTGAAAGAAAAAGTTTTTTTTAAAACCTTTGGGTGTCGCACAAATATTTATGATACAGAGCTTTTAAAAAGTTATGTAAAAGATTATGAGATTATAAATGATGAGAATAAAGCACAAATTATCGTTGTAAATTCTTGCACGGTTACAAATGGAGCTGATAGCGGGATAAAGTCTTATGTAAATACCATGCAAAAAAAAGGCATTAAAGTTATACTTACAGGTTGTGGTGCTGTAAGCAAAGGTAAGGAGCTTTTAGATAAAAAGCAAGTTTTTGGAGTGCTTGGAGCGTCAAATAAAGATAAAATCAATGAATTTTTAGGAGCAAAGACAAGTTTTTATGAACTTGGAAATTTAAATTTTATTGATAAAGATATAGTTTGTGAGTATGAAAATCATACCAAAGCTTTTGTGAAAATTCAAGAAGGTTGTGATTTTGCTTGTTCTTATTGTATTATTCCTAGCGTGAGGGGAAAATCAAGAAGTGTGGATGAAAAAGCTCTTTTAAAACAGGTTGAAATTTTGGGAGCTAATGGTTATAGTGAAATTGTTTTAACAGGGACTAATATAGGTTCATATGGGCTTAAAAATGGCACAACCCTAGGCAAGCTTTTGCAAAAAATGGGACAAATTTTAGGTATAAAACGCATAAGGCTAGGTAGTTTAGAACCTGCACAGCTTGATGAAAGTTTTTTAGAAATCTTAGATGAAGCTTGGCTTGAAAGGCATTTGCATATTGCATTGCAACATACAAGTGAAAAAATGCTTCGTATAATGAGAAGAAGATCACATACGGATAATGATTTAAAGCTTTTTAATACTATAGCAAGCAAAGGATATGCTTTAGGGACGGATTTTATAGTAGCTCATCCAGGCGAGAGTGAAGAGCTATGGCAAGAAGCTTTAAGAAATTTTAAAGAATTTCCACTCACTCATATCCATGCTTTTATTTTTAGCCCTAGAAACAACACGCATTCTGCTACCATGAAAGATGTGATAAATGGAACTTTAGCTAAAGAAAGGCTAAACACTTTAAAATCCATAGTAGAAAAAAATAATTATGAATTTAGGAAAAAAAATCAAGTTTCACTTGAAGTTTTGGTAGAAAATCAAAAAGATGGTTTTTTTGAGGGTTATGATCAGTTTTTTAATAAGATCAAAATTAAAAGTGATAAAGATATAGCTAAAGAATGGATCGTTATATCTGAATATGAAGTACAAGAAAAGTCTAACTTTACAAATTTAAAAGGCTAGATAATGAAAAATAAAAAGATAATTTTAGCATCTTTTATGGTTTTATGTATGCTTTTGGGAATTTTATATTTTAAAAATGAACCTAAATATATAGATGAAAATCTTTATCAAAGTCTATTAAGCCAAAATTTAATCCAAAAAGCTGTGATTGATAAAGACGAAATTTGGCTTAAGGCAGAAGGTGAAAATTACGTAATTATAAAAGATGGCATAGATATAAAAACACTTTTATCAAAAGTTCCCGTAGAGGTTAAAAAAGATAATACGCTTTGGGTGTTTTTTGTTTTACTTATTTTTATTATCGCACTTTTTATAAGTCTTGGTTATTTTGCTCGTAAAAAAGAGTTGGCTAAATATCCAATATCAAATAAGAATCAAAATCACACTCAAGCTCAAAATTCAAATATAAATTTAGAAAGTTCCCATATAAAACCTGTGATTTCAAATATTACTTTTAATGATGTAGCAGGTGTTGATGAAGTTAAAATGGAGCTAAGCGAACTTGTGGATTTTTTACAAAATCCTAAAAAATATAAAGAATTTGGTGTAAAAATGCCAAAAGGTGTTTTAATGGTAGGCCCACCTGGTGTAGGAAAAACATTGATAGCAAAAGCAGTTGCAGGAGAAGCAGGGGTGCCATTTTTTTATCAAAGTGGTTCAAGTTTTGTTGAAATTTATGTAGGTATGGGTGCAAAAAGAGTTAGAGAGCTTTTTTCAAAAGCTAAAATGATGGCGCCTAGCATAGTTTTTATTGATGAAATAGATGCCGTAGGTAAGGCAAGAGGAGAAATGTCAAATGTTGAAAGAGATAGCACTTTAAATCAACTTTTAACTCAAATGGATGGTTTTGAGGACAATAGCGGGGTTATAGTTATAGCTGCGACAAATAAAATCGAACTTATGGATCCTGCTTTATTGCGTTCGGGGCGTTTTGATAGGAGAATTTTTTTATCTTTGCCTGATTTTAAGGATAGACTTAAAATTTTAGAAATTTATATGAAAGATAAAAACAATAATATCAATTTAAATAAAATCGCTAAAGCAAGCGTAGGTTTTAGTGGAGCAGGGCTTGAAACTTTGGTCAATGAAGCAGCAATTAATGCTTTAAGAAGAAATAGTGCTTTAGTTGAGGAAAGCGATTTTTATGCTGTATTAAATAAAGTTCTTTTAGGTAAGAAAAAGATTTTAAGTTTTAATAATGAAGAGAAGAAAATTCAAGCCACTTATCAAGCTGCAAAAGCTTTGAGTGCGTATTATTTTGACATAGGATTTGAAAAAATCACTCTCATTGAAGATCGTTTTAAAGAATATGAGCATAATATAAGATCAAAATCAGAGCTTATCAATCGTATAAAAGTTTATTTGGCTGGTTCTAGAGCCATGAGATTGATTTACAATGAAAGTTATACTAACTCGCAAGATGATTTTTTAAAGATTAAAGAATTGCTTGATTATATGTTGAGTTTTGATATGTTGAAAGAGTCAAATTTAAGTGAACAAAAAAAAGAAATGGATGAATTTTTAAATTCTATGAAGGATAAAATTTTAAAATTATCAGAGCTTTTGCTTGAAAAAGAAAAGATAGAATATGACGATGTTAAAGATATAATGCAGGTTTGATGATATGTTTAATCATCAAATTCTTTATATAAGATAGTTCCATTAAAATCTATAAGAATTTTTATATCGTTATCAAGTTTAATCTTATAATGGTTGATTTTTCTTTCAATTTCTCTAGCTTTTGTATTTGGAAATTCGTTTTTGATGATATTGGCTAAATTTTGAGGTAAAAAATCTAGATCAAAAGGAAAGGCTTTATTTTCAATTTCCTTCCAAGCTCCATCTATATCAAATTCAAGCTCTGTTCCATCGCTAAGATAGACTTCATAGGAATTTTTGTCTTTTTGCACGATCCCTATAGGCGCTTTGAAATTATGTTGTAAAAATTCTTTAGAAACATTCGGTAAATTATCAGCAGAAATTATTATATCAGCATTTAAAGATAAGCTTAAAATAGTAATAATATTTAAAAATTTAATTTTCAATATTTTTCCTAAATTATTTTTTAGTAAAATTGTAAAGAATTTATGTGAATTTTATGTGAATTTTAAGACAATATTATAAAAAATAAAGGTTTTATATTTTGCTTACATTTTTTTTAATTTTTTTAAATATTTTATGTTATTTTTTGATTTCTTATGATTATTACAATATCCTTGGTTTGAATATTTTATTTTTTAATGGAGCTTATTGGCAGCTTTTAAGTTCAATGTTTTTACATGGAAATTTAACTCATCTTATATTAAATATGATAGTTTTGTTTCAATTTGGGCGTATGTTAGAAACTTATTTGGGTGCTTTGTGTTTTATTTTTATTTATTTTATTGGCGGATTGTTGTGCTCACTTTTAAGTGTTTTTTATGTGTATTTTGATTTTAAATATTTTGGAGAAAATATAAATGTCATAGGCGCTAGTGGTGCAATTTGTGTTTTAATGGGCTTTTATGCTGTTATTGATAAAAATAGCACAAAAGGACTTATAGTGGTAATTTTACTTATGAGTTTTGTGCCATTGCTTATGGGGGTAAATGTTGCTTGGTATGGTCATATTTTCGGGTTTATGTGTGGTTATATTTTAGCTAAAATAAAAGAGGTAAAATGAAAAAAATTTATATTATAAGACATGCAAAAGCAAGTAAGAGTGAAGACATCGATGATTTTGAAAGAAAACTTACTAAGAGTGGAAAGGAAGATTTAAAAAAACTTTTTAAAAATCTTGCTTCGCATGAAATTCATCCTGATTTGGTGCTATCAAGTCCTGCTGTTAGAACCGCTAAAACAGCGAAAAAAATAGCCAAATTTTATAATTTTGATAAAAATAGAATTTGTTTTGATGAAAGATTGTATCTTTGCAATGTTGAAAATTTGCTAAAAATTCTGCAAGATATTGATGATGAGTTTAATGAAGTATTTTTAGTGGGTCATAATCCTAGTTTAATGGAGCTTGGAGAGTTATTAAGTTCGCTATGTTTAGCTTCTTTTCCAACTTCTTCTATCTTGTGTTTAGAATTTGATATTAAGGAATTTAAAAATTTAAAAAAACATAGCGGAAAATTAGTTTTTTTTGAACATGTACGCAAGTTAAAAGAAGAAAAAGATCTGGGTTTTTAGTAAGGAGATTGACTCTTACTTCCAACCTTCTATATAATTTTTTAGTTTTCTTCCTACTTTAGGGTGTTTGAGTTTTTTTATAGCTGAGCTTTCTATTTGTCTCACTCTTTCTCGAGTGACATTAAGTTCCTTTCCAATTTCCTCTAAAGTTCTATCACTTTCATCATCCATTAAACCAAAACGCATACGAATTACCGCTTTTTCTCTATCGTTTAATTGATCTAAAACTTCATCAATTTGTTCTTTTAAATCATCCTTTAAGATATGATCCATTGGAGAAAGTGAATTTCTATCTTCAACAAAATCTCCAAATTTACCATCATCTTCATTTCCTATTGGAGCTTCAAGAGAAATTGGTTCTTTTGTGATTTTAATAACTTGTTTAACCTTATCTACGCTTAAACCTACTTCTTTAGCTATAACACTGACATCAGGTTCTTTTCCATCTTTTTGTAGATGTTCGCGGATAATTTTGTTAATTTGATTGATGGTTTCTATCATATGGATTGGAATTCTTATGGTTCTTGCTTGATCAGCTATAGCCCTTGAAATAGCTTGCCTGATCCACCAAGTTGCATAAGTGGAAAATTTATAACCCCTTTTGTATTCAAATTTATCCACAGCTTTCATCAAACCTATATTTCCTTCTTGGATAAGGTCTAAGAAAGGCAGACCACGATTTGTGTAGCGTTTAGCTATGCTTACAACAAGGCGCAAGTTTGATTTTGCCATTCTTCCTTTTGCTTCATCAGAGATTTTTTTACCGCGTTTAATTTGCTCCAAAATTTCTTTTAAGCGTGATTTTTCAAGATCAAAGCTTTTTTCACTGGCTTCTTTAGTTTGAAATAGTTTTTTAATTTCCATATAAGTGCTTACCATGGTTGTTTCTAAAGCTCGCTCTGTGATTTCTTCTTTGCTCAATTTTGTAATATCTTTTAAAATATCTGCATGGCGTTTTTTAAGTTCATCAGAAAACATAGGTAAGCGGTATTCTAAACGCTTAAGTTCTTTGTCAAATTCTTCATCACTTTTTAGTGCAGTTTCCATTGATTTTACGATTTCGCTAATAAGTTTTGAAGTAGGGCCTAGATCCATTAATTTTTCTTTTAAAATATTTTTTTTGAACGCAATGCTTAATTTATCTAAAAGTTCATCTCCGCTTTCTTTGTCTTTGGATGTTTTTAGCCAATCTTTTTTAGCTTTTTCTAGAGCTTTAAATTTTTCTATAACTTTTAAAGTTCTTTCATCTTCTTTTTTGCTGTTTTTTTTAGTATTTTCTTCATCTGATTCTAATTCTGTTTCGTTTTCTTCATCTTCATCTATATCAAGTTCATCAAGTTTGTCATCACTTTTTTCTTCATCGTCAAAGCTTTTAAATAGTTCTTTTACCCTTCTTTCTCTGTTTATTAAAGGTTCTTTATAATCTAAAATAAAATCTATCAAATAAGGTACAGAACAAAAAGCATCAATGATAATATCTTCGCCAAGTTCTATTTTTTTGGAAATTTCAATTTCTTCATCTTTGTTTAATAAAGCAATTTGTCCCATTTCTCTTAAATACATACGAACAGGAGAGTCTGATCTGCTCCATTCTAATAAATCGTTTTCATTGGCTAAATCAAATTCGTTCTCAAGGCTTGTATCTTGGAGTTTTTGTTTTTCTTCTTGAAGTCTTTTTGCATCTTCTATGTTTTTCATTTGTGCAATTTCAGCTGCTGAAAAAAGTTGCACTTTGTGTTTTTTCATTAATGCTTGCACTTTTTTAGTGGTTGATGCACTTGGTTGTTTTGTAAGATATTTTACCAATTTTTCATATGTGATATAATCTTTTGCATTTTCTTGAAATAATTCTTCTAATTCAGCTTCTTGAGTTTTGGCGTTCATTGATTATCCTTGAAATTTATATAAGCTTTGGATTTTATCTAAAAATTGCTTAACTTTCTATATAAATCGGTTATTATGTTTATGATTTGAATATTTTTTCAAATTTTTCTAAAGCTCTGTTAAAATTATAATTTTTTCTTTTTAAGGTATAAAATTTACGCTTTAGGTCGATATTTTTTAATTTAATTTCATAAAGTGTTGAATTTTTTAATTCTTTTTCTATGCTTTTTTTGGAAAAAATAGAGATTGCTTTTTTTTGTAAAACAAGTTCTTTAATCGCAGCCATTCTATCAAGTTCAAGAAAAATATTAAGTTTTTTTGAGCTTGCACCAATTTCGTTTAAAAATTTATCCCTTAAGCCTGAGCCTACTTCTCTTAAAATCCACTTTTGTTCCAAAAGTTCATCGATATAAAATTCTTTTTCATTGAGTTTTTTATCACTTGTAGCTACTATAAGTTCATCATCTTGCCAAAAATTTATTTCTAAATTTTCATACTCCACTAAAGCTGGATCAAGTTCTGCTTCAATGATTGCAAATTCTATATTTCCGTTTTTTAGTAAATTTAAACATTCTTTTGAATTCTGCGTTTGAGAGCGAATTTCTATGTTTTTAAATTCTGCCTTAAAATCAAATAAAATAGGAGCTAAAAAATGTTCAGAAATGCTTTGAGTTGAGGCTATTTTTATTTCCCCTAAGAGCATACTTTCGTCGTTTAATTTTTCTAAGCTTTGGTAGTAGGCTTGTATAATTTTTAACCAATTTTTTCCTAGTTCTAAAGCTTTTGGTGTAGGTAAGAGTTTTTTTCCAAGTCTTTCAAATAAAATGCCATCAAATTTATTTTCTAAATTTTTAATTACTATTGAAACATTAGGTTGAGTTATGGAAAAATTGTTGGCTGTATGAGTTGGACTTTGAGTGTTTAAAAGATCTAAAAATATTTCTATATCTTTGATTTTCATGAGTGATTCCTTTATTTAATAAAAAAAATTTATTATAAAAATTAAAATAATATATTTCTATAATTTTAATAAAAAAAATATAATAACACAAAATTTACAAAAAGGAAAATAAATGAAAACAAGTTTTTTAGCACATAGCGTGGCTATAGTGCGATCAAATTTTAAGGGTTTGCTTTTTACTGCTTGTATAGTGATTTTTGCTATGTATCTTTCTAGTGTTCAAAGTATCAAAGATACCACTCATTTAGCAGCGACTGCTTTTGCTATTATCATAGGAGTGTTGCTTTCTCCTTGGTTTTTTAAATACCAACATCATTTTCAAGCCGGAGTGCATTTTAGTGCGAAAAAACTTTTAAGACTTGGCATTGTTTTATATGGTTTTAATATCACTTTAACTGAGCTTTTAAGTGTAGGATTGAAAGGATTTTTGCTTTCTGCTATAGTGATATTTTTTGTTTTTATTATTGCTTTATTTGTGGGAACGAAAATTTTTAAACTCGATAAAGAAACTTCTATGCTTGTTGGAGCTGGAAGTGCGATTTGCGGTGCGGCAGCGGTTTTAGCACTAGAGTCAAGTTTGAAAAGTGATCCTTTTAAGGGAATTTTAGCTGTAGGTACGGTGGTGATTTTTGGACTTGTATTTATGTTCTTATATCCCATAGCTTTTTCTTTAAATCTTTTTCCTTTTTTTGATCAAAATGCTATGGGTGTTTTTATGGGAGCTACGTTGCATGAGGTGGCAAATGTCGCAGGTGCTGCTGAAATGGCAAAGGATATGGCAGGATTTGAGCAAGGTGCTTCTAATGTTGCAGTGATTATAAAAATGATGAGAGTGATTTTACTTGTGCCTTTTTTGCTTATAGTGACTTATTTTTTCGCTAAAAATCAACATTCAAGCAGTGGAAAAACTGCAAAAAGTATCACTATACCTTATTTTGCTTTTGCATTTTTAGGCATGATAGTTTTAAATACTTATTTAGCAAGCAAAGAAAGTATTTTAGGTATTGCTACGAGCGATATCATCTCTTTAGGTAAAACACTTTGTACTTTATGTATCGTTTTTGCTATGGCAGCTTTAGGCTTGCAAATTGACTTTAAAAAATTTTTAAAAAGTGGCTCTAGGGTATTTGGCTTGGCTTTTGTTTTAGGGCTTGTTTTGATTTTTGGAGGATATTTTTTAACCTTAGCTTTTAAAGGTATACTTTGGTAATAAAAATTATTTTTTATTTTAGAAAATTTTATTTTATTAATCAACTAAGAATATAATTTAATTCATTAATTAAATTTATTAAAAAGGAATAAAGATGAAAAAAATTCTTGTAAGTGTTTTAAGTTCTTGCTTGTTAGCTTCGGCTTTAAGTGCTGTATCTTTTAAAGAAGATAGTTTAAAGGTTTCTTTTGAAGGATATAAAACTAAAGATATGATAGGAACAAAAGGTGAATTTAAAAATGTAGAATATAAATTTTCTAAAAATATAAAGGATTTGGCAAGTTATCTTAAAGGCGCTAAAGCTACCATAAAGCCAAGCAATGCTTTTATGGGTGAAGGCAATGATATTATAACCAATAATATCACAAAAGTATTTTTCCCTGCTTTATTGGGAGATACGGATATTAAAGTTGTTTTTCAAGATGTGATTGCGGGTGAAAATAAAGGCGTTATTTCAGCAAAAATTACTATGGATAAAAAAAGTACTATTGTACCTTTAACTTATACCATCAAAGATAATAAATTTGAAGCTAAAGGACAACTTGATTTGCATACTTTTAAAAATGGTTCTAAAGCATTAAAAGCATTAAGCGATGTTGCTGCAGGACATGGTGGAATTTCTTGGCCTTTAGTGGATATCAGTTTTAATGCTGATTTAGCAGAATAAAAAGTAGCCTTAGGGCTACTTTAAAATACAATATCTTCTTAAATTATTTTCAAAAATTTCATAATCTTTTATATTTTCAAGTTCTTGATAAATTTCACTACCTTTCCATAAAATAAAAACTGTATTTTCATCTTTTAGATTTTTACAAATTTCAAGCAAAGGCTTGACATCCATTAAGGCTCTTGAAGTGATGATATCAGCTTTAAAGGTATTCTTGTATTCTTGAACTTTTTCTTTGTAAATATGTAAATTTGGAAGTTCACATTCTATTTTTAATGTCCGCAAAAAGGCAGCTTTTTTGGGATTGGGTTCGAAAAGATGAAAATTGCTTTGCAGTAAAAAAGCTAAAAATACAACTGGAAATCCTGCGCCACTTCCTATATCGGCAATATTTTTTGCTTTAGAAAAATCATAAAAATCTAAAATTTTAATACTATCAAAGATATTTTCATCTATATTTTTTAAATGAGTAAGATTGTGAATGCGGTTAAATTTAGATAATAATTCTTTATAAATTTTTACCTTTTCTTCAAAGTTTTTTAAATCGTAGTTTTGCAAAAAATCATAATCTTTAAAAATCATTTATTTAAGATGTCCCATTTGAGTTTGTTTTATGTTTAAATACTCTACATTAAAACGATTAGGTTCTATTAAAATCGGTATGCGTGTGATGATTTTTTCTTTGATAGAATCTAGCTTTTCAGGGTTATTTGTGAGTAAATTAACCTTAGAAATTTCATAGTGTTTGAGTATAAATTCTACAATTTCATAAGTTCTCTCATCGGCTTTAAAGCCAAGCTGATGATTTGCTTTAATCGTATCAAAACCTTTATCTTGTAAAGCATAAGCATTAACCTTGTTAAAAAGCCCTATACCCCTTCCTTCTTGTCTAAGATAAATCACCATTCCGCCATTCTTTTCTATATATTTTAGCGAAAATTCAAGTTGTTCTCCGCAGTCGCATTTTAAACTTCCTAAAGCATCTCCTGTTAAGCACTCTGAATGAATTCTTAGATTGAGTGTATCTTTTGGAGTGTTTTTAAATATGCATAAATGTTCTTTATCGTTTTCTTTGAAACTTTGCATTTGGAAATTTCCCCATTTGCTAGGTAAATTCGCAATTTCTGAAATTTTTATTTCCATTTACTACTCTCTATAATCAAATTTATGTTAAGATTTTAGCAAAAAAAGGACAAAAAAATGTTTAAAAGATTTAGAAGATTAAGGCTTAATGAAAACTTAAGATCTATGGTAAGGGAAAATTCTTTAAGTGTAAATGATTTGATTTATCCGCTTTTTGTGGTTAATGGAACGGGGATAAAAAAAGAAATTTCTTCTATGCCTGATGTGTTTCAAATGAGTTTAGATGAAATTTTAAAAGAGTGTCAAAATGTAGTTAATTTAGGCATTAAAGCCATTATACTTTTTGGTGTTTTAGAAAATGAGAAAAAAGACAGTTGTGGAAGCGATGCTTTAGATGATGAAGGGCTTGTTGCAAGAAGTATAAGAGAGATTAAGAAAAATTTTCCAGATCTTTTTATAATCAGTGATCTTTGTTTTTGCGAATACACAGATCACGGGCATTGTGGGATTATCGATCCAAAAATAAAAAGCGTAGATAATGATGCAACTTTAGAAATTTCAGCCAAGCAAGCCTTAGTTCATGCAAGAGCAGGGGTAGATATGATAGCACCTAGTGGAATGATGGATGGTGTTATCACTACTTTGCGCAAAGCTTTAGATAAGGAAGGTTTTGAAAATTTGCCTATAATGGCGTATTCTACTAAATTTGCATCAAGTTATTATGGGCCATTTCGAGATGTAGCAGAGTCAGCTCCAAGTTATGGAGATAGAAAAAGCTATCAAATGGATTTTGCTAATGGTAAAGAAGCTTTAGAAGAAAGCTTAGAGGATGAAGCACAAGGAGCTGATATTTTAATGGTAAAACCTGCTCTTGCTTATCTTGATGTGGTTAAAGAAATATCCCTTCATTCTAACTTGCCTTTGTGTATTTATAATGTAAGCGGAGAGTATGCTATGTTAAAGGCAGCTAAAAATGCAGGAGTGATTGATTATGAAAAAGTTTTGTATGAAACTATAATAGCTTTTAAAAGAGCAGGGGCAAAGCTTATCATCACTTATCATGCTAAAGAATTAGCTAAAATGTTAAAAGGAGAAAAATGAAACATTTTTTAACTTTAAGAGATTTTTCTAAGGAGGAAATTTTAAGCCTTGTAAATCATGCTAGCGAGCTTAAAAAAGAGCCTAAAAAACTTTTACAAGATAAAACTTTAGCAATGATTTTTGAGAAAAACTCTACAAGAACAAGAATGGCATTTGAATTAGCCATAACAGAGCTTGGCGGAAAGGCTTTGTTTTTAAGCAGCAATGATTTACAACTTAGTCGTGGTGAGCCTGTAAAGGATACGGCTAGGGTGATAGGGGCGATGGTTGATTTTGTGATGATGAGGGTCAATAAACATGAAACTTTACTCGAATTTGCAAGATATTCTAAAGCTCCTGTGATCAATGCTTTAAGCGAGCTTTATCATCCTACTCAGGTTTTAGGGGATTTGTTTACTATCAAAGAATGGAATAAAATGCAAAATGGTATAGCAAAAGTTGCTTTTATCGGAGATAGTAATAATATGTGCAATTCTTGGCTTATTACGGCTGCGATTTTGGGCTTTGAAATTAGTATAGCTATGCCAAAAAACTATAAAATTAGCCCTGAAATTTGGGAATTTGCTATGAAACAGGCTTTGATTTCAGGAGCTAAAATTTCCTTAGGCTATGATAAATTTGAAGCCTTAAAGGATAAAGATGTAGTCATTACCGATACTTGGGTTTCCATGGGCGAAGAGAATGAAAAAGAACGCAAGATTAAAGAATTTGAAGGATTTATGATCGATGAAAAGGCTATGAGCGTTGCCAATAAAGACGCGATATTGCTTCATTGTTTGCCTGCTTATAGGGGTTATGAAGTGAGTGAAGAAATTTTTGAAAAACATGCAGATGTGATTTTTGAAGAAGCAAGAAATCGCCTTTATGTGGTAAAAGCCTTGCTTTGCTTTTTGGATAATCAGAGAGGAAGAGAATGAAAGAGCTAGAAAAGTATAGCACTTGCTTAAAACGCATTGATGAATTTAGTCAAAATCTAGGAATAAAGAAAAAAGATAGAACGATTTTTAAAATGAAGCAAAGCGAGAATGAAAACGAAAAATGTTTAGTTCTTGAAAATGGAAGTTTTGATTCTCCTGAGCCTTGGTTTGTGATCGATGAAAACGATGAAATTCACACTTTGCTTTCTTTACAAAGTCTTAAGAATATACTTGAAAGTTTAAAACAAAGTCAAAAAGAGAATTTTGAATTGCGTTTAGAAAAGGCGATTTATCAACAAATTCCTGTAGATTTTAACGATGTTTGGACGGTTGCTATGGATGAGATCAAGCAAAAGGCGCAAAATGGTACCATGGAAGTTAGTATTGATCTTGAAAAATTAATTTCTAAAATCAAACAAGAGCATCCAAATTTATTTGTAGATATGCAAGCGATGATAGAAAGGGTAAACCAAAATGAGAGATTATAAAGCTTTTGTAAAATACTCTAAAGCAGGACCACGCTACACTTCTTATCCTACAGCAGTAGAGTTTAATGCAAATTTCAAATACGAAGAATATATAGAAATTTTAAAAAAACAAGATAGATCTTTATCGCTTTATTTTCATTTACCATTTTGTAGGAGTGCTTGTTATTTTTGTGGTTGCAATGTCATCTATACTGCAAAAGAAGAGAGTAAAGAAAGGTATTTAACTTATATTTTTAAAGAGCTTGATATTTTAAGTACCATTTTAGATACTAAAAGAGAAGTGGTGCAAATGCACTTTGGTGGCGGAACTCCAACTTTTTTTAGCGCTAAACAACTTCAAAGTTTGATTTTAAAAATCAGATCTGTTTTTGGAAATTTTTCTAAAGATGCAGAGATTAGCTGTGAGATCGATCCGCGTTTTTTAAATGAGGAACAAGCCATAGTTTTAACGCAAAATGGCTTTAATCGTATTAGCTTTGGAGTGCAGGATTTTGATGAAAAAGTTCAAAAAGAAATTCATCGCATCCAGTCTTTTGAATTAACACAAAATGCTTTAAATCTTGTAAGAAATAAAGGCATAAAGTCTGTAAATATGGATTTAATTTATGGTTTGCCTTATCAAAATTTACAAAGCTTTACACAAACTTTAGAAAAAGTTATGCTTTTAAACCCTGATCGTTTGGCGATTTTTAATTACGCTCATGTGCCTTGGCTTAAGAAAAATATGAGAAAATTTGATGAAAATACCTTGCCAAGTCCTGATGTTAAGCTTGAAATTTTAGAATTTTGTGAGAAATTTTTAAGCAAAAATGGTTATAAAATGATAGGAATGGATCATTTTGCAAAAGAAAATGATGAGCTTTTTAAAGCTTTAGAAAATGGAACTTTACATAGAAATTTCCAAGGTTATACCACCAAAGGCGGTGCTGATTTAGTCGGTGTTGGGCTTACAAGTATAGGCGAAGGACAAAGACATTATGCACAAAATTTTAAAGATATGTCAAGTTATGAAGCTGCATTAGATAGAGGAGTTTTACCTTTTGAAAGAGGTGTGATTTTAAGCGATGATGATGAGCTTAGAAAAGCAGTGATTATGGAGTTAATGGCAAATTTTAAGCTTGATATTAAGTCAATAGAAAAAGAATTTTCCATTGATTTTAAGGAGTATTTTAAAGAGGATTTAAAAGCTTTAGAAGAATACAAAGATTTTGTTAATTTTGATGAAAATTTTATCAAAGTCAATGAAACAGGTGTTTTGCTTATAAGAAATATTGCTATGTGTTTTGATGCTTATATGAAAAACATTAGTGAAGATAAAAAAGTATTCTCAAAAACGGTGTAAGATGAAATTTAGTCAAATAAGTGATGCTTGCGTTAAATGTGGCAAATGTATACCTGTTTGTACTATACATGAAGAAAATCGCGATGAAATTACTAGTCCAAGAGGATTTTTAGATCTTTTAACTGCTTATAAAGAGGGAAGTCTAGAGCTTGATAAAGAAGCTAAGAAAGTTTTTGAATCTTGTTTTTTATGCACCAATTGTGTTGAAGTATGTCCGAGTAAATTAAGAGTAGATAATGCCATAGAAGAAGTTCGTTATGATATAGCTAAAAAATTTGGTATAGCTTGGTATAAAAAACTTATTTTTTTCTTTTTAAGAAGACGCAAAATTTTAGATTTGGTAGCTAAGCTTGGCTATGTGTTTCAAAGTTGTGCGTTTAAAATTCAAAATGAGAATGAAAATACAGGTATGAAGGCAAGATTTTCCATGCCTTTTGTTAAAAAGGGAAGATTACTTACAAGTTTTAATAAAAAAAGTTTCTTAAATTCTAATCCAAAATTTATCAATAATGATGGAGAAAAAACAATAGGTTTTTTTGTAGGTTGTTTGGCGAATTATTTTTACATAGATACGGCTAATGCGGTGCTTAAAATCACTAAGGAATTAAAAATCAATGTGGATTTGATGAAAGAACAAGTATGTTGTGGAGCGCCGCAATTTTTTACGGGTGATTTTAAAAGTGTTGAAGTTTTGGCTAAAAAAAATATTGAGTATTTTGAAAAAAAATTAGAAAAATTAGATGCTATTATAGTTCCTGAGGCCACTTGTTCGGCTATGTTAAAGATAGATTATGAACATTTTTTTATAATGCAAAATGATTTAGACTGGGCAAAACGCGCAAAATGTGTGTCATCTAAGATATATATGGCTAGCGAGTATTTTTATAAATTTACTTCTTTGGAAGAAATTTTAAAAACAAAAAATAAATTTAATTATAGCATTACTTATCACGATCCTTGCCATGCAAGAAAAATGCAAGGGGTTTTTAAAGAGCCAAGAGAACTTTTAAAAACAAATTATCATTTTGTAGAAATGAGTAATTCTAATACTTGTTGCGGTTTTGGCGGGGTGAGTATGCAAACGGATTATTATGATAGAGCTTTAAGTGTAGGGCTTAAAAAAGCACAAATGATCGATGAAAGTAAGGCTAGTGTGGTAAGTGCCGAGTGTTCAGCTTGTAGAATGCAAATTTCAAATGCATTAGAACAAAATTCAAGCAAGGTTGTTTTTGCTAGTCCTTTAGAACTTATAGCAAAAGCTTTGTGATGATGAAGATAGTATTTAAAGGCAAAAGTTCTGAATATGAAATTCAAAGATCGTGCTTTTGTGTTGATGCTTTTGTGATTAAAGATAAGATTGAAGAACGAGATGGTGTTGATTTTATCACTTCAAATGTAGATCTTTTGGAATTTAGTGATGACAGTTTTACTTTTGAAGAAATTGTAAAACATTTTAATATTTGTGATACTGAAGATATGATTATCGTTGAAGATTTTGACATGAAATCAAACAAAGATAATCAAAACCAAGAAGATGATATAGAACACAACATCTTAAAATCCGAAAAAATAATACATGAAAACACAAAACAAACAAGTATGCAATTTAAAAATTTAAAATTTTTTTCAAGAATTTTTAAAAATGAAAATTTTCTTTCTGATTTTAAAGAAAGTAAGCAAGAAGTTGTTACTATCAAAAAACATGAAAAACTTGAAATTTTTAAAAATTTATCTCAAGAAGATCAAGAAATTAGCTTTGTTAAAATTGAAATTTTAAATTATGATAGTAATGAAGATAGTTTAAGTTTTAATCTTGATATATTTCCAAGCGGTATGAGCTATAAGTACGGATTTTTAAAAGGCTCTATGCATATTATTTTACAAGGTAAAACTTCTAGTACGATGCTTTTTCCGTTTTTAAAAAGTATGATTTATAAAAATAAAAGCGAAAATTCAAGTGAAAAAATTTTTACTTTAATGATAAATCAGAAAAAACACTATAAGCTTATCGCAAATCTTTCTTAGTTTTATTTTATTATATTTTCTATATTAGAGCGATTTTTTTCAATTAAAGAGCGATTTTTTTGAGTTGTTTCTTTAAGATCGGCTATATCTTCTTTCATATTTTGTATGTTTTGGTTGAGTAATTTTATCTTTTTTTCATAGCGAGTAACGATGATAAAGACTACAAATAAAAATATAATAATCAAAAAAATAAATGCTAAAAATTCCATATTTTTCCTTTTTAAAACTAGATTTTGAAATATATCATTTAAATACTTCAAAAAACTTTTACGGGTTTTTTATTTTGTATTTTAGTTTTTTTATCTTTAAACTTATATATAAATTTTCAAAAAGTAACAAAAAAATATATAAAAAAATAATTAAATTAAAAAAAATAATTAAAGATAATAAATATCTTATTTTTTTATGTTATATTTTAATAAATATCTAAAAAGGATTTTAATATGGAAAAATCACTTTTATTTCATTTTAGACGCATTGGAGTTGAATTTATCATTTTTAGTGTTTATGCTGTTTTTAGTATCTCTTGGGCAGCAACAGGGTCTTTAATGCCTTTGATTTCAAACGATCTTGCCCTAAATACTCAGCAAGCTACTTTAATCACTAGCATGATAGTGGTTGCGAAAATTTTTGGTGCTTCATTTACTGCTTTTTTGGTTTATAAATTCGGATTAAAAAAGGGATATTTTTTAGGCTGTATTTTAATGAGTTCGGGTATATTTTTAAGTTTTGTAGATAGTTATAGTGGTATTTTGATTATAAGATTTTTAACAGGGCTTGGTTCAGCTTGTGCTTTAGTTTGCTTAGTGCCTATTGCACAGCAATGGTTCGAAAAAAAGCTTTACATTTTGTAATTAGTTTTAACATAACTTCAAATTTAGTAGGCATTACCCTAGGACTTGTTTTAGCTGAAAGCATCTCAAATTATTTTGGAAATTGGAGAGATTCTTTATCATTTTATGCTTGGATTAATTTGATTTTATTGATTTTGTGGCTTTTTGTAGGTAAAGATGAGAATAAAAAAGAAGAAAAAAAGAATAATGCAAAAGATCTTATTTATGCTCTAAAATCTCGTGTTACTTGGGGTATGATTATTTTTTACATAGGGCCTATTTTATTTTTAAATTCTCTTTTTACTTTTTTACCAACTTTTTATGCACAATATGCAGGTTTTAGTAAAGAATTAGCTGATTTTGCTAAAAAAGAAATTCCAGCCTTGGCTAATTTTGCTATTATTTTTGGTCCTTATCTTGGATTATTTTTTAAAAGAAAAAATATTTCTTTTAAAATAATGCTATTGTCTGGAGGAGCGTGTATTTTTATATGCGGATTTTGTATGTTATTTTTACAAAATTTAGTATTGATACAGATTTTTGCTGTGTTATCAGGCATTTTTTATTCTATGTAGTTTCCATTTTTCTTTAATTTACCTTCAGAACTAAAAAATTCCAATCCAAATCAAACTGCTTATATTATGAGTGCTTTTTGGAGTATTACCTTTGTTATACTATCATTTAATCTATGGGTAGTATCTTGGAGTGTTGATAAAACCCATAGTTTTACTTTGGGTTTTGTTTATATTTTTGCTTTGATTTTTATTTCAGCGATCTTAGCACAATTTGTTTTACCTAGAAGAGAAAAATTTATACAAGGAGAAAAATAGAATGAATTTAATTCCAGAAATACTAGACTTACAAGGCGAATTTGAAAAAATTCGTCATCAAATTCATGAAAATCCTGAGCTTGGTTTTGATGAATTATGTACTGCAAAATTAGTGGCGCAAAAATTAAAAGAATTTGGTTATGAGGTTTATGAGGAAATAGGAAAAACAGGCGTTGTGGGGGTTTTAAAAAAGGGAAATAGCGATAAAAAAATAGGACTTCGTGCAGATATGGATGCTTTGCCTTTACAAGAATGCACAAATTTGCCTTATAAAAGCAAAAAAGAAAATGTAATGCATGCTTGTGGTCATGATGGACATACTACTTCTTTATTGCTTGCTGCAAAATATTTAGCAAGTCAGAATTTTAATGGCGCTCTAAATCTTTATTTTCAACCTGCTGAAGAGGGTTTGGGTGGTGCTAAGGCAATGATAGAAGATGGATTGTTTGAAAAATTTGATAGTGATTATGTTTTTGGATGGCACAATATGCCTTTTGGTAGCGATAAGAAATTTTATCTTAAAAAAGGTGCGATGATGGCTTCTTCGGATAGTTATAGTATTGAAGTTATTGGAAGGGGTGGTCATGGAAGTGCTCCAGAAAAGGCAAAAGATCCTATTTATGCTGCTTCTTTGCTTATTGTGGCTTTACAAAGCATAGTATCTCGCAATGTTGATCCTCAAAATTCAGCAGTTGTAAGCATAGGAGCTTTTAATGCAGGACATGCTTTTAATATCATTCCAGATATTGCAACGATTAAAATGAGTGTTAGAGCATTAGATAATGAAACTAGAAAGCTAACTGAAGAAAAAATTTATAAAATTTGTAAAGGTATTGCGCAGGCTAATGATATAGAGATTAAAATCAATAAAAATGTTGTTGCACCAGTGACTATGAATAACGATGAAGCTGTGGATTTTGCTAGTGAGGTTGCAAAAGAATTATTTGGCGAAAAAAATTGTGAATTTAATCATCGTCCTTTAATGGCAAGTGAGGATTTTGGATTTTTTTGCGAAATGAAAAAATGTGCCTATGCTTTTTTAGAAAATGAAAACGACATTTATTTACATAATTCTAGTTATGTTTTTAATGATAAGCTTTTAGCTAGGGCTGCAAGTTATTATGCGAAGCTAGCTTTAAAATACTTAAAATAAAAACTAATCTAGAATTTCAAGCACAATTTCTTCCTTTAAACCTTTGATTTGAATTTCTTTGAGTTTTAGGTTTGAAGGAAGGTTTGCTAAAAGCTCTTTATTGTTTTTTACTTGGTTTTTTGCACTTATGGAGAGTAAAATTCCCCTATAAGCTTTAGCAAAATGACTGATGACTTTATCATTTTTTACAAATTTATAAGTATAAAATTTCTTTTTTGGGGTGTAGAATTTATCATAAAATCCTGCTCTAAGGTCAAGTATTTCTTCATTTTCTAAGTATTCATCTAAGGCTTTACTAAAATGTTCTTTATAAAATTTTTCTATGGCAAAATTTCCTATTTTAGCCCCTTGCTTGAATTTATAAAAGGGTAGGGTATCATTAGCTCTTACAATGCCAAAAAGATTAGAAAATATAAGAGTATTTTCTAAAATATAAGCTTGACTTTTTTTATCTAAAGCTTTAAAATTAAGATATTCATAACTTACCCCAGTATAAAGCAATATAGCTTCTTGGGTGGGAGCTTGTTTTAAGTCGTGTTTAAATTTATCAATTTCATTTTCATTTTTAATGCCAAAAAGTTCTTGTAAATTCTGTAAACTTGCGTTTTTGATAAATTCTTCATAATGCTTTAAAGCTTCCATTCTATAAGGAAATAATTCTTTAAATATAAATGAGTTTTCATTGATAGGATTTTTTACGCAATTTTCATTTTTACTTTCGCTAGGGGAGAATAAAATTTTCATTTTAGCCTTTTTTGTTAATATTATGAAAACATTAAGAGCAAAGAATTTAATCTTGCTTTTAATGTTTTTGAAGTTTTTATCATTTTAAAATTTAAAATGACGCTCCGCCCATTAACATAGAAAACATGATAAATGGAAGTATAATTTTTAACGCTTCTGTGGCGTCTTGATTGTTGATGCTTAGTTTTTCTATGCTGTCGATTCCCTGTGTGCTATAGTCACTAACAGGGATGTTTTTAAATTTTAAATCAAGATTGAGTTTATAATCATCATTTTGAGTGATATTGTTTAAAATAGCTAAAGCTTTATCAAAGATTAATGCTTGTTCTTCATTTTGACTTTGAGCTTTTAAGGTTTGTAAATTTTCCTTAGCAGTTGCTATATAGCTACTAAATACGCCTTCGGTTTTAAGAGTTGAATCAATTTTAAAATTATTTAAGATGATGTATTTTTGGATTGTATTGCTAAAATCTGAAGCTTGTTCGTAGTTTGCTATATTAAGAAGTTCATTGATAGCTTGTTTATCCATAACTAAAGTTTGAGTGTTAAATTTTATACCCTTAGAATCAAGGTAATTAAGCAAATCTTCTTTTAGATTTATATTTAGATTTGTATTGAAATTTAATTTTGCGTTATAAAATTTTATATCAAGATTATCTAGATAATTGTTTTCTTGTTTGTTTATGGAGTTATCAAATGATAAAGTATAAGAATCCGAGCTTAATTTATTGATAAAAGAGCTGATTTTTGGATCTTGTTGAAATAAGCTTGCATTGATGTCACTAACAACTTTTTCTCCAAGTTTAAAATCTTCAAAAACCAAATTTGATTGTATGCTTTTTTGGTTTTTAAAAAGATCGTTGTAATATTCTTTAATGCTAATTGATGCATTTGCTTTGCCTTTGTAAATTTCATTTGAGCGAATTTTGATATTTTTTGCTTGAAATAGTTCTTGATACTCATCGTTATTATCTTTTGTAAGAGTTTTAAAATTTGGACTTAAACACGCTATAAAATCACCATCTGCATTGCATTTAAAATCAGAAAATTCAATCTTTATTCCAGAATCCTGAGAAAGGCTTGCAATTTCTTGTTTAACTGTTTGATTTAGTTGATTTTCATATTTTTTAACTGTTTTTTCATCTATGGAATTTCCGCAAGCTGAAAACAAAACAGCTATTCCAATAGAGAGAAAAATACCTTTTTTCATAGTTTTCTCCTTAAAAATTTAAAAAAAGATTATATCTTTTTTTACTTAAAATTTAAACAATGCTAAAAGAGAGTGTGAGATTAATTACATTTTTACACATAGGAAAATCTTTTTAGTTTGTTTCAAATGCATTATTTATAATTTTAAGTATAATTAACTTTGCAATTATTATATATTTTTGCAATAGCTTTAAGCTTATTTTTAAAGAAAGGAAATGTATGAAAAAAATACTTCTAAGTGTTTTAACGGCCTTTGTTGCAGTAGTATTGGCTGCTTGTGGAGGAAATTCTGACTCTAAAACTTTAAATTCTCTTGATAAGATCAAGCAAAATGGAGTTGTTAGGATTGGGGTATTTGGCGATAAACCACCTTTTGGTTATGTGGATGAAAAAGGAAACAATCAAGGCTATGATATAGCTTTAGCTAAACGCATAGCAAAAGAACTTTTTGGCGATGAAAATAAGGTGCAATTTGTTCTTGTTGAAGCTGCAAATAGGGTTGAGTTTTTAAAATCAAATAAAGTAGATATTATTTTGGCTAATTTTACTCAAACTCCAGAAAGAGCCGAGCAGGTTGATTTTTGCTTGCCTTATATGAAGGTAGCTTTAGGCGTAGCTGTACCAAAGGATAGTAATATAACTAGCGTAGAAGATTTAAAAGATAAAACCTTGCTTTTAAACAAAGGCACAACAGCAGATGCTTATTTTACGCAAAATTATCCTAATATTAAAACTTTAAAATATGATCAAAATACCGAAACCTTTGCCGCTTTGATGGATAAAAGAGGCGATGCTTTAAGTCATGATAATACCTTACTTTTTGCTTGGGTGAAAGATCATCCTGATTTTAAAATGGGTATTAAAGAGTTAGGTAACAAAGATGTTATCGCACCAGCGGTTAAAAAAGGCGATAAAGAACTTAAAGAATTTATCGATAATTTGATCATCAAACTAGGCCAAGAGCAGTTTTTTCACAAGGCTTATGATGAAACTTTAAAAGCTCATTTTGGAGATGATGTTAAGGCCGATGATGTAGTGATTGAAGGTGGAAAAATTTAATAAAGGGCTTTTTGCCCTTTAGTTGATTTAGGATAAAATATGCAAAAAAAATACAAAAATATTATTTATGCTTCTTTGGGTGGAATTTTAGAATTTTATGATTTTGTGCTTTTTGCCTTTTTTTTGGATATTTTTGCTAAGGTATCCTTTCCGCAAAATGATGCTTTTTGGATGCAGATAAATGCTTATATAGCCTTTGGTGCTGCTTATTTAGCGCGTCCTTTTGGTTCTATTGTGATGGCACATTTTGCTGATAGATATGGAAGAAAGAATATTTTTTATATTTCTATGCTTTTGATGGTTTTGCCTAGTTTTGCTTTAGCTTTTTTGCCAAGTTATGAAAGTATAGGTATATTTGCTACTTTGATTTTATTTACTATACGCATTTTGCAAGGTTTAGCCGTTGGAACTGAGGTGAGCGGAGCTTGGATTTATGTGAGCGAATTTGTCAAAGGGCGTCAAATTCCTTTAGCTCTTGGTTTTATTTCAGCGACTTTAACCATAGGTTTATTGCTAGGAAATATTGCCACTTTAGGCATAAGATCTTATTTTACCCCAGAAGAAGTTCAAAGCTATGCTTGGAGAATTCCTTTTATCATAGGAGGATTTTTTGGAATTTTAGCTTTGTTTTTAAGAAATAAACTCAGCGAAACTCCAGAATTTATAAAAGTTCAAAATGAAAAGAAAATTTTAAGTTTTCCATTGTTCGAAGCTTTAAAAACTCATAAAATGAGTATGCTTGTTTGTTTTTTAATGACCATGGTTTTAACAAGCGGTGTGGCAACTTTGATGATTTTACCTAAGTATTTTGAAAGTCTTTTAGCTATGAGTAAAACTTCTGCTTTATGGGTGCAAAATTTTGCTATTTTAGCGGTGATTTTTGGAGCTTTATTTCAAGGTTTTTTAGCAAGCAAATGGGGAAGCTATAGGATTTGTTTTATTTTTAGTATAGCTTTTATTATTTTTGGTGTGCTTTTTAGTTTTTATGATGAGAATTTTTTATTTTATTTTTTACTGGCTTGTTTTGCACAAGGTATTATTACTTTCGCGCCTGTTTTTATGACGCAAATTTTTAAAAGTGAACTGAAATTTAGCGGGCTTAGTTTTGCTTATAATATTTCTTATGCGATTTTAGGTTTTTTAACCCCTTTTATAGTTAATGCTTTTTATAAAGAGTATTTGGGTATTTATCTTGCTATAGTGGGATCTTGTTCCTTGCTTTGCGTGTTTTTGTTAAAACGCGTTTTTGCAAGAAGCAAGATTAAAGAATTAAGCATTGTCTTTTAAAACTTCAAAAACAACCTTAGATATTTTTTCAACTGAAGCGATTTCACAATGCTCATCAGTTGAATGAGGATTATAGATATTTGGGCCTATAGAAGCGCATAAAAGCTCTTGTTTTTTCTCTATAATGCCACACTCAAGCCCTGCATGGATAGCTGAAACTTTGGCATTAGGCGATACTTTTTTAAGCGCTTTAAAAACCATGTCGCTAAGTGCGTTTGGTTTGCCTTCCCAAGGTGGATAGAAATTAAAACTTCTTACTTTAAAATCAAAAGCCTTGAAAAATTCTAAAGTTTCAAATTCTACTTGCTTAAGTCCATCAAGTATATTAGATCTTGCAAAAAGTGCGAATTTGATTTGGTTATCTTGCATTCTTAAAGTAGCTAGGTTAATGCTTGTTTGAACTATATCTAGATTTTCATCATAAGCTCTAACTCCATGAGTGAAAGAATTTATAAGGCTTAAAAGTTTTTTACTTTGATCGCAAATTTCAAATTCGCCTTCTTCTTTAAATTCACATTTTATCCAGTTATTACTCTTTACTTCATCTTTAAAATGCACTAAAGCTTTGGCGTGTTTAGGTATAGAATTGATTCTTTCTCCGCCTTCAAAAGAAATGATTTCTCCTTCATTTTCTTGTATGAATTTAGCCATTTCTTTGATGGAACTTTTTTCATTGCGTATGATATTTATGCCTGAGTGTCCACCTTTAAAATTTTGCGCACAAAGCTCATAAATTTTACCCTTTTTTCTAAGGGTATTAAAAGACAAACTTACTTCTATATCTACTCCACCTGCACAGCCTATCATGATCTCATCATCGCTTTCATGATCTAAATTTAAAAGCATTTTAGATTCTAAAGTGTGCTCGAGTGAATTCACTCCCATGAGTCCTACTTCTTCATCATTTGTAAAAAGACATTCTAAATTTTCAAATTCAGCCATAGCACTCATCATGATGGCTATACCTATGCCATTATCTGCACCAAGACTTGAATTTTTGGCTCTTAAAAAGCCATTTTCTTCATAAACTTCTAAGTTCGGTGCATCGCCCATACAGACCATATCATAATGGCTTTGTAGACAAATTTTTGGTTTGCCTTTTATGGCATGGATATTTCCTGCCTTATCTACACTCACCTTAAAGCCTTTATCTTTGGCGTAAGAGCTTAAAAATTCTTTCATTTGTTCTGTTTCATAACTGCAATGAGGAATTTTGCATAATTGTTTAAAATTTTCTATAACATTTTGCATTTTATCTCCTTTGTTTTGATAAAATTATGGCATATTTTTTAAAATTTAAAGGCAAAATGATTAAAAAATGAGAATAAATTATAAAAAATTATTTAATCTAAGAAAATTATTAAGTGATCCAAAAAAACTTTTTTCTGTATTAATCTTCACTCTTGTAGTTGTTTTTATCCAGAACTATATTGCCCAAAATTCTAGTTTTGAAGGAAAAGTAGTTAGAATTATTGATGGAGATACTATAGAAGTTAATCATGAAAACAAACTCGCTAGAATAAGATTTTTTGGTATAGATGCACCAGAACTTAAACAAAGTTTTGGAAAGCAGTCAAAAGAAGCTTTAAGTAGAATTTTAAGTGGCAAACAAGTTGAAATTATTTATAAAAATAAAGATACTTATGGTAGAATTGTTGCTATTGTAAAGCTTAATGATGTTGATATTAATCGATTTTTGGTAAGCAAAGGCTATGCTTGGGCTGATACTTACTATAGTAACGCTTATACCAAAGAACAAGAAAATGCTAAGAAAAATCATTTAGGTCTTTGGAAAGAGAGTAATCCTATAGAGCCTTATAAATGGAGAAAACACAATAAATTCTAAGGAAAAACATGAAAAAATATACTTTAATGGTGCTATTAGCTTTAGGAATTTCTGGATGTTTTGTAAATGAAAGAGGGATTTCAAATCGTTTTTATGATGATTGTAAAGAGTATTATGATGGAAGTGGAACTTATCATAAGGATTGCCCAAAAAATTGGGTAGATATTAAAATGACTCCTTGATTATTTTCCACCCACAGAGGCCATTAATGCAGCTGCTACAGCTTCTGGATTGTTGATTTTGGCACCTTGTTCTTGATTTTCTGTAGGTTTAACAGTGTTAAGTGGCGGACGCTTGAGTTTAAATATATGCTCATCGGTGCTAACAACTTGTATCGTTCCTTCAAACATTTTAACTTCTTTAACATGTCCAACCACTTTTACATCTCTTTTTTTGGAGGTTTCGTCAAAAAGTGCATGAGCTTCAAGTTCTAAAACATCGCCTAATTTAAGCGGAGCATAAAAAAAACACTTTGATCCAATAATCACTGAAAATTCTTTATTGATAGAGGCTTGTGCTACATAGTTTGCCGCAGTGAAAATAAAGGCATCAAAAATCAATCCTTGATCATCTGCTATCATTTCGCTTGTGGTTATTAAAATTGATTTGGCATAGTTTTTATCAATTTCTATAATGGTTCCAGCAAGCGAGGTGTTTAATTCAGGACAAGTGAGTAATTCTGCTCTAACGCGAGATATATCTTCTGCAGATGCGTATTCTTCAAGTTGTGCATATTCTTCAAAATTATCTTTTTTTGCCATATCTAACCTTTAAATTCTACTTATCTACTTCAAAATATCTAATTTTCAATATCGGTAAAAAATAAAAAGAATTTATATTTTAATGCGTATATAAACTCTTTTGGGTGCTTCATAGCCTTCAATGGTAAGATTTTTATCCTTTGGATCTAAGAAATTTTCCAGCGAAAAAGAGTCTATCCATTCTGTTTTTCTTTGTTCGTTTTCATCGGTTTTTTTTGTAGCCAAAACTTCAAATTCTTTAAATCCTGCTCTTTCACACCAGTTTTTTAATGCACTAATGCTTGGTACAAAATAAATATTTGGAATTTTAGAATAAGTTTTATTAGGCACAAGAGCGATTTCTCTCTCATCTTCTATATACATGGTATCTAAAAAAACAACTCCATTTTTATTAAGTCCTGCTTTTAAATCTTTTAGCATTTTTATAGGATCACTTCTATGATAAATCACCCCAAGACAGAAAATCACATCAAATTTCAAGCCATAGCTTGGAAGATCTTCTACGCCTAAAAGTTCGTATTTTATAGGAGTTTTAGCTAAAGCGTTAATGAGTTCAAATTGCAAACGGTATTTGATAGAAGGATCAAAACCTATGAGTTTTGCAGGATTAAATTCAAGCATTTTAAACATATAATAACCATTATTACAGCCTATATCAGCAACGCATTTTTGAGAAATTTCGTTCATGAAAGGCTTTAGAATGTTGAATTTAATAAAACTTTGCCATTCTGTATCGATGAAAAGATCGTCTATTTTAAAAGGACCTTTTCTCCATGGTTTAAGTTCTTTTGCTATAGCTAAGATTTCATCTTTGGCTTGAGAATTTGTAGATAAATTTACACTATCATCTAAAGAAAAATTACAAGCAAGATTGAGAGCTTTAAGTTCTTGAATTTTAGCGTATAAAGGGTGATTTAGAAATTGTTTTTCAAGTAAATTTTCTTGCATTTTTATCCTTGACATTTGCTTTTAATGCTAAATTATAACATTAAAAGCTTTTATGGCAATATAAATTATATGCATTAAATATTTGATCAAAAATAACTCAAAAATACTTTCTAAAGATTACATAAGCTTTAGAACTATAATCATCATCTAGCTTATACTTCTTTAAAGCTCTAGCTAAATCAAGCTTGACATAAAAATTCCCTGTTTTATTATAAAGCAGTTGTAAACCATAAGCATCCATATAGTTTGTATAAGAATCATTCTCATACCAAGAATAACTTATATCATAAAAAGGAGTAATATAAAAATCTTTTAAAGGAGTAGCCATTCTAAGTCCAAAGCTGGCCACTACAGCATTATCTCCTTCTCCATCTCCATTATTATAAGCCCTTACTCCATAAGGACCTCCTAAAGATATGGTTTCACTACTATCTAATGTAGATCCATTGATAACTTGTTGATAATTTAAACTAAAAAGATGAGTAAAGGTATCATTAAGGAAATAAGCATTGTTAAGATTGACATTGAGTTTAGCAAATTTTCCAAATTCTACTCCACCTACTTTGCTTGTTCCTATACCTACTATAGTCATACCTTCATCTTTAACATTACCATAGCTTATTAGCACTATAAGAAAAACTATCATTACCAATACCATTATAAACTCCTTCTATACCAAAGCTTATTGTATCAGAGCTTTTATCAAAAGTTAAAATATCAAATTTAGAATCACGAAGCTTTTTATGATAATAACTTGAAGTTAAATAAAAAGAATTATAAGTCGTAATCCCCAAAGGATATTTTAAATTTATACCTAGATTTTCAGAAATTCCTATAAAGTCAAATTCTCTCCAAATTCCCCATAAAGCATAGTTTCCTTTAGAATAGCTTCGAGTGATTTTTAAATTCCCCAAGAAAGTAGTATAATTTATACCATAGTTAGTTTGTGCTTCATCGCTTCTTTGCAAGTAAGCATTAGACTATCTCCTTGATGAGCTATGTTATTAAAACTCATGCTAGTACCACCCCTATATCTGCCTGATTCTTTTATACCGTAATTATCCCCATAAAACAATACAGAAACAAAGCTATCACTAGGGGTGGTTTCTATCACTATATCTGTGTCACCTAGATTATCTCCTGCTTTTAAAGAAGCAAGAGTTTGTATCCCATACATTTCATTGACTTTATAAACTGCATCTTCTACTAATTTAGTAGTGATGATTTCGCCTTTTATGATTAGGTAATTTACTTTCTATAGCATAATCTCTTACACTAGAATTGTTTTGAACCACATATTTACCTAAAACACCTAAGGTGATATTGATTTGAATTTGATCTTTTAATTCTTGTTGTGGGATATAAGCTGTAGCAGCAGGATAACCACTAACTTGAACATAATAAGAAATAATATTGGCTATATCTTGTAAGTCTTGAACTGAAATACTTTCTTTTTTGTAATCGTTTAAGGCTTCTTGTAAAACTTGCTCATCTAAACCTAGATCTTTAAAGTTTATGTTTTTATTGGTAATATGAAAGCTAAAGCTAACTTTATGAATTGATTCTTCTTTAGAAGTATTTTTTAAAGAAGGAGTGTTTGAATTTGGGGTTTTAGTTTTTAAAGTATTATCATTAGACAAATTAGGTTGATTTTTTTGAGTGTTGTTATTATCTTTTTGAGTGTTTTTCTTTGTGTTGATGGTTTTTGAATTATTATTATCACTAGTATTAGAATGATCTATGATAATCACTCCATCTTTTACTTTTAAAGTGTTGTTGTAGTTTTTTAAGTTAGCATCTTCTTTATAAGGAGATTGTTCTAACATTTGTATGGTTTTTTTATTATCTTTAGTATCGCTAGCATAAAGGCTTAAGATAGCTAAACTAGATAGTAAGATAATGCGTTTCATTTGTGTTTTTCCTTTTTAATGATTTCATAAGAGCTTGTTTTATAGATTTAGTTTTTAATCTTTTTTATTTTTTGCTTTTTCTGTTTTTATTTTTTCTTTCTTTTTATCTTTTTATTTTTCTTTATTTTTTATATTTGTTTGATTGATTATCAATCTTTTTTGATTTTTAATCTTTAAATTTTGTTTTATTAATTTTTAACAAGATCCAAAAGGCTTTTAACCTTTTGGAATTTAATTATCTTGAGCAAGGATTTCCTGCTTTAAAATTATCTGATACTATACAAGCATTACCACTTAATTGAGTGCTGGCTTCATCTACTGTAGGTTCTTTATCATCTTCATCTTGTTTTAAAACACTTTTATCCATTTGAGTAAGTAAAGCTTCAGAGAAAGGAAGTGGAGCATTTGCTTCAGGATTGCTTGTATCTCCACCTTCATTATTTGGCTTATCTAAAACAGAATCTAAAGAAGCTAGTTTAGTATCAAATTCTCCTTTGATGCTAAAATGATTATTACTTTGAGATAAGGCTTGTGTTTTATAAGATTTTAAAGTATCATCAAATTTATAAGTATCAAGATATCCTTGTGCTTTAGCATAAAGATCATTTACTTTGTTTTTAAGTGAAATAAATTCCGCATCTTTAGAACTTGCTGCACCTTGATTGATTAAAGCTACGTAAGCATTGTAAGCATCAATGGCTTTATCAAGATCTTCTTTGGTGTTTTGATATTTACAAGATTGTTTACATTTCTTATGAGTGCTTGTATGTTTGTTTTTGCTTGAAGGATATTTTTAATTTCTGTTACACCTTTATTTTGAAGATAAGTATTTGTAAAATCACTTCCTAAAGCTTCCATGAAATCAAAGCTTTGATTTAGGGTATTGATATCATTGCTATCTATATGCACATTCATAGGATTGTCATTGACATTAATCCGAGAATCTACATTAGCATCTGCTAAAATACTATTAATGACATCTTTATCAATATCATCTTGAGAGATTTTATTGTTAGTTTCACTGGTAACCAGTTTTTGGTTAGCATTTGGGTTGATATCAGGAGCTTCTACTGTAAAATCTGTAGTAAGGATAAGATTTCCATTTTTATCTTTTTTTATATCTTTTAATTTGTCTAAAACTACATTTAGCTTGTTCGATATAACTGTGAATATTAATTTTACCATCTTGACCTGCATCATCAAAGCCAGAAACTAGATTCCAAAAACTATTATCAACATATTTATTAGAATCTGTAAAATCAGTATTATATTTGTATATATGGATGTTATCGGGTTTATTTAATTTATTTGCATTAAGAGCAACAAACAATCTAACACTACCATCTGAACCATCTGAAATAATTTCTGTATTTTTATTTAAAAATATATAGATATTGGAGAAAGTTGTATAACCTGAGATATTTCTAAGATATCCTATAAATCCCCCTACATAGGTTCCCAATTTACTATTACCACTCATATTTCCTATATTATTTAAGCTAATATTTATAAATTTATCATCATCTCCAACTTCTCCAGCAAATCCACCTATATAATCACCACCGTCAATATTGCCTATATTATTCAAACTAATATTTGTAAAAGTACCATAGGTATTCCCAGTAAATCCACCTGCATTATAACCATTTGATTTTATACCGCCACCCTTATAATCTACAGTTAAATCTTTTATTACACTATTATTACTATTATCGTCACCTATATAACCAAACAACCCTGCATTATTTATATCATTTCTTACTGTCGTATCTATATTAATATTACTTAAAGTATGACCATTGCCATTAAAATTTGCATAAAAAACATGACTATCATCTTTCCCTGCTATCATATTCACACCTTGAAGCTCACTATTTTCTGCTACATTGAAATTTGCATAATTTTGTCCTGTGCAAACTCCTTCTGAGTTACAATTTGCCCCAAAGTCAATATCAGAAATCAGATCAAAGGTATCCACAGATTTCATACCTGTTTTACCTTCATTTATCCCCTTTGCGAAATAAGCCCAGTCTTCTACATTGGCTATAGTGGTTTTTTTAGTCATTTGAATTGTTTGTAAATAGTTCGTTGAACCATTGTAGTTTTGAGCTTGAACTCTGCTATCAAGATTGTTCGTATTGTTTTTATAAACATCTGTAGTTGATTGTCCTAAAGTAGCTGCAGTTTGAGCTGATACGATAATACTATTTGCATTTTTAATGCTTCCTACATTAACCTTAACCTTATCTCCTACAAATTGGACTTTACCATTATCTTGGAGATTGAAATTTCCCACTCCATCTGCACCTACATTGCCCACCTCATTCCCAATAATTAAAACATCATTAGCCTTGATATTTCCCATATTAATCACATTGCCTTTATTGGCTGTAAATTTAGGAGAGAACACAGGACTTTCAAAGGTACTTCTATCTGCAAATTCTTGCATCGCTTTGCTATCTATACTTGAAGTAGACACTCCAAATTTATTTGCATTGATAGTTCCACTTTTGCCTATAACCACACCATTAGGATTAATAAGATAAACATTATTACCTGTAGCATTAAGTAAACCATCTATTGTAGAACTTTTGGTTCCATAAGCAATGTTTAGGTAGTTTTGGTTAGTTTTTCCTTGTCCAAAATTTACAGTTTCACCCTTAGCTATATTAAAACCACCACCCCATTGGATAACAGAATTTACTTTATTACCTGTAATATTCATGGTATTACCATTTACATTTATAGTTCCACTTGTTCCATGAGTGAACTTACCCCCACTTGGTAAAGCATAGCTTTGGGAGAAAAGTAAAGAACTTACAACAATTGATAAAACGATTTTATTGTTTTTCATGGTTTATCCTTTCTTGGTTTGGTTTAGTTCTAAGAACTTATCTTTGTTTTTCTTTTTTTCTTTTTTTATCTGTTTGTTTTATTTTTTCTTTTTAAAAACAAAAATAAGTTCTTAATCCTAGATTTCTCTAGGATTATTAATTGTTGATAACTTTGATTTGTTATTGTTTTTATTGTCCATCCTTATTTACTTTATCTTTGCGTAAATGCTTTTACCATCTTGGGATATTCTTACTTCATAAGAAAGTTTTTGTAAATTCATCTTTTTTAATCTATCTATAGAACTTAGTTTAAAATCTTCTTTGTTTTTTTGCATTTTTTCAATAAAGCTTTGAAGTTCTTCTTGATTTAAAGTATTAGAATTTTCATCTATAAAACCTTGCTCACTTTGTAAGATTAAGATTTCTTTATTTTTAAGGTAGGGGTATTGCTCTTTGAGGGTGTAAAGAGCTAATACTCCCTCGCTAGAAATATTAATAGGAGTATCGTATGACTTCAAAAGGGGAGTTGTGTTGATTTTATTGGATACAATAAGATAATAATGCTCAAAGTTATTAATAATTCTAGCTTCAACTTTAGTATTTAAAATCAGTCTATTGTTTTTACTTAAACTGATATCTGAAGGAGCTACAGCATTAGAAGCACTATTGCTATCTTCATAATACACTAAAGCCCCTGCTAATATATCTATGAAAGTGTTTTTAAATATATTTAAATTCCCGCCTATATATAAGGTATTATTATAAGATTTAGCTTCACTTAAACCTGTAATGGCTGAAGGAGCTATAAAAATAGAATTGTTATTTTTATACTCATCAAGATTAAGATTGTTTATGATTAAGGTATTATCATGGGCATTGTTTGAAAGTCCAGCTATAATACTTAAAATTCCTTCTCTTTTATCTGAAGCTACACCAAATAAAGTATCATTGATAATGATTTTATTATAAGCTGCTTCATTGTAAGCCATAATCAAATAAGCATTATCAGCTGCATTAGAAGAATAGTTTTTTATATCTATGGTATTATGATTGGCTTTATCTATATTACTTACATCGGTAATGCTTTGAACATTGTTGTAATTTATAGTATTATAAGAGGCTTCTTTAGCTTCTGTTAATACAGTTAAATTTCTAAAAGAAGCAAAGTCTTTAATCACTACTTCATTGTTATTAGCACTACTAGGATAAAAGTCTTGATTATTAAGAATATTTTTCTTAGCTGTATAAATGTATACAGGTAAGGTTGACATAGAATTATTAATATAAACTTTATTATAATCCGCACTGCCTTCTAAGGTTCTAGCAGCTACAATATTTAAAGCATCTTTATAGCTTTAGAAAGATCGGTTGTGGTAAGATCGTTTTTAATGTTAATGGTATTATGATTAGCTCCTTTAGTTGCAAAGCCACCATAAAAAGAATGTTGGTTATAACCTAAGAAGTTATTAGCGATTTCTAAAGGATGTTTTAATTCTATGTTTAAGGTATTATAATTTGCTTCTCCATTATTAGAAGCTCCTGCATAGAAGTTAAACAAAGCTTGAGCAAAAATGTTCTCATTGTTTTTATCTTTTTTTAGGTTTTTAATATCTTTTAAATTGATAGTATTATCTAAGGCTTGTCCTTGTTCGGTTTTTCCACCCCAAAAATCAGCAAATAAAATAGAATTATAAGCTAGGGGTTGTTTATCATGGTTCATATACATATCAAGATTAAAACCATCTATGTCTAAAAGGTTTTTACTGGCTTGAAAGTTTTTATCTGTTCCGCTATCTATATAACCTGCGCTAATATAAGCAGCAGCTGAACTAGCATAAGCTTTGCTTGGACCATGGATAATCATATTAGCATCTTTGATAAAGATTTTATTGTTTTTTACATTGCCTTGATAAGCTAAACCACCTACAAGGTGAGTGATTCTTTCATCAAAGGTATTATTACCATTTTTATCTTTTTTAGGTAAGGAAGTAAAAAACTCTACACTGCGACCTGCTTCTATATTTAAACTATTATTTGTAGAATCTCCATAAGTGGCTATAGCTCCGATTAAATAAGGAGCACCATTTAAGGCTAAATCATAAGTGTTCTCAACTCCCATACTAATATGAGCATCTTTTTGAAGTATGGTTTGGTTATAGCTTGCATTACCATAATGAGTAAAGGTAGAACTCATTAAGAAATTCATGCGTTGATTGCTTTTAGAATTACTAGGGTTTTTTATATGAGTATCTTTAGGTTTAAGATAAAAAACCGAACTAAGTTCTCCTTGTTCTAATATAAGTTTATTATAACTTGCATCAGCATGATCGGTTTTTACTGTGATTAAAAAAGGAAGCACTCTAACTGTTTTTATACTATGATCGGCTGTATTAACACCATGCCTTGCTTTAAAAGAAAGAACTTCATCTTCTCTCATATCAGGAGTAAGTAAATAATGTTTAAAATTTAAATCGTTTATATTTGTAATATTTGGTTTATGATTGTTAAATATTGTTAATATATTGTTTAGAACTCTTAGCATAATAATTTATACCTTGGAATTTTTTATAAGTAGAATTGGTTTTATCATAAAGTTCGTTATCATTAAAATAATGCTTTGGAATATTGAAATTTCGATTGTCTATAGTATTTGCTTGAGTGGCTGCAAAAGCGTTGATGCTTAAGAAGGTAACAATAGAAAGTTTAAAACAAAATTTCTCTATACCCCCCCCCCGTGAAGTTAAAAAGCTTTATTAAATTAAGATTGGACGGAATTTTTTAATATAAACTAAAAAGTGATATCAAAGAATTTCCGTTGTATAATCTAATGTTTTTTAAATGTAAAATATTTTTTAAGGTAAAGCGATGAAAATGCGTGTGTATTATGAAGATACTGATGCGGGTGGAGTGGTGTATCATAGTAATTATTTAAAATTTTGCGAGAGAGCAAGAAGTGAAATTTTTTTCAATAAAAAAGTAGATATTTTTGATGCGTCTAAGGGACATTTTTTGCTTGCAAAAGCAAATTGCAATTTCTTAAAACCTGCAAAACTTGGAGATATGATAGAGATTAAAACAAAAATTTTAGAAGTCAAAAATGCTTCTGTGGAAATTTTACAAGAAATTTATAAAGATGAAATTTTGCTTTTTAAAATGGAATTAACTTTAGCTTTTATTAAAAACGAAAAACCAGCTAGAATGGATATGCAGTTAAAAAAGCTCTTTGAAGAATTATTTTAATTCTTCAAAGCTTGCTTGTTTGCCTTGCATAAGACGCACTTTGTAATCAACTTGAGAATTTTTGATTTTCTCATCAAATAAACTTTCGCTTTTTTTATTTAAGAATTCGGTATAAAAGTAATCAACTCCTATACTAGTAGCATAAGCAATCCAGTTATAATCTATACTTTGATTAAAAATTTCATTAAGATAGACTAAGTTATCATCGTGGTTATTGATGGAATTAGCAATGATGAAATTTTCTCTATCTCCTTGTTGTGTTAAACTTAAAAATGTTGGATTATAGTTGATTTGAGTGGATAAAAGCACATAAGGATGAATGTTATAAATTCTTAGTTGAGAACTTGCTAGAGCTGTTTTGATCAATGGAGTGTTAAAAAATATTGAGGCATTATTAACTCCGCCTTGTGATCTTAAAAGTCTGCTAAAATCAAGCTTCTCTCCTTCTATAGTATATATTCTAGCATTATTATTTTGAGCAAGAATTCTTGAATTTAGATTGCTTGATAAGGCAGAGCCATCGCTAAATATTGCGATATTAGCATTTGATTTGCTTAAAAGTGTGGCAATTTGAGTATCATAGTCAATACTTCCAAAAATAATATTTTGATTTGAAATTTGTATGTTGTTTTTATGGATAGTCGGTATGAAAATTTTCATATTTCCTGAGTAATTTTTCAACTCATTAGCACCTTTTAGAGTAAATCCAGCTATGGCATACTGATATCCTTGAGCTTGTACTGCATCAAGCGCGGCTCGAATTTTATCACTATCTTCTGTGCCGGTTAAAAAAACTTTTACTTTGATTTCGGCTCTTTGTCTTAAAAGATAGGCTATGCTTGAATTTATTATAGTATTTGAGTAGCTTTTTATGGTTTTTTCTGGGATAATTATCGCAAGTTTAACAGAAGTAATTTTTTGAACATTTTTTTCAAAATCAGTAATGGAATTTAATAATTTTGCATAAACATTGGATAAAAATTGATCGTTTTGGTCTGCAAATTCACTTAAAAAACTGAGATACAATCTTGATTCTAAAAGATCAAAAAGACAATTTGTGTTGCATTCTTGAACGCTTAATTTAGGATAAAAATTTTCAACAGGTTTTACATCGACTAATTTTTGCTCTTTTGCATTAAGCAAAAAGCAAGATAAGAAAAATATTAAAAATATTTTTTTCATAAAAATCCTTTAATTTTTTTTAAATCTTGTATGAAATTTTTTTCATAACTTGGATTTTTTTCTATAAAATCTAAATCATAACTTGGCATTATGAAAAAATTTTTATAAGCAAAAACTTCACCTTTTAAAATGTGATAATCTTTAAATCCCAAGTTTTTAAATGTGTATTCTCCTAGACAAAGCAAAAAAGCAGGTTGAATCAGTTTTAGTTCGTTCCAGAAAAATGGTAAGCAAGATTGTAGCGAAAAATCATCAAATTTTCCATTACAAAAACATTTAAATAAATAAGAAAAATAAAAATCTTCATCGCAAAGCCCTAAAATTTGATAAATATAGTGTTTTAATTTTTCACCTTTTTTTGAATTAAGTAAAATTCCGCTTTCATTTTCACTCTTTTGCCCAAAAACATCAAGAATTAGCAATTTGACATTTTTTATCTTAGGTTCCATAAGACTAAATTTTCTTGTTTTGGAAAATTGGCATAAGGTGCAAGATGAAACAAGTTGTTTTAATTCTTGAAAATTTTGTACTTGTTCAAAGTGGTTTGTATGTGTATCAACAAAGTTAAATCCCATAGCTTTTAAATAATAAAGACTTCTTATCATAAATCACACAATTTTTCTAAATTTTCTCCACTTAGACGATAATTTCTCCATTGTTTAAGATGTTTAGCGTTTAAACTTTCATAAAAATTAATACCTAAAATATTATCATTTAAGCAAACCCAGTCGAGTCTTTTTAAATTTTCTTTTTTGCAAATTTCTCCTAAAAATTTAAACACAGCTTTTCCATAACCTTTTTTACGAAAATTTTCTCGTATATAAATATCTTCAAGATAAATTCCACCGCTGCCCCAAAAAGACGAAAAAGTATAAAAATAAATCATATAGCCTATAGTTTTTTCATTTTCTTTTAACAAAAAAGCACGAACAAATTTATTTTTTAGTAAAGAATGTTCCAGTTTTTCTTTCGTGCATTGAAGAAAATCTAACATATCTTCGTATTTTGCAAATTCTATGATCATTTCTTGTAAAATATCTAAATCTTCTTGTCTTAAATCAATAATTTTAAATTCTGACATTTTTAACCTTTTAAAAATAATTTCAAAATTTATCAAAAGAATTTAAAAATTACTCTTAATCAAAAGCAATTTATAAGTAAGATTAAGATAAAATACAAGTTTATTTTATAATTTTTTAAGGAAAAATCAAATGAAAAGAACCTATCAGCCACATGGCACTCCAAGAAAACGTACTCATGGTTTTCGTGTTCGTATGAAAACTAAAAATGGTCGCAAGGTGATCAATGCAAGACGCGCTAAAGGTAGAAAAAGACTTGCTGTGTGAAAAATTTTGATAAATTTAGCACAAACGAGGAATTTTCATCTGTATACAAAATAGGTAAAAAATGGCATTGCGAAGGTGTGATTATTTTTTATCTGAATAGTTATGAAAAAAAAATAGCAGTTGTTGCTAGTAAAAAAGTTGGAAAAGCAGTGGTTAGAAATCGTTCAAAACGAATTTTAAGGGCTTTGTTTGCTAAGTTTGAAAGATATCTTCGAGATGGCAAATATATTTTTGTAGCTAAAAATGAAATCACTGAACTTTCTTTTTCTAGGTTAGAAAAAAATCTAAAATGGGGATTGAAAAAACTAGAATGTTTCAAATGATATGCCTAAAAATACTCCGTTTTTATCAGAAATTCTTAAGCCCTTTAAAACCCGCTGCTTGTAGGTATTATCCTAGTTGTTCTGAGTATGCGCTTTGGCAGTTTCAAAAAAAGAATTTTTTTCTAGCTTTTTTTTCTACTTTTTTTAGAGTTTTAAGATGCAACCCTTTTTTTAAAGGGGGTTTTGATTATCCTAGAGTTTCTAAAAATTTTTATCCTATAAATTTATGTTTTAAGCCTATATTTTTAGCAAAAAAACAACTTTGTTTTTTATATATACCTTATAAAAATAAAAGTTTTTATCTTATAAAAATCATCTTTAAAAGGACAAATCAGTGAATAATTCAAATAATATTTTTCAGCAAAAGCGTATACTTTTAGCTGTTGTGATTTCTTTTTTATTTTTTGTTGTTTACGATTATTTTTTCATTCCAAAACAACCTTTAAAAATAGAACAAAACATTACACAACAAAATCAACAAAACACAAGCATAAATAACACTCCTAATATACAAAATACCACCACAAATACTCCAAGTGCAGCTTTAGTTTCACAAGATAGTGTGATATCTAAGGTTCAAAGCAAGCATTTTGAAGCACAAATTGACTCTTTTGGTAGAATTTCTGCTTTTTATTTAAAAGATAAAAAATACCAAAATGAGAAAGGAGAATTTATAAATCTTGTTAGCAAGGAAAATAGTCCTTATCCTTTAGAAATGCGTTTTAGTGATCCAAGTATTAACTCAGAGGCTTTTAAAATTCCTTATGTTGCTAACGCTAGCAATCTTTTTGTTGATGAAAATGGAAGTCAAGTTTTAAAACTCACTCAAAATCTTTCTGGATTGAAAATCGAAAAAGATATTACTTTTTATCCAAAAGGAAATTATGAGATAGAAGTTAAACTCAGCAAGAATGCAAATTATTTTATAAGTCCAGGATATCGTCCAAATATTGCCGTAGATAGTTATACAGTTCATGGTGCTTTGGTAATGGATAATAAAGAAACCATCGAAACTTATAAAGATGGAGATGTAGAAAAGGATGAAAGTGCTAATAATGTCGTAATGACTTCGGCTTTTGATAGATACTATGCAACTTTCTTTTATAATTTTGATAAACCTTTAAATGTGGCAATCAGCAAGGATGCTAATCAAAACCCTATAGTTTTTGCTTATAGTGATAATGAATTTAAAGCAGGGGGCTATATAGGCTCTAAAGAACATGTGATTTTAAGAAGTATAGATCCACGCCTTGAAGCAGTTGTTGAATATGGTTGGTTTACTTTTATTGCTAAGCCTATGTTTGAGTTTTTGAATTTCTTGCATCAGTATATAGGAAATTGGGGTTGGGCTATCGTTGTGATGACTTTAATTGTGCGTATTATTTTATTCCCGCTAACTTATAAGTCTATGATTTCTATGAATAAACTTAAAGATCTTGCTCCTAAAATGAAAGATATTAGAGAGCGTTATAAAGGCGATCCACAAAAAATGAATATGCACATGATGGAGCTTTATAAAAAACATGGTGCAAATCCTATGAGTGGTTGTTTGCCTATACTTTTACAAATTCCTATTTTCTTTGCTATTTATCGCGTTTTGCTTAATGCTATTGAGCTAAAAGCAGCTCCTTGGGCGTTTTGGATACATGATTTATCGGTAATGGATCCTTATTTCATTTTGCCTATTTTAATGGGTGCAACGATGTTTTTACAACAACTTATTACACCTATGACTATACAAGATCCTATGCAAGCTAAGATTATGAAATTTTTGCCAGTGATTTTTACTTTTTTCTTTATCACTTTCCCAGCAGGACTTACGCTTTATTGGTTTGTAAATAACCTTTGTTCTTTGGTTCAACAATGGGTTATCAATAAAATATTTGCTAAAGAACATCACAAAAAACAAGCGGAGCATGAAAAATGAAAATCGAAGCCATTGATCTTCAAAGTGCCTTAACAGAAGCTTCAAGAAGTTTAGAATGTTCTGTGATGGACTTAGAATATGAGATTATTCAGCATCCAAGAAAAGGTTTTTTTGGATTTGGAAGAAAAAAGGCAATTATAGAGGCTAAAGCAAAAAAAAGGATTTTGAAAAAAAATCCTAAAAAAGAATTTACAAGTTCAAAAAATCACAAACCAGAAACACATGAGCCAAAACAAGAAAACAAGATTGAAACAAAAAATGAAAAAAATAAAAGTCAAAAAGAAAAATATACAGTAAAAAGTGATGAAATTTTTGATAGTTTTCATCGAGAAAGCAAAGGAGTGCGTAATACTCAGGATATTTTAGATGAGATTCGCATTCAGCTTGTAAAACTTTTAGAAAGCTCCCAGTTTAAAATAGAGCTTAGTGAACTTAGAATGTATGATGAAGATTGCGTTTTGATTCGATTGGATGGGGAAGATGCTGCTTTGATGATAGGTAAAGAAGCACATCGTTACAAGGCTATTTCTTATCTTTTACATAATTGGATCAATTTAAAATATAATCTTTTAGTGCGCCTTGAGATCGCTCAATTTTTAGAAAATCAAATTCAAGGTATGCAGCTTTATTTACAAAACGTGATTGAAAAAATTAAAATTCATGGACGCGGACAAACCAAACCTTTGGATGGGGTTTTGATAAAAATCGCTTTAGAGCAGTTAAGAGCTAAATTTCCAGATAAGTATGTAGGAATTAAGCAAAATAATGATCAAAGATTTGTTGTAATAAACGACTTTTTCAAAAAAGATGAGTGATACTATAGCGGCTATTGCCACAGCTCATGGTGTGGGTTCGATTTCTATTGTAAGATTAAGCGGTGAAAGGGCTTTAGAATTTGCCTTAAAGCTTAGCCACAAAACCAAACTTACCCCACGCCATGCTACTTTTACAAAACTTTTTAATCAAAATAATGAAATTATCGATGAAGCTATAATGATATATTTTAAAGCCCCTTATAGTTTTACAGGGGAAGATATAGTAGAGTTTCAAACTCATGGAGGATTTAGTGTGAGTGAAGTTTTACTCGAAGAACTTGTGAGTTTAGGAGCAAGACTTGCTTTAGCAGGGGAATTTAGCAAAAGAGCGTGTTTAAATGGCAAAATGACTCCTTTAAAAGCTTTAAATATACAAGATCTCATACTTTCAAAATCTGCACTTGCAGCTAAAATTATAGCACGCAACATGCAAGGAAACTTAGGAGAACTTTTAGAAAAAATTCGCACAGATTTGGTTAAAACTTTAGCTTTTGTAGAAACTAGTATTGATTATGCTGATGATGATTTACCTTCTGATTTATTAGAACAAATTTCTACTATGTGTGAAGAAAATTCTAAAATTTTAAAAGAAATTTATACGCTTTCTCAAAGCAAAAAAGGACTCATAGAAGGTTTTAAAATCGCTATTGTAGGTAAGCCAAATGTAGGCAAATCTTCGCTTTTAAATGCCTTGCTTTCTTATGAAAGAGCTATTGTTTCAGATATAGCAGGCACCACTCGTGATACTATAGAAGAGAGCTTTAAATTAGGAACGCATTTATTACGCATTATAGATACAGCGGGTATTAGGGAAAGTAAAGATGTTATAGAACAAATCGGCGTAGCTTTAAGTAAAAAAAGTTTAGAAGATGCAGATATTATTTTGGCAGTCTTTGATGCTTCAAGAGTGCAAGATAAAGAAGATGAGAAAATTTTTGACTTATTAGCAAATACTGATAAAAAAATCTTTTGGATTTTAAATAAAAGTGATTTAGAAAATGTTTTCAAAAATACTCAAAATAAAAATTTTATCAAGCTTAGTGCTCAAAAAGACATCACTTTGTTAAAAGAAGAATTGCAAAATTATCTTAATTCTTTTGATAGTGAAGGTATTATGGTAAGTTCTTTAGATCTTATTAATGCTTGTAAAATTTCAAGTGAAGCGATTTTTAGAGCTAAGGGGCTTTTAGAGGAAAGTTCTTTAGAACTTTTTGCTTTTGAACTTAATTTAGCGATTAATGAACTTGCAAGATTTACCAAAGATTTTCAAAGAGATGAAATTTTAGACGAAATGTTTGGTAATTTTTGTTTAGGAAAATGAAAGGATAAAAATGGACAAAGAAACCATAAAAGCACACAAAATTAGCGATGAAGAATATGCACAAATTTTAGAAATTTTAGGACGTGAGCCAAATTTATTAGAGCTTGGGGTTATTTCTGCGATGTGGAGTGAGCATTGCTCTTATAAATCTAGTAAAAAATATCTTAATGGTTTTCCAACTAAAGCACCTTGGGTGATTCAAGGCCCAGGTGAAAACGCAGGGGTTATTGATATCGGGCAAGGTATGGCAGCAGTTTTTAAAGTAGAAAGTCACAATCACCCTAGCTTTATTGAACCTTTTGCAGGTGCGGCTACAGGAGTAGGGGGAATTTTACGTGATGTTTTTACTATGGGTGCAAGAGTGGTTGCAGGGCTAAATTCTTTAAAATTTGGCAATATTCATAATGAAAAATGCGGCAAACATCAAAAATACCTTGTTAAAGGTGTGGTAAATGGAATTTCTCATTATGGAAATTGCATGGGTGTGCCAACTATAGGTGGAGAATGTGCTTTTGATGAGTGTTTTAATGGAAATATCTTAGTTAATGCCTTTGCTTTAGGGGTTTGTAAAAGTGAAGATATCTTTTATGCTAAGGCTGAAGGTGTAGGAAATCCTGTGATTTATGTGGGTTCAAAAACAGGGCGTGATGGACTTGGTGGAGCGGTTATGGCAAGTGATAGCTTCAATGAAGAAAGCAAATCTTTGCGTCCCACAGTGCAAATTGGCGATCCTTTCAGTGAAAAACTTCTTATGGAAGCTTGTTTAGAGCTTTTTAAAACTGATTATATTGTGGGTATTCAAGATATGGGTGCTGCAGGGCTTACTTCAAGTTCTTTTGAAATGGCAGGAAGAAGTGGCAGTGGCATGAAACTTTACTTAGATAAAACTCCTATACGTGAAAGCGGTATGACTCCTTATGAGTTAATGCTTAGCGAGTCTCAAGAAAGAATGCTTATTTGTGCGAAAAAAGGCTATGAAGATAAGGTTATAGAAATTTTCAAAAAATGGGATTTAGATGCTGTGGTTATAGGTGAAGTTACCAATACAGGAAAAATGGAGCTTTTTTGGCATGATGAGCTTGTAGGGCTTATTCCTATCGAGCCTCTAAGTGAAAAAGCGCCGATTTTAAGTCGTCCTATAAGTGAGCCAAAATATTTAAGTGAAATTAAAGATTATAAATTTGAGTTAAAATTAAGCATTCAAGAGCTTTTTATACAAATGCTTCAAAATGAAAATATTAACAACAAAGCTTTTATTTATGATCAATTTGATTCAAGTGTGCAAACCAATACTATAAAAGCTGATGGAAGATTAGGTGCTAGTGCCATTCGTATCAAAGAAAATGGTGCAAGTGTGGCTATGGCTATAGAATGTAACTCACGCTTAAATTATGTAAATCCTAAAATAGGAGCAGCTTTAGCAGTAGCTTCAGCAGGAAGAAAAGTTGCTTGCACGGGGGCTAAGCCTTTGGCAATAAGTGATTGTTTAAATTATGGAAATCCGCAAAATCCTGAAGTGATGTGGCAATTTGCACAAGGTTGCGAAGGCATTAAAGAAGCTTGTAAAGAGTTAAATACCCCAGTAGTAAGCGGCAATGTTTCACTTTATAATGAAACTGAAGGCGTAAGTATTTATCCAAGTCCTACTATAGTAAGCGTAGGGGTTTTAGAAGATGCAAATAAAACCTTAAAAGCTAGTTTTGAAAAAGAAAATTTAAGTGTTTATCTTTTGGGTGAAAGTTTAGGGGAATTTGGTGGATCTATGGTAATGAAAATCCAAGATAAAAAAGTATCAGGAAGTCTTAAAGAGCTTGATTATAAAGCTGAAATTGCACTTTGGGATTTGCTTTATAAAGCCAATCAAAATTCTTTACTTGAGTGTGCCAATAGCGTAGGAATAGGGGGTATTGCTATGACTTTGGCAAAAATGTTTGCTATTTCTAGTGTAGGTGCAAATTTAACAAGTGGTTTTGATGATGAAAAAATGATTTTTGATGAGAGTGCAAGTCGTGCTATAGTAGGGCTTAGTAAAGAAAATGAAGAAGCTTTTTTAAATTTAGCTAAAGAATTTGGAGTAAAAGCTTATAAATTAGGTGTGAGTACTAGCCAAAAACATTTTAAACTTGATAGCATTGAGTTAAGCAAGGCTGAACTTGATAAGCTTTATTTTGAAAGTTTTAAAGAGCAAATCCAATGACTTTAGTTTTAATTATACTCGTTGTTTTGGTGTTTTACTGGTATTATAAAACTTGGGGAAAACAGGATTTTTTAAACTCAGCTACAAGAGGAGCCAAAGGCTTTGCTAAGGGTTTTGCTCGTGGGGTTATGGAAGAAAGAATGGATGAGTTTAAAAGGCGTATGAATTACTATGTTATCGCACTTTTGGCAAAAATTGCAAAAAGCGATGGCAGAGTAAGTGAAAATGAAGCTGAAATGATCAAAGATCTTTTAGATGCAAATGCCAAAGATGAAAAAGAAAGAGCTTTTTTAAAAGCAAGTTTTAATGAACATAAAGAAAATTTAAGCGATGCTTTTTACGTGGCAAAAGATTTTTTAAAAGAAGTACCTTTACCTAAAAATGAGCGTTTTAATGTTTTGCGTGTGCTTGTTTTTATGGCTTTAATCGATGCAGATTTTAATGCTAAAAAGCGTGAAATTTTAGAGCAAATCGCTAAAGCCTTTGATATAGCAAAAAGCGAATTAGACGCTTTTATAGCAAGTCTTTCAAATTTAAAAAGTTCTAAAAAAGAATTAAGTCTTGATGAAGCTTTTACTATTTTAGAACTTCCAAATAATGCAGATTTAAATGCGGTAAAAAAACAATACCGCAATTTAGCAAAAAAATATCATCCTGATATTTTAAATGCAAACAATGTTAGTGAAGAAGAGCTTAAAATCGGTGTAGGGAAATTTCAAAAAATCAACGAAGCTTACGAAAAAGTTAAAAAACATTTAGAAAGGTAAAAATGAGAGCATTGCTTAGTGTGAGTGATAAAGAAGGTATAGTAGAATTTGGCAAAGAGCTTGAAAATTTAGGCTTTGAGATTCTTTCAACAGGTGGGACTTTTAAGTTTTTAAAAGAAAATGGAATAAAAGTTATGGAAGTGAGTGATTTTACAAAAAGTCCTGAGCTTTTTGAAGGGCGTGTAAAGACTTTACACCCTAAGATTCATGGTGGAATTTTACACAAAAGAAGCAATGAAAATCATATCAAACAAGCAAAAGAAAATGAAATTTTAGGAATTGATCTAGTTTGTGTGAATTTATATCCTTTTAAAAAAACCACTATCATGAGTGATGATTTTGATGAAATTATAGAAAATATCGATATAGGTGGGCCTGCGATGATAAGAAGTGCAGCAAAGAACTATAAAGATGTGATGGTACTTTGCGATCCGCTTGATTATGAAAAAGTCATCGAGACTTTAAAAAAAGGTCAAATTGATGAGAATTTTCGTTTAAATTTGATGATAAAAGCTTATGAGCATACGGCAAATTATGATACTTATATTGCAAATTATATGAATGAACGCTTTAACGGAGGTTTTGGAGCGAGTAAATTTATAGTAGGACAAAAAGTATTTGATGCAAAATATGGAGAAAATCCACATCAAAAAGGGGCTTTATACGAGTTTGATGCCTTTTTTAGTGCAAATTTCAAAGCCCTTAAAGGCGAAGCAAGTTTTAATAATCTAACCGATATTAACGCAGCTTTAAATTTGGCTAGTAGTTTCGATAAAGCTCCAGCTATTGCTATAGTAAAACATGGAAATCCTTGCGGTTTTGCTATAAAAGAAAATTTAGTACAAAGCTATATACATGCTTTAAAATGCGATAGCGTTAGTGCTTATGGAGGAGTGGTTGCAATCAATGGAACTCTTGATGAGGCTTTAGCAAATAAAATCAATGAAATTTATGTAGAAGTAATCATCGCAGCCAATGTAGATGAAAAAGCTTTAGCTGTGTTTGAAGGTAAAAAACGCATTAAAATTTTCACTCAAGAAAGCTCATTTTTAATCCGCAGTTTTGATAAATATGATTTTAAACATATTGATGGGGGTTTTGTATATCAAAACAGCGATGAAGTTGGCGAAGATGAGTTTAAAAATGCAAAGCTTATGAGTCAAAGAGAGGCAAGTAAGGAAGAATTAAAAGATCTTGAAATCGCCATGAAAATAGCAGCATTTACCAAATCAAACAATGTTGTTTATGTAAAAAATGGCGCTATGGTGGCTATAGGCATGGGTATGACAAGCAGAATCGATGCAGCAAAGGTAGCAATCGCTAAAGCTAAAGAAATGGGGCTTGATTTGCAAGGTTGCGTTTTAGCAAGTGAAGCCTTTTTTCCTTTTAGAGATAGCATAGATGAAGCAAGTAAAGTAGGAGTTAAAGCTATAGTAGAACCAGGCGGAAGTATAAGAGATGATGAAGTGGTAAAGGCGGCTGATGAGTATGGTATGGCGCTTTATTTTACAGGAGTAAGACATTTCTTACATTAAGTTTAATGGAATGTTATGTTTTTTACACATAATTCAATAAAAATTAAATAAATTATGTGTAAAATATTTCCGAAAAATTTTATTTTTAGGAAACTATGATGTTTAAAACTATAGGATTTAAGGTTTCTGCTGCAATTTTTGTGGTGTTGCTTATAAGTTTCATTGTAATGCAAGTGATTTTAAATTTGGATTTTGAAAATACTGCCAATAAAATGAGCAGGGCAAATTTAAATACCGTAAGTACTTCTGTTTTTCAAACAATGAGAATGGCTATGAATTTAGGAGATCCTGAAAAAATTAAAGAAGCCATTGAAGATGTAAAAAGTATAGAGGGTATTAGTGATATTAAAATTTATCCTTCAAAAGATACTATAGATCTTTTTGAGATGAAAGCCCCTCAAATTTCAAATGATAAGCGTATTATAGAACAATTTTCAAATCCTAAAATTCAAGCTTTGGAAGAAAATATAAATGGTGTTGTGTATTTAAGATTGATACGCCCTTTGATTGCAGATGAAAGTTGTGTTACTTGTCATGAAATGCTAATACAGGAAGTGTGATTGGGGTTATGGATATATCACATTCTTTAGAAGGTGTTTAAAAAGATATAAGCAAAACCGGTCAATCTTATATTATAATATTTACTATTGCTTTGATTTTTACCCTTTGTGGTGGTTCTTTTAATGCTTAAAGTTGTTGTTGGAAAGCCCGTTTTAGAGCTTTTAAATCATGCTAAAGAATTAGCTCAAGGAAGCGGCAATTTTAAAAGCTCGTATTTCAGTTAAAGGTCAAGATGAAATTGCTTTAGCTTGTGGATATATCAATCAATTTATCGAAAAAACTCACAAGGCAGTTAGCAGTGCAAGTCATAATTTAAAAAATGTAGAAAAACAAAGCAATCTTTTAAATTCAAATGCTATTTTTTAAGTGATATCAGTTCACAAAGTCATAAGCAAATAGATCAAAGTTTTAAACTTGGTGCAAATGTTGGCAATGAACTTAGAGAACTTGCTAGTTTGTCAAATAAGGCAAATAGCGCCAATGAAAAATCCTTTTTATTATTAGAGCAAATGCTTAAATCTTTGTTTAATGTTGCTAATAAAGTATCAATAGTATCCCAAAATGAAAATGAATTGGCTAAAAAAGTTGAAAACATGGTTAATCAAGCAGGTAATATACAAAAAGCAACTCAAATGATGGATAAGATCGCAGATAAAACAAAATTACCATCCCTAAATGCTGACATAGAAGTAGCTAGGGCTGGTGCATTTGGACTAGGTTTTTCTGTAATTGCTGAGGATGATAGGCAGTTGGCTCAGAACAGTGAAGAATTTTTGGGAAATGTAGCTCAAATTACAAAAGAGCTTTTGCAAAGTATTAATGAGGTTAACGCAGAATTAAAGAAAAATACTCAAAGTATACAAGCTTTAAATGATGACACCGCTTTATTGGTTGATGATGCTAATGAGGTTAAATTATGTAACGAAGATGCTAGGGCTTTGGTAACTCAATGTACTGAAAAAATAAAAATTTCCCAAGAGAATATATAAAATTTACTTTCTCGTATGCAAGAAAATGTTGAAGTAAGTGAAAAGAATGAAGAAATTTCTAAAATTCTACTTCAAGTTGTAGATGAGTTAAAAATAGTGTGTCATAATCTCGAAAGCGAACTTAACCAATTTTAAATTTAAAGGAATAAAATGAAAAAAACGCTTCAAATTGCTTTAGCTGCAACTTTTTTTGCAGGTTGTGCTAGTACTTCTGTTACTTCATCTACTTCTAAAGGTAATAATGAACTTGTACAAAATCAGCTTTTCAAAATAGAAAAAATTATAGTTAATGGTAAAACTTTTGATCCAAAAAACGCAGAGGAAAGTCCAAATATTAGTTTTGAAAATAATAAATTTTATGGTTATTCAGGGTGTAATCGTTTTTTTGGTTCTTACCAAACTAAGGCGGATACTTTGCAAATCGAAGGTGATCGCGTAGCTTCAACTCAAATGCTTTGTCATCCAATGGATGTAATGGATTTTGAAAATTCTTTCCTTTCAAATTTCAAAGGAATTTTTAAAATTTCAAATGAAAATGGAAAACTTGTTTTAAGTAATGATGAAATGAAGATCTTTTTTAAATAATACCCTAAAGCCTCGAAATATCGAGGTAATCTTCTTAAATTTGACAAAAGTCTAAAAAATGATACAATTATAATTTTATTATCAAAAAAGGTAGTTAAATGATAAAATCAATTCCTGAATGGAGTGAGCAAGAATACCTCATGCTTTCTTTACCCCATGAAAAAAGCGATTGGAATCCCTATTTAGAGGAAATTTTGCAAAGTTATAAAGAATTTGTAAAAGCAGTGAGTGAATTTCAAAAAGTTTTACTTATAGCTCCTAAACAGAGTGATTTTGAAAATTTTAAAGATATAAAAAATGTAGAGTATTTTAAATGTGATACCAATGATACTTGGATACGTGATTTTGGAGCTATAGATATAATAGAAAATGGTCGTTTAAAGGCTCTTGATTTTACTTTTAATGCTTGGGGAAATAAATTTCAAAGTGAGCTTGATAATGCTGTAAATTCTAAGCTTTTTAAAGAAAAATTTAAAGAGGAACTTAAAAAGGTTGATTTTATTTTAGAAGGAGGAAGTATTGACTTTAATGGAGAGGGTGTGATGCTTACAAGCTCTCATTGTCTTTTAAATGAAAATAGAAATTCTCATCTAAACAAAACTCAAATTGATATAAAATTAAAAGAAATTTTTGGTTTAAAGCAAATTATTTGGCTAGAAAATGGTTTCATAAAAGGTGATGATACAGATCATCATATCGATACCTTAGCAAGATTTATAGATAAAAATACCATAGCACATTGTATTTGTGAAGATGAAGAGGATGAACATTATTTGCCTTTGCAAAAAATGAAAGAAGAGCTTAAAAAAACAGGCTTTGATTTAGTAGAACTTCCTATACCTAATCCTTTATACTATGAAGGAAGAAGATTGGGCGCAACTTATGCGAATTTTGTTTTTATAAATAATGCTTTAATTGTGCCTTTTTATAAGGATAAAAATGATGAAATCATAGCTAAAAGACTTTCTAAAGCTTTACCTAGTCATAAAATTATAGGAGTAGATGCAAGAGTGTTTTTACGACAAAACGGTTCTTTGCATTGTTCTTGTCAAAATCGTTTCAAAGGTTTAAGATGAGTTTGCAAAAAAAAGCAACTCTTGTAGCAAGTTTATGTGCCATTGTTTTAGCCTTGGTTAAATTTATAGTAGGCTTAACAAGTGGTTCTGTTGCAGTACTTTCAAGTGCGATTGATTCTTTAATGGATTTTGCTATTTCTGCTTTTAATTTTTTGGCTCTTAAAAAAAGCTCACAAAAGGCGAATGAAAATTATAATTTTGGTTTTTCTAAAATTGAAGCTTTAATGGGTTTGTTAGAAGGTGTTTTTATAGTTGGCGTGGGGATTTTTATTTTTTATGAGAGTATTTTAAAGATTTATTATAAAGAAGAAATTAAAGATTTAAATTCAAGCATCTATGTGATGATTTTTGCTTTAATTATGACTTTTTTTCTTGTACTTTTTTTAAATTATGTAGCTAAAAAAACCAAAAGTTTGATTATAGAAAGTGATGCTTTGCATTACAAAACAGATTGCTTAACCAATACTTGTACTTTAGGGGCTTTGGTTTTGATTTATTTTACAAATTTACATATTATTGATGCTATTTTTGGGATAGTGATCAGTCTTTATACGGCATTTTCTGCTTTTAAAATCATTAAAAAAGCTTTAGCTTTTTTAATGGATGAGGCTTTACCTAAGGAACAAGTGGATAAAATTTGTACTTTGATTTCTAATAATCCTGAAATAATTTCCTATCATGAATTAAAGACGCGTAAAACTCCAAGTTGTAATTATTTAAGCGTGCATTTGGTTTTTTGCCCTATAATTTCGCTTTTAAATGCGCATAAAATTTCAGATGAAATAGAAGAAGGTGTGCGTAAGATGTTTGAAAATGAAAAATGGGATATACAAATTCATTTAGATCCTTATGATGATGCAGAACAAGAAAGGCAAAGACAATGAAAATCGCTTTAATACAACAAAAATTTCATTTAAATAAAGAACAAACTATAAAAAAAACTTGCGAATTTATAGAAGAAGCCTCTAAACAAGGAGCTGAGCTTGTTTGCTTGGGAGAACTTCATCAAAGTGAGTATTTTTGTCAAAGTGAAAATGTGGATTTTTTTGACTATGCTAATGATTATGAAAAAGATGTGAAATTTTGGGCAAATATAGCTAGAAAAAATCAAATAGTGCTTATTGCTTCATTGTTTGAAAAACGAAGTGCCGGACTTTATCATAATACTGCAGTGGTTTTTGAAAAAGATGGTTCTATAGCAGGCAAATATCGCAAAATGCACATACCCGATGATCCTTGTTTTTATGAAAAATTTTATTTTACTCCTGGAGATTTGGGTTTTGAACCTATAAATACAAGTTTAGGTAAGCTTGGAGTGCTTATTTGTTGGGATCAGTGGTATCCTGAAGCAGCAAGAATTATGGCTTTAAAAGGAGCTGAGATTCTTATTTATCCCACGGCAATTGGTTGGTTTGATAAGGATAAAGATGAAGAAAAACAAAGACAGCTCAATGCTTGGCTTGGCGTACAAAAAGGACATGCTATAGCTAATGGTTTATATGTAGCAGCTATCAATAGAGTAGGTTTTGAAAAAGATGTAAGCGGGATAGAAGAGGGCATTAGATTTTGGGGAAATTCTTTTGTTTTTGGCCCTCAAGGTGAAGAACTTTGTCTTTTAGATTCTCAAAACGAATGTGTAAAAATCATAGAAATAGATAAAAAAAGAAGTGAAAATGTGCGTCGTTGGTGGCCTTTTTTGCGAGATAGACGCATAGAATATTTTGCAGATTTAACTAAAAGATTTATTGATTAAATCAATAAATCTTATTTGTTTTGTATATTTTCAAGATAGCTTTTTATTTGCTCTTTTTCTTGTTCATTTAAATTTATAAAACTTATTTCTTTAAGTCTTGATAAAAGCAAATTATCTTCTAAAATTTCATTTTTTCCTATTTCTAAAGAAGTGATGACGCTAGAACTTATGAGAAGTCTTTGGGTTGCATCTTTTCTTAAGCCCCATATATTATGTATGGCAATATTATTATCTGTAATTTGTCCTGCATAAAGCATAATATGTCCAGGTAAATAAAGTAAACTAAGATAAGCTTTCCCAAAGCGGTTTAAAAAATCTTTTTTTTGAGAATTACTAAGAGTGCTTATATCAAAATGATTAAAAGAATTTTTTTGTGCAGCTGAATTTCTTGGTAGATAAAGTCCAAAAGCTGAAAAGATATCACGAGTTAGTAAAGAACAATCTCTTTCAAAATTATAACCGCCCCAGCCATAAGGCAAATTTAAAACTTGTGAAAGTTGATTTTTTAAATTTTTATCATTGAATTGTAAAGGAAATTTAGATACATCTTTTTTAGAAATTTTATATTTTTTAGAACCTATTTTTCCATAAAAATAGTTTTTATCTTCTTTGTAGTAAGGATAGATAGCACCAATTCTACTTTCAAAGAAAAATTTACCATCCTCGCTATAGATAGCAAATTTTTCTTTTAGTGGTGTGATAAAGTTGAGATTTTCATAGATTTTCGCTCTATCGTTTGAGAAAAATTCCAAATTTTTACTTTCAACAAATCCAAATCCAGCTTCACCTAAAACAAAAGCATAACGCTTATCTTTACTAAAATGTGAAATTAAGACAGGGGATCCAGTATTTAAAATGCCATCGCTTGCATAGTCAAAAGGAATTCCTTCATTTTCAAAAAAAGGATTTTTTAAGATAGCTCTTTGGGTTGGAAGATTTTTAATGATTGTATTTTGGATAATCAAAGCTTTTTGATTAAGTTTGCCAAATTCTTGGATATTTGCGTTATTTATAGCATTTTTAAACCATGAAAGCGGAATAATTTGTTTATTGAAAAAATAATAAGTATTTTTTGAATTTAAATATAAAGGAAAGGACCAAAAAATATTTTGTCCTTTGTAGTTTTTAAATGAATCATGCCAAGGGTTAAAGAAATATTTTTTATATCGTTTTGCATCAAAATTAATATCGTAAGTAAATTGTGGCAAAATGCTTACATTTTGTTCGTATTCAAGTTTTGCATAATGTTTATTTTCATTTTTTTGTTCTAAATTTTCATGATGGAGTGAAGTTAAATTTTTTGTTGAACAAGCTGTTAAAAATAGCACTATAAAAGTAAAATATAAACAAGATTTCATAATCAACCTTTTAGAAAAAATAGTTATAATTAAAGCTAAGGAAATATAATGCTTGATAAACTAGAAAAAATTTTAGCTTATGATAATGTTTTTTTAAGTGGTGGCGCTGGAGTTGGTAAAAGCTTTTTGACAAATGAGCTTATCAAATCTTATAGAAAACAAAAAAATTAGCCATAGCTCTTGGTTCTAGTGCTCTATCGGCGTTTAATATAGGCGGTGTTACTTTACACAGCTTTTTTTGTTTAGGGTATTGTGATGATATGATGAAATTAAGTGCATTGGATCGCAATCAAAAACAAAAAGAAAAATTAACAAAACTTAAAGAGCTTTTAAAAACGATTGAGCTTATTATTATCGATGAAATTTCCATGGTTAGCGCAAATGTTTTTGAAATGATAGGCTTTAGACTTAAAAATTCTCAATTTAATGGAAAAATTTTAGTTGTTGGAGATTTTTTTCAACTGCCTCCAGTAATTAAAGAAAAAAAAGAAACTTTATTTAACCATTCTTATTATGTTTTTTCTTCATTTTTTTGGCAAGATTTAAATTTTAAGAATATTAAACTTTCTCAACCTAAAAGAACGCAAAATATGGAATTTTATAACCATTTATCTTTGATTAGACAAGGTTTTTTAGATGAAAAAATTTTAAGCTTTTTTAAATCTTTGCGAATTGATTATAAAGAATTAAAAAATTTAGAAGATGATTATACTTTGCTTTGTGGTATCAATAAAAAAGTAAACAATATCAATCAAGAAAAATTAAGCAAACTTGATACCCCGCTTGTATGCTTTAAGGCTCAGGTTAAAAAAGAAGATAAGAGAATAAAAGATGAAGAGCTTGATTCTTGGATTAGAAGCTTAAATATATTGGAAGAATTAAATATTAAAATAGGCGCTCGTATTATTTTTTGTGTAAATAATTGGGATAAGAATTATTATAATGGAGAGCAAGGCATTATAGAAGATATTCTTTATGAAGAGGAGAAAATTTATATTAGCATTATTAAAAATAATGGGATAAAAATTTTACTTGAACCTTATACTTTTTTCATGGAAGAACTTGAGCAATCAGGTAAAGATTTTGTTGTTAATATTCTCGCAAGTGTTACACAGTTTCCTATTAAATTAGCTTATGCTATTACTATACACAAATCACAAGGTATGAGTATTGAAAAATTAGTGTGTGATATTGATCATATTTTTGAAAATGGACAGCTTTATGTCGCTCTTTCTCGCGCTACAAACCCAAATACTTTAAAAATTTATTCTACAAAAAAGATAAATTTTGGATTTTATTTTGCTAATATTTTAAAAATAGATTCTAATGTGATTGAATTTTATAAAAAACATAATTTTTTAGATCTCGAAATACAAGAACAAATCATTTAAAGGCATTAAATGAAAAAAATATTTTTAAGTGTTTTTTTGGTTTTGAGTTTAAATGCTCAAAATCTTGAAATAGATAAAATAAGAACAGATTTGTATTCTAAAAGTGGAGCAAATGTTCTTAAAAAAGTTGAAATTTCTTTGGAATTTGATGGGAATAATTTAAAAGAAAATGAAAATAAGTTAATTGATGCTGTAAATACGGTAATTTCAGGGTTTTTTTACGAAGATATTTTTACAGAAATTGGAAAAAATAATTTCAAAAAAACTTTAGAAAAATTTTTAGATAAGAAGTATAAGATTGAATTAGATGATATATATATCATATCTTTAAGCGGAGTGGAAAAATTTGATTTAGAGGAGTTTAAACGCTTTTTAGAAAGTACTGAGGCTAAAGAGAAGGGTATGGGTAGCGAGGTAAAAAAAGCACTTGAAAACTTAGAAGTTCCTAAAACTCAAGTTCCTAGTGTTGAAAAGATCCCAACTCCTAGTGTTCCAAATTTAGAAGTCAAGCAAGTTGAACAGCTTTTCAAAGATCCAGATGAAGAAAATAAAAATGACAATGGAGAAATCAATATAGATAATTTAAATACACCTAAAATGACTCCAGATATAGAAGAAAAAATTAAAAGAGATTTAATCGCCAATCCTCCACAAATATTCAAAGAAAATAACGCAAGCAAGCCTTATCATTTGCCACAAACAGGCTATGATATAAAGCTTGATGAAAATTCAACGCAAAATTAGCGAACTATATCATAATTTTGCGGAATTTTTGCCTTGAAAATATCGGAGTTGATTTTTGGATTTTTAATTTGATTATTTAGATTGATTATAACATCATTTTCAAATTCATCTTTATAGGATATGCTTTGAATTTGCTCTTCATTAAGCTTAATTGTATAGTTTATATTATCATATTTTGCTGCAAGTTTATCCTTATCTATAAGACTTGCTTTTTTGAAAATTTCATTAAGATTTGGAATGTTATCAAGATGAGAGAAAATGACTTGTTCTAGATCGTGCTCTACTATGGTTACTTGATTTTTGTTGATATAAATCTCTTTTTTACTAGGAGTATCATAACTCCAATATGCTTGATTTTTGCTCAGTATAAAATGCCCAGAATAAGAAAGTGTAGAGTTTTTGGATTTCACTATTTGGGTAAAATTGCTTGAAAAGGTATTAAAATTAAGATCAAGGGCAAAAAGTTGTCCTATAAAAATAAAAAATATCAAGAATGTTTTTTTCATTTATTTTCCTTAAAAAAATATATTTTTTATGTCATTCTAGCTAATTTTAATTAAATAATCGTTATAATGATAGTTTGAAAAATTTATAAAGGTTTAAAAATGTTTTTAAATACTTTAAAAGCCGTGTTTGGCACAAAAAATGATCGTGAAGTTAAGAAATATTTCAAGCGTGTAGCACAAATCAATGCTTTAGAAGGCAACTATCAAAATTTAAGCGATGATGAATTAAAAGCCGAATTTGCAAAATTTAAAGAGCAAATTTTAAGCGGAGAAAAAAACGAAAATGATGTTTTAAATGATGTTTTTGCTATAGTCAGAGAGACAGGTAAGAGAACTTTAAATATGCGTCATTTTGATGTGCAGTTAATCGGTGGTATGATTTTGCACGATGGAAAAATCGCAGAAATGAAAACAGGAGAAGGTAAAACTCTTGTAGCAACCTTACCTGTTGTTTTAAATGCCATGAGTGGCAAAGGCGTACATGTCGTTACAGTAAATGATTATCTAGCCAAAAGAGATGCTGAGCAAATGAGTGCGATTTATAATTTTTTAGGTTTTAGTGTTGGCGTGGTGCTTTCTTCTCAAAATAGTGATATAGAACACAAGCAAGCTTATGATTGTGATATTACTTATGGAACCAATAATGAGTTTGGTTTTGATTATTTGCGTGATAATATGAAATTTTCAAAAGCTGAAAAAGTTCAAAGAGAGCATAATTTTGTTATCGTAGATGAAGTAGATAGTATTTTAATTGATGAGGCAAGAACTCCGCTTATCATCAGTGGTCCTACAAATCGTACTTTAGATGGTTATATTAAAGCCAATGAAGTAGCTAAACAAATGCAAAAAGGTGAAGCAGTTTTACCCCCTGCAAAACCTGAGGGTGATTTTGTAGTAGATGAGAAAAATCGTAATATTTTAATTACAGAAGCAGGTATTGCTAAGGCTGAAAAACTTTTTGGCGTAGAAAATTTATACAGTCTTGATAATGCTATCTTAGCTCATCAGCTTGATCAAGCCTTAAAAGCACATAATCTTTTTGAAAAAGATGTGCATTATGTTTTAAGAAATAATGAAGTTATCATCGTTGACGAATTTACAGGGCGTTTAAGCGAAGGACGTCGTTTTAGCGAAGGATTGCATCAAGCTTTAGAAGCTAAAGAAAATGTAAAAATTCAAGAAGAAAGCCAAACTCTAGCAGATATTACTTTTCAAAATTATTTTAGAATGTACAATAAACTTGCAGGTATGACAGGAACTGCACAAACAGAAGCGACTGAATTTTCTCAAATTTATAGTTTAGATGTTATTTCTATACCGACAAATATTCCTATTAAAAGACAAGATAAAGATGATCTTATCTATAAAACTCAAAATGAAAAATTCAAAGCTGTAATTGAAGAGATTAAAAAAGCCAATGCTAAAGGTCAGCCTGTACTTGTAGGAACCGCAAGTATAGAGCGCAGTGAAGTTTTTCACAATATGCTTGTAAAAGAGAAAATCCCTCATCATGTTTTAAATGCTAAAAATCACGAGCAAGAAGCTTTGATTATCCAAGATGCAGGTAAAAAAGGTGCTGTAACTATCGCTACAAATATGGCAGGTCGTGGTGTAGATATAAAAATCGATGATGAGATTAGGGCTTTGGGTGGGCTTTATATCATCGGTACAGAAAGACATGAAAGCCGCCGTATTGATAATCAACTTCGTGGTCGTGCAGGAAGGCAGGGTGATCCTGGAATAAGTCGTTTTTATCTAAGTTTAGAAGATAATCTTTTAAGAATTTTTGGTGGGGATCGTATTAAAAGTATTATGGATCGCTTGGGCATAGAAGAGGGCGAAAGCATAGAATCAAGAATCGTTACAAGAGCGGTTGAAAATGCGCAAAAAAAAGTTGAAAGCTTGCATTTTGAAAGCAGAAAGCATTTGTTAGAATACGATGATGTAGCAAATGAACAAAGAAAAACTATTTATCGTTATCGTAATGAGCTTTTAGATGAAAACTATGATATTAGAGCTAAAATTTCTCAAAATATCGCTGAATATAGCGCAAATGTAATGAATGATTATATGCTTGACGAAAGCGGTTCTAATGTAAATTTTGAAAATTTGAAAGCAAAAATTTTGTATGAATGTTCAACTCAGATTAGTGAAAAAGATTTTGAGAATTTAAGCGTCATTGAAATGCAAGACAAGCTAAGTCAAATTCTTGAAAATTCTTATAATGAAAAGATGTTAAGACTTGAGATTAAAGAATTGCGTAATATAGAGCGTATTTTATATTTGCAAGTTTTGGATAATGCTTGGAGAGAGCATTTGTATCAAATGGATATTTTAAAAACAGGAATAGGACTTCGTGGATACAATCAAAAAGATCCTCTTGTGGAATATAAGAAAGAAAGTTATAATCTTTTCTTGGAGTTGGTCAATCGTATTAAATTTGATAGTATTAAACTACTTTTTAGCGTGCAATTTAATCAAGAAGAGGCGCAAAATTTAGAAAATAAAGCCAATGAAGAAAATGAAAAGCTACTTCAAAGCTCAGTAGAAATGGGCGCAAGCGAAGATAATCTTGGCGAAGCTGAATTTAAAAAAGTTCCACGCAATGCTCCTTGTCCTTGCGGAAGTGGAAAAAAATTTAAAGAATGCCATGGAAAAAGTGGTCCTAAGCAAGGAATTTTAGCTTGAATAAAAGCGTTTTAAAATATTTACTTTTTAAGTATTTAAGATTTGATAAAGAGCAACCCTTTATCAATCTTTCTATGCTTTTGGCCTTTTTAGGAGTTTGTGTAGGACTTTGCGTTTTGCTTGTAGCTATGGCAATTATGAATGGTTTTGATAAAGAATTTGAAAAACGCTTTTTTGTGATGAATTATCCTATTACTATTTTGCCTAAATTCTACGCTCCTGTAAATGATGAATTTATAGATGAGTTAAGAAAAACATTTCCAAATTTGTTATTTAGCCCTTATTTAAGCACTCAAGTTGTTGTAAAGGGAGATAATCGTTTTGAAGGTGGTGTGCTTTTTGGCGTTAATTTTAATGATGAAAAAAAAATAAACGAAGTGGTTGCTAAAGCTTTAAAGGATGAGAATTTAAGTGGTTTTGATATACTTGTAGGATCAGCACTTACTGATGAATTTGGTTTGCATAAAAATGACAAACTTTCACTTATTTTTTCAAATCTTAATCCTAGTGGATTTTCTTTAGTACCGCAAACTAAACGTTTTGATGTTAAAGCGCGTTTTACTTCAGGGCTTGCATTTTATGATAAAGCTTATATGTACACAGATGTTGATGCATTGAAAAAAGTACTTGGAATACCTAAAAATCCAAATTATGATGGAATTCATGTATATAGCGATAATGCTTTTAAGGATGTTGAAAAAATTAAATCTTATTTAAAAGATGATTATGCTGTGGTGGGTTGGTGGGAGCAAAATAAAAATTTTTTTTCAGCCTTAGAACTTGAAAAAAGAGCGCTTTTTATAGTGTTGATGCTTATTATTTTGGTTGCAAGTTTAAATATAGTAAGTTCTTTATTGATGATAGTAATGAATCGTCGCAGTGAAATAGCACTTTTACTTGCTCTAGGTGCAAGCAAAAATGAGGTAAAAAAGAGTTTTTTTGCCTTAGGTATGCTTATTGGTGGTGGTGGTATGATAGTGGGTGTGGTACTTGCATTTTTTGCTTTATGGCTTTTGGGAAATTTTGATATTGTAACTTTACCTGTTGATGTTTATGGAACCAGTAAATTACCACTTGATTTATCTTTAATGGATTTTTCTTTAACCATTGTGGGTGCTTTAATAATCATAGCTTTATCATCTTTTTATCCTGCAAAAAAAGCAACTCAAATTAATATTTTAGATACTTTAAGAAATGAATAAATTGTAATTTTGGAGATTTTTATTGTCTTTGTTTACTCAAAAAAATAAGAATTTTAAACCTTTAAAACCTCTATCAAAGTCAAAAATAATCACTAATTTAATTCTTTTGATTTTATTTTTAATATTGTTTTGTTATTGTAGTTTTAGTATAAGTGCTTATCATTTTGATTTTAGCGCAATTGCAACCTATAAAGAAAAATTTCTTCAAGGTTTTTTAAATACTTTAATAATCAGTTTTTTTTCTTTATTGTTGAGTATAATTTTGGGTGGAGTTTTTTGTACTTTTTCTTTAAGTTCGATTGTTTTTTTAAGATTTTTATCTACATTTTACATAGAGCTTGTCAGAGGAACCCCTTTACTAGTGCAGGTATTATTGATATATTATATCATTGCAAATAATTTAGGACTTGATAATCGATATGTGGCTGGAGTTATTATTTTATCATGTTTTTCTGCTGCTTACTTAGCTGAAATATTTAGAGCTGGAATTTTAAGTATTTCTATATCTCAGCTTGAGAGCGCTAGGGCTTTAGGGTTAAAAGAGATGCAGGTTTTTGCGTATGTAATTTTTCCCCAAGCTTTAAAAAATATTTTAGCACCGCTGAGTGGACAATTTGCAAATTTAATTAAAGATAGTTCCTTATTAAGCGTTATTGCTGTAAATGAATTAACCCAAAGTGCGCAAGAGATAAATTCTTATACTTTTGCTACTCTTGAAGCTTATGTAATTTTGGCTATTACATATCTTGTTTTGACTTTACCTATAAGTATATTTTCTCGTTATTTGGAGAGAAAATGCCAAAAATGATTTAAAAAAGCTTGACAAATAGAGCTAATTTTGGCATAATCACATTTTTATTTCAGAAAATGTCTCGTTAGCTCAGCCGGTAGAGCATCTCCCTTTTAAGGAGGGGGCCGTTGGTTCGAATCCAACACGGGACACCATTATAAAGGTCGCTTAGCTCAGTTGGTAGAGCGCCACCCTTACAAGGTGGATGTCATAAGTTCGAGTCTTATAGTGACCACCATTTTATAAAATCATAAATAGGTTTTATAATCTCTACTTCTTTACTTTGGATGCAGCGGTAGTTCAGCTGGTTAGAATGCCGCCCTGTCACGGCGGAGGTCGCGGGTTCGAGCCCCGTCCGCTGCGCCATATTGTCTCGTTAGCTCAGCCGGTAGAGCATCTCCCTTTTAAGGAGGGGGCCGTTGGTTCGAATCCAACACGGGACACCATTTTTATTGTTAGGGTTATGACCCTTTCGTCTAGTGGCCCAGGACAACACTCTCTCTGTGTGGAAACAGAGGTTCAAATCCTCTAGGGGTCGCCAATCATAGGTCGCTTAGCTCAGTTGGTAGAGCGCCACCCTTACAAGGTGGATGTCATAAGTTCGAGTCTTATAGTGACCACCATTTTATAAAATCATAAATAGGTTTTATAATCTCTACTTCTTTACTTTGGATGCAGCGGTAGTTCAGCTGGTTAGAATGCCGCCCTGTCACGGCGGAGGTCGCGGGTTCGAGCCCCGTCCGCTGCGCCATCTTGCTTGGTAACAATTTTATAAGTATAATTTACAAAATAATAAAAAATAGAGCTAAGGAAAAAAATGCTTATTATTGGACATAAATTATTAAAAAATTTAGATTTTTCTTTTATTGAAAGTGTTGAAGAAGTTAAAGATAATAAAGTTTATTGTATTGTTTATGATGAAAAATTGATTTCTTATTTAAGTCAAAATGATTTTGAATTTGCTATTTTAGTTCAAAATAAAGATGAGATATTTTTAGCCAATGCTTTAGGAGCTAAGTTTTTGCTTTGTAATGATAAAAAACTTGCAAAATTTGCTAGTAAGGTTGCAGAATTTTATGTTTTTGATAGTAGGGTTTTAATGATTGTTGATAAATTAGAGAATTTTAAAAAATTTTATAAATTAAAAATCGATGGAATTATTTTAAAAGATAATATAGATAATTTTCCTAAAAACTGATAAATTCTTTTGTAAAATAAGTGCTAATTGACGAGGTTTAAATAATGCAAAAAAAATCTTTTTTGAAAATTTACGGATTAATTCCTTTTTTACTTATAGCATTCATCAATGCTTTTGTGGATTTGGGACATAAAATTATTATTCAAAATACTATTTATAAGGCCTATGAAGGAAGTGAGCAGTTATTTTTAAATGCTATAGTTAATGCTTTGATTTTACTTCCTTTTATTCTTATGCTTTCTCCTTCGGGTTTTTTAGCGGATAAATATCCAAAAAATATTGTAATGAAAATTTCAGCAATTTTCAATGTTATACTCACTTTAATAATTTGCATTTGTTACTATAGCGGTGCTTTTTGGATGGCTTTTATTTTTACTTTTATAATGGGAGCACAAGCAGCGATTTATTCACCAAGTAAATACGGTTTTATTAAAGAACTCGTAGGAAAAGACTTTCTTGCTATGGGTAATGGTGTAATTAATGCGGTAAGCATTGTGGCAATCTTAGCGGGAATGGCTTTATTTTCTTTAAGCTTTGAAAGTCTTTATAGTTCTATGTATAATCAAACAGATGAAATTTTAAAAGAAGTAGCACCTTTAGGAATTGTGTTAATTTTATTTTCTTGTATCGAAGTATTTTTTGCATGTCGTTTACCTAAGCTCAAACAAACAAATAAAGATTTAGTTTTTAATAAAAAAGATTATATCCGTGGAAAACTTCTAATAAATAATCTTAAGCTTGTTTTTAAAAATAAAACTATTTGGTTTTGCATAATTGGAATTTCATTTTTTTGGGCTATATCTCAACTTTATCTTGTCAGCTTTCCTGTCTTTGCCAAAAATGAACTTTTCATAGAAAATACTTTTTATGTGCAAATTTCACTCGCTTTTTCTGGTATAGGAGTGATTTTAGGCTCTTTAGTAGCTGGTAAATTTTCAAAAAATTATATAGAACTTGGACTTATTCCACTTGGTGCATCGGGTATGTTTTTAATGGTTTTTTTAATGCCTTGTTTTATAAGTTTATTAAGTTATAGTTTTTTATTTTTCTTTTTTGGATTTTGCGGAGCCCTTTTTATCATTCCTTTAAATACTTTAATCCAATTTCATGCCAAAGAAAATGAATTGGGACAAATTCTTGCAGGAAATAATTTTTTTCAAAATATTGCCATGTTAGGATTTTTACTCTTAGCAACTTTATTTGCAAAATTTGAAATCAATGTGGTTTATTTGTTTTATTTTATTGCTTTAGTAACCTTTATAGGAAGTTTTTATATACTTTTAAAACTTCCCTTTTCTTTAGTGCGTATACTTTTAAGCATAGCTTTTTTACAACGATACCGCTTACTTGTAGAAGGTTTTGAAAATATACCAGAAAAAGGTGGAGCTTTACTTTTGGGTAATCATATTTCTTTTATTGATTGGGCTGTTGTACAAATGGCAATTCCAAGAAAAATTTATTTTGTTATGGAAAGAAGCATTTATTCTAAATGGTATATTAAATTTTTTCTTGATAAATTTGGTATTATTCCTGTATCAAGTACAGGAAGTAAGACGAGTTTAGAACTGATAGCAAAGCATATCAAAGAAGGTAATTTAGTTTGCTTATTTCCTGAAGGTACACTTTCACGACATGGACAATTAAATGAATTTAAAGCAGGATTTGAATTAGCTTGTGAATATTTAAGCGAAGATGATGGAAAAATTATTCCTTTTTATATAAGAGGACTTTGGGGTAGCGCTTTTTCAAGAAGCGATGAAGAATTTTCAGCAAGAAACCGCACTTTAAATAAAAGAAAAATTGCTATAGCTTTTGGTAAAGCTATGTCTTTGCATTCTAAAAAAGATGAAGTTAAAGCTAAAGTTTTTGAACTTTCTTTTATGGCTTGGAAATCACAATGTGAAGCTATGCATACTATAGCAAGAGCTTGGATAGATACAGCTAAAAAAAATCTAAATCAAATAGCTATTATCGATACGCTAGCTGGAGATATTTCTTATAGAAAAATGTTGAGTCTTAGTTTAATTCTTAATTTTTTTATTAAAAGAAAATCCAAAGAATTAAACATTAACCCTCAGCGTGGAAGTTACGCTCCTAAAGAGGAAGCTATAGGAATTTTACTACCTGCTTCTTTTGCAAGTTCTTTAACCAATCTATCTGTTTTAATCGCAGAAAAAATTGCAGTAAATCTTAATTTCACTGCTGGAGAAAAAGCTCTAAAAGCAGCTATAAAAAATGCGCAAATTTCACAAATTTATACTTCTAAAACTTTTTTAGAAAAATTAGCAAATAAAGGTATAAACCTAAATTTCGATACAAATATACATTTAATTTATTTTGAAGATATTGTAGAAGATTTTAAAATGCAAAAAACTAAAATTTTTAGCATGATGCTAGCAGTTAGTATTATACCTAGTTTTATACTCAAAAGCATCTTCACTCCTTCAAAAAACAATCTTGCCATCGCAGCTATTTTATTTAGTAGTGGAAGTGAAGGTTCTCCAAAAGGTGTTATGCTCAATAACCGTAATATTTTAAGCAATATAGCACAAATTTCTGATGTGCTTTGCACAAGAAATAATGATGTCATTCTCTCATCTTTACCACCTTTTCATGCTTTTGGACTTACCGTAACTACATTTTTGCCTTTGCTTGAAGGTATTAAAAGCATCACTTTTTCAGATCCAACCGATGCCTTAGGGGTTGCCAAAGCTGTTGCTAAAAATAATGTCACTATTATGTGTGGAACTTCAACCTTTTTAGGAATTTATGCAAGAAATAAAAAGCTTGATGCTTTAATGTTTGAAAGCTTAAGAATAGTTGTATCAGGTGCTGAAAAACTAAAAAATGAAGTAAGAACTGCTTTTGAAATGAAGTTTAAAAAAAGCATTTTTGAAGGTTATGGAGCTACGGAAACCACACCTGTAGCGAGTGTAAATTTACCGAATCGTTTTGATGCGGATTATTGGCTTATACATCGTGCCAATAAAGAAGGAAGCGTAGGAATGCCTCTACCTGGAACTGCGGTACGTATTGTTGATCCAAATAATTATGAAAATTTAAAAACAAATGAAGATGGACTCATACTTATAGGCGGTCATCAAGTTATGGTAGGCTATCTTAATGACAAAGAAAAAACCGATGAAGTGGTTAAAGAAATTGATGGCATAAGATGGTACAACACGGGAGATAAGGGACATTTGGATGAAGATGGTTTTTTATATATTGTCGATCGTTATTCTCGCTTTGCAAAAATTGGCGGAGAGATGATTTCTTTGGGTGCAATAGAAGAAGAAATTGCCAAATTTATAGACACTGAAGTGGTTAAATTTTGTGCCACATCTTTAGAAGATGAGAAAAAAGGGGAACAAATTGTTTTACTCATAGAATGCAATAATGAAATTTTTGAAGGAGTATGTGAGGCTATAAAAAATTCTAATATACCTACACTTTTTAAACCTAGATATTATTTTCAAATAGAAAAAATTCCCCTCCTAGGTTCAGGAAAAGTTGATCTTAAAAAAGTTAAAGAATTAGCTAAAAATTTAGCTATATAATTTGAGCTTATAACAAAGTCCAAATTAAAATTGGCATAGAAACAAAAGCAAAAAGAACTCCAAAGGCTACAGCACTTACGGCTAAATTGCTATCTAGTTTAGCTTTCATTACCATAGCTCCTGCTAAGGTCATAGTAGGAGCTGCGCTTTCTATAATAGCAACGATAGTAGAATCTTTTAATTCTAAATTAAATATTTTCAAACAAAATACAAAAAATAAAGGAGCTAAAATCATTTTAGCAAAGATGACAATTACTGTAGGTTTGTAAGAGGTTTTAATCGCCATAAAGCCAAGTCCTAAACCTATGGCAAAAAGTGCAACAGGGGTTGCAGAAGCGCCAAATAAACGAATAGGAGAGAAAATAAATTCAGGTAAAGTAATCAATTTGCACAAAAAACCAAAAAGCAAAGCTAAAAAAGGTGGAAAACTAAGAATTTTTTTAACATTAGCAAGCAAACTGACTTTTTCTCCATTTCCCAAAGAAAGTATAAAAGGTCCAAAAAGTGATATAGGTAAAGTTGTGGCTAAAGCATCGTAAAATATAACTTCAGCGCTAAATTGTGGGTCATTAAATACACCAGCAACAATAGGCATACCCACAAATATAGTATTTCCAAAACAAGAAAGCAAAAACATACTGACTAAAGTTACTTTAGAAAAATGAAAAACTTTTCCAATAAAAATAGCAAAAAAAGCTGCTAGTATACAGCTAAACAATCCAATAAAAATAAAAATAATCAATGAAAAATCAAAATTTAAATGATATGCTTTATCGAAAATCAAACAAGGTAAAGCAAAAATAATAGCAAAATCTAAAAAAGTCCTAGCTTGTTTTTGCTTCAAAACGCCAATTCTTTTGGCAAAATATCCGCCTGCAAGTAAAATAAAAATTGTAAATAATGGTATAAAAACAAACATTGAATAATCCTTTTTAAGGGATGGTTTTTGAAAACGGATAGAATTATATTCTTTATACTTAAAAAAAATCTTAATATTTTTTAAGTTTTTTAAAAAACCAATATTTTTTATTTTTTGTAACTTTAAGAAATTGTAAGTTGAAATTTGATTTTGAATAGTTAGTATTTTAAGTTGAATGATTATAATTTTAAATAATGGTGCGGTTAGCGAGATTTGAACTCGCACACGCGGAGCGCACCACCCCCTCAAGATGGCGTGTCTACCAATTCCACCATAACCGCATAGAAAAAAGCCCAAAAAAGGGCTTTAATAAGTTTTATTGTAAAACTATAAAAGGATTTGCGTAAAGTGCTATTAGCGCGATAACAAGAGCATAGATAACTTGTGCTTCAATCATCGCTAAAGCGATAAACATAGTTGTCATTAATTTTGGCCCAAGACCAGGGTTTCTAGCTGTTCCTGCAATTGTTGCCGCTGCAGTATTACCCATACCGATAGCACCACCAAGTGCTGCAACACCAAGACCTAAGCCTGCTGCAAGAACTGAAAATGCTTTAATCCATACATTAATAGCTTCTTGCTCTACTGGAGCATTAATTTCAGCTGCAAAAGCTACTGCTGCACATGCTAATAATAAAAAAAGAACTTTTTTCATTATCTTAACCTTTCTATAAAAAAATTTTTTTCAATTTTTAAATCAGTTCGGCTTGCGTATCCCTACTTAAGACTTAAAAATAAAGCCGAATTATAACCAAAGGTATCTTTATTTTTATTGAAATTTACAAAAATTCACATTTTTGATTTAAATTTGATTGTTTTCAATAAAGCTTAAAAGTTTTTTTGCTTTAATAATATTTTAAAATAATTTTTAAGTTAAGGTTGCAACATTGAGTTCTAAATTTTCAAAAATAGGTTTCATTTTAGCGGTAGCAGGTTCAGCGGTGGGCTTGGGTAATGCTTGGAAATTTCCAACACTAGTAGGTCAAAGTGGTGGATCTGCTTTTATCTTGCTTTATATAATTCTTACTTTAGGTGTAGGTTTTGTGATATTTTTAGCTGAGCTTAGCATAGGAAAAATTAGTGAAAAAGATCCGGTTAATGCCTATGAAAAGTTAGCACCTTCAAATAAAAAAGCTTGGTCTTATGTTGGTTTTACTATGGTGGGGGCGATTTTAATAGTTTCTTTTTATACCTTGGTGATTGGCTGGATAGTTAAATATGTGTTTTTAAGTATCACTGGAAATTTGCCTATGGATCTAGAAGTAAGTAAAGCACAGTTTGGATTTTTTATAAGTGAGGATTTTTTAAGTCAGTTTATTTGTTTTACTTTGGTTTTTTTATGTGTTTTTTATATTGTTTCTAAAGGTGTTAAGAATGGGATTGAAAAGTTAAATGTTTGGATGATGCCTTCATTGTTTATTTTACTTATTTTGATGCTTGTTTATGCTATTAGCAAAGATGGTTTTATAATGGCGGTTAAATTTCTTTTTGTACCTGATTTTTCCAAAATCAACACTTCAAACGTTCTTGAAGCCTTAGGACTTGCTTTTTTTAGTCTTTCTTTGGGCGTTGGAACGGTTATTACTTATTCTGCTAGTCTGCCTGATAAAACTAATTTTATTACCAGTACTTTAAATATTATTTTTATCAATCTTTTAGTTGGTTTATTAATGGGTTTGGTTGTTTTTACTTTTATCTTTGAATTTGGTTACAATCCTAATCAGCAAGGACCAGGACTTGTTTTTATTTCCTTAGCTACTTTATTTGAAAAAATTGGAGTGATTGGTTGTATTTTTGGAGCAGCGTTTTTTATTTCTTTAATCTTTGCTGGTATTACTTCAGCTGTTTCAATGATAGAGCCTTTCACTTTTTACCTTATTAATACTTTTGGTATGAGCCGTAAAAAAGCTTTGATTTTAATAGGAATTGTTGTTTATATTTTAGGAATGTTGTGTATTTTATCTTCTTTAAAAAGTACTCAGTTTGGATTTTTTGGAATGAGTTTTTTTGATTTGCTTGATAGTGTTTCAAGCAAGGTTATTATGCCTTTAGGTGGAATTTTGGCAGCTATTTTTGTGGGATTTGTGATGAAAAAAGAAGCTTTAAAAATTTTATTTAAACCTTATATGAGGGGTATATTTTTTGAACTTTGGTATGTGTTTTTGAGATTTATTTCCCCTTCGGCTGTTGTTATAGTTATGATAGCCGCTTTTTTAAAGTGAGTTTGAAAAATAATGAGAACATATTTTTCAAAAATCGGTTTTGTATTGGCTGTTGCTGGTGGAGCCGTTGGTTTAGGTAATGCTTGGAAATTTCCAACTTTAAGCGCAGAAAATGGTGGTTTTGTTTTTGTGCTTTTATATTTGTTTTTTACTTTAACTATAGGATTTAGTATTTTTTTGGCTGAAGTGGCTATGGGACGTTTAAGTAAAAGTGATCTTGCAAATGCTTATTCAAATCTTGCCATAAAATATGGCAATAGATGGCGATATGGCGGCGTTTTTATGTTAGGTGGTATTTTTATCCTCTCTTTTTATCTAGTTATCATGGGATGGGTTTTAAAATATACTGTAGTGAGTCTTTATTATCTTCCTAAAACTTTAGATGAAGCAGCAAGTAATTTTCAGAATGTAATTACTACAAATTTGACAAGTTCTGTTTTTTTCTTCACTTTATCTTTTTTTCTTACTTTATTGATAGTATCTAAAGGTTTAATCAAAGGGATTGAAAAATTAAACGTTGTTATAATGCCTAGCTTATTTTTAATGCTTGTTTTTATGTTGTTTTATTGCATGGGATTTAAGCAAGGTTTTGCAAATGCTTTTTCTTATTTATTTTATCCCGATTTTTCACATTTTAAATTCAGCTCTATTGCCGAAGCTTTAGGGCTTGCATTTTTTACCTTATGCTTGGGAATAGGTTGTATAGTTACATATTCATCGGCCTTGGATAAAAAAACAAATTTTATAAAAAGTTCAGTGTATATTGTTTTGATTAATTTATTGATTTCTTTTATTATGGGACTTATTGTTTTTACTTTTATCTTTGAATTTGGAGCCGATCCGCATACTCAAGGAGCAGGAATTGTTTTTGTATCCTTGATGAGTTTGTTTAATCAACTTGGAGCTTTAGGCTATATTTTTGCATTTTGTTTTTTCTTAGCACTTTTTTTTGCTGGTATTACTTCAGCTATTTCAATGATAGAGCCTTTAACTTTTTATATGATTAATAACTATCAAATTTCTCGTGTTAAAGCTCTATTTTTAATAGGTTTATTTGTTTTTGTTTTTGGAATTTGTTGTATCTTGTCATTAAATTTAAATTTTTTTTCTATGTTTAGTTTTTTTGGCAAAGATTTTTTTACTTTATTAGATAAATTAACTTCAAATTTTTTACTTCCACTTGGTGCTATAGTATGCTCTATATTTGTAGGTTTTTTTATGAATAAAAAACAAATTTATAAAATTTTTTCTAAATTTATAAGTCGAAAAATTTTCTTAATTTGGTTGTTTTTTATTCGTTTTATATCGCCTATAGCAATAATTTTGGTAATGTGTTATCAAATTTTTGTATAATAATGAAAAAATATTTTTTTAAGGAAAAATAATGGCTAAAAAATTCATCGATGTAATGGATACAAGCTTTAGGGACGGTTTTCAGTCTGTTTATGGAGCTAGGGTTTTAATGGATGATTTTTTTCCTGCAGTAGAAGCAGCAAAAGAAGCGGGTATTACTCATTTTGAATTTGGTGGTGGTGCTAGATTTCAAAGCTTGTATTTTTATCTTAATGAAGATGCTTTTACCATGATGGATAGATTTAGGGCTATTGTAGGAAAAGATGCTAATCTTCAAACTTTAGCAAGAGGAGTCAATACCGTTACTTTAGATACTGGAAATAGTGAACTTATTGATTTGCATGCAAAACTTTTTGCAAAACACGGTACTACAACGATAAGAAATTTTGATGCCCTTAATGATGTAAATAATTTAAAATTTAGTGGTGAATGTATAGTAAAACATGGGTTAAAGCATGAAATTACTATTACTTTAATGGATTTACCGTCAAATTGCAAAGGTGCTCATGATGTGCCTTTTTATGAAAAAATTTTAAAAGAAATTTTAACAGCAGAAATTCCTTTTCATAGTATTTGTTTCAAAGATGCAAGTGGAACTTCTAATCCAAATAAAATTTATAAAACCATTAAAATGGCTAGAAAAATTTTACCTCAAGATACACATATTAGACTTCATACGCATGAAACCGCAGGGGTGAGTATAGCTTGCTATCTTGCAGCGCTTGAAGCAGGGGTTGATGGTATTGATTTGGCTGCAGCTCCTGTAAGTGGTGGAACTTCTCAGCCTGATATTTTAACCATGATGCATGCTTTAAAAGGCAAAGATTATGATTTAGGTGGACTTGAAGAAGAAAAAATTTTAAGATACGAAGAAGTTTTAAAAGATTGTTTAAAAGAGTATTTTTTACCCCCTGAAGCTACTATGGTAAATCCACTTATTCCTTTTTCTCCTATGCCAGGAGGAGCTTTAACAGCAAATACACAAATGATGAGGGATAATAATATTTTAGATAAATTTCCACAGGTCATTCATGCTATGAGAGAAGTTGTGGAAAAAGGTGGATTTGGTACTTCGGTTACTCCAGTTTCTCAATTTTATTTTCAACAAGCATTTAATAATGTTATGTTTGGGCCTTGGAAAAAAATCGCAGAAGGTTATGGAAAAATGGTGCTTGGTTATTTTGGAAAAACTCCTGTTACACCCGATGCAAACATTGTTGAACTTGCTTCAAAACAACTTAATTTAGAACCCACTACAGAGCTTGCTATTAATATAGCCGATAAAGATGAGAGTAAAAGCATAGCTTATACTAAAACCTTGCTTGAAAAAGAGGGTATAGAAACGAGTGAAGAAAATATATTTATTGCAGCAGCTTGTAAAGAAAAAGGTATAGCATTTTTAAAAGGAGAGGCAAAGGTAAATATACGCAAATTAGCTAGCATGCCAAAGCCTATGAGTGTAGATGAAAACAAATTTACTGTAGCTGTAAATGGTAATAAATATCATGTGGAAGTGAGTTATGGTTTTGATAAAGATGTTAATGTTAAGAGTGTAAAAAAAGTAGAAGAAAATAAAAATATTATTTCTTCAAATTCAACAAGTTCTGTCGATGCTGAAAATGAAATTTTAGCAGGTATTTCAGGTAATGTCTTTAAAATTTATGTTAACGAAGGTGAGGAAGTAAAATCAGGTCAAGCTATCATGGTTTTAGAAGCAATGAAGATGGAGATTGAGGTTAATGCCCCAAAAGATGGAATTATTTTAGAGCTTTGTATTAAAATAGGTGATACTGTTAATGAAGGCGAAGTATTAGCTATTTACAAGAATTAAAGTGAGGGAAAAATGAAAAAATTTGATAAGTTAGGTTTGGATAATATAAAGGAAATTTTTCATAATTTAAGTTATGATGAATTAAATGCTCATGAAAAAGCAAATAATGAAGGTTTAAGCACGGATAATGATACTTTTTGTGTAGATACAGGGATTTTTACAGGTAGAAGTCCTAAAGATAAATATTTTGTAAAACAAGATCCATCTAGTAAATATATAGCTTGGGGAAAGGTAAATCAGCCTATTACAAAAGAATTATTTGATAAACTTTTAACTAAAGCAAAGCAAGAATTAAGCGGAAAGAAAATTTATGTTCAAGATGTTTTTTGCGGTGCTTCTTTGCAAAGTCGCAAAGCAGTAAGATTTGTTACTGAAATTGCATGGCAAGCGCATTTTGTTAAAAATATGTTTATTCGCCCAAGTCAAGAGGAACTTGAGAATTTTAAAGCAGATTTTATTGTTTATAATGCTTGCAAATGCATCAATGAAGATTACAAACAAGATGGTTTAAATTCAGAGGTTTTTGTGATCTTTAATGTTGAAGAAAATATAGCGGTTATTGGTGGAACTTGGTATGGTGGAGAAATGAAAAAAGGTATTTTTTCTATGATGAATTATTGGTTGCCACTAGAAAATAAACTTTCTATGCATTGTAGTGCAAATGTCGGAGAAAAAGACGATGTGGCACTTTTCTTTGGACTTAGCGGTACAGGAAAAACTACGCTTTCAACCGATCCAAAAAGAAGACTCATAGGTGATGATGAGCATGGCTGGGATGATGAAGGTGTGTTTAATTTTGAGGGCGGTTGCTATGCAAAAACAATCAATCTTGATCCTGAATATGAGCCTGAAATTTATGGAGCCATTAAAAGAAATGCACTTTTAGAAAATGTAGTTTTAAGAGCTGATAAGAGTGTTGATTATGCTGATGCCTCAAAAACAGAAAACACGAGAGTTTCTTATCCTATAGAGCATATTGAAAATCATGAGCCTAGTCTAAAAGCAGGGCATCCAAAAAATATTATATTTTTAAGTGCAGATGCTTTTGGAATTTTACCCCCGGTGAGCAAACTAAGCAAAGAGCAGGCTATGTATTATTTTTTAAGTGGCTATACAGCAAAAGTAGCTGGAACTGAGCGCGGTATAACAGAGCCTCAAGCAACTTTTTCAGCTTGTTTTGGAGAACCTTTTATGCCTTTACATCCAACGGTTTATGCGAGATTGCTTGGTGAAAAGATTGAAAAACATGAAGTTAATGTTTATCTTGTTAATACGGGTTGGAGTGGCGGAAGCTACGGTGTGGGTAAAAGAATGAGCATTAAGGCTACTAGGACTTGCATTAATGCTATTCTAGATGGAAGTATTACAAAATGCGAATTTGAAAATTTTGAAGTGTTTGATTTAGCTATTCCAAAAGCTTTAGAAGGTGTAGAAAGTGTACTTTTAAATCCTATAAATACTTGGTTAGATAAAAATGCTTATATTGCAACAAGAGATAAATTAGCACATATGTTTATACAAAATTTTAAACGTTATGAAGATGTCAAAGAAGGCATTGAATTTAGCAAATTTGGACCAAAAATTTAAGGCATTTAAATGAAAAATGAAATGTGGTCAGGACGTTTTAGTGATGCAAGTGATGAGCTTTTAAAAGAATTTAATGCAAGTTTAAATGTAGATAAAACTTTGTTCAATGAAGATATACAAGGTTCTATAGCACACGCTACAATGCTTGAAAGTTGTGGTATTTTAAAAAAAGAAGAATTAGATGCTATTATAAAAGGTTTAGAGCAGGTTAGAAGTGAAATAGAGCAAGGTAAATTTATTTTTGATATTAAAGATGAAGATATTCATATGGCCGTAGAAAAGCGTTTAAGCGAGATTATAGGTAGTGAAATTGGTGGAAGACTTCATACTGCAAGAAGTAGAAATGATCAAGTGGCTACTGATTTTAAACTTTTTGTCAAAAAATCTCATATTGAACTTATAAAGCTTTTAAAAGAATTGATTCAAACCATGCTCGAACATGCTAAAGTGCATAAAAAAACTATTATGCCAAGTTTTACACATTTACAGCACGCTCAGCCTGTGAGTTTTTCTTTTTATATTTTAGCTTATGCTTTTATGTTAATGCGAGATATTAAGCGTTTGCAAAATAGCCTAGAACTCGCAGACTTTTCGCCACTTGGATCTTGTGCATGTGCAGGAACAAGCTATAGAACCAATCGTGAGTTGAGTGCTGAAATTTTAGGATTTAAAGATATTATGCTAAATGCTATGGATGGAGTGAGTGATAGGGATTTTGCTCTTGATTTGCTTTATGATATAGCAGTTATTTTTACGCACACATCAAGACTTTGCGAAGAAATGATCTTATTTTCAAGTTCGGAGTTTTCTTTTATAACTATAAGTGATAGCTTTTCAACAGGAAGTTCTATTATGCCTCAGAAAAAAAATCCTGATGTTTGTGAGCTTATACGTGGAAAAACAGGGCGTGTTTATGGAAATTTGATTTCTCTTTTAACTATAATGAAAGCTTTACCTTTAGCCTATAATAAAGATATGCAAGAAGATAAAGAAGGGATTTTTGATAGTGTAAAAACCGCTAAAGATAGCTTAATCATCTTAAATGCAATGCTAAAAGAAATACAAATTAATAAAGAAAATATGCTTAATGCTTGTAAAAAAGGTCATTTATTGGCTACCGATTTGGCAGATTATTTGGTGCGTGAAAAAAATATTCCTTTTAGAAAAGCACATTTTATAGTGGGAAATGTTGTTGCACAAGCTGAAGCACAAGGTATTGATATAAGTGAAATTAAAGATCTTTCAAAAATAGATTCTGTATTTGATGAAAAAGCTATGGAACTTTTAAATTTTGAATTTTCTTTAAATTCTAAGCAAAGTGAAGGCTCAAGTTCTATTGCAAGCGTAGAAAAGCAAATTCAAATTTTGGAAGGTTTTATTCAAAATTTATAAATATTGTTTAGGCTATTTTGCCTAAACATTGAATCTAAAGTGCATTACATCGCCGTCTAAAACGATATAGTCTTTTCCTTCAAGGCGTAGCTTTCCTGCTTCTTTGGCGCCATTTTCGCCTTTGTATTGGATATAGTCTTCATAGGAAATAACTTCAGCTTTTATAAAGCCTTTTTCAAAGTCATTATGAATCACGCTTGCTGCTTTTGGTGCTTTCCAGCCTTTTTTGATTGTCCAAGAACGCACTTCAACTACACCAGCGGTAAAATAACTGATCAGTCCAAGCTTAGCAAAAGCAGTGCGTATGATTTGATCAAGACCGCTTTCGTTAACTCCTAGAGAGCTTAAAAATTCATGACTTTCTTCATCGCTTAATCCTACTAATTCTTCTTCGATTTTTGCACAAAGCTTGATAACTTCATGATCATTTTTTTTAGCATATTCTTTTAAAGCTTTTACATAATCATTATCTTCACTAATACCATTTTCATCAACATTTGCACCATAAATCACCTCTTTAGCAGAAAGCAGTCTTAATTCCTTGATTAGGGCTTGATAAATTTCACTTTCCTTTTCAGGATAAGAACTTGCAGCTAAGCCTTTGTTTAAATGATCAAGTAAGGAATTTGCAAGTTCGAGACTTTCTTTGGCGCCCTTTTGATTGGCTTTGGCTTCTTTGGTGAGTTTTTCTATTTTTTTACTCAGTTGCTCAATATCTGCTAAAATAAGCTCTGTATTGATAATTTCTACATCACGTAAAGGATCAACTCCACCTTCAACATGGGTAATATTTTCTTCATCAAAACAACGTACTATATGCAAAATAACCTCAGTTTCACGTATATTTGAAAGAAATTTATTTCCCAAGCCTTCGCCTTTACTTGCGCCTTTAACAAGTCCAGCGATATCTACAAATTCTATTAAAGAATGCATAATTCTTTCAGGTTTTACTATTTTAGCAAGTTCATTAAGTCTTAAATCAGGAACTTCAACCATGGCTTTATTAGGCTCTATGGTGCAGAAAGGATAGTTTGCACTTTGGGCATTTTGTGCTTTAGTTAAAGCATTAAAAGTTGTTGATTTGCCAACATTTGGAAGTCCTACTATACCTACGCTTAAACTCATTTAGCTTTCCTTAAAATTTGAATTAAATAATTAACACACATTCTAACTCCAGCTCCACCTGCGCCAAAACTAGAATATCCCCAAGATTTTTCTGTATAAGCAGGTCCTGCTATGTCAAGATGTAGCCATTTATCTTTATATTCTTTACGAATAAATTTATCTAAAAATAACCCTGCGGTAATTGCACCTCCGTAGCGACTAGAGGCAGTATTACTAACATCGGCAATATTTGATTTTATAAGTTCTCTTAAGTAAGGGTTGAAATGTAAGATTGTGGTATATTCTCCGCTTTTTTTAGAGCTTAGATAAAAATCATTTTGCAATTCCTCATTATTTCCCATAATAGCACTTGTAAATTCTCCAAGTCCTACAACACAAGCTCCAGTAAGAGTTGCCATATCGATAAGTAAATCAGGTTTTAAATCCTGTGCAAAAGAAAGACAATCAGCTAAAACCAAGCGTCCTTCTGCATCTGTATTTCTTACCTCTATGCTTACACCTTCACGACTGATTAACACATCATCAGGCTTATAAGCATTGCCCCCTATCATATTTTCAGTTGCGCCCAAAATGCAATGCACTTCTAAATCTAAAGCAAGTTCAGCTACGGCTTTTATGATTCCCATTACTGCTGCTGCACCGCTTTTATCAGCTTTCATTGTAAGCATAAAATCAGCTGGTTTTAAGCTTAATCCACCGCTATCGTAAGTTAAGCCTTTTCCAACAAATACAACACGTTTTTTTGCATTTTTGGCTTTATAGCTTAGATGAATGAGGCGTGGTGGGTGTATCGAGGCGCGATTTACCGCTAAAAAGGCATTCATTTTTTCTTTGGCTAAGAATTTTTCATCATAAATTTTACAAATAATGTTTTTATTTTCTTTAGCTAAATTTTGCGCATCTTCTGCCATTTTTAAAGGGGTGTAAATTTCAGGAATTTCATTGACTATATTTTTAGTAAAATTTGTAGCATTAGCTAAAATTTCTCCACGCTCTAAACCTATCTTAGCTTCATCTTTATTAAATTTCTTACCATTTAATTCTTCGCTTGAAATAATAAATTTTTCCAAAGTACTTGTTTTTTTCTCGCTTTTATATTTGTCAAATTTATAAGCTCCAAAAAGTACGCCTTCAACTAAAGATGCAAAACTTCTAACTACACAATCTCCTATTATGCTAGGAAGTTTTACGCTTTTAATATTAAGTTTCTCAAGAGTTTTATATGCTGTGCAAAGACTTAATCTTATATCCTCATAAGCAAGACTTTTAAGCTCTAAATAAAGCTTTTTATTGTTTAAGTCTAATAATGCACCTTCGCCTTTGTAATTATTAAGTTTAAAAAAATCTTTTTCTTTGTTAAAAATTTTTAAATTTTTATCCTGTATAAAAACAAGTTCAAAGTCTGCTTTTATAGCATCTAGTTTTTTATCGTTTAATTCAAATTTCATGATTTTTTCCTTTTATCTTTAAGTATAGCTTTTTCCATTTGTTTAAAACCAAATAATAAAAGGGATAAAAAAGCTATAATAATAATGGCTGCATAATACCAATGTTCTTCAGCCCAAGTCACCATCTTCCAAATTTGTTCTCCAAAATACCAAGCTAAAAGTATAGTGATTGATGCCCAAACCCAAGCACTAAAAAGATTGATAATAGCAAATTTTTTTGCACTATAACGCGTGATTCCTATACTCATAGGTATAATGGTTCTAAAACCATACATATAGCGTTGTATAAAAATAATAGGCCAACCAAAACGTTGTAAAAGTAGGTGTGCTACTGCAAATTTACGCCTTTGAGTTTTTAATTTTTTTTGTATGTAGCGTTTATTATATCTTCCTATATAGAAATAAATTTGATCACCTACAAAACCACCAAGTCCTGCTATAAATATAACAAAACCTAAATTTACATGTCCTTGATGAGCAAAAATACCTGCTAAAATTAAAGCTAACTCTCCTTCTAAAATGCACCATAAAAAAATAATAATATAAGCTAGATCTTTGTATTGGTAAAGTAAATTTTTTAAAAATTCTTCCATTTGTACCTTTCTATAGTTTTAAATTTCTAAAACACTATAAACTGAAGTAAGTTTTTCAAGTTTATTTGCTCCATTTAAATCTTTAAGATTCATTAAAAAACAAGCTTCAACACATTTAGCTCCAGCTTTTTGAATGAGTTCATATGAAGCTATAGCTGTTCCGCCAGTTGCTATTAAATCATCTACAAGTAAAACTCTTGCATTTTGAATATTTTTAAATGCATCTTTATGAAGTTCTACTTTATCGCTGCCATATTCAAGATCGTATTCGCAGCTAAAGGTTTCAAAAGGGAGTTTTCCAGGTTTTCTAATAGGCACAAAAGGAAGATTAAGTTTTGCACAAATCATAGATGCAAAGATAAATCCTCTGCTTTCTGTTCCTGCTATGAAGTCTAGATTGTAATCTTTGTAGCGTTCTTTTAAATGTCTAAGTAGAAAATTTAAAGCTTCTTTGTTATTTAGTAGAGTGGTGATATCTCTAAAAATAATTCCTTTTTTTGGAAAATCAGGAATAATCCTAATGCTATCAAGCAGATATTTTTTTTCTTCTTGTGTTAGTTTTATCATAATAATGCCTCGATTTTTGCTTCTAATTCTTTAATTCTTTGTCTTAGTTTGTCATTTTCCAAGCGATATTGAGAATTTCTGGTTCTTAAAGATGTAAGGTCTGCTTTGATTTTATTAAGTTCTTCTGTGAGTATATCTATATTTCCAAGACTTCTTTGAAGTTGAATTTGTAGTTTTCTAATGACAATCTCAGTATCATCAAGATTGTTTTTGATAAAATCTTTTGATGTTTTTTCTTTATTAAGTAGAGTTTTATAGTAAAACAACATTACAATAAGATAGATAGTTGCACAAATCAATATAGTTAAAACAAGCCAGTTTGTAAACATTATATTTTTACCTCAATTTTTTGAATTCTTTGTATATGTCTCCCTTCTTCAAAAGGAGTTTGAATGAATTTTTCTATAATATCTATAGCTAATTCAACCCCAATTAATCTTCCGCCTAATGCCAAAACATTGGCATCATTATGCCTTCTTGCAAGTTCTGCACTTAAGCTTTCGTGGCATAATGCACAACGAATGTTTTTATGACGATTTGCTGCAATAGAAATTCCAATTCCACTTCCACAAATAAGAATGCCAAAGCTCCGTTTGTTTATTTTTTCGGCAAGTAAATGCGCATAATCAGGATAATCGCAGCTTGCGCAAGTGTTTGTTCCTAAATCGTTAAAAATTATATTTTTTTCTTTTAAAAATACGCAAATTTTTTCTTTTAATTCAAAACCAGCATGATCACTAGCAATATAAATTTTTTCCCTAAGCATTGGTTTCCTAATTACTATATAAAATAAGATAAAAACCTAATCTTATCATATTAAATCATAAAAACAGCTTTTCTTTGTTTTAAAAATAAGCTTTATTTTTCTTTATATATGTTAGAATCATGTGACAAGAAAAATAAAATTTCAATAAATTAAGAGGAGAAGAAAGTGAAGCTCATACTCATAGGATCTTCAACAGGTGGTCCTAATCAGCTTAAATTTCTTTTAAAGGATATTGATGTAAAAAATACTTGTGTAGTTATAGCTCAGCACATGAGTGCCAGTTTTATTCCATCTTTTGTGGGGCAATTTAATAAAGAAGCTTTTAGTGAAGTGTGCTTATTGAACGATAAAGAGATATTAAGCAATAAAATTTATATTTGCCCTAAAAATACTATTTTATCTGGAAATTTAAATATTGTAGCCGCTTGGCAAGATGTGGCTTCAAGCTTTAAACCGAGTGTGGATTTACTTTTTCATTCCGCTGTTTCTTTGGCAAAAACAAATAAAATACTTGCTATTATTTTAACGGGCATGGGAGATGATGGCGCAAAAGGTTTATTTGAGCTTTATAAAACAGGAGTTAGATGTTTATGTGAGAATGAAGCAGATAGCGTCGTTTATGGTATGCCAAAAAGAGCAAAAGATATGAATCCGCATTTAAAACCTATGAGCTTAAAAGAAATTAAAAAAGAAATTGTAAATTTTATTGATCAGGATTAATAAAAGGAAAATTGCATGGAAAAAAAAATAACTCCTAGCGAATTGGAACTTAATGAATTTATAAAAATTATCAACGAAATGAGTGGTATTGATTTAACCGATAAAAAAAATATACTAGCTTTAAAGTTGAATAAATTTCTTGAAGGAACTAATACTAAAAATTTTTCCGAATTTTTGGGAAAATTAAAAAGCAATAGACAACTTAAACAAGAAACTTTAGATTTTGTAACCATAGGTGAAACTTATTTTTTAAGAGAATTGGCTCAATTGAAAGAAATAATTTATTATGCCAAAAGCTTAGAAAAGAGAGTAAATATCCTAAGCGCCCCTTGTTCAAGTGGAGAAGAAGTATATTCTTTGGCATTATTGGCTGCACAGAATTTTATTAAAGATATGTATATTTTAGGCGTTGATATTAATTCAAGTGTGATTGAAAAAGCAAAACTTGGAAAATATCAAGGAAGAACTTTACAGCGATTGAGCGAGAGTGAAAAAAGAAGGTTTTTTTTAGAAAGCGAAGATAAATTTTATACTATTAATAAAAATGAGCTTTGTACTTGTAAATTTGAACTTTGCAATGTTTTTGAAGAAAAATTTTCAAGATTGGGAAAATTTGATATTATAGCTTCTAGAAATATGATTATTTATTTTGATCATGAATCAAAACTAAAACTTATGGAGAGGTTTCATAGAATTTTAAATGATAAAGGAAGGCTTTATGTTGGCAATGCTGATTTAATTCCAGAGACTATTTATTTTAAAAAGATTTTCTCTCCAAGAGGTGTTTACTATGAAAAAGTATAAATTCTAAAAATTACTAAAAGTTACACTTTGGAAATTTATTAGTAAAAATAAGTTACATTTTGAAGTAGTTTTCTTTATTTAATGATAAAATAATTTTAATTAATTTTATATTTAGTTAAAAATAAAGGAAAAAACTTGATTGAATTAAAAAATGTAAACAAATACTACGGAACTCATCATGTTCTAAAGAATATTAATCTTTCTGTTAAAGAAGGTGAGAAGCTTGTTATTATAGGTCCAAGTGGAAGTGGAAAAAGTACAACTATCCGTTGCATGAATGGGCTTGAAGAAGTTAGTTCAGGCGAGGTCGTAGTTAACAATCTTGTTTTAAATCATAAAAATAAAATTGAAATTTGTCGAAAATATTGTGCAATGGTTTTTCAGCATTTTAATTTATATCCACATATGACGGTTTTGCAAAATTTGACCTTAGCTCCAATGAAACTTCAAAAAAAATCTAAAAAAGAAGCTGAAGAAACAGCTTTTAAGTATTTAAAAGTTGTAGGTTTGCTGGGTAAAGCAAATGTTTATCCAGCAACCCTTTCAGGTGGACAACAACAACGCGTTGCTATAGCAAGATCACTTTGTACTAAAAAACCCTATATTTTATTTGATGAACCTACTTCAGCCCTTGATCCAGAAACCATACAAGAGGTTTTAGATGTAATGAAAGAAATTTCACATCAAAGCAATACTACCATGGTAGTTGTTACACACGAAATGGGTTTTGCAAAAGAAGTAGCAGATAGGATTATTTTTATGGAAGATGGTGCTATTGTGGAAGAAAATATTCCTAGTGAATTTTTCTCAAATCCAAAAACTGAAAGAGCGCGACTCTTTTTAGGGAAAATTCTTAAAAATTAACCAAAATTGAAAGGAGAAAAAATGGTTTTTAGAAAATCTTTGTTAAAGTTGGCAGTTTTTGCTCTAGGTGCTTGTGTTGCATTTAGCAATGCTAATGCAGCAGAAGGTAAGCTTGAGTCTATTAAATCTAAAGGACAATTAATAGTTGGTGTTAAAAATGATGTTCCGCATTATGCTTTACTTGATCAAGCAACAGGTGAAATTAAAGGTTTCGAAGTAGATGTTGCCAAATTGCTAGCTAAAAGTATATTGGGTGATGATAAAAAAATAAAACTAGTTGCAGTTAATGCTAAAACAAGAGGCCCTTTGCTTGATAATGGTAGTGTAGATGCAGTGATAGCAACTTTTACTATTACTCCAGAGAGAAAAAGAATTTATAATTTCTCAGAACCTTATTATCAAGATGCTATAGGGCTTTTGGTTTTAAAAGAAAAAAAATATAAATCTTTAGCTGATATGAAAGGTGCAAATATTGGAGTGGCTCAAGCTGCAACTACAAAAAAAGCTATAGGTGAAGCTGCTAAAAAAATTGGCATTGATGTTAAATTTAGTGAATTTCCTGATTATCCAAGTATAAAAGCTGCTTTAGATGCTAAAAGAGTTGATGCGTTTTCTGTAGACAAATCAATATTGTTAGGTTATGTGGATGATAAAAGTGAAATTTTGCCAGATGGTTTTGAACCACAAAGTTATGGTATTGTAACCAAAAAAGATGATCCAGCTTTTGCAAAATATGTTGATGATTTTGTAAAAGAACATAAAAATGAAATTGATGCTTTAGCGAAAAAATGGGGTTTATAATATGAATGAAAGTGTAGGTTTTGTTGAACATTTAAGACAAATTCTTACTTCTTGGGGTTTATATGATGAAAATAGTATAAGCCCTTTTGCGGTATGGAAATTTTTAGATGCTTTGGATAATAAAGATGCTTTTATTAATGGTTTTATTTATACTTTAGAAGTAAGCATTCTTGCTTTGCTTATAGCTACAATTTTTGGAACTATAGGCGGAGTTATGGCTACAAGTAGATTTAAAATTATCAGAGCCTACACTAGAATTTACGTAGAGCTTTTTCAAAATGTTCCTTTGGTAATACAAATTTTCTTTTTGTTTTATGCCTTACCTGTTTTAGGTATAAGGCTTGATATATTTACTATTGGTGTATTGGGTGTTGGGGCGTATCACGGAGCTTATGTAAGCGAGGTGGTTAGAAGTGGAATTTTGGCTGTGCCAAGAGGTCAGTTTGAAGCTTCTGCGTCTCAAGGGTTTACTTATATTCAACAAATGCGTTATATTATAGTACCTCAAACCATTAGAATTATTTTACCGCCGATGACAAATCAAATGGTAAATTTAATTAAAAATACCTCTGTATTGCTTATTGTAGGTGGAGCTGAGTTAATGCATTCTGCTGATAGTTATGCAGCTGATTATGGAAATTATGCGCCGGCTTATATATTTGCAGCGGTTTTATATTTTATAATTTGCTATCCTTTGGCTTATTTTGCAAAAGCTTATGAAAATAAATTAAAAAAAGCACATTTAACGAGATAAAGGGTTGTTAATGGAAAATGTTTTTAATGCACAAAATATTGAATTTTTAATGCAAGGTTTATTTCTGACATTAAAAATAGCCTTAGCAACTTGTATTATTTCGATTGTTTTTGGAACTTTTTTAGCTATAACTAAAAATTATGGGGATAGATTAAGTAAATTTTTAGCAGCTTGCTATATAGATATTTTTAGAAACACTCCTTTATTATTATGGATGCTTGCAGCTTGTTTTGTTCTACCTGTATTTTTTGGACAATTTCCTCAAGCTTTTTGGGGTACTATAGGATTTTCACTTTATACGAGTTCGGTTATGGCTGAAATTATTAGAGGTGGATTAAATTCTATACCAAAAGGTCAGTTTGAAGCAGCTTATTCTCAAGGTTTTGGTAAATTTTTTACTCTTTTTTATATTATTTTACCACAAACTTTTAGAAAAATAATACCTGCTTTATTATCTCAAATTGTAACCACTGTAAAGGATACAGCTTATTTAGCGGGTTTAGGTATAGCTGAACTTACTTATAATTCAAAAACTATATTGGCAAAACTAACAAGTTTTGAAGAAATTTTAGCGATGATAGGTGTTGTTGCGGGAATTTATTTTATAATATGTTTTTCACTTTCTATGTTGGTAAGATATTATGCCAAAAAGACAGCTTACATTTCTTAAAAAAGCTTATATTTTTATATAAGCTTTTTAAATTTACAGCAGTTTTTAACATTTTTTTTATTAAAATCTTTTGTATTAATTCATAATTTTATTGATTAAGGTTTTTTATGCGAGGTTATAAAATTTTTTCAGGCTCAGCTAATGTCGAATTTGCAAGACAAGTTTCTAAATATCTCTCCCTGCCTTTAAGTGATGCTGGAGTAAAGCGGTTTAGTGATGGAGAGATTAGTGTTCAAATTGATGAGAGTGTACGCGGAAAGGATGTTTTTATTATTCAAAGTACTTGCGCTCCTACAAACGATAATTTAATGGAACTTTTAATTCTTACAGATGCTTTGCGTCGCTCAAGTGCAAATTCAATTACGGCTATTATCCCATATTTTGGCTATGCGAGACAAGATAGAAAAGCAAATCCTAGAGTGCCAATTACTGCTAAACTTGTGGCTAATTTGATTCAAGCAGCTGGGATTGATCGCGTAGCTACGATAGATTTGCATGCAGGACAAATTCAGGGTTTTTTTGATATTCCAGTAGATAATCTTTATGGAAGTATAGTTTTTAATGATTACATTAAAGCCAAACATTTTAAAAATGCTATTATAGGAAGTCCAGATATAGGGGGTGTTGCAAGAGCTAGGAGTGTTGCAAAGCATTTAGGACTTGATATAGTTATAGTTGATAAGCGTCGTGAAAAAGCCAATGAAAGTGAAGTAATGAATATTATTGGAGATGTAAAAGATAAAGAAGTTATCTTAGTGGATGATATTATTGATACTGCTGGCACTATAGTTAAAGCCGCGGAAGCTTTAAAAGAAAAAGGTGCAAAATCTGTTATGGCTTGCTGTACTCATGCAGTTTTAAGTGGAAAAGCCTATGAGAGAATAGCAAGTGGAGTTTTAGATGAGCTTGTGGTAACAGATACTATACCTTTAAAAGAGCAATTACCAAATATTAAAGTATTAAGCGTTACACCTGTTTTTGCTGAAGTAATACGTCGTGTTTATCATAACGAAAGTGTAAATTCTCTCTTTATTTAGATTAAAAAAGCTTAAAGATTATTTTTAAGCTTTTCATTTTTATGCTACTTAAAGAAACAAAAAACATATATTTTTTTAAAAATGTGAAAAAACTAAACATCTTTCTATATAATTTAATCTATAAATCTGCTATTCTTTAAAAATATTTTATTTTCTTAGGAGAAATATGACTCAGTTAAGTACTAAAATTTTATGGTTGTTTGTTGCAACTTTAGGCGCTATTTGTTTTGGTTGTTTAGCTTTACAAAATGGCGAAAGTGTATCAGCGATTTATTTGGTGGTTGCTGCTGTATGTATTTATATGATAGGATATAGATTTTATGGGCGTTTTGTAGCTTATAAGGTTTTAGAACTTGATAAAAATCGTGCAACACCAGCACTTGTAGAAAATGATGGGCGTGATTTTGTGCCTACAAATAAAGCTGTATTATTTGGACATCATTTTGCTGCTATTGCAGGAGCAGGTCCATTAGTAGGACCTATCTTGGCCGCTCAAATGGGATATTTGCCTTCTATGCTTTGGATTTTAGTAGGAGGAGTTTTAGCGGGTGCTGTGCATGATTTTGTTGTTCTTTTTATATCTACTCGTAGAAAAGGTAGAAGTCTTGGCGAGATGATTAAGGATGAGATGGGTAAATTTACAGGTGGAGTTGCTATGGTGGCGATTTTTGGCATTATGCTTATTATTATTGCCATTTTAGCTATGGTGGTTGTAAAAGCTTTAGCAGAATCTCCATGGGGTTTATTTACTATCGCAATGACTATTCCTATAGCAATATTTATGGGCATTTATATGCGTTTTATCCGTCCAGGTAGAGTAGGGGAGGCTTCTATAATAGGTTTTGTGCTTTTAATTTTGGCTATTCATTATGGTAGCGTTATAGCTGCTGATCCTTATTGGGCTAAAATATTTACTTTAGAAGCTCCAACTTTGGCAATTGTTATGATGGCTTATGGTTTTATTGCTTCTGTTTTACCTGTGTGGTTTTTACTTGCTCCAAGAGATTATCTTTCAACTTTTTTGAAAATCGGTGTTATTGTGGTAATGGCTGTAGCTATTGTTTTGGTTGCTCCTGATTTACAAATGCCAAAAGCAAATACTCAGTATTTTGATGGAACAGGTCCAGTATTTGCAGGTGGAGTGTTTCCATTTTTATTTATTACCATTGCTTGTGGTGCGATCAGTGGTTTTCATGCTTTGATTTCTAGTGGAACTACTCCTAAAATGCTTGAAAACGAAACTCATACTTTGGCTGTTGGATATGGCTCTATGCTTGCTGAGAGTGCTGTGGCGATTATGGCTTTAATTTGTGCTTGTATTTTACATCCAGGTCTTTATTTTGCTATAAATTCAAGCTCTGCTTTGATAGGAACAGATGTTGTAAATGTAGCACAAACTATTTCAAGTTGGGGATTTAGTATTGCTCCTGAAGAAATTACTACTTTAACCACAAATATAGGAGAGCATACTATACTTTCAAGAACAGGGGGAGCCCCGACTTTTGCTATAGGTGTAGCTTTGATCTTGCATGAACTTTTTGGCGGCGTGGATTTGATGGCTTTTTGGTATCATTTTGCTATATTGTTTGAAGCTTTATTTATTTTAACAGCGGTGGATGCTGGGACAAGGGCTTGTCGTTTTATGGTGCAAGATATATTGGGTAATGTTTATAAACCTTTAGGAGATATTCATAATTATCCAGCTGGACTTTTGGCTACGGCTTTAAGTGTTGCAGGTTGGGGATATTTTCTTTATCAAGGCGCCATTGATCCTAAGGGAGGAATTTATACACTTTGGCCTCTTTTTGGCGTGAGCAATCAAATGCTTGCGGGTATGGCTTTGCTTCTTGCTACAACTATACTTGTAAAAATGGGCAAGGCAAGATATACTTGGGTTACTTTAGTACCTGCGGTATTTGTCTTAGTGGCAACTCTGTATGGAGGAATTCAAAAAATTATGCCTTATGAAGAAGGCAATAAAATAGCAAATGCGGTAAGTCATGTAGCCGCCGTTAGCATACAAAGTCAAAAAATTAAAGATTTAGAATTTAAATTAAATAATACTAAAGATGAAAAAGAAATTTCTACAATTAGAAAAGAAATTTCAATAGCCACTCAAAATAAAGTTGGAAATTTACTTAATGCAATTCTTTGTGTGTTCTTTATGATAGCTACCTTGCTTGTTATAATTTCTTGTATAGGAATTTGTTTAGGTAAAATTAAAATTCCTCTTAAAGAAACTAAGTATATTAAGATTGATGAATTTCAAAAAATTTAAATATTATTATGAAAAAGCCGAAAGGTTTTTTCATCCCTTGGTGGGACTTTCTAGTTATGATAAGTATTTAGAACACATGAAACAAAAACATCCAGGAAAAATTCCAAAAACCAGAGGGGAATTTTTCAAAGAATGTCTAGATAAAAAATACAATAGTGGCGGTTTAAATAAATGCTGATAAGCTTAAAGGATAAAGTTTTATCATACAAAATAAGCTTTAAGCATTTAAAAAGCCATGAATTCTTTTAAGTTCTTCACTAATAGGCTTTTTCTTTCCATCTCTTGTAACACTTACATAAGTTACTAAAGCCGAAGTTACATTAATGCAAGAAGTACAACCTTGAGAATCCACTCTTTGAGCTGTGACTTCTACTTCAACGCTGATTGAAGTGTTGCCCACATTTACAACTTTAGAGTAACAAGAAATTATATCTCCTATAAAAACAGGTTCTTTAAAAACTACTTTATCCATAGAGATGGTTACAACGCGTTCAGGAGAAAGTTCTCTTGCTGCGATAGCTCCTGCTAAATCGATTTGTGAAAGTATCCATCCGCCAAAAATATTTCCCGCTGGATTTGTGTCACTTGGCATGGCTACAATTTTTAATTTTGGTTCTCCCATATCTCTCATTTTTACTCCTTATTTTAAAAAATGAATTATAATTAAAAAAGTTAAAAAGGAGAATAAAAGTATGAATAATTTTAAAGAAATAGCTAAATTGGTTAGAAAATACAAAGAAAGAAATAATGCGTTATATGAGTTTTTAGACAAAGAAGATGTGGGCGAGTATTTTAGATCTTTGATTTCTTTAAGTGAGTTAAAACAAGATACAACAACTATGCTAGCCATACTTAGGCGTTTGGTTGATTTAAAAGAAGAAAATTTAGTTCAAGAATGGAAAAAAAACAACTTTAAGGAAGATAAGATTATAGAGTTAAAACATAAGTTCTATGAAGAGATTAGAAAGTTTTATGAAAAAGAACATCAAAATTTAATTAATGAAATAAAAGAGAAAAAACTTTTAAATAATTTTTATCTGTCCTTAATACAAGGAGTGCATAATATAGGTTTAATTATGAATATTTTTGAAATTTCTTGGACTAAAGAAATTATAGAAAAAAATAACAAAATTTTATCTACTCAATTTCCAAATTTAGATGATGCAATGGAATTTTTACGTAAAAATCATTTATATCAAAAAACTCCAGAAGGAGAAATTTGTGAGCGAAGCTATGGTGTTTTAGTTAGAATAGGAAATTTATGGAAATTTGTTCCTTATGCGAGATTTTTCGAGAATGAAATTTTAAAATTAGAATTTGCTTTTGAAAATATGATTGATCAGCTTAAAATATTTGCTAGCAACGAAGAGGAAAAAGCTTATATAGAATATTTTGAAAAATTAAAATTGGCATTTTGTGAAAAAGATGAAGATAGAGTTATAAAAGCTTGGCAAGAAGCTGAATTTGCTTGGATGAAAGTAAAATCACCTTTACAAGTGGGACATCCTTTAGAATATTATGAAGATAATTATACTCATGCGGTGGCATTAGAATGGGATATAAGAATAGAAGATGAGAATGATTTTGATGTTTTGAAATTTGGTAATGAAATTAAGGAAAGTTTTGAACATGTTTATAAAAATATAGGACTTGAAGATTGTGAATTAGAAAAAGAAGTTTTATCTAATATAGAAAAAACTCAACTTTATATTTGTACTCCGATGATATTTTATGGTGCTGAACTTAAAGGTTTATTCTCAGCTCAAGTCGTTCCAAATGATGAGTTTGTAAGTTCTAAGGCGGGCAAAAAAATATTTGCCTTTATAAATTTTGTATATGAAAATGCTAAAACAAAGCCTTTTATGAAAATTTCTAGCGAGATTTTTGATAAAGAATTTTTGGATTTTGGAAGAAATATTTTATTTTATCAGGAAAAAATTTGGAAAAGGGTTTATGAAGTATCAACTATAGGCCATGAATTTGGTCATATATTTTTTATTGCTAATGATACCGAAAAAACAATGAATCAGAATGGTTTTTTTAAAAATATAGAAGAATATAAAGCTACTACAGGTGGACTTATAAATTTCTTTTATCATGAACAAGATGACTTGATAATGCCTGTTTTTCATGAACTTATAAAAAGAGCTATTGGACTTATTTCTTGGCAAAGGGTTGATGAAGTTAGACCTTATTATACAGAAGCACTTATTCATCTTAGCTTGCTTTTTGAAAGCGAAGTATTGATTTTTGAAAATAATAATTTGAAGATAAATTTTGATTTAGGGCATTATGAAAAATTTAAAGAACTAACTTTAAAAAATTATCATGAATTGGCAAAACACTATGCTTTAAGACTTGATGCAAAAGAGTTTTTAAGTAGATTTTGTGAAATTGAAGATAATATTTTTCTTCCTATTATGTCTAAGTGTAAAGAATTTGTTAAATTTTATTATGATTTATACGAGAAAATTGGCAATGAAATTGATAATAGCGGAGAATTTGAAAGATATAAGAAAAAATAATAAAGTTTTTTGAAAAAAACTTAAAAAAAGCTGTTTTTTACTTGATATTGTTTTTTAAATATGCTAAAATTAGGCGTTTCAATTAAAACAAAGGAGCTTTTATGACTAAAGCAGATTTCATTTCATTAGTTGCTCAAACAGCTGGGCTAACAAAAAAAGACGCTACTACTGCTACTGATGCAGTTATTTCTACTATTACTGATGTTTTAGCTAAAGGTGATAGCATCAGTTTTATTGGTTTTGGTACTTTTTCAACTCAAGAAAGAGCTGCTAGAGAAGCTAGAGTACCAAGCACAGGAAAAACAATCAAAGTTCCTGCTACAAGAGTTGCAAAATTTAAGGTAGGTAAAAACCTTAAAGAAGCTGTTGCAAAAGCAAGCGGCAAAAAGAAAAAATAAGACTTCGGCTAGATAAATTCTAGCCTTCTTTCTTAATTAATTCAGATATTTTGTATCTTTTATTTACTTTATTTTTTTAAACTTTTATAAAACTATCATTATTAAACAAAAAAGGATATTAAAATTATGAAAGTACATGAAAAAGTAAGTGAGCTTATAGGAAATACTCCTATTATACATTTGAAAAAATTTGGTATCAATGTTTTTGCTAAATGTGAATTTTTAAATCCTAGTCATTCTATAAAAGATAGAGCAGCTTTTGAAATGATTAAAGATGCTTTAGATAGTAAAAAAATTAATCAAGATACTACAATAGTTGAAGCAACTAGTGGAAATACTGGAATTTCTTTGGCTATGATTTGTGCAGATTTGGGACTTAAATTTATTGCTGTAATGCCTGAATCTATGAGTTTAGAAAGAAGAAAAATGATAACACTCTTTGGCGCTAGGTTAGAATTAACTCCTGCAAATTTAGGAATGAAAGGAGCGGTTGATAAAGCAAATGAAATATTATTAAATACTCCAAATTCTTTTATGGTTTCTCAATTTGAAAATATTTCAAATAAAAATGCGCATCGCAAGAATACGGCTTTAGAAATTTTAAGAGATTTGGATAATGAACTTGATATTTTTGTAGCTGGTTTTGGAACTGGCGGTACTATTAGTGGAGTTGGGGAAATACTAAAAGAAAAATTAGAAAAAGTGCATATTGTTGGAGTCGAGCCTCTAAATTCTCCATTGCTTAGCAAAGGTGAAGCGGGAAGCCATAAAATACAAGGAATAGGGGCGAATTTTATACCTGCTATTTTAAATAAAGAAGTTATAGATCAAGTGATCACAGTAAGTAATGAAGATGCTATAAATACAGCCAAAGAACTTGCCAAAAGTGGTTTAATGGTAGGTATATCAAGTGGAGCAAATGTATTTGCCGCAAGTATGCTAGCAAAGAAATTTCCAGATAAAAGAATTTTAACTATGCTAAACGATACGGCTGAAAGATACCTCTCAACTGATCTTTTTGCTTAAGTATAATTATTGAGAATTTAGAAAAATTCTAAGTTCTCTTAAAATTTCTTGTGGATTTAAATCGCTAATTTCTTTATAAAAATGACCTTTTTCATCAATAAGATAAAGCATATTGCTATGTGCTATAGAATAACCCATAAAAGAATCATTTAGATCTATTTTTTGATATTGAACATTATATTGTTTTGTTATTTTTTGAAGAGTTTTTTCATCTTTTGCAATTAAGGCATCTGCTTTTGGGTAAAAGTATCGTAACCATTCGTTTGTATTGCTTAAGTTATTATCTCTATTTGGATCTAAAGAAATAAAAAGAAGGTGAGCCTTAGGATTATTGATTTGCTTTAAGGCTTTGCCTACTAAACTAAGAGTTGCCGGACAAACATCAGGGCAATAAGTATATCCAAAATAGATAATAAGCTTATCTCCTTTAAAATCTTTTAGAGTGGTTTCCTCTTTTAAGTCTGATTTTAAGATAAAATCATAAGAATTTTGATGATTTTTAATAAAAAATATTACACCTAAAATAATGGCAACTATAACTATAAACAAAATAATATTTTTTTTCATTTTTTTAGCTCAAAATCAAAATAAAACCCTATGGGTTTATTATTATCCATAAATTCTACCCTGAAACGCATAGTATCTAAAACGCAAGCAGCAAGAACTATTTTACTTTCATAGTCTGTTGAATTTAATCGATGTATTTTAGGTTTAATTTCGCCCATATACATATTTAATCCATAAATTTTAATTCCTAAGTTGTTATAATTTCCTAGATTTACAATCTTTAGATTTGTAACATCTAAAGATTGTAAGGGTTTGGGATTTAGGGAAATTAAGACTTTTTTATTGTTAAAACTATATGTGCAGTCTTTAACATTAAAATCGCAAGTCAATGGGGTAGAAAAATCAGTTTTTGTTATTTTTTGAGAATCTTTTATTACATAAAAATCAAAAATAATATATAAAATAGCAATAACAAAAGCAAAAGCTAGGATAAAAATAATTTTTCTCATTAATTAAAATTCTTTAGAATCAATATTTTTTAACTCTATGGTTTTGTGATTATTAAATTTTAAATCTAAATTTACCTTCGTGTCTTTAATAATAGGTTTTTTTAGTTTTAAAAGCATTATATGGTAACCTCCAGATTTAAGCTCTGTGCTTGAATGAGCTTTTATAATAATTTCAGGAATTTTTTGCATCATCATTTTTCCATCTTTATGTATATGTGTATGCAGTTCACTGACTTCACTGATATCGCTTTTGGCGCTTATTAGAGCAATATCCTTATTAGTATTATTAAAAATAGTAAGAAAAATAGCACTATTTTGCGCATGAGGTGGAGTTTGTTTTACAAAGGCATTTTTTACCTCTATATCATTAACAGCCCAAAGATTTACAGCAAAAAGAGCACCTAAGAGAAGAATTTTTTTCATATTGTATCCTTATTTTTATAATATTAAATATTTGTTCATTATATCAAAAAATATTTTTATTTGAATATAAAATTTTGAAAATTTTTCAATGTGTGTTACCTGTTTGAAAATTTTTTTGCATAGTAACATCAAAATCAAAGAAAAAACCAGTTGGAGCATTATTGTTTAAAAATTCAACCCTAAATCTAGAATCATCGGTAATGCTTCTACCTATAAAATTTATAAGAATATCACCATTAACTATATTAAATTTAGGAATGATATCGCCTATATAGGAATTTAAACTATAAATTTTAATCTTTAAATTAGAATAATGAGGAAAATTCTTAATTTTTATAGTAGTTTTATTGAAAATTTTTATAGGTTTTGGGTAGGCTGAAACTTCAATATTTTTTTTATTAAAAGAAAAAACACAATCTTGTAAATTTAAGTCACAAGTTAGAGGTTGGCATGTATTTAAGCTAAATATACTTTCTTTCTTTTTATCATATAATGTATAAAAAGCTAAAAACAAAATGCCTAAAAAAGACATTCCTATAAAAAAATTTCTTATCATTATAGACAACCTTTTAAAACAAGCCTTTATGATTTGTAAAAATTATATCATAAATAAGGCTGCATTGTTAATATAATTAATATTTTTTAAGAAAAAAAATATTATAATCACAAACATTTTTGACTTAAAAAATTTGAAATACCTAAGGAAAAACATTGTTAAAACGACTTGCTTTATTAATTGCACTTTCTTCATTGATGTTGCATGCCTCAGATCTTGTTAAAATTTATCTTAATCAAGGATTAGATGCTGTTGGTGTAGCGATTGAAAAAGAATTAACTCAAAAGGATTTTTGGTTAAGTGAAATAGGAGATAAAAATATTTCACTTGGATACTATGATGATAATGTTGCTATCGTGCTTACAAATAAAACAGATAAAATTCTCCGTGTTTATTCTTACGAGGACGGAAAAATAAGAAAAGATTTTGAACAAAAAGAAATAATAACTGGATTAATGGGTGATAAAAAAATAGAAGGAGATTTGAAAACGCCAGTAGGTTTTTATGAGTTAGGCCGTAAGTTTAATCCAGGTGATCCTTATTATGGTCCCTTTGCTTTTGCCACAACTTATCCAAATTTACTTGATAAAGTACAAGGAAAAACAGGTGGTGGTATTTGGATCCATGGCTATCCTTTAGATGGTTCTAGACTTGATGAATTTAAAACAAGAGGGTGTATTGCTTTATTTAATAATAATTTGGAGAAATTTGCAAAAGTTGTGCAAGATAAAAAAGTTTTTGTTATGACAGAAGAAAAAGAAAAAATTAGAGCTAAAAAGGATCAAATCGCTAGTTTATTGGCTGATCTTTTTACATGGAAACTAGCTTGGACAAATAGTGACACTAATGCCTATTTAAGTTTTTATGATGAGCAAGAATTTAAACGTTTTGATAAAATGAAATTTGAACAGTTTGCTTCCATGAAAAAATCTATTTTTTCTCGTAAAGAAGATAAAAAGATTAAATTTTCAGATATTAATATCAGCCCTTATCCGAATTTAGAAAATGAAACTATGTATAGAATTTCATTTTATGAGGATTATTACACTAAAAACTATCAGTTTAGAGGCGATAAAATTTTATACGTTAAGATAGATAGTAAAGGTAAAATGAAAATTTTAGCAGAGCAATAAATGTCTTTAATAAAAATTGATCAAAAAGCTTATGAATACAATTTAAGACATATTGCTAAAAAAATAGGGAGTTTTCAAAGATTAATTTGTGTTTTTAAAGATAATGCATATGGACATGGAGCTAAGCTTTTAGCTCCATTAGCCAAAAATTTAGGAGTTTCTTTTGTTGCTGTTAAGAGTGAAGAAGAAGCTCAAGAAATCGAAGAATTTTTTGAGAATATATTAATACTATCACATCGTCCTCATGGTAATGAAAATTCTAGATTTATTTATGCTTTAAATGATATTTCCCAAGTAAAAAAATACAAGCAAGATATAAAAATACATCTAAAAATAGATACAGGCATGCATCGCAATGGAATTTGTGTAGAAAATTTAGAGCATGCTATAGATCTTATTCAAAGTAGTGATTTAAAATTTACTGGAATGTTTACACATTTTGCTGGTGCAGATGAAATGGATGGAAGTTTTTTTGTTCAAAAAGAAAATTTTCAAAAAGCTAAAAAGATAGTAAAAAAATATTTTTCAAATTTATTATTTCATTCGCATAATTCTGCAGCATTATTTAGAGGGAAAATTCCCGAAGATGAATATTGTAGAGTTGGGCTTGTTCAATTTGGATATGGGGATTCAAATTTAAAAAGAGTTTTAAGCTTGTATGCTCATAGATTAAGTCAAAGGATTTTACAAAAAGGACAGAGTATAGGATATGGAGGCATTTTTACTGCTGCAAAGGATATGGAAGTAGCAACTTATGATTTGGGTTATGCTGATGGTCTTTTCCGATACAATGGAAAAGGGGAGTTAGTGCTTGGAAATGGAAAAGTAATGCTTGGAAAGATGTCAATGGATAGTTTTTCTTGTGAAAATTCTGGTGAGGAAATTTGCGTGTTTAAAGATGCTGATATTTGGGCTGATTTTTTTCATACTATTAACTATGAAATTTTAGTAAAATTAAATCCTAATATTCAAAGAGTTCTAGTATAAATATGTTTAATATAGTTTTAGTCCACCCTAGAATACCGCAAAATACAGGTAGTATAGGTAGAATGTGCTTTAATGCTGGTTTTAAACTTCATATTGTTAAACCAACTGTTTTTGATATTTCACAAAAGGCTGTTAGAAGGGCAGGACTTGATTACTGGGATAAATTAGAGCCTATTATTTGGGAGAATCTTGAAGAATTTTTGAATGAAAATATGATTTATAAAAATTGCTTTTTTTTCGCAACAACTAAGAGTCAAAAAGCTTATTTTGATGCAGAATTTCAAAAAAATGATTTCTTATTCTTTGGAAGTGAGAGTTATGGTTTGCCTATGGAATTAATGCAATTAAATTGGGAAAATGCTATAACTATACCTATGAAATCTTATGGAAGAAGTTTAAATTTAGCCACAAGCGTTGGTATAATCTCTTATGAAGCTTTAAGACAAAATTTTAGAAATTTTGCTTCTTAAAAGTTTCAAATTTACACAATAGCTTAAAACAAATAAAATCATAAAGTCCTTTTTATAAAAATTATGTTAAAGTAAAATTCAGATTATTTTTTGAGGAGTTTGGATGAAATTAGATATTATGCTAGATTTTGCCAATAAAGCGTCTGATATTATAGCTAATAAGATTGTCCCAAATACAGACATTATTATGGTAGTTTTACTTATTGTTTGTGGGCTTTATTATAGTTTTTTAACTCGCTTTGTTCAGTTTCGTATGTTGAGTTCTGTATTTAAAATTCTTACAGAAAAAAACGAAGGACACGCTAAAGAACATATTTCACCTTTTCAAGCATTAATGATCTCAACTGCTTCTAGAGTTGGTATAGGAAATATTGCTGGAATTTCTTTGGCATTGGCTACAGGTGGAGCTGGTGCTTTATTTTGGATGTGGGTTATGGCATTTTTTGGTGGTGCCTCAGCATTTGCTGAAAGTACCTTAGCTCAAGTTTACAAATCAAAAGATGATACAGGCGGGTTTAAAGGTGGTCCAGCTTATTATATAAAAAAAGCCTTAGGCTCACATTTTTTTGGAGCTTTTTTTGCTTTTATTCTTATTATTACTTATGCTTATGGATTTAATGGACTTCAAAGTCAAACAATGACTTCGTCTTTTAAAGTTTATTATGATATGTTTAATCCAAATGCTGCTGTAGATTTTGCATCAAGTTCTTGGCCAATGATTATTGGTATTGTTTTAACTATTTTTGGTGCATGGATGTTTTTTTCTCACCATACTAAAATAGGTAAAATTAGTTCTTTAATTGTTCCTTTTATGGCTTTAGCTTATGTTTTACTTGCCGTGATTGCTGTTTTAATGAATTTTGATAAAATTCCTTCTGTGATTCATATGATTTTACAAAGTGCTTTTGATTTTAAAGCGATTTTTGGTGGTTTTGCTGGTTCTGCTTTGGTTATAGGGATTAAAAGAGGACTTTTTTCAAACGAAGCGGGTATGGGCTCGGCACCTAATGCAGCTGCAGCAGCTTTGACAAGTCATCCAGCTAAACAAGGTGTTATACAAGCCTTTTCAGTTTTAATTGATGTTGTTGTTTGTACAAGTTCTGGATTTTTAGTTCTTTTTTCTATGGCATATTTAGGACTTGGAGAAAGTAAAATTGATGGTGGAATGCCTTTAGTTCAAGAAGCTATGCGTGAGTATTACGGTAGCTTTGGAATCCATTTTATTACTATAGCTATTGTTCTTTTTGCAATAACTTCTTTAATAGGAAATTATTATTATGCTCAAGCTAATGTTAAATATTTAACAAATTCCAAATTTGTAATGAATTTGTTTAGAATTACAGCTGTGGCTATGATTTTTATAGGCTCGCAAATGAATTTAAAACTTGCTTGGAATTTGGCTGATTTGACTATGGCTTTCATGGCAACGACAAATATTATATCTTTATTGCTTTTAGGTGGTATAGTAAATAAAGTTTTAAAAGATTTTAATATGCAACAAAAATCTGGTATAGATCCTAAATTTAATGCTAGCAAACTTGGAATTAAAAACGCTGAATGTTGGGATTAAAATTCATAAGCCTTAGTGGCTTATGAATTAATGATTTAAAACCTTGTTTAAAAATTCTCTCAATCTTTCATTGCTAGGATTTTCAAATACTTCTTTAGGGCTTGCATCAACAGCAATTTTTCCTTTATCCATAAAAAATATACGATTGGCAACATTTCTAGCAAAGCCCATTTCATGAGTTACTACAAGCATAGTTAAACCTTCTTTTGCAACATCTTTCATAATGCTTAGAACCTCGCCTATCATTTCAGGATCTAGAGCTGAAGTAGGTTCATCAAATAAAATAACATCAGGATTCATCATCAAGCTTCTAGCAATAGCTATGCGTTGTTTTTGTCCGCCAGAGAGCTTATGGGGCATTATATTTTCTTTGTCTGCTAAACCCACCTTAGCAAGAAGTAATTTTGCTTTTTTTATGGCTTCTTCTTGACTTAAAATTCCTGTTTTAATGGGCGTTAAACATAAATTTTCCATAACATTTTTATTGGCAAAAAGATTAAAATGCTGAAATACCATGCTAACTTTTTGCCTGATCTTATTAATATCAATTTCTTTATCAAGTATGTTTTGCTTATTGATTAAAATTTCCCCACTATCAGCTAGTTCTAAGCGATTGATGCAGCGTAAAAATGTACTTTTTCCGCCTCCACTTGGACCTATGATAGCTATTACATCGCCTTTTGAGATTGTAGTGTTAATATTTTTTAAAACTTCTAATTCTCCATATTTTTTTTGTAAATTTTTAACTTCAATCATTTTTATTCATCCTAAGTTCAAGTTTTTTTGCAAAATAGCTAAAAATTTTTACACTTACATAATAAACAAGTCCAGTGAAAATAATAGGTTTTGGATTGTAAAGTACGGCTTGCAAGCTTTGACTTTGCATGGTAATATCAATAACACTAATAAATCCTACAACAGAAGTTTCCTTAAATAAAGAAATAAATTCATTAGCTAATGCAGGTAGAATGTTTTTAGTAGCCTGAGGAAGAATAATTTCTTTCATTGAAGTTTTGTAATCAAGTCCCATTGCTCTTGCAGCTTCCATTTGTCCTTTATCTACACTATTAATGCCACTTCTTACAATTTCTGCTATATAAGCCGAGCTATTAAGTCCTAGTGCAAGAATGGCTGCATAAAGGTTGTCTATAAAAGTAAAAATTACAAAAGCAAAAATCATCAATTGTAAAATTACCGGTGTTCCTCGTATAATGTCTATATATTCATCTATAATAAAATTAAGTGTTTTAAATTTAGAGAAGCGTAAAATAGCTAAGCTAAAACCAATAATCACTCCGATAATAACAGCACAAGCAGTTAATAAAAGCGTAATAAGATAACTTTTTAAATAAGCTTTTGCATTTTCTGTATAGCCATAGCTTACAACTCCACTAGGATCTTGAATTTTTAATATTTCTATCGGGAAAGAAAAATAGCCCCATAAAATAATAATAACAAAAAAAACAAAAATTCTTATATTTTTCTGATTCAATTTGTAAACCTTTTCAGAGAAATTATTTAAAAAAAGATTTTATAGAAATATCTTTGAATTTTCTCTAAAGATTTAAAAAAATGTGTTAGAATTTCCCAAAAATAAGGTTGTATTTATGGAAATTTTAGATTTCATTCTAATAGTTATTTTTGTGTTTTTAATGATTGTTTTGGTCATAGGTTTTAATCGTCAAATGATGCAAAAAAACAAAGAAAGAGAAGAAAGATTTAAAAAATATAAAAAAGGAGAACAAAATGAGTAAAAAAGTATTAATTCCATTGGCTCAAGGTTTTGAGGAAGCTGAATTTATAGGAATTGCGGATGTTTTAAAACGAGCAAGAGAATTAAATCCAGATTTGGAAGTTGTTATAGCTTCGTTAAACAGTGAGTTATTAGTAAAAGGTGCTAATGGCATTAGTATAAAAGCAGATTGTTCTATAGAGGATGTTGATATAGAAAATTTAGATGCCATTGCTTTGGCGGGTGGCTTTGAAGGTATGATGAATCTTAAGAATTCAAATGTTATTTTAAATATCATTAAACAACTTCATAGCAAAAATAAAATTGTTGCCGCAATCTGTGCTTCTCCTATAGTCTTAAATGAAGCAGGTGTTTTAGAGGGCGAGTTTGCTTGCTATCCTAGTTGTGAAGTTGGACTTAATGGAAATCGTGTTAACAAGGCTGTAGTTGTAAATAAAAATGTTATAACTTCAGCAGGTCCAGCTACGGCAATTCTTTTTGGTTTAGAGCTAGCTAAAAAGTTATGCGGTGATGAAATTTATCAAAAATTATATGAGGGAATGTTGCTACCTTTGACAAAATAGTTTAAATGGTAGTTTTTCTACCATTTAAACTAAAATAAAGCTTGAGGATTTTCTTTTTTTGTTTTTTCCTTAGGCAGTTCAAAACCTCCAAGCATATGAAAATGTAAATGAAAAACTTCTTGTCCACTATTTTTTCCACAGTTTGTTACCAAGCGATATCCACTTTTATCTACACCTAAAAGAACAGCTAATTCTTGTATGAAACTTGTCATTTTGGCCATAAGTTCAGGATCAAATTCTTGAAAGTCTTTAAAATGTTTTTTAGGGATTATAAGTATATGTATAGGTGCTTTGGGTGCAATATCATGAAATGCTAGAAAATCGTCACTTTCAAGCACTTTATTGCATGGAAGTTTACCTTCAACTATGAGTTCAAAAATTGTTTTTTCTTGCATTATTTATCCTTTTTTATTGTTGGTTTGATACAATTATATCTTTAAAGTTTGGTTTTTATGCTGAATTTAAAATAGTTTTTAATAGAATTAGAACTTGAAATATTTTATTTAAGGTAAGAAAATTGCAAAATTTTATAGAACAGATTCAAAAATGTGAGAATTTAAATGATTTGGAAGCCATTAGGATTTCCGTTCTTGGAAAAAAAGGTATTTTAACAGAAGGCTTTACAAAGCTTAAAGAGTTAGAAGATGAGGCGAAAAAAGAATTTGCTGCCAAATTAAATGCACAAAAAGAAATATTTAATGAGGCTTATTTAGCCAAATTTAAAGATTTGGAAAATCTTGCTTTAGAAGAAAGAATGAAACAAGATGCTTTAAATTTTAACTATTTTGATGAAAGTATTACAACAGGTGCCTTGCATCCTGTTATGAGCACCATGGATAAAATCATAGAGTATTTTATAGCTTTGAATTTTAGCATAGAAAAAGGGCCTTTAATAGAAGATGACTTTCATAATTTTGAAGCGTTAAATTTGCCTAAATCTCACCCTGCAAGAGATATGCAAGATACCTTTTATTTTGATGATAAAAGGCTTTTAAGAACACAAACTTCGCCAGTGCAAATACGGACAATGCTTGCACAAAAACCTCCTATTAGGATGATAGCCCCTGGTGCTGTATTTAGAAGAGATTTTGATATTACGCATACTCCTATGTTTCATCAAGTTGAAGGCCTTGTGGTGGAAGAAGGGCAAAAGGTTAGCTTTGCAAATTTAAAAAGTGTATTGGAAGATTTTTTGCGTTATATGTTCGGAGATGTGAAAGTTCGTTTTCGTCCAAGTTTTTTCCCATTTACAGAGCCTTCTGCTGAAGTTGATATTTCTTGTGTATTTTGCAAAGGAAAGGGTTGTAGAGTTTGCAAACATACAGGTTGGCTTGAAGTTTTAGGATGTGGAATAGTTGATCCTAATGTTTATAATTTTGTTGGTTATGAAAATGTAAGTGGTTATGCCTTTGGATTGGGAGTAGAGCGTTTTGCAATGCTTTTGCATCAAATTCCAGATTTAAGATCTTTATTTGAAGGTGATTTGAGATTATTGGAGCAGTTTAGATGATAATTACTAAAAGTTGGTTGAATGATTGGTTAGAACTTGAAGAAATAAGTTCGGATAAAATAGCTAAAACTTTAAACTCTATAGGTATAGAAGTTGATAGGGTTGGCGCTTTAAAGGCTCCAGATAAAGTTGTTGTAGGCTATGTTAAGGAAAAAATTAAACATGAAAATTCAGATAAATTAAGCATTTGTCAAGTTGATATCGGAAGTGAAACCTTGCAAATTGTCTGCGGTGCTGCGAATGTTGATGCAGGACAATTTGTAGCTGTTGCAACTAAAGATGCTATCATGCCAAACGGTATGGAAATAAAAGAAGCAAAATTACGAGGAGTGGATTCTTGTGGTATGCTTTGTTCTAGTTTAGAACTGGGTTTTGAAAAAATCAATGAAGGAATTATGCTTTTAGATGAGAGCATAGGGAAATTAGAACTTGGGAGAGCTTTAAATACTTATGAAATTTTTAATGATGAGCTAATAGAAGTAGAACTTACTCCTAATAGGGGTGATTGTTTAAGTATTTATGGTATTGCTCGTGATTTGGCTACAGCTTTAAATTTAAATTTAAAAGAACCAAAACCATTCAAAGAAAGTGAAAATGTTTTAGGTATCGGTAGAATTTTGCGCTTAGCAGCTGAGAAAGAACTTAATGGACTTTATAATTATCGAGCCATAGAGTTAAAAGAAGAAATTCAAACAAACTTATTACTTAGTTTAAGACTTGCTCAAATTGAAGGTTTGGGAAAAAATTCCATAGAAAATTTATTAAATTATGCAACGCATTCAACTGGTGTTCTTTTTAATGCTTATGATTTAAGTAGTTTTTCTGAAAAAGATGAAGAATTTACCATTAATTTAAGCAAGCAAGTGCATGGAGAAACAAAAGTATCTTGCAAAGATAAACTTTTAAGCTTTAGTGGAATTTTCCAAAATAATGAAAGTAGATGCAAAGATGATTCTAAAATAATTATTATTGAGGCTAATTATACCGATCCATTGGTAATTGCAGATGCTAAAATATATCATAAAGATCAAGATGAAAAAATGCTTTATAGAAGTTTTAGGGGAAGTGAACCTAAATTAAATTTAGGAATGGATTTTTTGCTTAGTATTTTTGAGCAGATTCCAAATCTTGTTATTTATAGTTCTTCTCAACAAATTTTAACCGACAAAGAATTACCAATCATACCAATAAGCATTGAAAGTATTGGCGATATAATAGGGCAAAATGTTGATAAAGATGAAGTATTAAAAATATTGAAAAAATTAGGTTTTGAACTCATACTTTCAGGTGAAGGGCTTATAAATGTTAAAGCACCTTTACATCGTCCTGATATTAAAAATTTATCAGATATTTGCGAGGAAGTTGTAAGAATTATAGGTATTGATAATATTGCTTCCAAGGGTTTAGAATTTATAGAAAAAAATCGTTTAAATTCTGCATATAAAAATTATATTGAGTTTTTGAATTTAAGGAAAAGAGCAGTAGCTAGTGGTTATTTTGAAAGCTTACATTATGTTTTGGATAATGAAGAAGAACTTAAAAGATTGGGTTTTGACTCTGTTAAATTAAAACTAATTAATCCAATTACAGCAGAACTTAATACTTTAAGAACAACCCTTTTAAATCATTTGTTAAATGCAGCAAGTTTAAATGCAAAAAATTCTAAAAAAATTATTAAACTTTTTGAACTAGGGGCTGTTTTCAATGTTAATAATCAAGAATTAAATCGTATCGCATTTATCCATTCTGGCTTAAAAGAAGAAGCTAAAATTTCCAACAAGGCCAAACCTGAATCGGTGCAATTTTATGATTTTCTTTTAGACATTAAAAATATTATAGGTGATTTTAAACTAAAATCATCAAAATATAATATTTTAAGCCCTTATGAACAAGCAGATATTTACCTATCGGATATTAAAGTAGGTTTTATAGGCCGTTTGCATTTAAAAATAGAAAATGAGAGAGATTTACCAAAAACATATATTTGCGAACTTGATTTAGATTTAATCAGGCAAGATTTTAAAATAGCTAAGCCTTACTCCAAATTCCCAGCTATCACTAGAGATCTTAGCGTGTTAATACCTAAAGGTTTTGAATACAATCAGATTAAAAATTGTATCGAAGAATTGAATTTAGAAATACTTGAAAATTTTCGTTTAGTTGATATTTATAGTGATGAAAACCTTAAAGAATTTTATAGCATTACTATAAGTTTTTCTTTTAGGGATATAAATAAAACTCTAGAGGATAATCAAGTCAATGAATGTATGGATAAAATTTTAAATACTCTTAAAAATTTGGGTCTTGATTTAAGATGAAAATTTACAAATTGCAAACCCCTGTAAATGCCATACTTGAAAATATAGCAGCAGATAAAAGCATATCTCATCGTTTTGCTATATTTTCGCTTTTAACACAAGAAGAAAATAAGGCTCAAAATTATCTCTTAGCTCAAGATACTTTAAACACTCTTGAAATTATAAAAAATCTTGGAGCTAAAATTGAACAAAAAGATTCTTGCGTCAAAATTATACCCCCTAAAGAAATTTTATCTCCAAATTGTATTTTAGACTGTGGAAATTCAGGAACTGCTATGCGTTTGATGATAGGATTTTTAGCAGGAATTTCTGGTTTTTTTGTTTTAAGTGGAGATAAGTATTTAAACAATCGTCCTATGAGAAGGATAAGCAAACCACTTACTCAAATAGGCGCTAGAATTTATGGAAGAAATGAGGCAAATTTAGCTCCACTTTGTATAGAAGGTCAAAAATTAAAAGCTTTTAATTTTAAAAGCGAAATTTCTTCGGCTCAAGTTAAAACAGCTATGATTTTATCTGCTTTTAGAGCTGATAATGTATGCACTTTTAGTGAAATTTCTCTTAGTCGAAATCATAGTGAAAACATGCTAAAGGCTATGAAAGCTCCAATAAGGGTTAGTAATGATGGCTTAAGTCTTGAAATAAATCCTTTAAAAAAACCTTTAAAAGCTCAAAATATAATCATTCCTAATGATCCTTCTTCGGCTTTTTATTTTGTTTTAGCAGCTATTATTTTACCTAAATCTCAAATTATTTTAAAAAATATTTTGCTTAATCCTACTCGTATAGAGGCGTATAAAATTTTGCAAAAAATGGGTGCCAAACTTGAAATGATAATAACTCAAAATGATTTTGAAACTATTGGTGAGATCAGGGTGGAGTCTAGCAAGCTTAATGGCATAGAAGTTAAAGATAATATTGCTTGGTTGATAGATGAAGCGCCTGCTTTGGCTATAGCTTTTGCTTTGGCTAAGGGTAAATCTAGTTTAATAAATGCTAAAGAATTACGCGTTAAAGAAAGCGATAGGATTGCTGTGATGGTTGAAAATCTAAAGCTTTGTGGTGTTAAAGCTAGAGAACTTGATGATGGTTTTGAAATAGAAGGTGGATGCGAACTAAAATCTTCAAAAATTAAAAGCTATGGAGATCACCGTATTGCTATGAGTTTTGCTATTTTAGGTTTGCTTTGTGGAATCGAGATTGATGATAGTGATTGTATAAAAACTTCTTTTCCAAATTTTATAGAGATTTTATCAAATTTAGGAGCTAGGATTGATTATTGAATTAGCAAAAAACTATGGTTTTTGTTTTGGTGTTAAAAGAGCTATTAAAAAAGCAGAACAAATAAAAGATGCCGCAACTATAGGCCCTCTTATTCATAATAACGAAGAAATTTCTCGTTTGCAAAAAAATTTTAATGTCAAAACTTTGGAAAATATACAAGCTTTAAGCAATGAAAAAAAGGCTATTATAAGAACTCATGGTATTACAAAGCAAGATTTAGAAGAATTGAGAAAAAAAGATATAGAAATTTTTGATGCCACTTGTCCTTTTGTTACAAAACCACAACAAATTTGCGAGCAAATGAGCAAGGAGGGTTATGAAGTTGTTATTTTTGGAGATGAAAATCATCCCGAAGTTAAAGGAGTAAAAAGTTATGTAAGTACAAAAGCTTATGTGGTTTTGGATAAAAAAGAACTTCAAAATATAAAACTTCCTAATAAAATAGCTGTGGTAAGCCAAACAACTAAGAAGCCTGAGCATTTTATGGAGATAGTAAATTTTTTAATACTTAAAACCAAAGAAGTAAGGGTTTTTAATACTATATGTGATGCAACCTTTAAAAATCAAGATGCCATTAAAGAACTCTCGCTTAAAAGTGATGTTATGGTTGTTGTAGGGGGTAAAAACTCAGCCAATACAAAACAACTTTTTTTGATTGCAAAAACCAATTGTGAAGATAGCTATCTAATTGAAACCGAAGAAGAGTTAAAAAAAGAATGGTTTTTGGATAAAAAACATTGCGGCATTAGTGCAGGTGCTAGTACTCCTGATTGGATCATACAAAAAGTTATCGCCAAAATAGAAAATTTTAAGATTAATTAAAAAATGTTTTCAAATAGAATAAAAAAGTCAAAAATTTAAAAAAAATTAACAAAAATAAAAAAACTTAACACTAATTAAAGAAAAATAAGGTAAAATCAATCAATTTCTAAAAATTATTTTAAAGGACCATAATGAGCGAGGTGAACAAAAAAGTTCAAGGCGGCGTATATGATTATCTTGAGGAAGAAGATTTTGGACAGCTTTTGGAGGCTTTCGATAAATCAAGAGAAGAGGCTACAACAGAGGGTGTGATTGTAGAGATCAAAAATGATGAAGTTTATGTAGATATAGGTAAAAAATCTGAAGGTATTTTAGCTCTTAGCGAAATACAAGATGATAATTCTAAGCTATTATTTAATGTAGGCGATAGTATTAAAGTTGCTGTTATGGGTTCTCGTGGTGGCAGATCTTTACTTTCTCATAAAAAAGCTTTGAGAAAAGAAAAAGTTATTGAATTTATTAAAAACTATCAAGAAAATCAAGATGATATTTTTACCGTAAAAGTAGTTGGAAAAAATAAAGGCGGATTGATAGTTGTTGATGAAAATGATGTTGAATTTTTCTTACCAAAATCTCAATATGGCTTCAAAGAAACAAATAATATTATAGGTAAAACGTTTAAAGTTAAAATTATTAAAATCGACAAAGATGAGCAAAGTATCATTGTTTCTCGTAAAAAAACTTTAGATGATGAGAGAAGAAAACGCAAAGAATTGATCAATAATGTAGCACAACAAGAAGATTTAATTGAAGGTATTGTAAAAAAAATTACCACTTATGGTATGTTTGTAGATGTAGGAGGTGTTGATGGTCTTGTTCATTACAGCGAAATTTCTTACAAAGGACCTGTAAATCCTGGAACACTTTATAAAGAGGGCGATAAAGTTCCAGTTAAAGTAATAAAGTATGATAAAGAACGCAAACATTTATCCTTATCTATAAAAGCGGCTTTACCTGATCCATGGAGCGAGATAAAAGATACTCTTGATGTAGGTGATACCATTAAAGTAATAGTATCAAATATAGAACCTTATGGTGCTTTTGTAGATTTAGGAAATGATATAGAAGGATTTTTACATATCAGTGAAATTTCTTGGGATAAAAATATTAAAAATCCAAAAGATTATATCAACAAAGGTCAAGAAATTGATGTTGAAGTAATTGAAATCAATCCAAATGAAAGACGCTTAAGAGTATCTTTAAGAAATTTACTTTCTAGACCTTTTGATGGATTTATGAAATCTTACAAAATTGCAGATGTGGTTGAAGGAGAAATTACCTCAGTAACTTCTTTTGGTGCATTTGTTAAACTTGGTGGTATTGAAGGTTTATTGCATAATGAAGATGCTTCTTGGGATAGAAACGATAAATGCAAAGACAAATTCTCTCAAGGGGATAAAATCAAGGTAAAAATTATCAAAATAGACGAAGAAAACCAAAAAATATCATTAAGCACAAAAGAATTAAGCAGTTCTCCAGTGCAAGAATATGCCAAAATTCATAAAGTCGGCGATATTGTAAAAGGCACTATCCGTGATATTAAAGATTTTGGTGTTTTTGTAGAGCTAAGTAAAAATGTTGATGCTTTAATTCATAAAGAAGATATAAGCACTTCTATGCTTGAAAATTTAAAAATTGGCGACGATATTGAAGCTGCTATAGTTTTTATTGATGAAAAGAAAAATAGAATTCGCCTAAGTGTTAAAAATCTTGTTAGAATGAAAGAAAGAGAAGTTCTTAATGAAATCAATAATGATGATAAAGTGACTTTAGGTGATATCATTAAAGATCAGCTAGCTTAATGAAAAAATACATTACAATAAGCATTTTGAGTATTTTATTACTCATTTTGCTTGCTGTTGTTTTTACATTGCTTTGGAAATTTAAAGCTAATGTAAATTTCATTCCGCAATTTGCTAAAGATACAAATACACAGCCAAGCATTCAAACCCAAAATCAAGATCTTTCATGGCAAGAAGAATTAGCAAAATGGCCTACAAGAGATTTTACCCCAGCAGCAGAAAAATTTACCTTATATTTTGATGCGGATACTAGCGAGCTTAAGGAGAAAAATAAATATTATCAACTTATAGTTGGAAAATATGATATTTATTCTATGTTTTGCTTAAGACAGACTTTAAATTCTTTTAATGTGAAGTATTTTCTTCTTAAATCAGGTGATAGTCCAGAAATCTTTTTGGATACAGGTAATGAAAAACTTATAGATGATATTATCAAAGAATTAAAAAAATATAAAATAAATACAGAAGTAAAGGAAATTTGGTTATGAAAAAAAAGATTATAGTGTGTGATGCTATTTTGAATAAAGGTGTCGATATTCTAAGAAAAGCTGAAGATATTGAGCTTATAGAAGCTGCAAAATTTCCAAAAGATGAACTTATGCAAATGCTAAGCGATGTTGAAGTTGCGATTACTAGAAGTTCTACGGATGTAGATGTAAATTTTTTAAATCATGCCAAAAAATTAAAAGCGCTTGTGCGTGCTGGGGTGGGCGTAGATAATGTTGATATTCTAGAGTGTTCTAAACGAGGAGTGATTGTGATGAATGTCCCAACTGCAAATACTATTGCCGCAGTTGAACTAACAATGGCACATCTTTTAACATCAGCTAGAAGCTTTGTCAATGCTCATAATTTTTTAAAAATTGAAAGAAAATGGGAAAGAGAAAAATGGTATGGCATTGAATTGATGAATAAAACGCTAGGGGTTATAGGTTTTGGAAATATAGGTTCAAGAGTAGCTATCCGTGCTAAAGCATTTGGTATGAAAATTTTAGCCTATGATCCGTATATTTCTGCTTCTAAGATTACAGATTTAGATATGGAGCAAGCAAAAAATTTGGATGAAATTTTAGAAAAAAGTGATTTTATTACCATTCACACACCAAAAACCAAAGAAACCAATGGTATGATAGGAAAGCAAGAAATTGCAAAAATGAAAGATGGAATAAGATTAATAAATTGTGCTCGCGGAGGATTATACACAGAAGAGGCTTTATATGAAGGTTTAAAAAGTGGTAAAATAGCATGGCTTGGTATAGATGTGTTCGATAAAGAACCCGCGACCAATCATCCTCTTTTAGACTTTGAAAATATTTCAGTTACTTCTCACCTAGGAGCAAATACTTTAGAAAGTCAAGACAATATCGCAAGAGAAGCTTGTGAGCAAGCATTAAGTGCAGCACGAGGCGTGGCTTATCCTAATGCCTTAAATTTACCAATTAAAACTGAAGATTTACCACCTTTTGTAGCTCCTTATATAGAACTTGTTTCTAAAATGGCTTTTTTAGCTGTTCAAATTGATAAAAATCCTATAAAAAGTATTAAATTAGAGGCTGAAGGAATTATTGGCGAGTATGCAAATTCTATGCTAACCTTTGCAGCTGTTGGTGCTTTGGGTGGAATTTTAGGAGAAAAAATTAATTATGTTAATGCAGAATTTGTAGCCAAAGAAAAAGGAGTCGAATTATCTTGCGAAACTCTTCCAAATAGTGGTTATAATAATAAACTTAGCGTTAAAATTATCACCGAAAATTCAAATATCAGTGTTTCAGGAACAGTGTTTAATGAAAATGAACAACGCATAGTTGGATTAAATGGCTTTAAAACTGATTTTAAGCCAAAGGGAAAAATGATTATTTTCAAAAACAAAGACATACCAGGAGTTATAGCTAAAATCAGTTCCGTTTTGGCAACTAAAAATATCAACATAGCTGATTTTAGGCTTGGTAGAGATGGTTTTGGGTATGCTTTGGCTGTTGTTTTGATTGATGAAAAAGTTCAAAAAGAAGTATTAGATGAACTAAAACAATTAGAGGTGTGTGTATTTGTCCAATATGTTGAAATTTAAAATTTTAATTATAGAAGATGATATAGATTTAAACGAACTGCTTGTTTTAAAGTTAAAATCTAGTGGTTATGAAGTTATATCTTTAGCGGATTTTTTTGGAGTTGAAGATTTGCTCGATAATGAGCAAATCGATCTTTTAATAATCGATAGAAATTTGCCCAGTGGAGATTCTTTAGAAAAAATTCAAGATTTAAGAGAGCAAGGATATAAAGAAGCAGTTATTTTTCTTACAGCCAAGGCTTTACATCAAGATTTACTCGAAGGCTTTGAAAGTGGTTGTGATGATTATGTTTGTAAACCTTTTGATTTCAATGAGCTTTTGCTTCGCATTAAAGCAATTTTAAAACGCCATAAAAAAGAAGAAGAAAAACTATCTTTTGGTGATTTTATTTTAGATTTGGTTAGTTATGAATTCTTTTACAAAAATCAAAAATTAGAAATCTCAAATCTTGACTATGAGCTTTTAAAATGTTTTTTTGAAAATCCAAATACCTTGCTTACTAGACAATTTTTAAGCGAAAGTGTTTGGAAAGATGATACTACAAGTGATAAAACAATCAATATAGCTCTAACAAGACTTAGAAATAAATTTCCAAAACTAAAAGATCATATTATAAGTGTTAGGGGTATTGGCTATAAATTATGCTAAAAACTAAAAATATTTTTATAGTTTTTTTTGTTGTATTGGCTTTGATTTTTGGGTTTATTTTTTATACTTTTACTAATTCTTATCTTAATTTCTTGCTTATAAAACAATATGAACAAAAAATCAAAAGCCTTGATGATGTTTTAAAATTTTCTCTCTTAGAGCATTTAAATGATGCTAATATCAAGGATTTTGCTAAAGATACTAGGGCTGATTTTATTATCCTAAACAATGATATGAAAATAAGTTCTGTAAAAAATCCTGATTTTTTTTCTAATCTTAAAGAAGGAGAAATTTTAAATTTCAATTCAAAAAAAATTCTCACTAAAAGCTTTATTTACAAAGGATATAAATATATTATTATTGTTTATCCTCGTTTTTTAGATTTAGAACTTTTTTGGACAAAAATGGCAATCGGTTTTGGAGTATGCTTGCTGTTTGTTTTTATTTTAATGTTGTTGTTAGGTAGAAGAATAGAGAAAAATTTTAATAAAATTTTGGATTTTTTGGATTCTATAGGGGATCATAAAGTTGTTATATTAGAAAAAGGAATGTTTAAAGAATTTAATTTACTAAATGAGAAACTTTTAAAAACTAAGGATAAAATTCTAAAGAATACCCAAAAAAATAAAAAACAAAGCGATAAAATCACTTTAAAAAATACTCAGCTTGCTAGCGTGATTTCTGCTATTTCTCATGAGCTTAAAAATCCATTAAGCGTGATTGATCTTAGCTTAGAGATGCTAAAAGATGAGAAATTGGAAGATAAAAAATTAAAAAAGGAATTACTAGAAAAAATTTCACGTCAAAGCGTTAAACTTAATGCTTTAACCCATAAGCTTAATTTTGTTTTTAATCTTAATAGTGAAGCCTTGCAGATGCAAGAATTCGATCTTTTTTCTCTATGTGAAAAAATCACTAAAAACCCAGGCTTTGAAAGAGTTGCATTGCAAGGTAAAAGCACGAAAGTTAAGGCTGATGAATTTTTAATCGAGCAAGTGATTATAAATTTGCTTTCTAATGCTTTAAAATATAGTCAAAAAGAAGTCATTTTAACGGCAAGAGATCAAAAGATAATAGTGCAAGATTTTGGAAAAGGCATAGAAGAAGATAAAATAAAATTGATTACAAAAAAATTTTATAAAATTGATGTAAAAAGTGATAATTCTTTTGGTTTGGGACTTTTTTTAGTAAAGAAAATTTTAAATATACATAAAAGTTATCTTGAAATTTCTAGCACTTTAGGTTATGGTTCTAGTTTTAGCTTTAAACTCAGTCAAGGATAAAAAATGGCTCTTATAGATTTAATTGAAGCTTCAAAAAAATTTGGAGACAAAATAGTTTTAAATGAAGTAAATTTTAGCGCAAACGAGGGAGAAAAGATTGCTATTATAGGCAAAAATGGAGAAGGAAAATCTACTTTTTTAAAAACGCTTTTAGGCACACTTCCTTTAGATAGCGGTAGAATAATAAGACAAAATGGAAAAAGCATAGCCATGCTTTCACAAACCGTTGATTTTAATGCAAATTTAAGCGTAAAAGAAGCCATCAAGCAAGAGCTTGTAGAAATTTACAATACCTTAGAAGAATATGAAATACTGCATAAAAAATTAGAAGAAGATCCTAGTAATAAAGATTATCTTCAAAAAATAGATACGCTTATGACTTTGATTGATAGTAAAGATGCTTGGAGTATAGAATCTAAAATAATACGCGTTTTAAAAGAATTTAGTTTACTTGAGTATGAAAATCGCATTATATCTACTTTAAGTGGTGGAGAAATACGCCGCGTTGGGCTTTGCATACTTTTACTAAAAAATCCTGATATTTTATTGCTTGATGAACCAACTAATCATTTAGATGTATATATGACAAGCTTTTTGGAAGAATTGCTAAAAAATTCAAAGATGTGTGTGATTTTTATTTCCCATGATAGATATTTTATTGACGCTATAGCACACAAGTGTGTAGAAGTAGAGCAGGGTAAGCTTAGTATTTTTAAAGGCGGATATGCAAACTATTTAGAGAAAAAAACACAAATTTTGCAAAGCCTTGCTAAGAGCCATGAAACTCTTTTAAAGCAATTAAAAAGCGAAGAAGAATGGCTTAGAAGAGGGGTTAAAGCAAGACTTAAAAGAAATGAAGGACGAAAAGAACGCATTTTTAAAATGCGTGAAGAAGCGAAAAAAAATCCTGGGGCAATCAAACGCTTAAAACTTGAAATTTCAAGAGCGGCTTTAAATTTTAATGGAGAAAAAACGATCAATCGTAAAAAAATGCTTTTTGAGCTTAAAAATATAAGCAAAAATATAAACAATAAAAATCTTTTTAAAGATTTTTCAACGCGTATTTTACAAGGTGAACGCATAGCTATCGTAGGAAGAAATGGTTGTGGAAAATCAACATTGTTAAAAATTCTTCTAGGGCAAATAAAACAAGATAGCGGTGAAATAAAACGCGGAGAGCTTAAGATAGGATATTTTGATCAGGCTAGAAGCTTGGTAAATTCTGATAAAAGCTTGCTTGAAATTTTTTGTCCCAATGGTGGAGATAGGGTTGAAGTTCGTGGTAAAAATATGCATGTTTATGGATATTTGAAAAATTTTCTATTTCCTAAGGAATTTTTAGATAAAAGCGTGGCTCTTTTAAGTGGCGGAGAGAAAAATCGCGTTGCTTTAGCCTTGCTTTTTACTAAAGAATATGATGTTTTGATTTTAGATGAGCCAACTAATGATCTTGATATAGCTACGATTAATATATTAGAAGAATACTTACTTAGTTTTGAAGGGGCTATTTTGCTAGTATCACACGATAGATATTTTGTTGATAAAATCGCAACAAAACTTTATGCTTTTGAGGGAAATGGATATATAAATATTTTACACACTCTTTATACTGAATATCTTGAAAATGAAAAAGAAATTGAAGAATTGGATAATTTTGCTTTAGAGCTTCAAACCCAAGAGCAAAATAATAACCAAAAAGAAAAAAGCTCCAAAAAATTGAGCTACAAAGAAAATGAGATATTAAAAAACCATCCTGAAAAAATAGATTTTTTAGAGCAAAAGATAGCTAAATTAAATCAAGATTTATCCGATCCAAATGTATATCAAGAAATAGGTATTAACAAGCTTTATCAAGAGCTTGAAGTAATGCAAAAAGAACTTGAAATTCTAGAAAATGAGTATTTTTTAGTATTAGAGAAAAGCGAGAATTTATAATTAAAGAGATTTTATATTTTTTATTCTATGGAGCGGGAAACGAGATTCGAACCCGCGACCCCAACCTTGGCAAGGTTGTGCTCTACCCCTGAGCTATTCCCGCAAAAAATAAGTGGTGCCCGAGGTCGGACTCGAACCGACACAAGGTTGCCCTTACCAGATTTTGAGTCTGGCGCGTCTACCAGTTTCACCACTCGGGCTCATTTTTAAGATTTAAAGCTAAAATTATACTTTTTTAGGCTAAAAAATACTTTAAAAATAAAAAGTATTTTCAAAAAGACAATATAAAATTATATAATTTAAATTTTTGGAACAGTTATTGCTTTTGTTTATTAGCAATGTTTGAAAAGATTTTAACTTTAATACTTTAGAGGAAAAAAATGAGAATTACAAATAAACTTAACTTCACAAATAGTGTGAATAATTCTATGGGCGGTCAAAGTGCTTTATATCAGATATCTCAACAACTTGCTTCAGGTTTGAAAATACAAAATTCATATGAAGATGCAAGCACTTATATAGATAATACGCGTCTTGAATATGAAATTAAAACGTTAGAACAAGTAAAAGAATCAACAAGTAGAGCTCAAGAAATGACTCAAAATAGTATGAAAGCTTTACAAGATATGGTTAAACTTCTTGAAGATTTTAAAGTTAAAGTAACCCAAGCTGCAAGCGATAGCAATTCTCAAACCTCAAGAGAAGCTATAGCAAAAGAACTAGAACGTATAAAAGAAAGCATAGTTCAGCTTGCAAATACCAGTGTTAATGGTCAGTATCTTTTTGCAGGTTCTCAAGTTGCAAACAAACCTTTTGATTCTAATGGAAATTATTATGGAGATAAAAATAATATTAATGTAGTAACTGGAGCCGGAACTGAAAGCCCATACAATATACCAGGTTGGGATTTATTTTTTAAAGCAGATGGAGACTATAAAAAACAAATAAGCACTAATGTTGGTTTTACAGATAATCGTTGGGATTTAAATAAAGACCCTGATAAAACTAAATATCTCACAGGAGATTCTAAATGGCAACAACTTATCGGACAAAGTTATGTAAAAGATAATAGCTTAGATGCTGACAAAGACTTTGAGTATGATGATAGCAAACTAGATTTTCCTCCAACAACTCTTTATGTTCAAGGAACCAAGCCTGATGGAACAAGTTTTAAAAGTGCTGTACTCGTCAAACCCGAAGATACTTTAGAAGATGTAATGGAAAATATTGGAGCTCTTTATGGTAATACTCCAAATAATAAAGTAGTAGAAGTAAGTATGAATGATAGTGGTCAAATTCAAATTACAGATCTAAAGCAAGGTAATAATAAACTCGATTTTCATGCTGTAGCTTTCACACCACAAGCTGATGATAAAACTGAATTAAATAATATTATCCAAGCAGCACAGAATGAAGGTATTACAATGGAAGATGTTACAAACAGGGTTATGACTGCTGCACTAGGAAATCCCAATAATGGAGATATTACAAATTTAAATAATCCTGTAACCATTCAAATTAACGGACAAAACTTTGAAATTGATTTAAAACAAACTGATTTTATCAAAAGTAAAATGACAGATACAGATGGAAATGCTGCTAATGGAGCTGATTACGATAATGTGTATTTTGAAAAAAATGGCAATACTGTTTATGGTAATGTTTCTCAAGTTATCAAAGGAAGCAATGCTTATGCCACTGATTCAACCAAACTTAGCGAGGTAATGGCAGGAGATAGCCTAAATGGTACTACTTTAAATTTAAAAGTCAATTCCAAAGGTGGAAATTCTTACGATGTTACTATAAATTTACAAACTTCAACTGTAAGCTATCTTGATCCTAATAATCCAGGTCAAACCATAAGCTTTCCTATTATGCATACTAATCCTGCAACTGGAAATAGTGGGGTTGTTACAGGATCAAATGATATTACTTATGGTCAAATTAATGATATTATAGGTATGTTTGCTGCAGATAAAATTCCTACAACAACCATACAAGCCAATAATGGTCAAATTAATAATGCAGATTATACCCAAATACAACAACTCATGAAAGATTCACAAGCTACTGTTGATGTAAGTATGGATTATAAAGGTCGTATTAGTGTTACTGATAAACTTTCTTCAGGCACTAATATAGAAATTTCTCTTAGTGATTCTCAAAGTGGCCAATTTCCAGCACCTCCTTTTACCACAACTTCTACTGTACAAAATGGTCCAAATTTTAGTTTTAGCGCGAATAATTCTTTAACTATAGATGAGCCAAATGTGGATATTATTAAAGATTTAGATTCAATGATTGATGCTGTTTTAAAAGGCAATATGAGAGCAGACTCCGAAAGTGAAAACCCTAGAAATACAGGTATGCAAGGAGCTTTAGAAAGACTTGATCATTTAGCAGATCATGTTAGCAAGCTTAATACAACTATGGGAGCATATCATAATACTATCGAAGGTGTTAATACACGCACATCCTTTTTAAGCGTTAATGTCCAAAGTATAAAATCAAATGTGATTGATGTAGATTATGGTGAGGCAATGATGAATTTAATGCAAGTTCAACTTGCATATCAAGCTTCTCTTAAAGCTAGTACAACAATTTCTCAACTTAGCTTATTAAATTATATGTAAAATTTTTTATGGTATAATTTGGCTTTGATTTTATTTTCAAGGAAAGAATATTAAAAAAGAAGCCATTTTTACCAGCTCCACGCTTGTTATTTTTTATCTTTGTCTTTGTATGCTAGCACCTGGCATGGGAGAATGGGTTTACAAGGCTAATTTATTTTTATTTGGAGAATTTGGGTATTATTATCCATTTTCTTTGCTTATATTAAATTATCTCTACTATAAAAAAAAATATAAAATAGAAAATTTTAAGCGTAGGGAGCTTTTTGGTTTTTCTTTGGCCTTTTTTTCTACCTTGCTTTTATTTTCTGTCTTTTATAGAGAGTTTGGGTATATTTTAGAAATTGTATATGGATTTTTTTCTATAATCTTAGGGCGTACAGGGAGTGGAATTTTTGCTCTTTTACTTCTACTATTTTCTTTGGTTTTATTGTTTCCAAAATTTGCAAAAGAAATTTTAAAAATAGAATTAGATTTTACTTATTTATTAAAAGTAGAGCAAGCTTTTAAATCTTTACTTATGCGTGTATTTGGTGGAGAAAACGAGAAAGAAGATGTAGGTAAATCAGAACCTATAGCTCCAAAATTAAATATTTTGCAAGATAGTATTTATGGAAATTTACAAATAAACAAAAAAGGGGAAACCAATAACTTAGAACAGATAATTAAAGATAGCAATATCAATGCAAGTAAAAATTCAATTACCACGGCCAAGGAAAATTTTGAAAAACTAAAAAATCAAATTTTAGATGAAACCATAGAGATTGATAAACAAAGTTTAAAAGAATCAAGAAGTTTTGTTCATGAGCATTCTCAACAAGTGCGAAATTTCGCACAAAAGGCTAGTAAAATGAGCATTAGTCTTGATGAAGATTTTAATTTTATTTCAGAAGAAGAGGTAGATATGATTCCTGAACGTTTTTTAAAACCTAAAAAACTTGAAGATATAAAGCAAATAGATACAAATAAAAATTTAGATGAGCCAAGTTATAAACGTAAAAATATTGAAATTCCAGTTTCTAATCAAGAAGTTAAACCAAAAATTTTTACAAAAGAGCTTGAACTTAGAGAGAATTTGATAAAAAAAGAAAAACTAGAACAAGAATACAAAGCCTATCAAAATGAAATTTTAGAAAATAAAGTAAAACAAGAAATTAAAAAATTAGAAGAATATGATGCGATAAATTCAAGCGATATTATAGAAGGGAATAAATATAGTTTTAATAGCCCAAAAACAATTAAAGCAGAAACAGAAGAATCAGACAAAATAAATGAAAATAAAAATCTAGATAAAGCAGACAATATCTTTGAATTTGCTCCCATTGTAGAAGAGTTAAATCATCCTTATATAGAACCTACTCCTATAAAAAATATAAATGAAATAGTTATAGAAGAAAAAAATACACTCGATTTTATCCAAAATACAGAAACTAAAATCGATAATGAAAAAACAAATGATCAAGAAATTAAACTTCAAAAAGCAGTTTTAGCCAAAGAAATTGCTATTAACCAAGCTTTATTGCGTGAAATAGAGCAGGGCGAAGTAGAAAAACCAAAAGATTTCACCTTGCCGCCATTAGATTTTTTAGCTAATCCAAAAGAACACAAACAAGAAATCAATGAAAGTGAAATAGATAAAAAAATTTATAATCTTCTTGAAAAATTGCGTCGTTTTAAAATAGGCGGCGATGTTATAAGCACTTATGTTGGTCCTGTGGTAACTACTTTTGAATTTCGTCCTAGTGCAGATGTGAAAGTAAGTCGTATTTTAAATTTACAAGATGATTTAACTATGGCTTTAATGGCAAAATCAATCCGTATTCAAGCTCCAATACCAGGAAAAGATGTTGTAGGTATAGAAGTTCCAAATGATGAAATTCAAACCATTTATTTAAGAGAAATTTTACAAAGTGAAGTTTTTAAAAACGCTAAAAGTCCTTTAACCATAGCTTTAGGTAAAGATATAGTAGGCAATGCTTTTGTAACCGATCTTAAAAAACTTCCGCATTTACTCATCGCAGGAACGACAGGTAGTGGTAAAAGTGTGGGGATAAATTCTATGCTTTTAAGTCTTTTATATCGCAACTCTCCAAAAACCTTGCGTTTGATGATGATAGATCCTAAGATGCTTGAATTTAGCATTTATAATGACATTCCTCATCTTTTAACTCCTGTTATCACAGATCCAAAAAAAGCAGTCAATGCGCTTTCAAATATGGTAGCTGAAATGGAAAGACGCTATCGCTTAATGGCTGATGCAAAAACCAAAAATATAGAAAATTACAATGAAAAAATGAAAGAATTAGGCGGAGAAGAACTTCCTTTTATTGTAGTAATTATCGATGAACTTGCTGATTTGATGATGACTGCGGGTAAAGATGTAGAATTTTATATAGGAAGACTTGCGCAAATGGCAAGAGCAAGTGGAATCCACTTGATTGTAGCTACACAACGACCTTCTGTTGATGTTGTAACAGGACTAATTAAAGCGAATTTACCAAGTAGAATTTCTTATAAAGTAGGGCAAAAAATTGACTCTAAAGTTATTTTAGATGCTATGGGTGCTGAAAGTTTACTTGGAAGAGGGGATTGTTTATTTACTCCTCCTGGAACAAGCTCTATAGTGCGTTTGCATGCGCCTTTTGCAAGCGAATTTGAAATAGAAAAAATCGTGGATTTTCTAAAGGATCAACAAAGCGTAGAATATGATGAAAGCTTTTTAAAGGATCAACAAAGCGTAGGTGTTACAACAAATGAAAGCTTTGATGGGGAAGTAGATGAGCTTTACGAAGAAGCTAAAAGAGTAATCTTAGAAGATGGAAAAACAAGCATTTCTTATTTACAACGCCGTTTAAAAATCGGCTATAACCGCTCTGCAAATATTATTGAACAACTTACGCAAAACGGGATTTTAAGCGAACCTGATGCCAAAGGACAAAGGGAAATCTTGTAAGATTTTTCTTGTGTTTTTGATATATAAAACTGATTACAAAAGAAGAAATTTAAAAGGCAAAAGCCCCGTAAAAAGGGCTTAAAAATTATTTATCTCTAAGATTTAATTCAGTAATTAACTTACTATAAGAATTATAATCTTTTCTTTTAAGATAAGATAAAAGTCTTTTTCTTTGACCTACAAGTTTTAGAAGTCCTAATCTTGATGAAAAGTCTTTTTTGTAGATTTTTAAATGTTCTGTAAGTTCTGCAATTCTTGCAGTTAAAAGAGCTACTTGAACTTCTGTTGAACCAGTATCACCTGGTTTTTTAGCGAATTTCGCAACTATTTCTGCTTTTTTGGCCGAATCCAAAGCCATGATAGACCTCCTGATTGGTAAAATAATAAAATTAAAGAACTGTAATTTTATCTTAAAAAGCAAAAAATAAACTGAATTTATCTTTTTTAGAAGGTTTTGTCAAAATTTAAGTCTTTTTCTAAGAATTATTTATTATAATTACAGCTATTTCTGTAGTTATAACAAGGAGAATCTGTGCTATTTACCAAAGCTAGCGAATACGCTTTACTTTCTTTAATTTATATTTCTCAAAAAGAAACACCTCAAGATGTAGATTCTTTAGCTTTAGAGCTTGATATTCCTAAAAGTTTTTTAGCTAAAATTTTACAAACTTTAGCTAAAGATGGCTTGTTAAAATCCTTTAAAGGGGCAAAAGGTGGTTTTGTTTTAATCAAAGAACCAAGTCAATATACTATAAAAGAAATTGTTAATAGTGCTGAAAAAAAGGATATCAGTGTATTTGAATGCAGTGGTGGCACTTGTCCAAATAATAAAGAAGAAAATTGCACCTTAATGCCTATGTTAGTAAATTTACAAAATAAAGTAGATGAATTTTTAGATTCTATTACTTTAGAAGATATTATGAAAAATAATGGCAAAAAATAAAATAGTCGATTTAGTTTTTCCTTTCTTGGGGCCTTTAATCGCTCCTGTTTTAAAAGCTAAAAGCTTGACTATTGTTGGTTTTTTAGTTTGTATTTTAGCTATTATTATAGTTCCTTTACCAAGTCCTATTTTGGACTTTTTCTTGGCTTTAAGTATAGCTTTATCGGTATTAATTATTTTAATTTCTATTTATATACCCAAACCGACAGATTTAACAACTTTTCCAACTTTAATCTTGATTATCACTTTATTTAGGCTTTCATTAAATATAGCTACCACAAGGATGATTTTAAGCGAAGGGCAAAACGGCCCTGAAGCTGTGAGTGAGATTATAGCAGCATTTGGAGAATTTGTTGTTGGTGGAAATATGGTCATTGGCGTGATTGTATTTTGTATTTTAGTATTGATTAATTTCATGGTTGTAACAAAAGGTAGTACAAGGGTTTCTGAAGTACAAGCAAGATTTACACTTGATGCGATGCCGGGTAAACAAATGGCTATTGATGCGGATTTAAATGCAGGACTTATTGATGAACAAACCGCTAGAGCAAGACGTCAAGAAGTTATTGCTGAGGCAAACTTCTATGGTGCAATGGATGGTTCTTCTAAATTTATCAAAGGAGATGCTGTTGCAGGGATTATCATAACTATTATAAATATCATAGGTGGTTTTTTAATAGGATCTTTTCAGCACGATATGGCTTTAAGCGATGCTGCATCTACTTATACTATTTTAACCATAGGTGATGGACTTGTATCTCAAATTCCAGGACTTATTACTTCTACTGCAACCGCTATAATTATCACTCGTGCAAGCAAAGATGAGGAAAATTTTGCAGAAGGAACTTTAACTCAACTTTTAAGCGAATATCGCACGCTTTTAATAGTAGGTTTTGTACTTTTTATCTTTGCGTTAGTGCCTGGTTTGCCAACTTTATCCTTGGGCTTTATGGCTTTAGTATTTTTAAGCCTTGGCTATCTTACCAAGCAGGTTAAGGAAGGTAAAATTGATATAACTACAGTTAAAAAAAGCAAACCAAGTGCCGCAGCTGCATCTCAAAGTGGAGCAGGTGGGACAACGGCAGCGCCTGCTAAGAAAAGCGAAGAAGAAATTCTCAAAGAAGAAGAGCACAAGATTAACGATATACTCAAAGTTGAAATTTTAGAACTTGAACTTGGATACGGACTTATTAAGCTTGCTGAAAACGAACTTACAGAAAGAATTCGCTCAATGAGAAGAAGTATTGCTGAAAGTTTAGGATTTTTAATGCCAAAAATAAGAATAAGAGATAATTTAAGACTTAAACCAAATGAGTATAGTTTTAAACTCAAGGGCGTGTCTATAGCAAGTGCTGAAATTTATCCGGATAAATATTTAGCCATGGATAGTGGTTTTATCACAGAAGAGATAGAAGGGATTGCTACAAAAGAACCCGCTTTTAACTCTGATGCACTTTGGATTGATGCGAATTTAAAAGATGAAGCAACGTTAAATGGCTATATAGTAATAGATCCTGCAAGTGTTATTTCAACACATATGAGCGAACTTATCAAAGCGCACGCAAGCGAACTTCTCACACGCCAAGAGGTACAAAATCTTCTTGATAAGGTTAAAAATGATTATCCAATCATCGTAGAAGGTGCTTTAGGTGTTGCACCTGTAAGTCTTATTCAAAAAATTCTCAAAGACTTGCTTAAGCATCACATACCAATTAAAGATATGCTTACTATTTTAGAATCTGTAAGCGATATAGCAGAAGTAAGCAAGAGTTTTGATATGATTATTGAACATGTAAGGGCGTCCTTAGCTAGGATGATTACAAATATGTATTTAGATGATAAAGGAAATTTGGATATTTTTATCTTAGACTCTGCTAGTTCTGCGGTTTTAATGGAAAATGTACAATTTAGAGATGGAAGTTATCACTTGCCTTTAAGTGTAGCTCAAACAGGTACTTTAGTAGATACTCTAAGGGCTGAAGTTGCCGCAGTAGCAAATGGTCGTATCAAGCCTTTTATACTTTGCGTTGAACCGCAGCTTAGAAAATTCATTGCTGATATTTGTTATAATTTTAGCATTAATATAGTAGTGTTAAGTTTTGCAGAAATTGCAGAAAATACAAATTTTAATACCGAGGGTATTATTAGGATAGAACTTTAAGGAATATAATGAAAATTTATCATCTTTCACATACAGATCTTGATGGCTATGCTTGTCAATTTATAGTAAATTTTTATTTTAAAAATGTGAAATTTTATAATTCTAATTATGGCAAAGAAATTAATGAAAATTTTAACTTTATTATAGGCGATATAGAAAAAGATGAAAATTTCGGAAAAGCTATTATTCTAATAACAGATTTAAATTTAAATTTAAATCAATGCGAAGAATTTGAAAAAATTTGCAAAGAGAAAAATACTAAAATTTTTCTTCTTGATCATCATCAAAGTGGCGAAGAATGTGCTCAAAAATATTCTTGGTATTTACTTGATTCTAAAAGATGTGCAACTAAAATCGTTTATGATTTTTTCTCTAAAATCTGTACTCCTGTTTTAGAACTTTCAAAATTTGTTGATGTGGTTAATGCTGTTGATATTTGGCTAAGCGAGGATGAAAATTTTGAACTTGGAAAGGTTTTTTTAGGCTTGATTGCCAATGCAAAAGAAATAAATCGTGTAATGTTTAAAGAATCTCAAATTGATTATATGTTTTTCTTGCTTGATAAGGCTTGGAAATTTATAGGAAAAGAAAATGCAAATATTTTACTCGATAATGCTACTCATTTTATAAAAAAGGATTATTTTGCCAGAAAAAATGATGATACTCTTTCTAATTTAATTTCTTATTTTGTAGTTGAAAAACTAAGTGAGCTAAAAGAAAATTTCAGCATAGAATATGAAGGCCATAAAGGCATCTTAACTTCAAATATAGGCAATACTTCTGTTATTGGAAATGATTTTTTAGTAAAAAATCCTGATTATGACTTTTTTATTGATGTTAGTTCTAGAAAAACCTTAAGTTTTCGTGCAAATGGAAAAATAGATGTAAGTTTAATGGCTAAAAATTTAGTAGGTGGTGGCGGACATAAAAATGCTAGTGGTGGACTTTTTGCGACATTTAAAGATGGAGCAAATTATAATTATATTAAGGCTCAAATTATTGATTTAATTAAAAGCAAAGAACTTAAAAAGGAAAACAATGAATCAAAACAATAATAAAACCTTAAAAAATGAATTAGAAGATTTACAATATGAGCTTAGCATAGTTTTAGAAGCTATGCTTTTATACGCTGGAGTTAAAAGAGAAAAATTAGAAAATGCAATAGAAGCTTATATTGATAATATAGATAATGTACTCGAAAATTCCAACAAAGAAGGGGTTGATGAAATTTTAGAAGTGGTGGAATTTCTAAAAAATAAATACAAAGATTTTTTTCAATGAAAAAGTATATTTTAATTTTTTTTAGTTTATATTCTTTAAGTTTTGCTAATATTTATGAAAAATTAAATGATTTTGCTTATGAAAAAAAACCGAATAAAGATTTTAAGATTCAAGAAGTTAAATTAGTGCAATTTTCACAAGAAAATAAAGATTGCCTTGAACTTTTAATAGAAGCCAGTCAAGTTAGAATTTTAAATAGCTATAATTCTTGTCAAAAATTATCTAAAGATGAAAGTTTTCAAAAATTTCTTAATGAAGATTTTTTAAAACTTTATAAAAATAATGGATATTTGATTAATGAAAATTTACAAAATTTGAAAAATACCATGCAGGATATTATGATATATTATAAACTCCGATATTCTTTTAGTAAAGATGTAAAAGATATGAGTAAAAATAAGAATTTGGATATTTTAAATATAGATGAAAAAGATGGTGGCACTTTACTTTACAAAATCAACAATCAAGCTTGTGTTGGAATAGAACTTACAAGACATGACTCAAGAATGGCTATGAAAATATACGGGATAGAAAATTTGGATAAAGAGTGCAAACTATTTATCCAATCACCTTCTTTTAAAGATCTTTCCTACACAAAAAAGGATTTTAAGTGGTATTATTTAGAATAAATAAATGCTTTAATTTTTAAATAAAAATTTTTAAAAACCACACTTAAAGTAAAAGTATCTTGCCTTCCAAGATTTTGAAAAACGCAGTTGTCTAAGTCTTTTTTTTCTTGAATGCTTAAATTTTTCATTAACCTAACCTTTAAAAATATTGCAAGATTTTATTATAGCGAAAAAACTTTATTTTTGCTTTAAATATATAAGTTCTATTTTAAATATAAACGAATATTATTTTAAGGTTTAAAGCTTTTTTCTTAAAATGTAATTAGGTTTTATTGACTTTTTCTAAATAAAGTCTTATACTGAATTTAAATTACGCAAAATAAGGAGGGAAATTGATGAATAAATTTTCTATAGTTTTAACTTTGTTGTTATGTGGAAGTTGTGCTTTAGCCTTAGATCCAAATTTGGAAAAAACTAAGAGTGCAACAGGTATTGATCTGCCTACTGCCAAATGGAATTTACCTAAGGAATTAAATGAAGATGGCACTATAGATGAAACTAAAATGCCAAAAAATTCAGAATATAGCAAAATGGTTATTTTGGGAAATAAAATTCTTAATGAAACAAGCAAATATGTGGGTCCACAAGCCAAAGATCCTAAAAAAAGATTTGCGGGAAATAATCTTTCTTGTTCAAGTTGTCATGCTAATGGTGGAAGTGTGCAAAATCAATCGGATTTTGTAGGAATTTGGGCAAGATTTCCACAATATAATGCAAGAGGAGATAAAGTAATTACCTTAGCAGATAGGATCAATGGCTGTTTTGAACGCTCTACAAATGGCAAAAGAATGCCTAGATACACCTGAAATGAAAGCCATGCTAACTTATATGCAATGGTTATCTCAAGGAGTTCCAGTAGGAGCTAAGATAGAAGGACAGGGACTTAAGAAGATAGATTTCATCTTAAGAGCAGCTGATCCTAAAAAAGGTAAGGCAATTTATATGGATAAATGTGCGTTTGTCATCAAGAAAATGGATTAGGGCTTAAAAATGAGGATAGCACAGGGGCGTATTATCTTTATCCACCACTTTGGGGTGATGATAGTTATAATACAGGAGCTGGAATGTATCGTCTTATCAAAGCTGCTTCTTATATTAAAGAAAATATGCCTCAAGGTGCGCCTGACTTAAGTCTTGAAGATGCTTATGATGTAGTAGCTTACATGAATTCACAAGCTCGCCCTATTAAAGCAAATAGAAATAAAGACTTTCCAGATAGAAAGGTTAAGCCTTTAGATATGGATGTAGGACCTTATGATGATAGCTTTTCTACAACCCAACATCGCTATGGACCTTATACAAATATGATCAAAAAATAATTTTTAAGGCAATTTTTATTGCCTTAAAAATTTATTATTTCATATTACTTAATTTTTTAACTAGATCTTCTAAATCTTGCATCGAATTGATTGCACTTGGGTTAATTTGATATTTTCCATTAACAACAAAAGCAGGGGTGCCATAGGTTTTAGCTATATCATTAGCTCTTTGAAACTCGCTTAAAATTTCTTTAGCTTTTGGGGTATTTAAAAAATTTAATACTTCATTTTTATTTACATTCATAGCCTTTAAACCTATGTCGTAAAATTCATTTAAATTTGAAAAATTTCTTTGCTTGTTTAAAAAATAAGAAACAAAATAAACATCAGCAAGTTTATGAGATAAACTATCAGAATAACTCGCGTCTTTACCATTTTGTTCATCTTTGTATTGAGCAAAGGCAAAAAGCTCATTCATTTCTTTGGAAAATTCCCCATTCATTAAACTTACAGGATAGAGTTTAAAATGTAAATTTGGAAAAGCTTCTCTCAGTTTTTCAAGAGTTCCAAATTTATGATGATTATAACAATGTATACATTTATAAGAAAATGCTTCTATTACACTATTTTCAGAGTTGGGTAAACTTGGATTAAGGGTAATAAAACTATTATTTGCTAATGCAAAACTTGAACAAAATACAAGCGTTAAAACAAATTTGCAAAAAAATTTACGCATATTATATCCTTGGTTAAATAAAATTTTCAAAGATAATTTTATTTAAAAAAAATAAATAAACCCAAAAATAAATTTGGGCTTATTTATTTTTTAGGATTGAATGCTTGATCAACACTAAAAGGCATTGCTTGATAACCCGTGCCTGAACCGCTGAATTGAATTTGAACCGAAGACTCCTTAGCGCCCCAGTTAAATTCATCAATTTTAGGTTTTGGTTCTCCAAGACTTACACCTTTACTAAGATTAAAAGCCATTCCAGCGTTGCACTATAAACCATAATAGAATCTTTATCTGGTTCATATTAAGTTAAAGAAGTTACAGGATAAAACCATTCATTGCCATTTTTATCTACAGGTTGCAATAAATATTTTTGAAATTCTTTATTCCACCCTTTATATGCGCCCAATTCCTACCTATACCTGCTATATCTCCAAATTTGTCGCTTTCATCCATTTTGGCAAGCTCTTCATCGCTTAAAGTTTTACCCGCTTTGCTTGCATCTATATTTAAACACACTGCACCTTGATCTAAAGCTTTGATAATGGTACTTCTATAAGGATCTAAAATCTCATACAATCTCCAATCATCAACAACATTACCATCCTCATCTACTTCTATAATAGTATCACACACTGTGCGTATATGCTTACTATCTTGGACGCAAAGATAATGCCCATTTTTTGCATATTGTCCATAGCATGAGAAAAAATCTATATAGGCAGCAGGTAATTTGCGATTGAAAATTTCTCTTCCCAGACATCGTATTTTACATATCTTTGACCAAATCCCCAAGTTAAAGCTCCATCTTTGTTTTGACGAAAACTTATCATAATTCCACGATTGTAAATATTGCCCCAGTTCATTAGTTTATTGTTATCATAATACCATCTGATTTCACCCTTGGTATCTTATAATAAAGACATTTGAATTTCCATCCCATTCCATAGCACCACCTACAAGATTATTCCATACAGATTATGAGTCTTTGCCAGATTATTTTCCAGGAGCATTATTTACTAAATATAGCCTATCTGAAAATTTTGGATCCATTTTTAATACTTTCACATTTTCAAAAAGAGTTCCTCTTTGATCAGTGCCTTCCACTTGGTTCTATACTAACCCCTGGAGTTGCAATTTTATAAATCTCATCAATGATTTTTTGACTTTTACTATTTGTAGATTTAGCATAACTTACCTTTACTATAAGAAGGATAAAGTCCAAAAATAGGAATTCCACCATAAGTCTTAGCCATTTTAGAATTCACATCATAAGAGATAGTTTGGCCATTTGGTTTAGGAACAATGGTTACTTTTATATCACTTAAAACATAGGCATTATTCATGATAATAGCGGTCAAAGGAGATAATCCATAAGGATTCATTTTAATCATACCCATTTGTCCTTGAATTTGCTAATCTATTTTCACTCCACTAGGATCACCCATGGCCATTAAAGCATTAGGCGCAAGCAGGGTAGAACACGCCAAAAGTGCCATGCAAAGAGTTTTGCTAAGTCTCATGATAAATCCTTTAAAATTATTTAAGCCATCCTAAAATAGCTTAATAAAATTTTAATAATACGCAACAAAAATAATTTGTTGCGTATTTTAAGAGCATCTTAAAACGACTTGATTCAAATGAATTAAACTAACTATATTTTGATTTGGATTTTTTGGTTCGCCTATAAATTTAAGCACTAAAACCAAAATAACAATCACCAATGCAAAAATTTTAGCATTAGGTTTATTTTTATCTAAAACATAGGCTATAAACATTGCAAAAAGCACAATAAAACAACATAAAAATGCTATAAGACAGCAAATTGCCATATTCATAAACTTTAAACTAGGAATCAAATACCAACCATTGCTATAAAGCCCATTTTCAAAATCAGGTAGAGTTCCTATAAAAAATTTTTGAAAAGCATCGAGATGATTATAAGTATTTTTTGGAACTACAGGGGTATCCATCCCACATTCTCCTGTTGGCAAAAACCAACTAGGAGCCCACTCATGCAAAGGTAAATTAAATGGATAAATAGGAATTTCACGACATCCATCTACACCTGCAAAAGGATTTTCAGAATGAACCACTTCATGAATATGATTTAAAGTTAGACAATGCTCCAAGCCAAGCCAAATTCCATAAAAAGCTAAGCTATAAGAAAAAATTTTTATAATATTATTTGTAGGGTTGATTAATGCAATCATACCGCTTATAGCCATAACAAGCATATCAAATCTTATATATACACATTGTTCGCAAGGTTCCATAAAAAGATATTCTTGAAATAAAAAATGTGCTATACAAGTAAGTCCTATAGTAACTATAATCAAAATTAACCAAGGTTCACGCGTATCTTGCCATTTAGAAAGTGAAAAATTTCTGCATTTATCTTTCATTTTTATACAACTCATTTTTGCTTGCTAAGTTCTTTAGTAATTTCAATCAAAGCCTCTGGAGAGTTGATTGCACTTGGAACGATTTGATATTTTCCATTAACAACAAAAGCAGGGGTGCCATAATTTTGCGAAATAGGATTGGCAATTTCATAACTTTTTAAAAGCTCTGCAGCCTCTGGAGTTTTTAAGAAATTTTCAAAATCAGCTTTACTTACATTCATTGCTTTTAAACCGACACTATAAAAAGCTTCAGGATTTTTACCATTTTCCCATCTTTGTTTTTTCTTAAAATATGCATTAAAATAAGCTTCAGCAACTTTATGAGTTAAGCTATTTTTATCCGTAGGATCAATTTTATTTACACCATCCTTAAATGTCGCAAAAGCAAAAATTTCATTAGCTTGCCTTCCATAATCTCCCATAGAACTTACAGGATAAAATTTATAAGTTAAATTAGGTAATTTTTCTTTAACTTTACCCATGGTATTAAATTTGTGATGATCATAACAATGAGTACAGTGATAAGAAAAAATTTCAATCAATGAATTATCAGCGTTAGCAATAGGATTTTTAAGAATTACATATTCTTTACCTTCACTTAATGCGCTAGCACTTATACCTGCTAAAAAAGCACATACAACAATAGATCTTGCTAATTTTACTGGAAATTTCATTACCCTCTCCTTGGAATTTGGTTTTGATAAAACTTTTTATTAAGTTTTTATGTAATAACTATTATAAAACTATTAAAATAAAAATATTCTTAAAAAATTTTATAACTAAGAATATTTACTTTAACTAAAAATCAAGAATAGGGGATTAAAAAATTTAATGCACAAGTTATCATTTTTATGTATATTTTGACAATAATATAAAATAATTTAATTTTTAAATATTCTTTATAGTTTTCAAGAAAAGTAAAATATAATTTTAATTTACGAAATAAAATTATCAATTTTTTACATTATATTTTATGGATAAGTTTATTTCACTCAAAAGGTAAAATCATAAAAGTATGTAAAAATAGTAGCTTAATCTATATCAAAGTAGAATAATCTAGGTGTATATAAAAAAGTTTGAAAATTACAGTTTTCAATACAAAATTATAAATTTTATATATTTTTACCTTTTATCATATCTTTTTATGATTGATATAAGATTTATTTAATAAAAATATTTTAATCTTTTTGCCTTGCATATAAAAACAAACTTTTTCCTAAAAAAGCTTTTTTTTACTAAGTTAATACTAAAATACCTTTTCTAGTTAAAAAGCTAAAAATTTTAGATTTTAGGAAAAGTTTTTATGAAATACCCTTTAGATTGTGAAGAAAATTTTGAAAAATCATTCTTATTTTGGTTAGCAAAATATGTAAAATTTAAACTCAACTCGCTATCTAACAAAGAGTTAAAAAATCCACAAGCTTTAGCAGAAGTTAATTTTGCTCTTACAAAAGGTGTAAAGAACATCGAAGAACTTGACGCTCTAGCAAAAAAAGCAAGAAATGCTGGTTTAAGTGGGGTTAATACTTATTTTAACCCCTTAAAAAAAGTGTTTGAATATTTAAATTTTTACAAGCTTTACTCTTTAAAACAGATTGATGAAGAACTTATTGTAGAAGTTTTAGCAAGTATAACAGGTGCTTTATCAGATGCAAGTAAAAAAAATTACCGTATTGCTGTGATTAATTTTTTTGATTTTTTAGACAAGCAAAATGAAGAAGATGAAAAAGCGCATATTTTCGATATCAATCTTAAAAACTGGGTAGGTATAGCGGGTTCTAAAGGGGTAAAATTACCTGAATTTATGAGTGAAGAAGAACTTAAAAAATTTCTTGATGCTATTGAAAATGCAGATTTTAGAAACAATACCATACGCAATAAACTTATTATTAAAATCATCATTTTTACAGGCATACGGGTAAGCGAAGCTATCAATATCAAAATGGGTGATATTAGCGAAGAAAACGATCTTTATATCATAAGAATAAGAGCTAAAGGCAATAAATATCGTGTTGTAATGATAAAAAAGGAACTTATTTACGATTTGCTTAAAAATGTAAGTATTAATTATATGAGTAAAGACGCCCTACTTTTTGTCAATAAAAAAGGCACTCCACTGACTCAATCTTATGTCAGTCGCATAGTAGAACAGCTTTTATTTCGTGCAGGAATTCGCAAACAAAAAAATGGTGCTCATATGTTGCGTCATACTTTTGCCACCCTGCTTTATAAAAAGCAAAAAGATTTAGTTTTAGTTCAAGAAGCTTTAGGGCATGCAAGTTTAAATACCTCAAGAATTTACACTCATTTTGATAATGATAAATTAAAACTTGCCGCACAGGTTGCAAAGGAATTAAGTGACTCTTGAAAACTATGCTGTTTTTGATAAATATTTTTACCATGATTTAAAACACACTTTAAAAGCCTTTAACCACAAAGAAAGTAAAAAGTGCTTTAAATTTATAGAAAAATATAAAAATGATTTTTATATTTTAATGCTTGCTGATTATGAGCTATATAGATATTTTCAAGATAAAAATTTCACAAGCAAAAAAGCTTATTTGTCTATATTTGCTTTTAAAAAAAGAAAAAAATTTCAAAAAGAAGATATCGATGAAGAAAAATTTATTCCTGAATTTATAAATTTTTTAGATCAAGATAATTACAAAGAAAATTTCATCAAGGTTAAAGAGGCAATCTCTAAAGGAAGAGTTTATCAAATCAACCTTACTCAAAATTTTAAATTTCATAGCAAAATGGATTCTTTTGAACTTTTTAAACTTTTGCTTTCTAGACAAGATACTGAATTTAAAGCTTTTATAAAAGATGAAACAAGAGAAATTTTATCCTTTTCTCCTGAACTTTTCTTCAAAACCAAAAAAAGAAAAATATTTACAAAACCTATGAAAGGCACAATTAAGCGTGATAAAGATCCTATAAAAGATGAAGAAAATAAAATTTTCTTGCAAAATGATACAAAAAATCTGAGTGAAAATGTTATGATTTGTGATCTTTTACGCAACGATCTTTCAAAAATCATCACAAAAAAAAGCTTAAAAACCAAACTTTTTGAAATTCAAAGTCACCCTACTTTACATCAAATGACTTCAAGCGTACAAGGAAAACTTAAAAAAAATATTTCTTTATATCAAATTTTTAAAGCTCTCTTTCCTTGTGGTTCTATTACAGGTGCTCCAAAGCTTGAAAGCATTAAATTTATTGAAGAATTAGAACAAAGAGATCGTGGTATTTACTGCGGAACTATAGGTTTAATACACAAAAATAAAAATAAATTTAGCGTAGCCATACGCACCTTAGAAAAACAAGATGAAATTTATACTTATAGCACGGGTAGCGGCTTAGTTTGGGACTCAAAATTCAAAGATGAATTTGAAGAATTAAAACTTAAAAGTGCAATCTTAAATCCTTGTGATTTTTATCTTTTTGAAACCATGTATTTTAAAAATTCTCAAATTTTATTTTTAAAAGAACATTTATTAAGGCTTATAAATTCAGCTCTTAAATTTAATTTTAATACTCACAAGCTCTTTAAAGATTTTTATAATGTTTTAAATCAAAAAAGTTCTTATAAAGAATATCAAAATTTTACACTTTTTAAACTCGATGAAAAAATTTTCCACAAAAAACACTCTTTATTTTATAATTTTCCCCTACCCTTTAAAAATCCACATAAAGAAGGAATTTTAAAGCTTATTTTATACAGAGACGGAAGATACGAATTTCAACAAAGTGCCTTAAAACAAAATTCAAACGATATTTTGCTTTTAAGTGATGATAAAATTAACTCAAAAAGTGACAATCTCTATCACAAAAGCTCTTTACGTAGTTTTTATAATCAACACTCATACAAATGGCAGCAAAACTTGTGTTATGACATAGCTTTTTTTAACGAAAAAGATGAACTTTGCGAAGGCTCAAGAACCAATCTCATCTTAGAAAAAAACGCTCAATTTTATACTCCACAAATTCAAAGTGGTATGTTAAATGGCGTATATAGAAATTTCTTAGTCAATCTTGGTTTGATAAAAGAAAAAGTATTATTTAAACAAGATTTATTTGAAGCAGAAAATATTTATTGCATTAATTCCGTGCGTGGTTTAAAAAAGGTAAAATTACAATGAAGAAAATTTTATTTATAGATAATTATGATTCTTTTAGTTACACCATCATCTATTATCTTAAAGAACTTGGTTTTGAATGTAAAGTGATAAAAAATGATGCCTTTAAAAAAGCTAAAGAATTAGAAAAATTTGATTTCACTCATCTTATCATCTCTCCTGGTCCTCATTCTCCTAAGGAATCTAAATTAAGCTTAAAAGCAATCAAATATTTTAAAAAAAATAAAAAAATTTTAGGTATATGTTTAGGACATCAGTGTATAGCTGAAATTTTTGGCGGTAGGGTTTCTAAAATGCAAAATCCCATGCATGGCAAAATTTCTAAACTTTATTTTAAAAAAGATCCTATTTTTAAGGGTATTAAAAAAGAAATTGAAATTTGTTTATATCATTCTTTACATATCAGTTTTATGCCTAAAAAATGCAAAATTTTAGCTCATAATTCAGAAAATATTATTATGGCAATTAAACATAAAAAGTATCCTATTTATGGATTGCAATTTCACCCCGAAGCGGTTTTAACTCAAAAAGGTAAAAAAATACTTAAAAACTTTATGAAACTTTAGTCTTTTTTGCATTTAAAATATAAATATGAAAATCTAAAATAAAATATCCTTAAAATAATTATCATTAATATAAATTTATAAATAAAAAAACCGATAACAATATAAATTAATTTAAAAAGATTTAAGATGAAAATAGATACTTTGACAAAAAATTTTAGCAATTATCAAACACAAATAAACAAAGACAATGATTTGGTAAGTAATGTTCGTAGTGACAATGTGGTTAAAATTCAAATTTCAGATGAAGCAAGAAGTTTAAGTCAAGCAAATTCAAAAAATGAAAAAGAATACGAAATCAAAGTAAGTCAAGAAAAAATAGAAAACCACAAAGACCAAAATTCCATTCAAAGTAGCAAAGATGGCGTAAATCCCGCATTAGAGGCTTTAATAGCAAAATTAGCTGAAATTTTAGCTAAAATTGCAGAACTTACTCAAAAAATGACAAACGCCAACGAACAAATGAAAACGACATTTCAAAAACAAATTGATGTGCTAAAATCTCAAGCAGATGTAATTCAAGCTCAAATTCAAGAACTCCAAAGTCAACAAGCTTGATTATATTTTTTCAAAAGTTTAAGAATGCTATAATGATGCATTTTTAAACTTTTTCAAGGAAAAATATGACTTATCTAGAAATCGAAGGCACAAATCATCTAAGCGGAAATGTTACAATAAGCGGAGCAAAAAATGCTGCCCTACCCTTGATCGTTTCAAGTATACTTGCTAAAAATGAAGTAAAAATCAACAATGTTCCTAATGTTGCCGATATAAAAACTCTTATATCTTTGCTAGAAAATTTAGGAGCTAAGGTCAATTTTCAAAACAATAGTGCTTTATTAAACACAAACACTCTTAATCAAACCATAGCCAAATATGACATTGTGCGTAAAATGCGTGCTTCTATACTTACTCTAGGACCTTTGCTTGCTCGTTTTGGGCATTGTGAAGTATCTTTACCTGGAGGATGTGCCATAGGACAAAGACCTATTGATTTACATCTTTTAGCCTTAAAAAAAATGGGAGCAAATATACAAATCAAACAAGGCTATGTCGTAGCTAGTGGAAAATTAAAAGGCAATGAAATTCTTTTTGATAAAATCACGGTTACAGGTAGCGAAAACATTATCATGGCAGCAGCTCTAGCTAAAGGTAAAACCAAACTCTTAAATGTTGCAAAAGAACCTGAAGTAGTTCAACTTTGCGAAGTTTTAAAAGACGCAGGACTTGAAATCAAAGGCATAGGCACAGATGAACTTGAAATTTATGGCACCGATGGAGAACTTTTAGAATTTAAAGAATTTAGCGTTATACCTGATAGAATTGAGGCAGGAACTTATCTTTGCGCAGGGGCTATTACAAATTCTAAAATTACTTTAGATAAAGTTAACGCCACTCATCTTAGTGCAGTTTTAGCAAAACTTCATCAAATGGGTTTTGAAACTTTGATTACAGAAGATAGCATCACCCTACTTCCTGCTAAAGAAATTAAACCTGTAGAAATCATGACAAGCGAATATCCAGGCTTTCCAACCGATATGCAAGCGCAGTTTATGGCATTAGCTTTAAAGGCTAATGGAACTAGCATTATCGATGAAAGACTATTTGAAAATCGTTTTATGCATGTAAGTGAACTTTTAAGAATGGGCGCAGATATTAAACTCAATGGTCATATTGCTACTATAGTAGGCGGAAAAGAACTTAACGCTGCTGATGTCATGGCTACAGATTTGCGTGCTTCTTCAGCCCTTATCCTAGCAGCTCTTGCAGCCAAAGGCACAAGCAAAGTCCATAGAATTTATCATCTTGATAGGGGTTATGAAAATTTAGAAGAAAAATTTAAAGGTTTAGGTGTAAAAATCACAAGGCTTGAAGAATGAAAAATATCTTTGAAACCTTAAAAGACTTAGAAGATCAAATTTCATGCTTAGATGAAAGTGAGCTTATTAGCCTTGAAAAAGCAAAAGATAGAATTTTAGCTAAAAATTTATACGCTAGAAAAAATCTACCTAGTTTTGACAATGCTGCTCTTGATGGCTATGCTTTTAATTATGCTGATATCAATGAGGCTTTGGAAATTAAAGGAACTATTTTTGCAGGAGATAAAAATTTTTATACAGTTGCTAAAAATGAATGCTATAAAATCATGACAGGGGCTAAAATGCCCAAAAATGCTAATACTATCTTAATGTTAGAAGATGAGTATATAGAAGAAAATAAACTCATCATTAAAAAAGTTCCTAAACAATACAATGCCTATCGTTATAAAGGTGAAGAATTAAAAAAAGGTGAAATTTTACTTCAAAAAGGCACTAAACTTAATGATAAACATATCGCCTTACTTGCTTCTCAAGGGCTTTATAAAATAGAAGTCATAAGAAAAATTCGCATAGGTATTTTTTCAAGTGGAAATGAACTTAAAGAACCTTGGCAAGAGTGTGATGAAGAAAGTATTTATAATGCCAATGCTTTGCCTTTACTAACCATGCTTCAAAATGCTTCTTATTTGGGCATCATCAAAGATGATTTTAAAAGCACTAAAGAGGCTTTAGAAAATACAAATTTTGATCTTTTAATCACTTCAGGAGGTGCAAGCGTTGGCGAGGCTGATTTTATGGAAAAAGCTTTAGATGAATTAGGCTTTACTCCGCTTTTTAAAGGTTTAAAAGCACGCCCTGCAAGACCTACTAAGCTTTATAGAAAAGGTGAAAATTTCGTATTGATTTTACCAGGAAACCCTATGGCAGCTTATCTTTCTTGTTTTATTTTTGCTAAAAAAATCATTAATTTATTAAGTGGAAACCTAGACAATCCTTTAACATTTTATGGCAAAATGGGTATGGATTTAAAACTTAAAAGCGGAAGAAACAATCTCATTTTAGGAAATTTAGAAAAAGGTATTTTTACACCATTTAACGAAAACAAATTTGGCTCTGGTATGATACTTCCACTTATTAAAAGTGAGTTTTTGCTTATAAGCGAAGAAAATACGAGTGAATTAAAAAAAGGTGATGAAATCACGCTTTTAAAAATATAATGTTTGTGTTTTTCACAAACATTAGCTTAATTTATCCTCATCATCATGATCATGGATATATTGTTCATCATTTTCCAAGGTATCAACAAAACGCCCTATCCTTTCCCAGCGAACATTTTTATCTTTATCCCAAGAGAAATATACAAACCAAGGTTTACCTACTATCAACCTATAAGGAACAGAACCCCAAAAACGACTATCATAAGAATAATCGCGATTATCACCCATCATGAAATACTCATTTTCAGGTACATCAAAAACATAAGCATTTCCGCCGCTAAAACCTATATGATTTCCAAGTTCTTTAATATAAGTTGGAGACATAGCAAAATCACCTATGCTAAGAAAGCGTAAAATATCGCTTTCTATATCTTTTTTTGGATCATAATGAATACCTTTTTGTTTATAAGGTTCTTTTACATAAATTTGCCCTCCAAGAGTAACAAGATCATTCGGATAATGTTCTTTCATAAATTCATCACCCTCATGCATTCTTACATAAAGTGTTTTATTTGCATAAACTATCCTATCTCCTCCTGTGCCTACACAACGCTTTACAAAGTGTTCTTTTTCATTTCTAGGATTTCTAAAAACAACTATATCTCCTCTTTGTGACCCTTGTGCTTTTATCAAATGCCCATCTTTATTAAAATCCGGCAAAACAGGAATTTCCAACCAAGGAATATGAGGAGTTGGGATACCATAGCTAAATTTTTTAACAAATAAAAAATCCCCTACCAATAAGGTGTTTTTCATAGAACCAGAAGGAATAACAAAAGCTTGTATAAAGAAAAAAATCACCAAAAGAACAATAACTACAGTTCCAGTCCAAGACTGTGAAAATTTATATAATTTCTTTAAAATTTCCATAGATTTTCCCTAATTAAGTCTATTTTTAGCAGATTTAACTGTGTTTTCTAAAAGCATGGCTATAGTCATAGGACCTACTCCACCTGGAACAGGAGTTATATAACTAGATTTTTTAGATACCTCTTCAAAATCCACGTCTCCAACTATCTTTCCACTTTCAAGACGATTGATTCCAACATCAATAACAATCACTCCTTCTTTTACCATATCCGATCGAAGTAAATTCACACAACCTGCTGCTACTATAATCAAATCAGCTTGCCTAGTATAAAGGCTCAAATCTTTGGTTTTAATATGACAAACGCTTACTGTAGCTCCAGCGTTTAAAAGCATAGTAGCCATAGGACGACCTACTATATTTGAAGCACCTATAATAACAGCGTCTTTTCCTTCTAAATCAATTTCATAAGCCTTCAAAAGCTTCATAACTCCAAGTGGAGTACAAGGCAAAAACCCACTTTCTAAGCCTAAATTTAAATATCCTACATTAATAGGATGAAAGCCATCAACATCTTTACTACTTATAATACTTTCAAGTATTAAATCTTTACAAATATGATCAGGTAAGGGAAGCTGAACCAAAATTCCATGAACACTATCATCGTGATTTAAGGTATTAATCAATGCCAAAAGTTCATTTTGTGTAGTATTTTCATTAAGATGATAAACTAAAGATTTAATTCCACATTCTTCACAGGCTTTAGCCTTAGATTTTACATAAGTTTGACTTGCAGGATTATCTCCAACCAAGATAACAGCTAAACAGCTTTCAATCCCTTTGCTTTTCAAAAATTGATTTTTTTCTTTTAATTCTTCTTTGATTTTTGCGCTTAAAGCTTTACCATCAAGCAAAGTCATTATTTTCCTTCTATAAATTTAATCACTTTTTTAAAGTAAAAATTGTATCATATTAAAACTTCATTAACAAGGTGAAACTTTGAAAATTGTTTTAATGTTTTTTTTATTTAGTATCAGTCTTTTTGGTGCTGATTTTATCACTCTTAAAGAATACTCTAAAATGCTTTATGAAAATCCAAGGGGCATTAGTTGTAAAGAATGTCATGGAACAGATGGAAGCGAACAAATTTTAGGATATTATATGAAAAATGGTATTAAAACAGCTTATAAAGTTCCAAGTATACAAAATCTTAGTTTTGAGAATTTTAAAAATTCTCTTAATCAGAGTAAAGACGCAAAATCAATCATGCCAAATTACTCTTTAACAAATGATGAAATTGTAACTTTATATAATTACATCAAGCAATTTAGCAAGGAAGAAAAATGACAAACAAAAAAGCTTTTAAAGAAGCGTGTAAATTCATCGCAGGTGGTGTAAATTCTCCAGTTCGTGCTTTTGCAAATGTTCAAAGTGAGCCAAAATTTATTTCTCATGGAAAAGGTGCTTATATTTTCGATATAGATGGAAATTCTTATATAGACTATGTTCAAAGCTGGGGGCCTTTACTTTTTGGACATTGCGATAAAGATATACAAAAAGCTTGTCAAAAAGCACTTCATAAAGGTTCAAGTTTTGGAGCTCCAACTTTATTAGAAACTGAACTTGCCAAGCTTGTTTTATCTGATTTTCCTCATTTAGAAAAGATCCGCTTTGTAAGCAGTGGAACAGAAGCAACCATGAGTGCTATTCGTCTTGCCCGTGGTTTTACTAAAAAAGATAAAATTTTAAAATTTGAAGGATGTTATCACGGGCATTCTGATTCATTATTAGTGAGTGCAGGAAGTGGTGCTGCTACTTTTAACTCTCCTAGTTCTTTGGGTGTTTTAGAAGATGTAGCTAAACACACTTTAGTAGCTAAATATAATGATATAAATAGCGTTAAAGAGCTTTTTGAAAAAAATAAAGATATTGCATGTGTTATCATTGAGCCTATTGCTGGAAATATGGGGTTAGTTCCAGCTAAACAAGATTTTTTAGAAGAACTTGCTAAGATCTGTAAAAACAATCAAACTCTGCTGATTTTTGATGAAGTAATGAGTGGATATAGAGCATCTTACCTTGGTTCCTATGGAATCAATCATATCCAAGCAGATATAATTACTTTTGGTAAGGTAATAGGAGGCGGTCTACCTGCAGCAGCATTTGCTTCTAGAGCTGAAATTATGGATATTTTAAGTCCTTTGGGTGGAGTTTATCAAGCAGGAACTTTAAGTGGAAATCCTTTAGCAATGGCTGCAGGTATAGCAAGTCTTACAAAAGCCAAAAAGAAAACCAAGCTTTATGACAAACTTGGAAAATTAGCAAAAAAACTTACCCAAGGAATGAAAAAATTAGCAGATGAAAAAGGACTTCCACTGCAAGTTTGTCATGTAGGTTCTATGTTTGGATACTTTTTCACCAAAGATCCTGTATCAAACTACCAAGATGCATTAAAATCCGATCTAGCATTATTTTCAAAATTTCACAAAAATATGCTTGAAAATGGAATTTATTTAGCACCTTCTCAATTTGAAACAGGCTTTATATGTTCAAAAATGGATGATAAAATTATAGATACAACACTAGAGGCTGTTAGGGAAAGCTTTAAAAGAATATGAGCAATATTTTAAAAGAAGAAAAAAATCACTTAGAAAATTCCAACAGCAAAAGACAAAAAATCATTCGCAAAACTCTTGAAGCTGCGGATGGTTTAAGTCTTGGTATCTCTATGGTTGTTGCTGTATTTATAGGTGTGGGAATAGGATATTTACTTAAAAAATTTACTCCTTATCCTTGGCTTTTTTGGCTTGGAGTTTTTTGGGGGATCAGTGCTGCTATACTTAATGTTTACAAAGCTTATAAAGTTCAAGTAAAAAGCTATGAAGAATTTAAAGAAAGAGATGAGTTGATCAAAGAAAAAATTCAAAAAGAAAAGAACAAATAATGGAACATAAAAAAGCTCTATTTTGTATTTTTGCCATTATTCATTTATTTTTTTGGATCATATTTTCATCGTTAAATCATTTTAAATTAGATACATTTTTAAGCTATGAAATAGCTTTTTTTAGTGTTTTATTGATTATTTTTGCTTCTTATTTAAATTATAAAAAAGTCATTATAAAAAAATCAAAAAATTATGAAAAAGATTTTAATTTCATTTCATCACTTTTTATCAAAAAAAAACAAAATTTATCAAAAATTATTCATTTTAAAGTTCTAAAAGACGATTTAAAGCCAAATGTTAAAGAGAAAATCCATTTTTTTGCTATGTTTTTTACTCTCTTTAAATTGATGGCTTATGTAGTATTGGTTGCTGGATTTTTATTTTTACATCGCCAAGATAAATTAGATATCTTTGCTTATATTTGTGGAATTTCATCCTTGCTAGTTTGTGTGTTTATTTTTATTTTATATATAAAAAAGTATGAGTCCAAAAAAAATTATTAAATCAATGACAGCACTTTTTGCTGGTATGGCATTTTTATTTGCAGGTAATGCCTTGATAGTAAGCTCTATAGGTGTTATATTAAAAGAAAACGGAGAAAGTTCTTTAGCTGTTGGAGTAGTAAGTTCTTGTTTTTTTGTAGGCGCTCTTATTGGAACCATCAGTGCTCATAAAATTATTTCTCGTATAGGTCATATACGCTCTTTTGGGCTATTTGGTGCTATTTTTGGAATTTCAGCTATGCTTCATACAGTAAGCGAAAATCTTATTTTTTGGGCTGTTTTAAGATTTTTCATAGGAATTTGCTACTATGGACTTTTAATGGTCATAGAATCATGGCTTAATGAAAAAAGCAAAAATGCCATTCGATCTAGAATTTTAGGTTTTTATGAAATTGTTTTTTATCTTGCGTTTGGTATTGGAGTTTTAATCATAGCGTTAAATTTAAGCAAACATAGTGTATTTATCCTCAGTGCAACTTTAATTTTACTTTCATCTTTACCTTTAAATCTAATTAAAATCAAAGAACCTGTTTTACCCGCATCAAGTCCTATTTCTATACCTAAAATTTTTGATATAGCTCCTTTAGCTATCGTCACAAGCTTTATAGCCGGAATGCTTATAAATGGCTTTTTTTCTATGGCATCTTTATTTATACTTTTGCAAGGTTTTGATACAAAAGCGGTTTCTTATTTTATATTTTGTGGGGTTTTAGGTGGTTTTATTGCACAAACCATCATAGGAACTATTTCAGACAAACTTGGTCGCAAATTTGCCATTATCACTTGTGCAAGTATAGGATTTATCACTATGCTTATATTTATCTTTTTTAAACTTCATTTATATATGCAATATTTTTTAGGAATTACTCTTGGTATAGGAATATTTTGCTTATATGCTTTAGCACTTGCTAGAGCAAATGATGTTTTAGTAAGCAAAAATAAAGGTGTAGAGTTAGGTCGTGGGGTTCTTTTTTGCTATTCTTTAGGCTCTTTTTTTGGTCCTTTGATTTTAGGTTTTTTAATGCAATACTTTGAAATCAAAGGTTTTATATGGTTTTATATAGTTTCTTTAGCATTTTTAATTCTTTTTGCTATCAATAAACCAAATATTTTAAATAAAAAATTTAAGAAAAAGCCTGGAAATATGGTGATATTTGATGATTAATACTCAACTAGCAAGTCAAATTGCCAATACGCAAAAAAATGATTTAAAAGTAGATAACTCTGCTTCAAAAGATAAAACAAATTTAAAAGACAATCCAAAAGAAGCACTTGCACAAGCTTTAAAGCAAAATTTAGGTTTAAGCAAGGACGCTAGTAGTGAGGAAATACTAGCAAAATTTGTTCAAAATGAAACAGGTACCAAATTAAAAGAACTTGTTAATAAACTTTTAGATCAAATCAATGCTCAAAAAAATCCCGATTCCCCTGTACTTAAACAAGGAAAAAATTTAAATTTAGCTCCTAATTTTGCTAATGAATTAAAAATCTTAAGTACAGAACTTGCAAAAAGTGATACTTTTACACAAGTTTTAGACAGATTAAATCAAATTTTAAAACCTGCCAGTGAAATAAAAAACAATAACTTAGCTCCTTTGTTTAAAAATTCAGGCGTATTTTTAGAAGCTAAATTAAAAGATGCCCTAAACGAAGAATTACTACCCAAAAGTTTTCACTCTCTTTTAAGTACAATCAAAGGTCTTAGTAGCGAAAAACTAAGGGTTCAGATAGCCCAGCTTGCAAATACAAATTTAAGCCCAAAAGACACTTTAAAAGAATTAAAAAATATTATTAATTCTAGCAAAAATGAAAATAAGCAAATTTTAAATCAAAGTTCTTTTAAAGCACTTTTAAATTTAAGTTCTAAATTGGAAAATTTTAAAAATTATATAAGTAAAAATCCCAGTCATGCTCAAGAAAAAATCACCCCTATAGCTAATAAAATTTTAAAAGAATTAAATTCCATCAAAAATGATTTTTTCAAAGCTCTTAATAAGCCAGAAAATTTAATGATAAAAGATCCAAACATCCTTAAGCAAACTGCTACCACCTTTGAAAAACTTGAAAATACTTTAAAAAATATACTAGGCAATCAAGCTTCTAAAATACAAGATAAAGAAAATATTTTAGAAAATCTTTTAAGTAACAAAGAAAATATGAAAGAAGAAAAACTTAATCATAATACAAAAAACCAAGATGAAGAAAAACATATAAAAGCATCAAAAGAAGATGAAAATTTAGATTCTGGTATAAAAACCCATGAAGAAGATACCCAAGATACAAAAAATGATATTCAAAATAATGAAACAGAAAATAAGCCAGACAATGATATAAAAAATTCTACTCCAAACCAAGAAAAAATTAAAGATGAAAAACAAGAAAAATCAAAAGAAAATATCAAAGAAAATCCAAAATTTTATGAAACAAAAATAGAAAACAAAACTTCAATCAATACAAATACCAACACTTCAAATCCTAACACAAACAATACGCAAAATTTAAATAATACTCAAAATATTCAATCTAACAATAACCAAACTATGCAAAATATTTTTAAAAATCAGGAATTTATAAAACAAAATATTGTAAAAAATTTAGCATTTAATGTAGAAAATTTAGATCTAGAACAAGTGCAAGATTTAAGTAAAAATTTAAACAATCTTTCTCGTAGACTTAATGAAAGCTTGAAAGAACTTGAACCCTATACTCAAAATGCCAAGCTTAATCAAGCAGAACTTAAAAATCTCGAACACAAACTCAATCTTTCTACCAAAGATCTAGCGCAAATTAAACCAAAAACAGAACAAGATATAGCTGAATCTTTACATCATGATGTAAAATCAACACTTTTGCAAATTTCAAATTTGGCTAAAAATGAAGGCAATGAAGCTATATATAATCAAGCTAATCGTCTTTTAGCACAAATTGAAATCAATCAGCTTATGTCTTTAGCTAATGATTCTATCAATACTTATCTGCCTTTTTCTTGGGATGATTTAAATGATTCTAAAATTATGTTTAGACGCGGAAAAAAGGATAAATTTTTTGCTCAGATTAAACTCGAATTTGCAAAACTTGGGGATTTGGAAATTCTTATTTCTTTAAATAATGAAAAATATATAGATATTAATATTATGGCAGAAAATATTGAATTTAGAAAAACCATCTATGAAAATGCCCATGAGCTTAAAAGAAATATCAATAAAGCAGGACTTTTAAGTGCAAATTTCTTTGTAGGTGATATCATAAGAAGTAAATTTGATACTAGAAATATGAAAAATTTAGATCTTGAAATGGGTATGGATAAAAAAGTATGAGCAAAATCAAAAGATCGATTAAAAAAGCTGTAGCTCTAGGCTATCAAAAAGAAAAAAACTCTGCCCCAAAAGTGCTTGCAAGTGGCAAAGGTGAAAGTGCTGCTAAAATTATTTCTTTAGCCAAGGAACACGGAGTTCCTATTAAAGAAGATGAAGATTTAATAGAAATTTTAAGCAAACTTGACTTAGGCGATGAAATTCCACCTAATATGTATAAAGCTGTAGCTGAAGTTTTTGCCTTTATCTATCAAATGGCAAATAAAACTCCTAAAAACTAATCCGCTATTTTTTCTCCAAATTTAATACCCTGCCCTGCTTTTAAATTAAAATTTAAAATCCCTTTTTGAGAGATTAAAACTATAGTAGAACCCAGTTCAAAATTTCCTAGTTCTTCGCCTTTTTTGAAATTTAAATTTTCATATTTTCTAGTAAAATTATGAGAAATTTTAGCATTGGTTTGTATGCTTGTATCAAAATTAAAACGCATTTTTCCTACATTTTGCGCTCCTACAAAAACAAGCCAAAAAATACCTTTTTCATTTTGACATTTCAAGCTCACTCTTTCATTTTTTACATATAAATTACTAATGCGTTCTAAATGTTTTTCATTTACGCTATAAAGCACTCCACTTGTGTAAGTTGCACTTAAAATTTGCATATCACAAGGGCTGTGATAACGATGATAATCTTTTGGAGAAAGATAAATATTGACATAATCAAGCCCATTTTTAAGTTCATCTTTTTCAAAGCTATCTTTTAAAAGCTCCTCAACGCTATAAGCATGTCCTTTTATAGAAAAAGCAAAATGTTCTTCATTTGCTAAAAAAGTACTTCCACACTCTAAAATTTTACCATCACTTGGACTGATAAAACCTTCTTCAAATTTTCTTGGAATTTGCAAAGTTCTTGTAAAGAGAGCATTTAAACTCTCATATTCACAAGGAGCTTTAAATTCACTCATATTGATATTAAAATACTTAACATAATTTTCATTAATAACTTTTTGTATCATTTTAGGAAATTTAATCCCCGCTACAAAACCAAAAAGTCTCGAACTTTCTTTTGAAAAACTCATTTTTTTCCTTTTAAATTTAAAATCACTATTTCACTCGGAGCAAAAACTCTAAGACTTGGCCCCCAAAATCCTGCTCCACTACTCACATAAAGCTTAGTTTTTTCTCCTAAATCATAAAGCCCATGAACAAAACCTTGCTGAAGTTTAACTAAAAACATAAAAGGGAAAATTTGCCCTCCATGTGTATGCCCACTTAAAACAAGATCAAAATCACTTAAATCATAAAGCAAAGCTGTTTTAGGTTGATGTGTGAGTAAAATACTAGCTTTACTTGTATTTAAATCCACTTTTATTCTTGCTAAATCAGGAGCATATAAACCCCTATCAAGTCCGGCTAAATCTCCAAGTCCAGCAATATTTATAAAACCCAAATCTAAATTTTGATTGACTAAAATTTTCATATTAGTATGTTTTCTAAGTAAATCCAAAACTTCATTGATACCATGATAATACTCATGATTTCCCAAAGCATAAAAAGTTCCGTAAGTGGAGTTAAAATCATTAAGTTTTGAGATGTAATTTTTTAAATCTTTAGGATTAGTATCAATCAGATCCCCTACTATTACAACCATATCAGGACTTTGCAAATTCACTTTAGTGATGAGCTTGTCTAAAAAATTTTCATGCAAATTTTTACCCAAATGTATATCAGTAAGCATGACAATTTTTAAATCTTTTTTAAGATTTGGTATTTCAACATCAACACTCTTTACTTCAGGTGTTTTTAGAGCATTATTTATACTTGCATAAATTAAAAACACACTTAAAACTATAAGAGAAAGTTCAAAAATCAAACGCAAAATAAGATTATATGTTTTATCTCTTTTACCCATAAGAGCTAAAATCAATTTAACAAAATCCCAAGCTAAAGTCATAAAAAACAAACAATAAGTCGGCGCATAAAACATGGCTAAAATTTCATACCAAGTATCACTTAAATATTCATCTCTACGAAATATTAAAAACACAGCTTGAGCTAAAAAAAGCACAATAAAAATAAAGGAAAAAATTTTATAAAAATACTTAAAAAGAGTAATTTTCTTGATTAATCTTTTATAAATATAAACATTTGCTAAGCCAAAAATCAATAACACAATGAAAGAAAAAATTAAAAATATCATAAAAGTATTATAACCAAGTAAAATTAAATATCCGTATAAATTTTTCTGTTATAATAAGCCTTTAAATAATTTTAAAGGCTATAAGATGTACCGTTTTGCACCTTCTCCCACAGGTGATATGCACATAGGAAATTTACGCGCAGCAATTTTTAATTATATCTGTGCAAGACAAAAAAATATGGATTTTATCTTACGTATTGAAGATACTGATAAGGCTAGAAATATAGCAGGAAAAGAAGAAGAAATCAAAGAAATTTTAAATCTTTTTAGTATTTCATGGCAGCATTACTATATACAAAGTGAAAATTTAAAATTCCATCGCCAAATGGCTTTAAAACTTGTAAGCGAAAAAAAAGCTTTTGCTTGTTTTTGCACCGAAGAAGAACTTGAAGCAAAAAAAGAGCTGGCTAAAAAACAAGGTAAAGCTTATCGCTACGATGGCACTTGTGAAAAACTAGCCGATATTGATGTTTTAGAATGTGAAAAACCCTTTGTTATCCGTCTTAAAAAACCTACTCATACTATGAAATTTACTGATTTTATCAAAGGCGAGCTTAGTTTTGAGCCTGAAAACATAGACTCTTTTGTGATTATGAGAACGGATAAAACTCCAACTTATAATTTTGCTTGTGCGGTTGATGATATGCTTGAAAATGTCACTTGTATTATACGCGGAGAAGATCATGTTTCAAACACTCCAAAACAAGAACATATCCGCGCAAGCTTAGGTTATAATAAAGCCATGACTTATGCACACTTGCCTATCATTTTAAACGAAGAAGGTGTTAAAATGAGTAAAAGAGAAGCACATTCTTCTGTAAAATGGCTACTTGAAAGTGGAATTTTACCTAGCGCAATCGCGAATTATCTTGTCATACTAGGCAATAAAACTCCTTGTGAAATTTTTACCTTAGAAGAAGCTATAAAATGGTTTGATATTTCTAAAGTTTCAAAAGCTCCAGCAAGATTTGATCTTAAAAAACTCTTACAAATTAATCGCGAACATATCAAAATGATAAAAGATGATGAGCTTAATAAAATTTTAGATTTAAACAAAGATCTTGCACCACTTGCTAAATTTTACACTCAAGAAGCAAGTACTATAAAAGAACTTAAAGAAAAAATGCAAGCTATTTTTAACGCAAAAAATTTTGGCGAGTTTGAAACAGAATGTAAAATTTTAAAAGAACTCTTAAAAGATATTGAACTTTTTGAAAATTATGAAGATTTTAAAAATGAACTTTTAAACAAAAGCAACTTAAAAGGTAAAAAATTTTTCATGCCTTTAAGGATAATTTTAACAGGAAATATCCACGGACCTGAGCTTAGCGATCTTTATCCTTATATTAAAAATTTTATTCACGAATTAGCAAGGATTTAACTATGGTTATAGACTCTTTTATTATTTCTATTTTTCAAGTACTACAAATTGTCATTAACATTTATACTTGGATTATTATCATCACAGCACTTCTAAGCTGGGTAAACCCTGATCCTTATAATCCTATAGTGCAAATTTTATATAAACTAAGCTACCCTGCTTACGCCTTAGTTAGAAAAATTCCAACACGCATTGGTAATATTGATCTTGCGCCTTTGATTATAGTCTTAGCATTGCAGTTTCTTGGCATTTTTCTTGGGAATATCTTAAGGAGTATATTGTGATAAAAAAAATACTCGTTTTTTTATTTATTTTTTCAAGTTTAAATGCTACACAATATAGTATAGAAAAACTCAAAAAGGAAGAAAATTCACTTGCTAAGGATTATTATATTTATAGGCTTTTAGAAAAAAATAAAATCAGTAAAAAAGATGCACAGGATTTAAATTCTCATATTTTTCGCTATATAGGAAAAATTAAATCTGAACTTGAAAAAATCATCCCTTTAAAGCCTTATATCAACCCAAAATATGCTAAATGCTATACCTATACAGCAAATACTATCTTAGATGCAAATTTAACTTGTCAAAGTGTGCGCTTAAATTCATTAGTTTTTATAGCGAGTCTAAATTCCAAAGACCGAACTACTTTAGCTCAAACCTTTAAAAATCAAAGACCTGATTTGACAAATTTATTGCTAGCTTTTAATACTTCTGATCCTATGAGCTATATAGTACAAAAAGAAGATATTAATGGTTTTTTTAAACTTTATAATTATTCTAAAAAATACGACTTAGATTTAAATACAAGTTTAGTCAATAAACTACCAAACCACACTGGTTTTAAAGATTTTGCACAAAATATTATTATTAAAAAAGAAAATCCAAAATTTAGATATTCTATGCTAGAAATAAATCCTGAAAATATAAGTGAAGATTCTGCTTTCTATTTAGGAGTCAATGCCTTAACTTATGATAAAACAGAGCTTGCTTATGACTTTTTTAAAAAGGCGGCACAAAGTTTTAAATCGCAAAGTAATAAAGACAATGCTATATTTTGGATGTGGTTGATTAAAAACAATGAAGAAGATTTAAAAACTTTATCGCAAAGTTCTTCTTTAAATATTTATAGTCTTTACGCAAAAGAACTTACTAACACACCTTTTCCAAAGATAGAAAGCCTTAATCCAAGCAAGAAAAAAAATAATTTTAATATGCAAGATCCTTTTGCTTGGCAAAAAATAAACAAACAAATTCGCGATGCTAACGCAAGTCAACTAGATGTCTTGGCAAAAGAATTTGACACACAAGAAACCTTGCCTATTTATGCTTACATATTAGAACGCAAAAATAATTTTAAAAAACATTATTTTATAATGCCTTATTATGACAATATAAAAGACTATAACAAAACAAGACAAGCTTTAATTTTGGCTATTGCCAGACAAGAAAGTCGTTTTATTCCAACTGCTATTTCAGTTTCTTATGCTTTAGGCATGATGCAATTTATGCCATTTTTGGCCAATCACATAGGGGAAAAAGAATTAAAAATTCCAAATTTCGATCAAGATTTTATGTTTAAACCTGAAATAGCATATTACTTTGGAAACTATCATCTAAATTACCTTGAATCACGTTTAAAATCTCCACTTTTTGTCGCTTATGCTTATAATGGCGGTATAGGATTTACTAACCGTATGCTTGCAAGAAATGATATGTTTAAGACAGGCAAATTTGAACCTTTCTTGTCTATGGAGCTAGTTCCTTATCAAGAAAGCCGAATTTACGGAAAAAAAGTTCTAGCTAATTATATTGTGTATCGACATCTTCTGAACGATAGTATAAAGATTTCGGATATTTTTGAAAATTTAATTCAAAACAAGGCAAATGATCTAAACAAATCTTAGCTACAAGCCTAGTCTCTTCCTTGACACTAGGAAGAGATGCTTTAAAATAATCAGTATAGTTGTTTTGTATTATATATTTTAAATACTCATCATCCAATTTTTCAATATTGGCTTTTTTATTATTGATAAAAACTTCTAAATTTTGAATTTTTAATGTATTTGGAGTAAAAGACAAGGCCAATACATCATCTTTACTTGTCTTGTCTAGAATTGGGTTTAAATAAGACATAGTTATAATGGCATTAATCTTATCTTGTGTGATTTTGTATTTTTGAGTAAACATTAAAGTTTGAGATTTTAAATTTGTATCCACAATCGCCTGATCTTTTAAAGAACAAGCTCCAAGCAAAAAAGCACCTAAAATTACACTATAAATTTTCATTCTTTTTCCATATTTTTTAGTATTATTGTAGCCTTTTAACCCTATTTTTTGGTTTAAAAAGATATAATTTTGCAAAAAAATTAAGAGTATATTTTATGAAACAACTTATTATAGCTTTTAGCGGGCCTTCAAATTCAGGAAAAACTACACTCATAACCAAAATAGCTGATAATTTTTTGCAACAAAATTTAAAAGTTTTAATCATTAAACATGATCCTGCCAATAAAGCTCAATTTGATTTTAACGGTAAAGATAGTTTTAAATTTTTTCAAAGTGGAGCTGAAGTCATGGTTTTAAGCCCTACAAGAACAACTTTTTTTTCTCATGAAAATAGAGATATTTTAAAAGCTTTAAAATTAAGCCCTGATTTTGACATTTGTTTGGTTGAAGGATTAAAAACTCTTGATTTACCACGCATTAGCGTATTTTGCAAAGAAATTGATGAAAGTTATTTTATTTTTTCAAACGCCATTGCAAGCTATGAAAAAATTTCTCACCCTTATCTTACTTGGCTTGATTTAAACGATATACAAGCTATTTGCCAATACATACTTAAAAATGCTAAAAATTTACAAGGAGAATTATAAAATGCAAGAAGTGATTTCTTATATACAAAAAGCGGTTTTAGAAATTTCTAACGCTTTAAAATTTCCCGATACAAGCTACAGTCAAAATCAAAATTTTACAGGCGATACCCAACTCAAGTTTGATGTTTTAAGTGATGAAATCATCACAAAAACCCTAAGTCAATGTTCAAGTATTAAAGCCATCATCAGTGAAGAAAAAGATGAAATTTTAACGCTTAACGAGAGGGCAAATTTTATCGTAGCTTATGATCCTTTAGACGGTTCTAGCTTAATGGATGTTAATTTTGCCATAGGTTCTATTTTTGCTATCTATGAAGAAAAAGCAAGTGCTAAAAATTTAAGAGCTGCGCTTTATAGTATGTATGGAGCGCGATTAGAACTTGTGATTTGCAAAGATCAGCCAAAACTTTATCGCTTAAATGCAAATAATGAATTTATTTTTATAAAAGATCTTAAAATGAATGAAAAAGGCAAGATTAATGCTACAGGCGGAACGCAAAAATTTTGGGAAGAAAAACACGCTAAATTTATCAAAAGTCTTTTTGATGAAGGCTATCGCTTAAGATATTCTGGAGCCATGGTAAGCGATATCAATCAAATTTTATTAAAAGGGGGTGGCATTTTTAGCTATCCTGCAACACAAGATGCGCCTAATGGCAAACTTCGTGCCTTTTTTGAAGTCTTTCCTCTAGCCTTTATCATAGAAAAAGCAGGCGGAAAAACTACAAATGGAAAAAACCGCTCTTTACTTGAACTTGAATTTGATAAAATCCATGCGACAACTCCTTGTTTTTTTGGCTCAGAATATGAAATTTCAAAACTTTTAAAGGCTTACAATGAATGAAGTTAGAGATGAATTTGAGCAAGATATGGATAAAAAAAAAGAAATTTTACTTTCATGTCAAAACTCAAAAAACCTAAACTCTTGTTATAATTGCGATGAAATTTTTAACTGCCAAACTAGAAAAAATTATGTTGATGCAGTCTATAACAGTATGTCTAAGGGTAAAACCGAAGGCGGATTTGACTTTTAAAGGAAAAAAATGCGTTATATTACAACACCAATTTATTATGTAAATGATGTACCTCATTTAGGTCATGCTTATACTACCATCATAGCCGATACTTTAGCAAGATTTTATCGTTTGCAAGGACATGAAACAAGATTTCTAACAGGAACAGATGAGCATGGACAAAAAATCGAAGAAGCTGCCAAACTAAGAAATTCCACTCCTCAAGAATACGCTGATAAAATCAGTTTTGAATTTAAAAAATTATGGGATGAATTTGAAATCACCTATGATATTTACGCAAGAACAACTGATACAAGGCATATTGAATTTGTTAAAGCTATGTTTTTAAAAATGTGGCAAAAAGGTGATATTTATAAAGATGAATACGAAGGACACTATTGTATTTCTTGTGAAAGCTTTTTTACTCAAAGTCAGCTTATTAACGATTGTTCTTGCCCAGATTGTGGCAAACAAACTAGAATTTTAAAAGAAGAAAGCTATTTTTTCAAACTTTCAAAATATCAAGATAAAATTTTACAATGGTATGAAGAAAAAGATCCCATCTTGCCAAAAAACAAAAAAAACGAACTTATAAATTTTGTCCAAAACGGCCTTAAAGATCTTTCCATTACAAGAACAAGTTTTGATTGGGGGATTAAACTGCCTCAAGAAATTAATGATGATAAACATATTATTTATGTATGGCTTGATGCACTTTTTATCTATGTAAGCTCACTTGACTTTCAAAACAAGGGAGAAAATGCTAAATTTTGGCCTGCGCATGTGCATTTAGTAGGAAAAGATATCTTGCGTTTTCATGCCATTTATTGGCCAGCTTTTTTAATGAGCGTGGATTTGCCTTTGCCAAAATTTATAGGTGCACATGGCTGGTGGACTAAAGAAGGTGAAAAAATGAGCAAATCTAAAGGCAATGTTGTAAAACCTAAAGAAGTAGTTGATGCCTATGGAAGTGAAGCTTTTAGATATTTCTTGCTTAGAGAAGTGCCTTTTGGTAACGATGGGGATTTTAGCGAAAATATGCTGATAAATCGTATCAATGCAGAGCTTAGCAATGAATTTGGAAATTTACTTAATCGCATTATAGGTATGAGTACAAAATATTCTCAAGGAAATATTTCAAAAGAAGGTGTTTTAAAATTTTACAATGCCGAACTAAATCAAGCAAAAGAACACTTAAATTTAGCGGTAGAATTTTTAGAAAACTTACAGTGTAATCGTTATTTAGAAGAACTTTTTAAAGCCTTAAGTGTGGCAAATTTAGCCATTAGTAAATACGAACCTTGGAATTTAATCAAAGAAAACAAACACGAACAAGCTAATGCTTTAATTGCACTTTGTGCAAATATTTTAGCCAAAACAAGCCTTTTATTAAGCCCTACTCTACCAAAGTCCTCTCAAAAGGTGGCCTTAGCTTTAAATTTTGAAATTTCGTCTGCAAATTACACAAAAATGATACTTGATAATGAACTTTTAGATTTTAAAGCAAATCCTTGCGAAGCTTTATTTCCAAAAGTAGAAAAAGCTCTTTTAAAACAAGAAATTAAAGAAGAACCTAAAAAAGAAGAAAGTCCTAAAATAAAAATCGATGATTTTGCAAAAATTGAAATCAAAGTTGCTAAGGTACTTGATTGTCAAAATATAGAAGGGAGTGAAAAACTTTTAAAATTTCAACTCGAACTTGACGATAAAGAAATCCGTCAAGTACTCTCAGGCATAGCAAAATACTATAAGGCCAGTGATTTAATCGGTAAACAAGTTTGCGTTATAAGCAATCTTAAAAAAGCTAAAATTTTTGGACATGAAAGCGATGGTATGATACTTTCTGCAAAAAGCGGAGATAAACTTGTTTTAATCACCCCTGAACAACTTGTGCAAAACGGCTCTTTAGTGGGTTAAAATATGCAAATTAGCAATTTAGGCGAACTGTTAAACGCAACACTCATTCATGAAGGTAGTGTTTTAAGCGTGGAAGGTTTTGCCATAAATTTAAACGAACTTAAAACAGGCTTTGCCTTCTTTAATAACGATAAAAAAGAAATTGCCCAAGCTGTAAAAAAAGGCGCTTATGCTATAATTACAGAAAATGACATTACTATTGAAGATAAAGACATTTTTTACTTTAGAGTAGAAAATCTAGAACAAGCTCTTGTAAGATTTTTACGCTTTTTTTGCGAAGATAAAGAATGTGAATTTTTACTTTTTAAATCTTACGAACTAAGTCTTTGCAAGGCTTTTTATTTTAACATTTTAAAAGGAAATATTTTTACTGATTTTGAAAAACTAATCAAAGCAAAAAAGGGTGAAATTTTTTGCTACTGTGAAGAAAATTACTTAAATAAACTTTGCGCCTATTCTCATAGTCTAAAAGATGCTAATTTTACCTTATTATCGCGATCTAGCTTCTTTTTTACAACTTTGATTTGTGAAAATTTATATTTTAAAAATCTTAATTTGCCTTTTTTTTACGCAAATAGTTTTGCAAAAATTATTTCTTTTTTAAAAGAAAAAAGTCAAAAAATAATATTTGATTTTAATAAGATTGATGATTTTAAAATTTATTTTATTGATGATAAATTTGAAATCACTCCTTTTGGTTCAAGCTCTCAAGCGTTTATTGTAAGCAACAACCAAAATACCTTTGAATTCTGGAAAGAAAAATTTAAAAACATAAAAGACTTTAAAATTGCTTCTAAAAATTCTTTATTTTGCGATTTTTCCTATAATCAGCTTTCAGATTTAAGAAAATTAAAAAATTTTAAATATTGTTTAATTCTTGAAAATTATGATATTTTTGAACAAGAATTTGAAAACAAAGAAAATCAAACCCCAAGCTTATTTTAAATTCACTCCTTCATTTTCAAGCAAAAATCTTTTTATTTCAAGCCCTCCATTATATCCTCCTATGCCATTGTTTGCAATAACTCTATGACAAGGTATAAAAATAGGAATTTGATTTTTAGAATTTGCATTTCCAACGGCTCTAAAAGCTTTTGGATGATTAATTTTTTCTGCTATATCTTTATAAGTAGCTATTTTGCCATAAGGAATTTCCATTAAAGCCTTATAAACCTTTGATTCAAAATCCGTACCTTGTATCAAAACAGGAATGCTAAATTTTCTAAGCTTATGAGTAAAATATAAATCAAGTTCATATTTTGCTAAGTCAAGCAAACTACAATTTTTTTCTGATCTTTTATTATCACAAAAATCGACTCTAGTTAAAAATTTTCCATCACTATGTAAAGATAGGTAACATAAAGGCATTTTATAATAAACTTTAAACATTTTTTATCCTTCAAAGAGCTACAATTATAATAAAAAATATTTAAGGAGTAGAAAATGTCTTTTATACAAGAATACAATAAACTTGTTGAAGAAAGAGCCGCTTTGGGTATACCACCCCTTCCTTTAAATGCAAATCAAACTAGAGAACTTTGTAAATTACTTGAAAATGAAAATAATGAAGAGCTTGCAAATCTTTTAGAAAATAGAGTAAATCCTGGTGTTGATGATGCAGCTTTAGTAAAATGTGAATTTTTAGATTCCATACTTAAAGGCAAAATCAGTGCTCCAAATATAGACAAAAAAAGAGCCTTAAGAATGCTTGGAACTATGCTAGGCGGATATAATGTTAAAGTTTTAATCGATGCCTTAAAAGATGAAAACATAGCCAAAGATGCTGCAGAAGTGTTGAAAAATATTATTTTTGTACATGATAATTTCCATACCATAGCTGAACTTAGCAAAAACAATCCACACGCTAAGGAAGTTTTACAAAGCTGGGCAAATGCGGACTGGTTTAATAAAAAAGAAAAACTACCACAAGTGATTAAATGTATAGTTTTTAAAGTAGCAGGGGAAACAAATACCGATGATCTAAGCCCTGCAGGAGATGCTTTTACAAGAAGCGATATTCCTTTACATGCAAATGCCATGCTAAAGGTAAGACAAACAGGATCCTTAGAAAAAATCAAAGAGCTTAAAAAAAGCGGTCGCGAAGTGGTTTATGTAGGTGATGTTGTAGGAACAGGTTCAAGTAGAAAATCGGCAATAAATTCCATACAATGGCACTTAGGAAAAGAAATAGAAGGTGTGCCAAACAAGCACAGCGGTGGTATAGTAATGGGTTCAACCATAGCACCGATTTTCTTTAACACTGCTCAAGATAGCGGGGCTTTACCTATCATCTGTGATGTAACAAACTTAGAAATGGGCGATGAGTTTGAAATTCATCCTTATGATGGAAAAATCATAAAAAATGGCTCTGCAATCGCAGAATTTACACTCAGTCCAAACACTCTCTTAGATGAAGTTAGAGCAGGAGGAAGAATCCCACTTATCATAGGTCGTGGGCTTTGTACTAAGGCTAGAGAATTTTTAGGAATGGAAAGCGAAAATATCTTTACCAAACCTGAACAACCTAAATCTTCAAGCGGTGGTTATACCTTGGCTCAAAAAATGCTAGGTCGTGCCTGTGGAGTTGAAGGTGTGCGTCCAGGTATGTATATAGAACCTATAACTTTAACCGTAGGCTCTCAAGATACCACAGGTCCTATGACTAGAGATGAAATTAAAGAACTTGCAAGCCTAGGTTTTAATGCAGACTTTGTTATGCAAAGCTTTTGCCATACAGCTGCGTATCCAAAAGTAAGCGATTCAAATTTACATAAAACCTTGCCCAATTTCATGACAAGTCGTGGTGGGGTAAGTTTAAAACCAGGTGATGGAGTTATCCACTCTTGGCTTAATCGTTTTGTATTGCCAGATACCGTAGGAACGGGTGGGGATTCTCACACACGCTTTCCTATAGGAATTTCTTTCCCTGCAGGAAGCGGACTTGTAGCTTTTGCTGCAGTTACTGGTTCTATGCCTTTAAATGTCCCTGAAAGTGTTTTAGTACGTTTTAGTGGAGAATTGCAAGCCGGAGTTACCTTAAGAGATTTGGTTAATGCTATACCTTATTATGCAATCAAACAAGGACAACTTACCGTTGAAAAGAAAAATAAGAAAAATATTTTTGCAGGAAAAATTTTAGAAATAGAAGGCTTGCCAAACTTAAAAGTCGAACAAGCTTTTGAACTCAGTGATGCAAGTGCTGAAAGATCTGCAGCTGCTTGTAGTGTAGATTTAAGCATAGAAAGTGTAAGCGAATATATCAAATCCAATATTTCTTTAATTGAAGCTATGATAGAAGCAGGATATGAGAATAAAGCTACCCTTGCTAGAAGGGCTGAAAAAATGAGAGAATGGCTTAAAAACCCTACTCTTTTAAGAGCAGATAAAGATGCAAAATACGCTTATATTATAGATATTAATCTTAATGACATTAAAGAGCCAATCCTAGCTTGTCCAAATGACCCTGATGATGTGGCAACCTTAAGCGAAATTTTAGCCGATGATAAGCGTCCAAAAAATATAGATGAAGTTTTTGTAGGTTCTTGTATGACAAACATAGGACATTATAGAGCTTTGGGAGAAATTTTAAAAGATAAAGGCATGCTTAAAACCAGACTTTGGGTAGTGCCTCCAACAAAAATGGATAAAGCACAACTTATCAATGAAGGTTATTACAGCATCTTTGGCGCAGCAGGTGCTAGAATAGAAGTTCCTGGTTGTTCTTTGTGTATGGGTAATCAAGCTAGAGTAAATGATGGAGCTGTAGTTTTCTCAACTTCTACAAGAAATTTTGACAACCGTATGGGAATGGGTGCTAAAGTATATTTAGGCAGTGCAGAACTTGCGGCAGTTTGTGCGATTTTGGGTAAAATTCCAAGCAAGGAAGAATACTTACAAATTGTCAGCGAAAAACTAAGTAATGAGCATAAGGCAAATATCTATAGATATTTAAATTTTAATGAGATTGAAAATTTCAAACTTGAAAATTAATTCAAATTTAATACTAAATAACAAAATTAAAATTTTCAAAGGAAAAATATTGAAGTTATTATTCACTTCCTTTTGTTGTTTTGCAAGTTTAATGGCTAGCGATGCCATTAACTGCGACAACATTAAAAATAATAAAACATTGCTAAATGAAAGTTCAAATTTAGATTATTTAAATATAGCTTCAAGCTGTAAAGAATCTTTAAAAAATCAAGATTTTACAAAAAAACTCTATGCAATTTCCAATGAAATTCGCGGAAGCAATAGCTCTTGTAATGGTGTGGCTTATTTGCCAAAATTACAACAATTTGATTTTTTATTATTAAAAATAGCTATCGATCCCATCGCTTATCAAAAAACTTTAGATACACCCGAAAATTTAGAAAAAAAATATGATATTTTAAAATCTTATTTTAGATATTGGGCATATCAAAGCATAGGAAATTTTAGACTTTACAAAGCTTTTTGGCAAGAATACAATAATGCTATAGAACCTTTAGAAAAGTATTTTGAAAGTAATTTTAATTTTGACAAAGGTAGTAATATTTACTATACTAGCAATGCCTTAAACGAATTTTTAAATTGGGCTGTTGGTGAAACAAAAATTTACAAAGACATTAGTCCTTTAGCAAAAATCATGTCAAATAAAAATTATTCAGTATCTTATATACAAGATTTTATTTTTTCAAATAATCCAAGCCAAGATGACCTTACTATAGCCTTGCAAGCAGCGCTTCTAAATCAAAGAGAAAAAGAAATTTTAGAACTTTTGATTCGTTTTGGCGCTAGGATTGACGAAGGTTATGAAAGTGCTATTTTTTATGCATTGGAAAGTTATGAAAATACAAACTTTTTAATCCAAAATGGAGCAAATGTTAATCAAGCCAATGCCTTTGGTAAAACCCCACTTTTTTATGCCATAGAGTTTAATCGTCTTGATATCATAAAACTACTTCTTGATAATGGAGCAAATGTTAATCAAAAATATATTAATAACAATGAAAAATTAGCATTAAGCGCGAACATAGGTTCAAATACGCCTTATTTTATTACATTTTGTGCTCTAGAGCACACTTCAAAAAATGTTTTAATGCATGCTGCAGCCTATGGAAATGTTGAAATTTTAAAACTTCTTATTTCAAAAGGAGCAAATTTTAATGCTGTTGATGATCTTGGTTTTAATGCACTCGACTTTGCGCTATCAGCAGGTAAAAAAGAAAATGCTGATTATCTAAAAAGCTTGGGTTTAAAAGCAAACGAAAATCTATTTTACGGAGGTAGTTTAGAATGAAAACCGCATTTATTACAGGAGCTAGTTCAGGTTTTGGTAGAGCTTGCGTTGAAGCTTTTATACAAGAAGGCTACAAAGCAATCGCCCTTGCTAGACGCAAAGAGCGTCTAGAAGAGTTAAAAAATGCTTACAAAGATAAGATTTACACGCTTTGCATAGATGTAAGAAATCAAAAAGAAATCTTTGAGGCTATTGGAAATTTACCCAAAGAATTTCAAGAAATTGATGTGCTTTTTAATAATGCAGGTTTAGCTTTAGGGGTAGATGAATTTGATAAATTAAACCTTGAAGATATTAACACTATGGTAGATACAAACATCAAAGGATTTTTATATGTTGCAAAAGCTATTATTCCTATACTTCGCAAACAAAAAAATGCTTATATTTTTAACTTAGGTTCGGTTGCAGGAAGAAATCCTTATTTTGGAGGCAATGTGTATTGTGGAACCAAAGCCTTTGTAGGACAATTTTCATTGGCCTTAAGAAATGATCTTAGAGGAAGCAATATCAAAGTAACAAACATTGCTCCAGGACTTTGCAAAACTGAATTTAGTGAAGTGCGTTTTAAAGGAGATATCCAAAAAGCTGATGCAGTGTATGAAAATACGCAATTTATCAGTGCTAATGATATTGCCAAAGTGGTAATGTCTATCATTAACCTACCAAGCCATATTAATGTTAATGAAATCGAGCTTATGCCGGTAACACAAACTTGGAATGGATTTTATATAGAAAGAGATGAATGAATAAATTTTTAGTTTTATTGTTTTTACCTTTAGTTGCATTTGCAAACTCCTCAGAAGCAGCTGCAAATGCTAATTTATTTGGAGCTTTTACGCTTATACCGCCTTTAGTTGCTATTGCTTTAGCCTTTATCACAAAAGATGTTATTTTGTCACTCTTTGCTGGAGTTTTAAGCGGAACTTTTCTGCTCAGTCTTTCTGCAAATATTTTCAAAGCACAACATTTAGCTTTTGTAAATTATTACAATACTACAGTAGAATCTTTTTCAAAAATTATTTCCTATATCTTAGGTTCAACTTCAGATCCAGTAAATGCAGGAATCATTTTACAAATTCTTTGTATAGGTGGTCTTGTGGCACTCATCACAAAAATGGGTGGTGCAAAAGCTGTAGCATTAAAATTTGCCAAAAGAGCCAAATCAGCTGTATCAGCTCAAGTTAACACTTGGTTTTTAGGGCTTTTAATATTTTTTGATGATTATGCTAATTTACTGATCGTAGGTCCAATTATGCGTCCTTTGGCAGATAAATTTAAAATTTCTCGTGAAAAATTTGCCTTTATTATCGACTCTACCGCAGCTCCTGTAGCAGGAATAGCTGTAATTTCTACTTGGATAGGCTTAGAAGTTTCTTTAATTAAAACCGCTTATGAACACATAGGCATTAGCGATATTAGTGCTTTTGGAATTTTTGTCGAAACCATACCTTATCGTTTTTATAATATTTTCATGCTTTTTTTTGTAGTCATGACTGCAATCATGGGACGTGAGTTTGGTTCTATGTACAAGGCTGAAGTGCGTGCAAGAACCACAGGACAAATTGCACCTCTACCTAAATCAGGCACACTAGATACTACTGAATTAGAAGATCAGTTTTTAGCGCCAAAAGAAGGTATTAAAATTCGTGCTTTTGATGCTATTGTTCCTATTTTTACTTTAATCATTTTAGCTATATTAGGATTTTATTTTAATGGACTTAGCACTTTAGAAGGCGAAGAACTTGCAAAAGCAAGTGTCAATCCTTTGTCTTTTGAAACTTTTAGAGCTGCTTTTGGAAATGCTGATTCTTCTGTGGTGTTATTCCAAGCTGCTTTGTTTGCTGCTATTGTAGCGATTTTTATCGGGGTGCGTCGTAAAATTTTCAATCTTAAAGAAGCGGTAGAAACTTGGATATATGGCTGGAAAACCATGATTTTTACCATAGTATTGCTTTTATTTGCTTGGTCACTTTCAAGCATAGTAAAAGATCTAGGAACTTCTTTATTTATCACTAGTTTGCTTGCAGACAAATTGCCTGAGTTTATTTTGCCTGCTACTATTTTTGCTTTTGCTTCAGCCATTTCTTTTGCCATAGGAACAAGCTATGGAACTATGGGGATTTTAATGCCTTTGGCTGTGCCTTTAGCTCATGAAATCGCTAAAATCAATGGCATGGATGCAAACGCTATGCATCATTATATGGTTATTAATATAAGCTGCGTTTTAACAGGTGCGATTTTTGGAAACCATTGTTCACCAATTTCAGACAATGTAATCCTTTCATCTATGAGTGCAAAATGCGATCATATGGAGCATGTAAGAACACAAATTCCTTATGCTTTATTTATCTGTGGCATTTCTTTAATCGCTGGATATATTCCTGTATCTTTAGGACTTAGCGTTTGGTTTGTCTTGCCTTTAAATTTCATACTTATTGCACTTTTACTAAGACTCATCGGAAAGAAAGTTCCATGAGTCTTGAAAATTTTGGAAATTTTCTCACTTTAGATGAAAAACATTCTTTCATAAAAAAATATTTTAAAGAATTTTATACAAAGGATTTTAAACTTTTTGCTTCAAAAGATAAGCATTATCGTACAAGAGCTGAACTTTCATTTTATCATGAAAACGATACGCTTTTTTATGCGATGTTTGATCCAAAAAACAAAAAAAAGTACATTATAAAATATTTAGATTTTGCTGATGAAAAAATTTGTACTTTTATGCCAAAACTTCTAGAATACTTGCGTCAAGATAATAAATTAAAAGAAAAACTTTTTGGCGTGGAGTTTTTAACCACAAAGCAAGAACTTAGCGTAACTTTACTCTATCATAAAAATATAGAAGATATAAAGTCAAATTTAGAAAATTTAAGCAATATTCTTCATATCAACCTTATAGCAAGAAGTAAAGGCAAAAAGCTTATTTTTAAAACAGAAAATCTAAGACAAACTTTAAATATTCAAGGTAGAAAAATATTTTATGAATTTAACAACGATTGTTTTATTCAACCTAACACTACTATAAATGAAAAAATGATTACTTGGGTGTGTGAAATTTTAAACACTCAAAAAAGAATGGATTTACTTGAGCTTTACTGTGGATATGGAAATTTTACTTTAGCTTTAGCACCATTCTTTTTTAAAGTTTTAGCCACTGAAATTTCAAAAAGCAATATTAATTTTGCTTTAAAAAATTGCGAGCTTAACAATACAACAAATATCCACTTTGCAAGACTTTCAAGCGAAGAATTAAGTCTTGCTATCAAAAAAGAAAGAGAATTTTTTCGTTTAAAAGATATTCGATTAGATGATTTTAATTTCTCTCATGTTTTAGTTGATCCACCCCGTGCAGGACTTGATAAAAGCGTAATTGACTTAATAAAAAAATATGAAAATATTATTTATATTTCTTGCAATCCTATCACTTTAAAAGAAAATTTAAAAGAATTAAGCCTAACACATAGAGTGGAAGAGTTTGCTCTGTTTGATCAATTTGTCAATACTCCACATCTTGAATGCGGAGTATTTCTTAGCAAGGTATAAAAAAATAATTCATTAATTTAGCCAGTATTACTATTGCAATACAAAGCACAAATACAAAAGGGTGGATAAAAGCACCGAGTGGATTTTTCTTCTTTAATATAAAATGACAAAATAAAGAAAAAACAACTAAAGATAAAATTCCAAAAGCCAAAATAATTTTTACAGCAAAAAGTAAATTTAAAGGTTTAAAATGAAAACCTGCCAAAGCACCTCCGCTTAAAAAAAGCAAAAGAACCACAAAAGGCATTATTTTAACCCCAGTAGCACTAAAAAGACTTTTGTCAAAATTAGGATTTTTCTTTTTAACTACACCCAAAACAAATACATCAACAAACAAATAACCTATAAACAAAATAGCACAAAGAAGATGGATTGTTAAAGTATATGGATAAAATTCTTCCATTTTTCCCTCCTTATTAAACTTCGGAATTTGCTATATTATAACACTTTTTTCATTTTTTAAATTCACTTTAGTTAATTTTTTAATCATTTAAGATAAAATACCAAAACAAAGGTTAACAATGAATGAAAAAGAAACTATCTCTTATATTATAAATACAAGTAAAAATATTGCCATATTTGCTTTAAGTCCAGATAAAACAAAAGCTTCTTATAGGGTAGCAGAATTTTTACAAAGAAAAAATTATAAAATTTTTCCTATTTATCCTAAAAAAGAGTTTATTTTAAATGAAAAAGTTTATAGAAATTTAGATCAAATAGAAGAAAAAATCGATACACTTATACTTTTTAGAAAAGGCGAAGTGGCGCTAGAAATTCTTCCTAAGCTTGTTGAAAAAAATATTAAAAACCTATGGCTTCAACTTGGTATTAGTAATGAAACAGCCAAAGAAGAATGTAAAAAATTAGATATAAATTTTATACAAAATCGTTGCATTATGCTAGAATATCCGTATTTTAAAACAAAGGAAAAATAGTGTTAGAGCTTAATAAAATTTACAAAGCAAAACAACAAATTTCAGGGTTTGTAAACAAAACTCCTTTCATATGCTCTTCTTTTTTAAGTGATATTTGTCAAAGTGAGATTTATCTTAAAAATGAAAATTTACAAATTACAGGTGCTTATAAAATTCGTGGAGCTTATAATAAAATAGCCAATCTTAGCGCTGAACAAAAACAACACGGAGTCATTGCGGCAAGTGCAGGAAACCATGCTCAAGGCGTGGCCATTAGTGCAAAAAAATTTGGCATTAAAGCAGTTATTGTAATGCCAGAATCCACTCCGCTCTTAAAAGTTTCTGCTACAAAAGCCTTAGGAGCAGAGGTGATACTCAAAGGGGACAATTTTGATGAAGCTTATGTCTTTGCAACCTCTTATGCTAAAGAAAATAATCTTAGTTTTATCCATCCTTTTGAAGATGAATTTGTAATGGCAGGACAAGGAACTTTGATGCTTGAAATGCTTGATGAAATAAGCGATCTTGATATGATTATCGCACCTGTTGGAGGTGGAGGACTTATAAGTGGTATCGCAAGTGCAGCTAAACAAATCAATCCAAACATTAAAATCATCGGAGTTGGAGCCAAAGGAGCTCCTGCAATGTATGAAAGTTTTCATGCCAAAAAAATCAAAAATGCAAAAAGCGTACGCACTATAGCCGATGGTATTGCTGTGCGTGATGCAAATCCTATTAATTTTAATATTATTTTAGAATGCGTAGATGATTTTATCCAAGTTGATGATGAAGAAATAGCTAATGCGGTATTGTTTTTACTCGAAAAACATAAAATCATAGTCGAAGGCGCAGGAGCTGCGAGTGTAGCCGCCCTGCTTCATCAAAAAATAAATACACAAAATCATAAAAAAATTGGCGTAGTTTTAAGCGGAGGCAATATCGATGCACAAATGCTAAATATCATCATAGAAAAAGGTTTATTTAAATCTTACAGAAAAATGCAAATTCATGTTACTTTAGTAGATAAACCTGGGGCATTATTACACCTTACAGACAGCTTAAAAATAGCCAATGCAAATATAGTAAAAATCGACTATGATAGATTTTCTACCAAGCTTGATTATGGCGATGCGATGATTTCAATTACCCTAGAAACCAAAGGTAAAGAACATCAAGAAGAAATAAGAAAAATTTTAACCCAAAAGGCTTTTAATTTCTATGAAAGTTTTTAATAACATATACGGCTTAAATAAAGCCCATTTGGCGGTGCTAAAAAGTGATTGTATTGCTTTTTAGCCTCAATCTGTTCTTTGAGTTCTTTTTCACTCATTTTTCCTTCTAAAACTTTTAAAACACTTGCTACACTTAATCTAATTTGCCCTCTTAAAAAACCATTAGCTTTAAAATGAAAAATGCTAAAATCTTTATAAGCATAAGCTCTAGCAATAAAAATTTCTCTTAAAGTCGTTTTATTATCCCCTCCACTTTTACAAAAAAACTTTAAATCCTTTTTTCCTACAAAAAAACCCAAAAGTTCATTAGCTTTACCTAGGTCAAATTTAGGATAAAAATGTACATAAGAAGCCATAAAAGGACTATAAGAAGCGTGAGAAAATATATAGCGGTATTCTCTACTTTTTACATCAAATCTTACTTCAAAATCATCTTTTACTTTTTCAATTTTTTTGATATGGATAAAAGGATGAGAAAATTTATTAAGTTGTTTTTGAAGATATTCTAAATTTGTAAAATAATCTCCACACTCCACACTAGCTACAGCATAGCTTGCATGTACTCCTTTATCTGTACGAGAAGCCATCAAAAGAGGTGAAAAAATACCCAAATGCGATAAGGCCCCACTTAAAGCATCTTGAACACCTTTTTTATGAGGCTGAGTAGCAGAACCTAAAAAAGCAGAGCCATCATAAGAAAATATAATTTTTATTTTCATCAATATCGACTCAAAATCATTTTCTTAAAACAATAAGCCGAAACAAATAAACTTAAAGAAAAAATTCCAAGACAAGCCAAAATTGGAGGTTGAGAAAAAGAACTTAAAAGTCCAAAATATATAGCAATCACTCCAAACATACCTAAATACACATAGCCTTTTTCATAGCGATAAGTAACCAAACCAAAACAAAGCGCAAAAAGCGTACTAGCAAGTGGAAACAAGGCTATAGTTGTATAAATCACAAATTCTCTTGCTCTTTGTGGATTTTCGTTTAAATCATTCCAGTATTCATAAAATTTCTTTGTTTGAAGATTGTCTGTATTAAACTGAGTATTTACTACTAAAGTGTCAAATTCTCCACTAAAAATACTTTGACCTTGCTCAAAATTATACATTTTGCCTTGATTCAAGCTAAAAGCAAAGCTATCATCTTTTCTTTGCACATGCGCTTCTTTGGCTATGATAAGTTGTTCTTTATCATCTGCTTTATGTTTAGGGCGATACATAATTATGTTTTCATACTTATCACTATCTTGTTTTTCTATAAAAATCATCCAGTCTAAAAATTTTTGTCCAAATTCTCCTGTTTTGTAGTTAAATTTCACTTGAGTGCTTTTATAGTTTACAAAGTTATCCTGAAGTTCAAATACTATAGGTATCATTACCAAAGCCACAACAAGCATAAAAGCACTAATCAAGCTTGCAATTTTAAGGAAAAATTTTGCCAAAATCATTGGTGAAAATCCCAAAGTAAAAAGTACTATGCTTTCATTTTCCTTAGAAAGCCTAAACAAAGCTAAAGTTAAAGAAATAAAAAAAGATATAGGCAAGGTAAAAATTAAAATTCTAGGCAGCATAAATCCATAAAGCTTTAAAAGATCCAAAAAACTAATCTCTATACTTGAAGTAAGTTTTGCAAGTTGAATAAAAAACACCATAGATACAATAGCAAAAAGTACGAAAAATATAGACAAATTCGTACTTAAAAATTGATTTAAAACATATCTTAAACTAAGCTTCATTAGAATAATCCTAAGTTTTTATAAAATAAAACTGCCACAAAAGCGATATTTAAAAAGGGTATCATAGCAAGTTCTTGCTCTTTTATTGCTTTAATTTTAAAAAAAATAAAAAAAGGCAAAGTTAAAATAGAAGCTATAAGTAATACTAAAAATCCATACTCAAAACCTAAAATTCCACCTATACAAGACATAATGATAATATCAGCATCGCCCAAATTTTCTAAAATTTCATCTTTTTTTCGGAAATTCATTAGAAAAAAAACCAAACTTTTTAATAAAAAAACAAATCCTCCAAAACTAAAAGCATTTAGTAAAAAACCTCCGCTAAACTCTTTAAAAATCAAAAAATGTAAAATTTCACTTTCCCTAAAGGCGTAAAAAAAAGCAAATAAAAAAGCGCTCCAAAGTAAAATTTGTGGTACGGCTTTGAGTTTAATATCAATTAAAGAAAGTAAGAAAAGATTAAATAAAAATAGAGATAAAAATAAAAAATCATAAAAATTTTGACTTAAAGAATAAACCAAAATAAGCAAAATTATGCCTAAAATTTCATTGATTAACAAAGAAATAGGCAAATGACATTTGCAAGTTTGACATTTTGCCTTTAAAAAAACATAAGAAAAAATAGGAATAATTTCATAGTATTTTAATTTTGTATCACAAGAAAAACAAAAAGATCGCGAGATAAAAAAGGGCTTTTTTTCAATTATCCTACTTGCCAAACTTGTGCAAAAAGAACCCAAACAAGCCCCTAGAATTATTATGAAAAATATCATTTTCCAAAAGTTCTTTCTCTATTTCTAAATTCTTTAATAATCCTTTTAAATTCTCTCTTGGTAAGAGATGGAAATAAAGTTTCACTAAAATAAATTTCAGCATATGAACACTGCCAAAGTAAGAAATTTGAAAGCCTTTTGGCATTTCCAACGCGAAGCATCAAATCCACATCTAAAGGTAAATCTAAATTTTGTGTTAAATTTTCTTCATTTAGCTCAAGTTTTTTTTCAATCACACGCTTAGCAGCTCTTATAATTTCATCTCTTGCACCATAACTTATAGCCAAATTAACACAAAGTGCGTCACAATGCTTTGTTTTTTCTTCAACTAAGGTAATTTTTTCTCTTACTTTATCTTCCAAACGCGATAAATCACCTATAGCTCTTAAACGCACATTATTTTTTTCAAATTTTTCTAAAGCTTCATCTAAACAACGATCTAAAAGTTCAAAAATAAAATCAATTTCATCTTTAGGACGCTTCCAATTTTCCGTACTAAAAGCAAAAAGGCTTAAATTTGAAATATTTTCTTCCATGCAAACTTCCATCAATTTTTGCATAGTTTTAACTCCTTGGGAATATCCAAGTTTTGCCAAAAAACCCTTAGCCCTAGCCCAGCGCCTATTGCCATCCATAACAACAGCAAGGTGTTTTAATTCATTCATTTTTCATCCTTTAAAATCAAAAAGCCTTTTAAAAACAAACAAAGGTTCAATCTTATTTTCTTGTAATACATTAAAATCTAAATGTTCGTTTAAAAATTTTTGCACCTTAGCAAAAGGTGTAAAAATACTAACACCTTGTGAATCTATTAAAATTTTCAAAGCTCCAAAAACACTAAAATATAAGTAAATTTCTAAATATTTTGCTCTTTTACGCATTTGAAACAAGCAAGATTTATTTTTAAAGATAAAAGGAATATGATAAATATTTTCAAAACTTGCAAAAAGCATTTCTTTTAATATCTGATAACGCTCTATATCTTTACAATCTAAAAGATTTTGTATGATGAATTTTTTATAAGAAATTTTATCCTCTAAAATAGCGATTATCAAAGCCAATCCCTCTTCAAAAGGTTTAAAATTAGGACGCTTTGAAAGATGTTTAAATTGTATAACTCCACCATTTTGCATATAAAGTTCAGCTAAATATTCAGCACCAATTTCAAGCTCTATCATGCTTTTGGTTTGGATCTTTTTATGATTTAATAAAAGCGTATAATGTCCATAACCTGATTTAGCTAAAACTTTCATTTGTATAGGTAAGGTAGAATTAATCATACTCATAATTTTTCACACCATTTTACTAATTCAAATGCCAATTTTTCTTTGCTTTGCAAAGTGCTTTTATTTTCATTGTTTAAAGTGATAAAATAAAGCTCATTTTGATCGCTTCCAAAATAATTTTTTTGATCAATGATATTAAGACAAACCATATCAAGTTGCTTATCTTTTAAAGATTTTTTCGCATTTTCTAAGGCATTTTGAGAATCAAATTCCATCTTAAAACCTATCTTTTTGCCTTGAAATTTGCAAATTTTAAGCAAATCTTCATTTAAAGATAGATGCAAATTTAAACCCTGTAAATGCTCATTTTTTTTAATTTTCCCTTTTACACTTTGAGGGATAAAATCACTCACCGCAGCCGTCATAATCAAAAAGTCATGATTTAAATTTTTATCCAAAAGCTCCTTTAGATCCTTAGAACTTTCAAATTTGCAAAGCTCATAAGGCGTATCAAATTCCACAGAGCTTAAAAGTTTTACCCTAGCTCCTAAAAAATAAAAAGCGTCAGCTATGGCCTTTGCCATTTTTCCACTTGAAAAATTACTCACACAACGCACATCATCGATCTTTTCTTTTGTGCCGCCACCTGTGATAACTACACTTTTATCGCACCAAAACTTTTCTTTTAAAAGCTCTCTTTTGGTGATATTAAAAATATCCTTAACTTCAGCTAAGGCTCCTACGCCTTCATCTTTACAAGCTAAAACTTTACAAATAGGCTCTATAATCAAAGCTTTATTTTCTTTAAGTATCTTTAAAGAATTTCGCGTGCTAAAATGATGAAACATATTTGTATTTGCCGCAGGAGCTATGATAAGAGGTTTATTTGCTGCGATTAAGGTTTGGATAAAAAGATTATCCGCTATACCAAAAGCAAGTTTATTGATAGAATTAACACTTGCAGGAGTAAACAAAACAAGATCTACATCCTTGCTAAAAGCTATGTGATTGTTTGAATTTTGCCAACTTTCATTTTCCTCACATAAAACTTCATCAACCAAGGCTTCAAAACTCATTTTGCTAGCAAATTTTAACAAACCATTAGAAAGCAAAACTTTTACCCTAAAGCCTTCTTTTTTAAACAAAGAAATAAGCTCATAAGATTTATAAAAAGCTATACTACCGCTAATGGCTAAAAGTATGGTTTTCATTTTTGAAATTTCTTATAATAATAATCTTTTATCATTTTATGCCTTGCTCTATTGATAAACAAAGCACCCTTTTCTACATTGACACTTACTGTGCTTCCTGCTGCTATGATCACTTCATCTTCGATTTTTACAGGTGCGATAAATTGCGTATCAGAACCTACAAAAACATTTTTTCCTATGATGGTTTTATGCTTTTTTACCCCATCATAATTACAAGTGATAGTCCCACAGCCTATATTGGTTCCACTATCTATCTCACAATCTCCTAAATAGCTCAAATGCCCTGCTTTTACGGTATTTAACTTTGCATTTTTACATTCTACAAAATTTCCTATATGAGTGTTTTTTAACTCACAATTTGGACGCAAATGTGCCAAAGGCCCTACATCGCTATTTTCTACGATGGAATTTTCTATCACGCTTGAACTTTTAATGATAGAGTTTATAATCTTACTTTTGCCCTCTATCCTTACATTTTCATATACTTCACATTCACCTACAAATTCAACATCTGCACCTATAAAAGTGCTTTGCGGTAAATGAAAAATCACACCCTGTTGCATCCAGTATTTTTTAATTTTTTTTTGCATGAAATTTTCAGCTATACTGAGTTCAAATTTATCATTAATCCCCATAAATTCATCTTCATCTACAAAAACTGCTTTAATCATCACATCTTTTTCTTTTGCTAGTTTTACAATGTCGGTTAAATAATACTCTTTTGCCGCATTATTGTTATCAATCAAAGGTAAAAGCTCTTTTAAAAGCCTCGAGTCAATCACATAAACCCCAGCATTGCAAGTATTTATCTCTTTTTCTTGCGTATTTGCATCTTTAAATTCAACAATTTTTTCAACGCTATCGTTTTTTATCACCACCCTACCATAACTTTTAGGATCTCTTGCTTTAAAAACTGCTAGATTTAATTTTGCATTATTACCCAACAAAGCTTCCAAACTTGTTTGCTCAACCAAAGGCATATCACCACAAAGAATCAACACTCTTTCATTTTTAGGCTCAAACCCACTTAAAGCTCCCGCAGTTCCTGGATAATTTTGCAAATCTTGCTCTAAAATTTGTGTTTTTGGAAAATATTCTAAAATTTCTTTTTCAACGCGTTCTTTTTGATGCGATAAAACTACACTTACATCATCACTTAAAGCAAAAGCCTTTTTTAAAATGTGTAAAATCATACTTTTTTGACAAAGCTCTTGCAAAACCTTTGGCTTTTGTGATTTCATTCTAGTGCCTAATCCTGCCGCTAAAATCAAAATAGAAGTTTTCATTTTTTACCTTTGTTATTAAGAAGTCTAAAAGACTATTTTAGCAGTTTAAAGTTAAAATCCTAATACCCTTAAACTAGTTTTTAGTCATCAAAAGATAAAATTTAAATTTCTTTAATAAAAAACAAAAAAAGGTTTTTAAATTTTGAAAAAAATATTATTATTTTTACTTTTAAGCATGAGCTTATTTGCTGCTGAAGTAACTATCCCTACAGTAAATTTAAGCTTAAGCGCACCCAATACACCTAATCAGCTTATTACTACTTTAAATATAGTGATTGTTTTAACCATACTTGCGCTCGCTCCAAGTATAGTTTTTGTTATGACTTCTTTCTTGCGTCTTATTGTAGTATTTTCATTTTTACGACAAGCTATGGGGACGCAAAGTATGCCACCTAACACTATTTTGGTAACCTTGGCTTTAATTTTAAGTTTTTTTATCATGGAACCTGTAGCTACAAAATCCTATAATGAAGGTATAAAACCTTATTTAGCAGAAAAAATAGGCTATGAAGAGGCTTTTATAAAAGGAGCAAAGCCTTTTAAAGATTTTATGCTTAAAAATACTCGCGAAAAAGATTTAGCCCTTTTTTATCGCATACGCAATCTACCCAATCCCAAAACCATAGATGATGTTCCCCTTACGGTTTTAGTTCCTGCTTTTATGATTTCAGAGCTTAAAACCGCTTTTGAAATAGGGTTTTTAATCTACCTGCCCTTTTTAGTCATAGATATGGTTGTAAGCTCAGTTTTAATGGCTATGGGTATGATGATGCTACCTCCTACTATGATCTCTCTACCTTTTAAACTCTTAATTTTTGTATTAGTGGATGGATGGAATTTGCTAGTGCAAAGGCTTGTGGAAAGCTTTGTAACCTAAGAAGGAAAATCCTTCTTAGAAAAAGAATTCTAAATTATTCTTTTTAAAAGTATCTTTAACATCTTTAAGATATTTCTCTCCTAAAGAATCAAAAAGCCCATCTTTTTTGCTTTCTGCAATAAATTCATCAAGCTCTTTTTTAAGTTCTGCATTGCCTTTTTGTACTGCTATACCCCAAAACTCAGGATTTTCTTGAAAAGGCGCCAAAATGGCTCTAGTTGCATCTTGATGTTTTTGCCAAGTGCGATAAATCGTAAGTTGATCATAAAAAAATCCATCAGCCTTACCTTGAATCACTTCCAAAATAGCAGCATTTTCTTTATCAAATAAATTAATAGTTGCATTTTTTAAATTTTTAACCGCATATAAATGTCCTGTAGAGCCACGCTTTAAAGCCAAAACTTTGCCCTTTTTATCTAAATCTTTGATATTTGTAATATCAGAGTTCAAAGGAGTTAAAATAGCCAAATTTGCCTTAGCATAAGGAATGCTAAAATCCACCACTTTCTTTCTCTCATCGGTAATTGTCATAGAGGACATAATAAGATCTATCTTGGCTGTTTTTAAAGCAGGTATTAAACCATCCCAAGCGATATTTTTTACTACAAGTTTATAGCCGTTTTTCTTTGCAAAAGCTTCTAAAAAATCCACGCTAATTCCACTTGCTTTGCCTGTTTTATCGCTCATTTCAAAAGGCGGATATCCAAGCTCCATTCCTACAACCAAATCTTTTGCACTCAAATTTAAAGCAAAAAAAGAGATAAAAATCAAAATAATTTTTTTCATAATTTCCTTTCAAAATTTTTTGTAAAAAAATTATACTAATTTTATCTTATTTTGTTATTAGCAATTTGTTTCAAACTTAAAAAATTAAAACTTCTAAACCCTAGTCTGCCCTATAAGATTATTAAATCTATCCATTATATTATTTACAAAAGAATTTATACTTTCATTACTTGCTTTCCAACCATTAGCTTTTGCTTGATGAAATTCTCTATCAAAAGAGATTCCACTGCCTACGTATACATTTTGCCATTTAACTCCTTTTTCCATTGCATAAATACCTGCATCAAGCCAACCATCTTGCGCATAGCCTTTTAATAAACTTGCAAAATCTACTTTGCCTGTCATAATGTCATCTAAGGAAATATCAAAAGAAGGATTTGCTTTCATTTCTAGCTCAAGTTTTGCTTCACAAACTTTTGCTTCAGGACTAAAAACAACTTGATTTGGAGATGGAAAAGGCGGATAGGATTTTAAAAAACTCATAAATAAAGCTTCTTTAGAATAATTTCCATCTTCATTTTGTGGATAAACTGACATATCAGGATTAAATTCACCTTCATTTGAAGGTCCTTGCTCCATGCTTTGTGGAGAAAAGTCAAGTTTCATAAGGTTCATACCCAAATTCATAGTAGAATATTTAATCGCTTGTGCTTCGTGAAATTGTTCTGCGTTAAATATATGTGTTACAATATATTCTTTGTTTTGATTGCAACCATCATTTAGTCCTTTTGGTAATTGCTCTAAATCAGCTTCGCTAAAACTTGTTTTATCATTTGGAAATGCACTTATTACTTGATTAAAACTATTATAATGGGATTTAACAATAGAAGCCATATCAAAACTATTATAATAATTACCACTAGTTTCATCAGCCATACCATGTTGATTAAATCTCTCTATCTCATCCAAAGTAGATTTATGTATCTTAAAATCTTCAGGTAATCCTGCGGCTTTGTTAAAATCACTTCCCATATAACCATCTTTATCCACACTATAACCATAGGCTGTATCAGTGCTTAAATCTGCTTGTTTATATTTTAGAGTATAAATAGAGTTTTTAAATTCACTTGATATATCATAATTAGGAGAACTTGTTTTAGTAGCATTATTAATACTAAGGTTAGTATTACTACTATTTGATATATTAGTAGAATTTGAATTATTGCTTAATGCATTGTTGTTACTTAATATTTCACTTCTTGCTAGAGTTTGTGAATTTTTACTTTCTATATCACTTAACTTGCTGGCATTTTGTTTTAAAAAAGCATTAGCAAAACTTATTTTAGAATTTTCTTTACTTTCTTTATTAGCTTTTGCTTGTGAAAGTATAGAACCATAGTTTGAGTTATCATTGATACTAAAGATACTCATATTAATTCCTTAATTTAGATTTTTTGCCTTCAATCTAAATATATTAAAATAATATAAGCAAAATCTGTTCCATTTTGGGGTGGAGTTATTTTTCTAAATAAATTTTTAAAGCCTTTTCATAGTCTTCTTTGGTATCAATCCCCATGCTTGTTGTTGAAATTTCAAGCATTTTGATTTTTTTACCATTTTCTATAGCTCTTAATTGCTCTAATTTTTCCGCTCTTTCAAGTGCAGAACTTAATAAAGAACAAAACTCTCTTAAAGCTTTTACACTATAAGCATAAATGCCTAAATGCCCTTTAAAACTTTCCTCGTAATTTTCTCTTTCATAAGGGATTTTAGCTCTTGAAAAATACAAAGCATATCCTTCTTTATCGCAAAGCACTTTAACCAAATTAGAATCCATAGCTTCTTCTTGAGTGATTTTTTTATAACAACTCGCCATAAAAGCTTTTTTATCCAAGCAAGAACTTGCAAATTCTTTAAATTTTAATAAATTTTCACATTCTATAAAAGGCTCATCAGCTTGGACATTGATAATAATCTCATCATCTTTTAAAGATAGTTTCTTACAAGCTTCATTAATCCTATCCGTACCGCTTTCATGATTTTTGCTTGTTAAAACTGCATTTAAACCATATTCTTTAGCGATACTTAAAACCTTTTCATCATCTAAAGCTATACAAACTTCATCCACACTACTTACCCTTCTTGCAGTAGCCACAAACATAGGCACTCCACCTACATCACATAAAATTTTCTCATGAAAACGACTTGATTTTAATCTTGCAGGGATAATAATCATTTTTGCATCCAATCTAAAATTTCTTTTTTTATATTTTTGGCTTCAAATACCTTTTCATCGCTATTTTTCAAGTCAAATAAAGCCAAAATTTCATCTTTAACTTGGACATTAAACTCTTTAGCTATAAATTTTAAATCTTCTTTTTCATTCTTAGAATCCCTATCATATAAAGCTTTTATCATACTTGGAGTAAATTTTGTCCATTCTGCTGTAGAAGTGATAATGCTAGGTTTTAAAGGATCAAGCATTTTAAAACAAGTTGCGGTATGCGGATCGATTAAAATCTTGCTTTGTTTGATAAATTGCATACATTCTTCATCGGTGCAAAAATCCGCCTCAAAATCTTCTTGCAAACTTTGTAATTCTTCTTTTTCAAGTTTAAAATATCTCTCATTTTTTAACAAATTCATCAGTTCTTTAGTTCTTTTATCTTTAAATTTCGCAAACAAAAGTCTTTCGATATTAGATGAAATGAGTATATCCATAGCTGGAGAAATAGTCTTCTTAAGACTTTTTTCACGCAAATCATAAACGCCCTGATTAAAAAATTCACTCAAAATATTATTCGCATTTGAAGCGATTTTGATTTTTGAAATTTTAGCTCCCATTTTTTTAGCATAAAAAGCCCCTAAAGCATTGCCAAAATTTCCACTTGGAACGATGATTTGTACTTCTTCTAAAAACTCATTAAAAAGTTTTAAACTCGCATAATAATGATAAATAATCTGAAATAAAATACGCCCAAAATTTACAGAATTAGCTGCGCAAAGCTCATAATTTAAAGCTTTAATTTCGTTTTGAAAATCTTTTGAAAAAAGCAATTCTTTTAAAGTGCGTTGCGCTGCATCAAAATCCTCATCTATGGCAAAAACTTTCAAGTTATCCTTATCTAAAGCTCGCATTTGCAACTCTTGAACTCCACTTGTGCCACCTTTTGGATACATACAAGCTACTTTAACATTTTTTGCATTTTCAAAACTTTTTAGGGTTGCAGGCCCTGTATCGCCGCTTGTAGCACAGATAATTAAAATATTCTTATCCTTTGAAAATTCGCTTAAAAGCACGCCAAAAGGCTGTAAAGCCATATCTTTAAAAGCTCTTGTAGGCCCATGCCAAAGCTCGTTAATATAGGTTTTTTCAGAGATTTTTTGCAAAGAAATAGGTGTATTTTTATCATCAAAGCTTTCGTAACTTTTCAAAGCCTTTTTAAAAAGCTCTTCTTCGCCAAAACCAAAACTTTCTATAAGCTTTAAAGCAAAATCTTTATAAGATAAATTGGCATATTTTTCTCCTTCAAAAATAGGCAAATTTAAAGGTGAGTAAAGCCCTCCTTCTGGGGCGTTTGGGTTAATCAAAGCTTCCTTAAAACTTGATACATTATTTACATTTCTACTCTCGACCAATTTCACTGTTCAAACTCCTTGATATAAGTTTTTATTTTTTCTCTTAATGAATCTTTTAATTCTATATTTAATTCTATAATTTGACATTTAAAACCAAAATCTTTAACTTTAACAAAATCCTTAAAAGTAAGCATTAGTGTATCGCAATTATGTTTTTTTAGCAAATTTTCTAATTCTTCTTTTTTAAACTCATAATGATCTTTAAAAAAATAACAAGCCCTTGCTTTGATAAAATGCTCATACAATCTAAAAGGTTTAGCAATAGCAGTTACCAAAACAGCCTTTGGATTTTCTTTTACAAAAGAATAACGCACAAAATCCCTGCCTTCTAATGCAATAAAATCAGCCCTTTTTTCATAAAATTTTGGCAAACGATAAGCTCCACTTGGTAAAGTAAAATTAAAATAAGGTTTGATTTTACTTTCAAGTAAAATATCAAATTTTTTAATATGAAATTTAGAAAAAGCATCATCAAGTACAACGATTTTAGCTCCCAATTCAAAAGCTTTTTCAATACCTTTTACTCTATCTTCGCTCACAATCACACCTTTGATATTTTCTTCAAAAGCATACTCCATAGCTTCATCGCCACTTTGTGTTAAGGTGCATAAAATTTCATTTTGATTTTTAACAACAAACAAACCTTTAGACTTTCTTTTATAGCCCCTAAGTACTATAAAAACGCCATCAAATTCCCTTGCTATAGCTTTACAAAGCGGGGTTTTTCCATTACCTCCAAAACTTAAATTACCAACGCTAATAACAGGCTTTTTAAAAACTATTTTTTTACGAAAAAAAGTATTTAAAATCGCAAAAAAAGCATAAAGCACACTTAAAGGTAAAAGTATAAAAGCAAGGCATTTTTGCCAAAAATTGGGCTTAAAAAAATAATTATCAAGCCAAAGTTCATAATTTTTTTCTTCATTCATTATTTAAATTTCCAAAATTTCAGGCATTTTTCCCTTAAAAGCATTTTTTTGCATGCGATTTTTTAACATAGCAATCAAAGAAGGATCAAGCGTTCTTAAAAGTTTTTCATCATTAGTTTCTAAAGCTTTTAAACCTTCATCGATTTTTGCATAAGAAAAACCTAAATCCGCCTCATCACTTTGATTTTCCCAAAGATCCGCACTTGGAGCTTTTTTGATGAAATTTTCATGCAAGTTAAGGTATTTTGCTAAGGCATAAATTTCACTTTTATAAAGCGATCCTATAGGATTAAAAGCACAAGCTAAATCCCCATAAATCGTACCATAACCTAAAAGCAATTCGCTTTTATTAGAAGTGCCTATGACTAAAGAATTTTTCAAAGCAGAATAATCATAAAGCAAACTCATTCTAATACGAGCTGCAAAATTTCCCAAAGATACTAGAGTGGTATTTTCACTTTGCTTTATAAAAGCATCTAAAATGCTTTGAATTTCTATGATTTTATATTCAAGATTTAAATCCGCACAAAGCCTTAAAGCATCTTCAAGATTGGCTTTGTTTGAAATTTGAGTTGGCATTAAAAGAGCAAAAACATTCTCTTTTAAAGCTCTTTTACAAAGCGTTGCTACCAAAGCAGAATCAATCCCGCCACTAAGCCCCAAAACCACACCTTGACTTTGAGAATTTTTCACTTTTTCTTGTATAAAATCACACATTTTTTCCGTAATCTTTTGCCAATCCATAAAGCTTGCCTTTTAAAAATTTAATGTATAATTATATTTATTTAAGGCAAATTTTTTATTAAAGAGGCAAAAAATGCAAATTATCAAACAAGCTTGTGGAGCTTATGAGACAAATTGTTATATTTTATTTGGTGAGCATGGAGAAATTATAATTGATCCCGGTTTTGATGCGCTAAATTTCATCAAAAAACATGCAAAAAATCCTTTAGCGATTTTAAACACTCACGGACATTACGATCATGTTTGGGATAATGAAAAAGTAAAACAAGCCTATCAAATCCCCATTTATATTCATAAAAATGATACTTTTATGCTTGAAGATCCTTTTAATCAAGGTTTTATGCCTAGCAAAGCGGATTATTTGATTGATGATGAAAATATCATTTCTATAGGCGGACTTGACTTTAAATTTCACTTTTTACCAGGACATACACCAGGTTGCACTATGATAGAAATTGTAGGTAAAAATATCATGTTTAGTGGAGATTTTTTATTTTATAGAAGCATAGGAAGATGGGATTTTCCTTATTCAGATGCAAATTTAATGAAACAAAGCTTAGAAAAAGTTATGACTTACAAAGAAGATTTTAAACTTTTGCCAGGACATGGACAAGAAACTACTTTAAAAGAAGAGCAAGTCCATCTACCCTCTTGGCTTAGATATTTTTAAGGTATATTAAAATGGAATTAGATCAAATTTTATTATATACTTTTATTTTTTTAAATCTTTTTGCCCTTTTTGGTTTATTTTTGGGAAATAAAAAGAAAAATCAATTTAATGATAAAAAATTTTATAAAATCTGCCCATGTAAAAAAATGGCAGAAAATGGATCTTTAAGTACGATTTGTATTTATTCAGCTGTAGGAGGATTTTTTTACAGCGTATTATCTATAGGTTTTATAGGTTTTGGTAATTGGACTTTAAATTTTATTTTTTTACTTGCATTATTAAGTGTTTTTTTAGGGTGGAAATTAAAACTTGATTGAAAAATATTTTTAAGAAAAATCCATTGATTTTTCTTAATTTTTATTTAAAAGTTGTACCACCATCAACGATGAAAGTATGTCCTGTCACCCAACTTGCCTTACTTGAACAAAGAAAAAGACATGCTCCAGCCAAATCTTCAGGCTGCCCCATGCGATTTAAAGGGCTTAAATTTATAGTAGCCTGTTTTACTTCTTCATAATTTGTAAAAGCTCTTAAAGCATCAGTTTCAATAGGCCCACCACTTACGACATTTACACGGATATTTTTTTCTCCAAGTTCAGTAGCCGCATATCTTGCCATAGCTTCTACAGCGGCTTTTGCTGTACCATGACCTGAATAATTTTCTATATACACTAAATTTCCTGTAGATGAGATAGAAATAATGCTTCCACCCCCTACTTTTTCCATCCTTTTAGCTGCTTCTTGTGCGCCCATAACAAAAGCATTTACTGTGGCTGTAAAAATGTTATTAATTCCCTTTGGTTTTAACTTCATAAATTTAGTATAGCCACCTACAACCGCACGTCCTGAAATGATAGCATTTGAGATAAAATAATCCACTCTATCAAAATCCACATCAATTTTTTCAAAAAGTTCTTTATAGGTTTCAGGTTCTAAGATATTAAACTCATAAGCTCTAGCTTTGATTTTATAATTTTTCTCCAAATCTTGAACCATTTCATCAGCAATTTGCGCATTAGAATTATAAGTAAAAGCTATATTTGCACCCACTTTAGCAAATTCATAAACTATAGCTTTGCCTATCCCGCGAGTTCCACCGCTAATCACTAAAGTTTTTCCTTGAAATTCTGTATTCATTAAAATCCTTTGATCTTATATTTTTTCATCACTTCTTCAATTTTAGCAAAATTTTCCTTACTTGGAGAACAAAGAGGAAGTCTAAATTCCAAACTTTCTATCAATCCAGCTAAATACATAGCCGTTTTAATAGGAATAGGATTGCTTTCGCAAAATAAAATTTTATTGATATTATAAAGCTCATCATTGATTTTTTTAGCTTCTTTATAATTTTCATCTAAAGCAAAATGAGCTAAAGCGCTAATCATATCGGGTAATAAATTTGAAGTTACTGAAATCACTCCCTTTCCACCATTTGAAAGTATAGGATAATTGATCGCATCTTCCCCTGAAATAAGCATCATTCTAGGTTCGTGTGCAAGCAAATCCACACACTTATCGATATTTCCACTCGCTTCTTTTACTCCATAAATATTTTCACAATTTCTAAAAAGCTTGATAATAGTATCCGTTGAAATTTCACAACCTGTTCTTCCTGGAACATTATATAAAAGCACAGGAATATCTACACTTTGCGCAATAGCCTTATAATGCTCGTAAAGTCCTTGTTGCGTAGGTTTATTATAATACGGTGCCACACTTAAAATCCCATCAGCACCATGCTCTTTAGCAAATTTAGCCAAACCCACTGCCTCATGAGTTGCATTACTTCCCGCACCTGCTAAAACCTTAACTTTAGTTCCTTTACAAGTCTCAACGGCTATTTCTATGCAAGTTCTATGTTCTTCATGGGTTAAAGTTGCACTTTCTCCTGTTGTTCCTACTGGAACTACTGCATCGATGCCATTTTCTATTTGTCTTTTAATCAATCTTGCATAACTTTGCTCATCAACTTTTCCATTTTTAAATGGTGTAATAAGAGCCGTCATCGCCCCAATGATAATATTTTTATCCATTTGAATCCTTTCTTAGAATTACCGTAGTTGAATTTTCTTGAATAAAATATTTTTTAGCACAAGAAATCAAATCTTTTAATTCCAAATTTTGTATATCTTTCTCATAATTTAACAAAGGATTGATATCTCCTCTTGCTAGATATGAACCATAAATATTTGCCACTGCACTAGCATTGTTAAGTGAGAAAATAAAATCACTTTTGACATTATTTTTCACTCTTTGCAAATCTTTTTGAGAAATTTTACCCATTTTAAGTTTATCAATGATTTTTAAAAGTTCTTTTTCTACTTTTTCTGCATTAACATTGGGATTACAATTACAAATAAAAATAAATAAATTGTCATCTATACAATCATTAACATAAGCATAATAATCATTGATTAAATTTAATTTATCAATCAAAATTTCACTCATTAAAGAACTTTTCCCACTTCCTAAAAGCTCGGATAAAGCATTTAAAGCAGGTATATCTTTGTGCTTGAAATTTGGAATTTTATAAGCAAGGGCTAATAGTTCAGTATCTGAGTTTTTATGCAAATATATTCTTTTTGCTCCATCTTGCTTAGGCTCTTTTATGTGAATTTTAGGTATAGTCTTAGTATTTTTAATCTTTTCAAAATGTTTTTTTGAAAGCTCAAAAACTTCTTTACTTTCTATATCGCCACTTACAAGTAAAATCGCATTTTTAGGTTGATAATAAATACTATGAAATTCTTTAATATCTTCAATGCTCCAATTTTCTATATCTTTAAAAAAACCTATAGGAGTCCAATGATAAGGATGATACATAAATGCGTGATTAAAAAGCCTAAAATAAAGATATCCCAAAGGATTATTATCTGTTCTCCATCTACGCTCTTCTAAAACCACTGCTCTTTCAGGCTGAAATTCTTCATCTTTTAAATTTAAATTCTCCATAAGTTCTGCAAAAAGTTCCAAAGCTTTATCTAAATTTTTCTTCGCACATTTAATATAATAATGAGTATAGTCAAAACCTGTGCTTGCATTATCCACACCACCAAAACCCTTAACAATCTCATCAAATTCGCCAGCTTTTAAATTTTTAGTACTTTTAAAATTTAAATGTTCTAGCATATGAGCTATGCCGCTTTTTCCCATGATCTCATTTCTTGAACCCACTTTATAAAAAATATCAACGCTAATCACATCGCTATTTTTATTTACAGGCAAAGCATAAACTTCAAGCTTGTTTTTTAATTGAATTTTTTCATAAGCAATCATTTTAAATTTACCCCAACAGCTTCGCTAATGTGTAAAAAACCATCTTTTCTTAAAAGCTCTATAAGATTTTGATTGATATTTTTTACCAAAGAAGGACCTTTAAAAATCAAAGCTGTATAAACTTGCACCAAATTAGCCCCATTTTTAATACGCTCATAAGCAATATCAGCACTATCAATCCCTCCACTTGCAATAAGCAAGGTTTTGCCAAAAAGAATTTTAGCTACTTCTTTGAAAAAAATACCACTTTTTTCTGTAATCAACCTTCCACTAATACCACCAAAAGTACGATTATTATCTAGTAAGCTATAATCAACACTAGTATTGGCTAATATAAACCCATCTGCACCTTTTTTAATAGCATTTTCACATAAATTTAAAGCATCATCTATTTTCATATCAGGAGCAATTTTTATCAAAATAGGCTTAGAAGTAATTTTTTTGGCTTCTTCAAGCAAGGTATTTAAAAAATCATCATTTTGTAACTCTCTTAAATTTTTAGTATTAGGAGATGAGATATTAACGATAAAATAATCACATAAATCCTTAAGATCTCTAAACAAAGTAAAATAATCCTCCAAGGCTTTATCATTTGGAGTGATTTTATTTTTCCCTATATTTACTCCTAAGGGTAAAACAAAAGGATAAGTTTTTGCAAGTCTTAAAGCAATCTTTTCAGCACCTTCGTTGTTAAAACCCATAGCATTTTGTATACTTTCTTGTTTTACAAGTCTAAATAGACGTGGTTTTTCATTGCCTTCTTGAGGTTTTGGAGTAAAAGTTCCCACTTCTAAAAAGCCAAATCCTAAAGCACTCAAAGGTCTTATCATAGTAGCATTTTTATCAAAGCCTCCTGCTAAACCCACAGGGTTATTAAAATCAAGTCCAAGTAAATTTTGCCTTAAACTCTCATTATCAACTATATATTTGTGTGCTAAAAAACTTAAAGCTCCTGGAAAACTAGCACTTAAAGCCCTTAAGCTATATTCAACCAAAGCATGTGTATGCTCAGGGTTTAACTTAAAAAGTAAAGGTTTTATCATTTCATAAGCCATTTTTTAATCCTTTTTGAAATTCTAACTAAAATTAACTAAAGCTAGGCTTTGTTTTTTCTTTGCTTTTAAATTTTTGATACAAAGAACAAGTTTGCAAAAGCTCTTCATCTTTACCTATTGCCAATACCTTGCCCTTATCCAATACTACTATTTTATCTGCATTTTCTATAGTGCTTAAACGATGTGCAACCACTAAAATCAATCTGTCTTGTTTTAAGTTTTCTATAGTTTTAACTATTGCTTTTTCACTTTCATTATCCAAAGCTGAAGTTGCTTCATCAAAAATAAGCACATCAGGATTTTTATATAAAGCTCTAGCGATTGCTATTCTTTGTTTTTGCCCTCCACTTAAGTTCTTACCATGTTCTTTCACTTCAGCCCAAATCCCGCCCATTTCTTTAACAAATTCATAGGCATTGGCCAATTTTAAAGCTTGGATGACTTTTTCTTCTTCTAACTCTTCGCTATAAGCAATATTTGCAGCAAAACTATCATTAAAAAGATAAATATTTTGCGTTACAAGTCCTATTTTAGCATGTAAGCTTTCTATGGTAAAAGTGCTAATATCTTCTTGATTAAGTAAAATTTTACCTTTTTGCTTTTCATAAAAATACATCAAAAGATTAATAATAGAAGATTTACCACCCCCACTTGTCCCTACAAGAGCAAGCATTTGCCCTTTAACAAAATCAAAATTTACGCCTTTTAAAACACTTTTATGCGGGTTTTCATAAGCAAATTCAACATTTTCAAAGCTAATTTTTTCAATGTTTTTTAATTCTTTGCTTCCACCTTTAATTTGAGGTTCTAAATCCAATAAATAAAAAGTTCTTTCACTTGCCGCAACAGCACCTTGAAGTTTTCCATATAAAGACGAAAGACGCTTTAAAGGAGTATATATCGCAAAAAGTGCCGAAACAAAACTGATAAAACTTCCCACACTCATAGAACCATTGATAACCTCTCTACCCCCTACAATAATCACCACAGCAACCCCAACAGAACCCATCATATCCATTAAAGGACTTGTAAGTGCATCAATACGTGCGGATTTTAGGTTTAATTTACATAAAGTATCATTATGCTTAGCAAATTTATCACTTTCTTTTTTTTCATTATCATTAGCTTTGATCAATTCAATATTTGAAAAAATTTCACCCAAATAAGAAAGTAAATCCGAATTTGTTTCTTGTATATTTCTTGCATATTTTTTAAGTTTTTTAGCAAACCATACCAAAGGAAAAATAGCTAAAGGCAAAATCACTAAAGCAAAAAAAGCCAAAGTAGGACTTTGATACAAGACTACCGCAAGCAGTCCTATAGCAGTTAAGAGCTCTCTAAAAAAATCAGGAATAATGTTTGATACTATACTTTGAAGTGCATTAATATCATTAGTACAACGACTTACAAGCTCTCCGCTTCTATAGCGTTTAAAAAAATCCATATCCAAGCGTAAAACATTTTTTAAAACCCTAGCACGCAATACTCTTAACATATCTGTTCCTATAAAGGAAACATAAAAACTTTGTAAATAAGTTCCAAGATTTTTAAAAAAATACATCAATACTAGCAAAAAAGGCACTGTATAAAGTAAAGCTTCATTTTTTTCAACGAAAATATAATTTAAAATAGGCTCTAAAGCATAAAAACTTCCAGCAGTTCCTCCGCTTGCTAAAATCATACCAAAAATAGCTATAGCAAATTGTTTCCAATATCTTTTATAAAAGGGCTTAAAGCGTATTAAAACCTCTTTTAAATTCATCTCATTATGCATTTATTTTCTCCCAAATTGTTCCATTTGGAGTATCTAAAAGAGTGATTTTTTTACTATTTAATTGCTCTCTTATTGCATCAGCTGTGTTAAAATCTTTGTTTTTCTTAGCCTCAGTTCTTTCTAAAATTAACTTTTCAATCTCTTCTCGTTCTTCTTTGCTTACACCCCATTGAAAATATAAAGTTGTATCCATAAAACCAAAGCCAAAAATTTTAGCTAGCTCGCTTAAAGCTTCTTTGATATTTTGTTTTAAAATTTTATTTTTGCTTTCTTTATCCAACTCTAAATTTGCACTACTGATAAAATCATCCAAAAGAGCTAAGGCTTTAGAAACATTTAAATCATCATTTAAAATCTCTAAAATTTGCTTAGCAATTTCGCTTTTTATTTCAATATCATTTAAAACATCAAAATCAGAAATTTCACCTAAATCCAATCTTTTTTTAAGACGATAAAATTTATCTAAACGTTTTTTAGCATTTTCTAAATCCAATAAAGAATAATTAAAATGAGATCTATAATGAGAACTCAAAAGATAAAATCTTAAAGCTTCGCCCATAAATTCTTTTAAAGCATCTTTTATGAAAAAACTATTATTTAAACTTTTACTCATTTTTTCGCCATCGATTTTTACAAAACCATTATGAAGCCAAATATTTGCTAATTTTCTCTTACATCCACAACGACATTGCGCAGCTTCATTTTCATGATGAGGAAAAAGCAAATCTATCCCTCCAGCATGTATATCAAGAGTATTTTCAAAAATAGAATCAATCATAGCAACACATTCAGTATGCCAACCTGGGCGCCCTTTGCCAAATTCATTTTCGTAAAAATTTTCATCAAATTTCCAAAGCACAAAATCGCTTTCATTTCTTTTTTGCACTTCATTACTTAGACGAGAAATATTTTCTTCTAAATTGCGATTTGATAGGCTTAAATATTTTTCATCTTTACTTGTATCAAAATAAATTCCATCTTCTAGAGTATAAACAAACCCATCCTTAGCAAGCTTTTTAATCAAATCAAGCATAGCTGTTATATAATGCGTTGCACGAGGCTTAAAATCAGGATCTAATACATTTAAAGTCCTCATATCCTCTTCATAACTTTTGATATAAAATTCCGTAATTTCCTCTAAAGTTTGACCACTTTGTGTCATTTTTTTCAAAATCTTATCATCAATATCTGTATAATTTCTAGCAAATTTTACCCTATTGCCCTGAACAAGTAAAACTCTACGCAAAAGATCAAAACAAACACTACTTCTTGCATGTCCTAAATGTGCATCATCATAAACCGTAGGCCCGCATAAGTAAATACTAATATCTTTTTTATCAAGTTTTATTTTCTCTTTTGTTACACTATCTAATAATCTCATTAAAAAACTCCTTTAAAACTTGTAAAAATTCCTATAAAAAAACTTAAAATATAAGGTTTAATCAAAATAAGTAAGATTGTAAAAACAATCAAAGCAACTATAACCAATAAGCAAATTTTAATAGATATTAAAGCAAAAAATTTCTTAAAACCAAATTCTTTGATATTAGCTCCAAGCAAATAAAAAGCACTAATAGAGCTTGAAAGTGCCACTGCAATAACCTTTAAACTTTCATCTTTAATCAAAAATATAAAAGCCATAGAACATAAAGCACTGATAATTAAAGATTTTACCGCGATCCAAGCTGCTGTTTTTTGTTTAAATTTTGCATAAAGCCACAAAGAAAAAAGCTTTTGCAAACCAAAAGGTAAAAGCCCTATAAGATAAGCAATCAAAACATAAGCCGTAATCACACTATCTTCGTGAGTGAAATTTCCTCTTTCAAATAAAAGCTTTGAAATTTCCAAAGCAAACACAGAACCTACAATACTAGAAGCAATAAGCAAAATGCTTAAAAGTGCTAATGCTCTTTGCATAAATTTTAAGGCTAAATTTTCTTGATCACTTTTTAAATGTTTTAAAATTTTTGGAAAAGAAACTTGAGTTAAAGCAATAGCAAAAAGTGCCAGGGGGAGCTGGAAGACACGATTTGCATAATAAAGATAAGAAATACTCCCGCTCATTAAAAAACTAGCTATAGTTGTATCAAGCAATGAGCTAAATTGAGTCGCAGAAGAACCTAAAACTCCATGAAAAAAATTGCCATAAAAACCTTGTAATTTCGCCTTGGCTTTTTTAAATTTTATACTTAAAGCCATAGCACGGATTACAGGATTGTTTTTTAAAACAAGCAAATGTAAAATAAGCTGTGCCACCCCACTTAAAACCGTTGCATAAGAAAAATAATAAAGTGTATTTTGCGGTGCATTTTTATCCACAAAAAAAGCAGCTATAACAATACTTAAGTTAAATAATGCCGCAGAAAAAGAGGTAATGAAAAATTTTTGTCTATAATTTAAAATAGCTCCTAAAAAAGTAACTAAAAAAATAAAAAACAAATACCAAAAATTAATCGCCACCAAAGGAGCCGCTAAAGCTATAGTATCTGCGTTAAACCCAAAAGCAAAAAGCTTAGTAAAAAAAGAGGAGAAAAAACTTACCAAAAGACAAAATAAAAAAACTATAAGGCTAAATTGCATCATTACACTAACACAAAAAGCTCCTTTTTTTTTCGCTTTTACAAAATTAGGTAAAAAACTTTGTCCAAAAGCCCCTTCTGCAAAAATTCTTCTAAAAAAAGCAGGCATTTTTAAAGCCACAAAAAAAATATCACTATAAAGCCCTGCTCCTAAAAAAAGCGCTATTAAAACATCTCTAGCAAGCCCTAAAATTCTTGAAAATAAAATTCCTAAAGCATTGATAATAAAATTTTTAAATACTAAACTCTTCATTAAATTTTTTCATAAATTTCAAAATATAAAGAGAACTATTTTAACTAAAATTGATTAAAAATTGACTATAATTACATTCTTAATTTTTTACAAGGGGAAAGTTTTGGCTTTGGATGAAAAAATTATTGCCTATACAGAAAATCCAGCTCGAGAGCTTTTAAGCGTAGCTTCACGAACAAACCTTAACTTAAATGAGCTTGATTTTAGTTTATTGGCATTTTCTACACAATATCGTTTTGGAGATTTAGAATGGGAAAAAATCTCTGAAAAAGAATTAACTCTTTTTGATAAAGATGAAATTTTTTTAAAAAATGATCTTCAAATCAAGCAAGAATACAAAATAGAAATTTTCCACGGTATAAACCAAAGCAAAGCATCTCAAGCAGTCAAACTAGTTGCAAATAAAAATTTAACCAAAATAGTTGCTCAAATTGATTTTACAAATTTAGACTTTCATGAAAAACTAGCACTAGAACTTTTGCAAAATATTTATAAAAAGATGTTGAAACTTAAATTTTTAATAGGTATCCGCATTTTTGATTTTAAGAAAAAATTAATGTCTTTTTGCAACCAACATAAAAACACCCCTTTAAATAAAACTATACAAATCACCGTTGCACAAGGTATTGATCCTATAGAAAGTCAAGATGAATCTCTGATCTTGACTTATAAAGAAAAAACCAAAAACTACACTATCGATGAAAAACGCTCAGGTATTATTGTTGTTGATGAAAATGAAGTTGTTTTAAAACACGCTAAATTTAAACAAGGTAAAGAAGGAAAAGACTTAAATTTACACACCTTAAAAGTTTTAGCCGCAAATGAAAATAAAGTTAAATTTTCTTGTTCTTCGGCTTTTAAACAAGTAGAGCAAGATGGATACACAGAATATATAGCCTTAAAAAAAGGTTATGTAGTACAAGATGGTGAAAAATTTGATATTGCCAATGAACTAGATTTTAATGGAGTAGATTTTAAAAATATAGGGATTATAAGAGCTGGACTAGACAAAAATGTCAAAATCAATATAAAATTTCTTTCAGAAGTAAAAGATGCTGTAAATTCTGGGGTTGGGATAGAATGTGAAGAATTAAATGTAGTCGGAAGCGTAGGAAGCAACACTCAACTTAATGCCGCTAAAATGAAAATTGAAGGCACTACACATTCTAAAGCCAAAATTCAAGCCAAACAAGCCTATATAAAAACTCATAGAGGATTTGTAGAAGCCGAAATTTTAAATATAGATTTGCTCGAAGGTGGAACAATCAAAGCTAAAGAAGTGAGAATTAAAAAAAGTTTAGGCGGAAATATACAAGCTGATAAAATCTATATAGAAAATTTAGAAAGTAATAATTCTTGTGTGTTTTTTGAAAACACCACAATAGAACGCATCAACGGGGATAACAATAAATTTCATGCTAAAATTAAAACTCTTGATAAAAATTATGATGAAGAATTTGCGATTTTAGGAGAGCAAATTTCTAAGTTAAATCATAAAATGAATAAAATAAGACAATACATTTTATCAAGCAAAAATGGAATTTTAAGCGTTGAAAAAAAGATAACAGAACTTAAAAATCAAGGTCAAAATGTTCCTATACAATACGAAAAAGCCCTAAAAGATTTCTCTTTACAAAATCTTGAATTAAATAAACTACAAAATGAAGAAAAAGAACTTCTTGAACGCAAAAAATCTTTACAATTAGAATTAATCAATTTGCAAAAAATGCTTTTTGAAGCAACTTTTATAAATAAAAGCGGCAAATGGACTGACATGAATGAGATCAAATTTTCACTTCTAGAACCTAAAGAAGATATTTTTTACTCTTCATTTGTTAATGAAAGTGCTAAATTTATAGGTATTAAAAAAGTCATACAAAACAACCAAGAAAGTATAGAAATACATAAAAAATTAGATTATGAAGAAAAGGATATAGCATGGTTGTCGGCATCGAAGGAATAATCACAAAAAAAGAACCTACTTTTATCATTGTTAAATGTGCTAGTGGTTTAAGTTATGGGATATTTATTTCGCTTTTTTGTTCTGCTAAAATTCAAACTCAAGAAAAGCATGAGTTTTTTATTACTCAAATCATCAAAGAAGATTCTAATAAATTTTATGGCTTCTTGGATAAAGATGAACAAAAAATGTTTGAAATGCTTTTAAAAGTCAATGGAGTGGGTGCAAATACTGCTATGGCGGTATGCTCTAGTCTTGATGTAAATTCTTTTTACAAAGCGTTAAGTTTAGGCGATGAAAGCGTACTTAAAAAAGTACCTGGTATAGGTCCAAAAAGTGCGAAACGCATTATAATAGAACTTTCAGATACAAAAACCAAACTTGAAAATGTAAGCGATGATAAAAGTGAAGCCTTAGCCGCACTTCTTACTCTAGGCTTTAAACAAGAAAAAATCATAAGTGTTTTAGCAAGTGCTCAAGCAACAGGCACAAGCGAACTCATCAAAGAAGCTCTTAAAAAACTAGGATAAAGGAATAAAATGAAATTTGCAATACTTTTTGGCGGAAATTCTTATGAACATGAGATCAGTATAGTAAGTGCTGTAGTACTTAAAAAAGTTATCAATCAAAATTTAGAATTTATTTTTTGTGATGAAGAAAGAAGATTTTATCATATCCCAAGTGAAAAAATGAATTCTAAAACTTTTAGCACCAAAGCTTATAAAAAAGAAAAAGAACTTTTCATCAAACAAGGAGGTTTTTTTAGCAAAGGCTTTTTAAAAGAAAATAAACTAGAGTGCGAGTGCGTGATCAATCTTATCCATGGTAGAGATGGAGAAGATGGAAAAATTGCAGCTTTATTTGAGTTTTATTCTATTAAATTTATAGGACCTAGGCTTGAAGCCAGCGTATTATCTTTCAACAAAGAACTTACCAAACTTTATGCCAAAAGCGTTGGAGTAAAAACACTTGATTATACCATGGTAAGAAAAGGGCAAAACTCTAAAGAAAAGCTTAGTTTTCCTTGCATTATCAAACCTGCAAGACTTGGAAGTAGCATAGGTATTAGTATAGTAAAAGATGAAAAAGATTTAGAATACGCCAAAGATGTAGGTTTTGAATTTGATAATGATCTTGTAGTGGAAGAATTTAAAAACAATATCAAAGAATACAATCTTGCAGGATGTATGATCAATGATGAGTTTGTTTTTTCCATCATAGAAGAGCCAAAGAAAAAAGAATTTTTAGACTTTGAACAAAAATATCTTAGCTTTTCAGGACACAATGAGCTTATAGAAGCAAATTTAAGCGAAGAATTAAAAGAAAAACTCAAAGATAGTTTTAAAAAGATCTACAATCCTTTGTTTAAAGGTGCTTTAATACGCTGCGATTTTTTTATACTGGATAATGAAATATATTTAAATGAAATCAACCCAAATCCTGGTTCTTTGGCTAATTATCTTTTTAAAGATTTTAGTACTACTTTAAACGCTTTAGCTGATCAAATTTCACTTGAAAAAATGATAAAAATCAGCTACAACTTCCTTCACTCTATCAACGGACAAAAAGGAAAATTATAAGCTTTTAAGTCAAAATACGCTAAATTATACATAAAATTTAGCGTATTTTAGGAAGAAAAATGCTCTCTTTTAAACAAGATGAAATTTACACTGCCACCGAAGTGGTAAGAAATTTTAGCCCCATTATGGAAAAACTCAAAAAAAGCGAAAGTGGAAAAATAGTTATTTTAAAAAATAACAAATTTGAAGCTGTAATGCTTAGCATGAAGGAATTTGAACGCTTACAAAACGCCATGCAACTTTTAGAAAATATCTACAAAAATCAAAAGGCTTAAAATGGCTCAAACTCAACTTTCTTATAAAAACAAAACTTATCAAATTTCTTATGAAATTTTAGGTGATCTTATCTTACCGCAAATACTTATCTTACACGGCTGGGGAGCCAATAAAGAACTTATGAAGCAAAGTTTTTATCCTTTTTTGAAAGACTTTTGTCAAATTTATATGGATTTGGCGGGTTTTGGAAATTCAAGTGTGGAAGAAATTTTAAACACTCAAGATTATGCCAATATCACAGAACTTTTTTTAAAACAAAAAAAACTCAATGTCTGTTTTTTCATGGGGCATTCTTTTGGTGGAAAAGTAAGCACCCTACTCGCAAAAGAAAAAGACACCCTAATCTTACTTTCAAGTGCAGGAATTTTAGCTAAAAAATCCCTAAAAGTGCGTTTTAAAATCCGTATTTTTAAAATTTTAAAACTCTTTGGTTTGGGAAAATTTTATCGCTATTTTGCTAGTAAAGATGGAGCAAATCTTAGCCCTATGATGTATGAAACCTTTAAAAATGTTGTTGATGAGGATTTTGGTGAAATTTTTGCCAAGCAAAAGGCTAAAAGCTTGGTTTTTTGGGGAAAAAGCGATGAAGCCACGCCTTTGTATTGTGGTGAAAAAATGCATCAACTTTTAAAAAATAGCACTTTTTATCCTTTAGAGGGGGATCATTTTTTCTTTTTAAAATATTCTGCTTTCATAGCTCAAAAAATTAAGGAAATTTAAATGCTTATCAATACTCTTTATTTTATCAATTCTTTATTTTTTAATTTTTGTATAGCTTTTTATCTTATGAGTGCTTTACAATGGTATTCTTATAAATTTAAACGCGTGTTTTTTCATTATCATAAACCTTTATGGCATTTGTATTTTTTATTTATCCCTTATTTTTTATTCTTAGCTTTTCCTTTATACTCTTTGGCATATTTTGCATTGATCCATACTCCGATTTTGTATTTTTGGAATAAAGACATAGATAAAAAGCTTGTTTTTACAAGTAAGGTTAAATGGTTTTTTGTTTTTGTTTTTGTTTATAATGCTATTTTTACCATCCTTGCTTTGCGTTTTTCTTTTCTTTTTAATCTTTTTAGTCTTCCTTTTGCTTTATTGAGTCTTAAAATTTATGAGTTTTTTACAAATTTATATTATAAAAAACAAGCCAAAGCCAAACTAAGAGCCAATGAAAATTTAAAAATCATACTCATTACCGCAAGTTTTGGAAAAACAAGTATTAAAAATTTTTTATACGAACTTTTAAAAGATGACTTTAAAAGCTACAAAACACCACGCTCTGTCAATACCTTGCTAGGTATAATTGCTGATATCAATGCTAATTTAAGTCAAGATACTCAAATTTACATAGCTGAAGCAGGTGCTAGACTTAAAGGCGATATCGATGAAATCACGCATTTTTTACAACCTCAAATCAGCATAGTAGGAGAGATAGGCAATGCACATTTAGAGTATTTTAAAAGTGTTGAAAATATCCGCTCAACCAAACTTGAAGCCTTAAATTCCAAAAGACTAGAAAAGGCTTTTTTACACTCTAGCACCCAAAAAGAAGAAGATAAACTCATCAGCCTTTATGATGATAAATTAAGTCTTATTCATTCAAGTCTTGAAGGTTTAGAATTTAAAGTCGATATAGAAAATAAATCCTATGATTTTAAAAGTCAAATTTTAGGGGATTTTAATGCGCAAAATCTTTGTGTTTGTATACTTTGTGCTCATTATCTTGGCATAAAACTAGAAAAAATTCAAAAGCAAGTTTTAAATATAAATTCCGTAGAACATCGCTTGCAAGTGCTTTCAAGAGAGCCTAAATTTATCATAGATGATGGTTTTAATGGAAATTTTAAAGGTATGAGCACAAGCTATAAACTTTGTAAAAGCTATAAAGGACGCAAAGTTTTAGTAAGTCCTGGTATAGTAGAAGTAAGCGAAGAAGAAAATATAAAACTTGCTAAAATCATCAATGAGTGTTTTGATCTTGCTATCATTAGTGCACAAATCAATGCTGAAATTTTCAAAAAAGAGTTAAAAATAAAAACCATTATACTTAAAGAAAAGAGTCAGCTAGTTCAAACTCTAGCTAAAGAAACAAAACACGGAGATTTGATACTCTTTTCAAACGATGCACCTAGCTTTATGTGATTTGCATAAGTATTTGCAAATGTCATCATTTTTAATTTGACTTCGTGCAAATACTTCCTAAACCCTAGTCTGCCCTATAAGATTATTAAATCTATCCATTATATTATTTACAAAAGAATTTATACTTTCATTACTTGCTTTCCAACCATTAGCTTTTGCTTGATGAAATTCTCTATCAAAAGAGATTCCACTGCCTACGTATACATTTTGCCATTTAACTCCTTTTTCCATTGCATAAATACCTGCATCAAGCCAACCATCTTGCGCATAGCCTTTTAATAAACTTGCAAAATCTACTTTGCCTGTCATAATGTCATCTAAGGAAATATCAAAAGAAGGATTTGCTTTCATTTCTAGCTCAAGTTTTGCTTCACAAACTTTTGCTTCAGGACTAAAAACAACTTGATTTGGAGATGGAAAAGGCGGATAGGATTTTAAAAAACTCATAAATAAAGCTTCTTTAGAATAATTTCCATCTTCATTTTGTGGATAAACTGACATATCAGGATTAAATTCACCTTCATTTGAAGGTCCTTGCTCCATGCTTTGTGGAGAAAAGTCAAGTTTCATAAGGTTCATACCCAAATTCATAGTAGAATATTTAATCGCTTGTGCTTCGTGAAATTGTTCTGCGTTAAATATATGTGTTACAATATATTCTTTGTTTTGATTGCAACCATCATTTAGTCCTTTTGGTAATTGCTCTAAATCAGCTTCGCTAAAACTTGTTTTATCATTTGGAAATGCACTTATTACTTGATTAAAACTATTATAATGGGATTTAACAATAGAAGCCATATCAAAACTATTATAATAATTACCACTAGTTTCATCAGCCATACCATGTTGATTAAATCTCTCTATCTCATCCAAAGTAGATTTATGTATCTTAAAATCTTCAGGTAATCCTGCGGCTTTGTTAAAATCACTTCCCATATAACCATCTTTATCCACACTATAACCATAGGCTGTATCAGTGCTTAAATCTGCTTGTTTATATTTTAGAGTATAAATAGAGTTTTTAAATTCACTTGATATATCATAATTAGGAGAACTTGTTTTAGTAGCATTATTAATACTAAGGTTAGTATTACTACTATTTGATATATTAGTAGAATTTGAATTATTGCTTAATGCATTGTTGTTACTTAATATTTCACTTCTTGCTAGAGTTTGTGAATTTTTACTTTCTATATCACTTAACTTGCTGGCATTTTGTTTTAAAAAAGCATTAGCAAAACTTATTTTAGAATTTTCTTTACTTTCTTTATTAGCTTTTGCTTGTGAAAGTATAGAACCATAGTTTGAGTTATCATTGATACTAAAGATACTCATATTAATTCCTTAATTTAGATTTTTTGCCTTCAATCTAAATATATTAAAATAATATAAGCAAAATCTGTTCCATTTTGGGGTGAAAAGAAAATATTTATCACACCAAAGGTAAGGTAAAATAAAAATTCTTAGGATCACTTTGAAAACTTAACTCTCCCTTATGAGCGTTTATGATTTCTTTAGAAAGAGACAAGCCAAGCCCATTGCCTTTAAGTTTTGTTGTTTTAAAAGCTTCAAAAACCAATTTCTCATCTTTTATTTCACAACCATTATCATACACTCTGATACATATTTTTTCATTATCACAACTTGCTAAAATTTTAATCATAGGCTTTTCACATTCGCTTTCTTCTATCGCATCAATAGCATTATAAATCAAATTTTGCAAAACCAAACCAAAAAGAGCTTTATCAGCACAAATCTGCTTATCCAAAAAAGATATTTCAAAGTCTATTTGAGAAGTGAAATTATAAGAGTTAATGGCACTTTCACACTCTTCTTTTAACTCTAAAAGATTAAAATTTAAAGCATTGATGTGTACACCCTTAGTAAAAAGTAGAGTTGAATTTACGATACGCTCTACTCTGGCAATAGCCTTTTGGATTTCAAGAACTATATGCTTATTTTTAAGCTCACTACGAGCAAAAAGGGTTGAAGCAAGTAAAGATATAGATCCAATAGGATTTCTTATCTCATGTGCCAAATGAGCCGCTACACTACCCATGCTTGCAAGCCTTTCATTGCGTTTTTCATCGCTAATATCTGTAGCTGAAACTATAGTTTTTTCATTATGTGCTATGATTTTTACCGCATAAAACCTACCTTCAAATTCAAGCTCATCGCGAATTTTATCAAGACTAATGATACTAAGTAATTTTGGATTTTTCAAGGCTTCTTGATTTTGTAAAATAATATTTTTTTCTTTATCTAAAATCCAAAGCGCACTAGGCAACACCTCTATAATCTCATCAACCATTGCGCGTAAGGAATTATAGTTTTCATTTAAAGTTTTGTATTCATTTTCTATTACATAAGTTTGTTCTATGAGACTTTCTAAGCCTTTTTGTAGGGTTTCTTTTTCATTTGAGTCTAAACTTTTTAAAATACTTTCATTCATTTATCATTCCTCTAATAAAATCTTAAAATCATTCAAATCAAGTAAAAGCAAATTCTGTTCGCATATTTTATCAAATTCCTTGCTAAAACCATTTTTTGAGATTATAATATAATAATTTGGAGCCAAATTTAAAGACTTTGCTTTTGATTTTAAAAGATTTAAAATATTTTTACAAATTTTTTTATTTTTAAATTTAACTTCTCCGACAAAACACAAATTTTCATCTTGATAATAAAGATCAAGTTCTAAATTCTTATCCCAGTAACTTTGCACTCCATTGATATTGAATTTTTTCTCAAGCAATTCTCTAGAAAGCTGTTCAAAACAAAAACTTTGATAAAGTTCAAATTTTTCCTTAATGCATTCTAAAACTTCTTTATAGCGATTTTGCAAAATAAGCTTTTCATTGGGCTTTAAAAAATAAAAAAAGAAACGAGTAAAATGGTTGTTAAATATAATCTTATCTTGGACAACATAAGATCTTAGTTCTTTTTTGATTTTTTGTCTTTTATCTTTTATTTTTTTAGCTTCCTTACTATACTCAAGTTTTATTATACCTGTTTCTAAAAGATATTTAAGTGTAGATAAAGCTTTAAAATGCTGAATTTTTCTATTGATAGAAAAACGCTTGCGATTGTTTTTAGCTAGTAAAGTAAGAGCGTAAGAACTTGTTTCATCCAAGGCGAAATAACTTTTAATTTTTAGATAATCATCAAGCAAAATTCGCTCTATATTTGTAAATACATCGTCTTCAAAATTTAAAATGTTTAATTTTTCAAAACCTTCAAACACACTATAAAAATCAAAAAGCTTACTTAAAGACAAATTCTTATGCAAATCTACAAAGTTCTTAAATTTTATATTTTTCCTTTTATAAAGCATTTTTATAGTATAATTTTAGCAAATTTTTATAAGGATTGTATTTGCAAATTTCAGATTTAAAAAAAGAATTGATCTTAAAAAAAGGTATTTTGCATTTTGACTTCACAGCAAGTGCTTTAGCTCTAAAATGTGTAGAAAAAGAAATTTCAAAAATTCTCCCAACCTATGCAAACACACATTCTGATAGCTCTTTAAATTCTTTTAAAACTCAACAAATTTACGAACAAGCAAGAAAAGATATAAAAAAAAGTTTATCATTAGATGAAAATTTTGCCCTTATAGCCTGCGGAACAGGATCAAGCAGTGCTATTAAAAAATTTCAAGAATTGATCGGCATTTACATTCCCCCTCTTGTAAAAGAAAGATATTTTACGCAAATTGATAAAAATACTTTACCTTTAGTTATCGTAGGGCCTTATGAGCATCATTCTAATGAACTTTCATTTCGAGAAGGCTTGTGCGAATGTATTAGAATTCCCTTGGATAAAAATGGGGAAATTGATTTTGATTTTCTAGAAAAAACTTTACAAAAAAACAAAAAAAGAAAAATAATCGCTAGCTTTTCTTTAGCTTCAAATGTTACTGGGATACTAAGTGATTACAAACGCATTTCTGAAATGGTTCGTAAATTTAAAGGGATAGTTGCTTTTGATGCATCTAGTTTTATTCCCTATAAAAACATATCTTGTCAATACTATGATGCGTTGTTTATAAGTTCTCATAAATTAATCGGTGGTATTGGCGGTTCTGGACTTTTAGCTATCAAAAAAGATCTTTGTGGAAACAAGCCTAGCTTTGCAGCAGGTGGAACTGTGGGCTATGTTTCTCGCACTTCACAATGCTACCTTTGTAATGAAGAAGCTTTAGAGGAAGGAGGAACACCTGGAATTTTACAACTCATTCGCGCTAGCTTAGCTTTTAAAATCAAAGATTCTATAGGGGTTAAAAATATAGAAAAAAAAGAAGAAATTTTAAAAGATTATTTTTTTGAAAAACTAAAAACTATACCTAATTTAATTTTATACGCAAAGAATTTAAAAACCCGATTGCCTATTTTTGCTTTCAATATCAAAGGAATTTCTCCTTTTGATATCGCTTACGAACTTAGTAAAAAATACCACATAGAAACACGCGCTGGATGTGCTTGTGCTGGGCCTTATGGTCATGATTTGCTAGGCTTAAAAGATAATCAAAAACTTAAAACAAAACCAGGTTGGTTAAGAATAAGCTTGCATTATACGCATGAAAAAGAGAATATTGATTATTTTTTTAATGCTTTAAATAAAACTATAGTAAAATTATCGCATTAAAATATTATAGTTTTATTATTATGTATAAAAATTCTATCTTCAAAAACCAAATCAAGTGCTTTTGAAAGAACATCTTTTTCTATATTTCTACCTGCTTGCTGCATATCTTGCCAAGTAAATTCATGGTTTACAGGCGAAACAGCTTGAGTGATAATAGGACCTTCATCAAGATTATTATTTACAAAATGTGCCGTAGCTCCAATTATTTTAACCCCTCTTTCAAAGGCTTGTTTATAAGGATTTGCTCCTATAAATGCAGGTAAAAAAGAATGGTGAATATTTATAATCTTGCCTTCAAAATGCCTAACAAAATCAGGAGATAAAATTCGCATATATTTTGCTAAAACCAAATAATCAAATTTATATTGTTCAAGACATTTTAAAATCTGATTTTCTTGCTCTTTACGATCTAAATTTTCAGCGCTGATAAAATGATAAGGAATTTCAAATTTCTCAACTAAATCCTTTAAAGAGTTGTGATTTGAAATCACAGCTTTGATATTTGCTTCAAGTTCGTTACTATAATGCTTTATTAGCAAATCTCCCAAACAATGACTTTCTTTAGTAGCAAAAACAACAATATCTTTTTTTCTCTTCTCGCAAAGCTCTATCAAGGCTTCTTGTCCAAGCATAGCCTCAAGCGTTCCTATAAAAGCTTCTTTATCAAACTCACCTTCTAAAAGAGCACGAAAAAAAAACATTCCTTCGCCTACAAATTCATCGTTTTTTACTATATTGATATGATATTTAAAAATAACATCAGAAATTCTATAGATTAAACCTTTTTGATCTTTGGTGCAAATTTTTAATACAGAAATCATTTAGCTAAACCTTTTATATATTCTTTTAATTCATTCTCTCTTGCTTCTTGAAGCTTTAGGCCAAGAATTTTACCACAAAATCCAGCATTTATGAAATCTTTTGCTAAAATTTTACTTTCAAACTTATTCTCATAAAGCCCTAATCTTTTAGCTTGCTCAATACGCTTTTTACTCCAAAGTCCAAGCCATTCCTTCAAAGGCATTTCAAAAGCAATTTTTGCTAGTTCAAAATCACTTATATCATCAAGATAAAAAGCTTGATTTGCGTATTTTAGGTATTCTTTTTTAAGTTTAGTTCTTTTAAAAAATATATCTTTTTCTAAATTAAAAAAATTCAAATACAAATACAAGAATAAAGCATCGCTTTTTACAAATTCTCTACTTTGTCTGAGTAAATTTTGAAATTCCAAACTCTTAAAAACACTCTCAAAGCCGAAAACCTGTTTCTCTAAGCCAAGTTCTTGTAAATATCTATAGCCGACATCAAGTCTAGGACTTTTAAAGAATTTATAAAGCTCTGCATTGATCCTATCTTTGCTAAGATCAGTTATATCCATACTTTGCATCAATTTCAAGCTTTCGCTAGTTATCTTAAAGTTAAACCTTGAAGCAAATACTACCGCTCTTAATACTCTTAAACTATCCTCTTGAAAGCTTTGTTTATCAATATGCCTTAAAAAGCCTGCTCCTAGATCTTTTAATCCTCCATAAAAATCTAAAAACTCATCGTTAAAAAGATTAATCATCATAGAATTTATGGTAAAATCGCGTCTTTTGGCGCCAAGTTTTTCATCATTACAAATTTGAACTTCAAAACCTTTATGTCCATAGCTTATTTTATTTTCGGTTCTAGCAAGAGCTAAATCATAATTTTTAAACTTATACACAAAAAAACTTTTTCCAAAGCCTTGTGCGCCCAATTTTTGCATAATCTTTTCAAAATCTTTAGGTTTTATATCATAAAGCTCTATATCATAGTCACAAATTTTTAAGCCTAAAAACAAATCCCTAACGCTACCTCCAACCAAATACGCTCGTTTGGTATAAGGCGTTAAAAACTCAGCAATAAACTGTAAATCGGGATTATTTTTTAAGCTTATCTTCGATATTTGCAAGTAAAAACTCTAAAAAATTTATGGTCAAGTTTAACCTATTTTCAAGATCATCTTTTTTTATGCTATTTAAACCTTCAAAAAGAACTAAAATTCTCTCTCTAAGATGTTTTAAAAAAATATCCTCATTAAGCGTTTGAACCTCTGTCATAACACTAGGATTTAAAATTTCACTTTGTAAAAAAGGCTCTTCTTTTTTAAACTCTTTATTTTCCTGAGTAGAAATTTCAATATTATTTTGTATTTTTTGCTCTTCTTCAAATTTTGCCATAGAAATTTTATCTTCTAAGTCTTGCGGAGTATCAAGCTCTTCGCATACAAACTCCATAGGTGGTAATTCATCTTTTATTTCAGTTTTTCTATTTAATTCTTGTTCTTTTAAAATTTCATTTTGTCTTCTTTGCTCTTCCATGATAGAGCTAACTTCGCTAATGGTTTTTTTAGCTAAATCTTCCAAATTCATATTTTTATCAACCACCTTTTAAATTCATTAATTTCTTCATCGCTTTTCATATTAATAAAAAAATCCAACATTTGAGTGTTTAAGTCTTTATGCTTGGATCTAAAACCACTAAGACGACGAACCGCATCGATAGCGTTTTGATTATCCGGATCTTCTTTTAAGATATTTTTATAAATTTCTAAAGCTTCGTCTTTTAACCCTTGAGCCTCATAGATAGAAGCTTCAGTGACTGTATTTTTCATCACTGTTTCCTAAAATTTTTCTTTAATTCTAGCAAAAAGCTTTTTAATTTATCTTTAAGAAAATAAGATGTTTTTTAATGTCTATTTTGTTTTAAACAGTTTTTCTATATATTCTTTTTTTTCTTTCTCTAAACTAGAATTTAATTCTTTTTGTTCTTTTTTAACTTGCGCTTTTAAATCTTGATTTTTAAAATACACATAATCAATTCCAAAAATAACACCAATTATAATAAGCAATGGGATTAAAAATACCATCTTTACACTTTAAGAAAATTGATTAAATACACTACCATAGTAGCGAACATTCTCAGCATTTTCATTTTTTTCTATCGTTTCTATTGCGCCGCTATTGATTGCTTTTTGGATATCATCATTTAAATCTTGATAAGAAAAAACCATATTAATACTGATAATATTTGGCAATTTCTCAAGCATTTTATAAGAGTTTAACTCATCTTCTAAATTTTCACTTTCAATCACAACTATAATCTTTTCATTTTCACAAAGTTCTACAGAACAAAAAGGAATTTCAGATATAGCCTTTTTTAAATCATTTATATATTCTTCTTTTGCTAAAATCAAAACACTAGAAAGATTATTCATCAATACTCCTAAACATTATACTATCACCAAAGCCTGAAACGATAAAATCTTTATTGTTTAAAAAAATAATAAACTCACTCATCAAATTTTCATTATTAAAAGTTTTAACAGGCTTAAAATCACTTGTGCTAAAAACTTCACTAACTCCAGCTTCATTATCGCTATAAACAGCGAATTCTCCACTAGGACTTAAAGCACAAGTATATATCAAAAAATCTTTTTGTAAAAAATTTTGTTCTTCATTTTTTACAACTCCTATACGCCTATCCGTTCCACAACTTAAAATAACATTATTTTTAAAATCTACTTGATAGATATTATCTTTATGCATTTTATCATAGTTTTTCAACATCTTCCAATTTTTCAAATCAAAAAGTTCTACTTCGCCACTCTCAAAACCTGCAATTAGTCTACTCTTATCTTCATTTAAAACTGCATCATTAAGACTAGAATGGGAAAAATTAAATTTTTTTATATTTTTTAAACTTTTATCAATCAATTCTATTTCAGAACCAATAGAAATCAAAAGATAAGTATTTTCATTGATAAAAAATGCTTTTATTATGCTATTTTCTTCGAGCTTTTTGATTTGTAAATTTTCCTTATAAAAACTTAAATTTTTAGCACCAAAATCACCCTCGCTAAGTATTAAAAGTGTATGTTTAAAAATATCAATGTTGTAAATTTTAGCAAAATCATCACCATAATAATTTTTAATCTTTGGCAAAGATAAAAGTTCTTTTAAACTTTTATCTTTAATGTTATATTGCAAAATTTCACCTTTATCAGTGCCTATATATAAGTTTTGCTTATCAAGCTTTAAAGCTGTTATATTGGCATTTAATTTCAGCTCATAAGCATAAGACAAAACACAAAAAAGACTCAAAATAAAAAGAAATTTTTTCATTTATTTACTTTACACCCTCATTAATCACATCAATTAAATTTGAACGACTTTTTAATTGTTCATTTTTAAATTCAGGTTTAAAGCTATTTCCCACTAAAGGTTTTGCATCACTTTGTGGAACATGACACTGAGTGCAATTAAAACGACTATCGCTAATCATATCTCCTGTGGTTTTATTGTGTCTAAAATCATAATAATGACTAGCAGGAAGTGGAGTTGCACCAGCATCTGCTGCTATAGCCTTATCATGGCAGCTTAAGCACATATTGTTATCTTTAGTTATAGGTAACAAATCTTCAATAGCATGCGGAATTAATGGTGGTGCATTTTCATAAGAACGCTCAAAACGAGTAGATTCCCCAGGCTGTAAAGTTGTGAAATTTGCCTCCACTAAATTTACTTTATTTTCATTTTCTAAACTTGCTTTTCTAAGTCCAATTTGTTCTGAACTTACCCCACTATTCATTGCACAAGCGGCAAAAAATACCACTGCAGCACTTCCTAATAAAACCAATTTCTTCTTCATCATTTATTCCTTAAATCAAAAATATTAAAATTCAAAGCATCATCATTACAAACTTCTATACATCTTGCACACCTTATACACTCTCCTGATTTCACGCTAGTACTTTCTTTTCCAACCATCCACAAAACCTGTTTTTCAGGACAAATACGGATACATTCATAACATTTAGTGCATTTATCACTATCATGCTTTATTTTAAGCAAAGCAAAACGAGAAATAAAAGCATAAAAAGCTCCTAGTGGACAAAAATGTGAACAAATTGCCCTAGGACTTAAAAAAGTATCGATACAAAAAAGTATAAAGGCTACAAAAATCCAAGAACTTGTAGCAAAAATAATCCCTCTATGTATCATTCCTATATAAGAAAAACTTTCAAACACAGGCAATGAAAATACAAAAGAAAGGACTAAAACCAAGACCAATACAAAATAGCGTAAATTTTTAGGCAAAATTAAAAATTTATTATTAAGGGTTAATTTATTTCGCACAAAAGCAGCAAAATCTGTGATTAAATTAACAGGACAAACCCAAGAGCAAAAAACCCTTCCTAAAAGCAAACCATAGATAAAAAATATAATCAAAGCTCCTATTAAAGCCATTAAATCTATACTCCAGCTTGCTAGAATGATTTGCAAAACTGCAAAAGGATCACTTAAAGGTATGGTATTAAAAAGTCTAGAAGAACTTAAATTTCCCTGCAAGATAAAATCTGTAGCTTTAAAACTAAAAAGCGCTAAAATTCCAAGCTGAACGATGCGTCTAGCAATTAAATACTTCATCACAGTTCTCCATCATTTAAATAATTGGTTGCTTTTTTAACATTAAAATGTTTTGAAGTATCTGCATTTTTTATACGACCTTCATCTTTTTCATCCCAGCCTTTTACATAATGAGATCCTGCTTTTCCCAATACATACTCCCTTGGCAAAACACGAATGGCCGGTTTTTCAGTAATACAAGCCAGTTCACAAAGCCCACAACCTACACACACTTCATGATCCACACTAGGTAGTAAAAAAGCATGTTTGGCGGTGCGTTCATTGCGTTTAAGCTCAAGTTTTAAAGCCCTATCTATCAAAGGACAAGCTCTATAACAAGCATCACATTGAATTCCCCAGTGTGCCACACAAGAAGCACTATCAACAATAGCAATACCCATTTTCAAAGATTCTATACCCTGCTCTAAATGCTTTTTATCTAAAGCATCAGTTGGACATTCTCTAATGCAAGGAATATCCTTGCAAAGATAACAAGGAATTTCTCTTGCCTTAAAAAAAGGCGTACCATTTTTTGGACTATCTAACAAGCTAGCAAGCTTTAAAGTATCATAAGGACAGGCTTTTACACAAAGCCCACAACGAATACATTTACTTAAAAATCTAGCTTCATTTTCAGCCCCAGGAGGACGCAAGGCATAATTATCATCAGCTTTTAAAGCCAAATTAGCCAAAAATCCACCTCCTGTACATAAACATGCAGCCTTAAAGGCACTAACGAAAAATTCTCTTCTACCTTTCATTTAATCAAAACCCTAAATTAAGCTTTATAAATTTTTACAGCACATTTTTTAAAGTCAGTTTGTTTTGAAAGCGGACAAGTCGCATCCAAAGTAACTTTATTGATATATACATTCTCATCAAACCACGGCACATACACAAGTCCTACAGGCGGTTTGTTTCTTCCACGCATATCTACTCTTGCTTTTACTTTACCACGACGAGATTCCACCCAGACCAAATCACCTTGATTTAAGCCTAATTTCTCTCCATCTTTCTCACTCATATAGCAAAGTGCTTCAGGCACAGCACGGTAAAGCTCAGGCACACGCATAGTCATAGTTCCACTATGCCAATGCTCTAAAACCCTTCCTGTTGCAAGCCAGAACGGATACTCTTTACTTGGTCTTTCAGGTGCTTTCATAAATGGCCTAAAGAAAATTTTAGCCTTATTTTTAATACTGTGCTCTTTTTCATCTTTAGGAGCTATTAAATCCCCATTTGTAAGCATTTTGTTAAAATCACCATAAAAAGCAAAATCTGAATTTGGAGCCGCTTTTTTAGCATAATAATCAAATTTAGTATTAAATCTCCACTGTGTTTCCTTGCCATTAACCACAGGCCATCTTAAACCCCTTACTTTATGATAAGTATCAAAATCCGCTAAATCATGTCCGTGTCCTAAGCCAAATTTACGATATTCTTCCCAAAGGTATTTTTGAACGAAAAAGCCATAGCCTGTAAATTCTTTTCCATCACTGCCTTGAATTTTTCTCTCATCACCTTTAACATCGGTATTATCAAAGCCTTTTGCGATGGCATCGTTTGGATTAAAGCTTTTTGCTTCTTTATTGGCAAATAGCACATCAAAAAGTGTATCATCTTCGCTATAACCCATAGCTTTTGCCTCTTCTAAAACGCTTGGCAAGGTAAGCTTATTATCCACTTTTTGCTCTTTCCAAACTTCTTTAAGCTTAAAGCGTTTTGCAAATTCTAAAATTTGCCAAGTATCACTCATGGCAGCACCTACAGGTAAGACTTGTTGTTTCCAATGTTGAGTTCTTCTTTCAGCATTACCATAAGCACCCCATTTTTCATAAATCATAGCGCTTGGTAAAATAAGATCAGCTACTTTTGCTGAAATTCCAGGATAACAATCACTTACAACAATAAAATTATCCATTTCTCTTGCTGCTGCAATCCAGTGATTTGCATTTGCAGTGTTTTGCCATGGATTATTCACTTGCACCCATGCAAATTTAATTTTTCCATCTTCTAAATCTCTCATGATATTAAGATAAGGAGAACCTGGTTTTGGGTTGATAGTCTTTGCAGGAACTTTCCAAATTTTTTCAGAAATTTCTCTGTGTTTTGGATTGGCTACAACCATATCTGCAGGCAAACGATGTGAGAAAGTTCCTACTTCCCTAGCTGTTCCACAGGCACTTGGCTGTCCTGTTAAAGAAAAGGCTCCACTACCTGGTTTAGCTTGCTTTCCTAGCAAAAAATGTACCATATAAGCTTGTTCATTTACCCAAGAACCTCTTGTGTGTTGATTAAAGCCCATAGTCCAAAAACTTACGACTTTGCGATTTTTCTCTATGTAAAGATTAGCTAATTCTTGAAGTTTTTTCTTAAAATCTTCCAAAGACTCATTATCATCACCTTTGGCTACTCTTGCAGTGTATTCTAAAGTATAAGGGGCTAAACCTTTTTTAAATTCGTCAAAAGAAATTTCCCAGTTTTTATCAGCCACACCTTGATGTTTCATTTCAAATTTATCACCCGCTTTAACGCCAAGATAAGATAAAGAAGTAGCCTCTTCATCATCTAAAGTGATTACATTTTCTTTTTCAACCGTATCTTTTTCACTTTCTTTAAATTTTGGATGATTTGGATTATTTCTCATACCATAACCAATATCAGCATAACCAGTTGCAAATACGCAGTGATCTTTGATAAATTTCATATCCATAGCCTCTGGATGATTATAAACAATCTCTCTTGCTATGTAGTTCCAAATAGCCAAATCTGTATTTGGTTTAAAAATAATTTCAATATCAGCAATATTTGAAGTACGGTTAGAAAAAGTGCTTAGATTAACAACTTTAACCTTATCAAGATTGCTTAGTTTTCTATCACTTACTCTTGACCAAAGGATTGGGTGCATTTCAGCCATATTAGCTCCCCAAGTGATAATAGTATCTGTAAGCTCTATATCATCATAACAGCCTGATGGCTCATCTACACCAAAAGTTTGCATAAAACCAACCACTGCAGAGGCCATACAATGTCTTGCATTTGGATCGATATTATTTGTTCTAAAACCCGCTTTTGCAAGCTTTAAAGCAGCATAACCTTCTTGGATAGTGTATTGCCCACTACCAAAAATCCCTATACCTGTAACGCCGAGTTCATTGTAGGCTTTTTTAAATTGTTTTTCCATTTCATCAAAGGCTCTTTGCCAAGAAACTTGTTGAAATTTGCCTTTTTTATCAAATTCGCCTTTTTCATTCATGCGAAGCAAAGGCATAACAAGACGATCTTCACCATACATGATCTTAGCATTAAAATAACCTTTGATACAATTAAGTCCGCGATTTACGGGTGCTGCAGGATCACCTTTTGTTGCTACGATTTTGCCATCTTTTCTAGCTATCATAATTCCACAGCCAGTTCCACAAAATCTACAAACAGCTTTATCCCATTTCCAATCTTCTTCTTGCGCGCCAAGCATAGAGCTTGGAACACTAAGCCCTGCAACACTAGCAGCACTTGCAATAGCGGTATTTTTAATAAAATCCCTTCTATTCATCCTTATTCCTCCAAAATAAAAAAATCATCTTATTATAAAAAATGAAGTATAAAAATCTCTTGAAATTTTAATAAAAATAATAATTTTAAAGCTCTATTTTATAGGAGTTTTATTGTCCTTTTTATATTATTCTTACACAAAATAAATATTAAAAATAATCAACTTAACAATTAAAATATAATCAACTTAAAATAATAAAAAAATGAAGATATAAAAATTAAGCCCTAAGAATGGGCTTAATCAAAATTAATGGCAACCACAACCACCGCAGCAGCTAGAACCACCAAAAAATGCATCAAGTTTTGCAATATCTGGCATTTCTGTGATTTCATTTACAAGTTCTTTATATGCCACTTTACCCTCTTTAATCACAAATACGGCACGAGCTAAAAGCCCTTCTAAAGCACCTTCATTTATCAAAACACCATATTTTTCACCAAATTCTTTTGCCACAAAATCACTTGCAACACTTAAATTTTCAATACCTTCTGTACTGCAAAATCTTCCCATAGCAAAAGGTAAGTCCATACTTACTACAATCACTTCAGCACCATTGTAACTGGCTACTTTTTTATTAAATTCTCTAGCCTCTGTAGCACAAACTGGTGTATCTAAGCTTGGAACACTTAAAATGATTTGAGTTTTACCCGCTGCACCGATTTCAATCACGCTTAAATCTTTAGCTTTAAGATTTACCTTAGGAGCATCTGCTCCAACTTCTACTGAATTTCCTTTAAGTTTTACAGGATTTCCTTTAAAATTTACTGTACTCATTTAATTTCCTTTTTTGATATTTTAAACATTATTGCAATTAATGTTTTAGGAGTGATTATATCCTATAAATATTAATTATTTTTTAATTTCACTCAAAATTATTTTACTTCTTTCCAAGTATATTTTTTCCACACTTTTTGAGCTTCCTTACTCTTAATAAAATCTACAAATTCTAAAGCTTTTTTATTTTCTAAACCTTTTTTTGTAGGAGCAATTTCAGCTGCACGATAAATCACTGCATTTTTATCTTTGATAAATAAAGCTTTATCATCGCCTAAAGCCTTTGCCCAATGAGACCAAATGATTAAAGCATCAATATTTGGATTGTTATTCCACTCATCTACAGCAGCTTTGGAATTTTTAGCATAAATTTTTATATTTTTACGTAATTTTACCAAATTTTCTCTTTTTGCACTTTTTAAAGCCATATCTTCATAAAGTCCAACTTGTCCTGCGCCATCAACCACCATAACATTTATGTCATCTTTTAAAATGTCTTCAAAATTTTTAATATTTTTTGGATTATTTGGACGCACGATAATACCTGATGGACGCACATTTAAAACGCTTAAATTTTCCAAACTTAAACTTGGAATTTTTTTAGCAAAATCATCCATCATTGAAGTATTGCCTGAAAAAATCAAATCTGCATTTTCTTTTGCTTTGTCTATCCAAGCTGGAGTTGGACCTGCGGTTACAATCACCTTTTCTTTTGTTTTTTCTTCAAATTTTAAAGCAAGCTCTTTTAGCACAGGAGCGGGACCACCTGGACCATAAACTAAAATTTCAGCATTTAAAAAACTTGCTGCTGCTAAACTTAAAATTAATATTTTTTTCATAAAATAAACCTTTCTTTATAATAATATAAAGGAAATTTTATCAATCTATAGTTAACTCTCCCTTGCAAAGCCCTGCTTCTATAAGAAAACGAGAAGGGGCGAAAGAAGTTTTTTTATTTTTATCATATTTAGCATAGCTTAAATAAAGTATATTTTTTGCCCTAGTTACTGCAACATAAAAAAGCCTTCTTTCTTCTTCTAAGCTTCCACCCATTCCCATAAGCTTTTGATTAGGAAAGCGACCTTGCGCAAGATCAATCACAAAAACAAGATCAAATTCCAAGCCCTTACTTGCATGTACGCTAAGCAAATTAACTCCTTTGCCACTACTCATTTCACTTGCACCTAAAGTTAGAAAATTATAATACTTATAAATATCGCTATAATTTTTTGTAAGCTCTTTTAAGACATTGAATTTTGTTTCTATTTTTTCTAAATTTTCACTCTTTCTTAATAAATCCACTTGTCCTGCTTTATTTGTTGCTCTTTTGGTTGCAAGTTCTTCACAAATTTCTCTATAAAAAGAATTTTCACAAATTAAATTTACCAAAGTCAAAGAATGTTTTATTTCCATAGCTTTTTTTAAAAAAAGATAAATTTTTTCTAAATTTCTAGCACATAAATCATTGATTTTTGAAAGTTTTAAAATAGGATGTGCATCAAATTCACTCTCAAATTTAAAACGAGTTTCGCTGGCTAATTCTTCTAAATCCGCAAAAAGCCCAAGTTGATAATTTCTTTTTTGATGATTTTGCAAATTTACATTTTTATCAGGATTTAAAAAACCTTTTATTAAATTTCCATGCCCTAATTTTAAAAGTGCGTCAAAAATTTCTTTTGCTAAAACCCCACCCACACCTTTGGTGTATTGAACCAAATGAATAAAAGCCATAATATCCTTAGGATTTACCACAAGAGCAAGCATAGAGCTAAAAGCTTTAACTTCTAAACTTTCAAAAAAACTTCCACTTCCCTTTCTCACACTTGCAATGCCCTGCTCCCTTAAAGCTACTTCAACCCCATCAGAACTTGAGTTGTTGCGAAAAATCACGGCAATTTCTTCCAAACTTACTCCGCTTGTAAGTATCATTTTGGCTATATTTTGATACTGATCAAATAATTCTTCAAAAGTAAGCAAAGATGGGGCTTTAAACTCATCATTTCTTGTAACAATAAGTTCTTTTGGATATAATCTTTCGTTATTTAAAATCACTTTATTAGCCAAAGCTAAAATACTTCTTGATGAACGGTAGTTTTTATTTAAAGAAAAAATTTTTGCATCTTTAAAACGATCTTTAAACCCACCTATGATATTAATATCCGCTCCATTAAAAGCATAAATACTTTGATCATAATCCCCTACGCAAAACAAACTTTTACTATGAAAAGCCTCTATTAAGGAACTTTGCAAAGTATTTGTGTCTTGATATTCATCTACTAAAATTTCATCAAATTCATATTTTTCTTCTTTTAAAAGATCTTTTAGATTGATAAGCAAGTCATTAAAATCTACATAATTAAAACGCTTTTTTTCATTATCATATTCTTTTAAAATATCTTCATAAATTTCAGCATAAATACTTTGATCTTCGTAGTTTTGGCAAAACCAAGTATAAAAATCTTGATTGTGCGCTTTGTTTTGAAACAAAGAATAAAGATCATATAAATAACTTGATTGATAAGGTTTTATATCACTTAAATGCCTAAAAGTTCTTTTTTCATAGACACTTTTAAGTAGAGTTTTTAACTCGCTTGCTTGCTTTAAGGCTATATTTTTATCCGCATTTCTAAGTAAGGTATAAGCCGTACTATGAAAAGTTCCTGCAAGTATTTTACTGGTAATATTTTTATCAAAAAATTTCCCTAAACGCCCTATCATTTCTTTACTGGCTTTATTTGTGAAAGTTAAAAGCATGATTTTTTGAGGTGCCACTCCCTTGCTTAAAAGATAAGAAATTCTTGCAACAATAGTAGAAGTTTTTCCCGTCCCTGCACTTGCAATAACAAGATTGTGTCCAAAATCAGCAGTAGCAGCAAGATATTGTTCATTATTTAATTTTGAAAGTGGCATTATTTTCCTTATAAAAGTTAAAATTATAAAAAAAAATTACTTAAAAATATAAAAATTTAAAATTACTTTATATTAGATTATAGTACAATGCTAAAATTATTTAACTTTCTGTTTTTAAGGGATAGCAAATGAATTTGAAAATTTTTTCTATTATTGTTGGCATATTAATTGCTGTTATTGTGATATTAGGTGGAACATATTATTATCTTTTTGAATATTCAAAACCAAAGAATTACACCTTAAATACCAACACTTACACCGAACAAAAATCGTATACCAATAACTACGATAATTCCTATTCACCTTCGATCCAAACCAACAATAGTTCATCAGATATAAATATTAATAACAATACCATCCAAAAGCAAGAAACAAACCCATTAGATGAAAATCAAAGCTTAAATAACGATACATTTAATACATCAATAAGCGAAAACAATCAAAGCTTAAATAATGACACCAATACAAGTAATAATATTAATACAAATGAAAATAAGCAAATTTTAGATACGGATAAAGAAAAATTAAAACAAGAAAATAAACAAGCCAAAATAGAAGCTCTTAAAAAAGAAATCAACAAACAACAAAAGATCTTAGAAAGAGAAAGAGCTGTAAAAAAAGAACTTCAATCAAACAAATCAAACAAAAATAAATATCTAAATACCGCTAGAGAGTATCTAAGCATAGGAAAAAACAGTCGTTTAGAACCTGAGCTTAGCACAGAAAATATGAAAGTTTACATTTTAGATGGAAAATTTTTAAGCCAATACAGAATCAATCTGTTAAAAGATATGCTAAGCGTTATACAAGATAATGCAAAAGATTATTATCTAAGTATTTTTGTTAAAATGCTACCAAAAGGGGAAATGAAATTAACTATCTATAACAAAGAAATTATCTTTTCAGATATGAAAAAAGCTTATAAATATATTAGTTTAGATAGATTAAGCCCATATTTAAACAATCCAAAAGAATTAAATGAACATGTAGCACGTGAAGAAATTTTAGAAAGACTTAAACTTCAAATTAAAAAAGACGGCAAAGGAAGTGATTTTTCTAAACATATCAAAAGTTTGAAAACTGGACTTAATACAGCACAATATTTCTTCCCGTTTTGTGAAATTATAGAAATTAGCTCTATTAAATAAGCTAAAACAATAAAGGCAAATAATGTATGATAAAAATTTAGAAAAAGAGTATTATCAAATTTGCGAAGAACGCGGATATTTTGAAATCGATGGCAATAAAACCATACAAGAAAAAGATAAAAATTTCTGCATTATGATGCCTCCTCCTAATGTCACTGGAGTTTTACACATAGGACATGCTTTAACTTTTACTCTACAAGATATTATGACGCGTTATAAAAGAATGGATGGCTATAAGGTTCTTTATCAACCAGGGCTTGATCACGCAGGTATTGCCACTCAAAATGTTGTAGAAAAACAACTCCTTGCTCAAGGCATTAAAAAAGAAGAACTAGGTAGAGAGAAATTTATAGAAAAAGTCTGGGAGTGGAAAGAGCAAAGCGGTGGAAAAATTTTAGACCAAATGAGAACTCTAGGCATCACTCCTGCATGGAGTCGCTTGCGTTTTACTATGGATGAAGGTTTGGTTAATGCCGTAAAAAAAGCTTTTGTAGAACTTTATGATAAAAGACTTATTGTACGTGGAAACTACATGATAAATTGGTGTACTCATGATGGCGCTTTAAGTGATATAGAAGTTGAATACAAAGAAAACAAAGGAAAACTTTATCATATTAAATACTTTTTAAAAGATAGCGATGAATTTTTAGTAGTAGCCACAACGCGTCCTGAAACTTTTTTTGGCGATACTGCAGTTATGGTGCATCCTGATGATGAACGCTATACTAAATTTGTGGACAAAGAAGTGATTTTGCCTATAAGCAAAAAAGCCATTAAAATCATAGCCGATAAACATGTAGAAAAAGAATTTGGAACAGGAGTTGTAAAAGTTACTCCCGCTCATGACATGAACGATTATGAAGTAGGACTTAGACATAATTTAGATTTTATAAGTGTTTTTGATGAAAAAGGAATTTTAAACGAACATTGTTTAGAGTTTCAAGGTTTAGAACGCTTAGAAGCAAGAGAAAAAATCGTAGCCAAACTTGAAAGTCTTGGTTTTATAGAAAAAATAGAAGAGTATAACAATCAAATAGGATATTGTTATCGTTGCAACAATATAGTTGAACCTTATATCTCCAAACAATGGTTTGTAAAAAAAGAAATCGCCCAAGAAAGTATAGAAAAAGTTGCGCTTGGAGAAAGTAAATTTTACCCAAATCACTGGATAAATAGCTTTAATGCTTGGATGAAAGATTTAAGAGATTGGTGTATTTCAAGACAACTTTGGTGGGGGCATCAAATTCCTGTGTATTATTGCGAATGCTCTCATGAATGGGCAAGCCAACATACGCCTAAAACTTGTCCAAAATGTCAAAGTCAAAATTTCAAACAAGATGAAGATGTACTTGATACTTGGTTTTCTTCAGGACTTTGGGCTATGAGTACTCTAGGCTGGGGGAATGAAAATTGGGGTAAAGATAAAATTTGGTCTGAAAAGGATTTAAAAGATTTTTATCCCAATTCTTTACTCATTACAGGTTTTGATATTTTATTTTTCTGGGTGGCTAGAATGATGTTTCAAAGCACTAATGCCTTACATCAACTTCCTTTTAAAGATATTTATTTACATGCTCTTGTGAAAGATGAGCAAGGTAGAAAAATGAGCAAAAGCCTTGGAAATGTCATCGATCCAAATGAAAGCATTAAAGAATATAGTGCTGATATTTTACGCTTTACTTTAGCACTTCTTGCTATACAAGGACGCGATATTAAACTTAGCAATGATAAACTTTTACAAGTTAGAAATTTTACAAATAAAATTTATAATGCTACAAATTATCTGCTTTTAAATGAAAGTAAATTTGAAGATTTGGAAAATATCACACTTCATTCAGAATTAGCAAAATATATTTATGTCAAATTTCAAACTTGTGTTAAGGATGTAAGAGAAAATTTAGACAATTATCGCTTTAATGATGCAGCTAATACTCTATATAAATTCTTTTGGGATGATTTTTGCGATTGGGGTATAGAGCTTAGCAAAGCCGAAAAATCAAGCGTTAAAGAACTTGGTAGTGTTTTCAAAGAAGCTTTAAAACTTTTAAATCCTTTCATGCCTTTTATCAGCGAGTATTTATACCACAAACTAAGCGATACAGAACTTAAAACAAGCCCTTCTATTATGATAAGCAAATATCCAAAATTTAAAGAACAAGATAAAAATATAGAAAAAATCTTTTCTTTACTCATAGAAAGCATAGTTGGTATCCGCCGTGCTAAAAGTTTAATCGATCTTGGAAATTCTAAAATAGAAAAAGCTTATATCAAATTTAACGATAAAAAAATCAAAGATGAAATCAAAGCTTATATGAATTTTATCATGATGCTCGCAAAGTGCGAGCAAATAGAATTTAGTGAAGAAAAATTACCAAAGGCAATATGTGATGTCAGCGAGAATTTAGAAATTTTTATTACGCTTGAAAATGTTGATTTAAGCGGTATTTTAACAAGACTTGAAAATCAAAAAAATAAGCTTGAAAAAGAAAGTGCTAAGCTTAATTCTATGCTCTGTAATGAAAAATTCATCGCTAACGCACCTAAAGAGGTGGTGGAGCAAAATAAAGAAGCTCTAGAAAATTTAAAAATTCAACTTGAAAAAATATCAGTTGAACTTCAAAATCTAAGAGGTTAAAATTTGATAAAAATAAAAAATTTAAAAAAATATTATGGCAAGGAACTCGTGATAAACGATGTTTCTTTGGAGATTAAAAAGGGTGAAATTTACGCCATAGTAGGTCATAGTGGAGCTGGAAAATCCACTCTTTTAAGATGTATCAATGGACTTGAGAATTATCAAGAAGGAAGCTTAAAAGTCTTTGATCAAGAAATTAAAGATTTAAGTCAAAAAAAATCAAAAGAGCTAAGAGTGCTTAGAAAAAATATAGGGATGATTTTTCAAAATTTTGCCCTAATGGAGCGCAAAAATGTATTTGAAAATGTTGCTATGCCTTTAAGAACACACTATACTCAGTGTAAATTTCATGCCAAGCTTTTTAATAAAGAATACATGAGCGAAAAAGAAATTGCCCAAAAAGTCAATTCCTTACTTGAAATCGTAGGGCTTGATCATAAAAACAAATCCTACCCAAGAGAACTGAGCGGAGGGCAAAAACAACGCGTTGCTATTGCTAGAGCCTTAGCTTTAAACCCAAAAATTTTACTTAGTGACGAAGCTACTTCGGCTCTTGATCCAAACACTACAAAAAATATTTTAGAGCTTATATCTAAAATCAATGCTGAATTTGGGATTACTGTTGTTTTAGTAACTCACGAAATGGATGTGGTAAAAGACATAGCTCAAAAAGCTTTATTACTTGAACATGGACAAATCATAGGAAGTGGAGCAATTGATGAGCTTTTTTTAAGGCCTAATGCCAAAATGAAAGAATTTTTAGGAGAAAGCGACTTCTTGCCTGAGCACGGACTTAATATCAAACTTTACTTTCCAAAAGAAGTTGCCCAAAATAGCGTCATCACTCATATGGCAAGAACTCTAAATATAGACTTTAACATAGTTTGGGGTAAAATAGAAAAACTGAATGGAAAAGCCTTGGGAAATTTAGTTATAAATATAAATGAAAAGGATAAAGACAAGGTTCTTGATTACATAGAAAAAAGTGGGGTATTATGGGAGGTGGCATCATGAATGAAGAAAACATCTCTATTGTCAGTGCTTTTTTTAGTAGAATTTCTCAATTTTTTAATGAATTTTCTTGGCAGGATATTAAAGAAGTGAGTTTAAGTTCTATCACGAGTTTCAATGAAAATTATGAAAACATTTTAAAACCTGCACTTAATGAAACAATTTATATGAGTTTAATGGCTGTACTATTTGGATTTTTATTGGCTATCATTCCTGGAATTTTACTTGCTATTTGGGATAAAAATGGAATTAAAGAAAATAAAATCGCTTATAGTATTTTAGATTTTATTACCAATATATTACGCGCCTTTCCATTTTTAATTCTTATAGTTGTTCTTTTACCACTTTCTAAAATCATAGTAGGCACAAGCATAGGTACAAATGCTGCCATAGTTCCTTTAGCTATCGGAATAGCTCCTTATTTGGCAAAGATGCTTGAAAGCGCTTTTAAAGAAATAGACAAAGGAATTATAGAAGCAGCAAAAAGTTATGGTGCTAGCAATATTCAAATTATCTTCAAGGTTATCTTTAGTGAAGCCCTTCCTGCTATAATTAGCGGAATTACCCTAACTTTGATCTTTACCATTGGTTTTTCTGCTCTTGCTGGAACTGTCGGTGGTGGAGGATTAGGAGATGTAGCTATTCGCTATGGTTATGAAAGATTTAACAAAGAAGTTATGATTCAAACTGTAGTTATTTTACTTATATTAGTTCAATTAGTTCAAATTCTAGGTAATTTATTTTATACTTGGGCTAAAAATAGTAAAACTACATATATCATTGCCACTCTATTGATTTTACTTGGAGTTAGTATAGTTATCAATATAAACAATGATGAAAATTTCTTTTGGCAAGTAATTGTTTTTATCTTATTTTTAGGAAGTTTGCTTTATAAAGGTTTCAAAAAATAAGGAGATTATATCTCCTTTTAAGATAAATATAAGTTTTTTTAAGTAAAATTTAAAAAAAATTAAAGGAATTAAAATGATGTATCAGATGCGTTAATCTGACTATCAACAAGTTTTTATATGCTTCTTCCTGATAGTCAGAGTGAATTTATTAAGATTAAAGCAAGCACAAAATGACTAAAAAGGAAAAAAATGAAAATCAAATCTTTATTTATAGCAAGTATTTTAACATTAAGTCTTAATGCAAATGCATTAGAAACCATCACAGTTGCAGCAACTCCCGTCCCTCATGCTGAAATCCTAGAACAAGTAAAACCTGATTTAGAAAAACAAGGCTATAAACTTGAAATCAAAGAATTTACGGATTATGTTTTACCTAATCTAGCTGTTGATAACGGAGAAGCCGATGCAAATTTTTTCCAACATACTCCTTATTTGGAAGAATTTAATAAAAACAAAGGCACCAAACTTATCAAAGTAGCTGCCATACACATAGAACCTATGGCTGTTTACTCCAAAAAATACAAAAGTCTAGATGATATTAAAGAAGGGGTTAAAATCGCCATTCCAAATGATCCAACCAATGAAAGTAGAGCTTTAGATATTATTGCAAAAAAAGGTTTGGTAAAATTTAAAGATAAGGCTTTAAAAACACCTCTTGATATTATAGACAATCCTAAAAAAATTAAATTTGTAGAATTAAAGCCCGCACAACTTCCAAGAGCTTTGGATGATGTTGATTTTGCTGTAATTAATTCCAACTACGCTCTCTCTGCAAATCTAAATCCTGCAAAAGATAGCGTATTTATCGAAGATAAAGAAAGCCCATATGCAAACATTCTTGTTGTAAGAGTGGGACATGAAAACGATCCAAAAATCAAAGCCTTAATCCAAGCTCTACAAAGTGATAAAATCAAACAATTTATCATAGAAAAATACAACGGATCTGTTTTACCTGCTTTTTAATTTTGTCCCTTACCTAGGGACTTTTTTTTAAATACAAAGGAGTTTTTATGAATTTATTTAAAATTATTATACTCGCTTGCATTCTAAATTTATCTAGCCTATTTGCACAAAACATTACTATAGGAGCCACTCCAAATCCTTTTGGTAGCTTACTAGAACTAATGAAAGATGATTTTAAAAACAAAGGGTATGAGCTTAAAATAGTAGAATTTTCAGACTATATTTTGCCCAATCGTGCATTAGAGGAAAAAGAACTTGATGCAAATTTATATCAACACAAACCTTTTTTAGAAGAATACAACCTAAAAAAAGGTTCAAATTTAATTGCAACAACGCCTGTACTTATAGCTCCAGTAGGAGTTTATAGTAAAAAAATCAAAAATTTAGAAAATCTTAAAGAAGGTGCTAGAGTTGCTATACCTAATGATACGACCAATGAAAGCAGAGCTTTAGAGCTTTTAGAGAAAGCAAAATTAATAGAGCTTAACAAAAATACTCTAAAAACCCCATTGGACATAAACAAAAATCCAAAAAAACTTAAATTTATAGAACTTAAAGCCGCACAACTTCCAAGAGCTTTAGATGATGTTGATATTGCTATAATTAATTCTAATTTCGCACTTGGAGCCGGTCTGAATCCAAGTAAAGATACTATTTTTAGGGAAGATAAAAATAGCCCTTATGTAAATTATGTTGTGGTACGCTCAGAAGATAAAAATAGCGAAAAAACCAAAGTAATTGATGAAATTTTAAGAAGCGATAAATTTAAAGCCATCATTAATGAACATTATAAAGATATATTAATCCCAGCTTTTTAGGAGTATAGCATGAATATTAAAAAAATATTTTTAAGTGTTTTATTTACAATTAGCCTTAGTTTTGGGGCAGATAAAACCATAATCATAGGTGCAACACCAACGCCTTATGCTGAAATTTTAAATTTCTCTAAACCCTTATTTCAAGAAAAAGGTTGGAGGTTGATAGTTAAGGAATTTAATGACTATAATATACCTAATATCGCTTTAAATGAGAAAGATTTAAATGCAAATTTATATCAGCATAAACCTTTTTTAGATGATTTTAATACCCACAAAGGAACAAATTTAAGTTCTTTAGGTGCTATTGTTTTAGTTCCTATGGCTATATATTCTAACTCCATAAAAGATATAAAAGACATTCCTAATGGTGCTAAAATCGCTATACCTAATGATGCTACCAATGAAAGCAGAGCTCTTGATTTACTAGCTAAAGCAAATTTAATAGAGTTTAAAAGTCAAAGCACCCTTAAAACCCCTATTGACATAAGTAAAAATCCAAAAAAACTTAAATTTATAGAGCTTAAAGCCGCACAACTTCCAAGAGCCCTAAATGATACTGATTTGGCTATTATTACCACAAACTATGCTCTTGGAGCAGGCTTAAACCCTTTAAAAGATGGTATTTTTATGGAAGATAAAGATAGTTTATATGCTATTGTTTTAGCTACAAGAAAAGGTGAAGAAACAAGTCAAAAAAGTCTTGTTATTAAAGAAATTTTAACAAGCGATAAAATTAAAAATTTTATCATAGAAAAATACAAAGGCTCTGTTATCCCTACTTTTTAACTCTATACAAAGCCTTCTAAAGGCTTTGTTAAACTTATAAAAGCTAAAATACTATTTATTGCATTATAATTCTTAGGATAAAAATGAAAATTATTTTTTTAACTTTTTTTATTGTGATAAATTATATCCAAGCAGCTAGTTTAGAAGAAATCAAAACAGCACTAGCTAAAGAATTTAGAAATAATTTTCCTAAAATTATAATTTCTCAAATTGATTTAAAAATAACATCATTGCCTAAAGATTTTGATCAATATGAATTTCTAAGAATCGCTAATGGGCGTTTTAATCAAGCACAAGGCTTTTTAAGGGCTGAATTTAAAACTCCGCAAAATATACAAAAAAATGTATTTTTTAGATATTTCATTCAAGCAAATTTAGAAGTTTTAAAAAGCGAACGCGCTATAAAAAGAGGAGATAAACTTGGAGCTTTTGACTATAAAAGCGTATTGATTGATTTTGATAAAGTTCCTTTAAATGCCTTAACCTTAGATGATGTAGATAATCTTGTAGCTAAAAGCAATATTAACAAAAACGCCATTTTAAGAGCAAATATGTTTAAAACCACAGCTTTAATACGCCGAAATGATCCTATAATCGGGATTTTAAGCGAAGCAAATGTTGATGTTTTAATCGAACTTGTGGCTTTGCAAAGTGCAAATATGGGCGAAAGGATTCGTGCAAAAAACAAAGAAGGTAAAGTTATACAAGGCATCGTAGTGGATAAAAATAGGATGATTATACAATGAAGGTTTTATTAGGAATTTCTGGTTCAAGCAGTGTCAATTTAGGCTTAAAATTATTAAAAAATTTAGAAAACCGATGCGAACTTTATTGCATTTTAACCCAAGGTGCAAAACTTAGTTTCAAAGCTGAAAATCAAGCAAATTTAGAAAAAATTTGTCAAGAAAATTTTAAATACACTCATTTTTTAGATGATAAAAATTTAAGTCTAAGTGTAGCAAGCGGATCTTTTGGAATAGAAAAAACCATCATTGCTCCTTGTTCTATTTCAAGTTTAGCAAAAATTCACGCTGGTTTTGCAGACACTCTTTTAATGCGTGCTGCAGCAGTGGCCTTAAAAGAAAGAAAAAAACTTATCTTAGGCGTACGCGAAATGCCTTTTTCTACTTTAAATTTAGAACATATGTTAAAACTTAGCCAAATGGGAGTTATTATCGCACCTCCTATTATCGCAAGCTATTCTAAAGCAAACAATCTAGAGCAAATGGAAAATTTTATCGTAGGTAAATGGCTAGATCTTTTAGAAATAAAACACAATTTATATGAAAAATGGCAAAATTTTTAGTTTAAATTTGTTATATTTTTAAAAAAAATTGGAGCAAAAATGACTTGTTTATATCCTGGGACTTTTGATCCTATTACCAATGGACATTTAGATGTTATAAAACGAGCTTTAAAAATTTTTGATGAAGTCATCGTTGCCATAGCAAAAAGTGAACATAAAAAACCTTGCTATGATTTAGAAAAACGCAAAGAACTAGCCCTGCTCGCAACACAAAATTTAAAAAATGTTAAAATTATTGCTTTTGATAATTTACTTGTAGATTTAGCCAAAGAATTAAAAGTTAATACTATAATCCGTGGACTTAGAGCGGTGAGTGATTTTGAATACGAATTGCAAATTGGCTATGCAAATCACGCACTTTGGGAAGATATGGAAACCATTTATCTTATGCCAAGTCTAAAACATGCTTTTATTTCAAGTTCTATTGTGCGTTCTATAGTAGCACATGGGGGTGATGTAAGTTCTCTTGTTCCAAAAGAAATTTTACCTTTTTTAAAGGATCAATCTTGTATGTAGTTTTTGAAGGTATTGACTGCGTAGGAAAAAGTACGCAAATTTCACTTTTAAAAGAAATTTATAAAGACGCCATTTTCACACTCGAACCTGGCGGAACAGAACTTGGAAAACATTTAAGAGAAATTTTACTTAATAAAACTCATCCTATTAACAAAAGAGCTGAACTCTTGCTTTTTTTAGCTGATCGTGCTCAACATTTTGAAGAAATCTTAAAAACCAATCAAAACAAACTCATTATTAGCGATAGAAGTTTTATTTCAGGCATGGCTTATGCCAAAGATTTTGAAAACGATTTGCTTTTTGCTTTAAATAGTTTTGCTTTAGAAAATTTTTTTCCACAAAAAATTATCTTTTTAAAAGGAGATGCAAACCTTATCCAAGAACGCCTCAGTCAGAAAGAACTAGATAGTATAGAAAAACGTGGCATTGAGTATTTTTTAAGTGTACAGGACAAACTCGAAAAAGTGCTTCATTTTTTAAAAGAAAAAATTTCTGTAGAAATTTTAACACTTGACGCAAAAGAAAGTAAAGAAAAATTACACCAACAAATAAAGGAATTTTTACAATGATTAACGCTTTAAAAGGAATGAAAGATTTATTAGATAAAGATGCATATTATTATGAAAAAGTGATTAAAACCTGCGAAGAAGCAGCTAAAAACTATGGCTTTACTTTTATCAATACACCGCATTTAGAACTTTGCACCCTTTTTAAAAGAAGCGTAGGAGAAAGTTCTGATATAGTAGGTAAAGAAATGTATGAATTTATCGATAAAGGCGAAAATCATGTTTGCATGCGTCCTGAAGGAACTGCTGGGGTGGTGCGTGCCTATATAGAAAAAAAACTCGATAAAAACACTAGTGTGAAAAGATGGTTTTATCATGGTTCTATGTTTCGTTATGAAAGACCTCAAAAGGGTCGCTTAAGAGAATTTCATCAATTTGGAGTTGAAAGCCTTGGCATACCTAATGTTTATGAAGATGCAAGCATTATTTTAATGCTAGTAGAAATTTTCTCACGCCTTGGTATTGATTTTAAACTTCAACTTAATTCTTTAGGCTGCTCACAATGCTTGCCAAAATACCGCGATAGGCTCGTTGAATTCTTAGATTCCAAAGAAGGTTTTTGTGAAGATTGTTTGCGTAGAAAAAATTTAAATCCTATTCGTGTCTTAGATTGTAAAAATGAGCATTGTCAAAATTTGCTTGAAAATGCTCCGCTTTTGATCAATAATTTATGCACCTCTTGCCAAAAAGACTTTGAAACACTGCAACAAATTTTAAAGGATAATGGAGTTAAATTTGAGTTAGATTCAAAACTTGTGAGGGGTTTGGATTATTATTCTAAAACGGCTTTTGAATTTATAAGCGATGAAATAGGAGCAAAGGCTGCTATCGCAGGTGGAGGACGCTACGATAGACTTATAGAGTATTTAGGTGGAAAAAGTGGCTATGGTATAGGTTTTGCCATGGGTATAGAAAGAATTATAACTATTTTAGAACAAAAAGAAGAAAAGATTCAAAGAGAAGGAATTTATCTTTGTGCTATGGATGAAATTTATATCCAAAAACTTTTGCATATCGCTACAAATTTAAGAAAAGAATATAAAGTACTTTTAAGCTATGAAGCAAGAAAACTAGCCAAACATCTTGAAAACGCGGATAAAAATAATACTGAAATTTTTCTTTGCATGGGAGAAAATGAAGCACAAAATGAAAGTTTGTTTTATAAAAATTTAGCAAAAAAAGAAGAAAAAATGATTAAAATTTCAGACTTAAAGAAGGTTTTATGATGGATTATGGTATTGATATTTGGGGAAATGAAAATTTCATTATCAAAAATGGTAAAGTTTGTATCAATTACGAGAAAAAACCTGCTATTATTGATATAGTTAAAGAATTAAGAGATGATGGATACAAGGGGCCTTTACTTTTAAGATTTCCTCATCTTATCCAAAAACAAATTGAAAATATTTACGGAAATTTCAATAAAGCAAGAAAGGAATTTGGCTATAAAGGAGGATTTAACGCTGTTTATCCTTTAAAGGTCAATCAATACCCTGGTTTTGTAAAAAATCTTGTAAAGCTTGGAAAAGACTATAACTACGGACTTGAAGCAGGTTCTAAAGCAGAGCTTTTACTCGCCATGGCTTATAATAATGAAGGTGCACCTATTACAGTAAATGGCTTTAAAGATAGAGAACTTATCAATATAGGCTTTATCGCAGCTGAAATGGGACATAATATCACTTTAACCATAGAAGGACTTAATGAACTTGAAGCTATCATAGACATAGCCAAAGAACGCTTTAAACCTAAACCAAATATAGGCTTACGCGTGCGTTTGCATTCTGCTGGAGTTGGAATTTGGGCAAAAAGTGGTGGGATTAATTCTAAATTTGGACTTACATCCACTGAACTTATAGAAGCGGTAAATTTACTCAAAGAAAACAAACTTTTAGAACAATTTACCATGATTCACTTTCATCTAGGCTCACAAATTACCGAGATTCATCCCTTGAAAAAAGCCTTAAATGAAGCAGGAAATATTTACACAGAACTTAGAAAAATGGGAGCTAAAAATCTAAAAGCTATCAATCTTGGTGGCGGTTTAGCTGTGGAATACTCACAATTTAAAAATGAAAAAAGTAGAAATTACACCCTAAGAGAATACGCTAACGATGTAGTTTTTATCCTAAAAAACATAGCCGAACAAAAAAAAGATTTAGAGCCTGATATTTTCATAGAAAGTGGACGTTTTGTAGCAGCCAATCACGCTGTTTTAATCGCTCCTGTATTAGAACTTTTTTCTCAAGAATACGCAGAAAACAAACTCATACTTAAAAAACAAAATCCAAAACTTATCGATGAGCTTTACGATCTTTATAAAAGCATAAAACCTTCCAATGCTTTAGAATACTTGCACGATAGCATAGATCATTTAGAGAGTATTTTAACTCTTTTTGATTTGGGCTATGTGGATTTGCAAGATCGTTCCAATGCTGAAATTTTAACTCATTTGATTACAAAAAAAGCTATCTTGCTTTTAGGCGATAAGCAAAATCCTGCGGATTTACTTGCCATACAAGATGAAGTGCAAGAAAGGTATTTGGTAAATTTTTCGCTCTTTCAAAGCATACCTGATTTTTGGGGCTTAGAACAAAATTTCCCCATCATGCCACTTGATCGCTTAGATGAAGAACCGACTCGAAGTGCGAGCATTTGGGATATAACCTGCGATAGCGATGGAGAAATTTCATACTCTAAAGATCAACCTTTATTTTTACACGATGTAGATGTAGAAAAAGAAAATTATTTTCTAGGGTTTTTTCTTGTAGGTGCCTATCAAGAAGTACTTGGAATGAAACACAATCTTTTTACTCATCCCACTGAAGCTATTATAAGTATCAATGAAAAAGGCTATGAAGTTGAGGGGATTATAGAAGCACAATCCATACTTGATGCCTTAGAAGATTTAGACTATGATATACACGCTATCATGGATATACTTAATGAACGCATAAGTAATTCTAAGCTTGTAAATGACAAGCAAAAAAAGCATATTTTAGGGGAACTTTATCTTTTCTTAAATGATAATGGTTATTTAAAAAGCATAGGAGTTTAGATGAATTTTTGGGGTATTATAAAAGAAGATTTTTCTCAGCCAAAGGCACAAGATCCAGCTTTTAATTCTTGTATAGAACTTTTTTTTAATTACCCTGGAGTGTGGGCTGTAGTAAATTACCGCTTTGCACATTTTTTTTATATAAGAAATTTTAAACGTATTGCAAGAATGATTAGTGGAATTTCACAATTCTTAACTGGGGTAGATTTACACCCTGGCGCAGAACTTGGAAGGCGTGTTTTTATAGATCACGCCAATGGAGTGGTTATAGGTCAAACAGCAATTATAGAAGATGATGTTTTAATTTATCAAGGCGTTACTTTAGGTGGAACAAGCCTTGAAAAAGGTACTAAACGCCATCCAACCATAAAAAAAGGAGTGATCATAGGCTCAGGTGCAAAAGTACTTGGCAATATCACCATAGGAGAAAATGCCAAAATAGGCTCAAATGCTGTAGTAGTTAAAGATGTAGGTGCAAATTTAACTGCCGTTGGAATTCCTGCTTATATTATTGAAGAGCGTAAAAATAAAAATATTAGAGCTATAGATGCAAATTGCGATGACAAACTAGAAAAGTTAGAAAAGAAAATTTTAGAACTTGAAAATCTTATATTAAAACAACTTGAATCACAAAAATAATAATTTTTTATAATACATAAAATTATATGTATTATTATGCGTATTAATTTTTCCTAAAAATTAATACAAATTTTCACATTTATTAAAATTTATAACTCATTTTTAAATTAAATTTATTGTAAAAATGCAATTTTCTGCTAAAATTAAACAAAAACTATTAAGGATTGAAAAATGCTTACAAAAAGATCTCAAGTTTTAGAAGAATCTATCACTTTAGCCATCACTGCACTTGCCAATGAACTTAAAGCTAAAGGCGAAGATATCATTAGTTTTTCAGCAGGCGAACCTGATTTTGACACACCACAAATCATCAAAAATGCCGCTATAAATGCTATTGAAAAAGGATGTGGAAAATACACTGCTGTTGCGGGAATTCCTGAAGTATTAAAAGCTATTCAAACCAAATTTAAAAAAGATAATAATCTTGATTATGAAACAAGCGAAATTATCACCAATGTAGGCGCAAAACACTCTCTTTTTGAATGTATAGAATGTTTAGTAGAAAAAGATGATGAAGTCATTATCCCTAGTCCTTACTGGGTAAGCTATCCTGAAATGGTAAAATTTGCAGGTGGAAAACCTGTATTTATAGAAGGCTTGGAAGAAAATGGCTTTAAAATTACCGCTGAACAACTAAAAAAAGCTATCACAGCTAAAACCAAGGTTTTGATGTTAAATTCTCCTTCAAATCCTGTGGGATCAATTTATTCTAAAGAAGAATTAACTCAAATTGCAAAAGTTTTAGAAGGAACACAAATCACTGTTTTAAGTGATGAAATGTATGAAAAACTTCGCTATGATGGTTTTGATTTTGTAGCTTTTGCAAGTGTAAGCGAAGATGCTTTAAAACGCACTGTGACCATTAACGGACTTAGCAAATGTGGAGCTATGCCAGGATGGCGTTTTGGCTATATGGCAAGTAAAAATAAAGCCCTAATTTCAGCCGTTAAAAGACTTCAAGGACAAAGCACTTCAAATATTTGCTCCATCACTCAACATGCAGCCATTCCTGCTTTAAATGGAGAATGTGATAAAGATATAGAAAAAATGCGTCAAGCCTTTGAAAAACGCCGTAACTTAGCCTTAGACATACTTAAACAAATCCCAAATATCAGTGTTTATAAACCAGAAGGTGCTTTTTATCTTTTTGTAAATATACAAAAAATAGAAAAAGATTCTATGAAATTTTGCCAAAAATTGCTTGAACAAGAAAAAGTTGCCGTTGTCCCAGGTATAGGTTTTGGAATGGATGGATACTTCAGACTTTCTTATGCCACAAGCGATGAGCTTATCAAAAAAGGTTTAGAAAGAATAGCAAATTTCATTAAAAACTATAAATAATTCTAGGTTAAAGCCTAGAATTATTTAGGCAAATTAAAACCTTATAAAATCAAGGCTTTTTAAGCACAGCATTTACTCTTTGAATACTATCTGATTTATTTAAACTCAATCTTATTATAGAATTTTCTAATCCACCTAAAGAATGCGCTACATTTGCCTCTAGGCTTATCATATCTAAAGCATTTAATTCAAATTTTTCCTTTTCCACTTCAAACCAAATTTTACCGCTTAAAACTTGAATATGTATAGCAAAAGGAGCTTTATGCTCTTTCATCACACTATCTTTAGCTAATAAAATTTGAATTTCTTTACCTTTTTCATTGTCAATTAAAACATTGATTTTCACTTCTTTTGGGCTAAATTCCGCCCTACTCCATTGAATGATTTTCACAAAATCTCCTTTTTTAGTTTTATAAAACTATAGCAAAAACCAAAATATAAATTATAAACTTGTGTTAATTTATCCTTCTTTCCACCAAAAATCCTGTTTAAATTTAGCCCCTATTTCATAAGCCTCGCCCATTTTTGGTGTGATAAGGGGTAAATCTAAATTTTCATAAAGAAATTTTACTACCTCATTCCACGCATGAGTTCCTGCTAAAAATCTCCCCCAATGTATAGGCATGACAGCTTTTGCATTAAGATCCTTTGCCTCTTTTAAAATTTGTTCAGGAAAAGAATGTGAATATGGCCAAGCGATATTAAACTGTCCGCTTTCAAGACAAGCTAGATCAAAACTTCCAAAATATTCACCTATTTTTTTAAAATGTGTAAAATATCCTCCATCTGCACTAAAAAACACTCTCTTATCTACACTTAAAAATTCCATCACAAAAGAAGCCCAAAGGGTTTTGTTTTTACCATCTCCCCTACTTGAACTGTGCTGTGCAGGTGTTGCAATGATTTTTAAATCATCAAATTCTACTCCACTCCACCAATCAAGCTCTATGATTTTTTTCTCACTCACCCCATAGCTTTTTAGATAATTTCCCACTTTTAAAGGTGTGATAAAAAATCGTGCTTTTTCTTTTAAAGCTTTTATACTCTTAGCATCTAAATGATCAAAATGCGAATGCGTGATAATCACAGCAAAAATTTCATTAAAATCATTTATATTATAAACAGGAGCATTTTTAAAAGCCTTGTTGATAAAAGAAATGGGCGAAGCATGAGTGTTAAAAACAGGATCAATCAAAATTTTATATTCTTTAAAACTTATAAAAAGCGAAGAATGTCCAAGCCAAGTAATATGCGGAGTATTAAAATCACTCAAATCAGGCTTGAAAAAAGGTAATTTAAAAGAAGGAATGGCATTTTTTGGATAAAGATAATAATACCTCAAAATTTCTTTAAAAGACACTTTAGGAGTTATAAGACTTTGCTCATTTTCATTAAGAAAAATTTCATATTTTTTACCCTGCACTTTTTTAGCTTTTAATCTTTCACTATTTGAAATATCAAAGGTTTTAAAAAAATCTACACTCACAAACATTTATCCTTTTTTGACAATTTTATACTTTAAAAATCATTACAAACCATATTAAACATGGTATTTGCTATCTTGTCTTTAAATTCTATATTTTGATTAAATTGTTTAAAAAGTTCTAAATTTAACTCCAAGATATCTTGAATTTTATCTTTTAAAAGCGCATCAAACTCGATACGAGAATTTTGTATATCGGATTTGCTAAAAGTTTCACGTATTCTTTCATTTTTTGCTATATCATCTTTTATATCGTATAAGATTTTAGCGATTTTATCGCTTTCATTAAAGTCTATATTTGCGTATTTGTTATTAAAATCTTTGATGATGTTTGAAAGTTCTTCTAATTCAGCTTCAACACTTTTGCTCGAACCATCTGCGAACGAAGGCTTTAGCTCTCCATTTCCTTGTAAAACGATGTCTTGTGTTTTATCAAGTTGTAAGCGATAACTATCAAAATCCACATTATCTAAAATTCCTTTAGCTAAATCCTCTGATTTAGGCAAGATGATCTTACTAGCAAGTTTTTTAAGCAATATATAGAGTTTTTCAAGCTCTATGTCTTCATAAGGCAATATTTGTGCAAGAAAAGAATACTCTTTAAGATAAGTTTTTGCTTTATTATAAAAATCTAATTTTTCATCATCACTTTTTTGATTAAATCTATCTAGCATTATGTCCAATTTTGCATGAATGATATTTTCTTTTTCTTTTCTTAAAATAGCATTTGCAAAATCATCTATTTCTTCTTGGGTATAAATTTCATACTCATTTAGATTTGCCTTTAAATCAAAAATTCTATTATCATCTGTGGCTTCACTTAAATAAGTTTGCTCATAAAACACACTAAAAGATTTTGCTATATCTTCATGAGTATTTACAAAATCTAGCACAAAAGTGTTTTCTTTGTTTTTGCAAGTTCGGTTTAGTCTTGATAGAGTTTGTACTGCACTTACCCCACTTAATGCTTTATCCACATACATAGTATGTAATAATGGCTCATCAAATCCGGTTTGGTATTTTTCCGCAACGATTAAAAAACGATACTCATCTTTTTTAAACTCATCTTTTAAAACATTTTCCGCAAAACCATTTAAACCACTTTCGCTATAAATTTCACCTTCTAAATTTACTTCACCTGAAAAAGCTACAATGGCTTTAAAATGTGGATAATTTTTTCTTAAATATTCCCTAAAAACAAGATAATACTTTACAGCATTTTCTCTTGAGCTTGTTACAATCATAGCTTTTGCTTTACCATTTATCTTTTTAAAGCTATTTTGGAAAAAATGCTCACACATGATTTGTGATTTTTGTTCGATTGTTTTGATATTGTTTTGGACATAGGCTTTTAGTTTTACACTTGCTCTTTTTTTATCGTATTTTGGATTATCATTTGTACAAGATATGATTTTATAGTAACTTTTATAGGTTGTATAGCCTTTTAATACATCAAGTATAAATCCTTCTTCTATGGCTTGTTTCATCGAGTAAAGATGAAAAGGGATAAACATTTGTTCTCCATTAACATCACAAGGCATACCAAACATTTCTAAGGTTTTTGGCTTAGGCGTAGCGGTAAATGCAAAATAAGAAGCATTGCTTTGGAGTTTTTTATTTTTTATGATTTCTAAAATTTCATCATCTAAATTTTGACTTTCATCGCCACTTTTATCCCTTATGGCTTCTGCCATTTTTTGAGCATTGCTTCCGTTTTGGCTAGAGTGTGCTTCATCGATGATGATAGCAAAAGTTTTGCTTTTTAAAGTTTTGATCTCATCTAAAATGAAAGGAAATTTTTGTATGGTTGTGATGATGATTTTCTTACCTTCTTCTAAAGCGTTTTTAAGCTGTTTGCTTCCATGAGTGATGGCTTCTACTAAATTTTTTGTCTGTGAAAAGGATTTTACATTTTCTCTTATTTGGCTATCAAGCACTTTTCTATCGGTTACTACGATGATAGAATCAAAGATATTTTTTTCAAGTCTATGCAAGCTTACGAGATTATGCGCAAGCCAAGATATAGAATTACTCTTGCCACTTCCTGCACTATGCTGGATCAAGTAGCGTTGCCCCGTGCCGTTTTCTTTTGCATGGGCGAGTAGCTTTTCTACTACATCGAATTGATGGTATCTAGGAAATATGATGATTTCTTCATTTTTCTTTTTTACAACTTGCACAAAATTAAAAAATAAATTTAGCAAAGTATCTTTTTTAAAGATTTTCTTCCACAAATAAGCTGTTTTTATACCATCACTTGGCGGATTACCTGCTCCATTTGCTAAGCCTATTTTGCCACTACCATTATTTAAACCAAGGTTAAAAGGTAAAAATGTAGTCGCATCTTGATCTAATTTCGTACTCATGTAACAAAGATCATTATCTAGTGCAAAATGCACTATCGTATAGTTAAATATAGCTTCTTTTGGGTTTCTGTCTTTTTTGTATTGCTTTATAGCGTGAAAGACATTTTGTCCTGTGAAATGGTTTTTAAGCTCTATGGTGATAAGAGGCAAGCCATTTAAAAAGATCACTATATCAAGGGAGTTTTTATTTTGCGTGCTATAGTGAAGCTGGCGTATGATAGAAAGGCTATTTTGCTCGTATTTTTTCACGCTTTCTTCGTTTGCATTGGTATTTGGCTTGGCAAAGGCTAGGTAAATTTTGATGCCTTTGATCTCTACATAGCCTTGCAAGGCTTTAACTATGCCTTTGGTTTTGATCTGTGAGAAAATACGATCAAAAAGTTCTTTTTTATAGTTTTGCCCACAACGCTTTTTAAGCTCTTCAAGTGCTACACTTTGCGTAGCTTGTAAGAAATTCTCAAAAAGTTCTACATCTAAACATAAATTTTTATCGTAATTTTCATTTGTTCTTTTGATATAGGCATGGTTTTCTAACAAATATGATTCTATGAAATTTTCTAAATCTTTTTCTTTGTAGTTGGTCATTGTTAATCCTTGTTTTTTACCAAATTTTTACACTTTTATAATCGTAAAAGAAAATTTGCTTTTTATTTTTTTCTAAATTATTATTTTTTTCAATAAAACTATTTAAGTCATTTTTACCTTTTTCTAAACTTGATGCACCAAAATATATATTTTTAACTTTACTTTTTAATATAGCATCTTGTATATGTTCATCGTTTGATTTTAACATTGTTCCAAAAACAATTAAATCTCCATCTATATAAGATAAACTTTTATAGCAATGGTTTAGATATGCGTTGTGAATAATTTTTGCTTTTTTCTGTTCTGATGTGCCTTCCGATACAAAAACTGGATATCTATTATTGTTAAGTTCTTCTGTAATTTGTTCTTTTAAGGGCTTTTTTGTTCTTGAATAAGTTTTTTTAATTATTTTATTACCATTATCAAAAATATGTAAAGCACCATGCAAATAAAAACAAGTTATATCTTTTTTACTTTCATCAAATACAACATATTCTCCATCATTACCACCAAAACCATCTTTAAAATCTTTTCTATTTTGCATTATTTTATGAATAACCCAATATAATAATAAATCATAATTTAATGTAAATATTTTTTGATAATTTTCTATAAATTGAGCTGTTGAGTTTAATTTTTTTTGATTTTGTATTTTATTTGGATGATTGTTTGTAATAATATCAACTAAAAAATTTTTTAATTTTTCAGAATCGTTCGATAATTGCTCACATAATCTTTCATCTTGAGTATAAATTTTTAAAATTTTAGAAGTATTTTCTAAGATTTTAACAACTTCTTCAAAATCACTAGTATTGTTATTTTTAAATATTTTATGAATATTTGAATTTTCTTCTATAATACCATTATCAATAGCACTTTGCAACAAACTTGTAAATGAAAAGCGATTTTTATCATAAGCCATACTAAAACCATTTCCTAAAAGAAGGTGTCTTTTTTCATCTGTTTGTTTTAAAACTTCATCGTATTCAAATAGTTTATTTTCCATATTTTTCCTTATGATTTATTGTTTTTCACCTATAGCACTTTTTAATTTATTTAATCTTTCTTCCCTCTCTTTTGGTTTTGTAATAATTTCTCCTACGATAAAATTAATCATTTCAAAAAGAATATTTGCAATTTCTGAATTATCATTAATATCTAATTCAGAAGGGTGAGAAGCCTTATTGCCAATCAACCTGATAGAATTCATAGCTTCTTCTAAACTCTCTTTTTGTTCTTGATAAAAATTTCCAATATTTATAATTTCTTTGATATCTTCATTAATATTTCTATTTTTTAATCCATTATATATTTGAATATTTTCTTTAAGATACTTCATTAATTCTTGCAAGGCTAGACGCAATAAAGCACATGAAGCTCTAGGAGAGTCACCTAAAACTAAAGATGCTTCTTCATAAATTTCTTTAACATTTTCAGGCATATTTTCTTCAGGAGGAATGGCAACTTCCCTTGGAAAAAATATTTTTGGATTTTCATCTTTTAAATACCAAATAACACTCCTTTCACAATGATAACAAGTAGATTCAGAAAAAGAATATCCTTCTACTTGTTTTATCCTATTATTATACCCATTATAAAAACCATCCCACTCCATACGCGAATATACTCCACAATGAGGACAATTAAATGCCGCTCCTTTAAAACATGGCTTAGTGTATTTATTCATAATTTAACCTCCAAATTTATAGTTATTTTAACTTTTTCCTATCCTACCACAAACCGCTTGGTTTGTGAGTGTGGTTTTGTATTCTTTTATGAGTTTTATTTGTTTTTCGGTTTTTTCTATCAATAAATCTATTTTTTTACATTTTTCATCTAAAAAATTTGCGATTTGTTCTTGCTCTTTTAGTGGTGGAAGTGGAATTTTAAGATTTTTAATTATATCTTGACTAATATTTGGTTGTCCGCCTCCACTTCCCATTGAAATAAGTTCTTTTTTATATCTATTAAATAAATAAAACAAATAAAAAGTATTATACCAAGCACTTTTTTCCAATACACAACAAGCTTGATTAACACAGGCATTCACTTTTAATATAGCCGTTTTTCCAATAGTTGCTCCATACATTGCTATAATTAAAGAATCTTTATCAAAAATTTTTAAAACCGAATAATCATCAAGAGCATCTTGAGTTATTTTTCTCTTACTATCTTTCAAAAATCCATCATTTAAATCTCCTGAGTTAATCCAAACAATTTGTCCTCCTTTGTAATATTTATCATTACCACTATCTGGAGTAGTGCCACTACTTGTTTTTAATATTAACCCAAGTCTTACCAATTTCCAATGCTGTGGAATTTCTCCGAGATATTCTATGCCACTATCTTTGAAATTTACATTTTTATCAAGTCCTTTTGTGGTTGCTTTGTTTATAAAGGCTTGTTTTTGTTCTTTTAAAAGTGTGATGAGTTTTTCTTTTTTCTCTATGAAATTTTTAATTTGCTCGCATTTTTCATCTAAAAAATTTGCGATTTGTTCTTGCTCTTTTAGTGGTGGAAGTGGAATTTTAAGATTCAGTAAATCTTCTTTTGATATTGTATTTCTTAAACCTCTATATAAAAATTTAAGATTTTTTCTGTTATCAAGGTCAATAAAGAAATATTCTAAAAATCGTTTTTCTTGATTTTTAATCTCAAATATAGTATAAGCACTAGTAATCATTCCATTTAATTTTGATAATCCTATAGTTCTAGGGGTTTCTGCTACATCAAAAAGACAAAAAATTAAATCGCCTTCTTTAACTATCTGATAAGTAGAAAAATCACTTGGAAATTTTCCTTCCGGATTATTAATATCTCTTTCTATAACTCCATTTAAAGTTAATGATAGTAATTTTGTTTTATTCCACAAATCACCTATAGGTATACTCTTTAAAACAAAAAAATTTTTACACTTAATCAACTTCCAATGCTCCGGAATTTCCCCAAGCCATTCTATGCCACTATCTTTGAAATTTTTCATTGCATGATCTCTTTTAAAAGATCTTGCACTTCTTTTTCTAGCTTTTCTAATTCGCTGTTTATTTCTTCTAGTTTTCTTGGTGGAGTATAGATATAAAAGTATTTGTTAAAAAGTATTTCATAGCCCACACTTGCACTCTCCCACGCTATCCAAGAGTTTGCTACATAAGGCTTTACTTCTGTGTCATAGTAGTTTTGTATATTTGTTTTGAGTGGAATTTTTTCAGTATTGTTAGTTTTATCGCTATCAATGATAAGATTTTCTTCGCTTTTTTTAAGCTTTACACCTAAAAATTTGATAAATTCTTCTCTGTTTTTAAAGTCTTGTAGATTTTGTTCTAATTGTTCTAATTTTTCTAAAATTTTATCTTTGTCTTTGAGTTTTGCAAATTTTTCATCATCTTTTAAAGCTTCTATGCTTTTTGGTTTTTCTATGATGATTTTAGTATAGCCAAAGTCTTCATTATCCAAAATCTTGCAATCTTTGTTGCTTGCATTTTCTAAAAATAATTTAGTGATTTTTTCTATATGTTCTTTAGTCATTTCATTTTGTTTAGAGCCTAAAGACTTTTTCATTTTTGAAAAATACTCTTCATTTGTAGCGTTTATAAGCTGGACTTTGCCTTTTTTGTGTTCTGGCTTTTTGTTGGTGATGATCCATATAAAAGTAGGAATACCGGTGTTATAAAACATATTAGTAGGTAGGGCGACTATAGCTTCAAGATAGTCGTTTTCTATGATATGCTTTCTTATAGCTACCATACCGCTATCTGAGTTAAAAAGTGAGCTTCCATTATGCACGCTTGCGATACGAGAACCCAAAGGGGTGTCAAACTTCATCTTGCTAAGCATATTGAGTAAAAACATCATTTGCCCATCGCTTTTGCTTGTGATACCTACGCTAAATCTTGGGTCATTGCAAGTTGAATTTGAGCCTTTCTTTTCTACGCCTAAAATTTTTTGATCATTTTCCCAAGACTTACCATAAGGCGGATTGCTAAGCATGAAATCAAATTGTAAGTTTTGTTGATCATTGCTTAAGGTAGAACCAAATTTTATATGATCTGGATCTTCGCCCTTTATTAACATATCTGCTTTGCATATAGCATAAGTTTCAGGGTTGATTTCTTGTCCGTAAAGATAAATATTTGCCTTTGACTGTATAAGTCCTTCAGGATCTGTGATGAATTCTTTTGATTCTGTTAGCATACCACCACTTCCACAAGCATTATCATAAATAAGCCATGTTCCTTGTTTGATCTGCTCTTTTACAGGCAAAAATACAAGATGAGTCATAAGCTCTATAATCTCTCTTGGGGTAAAGTGCTCTCCGGCTTCTTCATTATTTTCTTCGTTAAATTTACGGATAAGCTCTTCAAAAACATACCCCATGCCAAGATTACTCAAGCCTTTATGGATAACATTACCTTTTTCATCTAAAATATCTTCTATACCGAAATTTACCTTAGGCGAGCAAAATCTTTCTATAACACCAAAAAGTATATTGGATTCTTCTAAGGTATCGAGTTGGTTTTTGAATTTAAATTTTAAAATGATATCTTTGATATTTTCACTAAAACAATCAAGATAATTTTCAAAATTTATTCTTATGTTTTTTGGATCGTTTAGAAGGGTTTGTAGATTAAATCGAGAATAATTAAAAAAGCCTAGTTTATTCCCTTGTTTTCCACCTAGCAAAGATTCTAAATTTTCAAATTCATCTTTATAGGTATTGTAAGTTTTAAGAACTTTATCTTTTGTAGGCTCTAAAACCGCATCAATTCTTCTTATGATTGTCATGGGTAAGATAACATCGCGGTATTTACCCTTTACATAAACATCACGAAGCAAATCATCTGCCACACTCCATATAAAGTTGACAATGGGCTGGAATTGGCTTTGTTCCATGATGTGTTCCTTATATTTTTATTAATAATATATTATATAAAATCACTACTAAAAAATTTTTAAAAATTAAATAAGATAAAATAGAATTGAGTTCAAGCCTTTTAACAAGGCTTGAATGAAGATTTTGATTTTGAAAGATTACTCAACTTCAGCGTCGATTACATCGTCATCTTTTTTCTTTTTATCATTGGCTGTGTTTGGCTCATCTTTTTTATACATATTTTCAGCTAGTTTGTGAGAAACTTCACTTAAAGCTTTCATTTTGCTTTCAATCTCTTCTTTGCTTGCATTTTGATTTTTCAAAGTCTCGCGCAAATCATCAAGAGCTTTTTGGATATTTTCTTTATCAGCAGCAGCAACTTTTTCACCCAACTCACTTAAAGATTTTTCTACTTGATGGGCCAAGCTATCAGCTGCATTTCTAGCATCTACAGCTTCTTTACGTTTTTTATCTTCTTCTTTGTGAAGTTCGGCATCTTTTACCATATTATTAATTTCTTCTTCGCTAAGTCCGCTTGAACCTGTGATTTTGATCTCTTGAGCCTTACCTGTTGCTTTATCTTTTGCACTAACAGTTAAAATACCATTTGCATCGATATCAAAAGTAACTTCGATTTGTGGCATACCGCGTGGTGCTGGTGGAATTCCTTCAAGATTGAAATTTCCTAAAGATTTATTATCACGACTAAATTCTCTTTCCCCTTGTAAAACATTGATAGTTACAGCACTTTGATTATCCTCAGCGGTTGAGAAAACTTGCTCTTTTTTAGTTGGAATAGTTGTACCTTTTTCGATAATCTTAGTCATTACCCCACCTAGAGTTTCTATACCCAAAGAGAGCGGAGTAACATCAAGTAAAAGCACATCTTTAACATCGCCTTTTATAACCGCACCTTGAATCGCCGCACCAATAGCCACAACTTCATCAGGATTTACAGACTTATTAAGATCTTTATTAAAGGCTTTTTTCACTTCTTCTTGCACTAAAGGAACACGAGTAGAGCCCCCTACCATAACAATTTCTTTAATCTCATCTTTTTTAAGACCTGCGTCACTTACTACTTCATTGATTTTAGTGATGGTTTCAGCCACTAAAGAATCAATCATACCTTCAAATTTAGCTCTAGTAAGTTTTTTAACCAAGTGTTTTGGCCCACTTGCATCTGCTGTGATAAATGGTAAATTAATTTCAGTTTCATTAGCTGAGCTTAATTCTTTTTTAGCATTTTCTGCTGCTTCTTTCAAGCGTTGTAAAGCCATAACATCATTTTTAAGATCTATGCCTGTTTCATCTTTAAATTCATTAGCTAGAAAATCAATAAGTTTATTATCAAAATCATCGCCCCCTAAGAAAGCATTACCACCTGTTGCTAAAACTTCTACTACATTATCGCCAGTTTCAAGCACAGTAACGTCAAAAGTTCCCCCACCTAGATCATAAACCACGATTTTTTCACTATCTTTTTTATCAAGTCCATAAGCTAGAGCTGCTGAAGTAGGCTCATTGATAATTCTTAATACATTAAGTCCTGCTATCGTTCCTGCTTCTTTTGTCGCTTTTCTTTGCGCATCGTTAAAATATGCAGGCACAGTAATAACCGCATCTACAACACTCTCGCCCAAGAAAGCTTCAGCATCTTCTTTTAGTTTCATTAAAACTTTTGCTGAAATTTCTTGCGGAGTATAAATTTTCCCTGCAATCTCAATAGCACAAGCACCATTTCTTTCAGTGATATGATAAGGAAGTCTGTTTTTAGCTTCTTTAGCCGCGTCTTCATTGATCATCAAACCCATAATTCTTTTAATAGAATAAATAGTTTTTTCAGGGTTAGTTACCGCTTGGCGTTTTGCACTATCTCCTACTAAAACCTCGCCTTTATCTGTAAAAGCCACCACAGAAGGGGTTGTATTTTTACCTTCTTTATTTGGAATTACTTTACTCTCACCGCGTTCATACACAGCAACACAAGAATTGGTTGTTCCTAAATCTATACCTATAACTTTACTCATTTTTTATCCTTTTTATTAAAATTTATTTTGCTACACTAACTTTAGTTGGGCGGATTACGCGATCGGCTATTTTATAGCCTTTTTGAAGCACAGTAACCACTTCACCACTTTGATGATTTTCACTATCTATATGAAACATTGCCTCATGTAAATTAGGATCAAACTCTTTTTCTTCTTTGATAAGAGCCACTCCATGCTTTTCAAGTTTTTTAAGAAACAAATCTAAAGTGTTTTGCACTCCTTCTTTGATTTTTAAGCTAATTTCATCATGACATTCGACATTGATAGCTGCTTCTAAAGCATCTAAAACATCAAGCAAATCCTTTGCAAAGCTTTCATTTGCATAAGCCATAGCACTTAGCTTTTCTTTTTCCATTCTTTTTTTAATATTTTCAAATTCAGCGTTTGCACGCATATATTTGTCTTTTAATTCATCATAGTCTTTTTGCAATTTGTTTTGCTCAACATCTTCGATATTTTGCAAATTCTCATCTTGCAAATGTTCAGAATTTTCTGCGTTTTCGTTTTCAAATTCTTGCTTTTGCTCGCTCACGCCGCCTCCTTTATATATTGTAATATTTTTTTATAATCCGTATAAACACTACCTGCTAAGATAATATTTACATCTTCGCCCAAAAACTGCGCATCCACCTTAAGCCCCATAAAACCTTCTTTAAATAAAGGTTCAAATTCAAGACTTTCTTTAAAATAACGATGAACTCCACAATCTAAGAGCTTAACAAATTCATCATTTTGATAAATTTGATAAGCTCTTTCTTCATTGCTTCTATAGCAAATCAAATTTTGTCTTAAGCTAGCTATTTTTTCTACAAGATCTATAAAATGAACTCTCAAAGCTATTTTTTCTATACTAGAAAGATCAAGCCCTATAAGACTTTGTAAAAAATTCCACGCTTCTTTTTCGTATTTTAAAACCAGCTCTTCATCTTCAAAATCAAGCACTATAAATTTAGTATTAAGATCTAGCACTTCTTTAAGTACTAAACTTCTACCTCCATAAACAAGACAATAAATTTCAAATTCTTTACTTAACTCTTTCAAAAAGCTTTCGTTTTTGATATGGATATTTTTATCTTGTTCTTTTTCCCAAAAACTTTGCCAATAATTTTGCATCGTTAAAATAGTAGGAATTCTACCACTACTTATATGAAGCTGAGTGATCAAACCCTCATCGCTAAGTCTTTTAAGATAAACGCGTATAGTCGAAGCAGGTATACAAAGGTTTGAATTTAATTCATTAGAACCAATAGGTGCATTATCCAAAAGATAAGTTTGGATAATAGACTCTAAAATCAAATCCTTTTTATCTCGACTTTTCATCATGTTTTCCTTTAAAGCTAGCACTCTATTTTTTGATTGCTAGAAGTATTATACAACATTGAGTGTTATTTTGTCAAGTATAAATATAAAAAAATATACTTAATTTTATTTAGTCTATATAACTAAAGTTTTATTAGTTACTTTTTTATAAGGATAGGATATATTTCAAGATTGGTAAACAGGGTGATAATTAGATAAGAAATTTTAAATAGATTCGATAATTTAACTTTTTTAAAAGCACAAGATGCTATAAACAAAAAACCAAAGAAGCCTTTGAAAGCTCTTTGGTTCTTCTATCAAAGCTTAAAAGTTACCATTGATAGAAATATACATTCTTCTTCCTTCTTCTATGCGGTTATAGGTATTTACCCAAGTGCTACCACTCCCACTTGCATAAGATTCCCAGCCATTTGTAAAGCTTTTGTCAAAAAGATTATAAATAGCTGCATTGATACTCCATTGTTTGTTGATATCATAACGCACACCCATGGAAGCTAAAAAGATATCCTTGTAATATTCTCTATTGATATTAGTATCACCCATATAGCGATCTATTTGCCACTCGCCTTTTATCCAAGGAGTGAATTTATTATAGAAGCTGTATTCGGTTTTTAACATGATATTGTGTTTTAAACTATCCTGCTCAGGTTTACCTATCACACTTTTATCTTGTGCTTCTTTAACCTCACTATCAAGATAAGTATAAGCAAAATTTACATTTAAATTATCAAGAAGGCTTATCCCTGCTCCAAGCTCTACACCTTTGTACTCAACCTTACCATGATTGATCGCTCTAAAACATCTATCAGCATTACAAGTACCAATTCCTGGAATCATATTATTTTTGTCATATCTTTGGGTTGAAATTTTATCTTTAAAATTTGTTAAAAAACCTGTCGCAGAAACATAAAACAAATCATTATTGTAAATAGCTGCTATTTCATAATTTAAAGATGTCTCTTCTTTTAAATCAGGATTTCCATATATAGGAAATCTACCTTGACCACTATAATTATAAGCTCCATTTATCAAACGATTTGCATAAGGGGTTCTAAAGCCTGTAGATACACCGCCTTTTAAAGTAAGTTCATCAGTAGGATTATAAACTAGATAAGCTCTTGGCGAAACATTGTTTCCAAAAATTTCATGATGATTATATCTTGCTCCAAAAGTAAATCTTAAGTTATCTTTTATGCTGTACTCATCCTCTGCAAATATTGCCAATAAATACTGATCAAAATTGGTCGGATTAGCTATTTTATCTTGCATTTTTTCAAGCCTATATTCACCGCCTACGCTTAAAATATGACTTTGTCCTAGAGGAATAACAGACTTAGTATCTAAGATAATATCTTCTGCGACTATATCTCTATTTTCTCCCAAAAACGGCTGTGTAGCTTGCCCTACAACTTCGCGTCCATTATTGCTTACTCTATTATACTGCAAACCAGAAGTGATAGAAAAGTTTTCATAAACACCCTCATGACTTAAATAAGTCACAAATTTATCAACTTCCATTATATCAGTATAACCACCTATTAAACTACCTTTTGTATCACCTGGTTTTGTAATAGTTCCTAATTGACCTTTTTTATTATCATAATGATTTCTTGAAAAATCTATATCAAATATAAAGGTATTATAATCATTAGCCAAATAACTGACTCTTGTTCCTATGTTAAAATTATTTGCCTTTGTAGGACTTTGAGCTTGATCTCCTGGAACTCTTTGTCCACTTCCATTTGTAAATTCAACATTGGATTGCTGTCTGTAAAATTCTCTAAAACGAAGCATTAGACCCAATTTGTCATTCATCAAAGGACCACTAGAATAAATACTTGTTCCATAAGTATTGCCCCAGTCTTTATTTTCATTTAAAAGAGCATCCAAACTTACAGAAGTTTCCCATTTATCACTTACTTTTTTGGTAATGATATTTACCACCCCGCCTAAAGCTTCAGAGCCATATAAAGTACTCATAGGACCTTTTATAACTTCTATCCTTTCTATACTAGAAATCGGAGGTAAGAAAGAATTTGAAATTTCATTAAAACCATTAGGGCCCACCTCTCCGCCAATACCCTGACGACGCCCATCAATCAAAACCAAAGTATATCCAGTAATACCCCTCATAGTGATATTATAAGAACCTGTTTTTCCCTTGCTAGCATATAAATCAACGCCTGGGATATCTGCGATAGCCTCTGCAACATCTCTATAAGGCTTACTTTGTAATTCTTTTTTACTGATAACATTGATAGTAGCAGGAGCTTCTTTAATATCTTGGGTAAAGCCAGAAGCACTAACGATTGAGCTATCTAGTTCTACATTTTGCGATATGGCATTGGAGCTTAAGAGACCAATGGCGCAAACTGATAGACATAATTTCTTCATTTTTCTCCTTTTGTTAAATATTAATTAGAAATCAGAATATTATGATAATAATTATTAATTTAAGATAAATTTTGTATCAATTGTGATAATTAGTATTAATTAAAAATTTATTTTTTCTTGCTATAATTCTTAAAAATATAAGTTTTTTTAGAGAAGTAAATAGCAAAAATTAAATATCTTTTAGATACAAGCTTGATTATTTGATTGTTATTTTTCTCTGTGAAATTTGTTTCAAAATTTATCTTTTTAAACAATTTACCATAGAATGTGTTTAAGAAATAAAGATATTTAAATCAAAAAATAAAATCATAACGGAGTAAAAGATGAAAACATTTATAAGCAATCATAAAAACCAATCTTCTTTTATCACTTTATTTGTTTTTACACCTTTATTTTTTGTTTTTCTTTATTCTAAAGATTTTTTACACATACAACCCAATGAAACTATTAAAGAAAATAAATTTAATATGGCAATCAAACATTTTGTACAAAATTCCTCCGATATGAAACCGACACAACCCACACAAACTATACAAGAGCCTTCGAATGTGCAACCCAAAGAACCTGTGCAAGAAATAAAAAAAATAAAACCGAGAAAAGAAAAACCTATCGCTAAACCTAAAAAAATAATCCCTCCAGCAAATGCAAAGGCAATAAGTCAACCCAAAAAAGATACAAACATGCAGCAACAAACTCCACAAGCCAGCTCTTACCAAAGCGTATCTTTAACTAGTAATAGTGAGCTTTTAAAAGAAATAAAATCAGCAATCGATGAAGCCCTAATCTACCCTAGACAAGCTAGAAAAATGCGTATGAGTGGGGAGGTTCTTGTAGAATTTACCTGGACAAAAGAAAAGAAATTAGAAAATTTAAAAATACTTAAGCCTTCAAAATATGATTTTCTAAATAAAAGTGCTTTAGAAACTATACGCATAGCTTCTAAAAAATTTCCACAATATGAAAAAACTTTTCATATAAAAATACCATTGGTATATAAATTAAGCTAAATCTTTCACAATATACTCTATTTTTAATACAAATCACTCCAGCTTTGCTAACGCTTAGAAGTAGAAGCTTCCTAGCTAAAGCTAACTAGTATTAGCTAATTTAAAAGGCTTTGAGTTTATAGTCCTCAAGGCTAATTCCTAACCCAAACAACTTTAATCCACGCTTTAAGATATTATTTGCAGCATTAATATCTCTATGTAAAGTATTGCCACATTTTTCACAAAGATACACTCTATCTTTAAACATAAGATTTTTTTTGATATTTCCACATACACTACAAGTTTTGCTTGTATATTGTGGATTGACTTTTATAAAGAATTTGCCATTATGCTTTGCTTTATACTCTAGATATTGAGAGAATTGATAGAATGAAGTATTAAGAATAGATTTATTTAAACCACTTTTAGCTTTTATATTCTTTAATTTAGCTCTTTTACACATATTCTTAATTTGCAAATCTTCAACTGCTAGCAAGTCAAATTCTTGTATGAGTTTTGAAGTTATCTTGTGATAACTATCCTTTTTGATATTTGAACTTTTTTCATAGATTTTATTTAATTTTAATTGTGTTTTTTTGAAATTATGGCTTAACTTTGTTTTCTCCTTTTTTGTTTTTAATATTCTCCTGCTTTGTTTTCTTTGCAATCTTTTAATATTCAGCTCTACTAAGTAGCTTTGAGTTAGTAGCTATTAACTCTCCACTGCTTAAGGTAATCTCATTGATATTTAAATCAATGTCAACTGCTTTTTTAATATCAAAATCTTTGCTAGATATTAAAGAAACATTTGATTCATCATAAATGATACTAAAAGCTAAATAGTATTTATTGTGATTTTTGATAATAGTGATTTGATTAAACTTATAAGTATTTGGTAAATCTCTGTGATAACGCATTTTAAAAAATGTATTCATAAGTCTAAATATCTTAAACTTAGTAGTATCACTATCTTTGATTTTGTAGGCTTGATTATTCCAATTAAAGCTTTGCTTTGCAAATTTAGAGTTTTTAAATTTGGGAAAGCCTTTATTTTTATCTCTAATTGCTTGCTCTAAGGCACAAGAAGATTAATCCTTGCTTGTTGGGTTACAACACTTTTATAGCTTAATTCTCTTGCTTTTATAAGGCTAGTTTTATTGATTATCTATCTTACTTGCCTTTAAATAACTCCTATCTTTTTTATCTAAATTCTTATTTTTATCCCACTGCTCTTGCTGTAAATTTAAACAAATATTATAGGCTTGATATAGATGATGAAACATTGATGATTAATAAGCTTTTGTTGTTCTTTGTTTAGGTAGAATTCTATATTTAAAACCTTTGGTTATTTGCATTGCTTTGTTTCATTAGGGCTTTTTTTCTTTTTGGTTATATATTTTTTCTTAGGGTAATTATCTTCTATGACTTGATTTTCTGCATATTTTTTAAGAGTTTCTAGCATTATTCCGCATAGGTATTCTATAAAAATTACTGATTATGTCAAATACCTAACTAGAGCCGTACAACTAACACTGTAAGCAATTCATCTCCCACTTAAGAAGTGAGAGTTTTATTGAATAAAAAAAGATAAATTTAAAGCAAGTAATCTTTTTTTAGACAACACTAAACCCTTGCATGTATTTACAGCAATATTTATTTCATCATAAACAACCCCCAACCCATAAAACCTCAATAAACACTATAAAATAAAAGTATTGGTAAAGAACAAGCAAACAATAAATCTCAATCACCCAGACAAAAACAATCTCAACCGACCCATAAAGCAATAAATCAAGCAAGCATAATTAATTTAATTGATTAAACTAATAAATTTAATTTATAAGATTAACAATAAAAAACCATAAATTAACTAAGCTAATCCCACCCAAACCCAAACAAGCCATAAATTACACACACTTTTTTACAAACATCAATTAAATAGCAAGACTATCGATGATAAAAAATTTATCTCAAGTATAACATTCATTCTCGCCAACAAGAATAGACAATCATAGTCTATCCACCCTAACCCAACATTAACCCCTAACCCAACCAAGAAGTGTATAACAACCCCAACCCATAAACCTCAATAAACACTATAAAATAAACTTGAGTGATTAAAAATCCAACCCAATTATTGAACAAACCCAACTTACATAATAAAATATAAACTAGACATATAAAGAACAATTGACACATAAAAATAGATTGAATAAATAAACCTATACAAGTAAACATAAAGATTAATTATTGATACAAAAGATTCAATAAATAAAAAGAATAATTGAGATATAAAAACATATAAACTAAACAACTCAAACAACCATTAAATTAACCCAAGCCAATCAACAACCATAGCTAAGCTGACAATACAACAAATCAATTTAAATATAAAACTACAAATTAAATCAACCCAAGCTAATTAAACCTATAAACATAAAAAAATAATTAAATATAAAAACAACGATTGACATATAAAAACTAAGATTTTAAATCTATAAGAATAAGATAAAGCAGAATTAACAAGTCCGCAATGAGCTACTTTCCCCCTGCCAGTAAGGCGTAGTATCATCACCCACGATGTGCTTAGCTTCTTGGTTCGGGATGGAGCAAGGCGTTTCCACATCTGTATAATCACGGACATTGTTATTTAAATATTCTTTGAAAGATTGAATTTAAAAAATAAAGCTTAATCTTTTATTTCTTTACTTTTTTCTTTATTCTCTTTCTTCTTTTCTTATCTTTTATCTTTGATAAGTTTTTATATAGAATACTTAAAAAACAATGTTAAGAGCAAGTTCTAATACAAACTCTACTTGAAAGATTTCTATTAAACTCTAAATATTATCTATATTCAAAGTCTTCTTAAAAACCTTAACAAGGAAGTGATGCTTTATTAAAGATAAGCCAAACGCTCTATTAGTACTGGTCAGCTAAAGGACTTTCATCCATTACACACCCAGCCTATCAAACTAGTAGTCTTCTAGAGAGCTTAGAGAAGATTCATCTTAGAGTTGGCTTCACGCTTAGATGCTTTCAGCGTTTATCCTTTCCAAACTTAGCTACGCTGCGATGCTCTTGGCAGAACAACAGCTACACCAGTGGTTTGTTCAACCCGGTCCTCTCGTACTAGGGTCAAATCTCTTCAATCTTCTTACGCCCACGGCAGATAGGGACCGAACTGTCTCACGACGTTCTGAACCCAGCTCGCGTACCGCTTTAAATGGCGAACAGCCATACCCTTGGGACCTGCTCCAGCCCCAGGATGCGATGAGCCGACATCGAGGTGCCAAACCTCCCCGTCGATGTGAGCTCTTGGGGGAGATCAGCCTGTTATCCCCGGGGTACCTTTTATCCTTTGAGCGATGGCCCTTCCACACAGAACCACCGGATCACTAAGACCGACTTTCGTCTCTGCTTGACTTGTATGTCTTGCAGTTAAGCTGGCTTATACCTTTATACTCTACGAACGATTTCCAACCGTTCTGAGCCAACCTTTGTAAGCCTCCGTTATTATTTGGGAGGCGACCGCCCCAGTCAAACTACCCACCAGACATTGTCCCACTTGAGGATAACTCAAGCTGGTTAGCTACCCAAATAAGAAAGAGTGGTATCTCAACAATGGCTCATATACAACTGGCGTCATATACTCAAAGCCTCCCACCTATCCTGCACATTCTTATCCAAGTAGCAGTGTCAAGCTGTAGTAAAGGTCCACGGGGTCTTTCCGTCTTGCCGCGGGTAGGAGGAATTTTCACCTCCACTACAATTTCACTGGATCCCTCTTTGAGACAGCTCCCATCTCGTTACGCCATTCATGCAGGTCGGTATTTAACCGACAAGGAATTTCGCTACCTTAGGACCGTTATAGTTACGGCCGCCGTTTACTCGGGCTTCGATCAAGAGCTTCGCTAATGCTAACCCCATCAATTAACCTTCGAGCACCGGGCAGGCGTCACACCCTATACATCCTCTTACGAGTTAGCAGAGTGCTGTGTTTTTGGTAAACAGTCGGGAGGGACTCTTTGTTGTAAGTTTCCTTGCTTTCGGAGTAAATCCTAATACAAAGCTAACCACACCTTATACCGAAGATACGGTGCTATTTTGCAGAGTTCCTTAAAGAGAGTTCTTCCACGCGCCTTAGAATACTCATCCCACCCACCTGTGTCGGTTTACGGTACGGGCAACATTAGCTAAACTTAGAAACTTTTCTTGGCTCGACGGCATCAGGGGTTCTTCTATCCATCCGAAGACTTCAAAAAGCCTTTCAGTTCTCGGAGTATTGTTATACGGATTTGCCTGTACAACCTCCTACGACCTTAGACTAGCACTTCCATCCGCTAGCCCCCTTAGCCCTAAGCGTCCTTCCATCGCACACTAATGTTGGTATTGGAATATTAACCAATTTGCCATCGTCTACCCCTTTCGGACTCGACTTAGGACCCGACTAACCCTACGATGACGAGCATCGCGTAGGAAACCTTGGGTTTACGGCGTTAATGATTCTCACATTAATTATCGCTACTCATGCCTGCATGCTCACTTCTATTCGCTCCAGCACTCCTTACCGGTATACCTTCGACGCAAATAGAACGCTCTCCTACCACTTAGTAAACTAAGTCTACAGCTTCGGTACTTACTTTAGCCCCGTTATATTTTCCGCGCAAAATCACTAGACCAGTGAGCTATTACGCTTTCTTTAAAGGATGGCTGCTTCTAAGCCAACCTCCTGGTTGTTTAAGTAACTTCACATCGTTTTCCACTTAAGTAAGATTTAGGGACCTTAGCTGGTAGTCTGGGTTGTTTCCCTCTTGACGACGGATTTTATCACTCGCCGCCTGACTGCTGTGATTACATATAAGGTATTCGGAGTTTGATAGGGTTTGGTACATTGGTGTATGCCCTAGCCCATTCAGTGCTCTACCCCCTTATATTACGACACAACGCTATACCTAAATATATTTCGGAGAGAACCAGCTATCACGAAGTTTGATTGGCCTTTCACCCCTATCCACAAGTCATCCCGGGGCTTTTCAACGCCTATGGGTTCAGTCCTCCACTAGTTCTTACACTAGCTTCAACTTGCTCATGGATAGATCACTTCGTTTCGGGTCTGCAGCATCTGACTAAGCGCCCTATTCAGACTCGCTTTCGCTACGGCTTCGCGTTTGCTTAACCTTGCCAGACACCACAACTCGCAGGCTCATTATGCAAAAGGCAGTCCATCACCCTGTATTGCTACATAGGGCTCTGAATGATTGTAAGCAAATGGTTTCAGGTTCTATTTCACTCTGATCACCTCAGTTCTTTTCACCTTTCCCTCACGGTACTTGTGCACTATCGATCTGGTATTAGTATTTAGGGTTGGATCGTGGTCGACCCGGATTCAGACAGGATTCCTCGTGTCCCGCCCTACTCAGGATACTGCTAGCTAAGGTTTGTTTTTCGCATACGGGACTATCACCCTCTATGGTTATACTTTCCAGAATGTTCTGCTAAACTTACCTCTTGCACATTGCAGTCCTACAACCCCCAGTGCAAGCACTGGGTTTGCCCTCTTGCGCTTTCGCTCGCCGCTACTGACGCAATCTCTATTGATTTCTTTTCCTGAGGGTACTAAGATGTTTCAATTCCCCTCGTTCGCTCCTATATAGGTAATGTATATCTCTATACATTGGGTTGACCCATTCGGAAATCTACGGATCAAAGCTTCTTGACAGCTCCCCGTAGCTTATCGCAGTCTAGTACGTCCTTCATCGCCTTTACCAGTCAAGGCATCCACCATTCGCTCTTAGTAGCTTACCTTTTTTACCTTTTATTATTGATTCTAAAACGCATCACTTCCTTGTTAAAGTTTTTATGATAAGACTTCTTTATCTTAAGACGGAAAGCATTCAAACACTTAATATAAAACTAAATGATTTAGTCTCAACTAAGCTGTGAGTTTGAAACTTGTCTTTAATTTATAATCCTTAAATCTAATATTCTCTTTATTTATAGAAATAAAGACAGCTAAAAGTTAAGTTAAACTAAAGAAAAGATAAATAGGTTTTATCCTTTAACAAGTCCTGTAAAATTGTTTTTATTAAAACTTGCTTGTGACTCTTAACAATGATAATTAAAAAGAACATTTAGGTTTAAAACCTAAAGGAAGTATATATATTAACATAATTCATTATAAATATAAATGCATAATGTATATGCTACTTATATCTATTAAAGTATATTCTTTTATAGTTAAAGATAAAAAATAAATCTAAGTATAGAGTTTATATTTTATATTTAATCTATTTTATATACTTGCTTTAGATTTTAAAGCTTCTTTATTCAAATCTTTTTTATGGTGGGCCTAACAAGACTTGAACTTGTGACCTCACCCTTATCAGGGGTGCACTCTAACCAGCTGAGCTATAGGCCCTTAATAAATGGTGGAGAATAGCGGGATCGAACCGCTGACCTCCTGCGTGCAAAGCAGGCGCTCTCCCAGCTGAGCTAATTCCCCATAAACAATTAGCTTTATCATCAATCTTTGAAATCTAAACAAGAATCAATTGAGTTTATATATTGAAGTAATAGTTGTGAGACTTATTACTTTGTACTCTAGAAAGGAGGTGATCCAACCGCAGGTTCTCCTACGGTTACCTTGTTACGACTTCACCCCAGTCGCTGATTCCACTGTGGACGGTAACTAGTTTAGTATTCCGGCTTCGAGTGAAATCAACTCCCATGGTGTGACGGGCGGTGAGTACAAGACCCGGGAACGTATTCACCGTAGCATGGCTGATCTACGATTACTAGCGATTCCGGCTTCATGCTCTCGAGTTGCAGAGAACAATCCGAACTGGGACATATTTTATAGATTTGCTCCACCTCGCGGTATTGCGTCTCATTGTATATGCCATTGTAGCACGTGTGTCGCCCTGGGCATAAGGGCCATGATGACTTGACGTCGTCCACACCTTCCTCCTCCTTACGAAGGCAGTCTATTTAGAGTGCTCGGCCGAACCGTTAGCAACTAAATACGTGGGTTGCGCTCGTTGCGGGACTTAACCCAACATCTCACGACACGAGCTGACGACAGCCGTGCAGCACCTGTCTCTAAGTTCTAGCAAGCTAGCACCCTCATATCTCTATAAGGTTCTTAGGATATCAAGCCCAGGTAAGGTTCTTCGCGTATCTTCGAATTAAACCACATGCTCCACCGCTTGTGCGGGTCCCCGTCTATTCCTTTGAGTTTTAATCTTGCGACCGTACTCCCCAGGCGGTACACTTAATGCGTTAGCTGCATTACTGAGATGACTAGCACCCCAACAACTAGTGTACATCGTTTAGGGCGTGGACTACCAGGGTATCTAATCCTGTTTGCTCCCCACGCTTTCGCGCCTTAGCGTCAGTTGAGTTCCAGCAGATCGCCTTCGCAATGGGTATTCTTGGTGATATCTACGGATTTTACCCCTACACCACCAATTCCATCTGCCTCTCCCTCACTCTAGACTATCAGTTTCCCAAGCAGTTTAATGGTTAAGCCATTAGATTTCACAAGAGACTTGATAATCCGCCTACGCGCCCTTTACGCCCAGTGATTCCGAGTAACGCTTGCACCCTCCGTATTACCGCGGCTGCTGGCACGGAGTTAGCCGGTGCTTATTCCTTAGGTACCGTCAGAATTCTTCCCTAAGAAAAGGAGTTTACGCTCCGAAAAGTGTCATCCTCCACGCGGCGTTGCTGCGTCAGGGTTTCCCCCATTGCGCAATATTCCCTACTGCTGCCTCCCGTAGGAGTCTGGACCGTGTCTCAGTTCCAGTGTGACTGATCATCCTCTCAGACCAGTTAAGCGTCATAGCCTTGGTAAGCCATTACCTTACCAACTAGCTGATACTATATAGTCTCATCCTACACCGAAAAACTTTCCCTGCTCAACTTGTGTTAAGCAGGAGTATAGAGTATTAGCAGTCGTTTCCAACTGTTGTCCTCTTGTGTAGGGCAGATTAACTATACCTTACTCACCCGTGCGCCACTAATCCACTTCTAGCAAGCTAGAAGCTTCATCGTTCGACTTGCATGTATTAGGCACGCCGCCAGCGTTCACTCTGAGCCAGGATCAAACTCTCCATAAAAATTATAGATAGTTTAATCTTTTTCTTCAAAGAAAAAGTTATGAAAGATTAAAAGAAAAACTTTTAATCTTTTTAATTATTAGATTGAATAGATTTTACATAATTACTTATGCCTAAATCTTTCTGGCTCAATCGATCACTTATTTAGATTTCAAAGATTGACTAATAAGATTTGAATAACAATACTAAGTTAAAAGAACAAAACAAAAAATCATTTTTAAAAGAAAAGTTTTTAAATTAAAAAACAAGATTTATAAAAAAGCTTTTAGTTTATAAGATAAAAACCAAAAGAGTTAATTTATAAAATCTACTAAGCTAGTGAAACTTTATAATTTAAAAGATTTTAAGTCCTTTTTTCAAAAAAAGGAAATGAAAGTATAACCAATTAAACTTAAAAGGGGATTAAACAAAGGATTAAATAGTATAAATATTTGTGTAAGTATTTATATAAGTATTTGGTGGGTTTAAAAATGGGGGAGGGGGGGGGGGAATTTTCCAATCACCCCAAAGTTAAAAGTATTTTTCTAGGCTTGCATAAACTCTTGCTCGATGTTCTCCATCGTGTTTAAACCGATGAACAGCTCTTGCAGCATCCATTTTTACATAAAAATTAGCACTTCTTGTATAGAGTATTTGTATACCCATTGCATCCATAAGATAATGATTTTCACTTTGATATTCTTTATTTTCATACCAAGAATACCCTATATCATAAAAAGGAGTCGAGTAAAGCCCTTCTAAAGGTGTTTGAAACCTTATTCCCAAGGTGCCAGAAACAACATTATCCGTACTTCCCTCACCTTCTAAACAAACACATACACCACAAGGTCTACCTAAAGATACGGATTCACTACTATCTAAAACAGCATCGCTGATAACTTTTTGATAATTGAGTTGAAAAATGTGAGTTAAGCGTTCTTAGAATTGATATTTGTTGCTTAAATTTAAATTCATTTTTCCAAAATTTCCTAAATTTACTCCATTAAATCCAGAAAAATTACCATCATTTTCAACATTACCATATATAAAATTTAAAGTATAACTTAGGACATTATTCTCCAAACCTTTATAAGTTCTTTCTATGCCCAAATTTACACTATTTCTCGCTTTTTCATTGCTTACTAAACCATCAAGATAATAATCTTTAATCTTTTTATGAGTAAAACCCGAAACAAGATATAAAGAATACTCAGTATATAAAAACACAGGATAAGAAAAATTTACTCCAACATTCATAGAGTCCCTATAAAAACTAAGATTTCTATAAATTCTGCCAGGAACATAATGTCCTTGAGTTGCAAATGGAGTAATTTTTAAATTCCCTATAAAAGTACTATAATTAATCCCATAATCTGTTTGATTTTCATCACTATCTTGAAGATAAAAATTTAAGTTATCCCCTTATCTTGCTATATTGTTTAAACTTTGACTCATTCCTGCTCTAAAACGACCTGTTTCTTTAGCCCTATAGTTGTTAGAATATAAAGTTAAAGTTGCACTATCTCACCTTTGTTTACTTCTATAATAACATCGCTTTCTCCACAACCATCACCTGATTGTAAATTAGCATTGGTTTGGATTCCGTATATTTCATTTTCCACATTTTTAGTTGTGATAACTTTCCCTTTAAGATTTTTGTTCAATTTACTCTCTAAAGCATAATCTCTGACACCTGAGTTGTTTTTAATAATTACTTTTCCTAAAAGTTCCAAAAACTATGTTAATTTGCACTTTGTTAGAACTTAAATCTTGCGGTGGTATATAAGCAGTTGCCGAAGGATGGCTACTTAATTGACAATAATAAACTATAATGTTTGTTATATCTTTTAAATTTTGTAAGCTTAATTCTTGGTTGCGATATTCAGCTATTGCATCTTGAATTTATTTTTCGCTAATTCTTAATTTTTTAAATGTCAAATCTTTATTATCGATATGCAAAACATACTCTCTTACAAAAACCTTAGCTTCATTTTGATCAGTTTGTAAATTTGCAATATTTGTAGTATTTTGCTCTTTAAAATTTACAGGGCTTTTTTGATTTTTTAATGTATTTTTTAATTTTTATTTTGTGGTCCATTTGCTTCAGAAGAGCTTTCTATAAGCTCTCTTATTTTATTATTATTTAGCTCTTCAGCATGTGAAAATACTTACAATAAGATTAAAATAACTAAAATTTTTCTCATTTTTATTTCCTATTTTGCATTTACACAAATGTTCATTGTCTTAAAATTATCACTTACAATACAACGCAAACCACTACTTCTAGCATCTGCTTCTCCTATGTCCACTTGATCATCATCTTTTTTTTGTGTCTACTTTAGTTTGAATTTTTATAGGAGCTTCTACAACCTTTTCAGGAATTTCAGGCGGTAATACAGAAGGTTTGTCTGGATCTTCACCCCCTCCCTCTTTTTTTTGTTTATCTGGCTCATAGATAGATATATTTGATTTTTCTGGCAATGAGGCTAATTTTCCTTCAAAATTATATTTTCCAGTGTACACTTTACCATCTACATCGCTTCCATTTATAGCAAAACCTTGAGAATTTAGAATCTCATTTTCAAGCTTATAGTGAAATCCTTCATTTCCACTAAGATCCGCAAACTGCTTTTCAAGAGCTTCTTTTTGTTCTAAAAGTTTTGCATACATAACTCTAAGCGTTTCATCGCTAACTAAGCCTGATTCTTTGATTTTTTCATAGTTTTTATTTTCTTTGTCAAGTTGAGCTAAGGCTTCTTGGTATTTTTATAATTCTTCTTTAAAACTAGCGAAACAACCTTTGCCGGTTTTGATTTTATCCATAGCAGTTTTCTTTTGCGTCCATTTTTCATAAAGATTGGTATAATTTTTATAACTTTGTTCTTGCGAACCTTGCCATAACTTTAAAAATTCTTGTTCTACTCCAGTATCTTTAAATGCATTTAAGAAATTTAAACTTTGAGTGATCTCACTGGCTTCATTTTCCCCTGCCACACCCTTGCTATCTGCGTAAGTCCAAGTTTTGGTATCAAAATCATAAGTGTATTTTCCATTCATCAAATCATCTAAAATTCTTTGAAGCAACTTAGGGTCAAAGTCGTCTTTGGATAATTTCACAGCATCTGTTACCTTGGTAAAAGAATCAGCAAAAGCATAAGAATTATTATCAAGATATTTTATATCGTTAAATTTCTTTCTTACAGCGCTATCAAAATCTTTTTTTCCTGTTACTTCATTATTATATTGCACAGACTTAAAAAAATTCTGTCCTTCATCAATGTAACCATTTTCTAAATTATGATAAACATAAATATTACTAAAATTATTATTTACACTAATTCCAGGATCACCAATAACTTTTCCAGCTTGTGTTTTATAGTTTCCAGCACTCAAAATTGCTCCATTTTTATAAAATAAGTAAGCATTATTAATCTTTAAATTTCCAACTTTTCCAGTAAATCCTCCTGTTTTACTATCATTCCCAGAAGTTATAAGTTTTTCTATGTCATTAACCACAACATTATTAAAATTACCACCATCAATTTGTCTGCCTATGCCACCCACATAAGAACCTTCTTTTGCTACTATACTTATATTATTAATAGCAACATTTGTAAAATTGATAGTGTTATTCCCTCCACTACCATTTCCCCAGCCTATTATTCCGCCAACTTTAGTATTTACAGCTGTATTAATAACGAGATCATTAACAGTCACATTTTCAAAACCCGTATAACTGTTTGCAATATTTTGCCCTACTATACCTCCAACATAAGCATCATAACCAGTTGAAGCAATTTTCAATCCTTGAATATTAAGGTTTCTTATATAGCTATTTTGAACAACTCCAAAAATTCCTACATATTGATTTGATGAATTAATATTAACATTTTTTAAAGCATAACCAGAACCATCGAAAGATTTAGCAAAAGCATTGCTTGTATTATCACCTACTATGTATGTTTTCACGCCACTAGCATCAATATCATCAATCAAACGAAAACGATCAAAAGCTGTTCTAAATTTTTCTTTATTTACATTCCAAAAATCAGCAAATTTATTCCATTCTGTTGCATCCGCAATACTTCCATATTTAGTCCAGTTTTTAACTTTACTACTATCATCAAAACTAAATTTACTACTAGAATTACCCAATAAAGCTCCATCTTCTTCAAAACTTGTTATGCTTTGTTGAATGATAACTTCTTGCTCTGCTTTGGCTACGATATTTTTTGTATCTTTTACCACTCCAGCATCAACATAAACTTTATTACCTTCAAGTTTTAATACATCCAAAGTAATTTTTCCTTTATTGATTTCAACCTTATTTCCTATTAAAACAATATTATCTGCATTGATCTTTCCAAGATTTATAATATTTCCTTGCTTGCTTACATCAAATGCTGGAGAAAAACTAGCTCCTTGCTTTAAAAAGTTTTAACATTCTCATCATTTAAAGGCGTCGTACTAGCTACAAATTTTCCCGCAGTAATAGTTCCTGTTTGACCAATCAAAACTCCCATAGGATTAACTAAAAAGATATTGTTATTCCCGCCATTTAAAGCTCCATCTATTTTAGAAGCATCTTTGTGATAAACAATGTTTAGGTAGTTTTTACCAGAAGTTGTAAAATTTACACTTTCCCCCTGAGCTATATTAAAACCACCACCCCATTAGATAACATGATTTTGTCCTTTTCCTGTAATCATTACAATATTTCCAGAGGTGTGGATAGTCCCACTTGTACCATGAGTAAATTTACCTCCTCGTGGTACAGCATAAGCTTGAGAAAAGAGCAAAGAACCCACCGCAAATGATAAAACTATATGTTTACTCATCTTTTTCATGTTACTCTCCTTTAAAGTATGTTGATATAAATTATTTTTGCATCATCTGAAACTTCAAAGCTAAAATTTACATTTTTCAATGTACTTTTAGCCAACTTTTCTATCTTGTTGTAATTAAATTTATTTTTATTATTTTTCATTTTTTCTAACAAATTTTCTAATTCTTGTTGATTTAACAATCCATTGTCACCATCATAAATTCCAACATCACTTTGTATGAGAATATATTTTCCTTTTGTTGGTTTATTTTTAGTAAAAATTTCCATACTTCCATTTGCAGGAAGATTGATAAGTTTTTCTATAGTCAAGATAGGATTTTTTATTTTATTTGGTAAAATAAGTAAAATTTTCAAAGTTATTTACCACTTCTGATTTGACATCTTGAGTATCTATAATCAAACGATTATTTTTAGAAAAATCTTCTTGATGCGGTAGAATTTGAGTGATTATTTTGCCTTTTTTATTTACTTCATGAAAAACAGAACCAGAAAGCAAATCGATATTTACATCTTTAAAGAAATTTAACTCTCCGCCTAAATATAAAGTATTGTTATAAGATTTAAAATTTGAAATATCTTCCAGATGGAGCTAAAAATATAGCATCTTGATTTTTATACTCATCTATATTTAAATTAACAAATTCCATGATATTATCATGAGAATTTGCAGACACTCCAGCTATCAACTCCGCATAACCTTGTCTTTTATCTGAGGCAGTACTAAAAACTGTGTTGTTGATGATGATTTTATTAAAAGCACTTTCTTTATCTGCTTTTATGATGCACGAACTTTCCAGAAGAACAATCTTTAAGCTTTATAAGGTTGTTATTTGCATTTTGAGCTGCTTTTAAAATAATTTTTAAACCCTTTCCTAAAGAACTCGCTTCGATTAGACTCTGAATGAGATTATAATTTATTTTATTATTTGAAACATTTTTAGCATTGATCATCAAACTTAAATTTTTAGATGATTTAATATTTTCAAAATTTACTTCATTATTGTTTGATTCATCAGCGATATAGTCTATACCATCTAGCGTAATTTCACTTGTAATAAAAGCATATAAAGGCAATGAAATAACAGAATCTTTTATACTTAAGGTGTTATTATTTGCTTTTCCACTTAAAGTTCTTGCCACATATACGGTAAATTTATCAGAATAATTTTGTGGAACTTTTTCATAGGTTAAATCATTTTGTATATCAATAACATTAAAATTCGCACCCTCCGTAGCAAAACCTCCGTAAAGATTGTGATAATTTTTTCCATAAAAATTATCACTGATTTTTAAAGGTTTTTTAAGGCGAAATACAATTTTATTTCCATTAGCTTCACCATCATTAGAATACACACCATAGAGGTTTAACGATGCATGTGTTTTAATGTTTTTATTAAGATGATCTAATGAGTTAAAATGATAAACTTCTATAGAATTTTTCTCTGCATTACCCTGTAATGTTCTTCCACCATAAATTTCTCCAAATAAAACAGCATCATAAAAAGTTATTTTATTTTGCGAATTCACCATTAAATCTAAATTTAAATTTTTAATTATTACAGAATTTTTGCTTGCATTGTATTTTTTAAGATTATTTACATCAGCTAAAGCACCTAAAATTTCAAAGGTCGAACGAGCTGTATACTCACCATCTGGCCCATGAAGGACGATATTGGCTGAATCGATAAGAACTTTATTGTTTTGTAAATTAGAATTTATGCCAAAAACTCCCATTAAACGAGTAATTCTTTCATCATAAATATCCTTACCTTCTTCATCTGAAAAATACTGGGAATTATGAAGGTCAATTTTTGTATTTGACTCTAAGATTAATTTATTGTCTTTAGCTTCACCATCAAAAGCTAAAGATCCTGAAATATAAGGAGCTCCATTTAAGGGCAAGGTGTAGATATTTTCTACACCCATATTGATATAGGGGTTTTCTTTTAAAATGGTTTGATTGTTAAATCCCCCGCCCTCGTCAGTAAACGCCGCAGTAATTAAATACTTAAAACGATCACCTTTTTGAGAATTATTAGGCACTCCACAATCCCCTATGCTTGGTTTGCAAAAATACACAGAAGATAATTCTCCATTTTCTAATATAAGTTTATTATTTGTTGCATTTGTATTTTGAGCATAAGCTGTTACAATAAAAGGTATAAAAGAACTAGGAACGGCTTGAGTATCTGAAGATACGGTTCCTAAAGTGCTAAAAGCTGTTATGATCTCTTCTTTTGAAATATCCGGAGTTAAAATTTCAAGCTTGGATAAATTTTTATTTCCAGATTTAGGGTTATTATAAATCATAGTTAAATTTAATATAGGGTGTTTTGACTTAGAAGCATAGAAATTTTTTCCATTAATTTTTTTAAAAATTTCTGCTTGAAGATCATAAACTTGATTATCCTTAAAAGAATGTTCAGAAATATAAAAAATTTTTCCATCCTTGCTTGTAGCCTGAACCGCCGCAAAACAAACCGAAGAAGATAAAACCACACTACAAACGCCCAATCCAAATTTTGCATTTGTCTTATTTGTAAAAATTTTTAAAAATATTAAAATATTTTTTCATCTCATTTCTCACTAAAATAAATCCTTTTGATTTATCGCAAATTGATTATTTGCAACACTATCCCGTATGTCCTGAGTTGATTATAAAATAAAATATTAATTTGATATTTTATTTTTCAATATTTAAATTTAATGAAAATTTAACAAATTTTATATTAATATATTCTTAAATAAAATTTTATTTTAAATATTAAAAAAATACTTTTATAATTATTTAAATATTATCTAAAAGCACAACATTAATATAACTTTTCTAAAAATTGATCCAGACTTAATTAAATATAAATTTAAAATAAGTATAATTTTAAAACATTTTATATCAAAGGAAAAAAATGAAAAAAATATTAAGCATTGCTCTAGTTGCTTTAGTTGGTTTATTTTTAGGTGCTTGTAGTGATTCTAAAAATAAAGAATCAAATGCAAGTGTAGAATTAAAGGTTGGAACTGCTCCAAATTATAAACCTTTTAATTATAAAGAAAACTCAAAACTTACAGGTTTTGATACTGATTTGGTTGAAGAGATTGCCAAAAAAAATGGTATTAAAATTGTTTGGGTTGAAACCAATTTCGATGGATTGATTCCTGCTTTAAAAGCTGGCAAAATCGATATGATTGCCTCAGCTATGAGCGCAACTGAAGAAAGAAGACAAAGTGTTGATTTTACCAAACCTTACTATATGAGTAAAAATCTTTATCTTAAGCTAAAAAACAACGACTCTCTTCAAACGAAAAATGATTTAGAAGGTAAAAAAATAGGAGTTCAACTAGGAACTTTACAAGAAAATACTGCAAAAGCTATCAAAAATGCACAAGTACAAAGTAATAAAGATTTAAACATAGCTGTTTTAGCACTAAAAAACAACAAAATCGATGCTATTGTAGCTGATCAAGATACTGCTAAAGGTTTTTTAGCTGAAAATCCAGAATTGGTAAGTTTCTACCAAGAAACAGATGGAGGAGAAGGCTTTAGTTTTGCTTTTGATAAAAATAAACAAAAAGATATTATTGAAATATTTAACAAAGGCATAGATGAAGCAAAAACTGATGGATTTTATAATACTTTAATTAAAAAATATGAATTAGAATAAGCGTGAATTTTCACGCTTATAGCTTAAAAAGTTAAAATTTCATATTTTCTCTCTTTTGCAATTTTTAAAATTTTTTCATCACCATTACATACAAAGGCTTTGCTAACAGACTTTAGTAAAGGTAAATCATTGATAGAATCACTAAAAAAATAAGAATCTTTCATCCATTTTTGATAATCTTTACCCAAATATTCTTTAAGTCTTAAAACCTTGCCTTCATTAAAGCTATAAATCCCATAAGCTTTTCCGCTAAATTTATTACCCACACGCTCACATTTTATAGCTATGCTTTCTCTCACTCCCAAAAAAGAGGCGATTTTTCTAACTAAAAAATCAGCCGTAGCTGAAATTATAATACACCTTTGGTCTTGATATTTGATTATAAGTTCTTTAGCTTTTTCATAAGGTTTTATATAAATTTTTATAAATTCATCTACTAAAGATGAAATTCTATCTTCATTTTTACCCTTAACACTTTGAAGAAAAAAAGTCATAAATTCATCCATATTAAGCTTTTTTTCTTGATATTGTTTTTGATAAAAAATGATTTTTTCTAAATATTCTTGAGGTAAAAAACCTTTTTCAACACAAAATTTAAGCCAAAGTTTAGCACTATCGCCTTGTATTAAAGTATCATCTAAATCAAATAAAACAAGCTTCATTTTAACTCTTTTGCTAAAGAAAGATTGAATTTTAAAGCGATTTTATCACCTGCTTCATAAGTACTATGAGTGCTAAAATTTAAAGTATCTACCTTAAATTCAATTTCTTGCACTCTAACCCTATAGCGTATGATATTACCTAGCAATGATTTTTCTTTGATCTTAGCCTCTAAGCCTTCGTTAGAAATTTCTATGGTTTCAGGACGCAAGGCTATATCTTTTTTAAAATCGTGTTTTAAACCCAAGCTATCAAGCTCTTTAGGGCTTAAAATATTGTAATTTCCTATAAAGCTAGCCACAAAATGAGATTCTGGCAAAAGATAAAGATTGTTTGCGTTGGAATTTTGTATGATTTTACCCTCATTCATTAAAATAATCCTATCGGATAACTCTAAAGCTTCTTCTTGATCGTGCGTTACAAAAATAGTGGTGAGTTCAAGTTCTTTTTGAATTTCTTTAATTTGCACCCTTAAATGCTTACGAATTTTAGCATCAAGTGCCGATAAAGGCTCATCAAGCAAAAGTAAATCAGGTTTAGTCACCAAAGATCTTGCTAAAGCCACTCTTTGCATTTGTCCGCCTGAAAGCTTATGTGGATAAGTTTTAGCGTATTCTTCAAGCTCGACGAGTTTTAACATTTTTTTCACTCTTTTTTCTATGTCCTTTTTATCCATTTTTTTGATCTTTAAACCAAAAGCTACATTTTCAAAAACGTTAAGATTTGGAAAAAGAGCGTAATTTTGAAAAACCATACCTATATTTCTTTTTTGAGGACTTAATTTAGTAAGATCTTTATCATTTAAAGAAATTTTTCCTCCATTAATTTGGCTAAGCCCTGCTATACACCTTAAAAGAGTGGATTTTCCACAGCCACTTGGGCCCAAAAGGGTTATAAACTCACCCTTTTTAGCACTAAAATTAATATCTTCAAAAATAATTTTATCCCCATAAGCTTTTTTAAAATTTTTAATCTTTAAATAAGCCATTTTTTACTCCTTAATCAAACTAGCTATAAAAGTTGTTATAAAAATTAACACAAAATAAACTATTACCAAAGCACTAGAATAATGCCCACTTTGATTTTTGATATTATAAAGATAAACTTGCAAAGTCTCATAAGCACTTCCTACAAGAATATTTGCGTATAAAAATTCGCCTATTAAAAAAGAAAAACTTAAAAAAACTGCCACCAAAATTCCATTTCTTAAATTAGGCAAGACAAGCTTAAAAATCGCTCCCATTAAAGAACCTCCAAGCATAGCATTAGATGCGATGAGTTCATTTAAATTGACATTAGACATAGCATTATCTAAAGCCCTATATATAAAAGGCAAAGCTATAGTAAAATAAGTAAAAATGAGTATCCAAGCTGTGCCTCCTATATTGTCAGCATAAAGTTGCAAAAGCCCCACACAGCTAACTATAGGAGGTACAGCAAAAGGCATGATAATAAGTATATTTACAAAGGCTTTTAATTTTAAAAAATAATAATTTAACACAAAAACCAAAGGAAAAACAAGAATCACAGAAAGTAAAATACTGCCCACACAAACAAGCAAAGAATGCCAAAGAGCAAGTAAAAATCTTTCGTCATGAAAAAGTTCTTGATACCATTTAAGCGTAAGATCATCAGGCAAAACACTTACACCCCAAGAAGTGGAAATAGAATATAAAAAAGTAGCCATTAAAGGCAAAGCTAAAAATAAAAAAACCAAAAACAAAACTGCATAATGATAAATTTTAGCTTTTAAACTCAAATTTTCATTCATTTAAAGCACCTTAAAATTATATTTTTTAGAAAGGAAATTGGCTATAAAGGTAACAACAAGCATGATAATAGTTATAATGATGCTTAAAGCACTAGCCATATAAGGATCAAGATTGATATCGCCTGCGATTAAAGCAGCGATTCTTACAGGAGCGACATTAAAATTTCCCGAACTTAAAGCATAAATAGTCGCATAAGCTCCAAAAGCATTGGCAAATAAAATCACAAAAACACCAAACAAAGCAGGAGCGAGCAAAGGCAAAGCTATTTTTAACCAATATAAAAAATTGCCTCCACCTAACATTTTACAAGCATTTAAATGTGAATTTTCAAGACTTTTAAAAGCTGGAAGCAAAAGCAAGATTGCCAAAGGAATTTGAAAATACACATAAACAATATTTACCCCGAAATTAGCATAAACACTAACAAAAGGCTCTATGCCTAAATTTTTCAAAAACACATTAACTACACCATTGCTTCCAAGAACTATAATGAAAGCAAAAGCTAAAGGAACTCCTGAAAAATTACTTATCATAGTATTTAAAGAAAAAAGAAATTTACATATTTTTGATGGAGCTAAAACAAATAAAGAATAGCTCGCCAAAAGCCCTATTAAAAGTCCAAAAATACTAGAAATAAAACTGATTTGTAAAGAATTTATAATGCTTTGTAGATAGAATTTGGACTCAAAAATATGTATAAAATTGGCTAAAGAATAAATTTCATCCTCTTCTACATAAAAAGCATTAAAAACAATCCAAATCAAAGGTGCTATCATAAAAAAAGTAAAAACTATAAAAAAAGGTAAAATACTTAAAAAGGCTAGAAATTTTTCTTTCATTTTTTGGCCTTTAAAATTTCATCATTATATCTCTTATCGTGTTTAAGTCCTAAAATTTCACAGACACTGCCACAAATTTCATCCTGTTTTATCTTGGCATTTTCATACGAAAAAGCACTACCAAAAGTGAAAAAAGGCACTAAAATTTCATCTTCGCTTAAGCCTCCATGACTTTTACCCTCTGTCATACCATGATCGCTTGTGATGATTACATTAATACCTTGTTCTAACCAAGTAGGCAAATACTCAGAAATCAAATTATCAACTTTTTTGGTTTTATTGGCATACTCGATAGAGTGTGAGCCAAATTTATGTCCTGCATCATCTATATTCATAGAGTGTATAAGAGTAAAATCTAGATTATATTTGTTTCTTAAATGCTCCCCATCTGCAAATAAATGAGAATCTAAATAATCATCTTCATAATAAAAATGTCCATAAGGCAAAGTTAAATTTTCATCTTCTATATGGCGATGTAAAGAAGGAATAAATTCTTTTTTATTATAAAGCTCAAAAACCCAATGATAAGCTGCGCCTCCAGCTTTTAAGCCTTGTTCTTTGCAAAGGTCAAAAATGCTTGTTTGTTTTGAAAAACTCAATTTATTATTAATTATCCCACTTAAAACAGGCTTTACGCCTGTTAATAAGCACTCGTATAAAGGACGAGACATACTAGGAAGTTCGCATTCTAAAGAATAAAATTTGCCTAAATTCTCTTTGCAAAGTGCATTTAAATATCCCATATTTATACTAGTGCTTTTACAATTTAAGCCATCAAGCACAACTAAAATAACTTTGGACATCATTTACTCTTTAAAAAATCTTTTACTTCAAGCAAAATAAACTCATTATCATCGGTCTTATTAGGTTCTCTACTTGAAGAATAAGGAAAGTTATTGTCATTTTCTATAACTATATGAGAGTCATCTACTATATCCACACCTTCTATGGTTTCAAAAGGAAAAACAAATTTATCATTTACCAAAGGCTTTTTAGAAATTTTATTTCTATCCTTAATATTTAAAAGATCTATATAAGAAATTTTTTGAGCTTCATGAGTTTTATCATCTAATTTAACCTTATAAATTCTTTTAAATTGAGCTACATTATTAAAACAATGCTTAGTATCTTCACCTTCTTTGCAAGCCTTATCTTTAGTGCCTTCTTTTTGATCTCTTTCTATGATGATGCCGTATTTATCATCTATCATATTAAAATCACCTATGGAATGGCTTTTATCTTCTAAGAAATATTTATAAGTTTTTCCAGTGAATTTTTTATTTTTTACATCAAATTCTATGATTCTTAGATATTCTTTACCTTTTTCATTCTCATAAGCGTTGTTATTATAAATGCTTCCTTCTAAAAGCAAATAAAGTTTAGAACCATCTTTAGAGCTTGCCATAGCTTCAAAGCCTTTAGAACGCTTGATATTAAATTTCTCATTTTCTCCATCAGGCTTATCGCTAAATTTTAAACTTGGATTATCAGGAGAAATAAGTTTTTTACCCTCCACATACACATCAAAAACTTCTTTCAAATTCCCATTCTTATCAAAATGAAGCAAATAAGGACCAAATTCATCACCTATATAAAATTCATCATTGATAACCTGTATACTCTCAGTATCAAAATCAGCCCCACTTAAATACCTTTCTTTGGTTGTTTCGGTGGTTATAGGATAGGGGTATTTTTTATCACTATCTTTAAAAAAAACTGTTTTTAAAAGTTCGTATTTTGAGTTTTTAAAATCAAATTTAAACTCGTGAGCATAAAGCATAGAATCATAAGAATTATACTTTTTACCCAAGCCATTATCGCTAATTACCCAAAAAACATCTTTTTTTGGAATATATTTTATCCCACTATGTCCTTGTATAGGTTGATTTTTAAAAGGTAAATAAAAATCTGTTTCCCTGTTTCCCTTAGATTTAAAAGTTCCAATTTTTTCTTCTCTAGTGATATTTGCAAATTTCCCATAAGTTTTAAAAAAATCAGGAGCATCCTTAGGAGGTTTTACTGTACTTTTAGAATCTATGATAATATGCCCTGCTAAATTGGCCTCATACTCTTGAACTCCAAATAAAACACTGCAAAGCATAGCACTTGTTAAAATAACCTTTTTCATCCAATCTCCTTTATTTCATATCCACTATAACTTTTTCTTGCCAAAGTTGTGGTAATTCTTTAGCGCTTTTTTCCCAAGCTTTTTGATCTTTGATTGCTCTTGCATTTTTGTATTGCTCACTTGGTAAAAGTTTGGCTTTTATATCATCTGGCAAGATAATATGATCAATTCTTATTGGCCTTGCATAACCTTTTGCTAGATTGATTTGTCCTTTATCAGAAAGTATAAACTCACGGGCTAATTTAGCCGTATTTGGATGTTTTGCGTATTTATTGATAATAGTTGTATAACCCGAAATAACACTACCATCAGCAGGGATTAAAACTTCATAACGATCTTTGCCCACTTTATCTCTATAGCCTAAACCATTAAAATCCCAAACTAAACCCACTTCAACTTCACCTTTTTCAAGATTGGCTATACTTACATCATTATTTACAAGTCTTCCTTGTTTGGCTAAAGTATTAAAAAAAGCTAAAGCAGGACTTAAATCTTTTTCATCCCCGCCTAAGGCATAATTAGCTGCTAAAACTGCACTCACAGCTTGAGCTGCTACACTTACATCACCCACGGTAATTTTATAATTTCCCTTAAGCAAATCTTGCCAAGTTTTAGGTATATCTTTTACTACATCTTTATTGACTATAAAAGCTATGGTTCCTGTATAAGCTAAAAGCCAATTTCCATCTTTATCTTTAGCCCAAGTTGGAATTTGATCCCAGTAGCTTGTCTTAAAAGGCTGAGCTACTCCTTGTTTAACTGCTATCTCTCCAAAAGAAGCTCCTACATCTCCTATATCACCGCTTGCATTTTTCTTTTCGGCTTTAAATTTAGCAATTTCTTGAGCTGAACTCATATCTGTATCGCTATGTTCTATGCCATAAAGATTTTTAAGATCTGCCCAAGTATCCTTCCAATTTGCCCAAGTATCAGGCATAGCTAAAGAATTTACCCTACCTTCTGCTTGCGCAGCTTTAATCAAATTCTCATCAATAGCTTGTGAATTTGAAAACAATAAGGCAACAAGACCTAAACTTAAGAAAAATTTCTTACTCATTTTTTTCCTTTCAAAAAATATTTTGAAAATTTAATGGGTTTTAGAAACATTTTAGAAACAAGTTAATTTTTAAGCAAACAAGGTTATAATTTTAAAGTCATAAACAAGGAGCGATCATGCTTTATATTTATATCAAAACTCAAAATGCTTTAGTTCAAAGAATCAATTTTAATCTCGATAGTCAAGAACTACCACAAAATATTTTATGGATTGATTTACTTCATCCAAGTGCAGCAGAAATTGCTTTTATATCAAGTGAATTTAATCTTGAGTTTCCTACAAAAGAAGAAAGGGAAGAAATAGAGCTTAGCGCAAAATATTGGGAAGATAATGCGACAATAACCATCAATGCTCATTTTTTAGTAAGAGATCTTAAAAATGATGAAGAGGATAGGAATTTAATCAAGCTTCGCACAGAAATTGTTACTTTTGCTACCGCTAAAAATATCTTATTTACTATAAGATATAACGAATTTAGCACTTTTGAAGAAATTCAAGCAAGGATTTTAGCTAGTCCAAAGAATTTTGAAGATGGTTTTGATATTATTGATAAAATGTTTGAAGTGCGCGTTGAAAAAGATGCGGATTTACTAGAATGGATAGATAAAGAAGCAAGACGCTTAAGAACAAGTGTTTTAGAAAAAAAAGATGAATATAGTTATGATGAAATGCTAAAGGATATTTCAAGTTTGCAAGAGCTTAATATGCGCGTAAGAGATTCTTTGTTTGATAAGCGTCGCGCTATGACTTCTTTGCTAAAAAGCGATAAAATCGATAAAGATATAAAACAAAATCTCACTATAGTTTTAAAAGACTTAAATTCTTTGGTTGAATTTAGCGTTTCGCAACTTAATATCTTAGATAATATCCAAACCATTTTAGCCAGCCAAATCAACATAGAACAAAACAAAATCATTAAAATTTTCACCGTTGCAACTGTTGCCATGATGCCACCTACTTTAATAGGAACTGTTTATGGTATGAATTTTAAATTCATGCCCGAACTTGAACTTCACTATGCTTATCCCATAGTGCTTGGCGTGATGGTAATTTCTATCATTTTACCTTTGGTTGTTTTCAAGAAAAAAGGATGGTTATAAAAATTTATTAAGGAGAAACAATGGATACAATAAACATAGGAATTTTAACCCTAAGCGATAGAGCAAGTAGTGGCATATACGAAGATAAAGCCACTGCTGAAATTGAAAGAGTGTTAAATTCATATATAAAAAATGATATTATTTATCATAAAGAATTAATCCCTGATGATTATGATTTGATCATTAAAAAATTACTTTATCTAGCAGATGAAAAAAAATGCGATTTGATTGTTACAAGCGGAGGTACAGGTCCAGCACTTCGTGATGTAACCCCAGAAGCCACGGAAGCCGTGTGTGATAAAATGATGCCAGGTTTTGGAGAACTTATGCGCTTAGAAAGTTTAAAATATGTCCCAACAGCTATACTTTCAAGACAGAGTGCAGGAATTCGCAATAAATCTTTTATCATTAATTTACCAGGAAATCCTAAGGCTATAAAAGAATGCCTAGAGCCTGTTTTTCCGGCTATACCTTACTGTATCGATTTGATAGAAGGTGCTTATATAGAAGCAAATGATGAAGTTATTAAGGTTTTTCGCCCTAAGAAAAAATGTCAAAATTAAAATTTATTAGCTCTGATAAGTCTGCTTAATTGTCTAGCAAGCAGACTTGCCGAAGCTTCATCTTTGCTTATCTTTTGCACTTTATTTTTAAACTTACAAAGTCTGTCATCTAAAATCACATCATTGATTGGAATTTTAGGCTTTTCTTTTTGTTTTTGTGAAATCTTTTTCTTAAAAAACATTCTTTAATCCTTTTTTTATAAATATACACCAACTTAGTTGAAAAGAATATTATTTTAGATTTTAAACTATTAACTTTATTTCATTATTTTAAGCTAGAATTCGCAAAAAACCAATCAAGGAAAAATAATGACTTTAATTGCAATTTTATGTCTTTACACAGCACTTTTATCTTGGATTTCCTATGCTCAAATTCGTTTCTTAGAAAGAGAAAAAGACAAACAAGCTCAAATTTTAAGCGAAAAAGACTATCAAAATGCAGCAGATATTGCCATCGAAAATGAAAAATTTAAACTATTTTCCAATTTTTATAATTTAATCATCAGTATTGCATGGATAGGTTTTGGATTTTTATACCTTAAAGAATTACTTATCTTAAACAACACTCGTTTTGAAAATACTTTATTTTTATTATCTTTTTTAATAATCACAAGTATTCTAAATCTACCTTTAAGTATTTATGAAAGTTTTATCAAAGATAAAGCCCATGGTTTTTCAAATATGACTGTAAAACTTTTTATCAAAGATACTATGAAAAGTCTTATTTTAACTTTAATATTTGGATTTTTAATCCTTTATGCTTTGCTTTTTTGCTATGATTTTTTTGGAACTTTTTGGTGGATTGCAGCCTTTATTTTTGCCTTTTGTATTATAGTGATTATAAATCTCATCTACCCTACCTTAATAGCACCTATTTTTAATAAAATGGAAAAACTAGACGATGAAAATTTACTGAAAAAAATCAGCTCTTTAATGAAACAATGTGGGTTTAGTGCAAATGGGGTTTATGTTATTGATGCAAGCAAAAGAGATAAGCGTTTAAATGCTTATTTTGGTGGACTTTTTAAAAGCAAAAGAGTGGTGCTTTTTGATACATTATTAAAAGCCTTAAATGAAAGAGAACTTTTAGCTGTTTTAGGACACGAGCTTGGACATTTTGTTCATAAGGATATTATCAAAGCTTTATTTAACGGCGCTATAACTATGTTTTTACTTTTTTTTGTTTTTGCAAATTTACCTGAATTTGTTTACTTAGAAAGTCATCTAGAAGGAGTAAATGGTGGCGTGTTTGCTCTTTTATTTATCTTTGCAAATATTTTTAGCTTTTTAATCTCTCCTATACTTAACGCCTTAAGTAGAAAAAATGAATTTGCAGCTGATCAACACGGAGCTAAAGTTACAAGCAAAGAAGATATGAAAAATGCATTGATAGCTCTAGCAAGAGAAAATAAAGCTTTTATCAAAACAAGTAAAATATATGCATTTTTTTATCTCAGTCATCCAAGTATTAGTGATAGAATCAAGGCTCTTTCTTGACTATAAAAAATGCTCTTATGGAAGCTAAATCTAGCTTAAAAGGTTATGAAAATGAAGCAGTATTTATACTCTGTGAATATCTAAAAAAAGATAAAGCTTGGTTATTTTTAAACCAAGATATACAAATAGATCATGAACCTTATTTTGAGCTTATAAAGCGTTTTAAATCTGGAGAACCTTTTGAATATATATTTGAAAAAGTAGATTTTTGGGGCTTAGAATTTAAGATAAAAAAAGGTATTCTAATCCCTCGCTACGATAGTGAAATTTTACTTTTTCAAATTTTAAATTTATGCAAAAAAAATACTTTTAATGGGATTTTAGAAATAGGATTTGGAAGCGGAATTTTAAGCATTGTTTTAGCCAAAGAACTTGGGTTAAAAATCACAGCCTGTGATATCAATCCCAAAGCCTTAGAATTAGCTTTAGAGAATGCCAAATTACACAAAGTCGATCACTTGATTGACTTTAAACTTTGTAATTTTAAGCAAATTAAAGAAAATTATGATTTTATTTTTTCAAATCCACCCTATATTAAAAATTCATATCCTATAGATATTTGGGTGCAAAAAGAACCCAAAGAGGCTTTATTTGGCGGAGAAAAAGGATATGAAATTCTAGAAGAAATCATACATTTTTCCCTTGATAAAAAAGTTAAATTTTTAGCTTGCGAATTTGGCTATGATCAAAAAGAAATTTTGGAAAAAATTTTATATCAAAATAATTTCATTGTTGATTTTTTCAAAGATGAACAAGGTTATAATCGTGCTTTTATAGCTAAATTTACAAATATGCGTTATGATAAAAAATAAAAGGAGAAACTCTTGAAAGCTGTTAATTTATTTTTACTTGCCTCCATCATAGGGGTTGAACTCATACTAGGAATAGTTGTTGCACCAACAATTTTTTTTCCTCAAAATCTTATAGGAGAAGGAGTGTTGAGCCATTTTCAAAGTGGCTTAATGATGACGCAAATTTTTATTAAGATGGGATATTTGCTGATTTTTGTTTCAGTGGTTAATTTTTTATATGAAATTTATTCTCTTATAAAAGATGAAATGAAATTTCATATAAAATTTTCAAAATTTATGCTGAGTTTGCTTATTTTGATTTTAAGCTTAATATTTGTTTTTTATTTTACTAATACCATAATTGAACTCCAAAACTTAGGCGAAAACGCTACAAAAACTCAAGAATTTATCAGCATCCATAATGCAAGTGAAGTGGTGATTAAAATCATCTTGATAATGCAAGTTTTTTTATATTTCTTAAGCTTTAAAATAGCAAAAAAATGATAAAATATTAAATAAATCCAAAAGAGAAGGAGGGCCATGATGATCTCTGATGCAACTATAATGCAACAAAATTATTATTTAAATAATGCACAAAAAGCTAGCGATAAAGCTTTAGAAAATATTGCAGCTGTTCGCGCAATAAGTGGAGTTGATAGTGCTAATTTAGCTATTGCTGATTCTTTAAGATCTCAATCAAGCACTATAGATCAAGGTGTCGCAAATGCTTATGATGCTATAGGGGTTTTACAAATTGCAGATGCTAGCCTTACCAATATCTCTCAAAGCGCAGATAGACTTAATGAACTTTCAGTAAAAATGAACAATGCTGCACTTAATGATTCTCAAAAAGGAATGCTAAGAACAGAAGCAACACGCATACAAGAATCCATCAATGATTCTTTTAATAATGCAACTTATAATGGAAAAAATGTCTTTCAAACTATGAATTTTGTAGTAGGTAGCGGAACTGAAACTACAAATTTAAATCCATTAGCAACAGATGGATTAAGCATAGATAATCAAGATAGTATTACAAATTTTATGGATCAACTTGGAAGTTTAAGAAGTGAAATAGGCTCAGGTATCAATGCCATCACATCAAATATTAATGCAAGTGTTCAAAATAGCATCAACTCAAAAGCAGCTGAAAATAATTTACTAAATAATGACATGGCAAAAAATGTCAATGATTTTAATGCCAATTATCTAAAAGAAAATGCTGCTGCTTTTGTTGCTGCGCAATCCAACATGCAGCTTCAAAGCAAAATTGCTAATTTATTACAATAAAATAAGCCCTAAATAGGGCTTATTTTTTATCAAAATGACTTTAGAGCAAATTTTAGAAAAAACCAAAAACGTTCGTCTTGTAGCCGCAAGCAAGTATGTCGATGCAAGTATAATTGAAAAGCTTTTTGATCAAGGTATAGTAGAATTTGGAGAAAATCAAGTCCAAGCTCTAGCACAAAAAAAAGAAAATCTTGATGAAAAAAAACTAGACATAAAGTGGCATTTTATAGGAACGCTACAAAGCAACAAAATCAATCTCTTAATCAAACAAAAACCTATATTATGGCACTCTTGCAATGGTATTAAAATAGCTAAAGCTATGGACAAAAGACTTGATTATAAATTAAATACTTTATTAGAAATCAATAGTGCAAATGAAAATAGCAAAAGCGGTCTAGATCCAAATCAAGCCGTAGAAGAATATTTACAAATACAAGAAGAATGCTCTAATTTAAATCTTTGTGGCGTAATGAGCATAGGATCACACAGCCAAGATAAAGAAAATATTATAAAAAGCTTTGAAACTACATTTAAAATTTATGAAATTCTTCAAAAACATGGGGCTAAGATTTGCTCTATGGGGATGAGTAATGATTTTGAAATTGCTATAAAATGCGGATCCAACTTGGTAAGACTCGGAAGCATTTTATTTAAAAATCTTAAGTAAAACAATCTTACTTAAGCATATTTATTAGAAATTTCCTCTACTATACTATCAGAGATAATAAAATCTGTATGATAAAGCAGGCAAGATCCCGCGCTAATAACTTTTAAAACAAGTTTTTTATTATTTTTTTCATTAGGATTATGTGCATTTCTAGCAATTTCATGAATTTCATAGATTAATTCTCTATTTAACCTTGTCAAATCTAGCTCTATGATATTTTTTTCAAATTCCTTAGGTTCTGCGGTAAAATGATTTTCTTCTTTATTTTTAAAATCTTTTTTTGTGCCAATTTTTTTTATAGCTTTAATCTCACCATCTTCAAGACTTTGCAAGTCTTTAATTGCTTTTAAAAAAAAGCTGGGCTTTTCCCCTCCTTCAGCTTTAAATCCCAATACAAAACCATAAGCATTATTTTTCAAATTTTCATCTTTAATGATATTTTCTATTTCTTCTACATTACTTTCAAATACAGTAGCATCAAACGAAGAATAATAATCCAAAATTTCAATTCTACCATAACGCTTATTATTTTTACTCATCATAGATTTAAAATCTTCAATTTTACCTATACTTAAAATTTCTCCATTGTTTTTTAAACCTTCAAACTCTAAACTTTTAACATAATCTATGGCATTAATTTGTTCATAAAATCGATCTAAAGGATGGCCTGAAACATAAATTCCTAAAATTTCTTTTTCATATCCCAATTTTTCCATCACTTCAAATTCTTCATTTTTGGGAGTAAAATTTACTTGAACACCTGAAGTTAACTCCTCTTCACCAAAAAGAGAACTTGCAGCATTTTTTCTTACTTCAGCCATTTTACGCGATGCTTCGCTAAGATTTTCCATATTATCAAACAAAGCTTTTCTAGTAAAACCAAACTCATCAAAAGCCCCTGCCTTAATAAGACTTTCTAATGTTCTACGGTTTATCTTGGTAGGATCTATCTTACCTAAGAAATCATTAATATCCTTAAATTCTCCATCTTGCCTTGCTTCAAGTAAATTTTCAACTGCAGGAATACCCACACTTTTTATAGCCCCAAGTCCGTATATAATAGCATCCTTGCCATCTTGCTCTAAAGCACTAAATTCACGGATCGCTTTGTTAATCGATGGAGGTAAAAGTTTAATATTCATTTTTTTCATCTCATCAATATAAACAGCAATTTTATCCACATTGTTTTCTTCGCTTGTTAAAAGCGCCGCCATAAATTCACTAGGATAATAAGTTTTTAAATAAGCTGTTTGAAAAGTAATCAACGCATAAGCCGCAGAGTGAGATTTATTAAAACCATATCCTGCAAATTTTACGATAAGCTCCCATAAATCTTCAGCTTTTACTCTATCATATCCTTGTTTTTCTGCTCCATCTGCAAAATCAGTCTTAAGCTTCTTCATCTTCTCAGGATCTTTTTTACCCATAGCACGACGCACTACATCAGCACCCCCTAAAGAAAAGCCACCTATAATTTGAACAATTTGCATAACCTGTTCTTGATAAACAATAACCCCATAAGTAGGTTCTAAAACCTTTTCTAAACTGTCAAAAGGATATTCTATGTTTTTTAAACCGTGCTTTCTATCGATAAAATCATCAAGCATTCCTGATTCCATAGGGCCTGGACGATAAAGCGCAAGAACCGCAATGATATCTTCAAAACGCTCTGGTTTTAAGCGTGCATTTAAGCTTTGCATACCGCCTGATTCGATTTGAAAAATCCCTAAAGTATTTCCACTTTGTATGGTTTTATAAACCTTGCTATCATTTACATCTATAGTTTCCCAAATAATGTCTTTATTGTAACGCTTTTTAATAAGCTTGATTGCATTATTAATTACTGTTAAAGTTTTAAGACCTAAAAAGTCAAATTTTATCAAATCCACATCTTCTAAATGATCTTTAGAATACTGCGTTACTAAATGTCTTTCATCATTTTTACTTTGTCTAAAAAGCGGAGTTTTCTTCCATAAACTTTCATTAGAAATTACAACACCCGCTGCGTGCATACCAGCATTGCGATTTAATCCTTCCAAAGCTCTTGCATACTCCCAAACTTCAGGACCTTTAGGATGACGATCGATAAATTCTTTGATTTTAGGTTCTTTTTCATAAGCAGCATCAAGAGTGATTTTAAGCTCTTCAGGCACAAGTTTAGCAAGTTCATCAGCATCTTGAATACTCATATCACAAACTCTAGCCACATCACGAATCACCCCTTTAGCCAAAAGTTTACCAAAGGTAATCACCTGTGCAACCTTATCTGCTCCATATTTATCAATCACATAATCAATCACTTCAGCACGTCTGTCTTGACAAAAATCCACATCAATATCAGGCATGCTCACACGCTCAGGATTTAAAAAACGCTCAAAAAGTAGACTATAAGGAATAGGATCTAAATCCGTAATCCTTAAACAATAAGAAACCAAACTTCCTGCAGCTGATCCTCTTCCAGGGCCTACTGGAATACCTTTATCCTTAGCCACTTTAATAAAATCATGAACAATAAGCATATAACCTGAAAATTTCATATTTTTAATGATGTTAATTTCTACTTCAAGTCTTTGTTTGTATTCTTCATGCTTACTTTCATCGATAAATTTTAATCTCTCTTCAAGTCCTTTTTTACAAAGTTCTTCAAAAACCATGTCATCATTATCAAAGCTAAATTCTTTTGTTTCTTCAGGTAAGATAATATTATGATCTTTAGCATATTCTCTTGTAAATTTAAAATTCGGTGGAGTGGGATTGCCAAGATTAAGCTCTAAATTACATTTTTGTGCGATTTCTTGTGTATTTTCTATAGCTTCTGGAATATCTACAAAAAGCTCACTCATCTGCTCAGGACTTTTAACATAAAATTCATGCACACTATGACGTATTCTATCAGGATCGTTAAGTTTTTTTCCCATGGCTATACACATAAAAACCTCATGGGCAGCCGCTCTTTCTTTAAAAGTATAATGCGTATCATTTGTAGCAATGATTTTTATATTTAATTCTTTAGAAAGTCTGATAATATCATCATCTATCATTCTTTGATCGCCTATACCATGACGCATGATTTCAAAATAAAAATCATCTTTAAAAACTTTTTTATACCATAATGCCGCTTCTTTTGCTGCTTCATAGCCTTTTGCACCAAAACGCACATTTCTTTCACTATAAGTATTTAAGTGCCAATTTACTTCACCTTGCAAGCAAGCAGAAGAGCAAATAAGACCTTCGCTATGATCTTCCAAAAGCTTTTTATTGATACGCGGATAATAATACAAACCTTTAATATAACTTTGAGAACTTAAATACATTAAATTTTGATATCCGATCTCATTTTTTGCATACAAACAAAGGTGAAAACGCTGACGAGAACTTTTATCATCTAATTCATCGTGATTATGTAAATACGCTTCCATACCAATGATAGGTTTTAAACCTTGTGCTTTCATTGTTTGATAAAAATCAATTGCCCCAAACATATTTCCATGATCTGTCATAGCCACACTTGTAGCACCCTGCTCTTTTAAAGTCAAAGCTAATTCTTTAAGCTTATTGGCTCCATCAAGCAAAGAATATTCTGTATGTAAATGCAAGTGTGTAAATTGACTCATTTTCTTCCTTTAGTTTTTTAAGGCTTATTTTAATTTTGATAAAAATTATAAATTTTTCTCGCTGAATTTGAAAGAAATTGACCCTAAATTTCAACTTAAATTTTACAAAAAGGCAAAAATTCAGCCAAAATAAACTATAATAAAATCTAAGATTTTAATCTTAATAAAAAGAACTTCTCAAAGGATGAAATGATGAAAGTAAAAATTGCTTATTGCAATCTTTGAAATTATCGCCCACAAGCTGCAAGGGTTGCAGAAGAACTACAAAGCGATTTCAAAGATGTTGAAGTAGAATTTGAAATTGGCGGCAGAGGTGATTTTATCGTTGAAGTAGACGGAAAAGTTATCTTCTCTAAAACACAACTTATTAATTGCGAAAGTGAAAGATTTCCATATCAAAATGAAATTAATCAATTAATAAAAAATAGAGTGTAATCAAACACTCTATCATAACATTTTCTCATATTCCTTACCAATATATATGTTTTGCTCATACTCGATAATAGGACGCTTAATACAACTTGGATTTTCCAATACAATTTTTTCAAGTTCTTTTTCATTTAAATTTTTAACTTTTTCTTTGTTTAAGCCAAGTTTTTTAGAAGTTAATCCAGCAGTATTGATAAGTTCTTCAAAAGATTTTTGTTTTAACCATGTGTATAAAATATCTTGATTAATCTTTTTAATATCCATAAAATCAAACACAATACCTTTTTGTGTTAAAGCATCCATAGCTTTCTTTACAGAATTGCAATTTTTAATACCATAAAGTTTCATTTTCTAGCCTTTTTTACCAAATCTGCGATTAAAAAAGCAAGTTCTAATGCTTGATCCGCATTAAGTCTTGGATCGCATTGAGTCTCATAACGATCTTCCAAGCTTTGAGCAGTAACATTGCTTGCACCACCTGTGCATTCTGTTACATCTTTCCCAGTCATTTCAAGATGCACTCCACCTGGATAAACCCCTTCGCTTATTGCAATCTCAAAAAAAGATCTCACTTCTTGCATAATTTTATCAAACTCACGTGTTTTAAAATTGCCTGCTTTTACCGTATTTCCATGCATAGGATCTATGCTATATACTAAATTTAAACCTTCACTTTTAAGTTTAGAGAAAATTTTTGGCAAATTATTGATAATTTTATCTGCACCCATGCGGATAATAATATTTAATCTTCCTTCTTCATTATTTGGATTTAAAACATTTGCTAAAGCTATGATATCATCAGCACTTGCACTAGGTCCTATTTTAACCCCTAAAGGATTTTTTACTCCACTTAAAAAATGCACATGAGCTTCATCAAGCGCCCTTGTTCTTTCACCTATCCAAAGCATGTGAGCTGAACAATCGTAAATTTCCCCACTTAAACTATCCACTCTAGTTAAAGCTTCTTCATAAGGCAAAAGTAAAGCTTCATGTGAAGTATAAACACTAACTTCTCTTAGACTTGGAGTATTACTTGTATTAATTCCACAAGCTTCCATAAAAGCTAAAGCTTGTGAAATTTTTTCACTGATATCAGTATATTGCTTATGGAGTTCACTCTTTTTTAAAAAGCCCAAATTCCAACGATGTACTTCATGTAAATCTGCTAAACCACCCTTAGCAAATCCACGCAACAAATTTAGCGTTGTTGCGCTTTGATAATAAGCTTCAAGCATTCTATGTGGATCAGGAATGCGTGCTTGTTCACTAAATTCAAAACCATTAATAATATCACCACGATAACTAGGAAGACTTATACCATCTAACTCTTCAAAATCACTACTTCTTGGCTTGGCAAACTGCCCTGCAATACGACCAATTTTTATAACAGGACATCCACCAGCAAATGTAAGTACTATAGCCATTTGAAGTAAAATTTTAAACATATCACGGATATTTACAGCGCCAAAATTTTCAAAACTTTCAGCACAATCTCCACCTTGAAGTAAAAAAGCTTCTTTTTTACAAACTCTTGCTAAAGACTTTTGAAGATTTCTCACTTCTCCAGCAAAAACCAAAGGAGGAAGCTTCTCAAGTCTTGCTAAAACTCTATTCATTTCCTCTTGATCTGGATAGATAGGTTGCTGTTTTATAGGATAGTTTTTCCAAGAATTCTTAGCCCACATGGTTTTTTCTTTCGTTTTATTTATCAGCTTCCTCTATAAGTTGAATAACCAAAAGGAGAAAGGGTTATTGGAACATGATAATGTTTCTGATCTTTAGAAAGCTCAAAACTTACCTCTACAAAAGGATAAAAAGTATTTATTTTGTGTGATGTGTAATAGTCTTTTGTAAAAAATTTAAGCTTATAAATTCCAAAAGCCCTATTTTCAGCTTTTTCATATGGTAATAAATCTCCTATTCTACCATTTTCTTCGGTAAATTCTTCACTTACTTTTTTCCACTGTTGATTTGCTTCCAACTTATAAAGCTCAACTTTTACTTTAGGAGCAGGTTGTCCAGAAGTAATATCCAAGACATGAGTACTTAATTGATATTCAGTAGCACTCAAAAACATTGGCACGCTTGCTAGTATTAATAAAGTTTTTTTAATAGAAAACATTTTCTCTCCTTGTATAATATTTACAAGAAATATTATACAAGAGTATTATTAATAATTAAAATCAAATAAATAATAATTATAAATTAATTATAATTATTTAATTGTTAGACTTATAATAGAAAATAATTATAAATTATTTTTTAAGCTCTTTAATACGCGCTGCTTTACCACGTCTATCTCTTAAGTAGAATAATCTTGCACGGCGTACACGACCACGACGCAAAACAGTAATACTTTCTAAACTTTCACTATAAATAGGGAAAATTCTCTCAACGCCAACATTATTAGCGCCAATTTTACGCACGATAAAAGTTTCACTTACGCCATTACCTCTTCTAGCAATACAAATACCCTCAAAATTTTGGATTCTTGTTTTATCCCCTTCTTTAATGCGAATTGCAAGCTTTAAAGTATCACCAGCACGAAAATCTGGAACATTTTTACCTTCAATTTGTTTTGCTTCAAATTGTTCTATATATTTATTTTTCATAAAAAATCCCTTATTTTTTGCGTTCATGCTCTAAAAATAAATCTGGACGAAAAAATTTCGTTTTGCAAGACGCCAAAGTAGTTTTTAAACTTGCAATTCTAGCGTGATTACCCTTTAAAAACTCTGAAGGAGTATAAAATTTTTTATTTTTTTTCTCAAAAATAAAAGGTTTTGAAAAAGCAGGCGCTTCGAGTAAATTATTTTCAAAGCTTTCTTCTTCCAAACTTTCCATATTTCCTAAAACCCCGTTAACATTTCTTAAAATTGCATCACACATTACAAGCGCAGGTAATTCTCCTCCAGTTAAAATAAAATCCCCTATACTAAAAACTTCATTCGCAAAAATTTCAAGCACTCTTTCATCTATACCTTCATAGCGCCCACATACAAAAACTATATGTTCTTTTTTACTTAAGCGTTTGGCGTCTTTTTGATTAAAGGTTTTACCACTTGGATTTAAAAAAATAAAATAGGGATTTTCTTTTTTTTCTTGAATACTTCTTAGCACCTCATACATAGGTTCAGCTTGCATCAAAAGTCCAGCTCCACCACCTATTTTATAATCATCGACTTTATGATAAGAATTTTTAGAAAAATCTCTTGGATTATAAAAATTAAGTTTGAAAAGTTTTTTTTCTTTTGCTCTTGCAAGTATAGAATCTTGAAAGTAAAATTCCATAAGATTAGGGAACAAAGAAACGAAACTAAATTTCATGAATTTTCTAAAATTAAAAAAGCATCTTGCGTGCAAAAAATCTGTCGTTTTTCTATATCTATATTTTTAACAAATTTATCCAAATATGGAATAAAAAATATTTTAGGATATTTTTTTTCAACCCATTTTTCATCACTTTGAATTTCAAATAAATAAGAAGCTCCAGTTTCCAAGATATCAACCACTTTACCTAATCTTTTATCTTCTTCAAAAACTTCACACTCTAAAATATCAAAATAAAAAAACTCATCTTTTTTTAATTTACAAGTTTGTCTGCTTTTCTCGATACTCTGAAAAAGAATAAGATTAGTTAATTCTTTGGCCTTTTCTATATCTTCATAATTTTCAAATAAAACAGTAGAATTGCTTGTATTATAATGCTTAATCTTTAACATTTCTTTAGTGTTTTTTATAAAAAAAGTAGCATCTTTTTTAAATTGAGAAGAAAAGTCGCTCAGGTTATGCAATTTTACATAACCCTTAAGACCCACAGTTTTACCAAGTTTTGCAACTTGAACAAAATCTTTTTCACTCAAGTGCTTTTACCGTTACTCTATAAAAACTTGCATCCTTGCTCTTATAAGCAGAGATTACAGTTTTTATAGCATTGATCATTTTTCCATTTTTACCTATAAGCTTACCTGTATCAACCTTATGTGCAAAAAGAACAATCTCAAAAAAATTTTCACTTAATTCAATTTTTTGAGTATCAATCTGTTCAGGATAATCTGCAATTAATTTTGCGTATTCTCTAAGAAAATTCTCTACCATGATTATTTGCTAGTGATAGAAGCAACTTTATCGCTAAGTTTTGCACCAACGCTTTTCCAATAAGCTAAACGCTCTGCATCAACTTTAATTACTTCAGGTTCTACCATAGGATTATAATACCCAATACTTTCTATCCAACCACCATCACGACGTTTTCTACTGTCCGTAACTACAATACGATAAAATGGTCTTTTGGTTCTACCCATTCTTGTAAGTCTAATAACTGTCATTTACACTCCTTAAAAATTAAAAATTTTATTTATAGATACTATAAAAAGTATTTATAAATAAAATTTAAAACTGTCTTCTAGCTTGACTCATCATTTGTGTCAAACTCTCCATTCCTTTTTTACCTGAAAATCTTTTTGCAAGTTTTGCTGCATTGCTAAATTGTTTTAAAAAACGATTGACTTCTACCTGAGAAAGACCTGCTCCCTCTGCTATACGACGCTTTCTAGCATTATTTAATAAATCAGGATTTTCTCTTTCTTTTGGAGTCATTGAAGAAATCATTGCTTTAATGCGTATGATTTCTTTAGAATTATCCAAATCTATATCTTTTACCGCATTTGCCATTCCACCAAGTCCTGGTATCATACCGATTAAAGACTTCATACTTCCTAATTTTTTAATACTTTCCATTTGGTTAAGAAAATCATTAAAATTAAATTCACCTTTTTTAATTTTTTGATTGAGTTTTTTAGCCTCTTTTTCATCAATAATCGCAGCAGTTTTTTCAGCTAAAGTTGCCAAATCACCCTCACCCATAATACGACTTACTATACGATCTGGTATAAAAACTTCTAAATCTGCTACTTTTTCACCCACACCAATAAATCTTAAAGGAATACCGATTTGTTTTGCTATACCTAAGGCTACTCCACCTTTAGTATCTGCATCAAATTTTGATAAAATTACCCCACTGATACCTAAAACTTCATTAAAACTAGCAGCAGTCTTAACCCCATCTTGACCACTCATTGCATCAGCAACATAAAAAATCTCATCAGGATTTAAGACATCCTTAACTGCTCTTAACTCATCCATCAAAGCTTCATCTATAGCCAAACGTCCAGCAGTATCCACAAGCAAAACATCCACCATAGAACTTTCAGCCTTTTTTAAAGCCTCTTTAGCAACCCTAATAGGATCTTTTTCATTTTCTATAAAGAAAAGTTCAATTTCATTAGCTTCACAAAGTTGTCTTAGCTGCTCCACTGCCGCTAAACGCTGTAAATCACAAGCTGCAACTAAAACTTTTTTATTGCGTAATTTTAAATAATTTGCAAGTTTGATAGTGCTTGTAGTCTTACCGCCCCCTTGCAAACCTGCCATTAGAACTACTGTTGGGGGTTTAGAAGCAAAAACAAAACCTTGATTTTTGCCATTGACACTTAAAATATTTTCTAAATTTATTTTAATGGCATTTAAAAATTGTTTTTGACCTATTCCGTTTTGCTTTGCATCTTCTTCTATCAAAGTCAAAAGCTCTTTAGTTACCTTATGGTGAACATCTGCTTTTAAAAGAGCTTTTTTTAAGGTTTCTAAAGCGTTCTTAAGTGCTTTTTCATCATCAACAAAACGTAATTTATTAATCGCTGATTTAAAAGATTCGCTGACTAACTCAAACACTTTATCACCTTTCTATAAAATTTTTAAATTAAACCTTGCATTATACAAAATTTTTTCTTAAATGGCTTTAAAAATCTAAATTTTTTATATCAAAGCCAAATTTTGCAAAACCACTATCTAAATTAGCCCTAAAATGATAATTAAAAATTTTAATTTCATAGCTATGCAAATACATTCTATCGCTTGAAATTTTAGCATATTTTTCATCACCTACAACGCCATGTTTTATAAATTTAGCATGCACTCTGATTTGATGAGTTCTACCTGTTTGAATAACTATTTTTGCTAAGGTTTTTTTTGACTGCATCATGATAGGAGTAATGATACTTAAGGCACTTAAACCATCTTTTGAAACTTTACTTAACGCCCCGCCTTTTACTTTTATAGTAAAAATAGGTTCATTCACTTCAACCTCTTCAGCCAAAACCCCATCTAAAACCGCAATATAACTTTTATAAACCCTGTGTTTTTTAAATTCTTCTATACAAAGCTTTCTAAAATCTTCATCTTTACAAAGCAAAATCACACCACTTGTTTCTTTGTCTAAACGATTTAAAAGCTTGGCATTAAATTTTTTCTCTAAATCTTCACTCACATAAGCATAAGGTTTATTAATAGCAATAATCTTATCATCTTCAAAAATAATTTGAGGATTTTTAGCTTTTATCACATTAAATCTTGCCTTATCGCTCATCAAAGCTCTAGCAACCACAACTTTTTTTCCATATGAAAAAACACAACCCTTATCAATCAAATCTTTAGCTTCACGATTTGAAATTTTTTCTTGCAAAGCTAAGAGTTTATAAGCTTTTTCTTGCATCAATTCCCTTTTGTATAGTTTGTATGATAAGATCTAAATTTTCTTTTTTGGAAATTTTAGCTTTTAAATTTAAATAATGAACTTTATCATTTAAATCCTTTAATTTTTCACAAAAATATACATTTTCCACTTCTTCAAACAAAACCTTTTGATTGTGAATAAATTTCCCACTGATTAATACATTGTCAAAATATGCCGCTTCTATAGGATTGTGTCCTCCTATGCCTTCTATGAAAGAACCTCCAAGCACAACAACATCAGAAATTGCATAAAAATTTACAAGCTCCCCTAAAGCATCTAAAAGCAAAATTTTTTTAGAAAATTTCTTATTTTCATCTTTTAAAGAACTAAATTTTTCAAATTCTAAACCTTTGTTTAAAAGCAAATTTTCAACTTCTTTAAAACGTTCAGGGTGTCGTGGGGCGATAATGAGTTTTTCATTTTCTTCTAGTTTAAAATGATCAAGCAAAAGCTCTTCTTCATCTTTATGCGTACTGGCAAAAATGATAAGTTTTTCCTTAGGTTTGGTATAAATTTTATTATTTTTAATTTCTAAATTTGCCTTAATATTTTTAAAAATTTTAACATTTTTAGCTCCCAAACTTTCAAGTCTTGCTTTATCTAAATCACTTTGAGCAAAAACTTCATCAATATAAGAAAAAATTTTTTTATAAAAAAAAGAAAATCTTTGATAAGAATGATAAGACTTATCAGATATTCTCGCATTAAGCAAAATAATCTTAGCCTTATAAATACGTGCCATAAAAACAAGCATAAGCCAATATTCTGCTTCAAAAATTACCAAAACCTTACAAGGCTTAAGCCAAAAAGGCAAAAAATTTTCAAAAGCAAGATAATTTACCTTTTTACAAAATTCTTTTGCACATTCAAAACCTGTTTGAGTAATAGTAGTTATTCTTGAATCAAATTTCAAAACCAAAGCTTTAATACTTCTTACCTCCCCGTAAGAACAAGCATGAAAATGTACATCAGCTTTTTCTTGATGTAAATTTTTATAAAGAAAAAATCGAGATTTTAAACTAATTTTGTATTTGGATTTTAAAAAAGAAAGTAAAAGAATAAAGACGGCACAAAATAAAAATGCCGTCCAAGTTAAAAAATAATAAAAAAAGATCAATTTTGTTCTTCTTGCTCTTTATAAAGAATTCTTCCGCAATGAGGACAAGTTACAATCTCTTCACCTTTTACAACGGACAGATAAGTCTTATCGTAAATTTTCATAAAACATCCATAGCATGCTTGTTTTTTAACAGGAACTACAGCAGTATTCTTCGCCCATTTGCGAATTTTCTCATAAAAACTTAAAACTTTTTGATTCATCTCACTCACAAGTTTAGTTTTTTTATCATAAACACTCATTCTATCTTTTTCAAGAACTTCCATTTCAGATTTAATGCTTACTCTAATCTCGTTAATATTTTGCTCTTGTTTGATTTTTTCTTCTTCAAGTTCTTTTTTATAAGTTTCTTTATTCTCTAAAATTTTATCTAGTCTTACAATCTCATCATTTGCAGCGTCTAATTGCTCTTTTGCAATATCTTCTTCAATTTTTAAAGCATTAGCTTCTTTTTCTGTTTTTACCACACCACTTTTTTTAGAAAGATCTTTAATTTTTGCTGAAAACTCGGAAATATGAGCATTATTTTGTATTTTTTGATTTTCTATATCTTTGATTTCTTCATCGATTTTTTCTAAATCTGCGTTGATTTTTCCTATTTTTAACTCAGCATCTTTTAAAGTCCTATTAATACTGTCTATTTTTGGTTCATAACTATCAATTTCTTGATCTATTTTTGATAAAAGCACTAATTGTTTGAGATATTTATTCATTTATTTTCCTTAAAAATATTGAAATGGATTTTTTGAAACTGTTATTATAACTTGTAGTGGCAAATTTTTCAAGTCTTTTGCTAAACATTGAGAAAAATATCTCTCACTTTCAAAATGACCTAAATCAATAAGACTGATTTGATTGCTAAGCGCCTCTAAAGCTTGATGATATTTAAAATCTCCACTTAAAAAACAATCTGCATCTACTTTAGAAATTAAATCCCCGCCGCTTCCAGTACATATAGCAATACGCTTAATGTCTTTTTTGCCACAATCACTTACACGTAAAATTTGTAAATTTAACTTTTTTTTCACCCAGTCACACAAAGCTTCAAAAGATATAGAATTTTCTACATAAATTAAAAATTCGTCTTTAAAAGAAATTTTAAAACCTAAAATTTCTTCCGTAAAATAAGTATTTAAATGACTTAAATCGTAATTTGTATGCATGCTGATTAAAGAAATATTTTTACAAATCATTTCTTTGATAAAAGCCCTAGGATAAGTCTTGTCATATAAATCTTTTAAACCTTTAAATATCAAAGGGTGATGTGTGATAATTAAAGAATTTTCACTCGCTTCTTTAATGATATTTTCATCAATATCTAAGCTTAAATAAACAGTTGAAATTTCACTATCCCTATCTCCAAGTAAAATTCCGCTATTATCCCATGATTCTTGGATATTAAAGGGGCTTAATTGATCTAAAAAATTATAAATTTCACTCAGTTTCATTTAAATTTTTCTTATAAATTTCAGCACAATTTTTTGAAAGTTCACGAATTTTTAACATATAATCTTGTCTTTGTGCTACAGAAATTGCTCCTCTTGCATCCAAAAGATTAAAAGTATGTGCAGCAAGCATACAATAATCATAAGCAGGTAAAGCTAATCCTTGTTCTAAAATATTTTTACATTCTTTGTAAGAGTTTTCAAACTGCTCATTTAAGATTTTAATATCACTTACTTCAAAATTGTATTTACTAAATTCATATTCACTTTGCTTATGCACATCTGCGTATTTAATTTTTTCTCCATTAAATTCACTCCAAACTATATCATAAACATTATCAACATTTTGAAGATACATGGCTATTCTTTCAAGACCATAGGTAATTTCAGCACTTACTAAATCTACTGCTATACCACCAACTTGCTGAAAATAAGTAAATTGAGTGACTTCCATACCATCAAGCCATACTTCCCAGCCTAAACCCCAAGCACCCAAACTTGGACTCTCCCAATTATCTTCAACAAAACGAATATCATGACTTTTTAAATCAAAACCCAAATTTTCAAGACTTTTAAGATATAATTCTTGAATATTATCAGAACTAGGTTTAATCAAAACTTGAAATTGATAATAAGCACCTAAGCGATTAGGATTTTCACCATAACGTCCATCAGTAGGCCTTCTACTTGGAGCCACATAAGCAGCTGCCCAAGGTTTTTTTCCTAAACTTCTTAAAAAAGTTGCTGGATGAAAGGTTCCTGCACCTGCTGGCATATCATAAGGTTGCATAATCGCACAACCTTGCTCTTGCCAATAATTTTGCAAATTAAGTATCATTTGTGAAAAAGTCATTGTATCTCTCTTTATTGTTCCATATTTTCAATAGGTTTTTCTAAATTTTTATTCATTTCCAAATCAGGCTCTGTCTTAGCTCCAAAAATTTCTGCAGTTTTACTCCACATTAATTTATATTTACGCTTGAGAAATTCTATCTCTTCACGCGCATGTTTTAACTCATTGTTTAAGGTTTCTATAGTTTTTCTATCTTCATCATAAAGCTCTTGCATAGAATAAAGGGCATCTTTTAAAAATTTATTTTCATTTTTTAATGCTTCAAGTGTTTCATCTTTAGCATCTAAAACTTTTTCATGTAAATTTAAAATAGTTCCTATTGTTTTTTCAACAAAACTTTCTCCTGCTAAAGTCATTGAATTTACCATTGCAGTTTGAGATTTTGCAGAACTAGGCACTACACTAAAAGTACCTTGATGAGCTTCGATGTAAATTTTACCCTCTTCTTCTTTAAAATTTAAAGCCCCATTGGCCATCATACCCTTAACCACATCTTCATTTAAATGCACAAGTTTACAAAATTCTTCAAGTTCAAGATAGGTTTGCATTTTTATCCCTTATAATAAAACTTCTACTTCTTTTGAATCAGATACAAGTTTTTTTTCTTTTTCAAGACGATCTTCTTTAAGCTTTTGTGCTAAATCAACATCATAAATAGCTAAAATTTGCATAGCCAAATAAGCAGCATTGATTGCTCCAGCCTTACCAATAGCTAAAGTTCCTACAGGAATTCCACTAGGCATTTGCACCGTAGAAAACAAAGAATCCATACTTGCAAGATTACTTCCTGACATAGGCACTCCTAAAACAGGTTTTGTTGTATAAGCTGCAACAGCTCCAGCTAAATGCGCTGCCATTCCAGCTGCTGCTATAAAAACCTTCACACCTTTTTCTTCAGCATTTGCAATATACTCTTTTGTTCTTTTTGGACTACGATGAGCTGATGAGATGATAAGTTCATACTTTACACCAAAACTTTCTAAAGTTTTAGCAGCCTCTTTCATAGTCTCATAATCACTCTTGCTTCCCATTAAAATAGAAACAAAATTCATCTATATTTCCTTTCTTAAAAAACTTAATGCACTGATTTTATTTGGTAATTGGATTTCATGTTCATTACCGCTATGAATTTCGCTAAATTCTTTATTGTTTTTAGCAATAAGTTTTTTAAACTCTATAAAATATTTACCCTCTTTTTGATAAATTTTACCTAGTTCATTATCGCAAGTTTGAATCACATCGCCTAAAGGGGTTAAAATTTCATAAGGCGTGTTTAAAACGATTTTCCCTTTACATTTAAAAAATCTTCCATCTTCGCTTATAGCATGCACTTGATGAGAACCTTCTTCTATGCTTGTATTATGATTTTGTGTGTCGGTTTTTTCTAAAGGACGCGAAACAAGATAGCCATCTGTAAAACCACGATTTTTAAGTGTAGCAATCTCTTTTTCATACTTACTTGACTCAAATTTACCCTCTAAAGCATCTTGTATGGCCATTTTATAAGTCCTTGTTGTAAGCGCAACATAATATTCGCTTTTAGTACGCCCTTCTATTTTAAAAGCACTGATACAATTTTCTTGCATGATTTTTTCTATATAAGAACAAAGATTTAAATCTTTAGAATTAAAAATATGAGTACCATTTTCATCTTCTTCTAAGCGAAATAAAGTGCCATTTTCTGGATTTTTAGCATAAAGCTCATAATTAAATCTACAATCATTTGCACAAGATCCACGATTGCTCATTCTTCCACTTTGCACAGAGCTTATTAAACAACGCCCTGAATAAGCAAAACACATCGAACCATGCACAAAAGCTTCAAGTTCAATATCGCAATTTTCCTTTAAAGCTTTAGCGTCTTTAAGCCCTAATTCTCTGGCAATTACAACCCTTTTAGCACCCATATCCTTATAAACTTGAGCATCTAAATAATTTAAAATATTTGCCTGAGTAGAAACATGTAAAGAAATTTCAGGTGCAAGTTCTTTAACAAGACGCATAGCTCCAACAGAAGCTACAATAAAAGCATCAGGTTTCATCTCACGCAATTTTAAAATATGTCTTTTTAAACCTTCAATTTGAGAACTCAAATGAAAACCATTTAAAGTAACATAAATTTTCTTACCACGCTCATGAGTATATTTGATAGCTTCTTCAAAACTTTCATAATTAAATTCTCTTGCAGTGCGTGATCTTAAAGAAAAATTATTCACACCCGCATAAACCGCATCTGCGCCATAAGCTAAAGCAATTTTTAATTTTGTGAAATTTCCTGCAGGAGCTACTATTTCAGGAATGATCATTTTTGCCCTAAACTTGCAATTAAAGCTTCTATATCATCATTACTTACAACATCAGCAGTACCATCACCTTCAATATGCACTGCAGAACTTACACGTTTTTTATCATCAATTTTACCTTCAAATAAGGAACTCATATAACGGCTTAAAGCACGCATTACATTAATAACACGTTCGATTTTTTGACGATGTATATCTTGATACTGCATTGCATCCATTGCCATCATCACTTCATCTTGTCCGCTTTGAAGATTTCCGACAATCTCCTTAGAACTTTTTTTAGCTTGATTGTTTAATTCTAAAGCTTCACTGAAACTTTCCACATTAGGAAATTTTTCACTAAGTTTAGAAAAAATATCAATATTTTTTTCTATTGCTTTATTTATCTCTTTGAGTAAACTTTCAGAATCCGCAAAAAAATTATTAATACTTTCAAGCTTATCCATCATTTCCGTTGCTTTAAGCTCGCTATCTTTTGTAACATCATCTAACTGATGTACAACCTTATGCTCCTGATTTGGTGGGGGTGGTGGCCATACCACGCTAGGATTAGGTTTGTAATCAGCTATTTTGACATCTTCTAACATCAAAGCATCTTCTTCGGTATTCGATTCTTCGGTTTTTACCTCTGCTTCTGTCTCTGAATCAAGATCAACATCACCATTCATCAAAGCATCAAGCTCTTCTTGAGTCATTTTTTTCCCTTTTTTAAATCTAGATTTTCAATAATTGCTCAAAATTATAATCAATTTTATCTAAAACAAAAATATAAATTTTTATTTTTTAATCTTTTTAAATTAAATTTTTAAATTTATTAAAAAAAATATATTAATTAAATCTTAATTAAAAATTTTATGATATAATTTTATAAATTTAATTACATAAAAGGAGTAAAAATATGGGAAAATTTGTTAATAATATAGATGATTTTTTCAAATTTTGCAAACAAAATGAAGTGTTTTTTGTTGATTTTCGTTTTACAGATATGATAGGAACTTGGCATCATATTACCTATAATCTTCATGCAATCAATGAAGAAACATTTCAAACTGGTATTCCATTTGATGGAAGCTCAATCCATGGATGGCAACCTATAGAAAAATCAGATATGATTTTAAAACCTGATGTACAAAGTGCTTTTTTAGATCCTTTTACGGCTGATCCTACTATCATAGTGTTTTGTGATGTATATGATATTTACAAAGGACAAATGTATGAAAAATGTCCAAGAAGCATAGCAAAAAAAGCAATGGAATACCTTAAAAATAGTGGCATAGCTGATACTGCTTACTTTGGACCAGAAAATGAATTCTTTGTTTTTGATAGTGTAAAAATAGTTGATACTACTCATTGTTCTAAGTATGAAGTTGATACCGAAGAAGGAGAGTGGAATGATGATAGAGAATTTACCGATAGCTACAATACTGGACATAGGCCAAGAAACAAAGGTGGATATTTTCCAGTTCAGCCAATTGATTCTTTAGTAGATATTCGTTCTGAAATGGTTCAAACCCTTGAAAAAGTAGGTCTTAAAACTTTTGTTCATCATCATGAAGTTGCACAAGGACAAGCTGAAATAGGAGTAAATTTTGGCACGCTTGTAGAAGCAGCTGACAATGTTCAAATTTATAAATATGTTGTAAAAATGGTAGCTCATTTAAATGGCAAAACTGCCACTTTTATGCCAAAACCTTTATACGGAGATAATGGCAATGGTATGCATGTTCATATGAGCTTATGGAAAGATGGAGTAAATTTATTTTACGATAAAGATGGATACAGTGGACTTAGTCAAACTGCTATAAATTATATAGGTGGAATTTTAAAAAATGCTAGAAGTGTTGCAGCTTTTACAAATCCAAGTTCCAACTCTTACAAAAGAATAGTTCCTGGCTTTGAAGCTCCTTGTATTTTAACTTATTCTTGTCAAAACAGATCAGCAAGTTGTCGCGTTCCTTATGGCATAGGTAAAAATTCAGCTCGTATAGAAATTCGCTTCCCTGATAGCACTGCTAATCCTTATTTAGCTTTTGTTAGTCTTTTAATGGCAGGTCTTGATGGAATCAAAAATAAAACCATTCCTGTGGGTCCTATGGATGAAAATTTATTTGATCTTACTTTGGATGAAATACGTGAAAAAGGGATAGAGCAATTACCACATACTCTAAGAGGAAGTTTAGAAGCTTTAATCCGACATAATTCTTATTTAAAACCTGTAATGAGCGATATTTTTATCGATGACTATCAGCATTTAAAATTTGAAACACAAGTTTGGCCAGTAGAAGCTCGTCCAACTGCTTATGAATTTAAAACTTGCTACTCTTGCTAAAAAATTTAATGGCGTTTAACACGCCATTAAACAAAAAAGAATTAAAAATTATTTATTTTATATCAACTATCGCTTAAGCTGATTTACAATTCCTAGCATATCATCACTTGTTGTAATGGCCTTAGAACCCGCTTCATAAGCTCTTTGTCCTGTGATAAGATCTGTCATTTCTTCAACAAGCTGAACATTACTAAGTTCTATAAATCCATGTCTTATTGTTCCAAGCCCATCTTGTCCTGCTATACCCGCAACAGGTGCACCACTTGCTCCTGTTTCAAGATAAAGATTATCACCCATAGAATGAAGACCCGCTGGATTTATAAACTGAACTAGCTCCACTTGGCCAATTTGAGTTTCTTGTTGCTCCCCTGGTAGCATTACAGAAACGGTTCCATCTGTAGCAACATTAATTGCTGTTGCGCCTTCAGGTATTGTCATTTCAGGTAAAAGTCTATAACCATCTGAATTTACAATATTACCTTCATTATCTTTTGTAAATTGCCCATTTCTAGTATATCCTATAGTGCCATCAGGAAGTTGTATTTGAAAAAACCCATTACCTGCAATAGCCATATCAAGACCATCAGTACTTGTTGATTTTAAATTTCCTTCAGTAAAAACTTTAGTTACCGCTGTTGGACGCACACCCACACCCACTTCTATACCCGAAGGAGAAAGAGTAGTAGCTGAAGTTGAAGTTCCTGCATACTTCATAACTTGATACATAAGATCAGCAAATTCTGCGCGACTTTTCTTAAAACCTGCTGTATTAACATTGGCGATGTTATTTGAAGTAACATCAATTTGTGTTTGCTGCGCTACCATTCCTGTAGCAGCAGTATGAAGTGATCTCATCATTTTTAATCCTTTTTTATTTTATTTTAAATTATTTAACAGCTGCAAGCTTATTGATAGCTTCTTGATTTAAGTCATCCATATGAGCTGTCATAACTTTTTGATACATTTCTACCATTCTGTTTGCTTCAATCAGTCCTACCATTTCAGTAACTGGATTAACATTTGATCCCTGAGAAAAACCTTGGCGAATAGCATTGGAGTTTTTCAAATCTCTAATACGGGTTAGATCATCTATTTTATAGACATTATCCCCATCTTTTTGCAAAGCTCTTATATCATCTACTTGTGCTACAAATAATCTTGCATTTTGAGCTCCATCAACTTCAATGCTTCCGTTTTTATCAACGCTAATTTGAACAGCACCATTAGGAATGCGTATGCCAGCATTCTGAGGATTATTAAAATAATCACTACTTAATACCTTGTATCCTTGCTTATTTACCAAATAACCCTCATCATCAAGTTGAAAATTTCCATCTTTGGCTAATCTTACTTCTCCATCTTTGGTCTGAACCAAATAAAAAGCATCTTCTCTAGTCATTGCCAAATCCAAAGGATTGTTTGTGGCCTTTAAAGAACCTAGGCTGAAATCCGTATATTCTTGAGAAACTTGCGGGATGCCATCTATTGTAGTATTTACAAAACGAGATGCATCTCTTGTGTGATTTTCTATAGGCAACTCATCCTGAGTTTCTTTAAAAATCCTTTTAAAATCTGCAATAACCACATCATCTCTTTTATATCCACTTGTATTGATATTGGCAAGATTATTAGTAATCACATCAAGTTTATTAAACTGAGTTACCATTCCGCCAGTTGCTTGATAATATCCATTTTGCATATTTTCACCTATAAATTTAAGATTTTATAACTATAAAAGCAAAGAGTGTTCCAACTTTTAAAAACAAAGAAAAATAAATATTTGAAAGATTATTAGGAGAGAATTTTAAACTATAAAAAGCAAGATTTGACTCAATCTTGCTTTAAAAATCAATTTTAATCCATTTGACGACGCAAGAAAGTTGGTGTTTCAATTTGCGCCATTATCTCTTCATCGTAACCACCGCTTACCTTTTTAAGACTTAAATAAGGATTTTTCTTAGAAGCTTGAGCTTCTTCGGTAGATTTTTTAGCTACTGTATCTTTATCTTCAAACCCTGTCGCAATAATAGTTACTTCAACTCTATCTTCCATGCTATCATCTGTGGTAGAACCAAAAATAATCTTAGCATTTTCATCAACAATTTCTTGTATACTATTTGCTGCTGCCGAAATTTCAAACAAAGAGCAATTAGAACTTGTTTTAAAATGTAAAATAACTCCCTTGGCACCTTTAATATCCATTCCATCAAGCAAAGGAGATTCTATAGCGTTTGAAAGAGCCTCTTCTATAGCATTTTCACCGCTAGCACTACCAACACCCATAAGCGCGAGTCCGCGATGACTCATGATGGTTCTTACATCCGCAAAGTCAACATTAATATCTCCATTATCAAGTAAGATAGACACCATACCTTTTACAGCACGAGCTAAAATATCATCAACCAACCTAAAAGCATCTTTAATGCCTGCTTTTTTATCAATAATGCTCAATAATTTTTCATTTTGAATTACAAGAATAGAATCACTTTCTTTTTTAAGCTCAAGGAGACCGCTTTCAGCAAGTTTTTTTCTTTGTTTTCCTTCGAATGCAAAAGGCATAGTTACAACAGAAACAGTTAAAGCTCCAATCTCTTTAGCTGCTTGTGCAATAACTGGAGTGGCACCCGTTCCAGTACCTCCACCAAAACCTGAAGCAATAAATACAATATCACTTTGACTAAGACTTGCTTTTATTTCTTCAAAACTTTCTCTAGCACTTTCTGCACCTACTTCAGGAAGCATACCAGCGCCCAAACCTTTAGTTTTTTTCTCGCCAAGTTGAATTTTAGTTTTTGCTAATGAAATTGAAATAGCTTGTGCATCAGTATTCGCTGCAATTAAATCAAGATCATTTAATCCCATTTTAACCATATGGTTAATCATATTACCGCCACCGCCACCGCAGCCTATAACCTTAATTTTTGCACCTTTATTATGTTGCATTTCTTCTACTAAAAATTCACTCATAAAAATTTCTCCTTGTTAAAATTGATTCATAATTTTATGCCAGATATTTGAAAAAACACTAGGTTTTTTTTCTTTTGGCTCTTTAAAATCTAATTGTTCTTGTATTGCAATTGTATCATTTTCTTGCAAATTTTCATCAAAAAAATCAGATTTTATTTCACTTTCTGTATCTTTTTGCAAAACAATATCTTGTTTAATTTGACGATTAAAATTTTCAATTTCCCCTTTATATCTTAATTTCTCATTAGAATCAAGTTCATAAGGCGTAAAATATCCCGCTCCATATAAACAAAGTCCTATAGCACAAGTATTTTCAGGATCATTAAAAATTTCACTAAAACCAGTAATCAAATCTTTTCTTGCAGTAGCCAGTCTAACTGAGCGATTATCAAATGTTGCAGGAGCTAGCTCATCAATACCTGCTAACTTAGTCATTCCACCTGTTAAAACAACTCCGCCACCTATAGCATTGGCATAACGATTATCACTTAAGATTTTTGCCAAAATCATCAAAGTTTCTTCCGCTCTTGCATAAATTACGTTTGAAATAATATCCAAAGAAACTTCATTAACTTTTCTTTCATCACCCATTGAAGGAATTTGTATAAGGGTATTAGGCTGTTGTGAAAGAGCTGCATAATTAAGCTTGATTTTTTCTGCTTCTTTTAAAGGTGTATGCAATGCCATTGATAAATCTTGGGTGATATTAATCGAGCCAATTTGCAAACAATCATTATATCTAATTGAATTTCCAGTATGAACAACCATATCACAAATCGCTCCACCCATATCAATCAAAACAGCACCTAATTCCTTTTCGCTATCATCTAAACAAGCTATAGCTGAAGCATATCCTGAAAGAACTATATTATCCACTCTTAAATCAGCTAATTCAACTGCTTTCTTAAGATTTTTAATATGAGATTCTTGTGAAATCACTATATGGGTTGAAACTTCTAAACGATTACCACTCATTCCCAAAGGATCATCAACATGTTCAAGATCATTAACCTTAAAATTATAAGGCAAAACATGGATAATTTCATAACCACTTGGTAGATTGGCAGTATGCTTAGCTGTACTTACAGCACGATGAATTTCTTTAATGCCTATTTCATGATTTGGAATATTAACAACACCTATGCTATCAACGCTTTTAGTATAAGCACCTGATATAGACACCACAACCCTATCATAATGAACTCCGCTCATCATCTCAGCACTTCTAACAGCCTCTTCAATAGATTTAGAAGCAAGCTCTATATTGGTAATGGCACCTTTTTTAACCCCGTTGGTTTTCGACTTGGAAAAACCAATAATTTTTAATCCATCTTCATCTTTTTGAGCAATAATGGCACAAGTCTGGGTTGAGCCTAAGTCAATTCCTAATATATTCAAAATCAATTCCCTTTATAATAAATTTTTATCGGATATATCTTTTTAAGTTCATCAACAAGTTCTTGCTTAAGCTCATTTGCTTTTAAATTTTGCAAATTTTGTTCAAGCATAGTTTTGTATTGTTCAAATTTATCGGAGTTCATATCTAATTTTTGTTTATTTATTTTATATAATATTGCTTTATTGTCATTAATGACCACATAAGAACTATTTTGATCAGTATTAAATACATTCATTAAAAAATAAGCAAATTCAGAATCGTTTAATATTTTATCGCTAACCTTTACACTCTCGCGAGAACTATCTCGACTTACAAAGCCTATATCATCGCCTTTAAAATTTACTAAACTATTTTTAGCTTTTTCTTCTAAATTTTTTCTAGTTTGTTCGCTTAAATACATAGGTAAAACTTCTTCTCTAGCTTCTTCAAAAGTTTTATTTCTTATAGGATCTACTTTATTTAGTTTAACTATGATATATCCGTTATTATAAGGTGCTGGCCGTAAAACATCTCCATTTTTAGCTTTATTCAAAAGATCAATTGGATAATAAACATCAGATTCACTAATATTTTGATCTTTTTGAAAATTATCTTTCCCATTTTTTAAATCTAAAAATTTAGCATTAGCCACATTCTTTAGTTGCATTAAGGCGTAATCTTTAGCAACTTCATTTTTAGCAGACTGAAAATCCATCACTTTACCTGCAAAATCTTTATATTTTAGTTTATTTTCATCTTGATTATAAAATTTTTCTAATTCTTTGTCGTCAATTTTCTCATTGCTAACTGGCAAAAAATAAGTTGAAATTTCATATATTTTTTTAGTTTTATAATCTTCTTTATGTTCATTCCAAAGCTTTTTTAAATCCTCTTCGTTAATCTTAATATTTTTTTTGTCATAATCAATTTTTGCAATACTTAAAGCATCTTGCATAAAATAACTAGAAGCTAACATTTTTAATTCCTCATCTTTGCTAGGAATATTAAAAATTTGATTAAGTTTATCGGCAATTACTTCATTTGCAAGTTGTGTTTCATAATCTTTTGGAGTTAAATTATTGGCATTTAAAAGTTCATAATAAATTGTTTTGTTAAAATCCCCTGTAGGATCTTGAAATTCTCTAGTATTTGCAAGTTTTTGTAAAATTTCATTCTCGTTTACGCCAATACCCAAATCTTTGGCAAAATTTAACAAAAGCTTATCTTCAACAAGAGAGCTTAAAGCTATATTTTTAATGCCTAGTTGCTCAGCATTTTCTGGAGTTAAAGCACCATTGCTAATTTGATTATAATAACTTAAAATTTGTCTATATCTAGTATCAAATTCACTAAAACCTATCTTTTCATTTCCTACAGTTGCAACACTCGAACTTCTATTGAGATTAAAATCATAAGCACCCCAACCTAAAAAGCCAGCGCCAACAAAAGCTATAGTACTAACCCATATAGTAACAACAAGATATTTTTTGTGATGTTGCATCCAAGTAAGCATATCATTCCTTGATTAAATTTAAACTAGATATTGTATCGTAGAAGTGTTTAAGTGGAGTTTAATTATAAAATTTTTACCAAAAAATATTTGTTCTTTAAATTTTATGATTTTTACAATGAAATTTAGTTATAATTATAATTTATAAAAATTTATTAGGATTGATTTTGGAAATTCCTCATATCCCAGTTTTGCTTAATGAAGTTCAAGAGATTTTTAAAAATCTTAAAACAGGTTATTTTTTAGACTGCACTTTAGGATTTGGCGGACATAGTGAAGCTTTGCTTAAAAATCATCCTGATCTTAAATTCATTGCTTGTGATCAAGATCAACAAGCTTTAGAATTTTCTAAAAAACGTCTTAAAGATTTTCGCAATAGGATAACTTTTATGCAAAGTAATTTTAGTGAAGTTTTAGAAAAAATTTCACATAAAGAAGAATTAAGAGGTATTTTAGCAGACATTGGAGTTTCTTCATTTCAGCTTGATAATAACGAAAGAGGTTTTAGTGTAAATTCTGACTTTTTGGATATGAGAATGAATCAAAACTCCAAAATATCGGCTTATAAGATTATTAATACTTATACAAAAGAGCAATTAACTTCCATTTTTAAAGATTATGGAGAATTACATGATGCACATTTTATTGCTGAAAAAATTTGCCTAGAAAGAAGTAAAAATCCAATCAAAAGTGCCAAAGAGCTTTATCAAATCATAGGAAAAGGTAAACAAAATCATAGAAAAATTTCCAAAGCTACTTTAGCATTTCAAGCCATTAGAATAGAAGTAAATCAAGAACTTAAAGTGCTTAAAGATTTTCTTGAACATTTAGAAAATTTAAAACCAAAAAATTGCATTTTAGCTATCATTAGCTTTCATTCTTTAGAAGATAGAATAGTAAAACAATTTTTCAAAAAATGGTCAAAAAACTGCATTTGCAATGAAAAAATAATGCGTTGCGAATGTGGAAATAACCATAGCCTAGGACAAATAATAACTAAAAAAGCTATAAGTGCGAGCAAGGAAGAACTTTTAAAAAATTCTCGCTCTAGTTGTGCTAAAATGCGGGCTTTTTATTTTAATAATTTGGACAATAAATAATGCTAGAAGATGATTTTATAAAAGAACGCCAAAACATACGCCAAAAAATGCTGAAATTTTCTCGCGCCATAAATCAAGGCAAACCGCTTGATGATGATTTAAGAGATGAAATTTCTAGCGATGATATTTTAAGACGTCGTTTTAAAAAAAAGACTCCTAATAAATTCTTAGAAGAACTCGATGAAGAGTATGAGTCAAAACATACTAAAAAATCAAATATATATTTAAAAGAAGATCTAATCAATGTTAAATTAGAAGAAAAGCAATCTCTTGCTAAAAAAATTTTTTCCAAAATGAAAGAAAGAAGAAAAGAAGAAAATAAAAAAACTAAAAAAAATTTTTTATTTAGCAGAAAAAAAGCAAATGAAATAAAAAATATCCAAACCAAAACACAAATTCAAACAAAAAGCAATCAAGCTACCACTCAAACAAAACAAGAAAAAAAGGAACTTACAAATTCTATAGAAAAAATTCAAAAAACAGAAACTAAAATACAAAAACCTCTAATTATAGAAAAAAAACTAGATGTTAAAAATCAACCTAATATCAAGAAAAGTTTAGAAAATTTACAAAAAAAAATAACACCACAAGAAAATAAACAAGAACTTCCAAAACCATCTAATCAAGCTCAAGAAAAACAACAAAATGATGAAGATGCTCAAAAGGCAAAAAATATTTTACTAGAAGGCTTCTCTAATGCTACCAAAGAAGATAGAAACCTAAACTTCAATCATCTTCTTTTTGCAGCTTTACTTGTTAGTTTTGCATTATTTTTATTTGCCCCACAAATTTATATTAGAAATCAAATTTATTATCTTAGTAGAGAGATTGCTACATTAAGAACAGAAGAAAGTGTTTTAAACGAGGAAAATAAAGACTTAAAAAGAAGACTTGAAAATATGCGATTCCAAAATCAAATTTTAGATTATTTAGAATGAATAATCTTATCTAAAACATACTGCTCTAAATTTGCTTTTGGAATTTCTTCTTTTAAAGCTTCTTTATAAAATTCACCCGCCATTGTAGAGTACTTTTCATAAGCAAAATAAGGAAAGTGTAAAGCCCAGGCTTTTTGTATTATTTTTTTTGAGATTATTTTGCGAGTATAAACTTTAAAAATATCATATCCTATAAATACACAAGCAGTAACCATAACAGCGCTCACTATGCTTATATGAAAGTCAAGCTTTGTTAAAAAATAATGAGTAATCAAAAGCAATGGCAATAAAATCACAGCGCAAAAAACACCAAAATAAATATAAGAATTTAGAATTTTGAAATTAAAATTTAGCTTAGAAGGATCTACAAGCATTCCATCGTTAAAAAGTGCATTTGCCTCTAATAAATCTCTTATAAGAACAGGTTGCTCTGATACTTTAAATAAAAAACGAAGGCTAAATTCTTTAAATTTTTTCATAATCCACGCTTTATTTTTTAATTAAAATTTTATCCAAAGAAAATTAATTCCAACTAAAAAATCATTTTTATAAATAAGCACAAGTCTTTAAAGTTTTTTAGATATAATTTAAAATGTCAAATTTTTAAAAATACTTTAGAAAGAAAGCCATGAATTACTATCAAGAACTTAAAAAATACCTCAACAATAATCTTTTTACAAGCTATTCTTTAGAAATTGACTTTCCTAAGATTTATAATTTCAACGCAAATCAAAAAGCCTTTAGAGATATTTTAACTAAAATTACAAAAATTTACGACAAAAATAAATTTATAAAACAAAACGAACATCAATTTGAAGATGAATTTATATCAAAAGTATTAGAAATTTTAGGGTGGTGCTTTGTAAGACAAGATGAAAAAATCATACAAGGAAAATTGGAAAAACCTGATTTTCTACTTTTTAGCAATGACAAATTAAAATCAAAATACGAAAATTTAGACAAAGAAACAAAAAAATCAAGCAATGATTTCACAATCATTTTAGAGTCAAAAGCTTATAATATAGAAATAGACAATAAAAAAGTAAAAGACAACCCTCACTTTCAAATTCTAAGATATCTAGGCAATCTTAAGAAAAATTATGGTTTTTTAACCAATGGTAGATTTTGGCGTTTTTATGATAATTCTATACTGAATTCAAACAAAGTTTTTTACGAAATCAATCTAGAAAAAATCATTGAAGATCAAAATATTGAAGCTTTTGCGTATTTTTATAGTGTATTTAGCGCTTTTAATTTCACAGAAAAAGAAGATCATTTAGAAATAACTCTACAAAACAATAAACTTTCAAAAATCAAAATAGAAGATGATTTAAAATCTATCATTTACGGAACCAATGGAAATGAATCTTTATTTGAATTCATAGGCTCTAGAATTTACAATAAAACAAAGGCGGATTTAAAACTAATCTATGAAAATTCTTTATATTTTATCTTTAGGCTTTTATTTATTGCTTATTTTGAAGATAAATTTGAAATTATACTAGAAAAACATAAGTATTTTAAAAGTAAAATCAGTCTTAGAACCTTACTTGAAAATTTACAAGAAGATGAAAGCTCAAGTGGTGGCTTTGGAGAACTTGAAAATATTTTCAACATTTACAACAAAGGCAAAGGCAATTTTGACATGCCTGTTTTTAATGGCGGTTTGTTTGATGAGAGCAAAACCGCTCTTTTAAGCACGCCAAAAATCTTTAACGATAAAGATTTAAAATTCATTTTAAACCAATTATTAAATTTTAAAGATAAAAATCTAAGCTTTAAAAGAGATTACAAAACTTTAAGTGTAGAACATTTAGGCACGATTTATGAAGGCTTGCTTTCTTATTTTTTTGAAATAGCAAATGAAGATATTTACTATGTAAGCTATAAAGAAAAATCAAAAGAAATAGAATGTTATTTTGATAATTATGATTTCAAAATTTTAGAAAAATCAAAAAAAGTAGAAAAATACACCTTTTACAAAAAAGGACAAATTTACCTTAAAAATACTAGCAACTCAAGAAAAGCAAGCGCAAGCTTTTACACACCTCAATCCATAGCTAATTTTTTAATCCAAAGTGCTTTAAAAGACAAACTAAACAATGAAAATATTTTGAAATTTAAAATACTAGACAATGCTTGCGGTAGTGGACATTTTTTAGTTGGAGTTTTAAACGCTATTACACACATTGTTTTATCAGATTTTGATCATTTTACAAATTTAAAAGAACTTTACGAAGAAGAAAAAGAAAATATTTTAAATCATATAAAAGATTTTGTGCAAGACTATGAAGTAGATGAGAGTGATATTTTAAAACGACTTTTACTAAAACGCATTATTTATGGAGTGGATTTAAACCCTTTTAGCATAGAGCTTACTAAACTTAGCCTTTGGATAGATAGTTTTATCTTTACAACCCCACTTTCTTTTATAGAACACCACATAAAGTGCGGCAATGCTTTGATAAATTCTAACCTAAGTGATTTTAAAGATTTGATAAAACAAAACTCAAGCAACCTTTTTACAAATTCCATAACACAAGAATTTGAAATTTTACAAGAAGTATTTGAAAAACTTGACAATCTAAAAGATACCAACGAAGAACAAATCAAACAATCTAAACAAATCTATCAAAATGAAATCACACCAAAACTTAAGAAACTAAATTTATATCTAAACTATATCAACACGCTTCATTTTGTCAACAAAGAAGAATTACAAATTCTAAAAGCCCTAAGTCAAGATGATATACAAAATTTAAGCCAAAATGAACAAGCAAAAGCTGTCATTAGCAAATATCAAAAAGAATTTAATTTCTTTAACTATGAGTTAGAATTTCCTGAAATCGTAGAAAATCAAGTCTTTAAAGGCTTTGATATCATCATAGGTAATCCACCTTGGGATAAAACTAAATTTAGTGACGATGATTTCTTTCCGCAATATAAAAGCGATTATAGAAGCTTAATCGCTAGCAAGAAAAAAGAAATTCAAGACAATTTGCTAGCGAAAGATTATATAAAGCAAAATTATGAAAAACAAAAAGCATATATAAATGATTTAAGCGAGTATTATAAAAAAGCTTATCCTTTAAACAAAGGCAGTGGAGATGGAAATTTATTTCGTCTTTTTGTAGAAAAAAATCTTTCTCTTTTAAAACAAGATGGAAATTTAGCTTATGTACTTCCTAGTGCTTTGATGTTTGAAGATGGAAGCTTAACTTTAAGAAAAGAAATTTTAGAAAATAAAACTTTAGAATATTTTTATAGTTTTGAAAATAGACAAGCTATATTTGCTGATGTGCATAAAAGCTATAAATTTGCTCTTATGCAAGTAAAAAACACACAAGCAAATCACACTCACAAAATCAAAACGATGTTTTATAAAACAGATATGAACTCATTAAAAAACAAAGATGAAATTTTAACTCTAAGTTTAAAAGATATCAAAAAACTAAGCCCAACTCACCTAGCTTTAATGGAGTTAAAAGACAAACAGGCTTTAGAAATTCTAAGAAAATGCTACAATGCTTTTCAAAACTTGTCTTTTGATTATATAGATTTTGTAAATGAACTTCATATGACAAATGATAAAGATTTGTTTATAGAAGAGTTTAGGGAAGGACTTTTGCCTTTATTTGAAGGCAAAATGATACATCAGTTTGATACAAATTTTAGCCAAGCTACTTATTTTTTAGAAAAGGCTAAATTTGACGAGCGATTAAAAAGCAAAGAACTTTCAAGAGCTAAAAAAGCTACTGGGAAAGAATTAAATCCTAAATTGATAAAATACGATAGAGAATTTTTTAGACTTGGATATAGAACTATTGCAAGCGATACAAATGAAAGAACCTTGATAGCTTCTTTATTGCCAAAAAATTGCGGGTGCGGAAATAGTGTTTATTCTAATATTCCGAAACAATATATTGTAAAAGATGATGCAATTTGCATGGATATAGTGCCTTATGAAAGAATTTTATTTGTTTTGGCTTTGTTTAATTCTTTAGTGGTTGATTTTATCATAAGAAATATGGTGCAAATCAATGTAAGCAAAACCTATCTAGAAAGAATTCCTCTGCCTCAACCAAGTGATGAAGAAATTCAAAACAATGAAATTTATAAAACCCTCGCTAAAAATGCTTTGCTTTTACAGCTTTACAATGATAAAAATCATCATTTTGATGAGCTAAAACAAGAATTTAATATAAAAAATGAAGAAATTCCAAAAACTAAAAAGGCTTATGATATCTTAAGAGCAAAAAATGATTTATTGGTTAAAAAACTTTATGATTTAAGTGATGATGAATTTTCTTACATGATAAGCACTTTTAAAGTTTTAAATGAAAAGCAAAGTGAATATACAACCTTGCTAAAAACTATATAAATGAAAGATTTATATAGTTTTTAAAATTTAATTTTTACCGATAAGTTCTTCTGTGATTCTAGCGATTTCTAATTCTTCATCTGTAGGAATAACAAGCACTTTAAGTTTAGAATTTGCATGATTTATCATTCTTTCGCCCGAAATCCTTTGTTTGTTAAGTTCAAAATCTAACTCGATACCAAGATGAGCTAATCTCTCGCATACTTTTTGTCGAACCAAACTATCATTTTCTCCTATACCACCTGTAAAAATAATAGCATCGGTTTTTGGCAACACAGCAAAGTAGGATCCTATATATTTAACAAGACGATAACAAAACATATCAAGAGCCAAGCGTGCTTTATCATTACCTTGTTCTATCTCTCTTTCTATATCTCTAAAATCATTATAACCGCAAATTCCATATACTCCACTTTTTTTATTCATCAGTGTATCTATTTCTTCTATAGTTAAACCCTTAAGATGACTAACAAAAGGTAAAATAGCAGGGTCTAAATCTCCACAACGCGTTCCCATAATAAGTCCTTCAAGTGGAGTAAAGCCCATAGAAGTATCCATACTCTTACCTTTTTCTATAGCACATACACTTGCACCATTTCCAAGATGAGCAGAGATGACATTTAATTCATTTTGATCTTTTTGAAGAAATTTTGCCGCTCTAGAACTAACATAAGCATGAGAAGTCCCATGAAAACCATATCTTCTAATATTATGCTTATCATAAAAATCATAAGGCAAAGCATACATATAAGCAAAATCAGGCATAGTGCGATGAAAAGCTGTATCAAAAATAGCTGCATTAGCAACACTAGGTGCAGCTTTGATCATTGTTTTTATACCTGCTAAATGCGCAGGATTATGCAAAGGAGCAAAAATACTAACCCTATCTATCTCTTTAAGAACATAATCATCCACTAAACAATGCTCGCTTAAATTTCTTCCCCCATGAACTATACGATGACCGCAGCCATCAAGCGCATTTAAATCTGCTAAAATTCCTGATTCTTTAAAAAGCTCATTAACTATACTAAGGCCTTCTTCGTGATTATTTATTGTTAATTCTCTTTCAAAACTTTCATTATTTAAAGTATTTTTTAATACAACCTTTGAATTTTGCTCTCCAATTTTTTCTACCAATCCACTGGCTTTAACGATTTTATTATCAAAAAATTTAAATTTAATCGATGAAGAACCTGAATTTAAAACTAAAATTTTCATTTATCATTCCTTTCTATTGAGCTTGTATTGCACTTAAAATTACGGTATCTACAATATCATCTACCAAACATCCACGACTTAAATCATTAACAGGTTTTTTAAGACCTTGCAAAATAGGACCGATTGCTAAAGCATTAGCAGTTCTTTGAACTGCTTTGTAACAAATATTTGCTGCGTTAAGATCAGGAAAAATATACACATTTGCATGACCTGCTATCTTAGAATTTGGCATTTTCTTTGCTGCAGTTTTTGGATCATAAGCGCAGTCAAACTGCATAGGACCATCTATATTCAACTCAGGATATTTTTCTTTAGCAATCTTTAATGCTTCTTTTACAAGATCTACGCTTTCTCCTTTACCGCTATCACCACTAGAATAAGAAAGCAAAGCTATTCTTGGTTCAAGTCCAAAAGATTTAGCAGTCATAGCACTTACATAAGCACTAGTTGCAAGCTGTTCGGCAGTTGGACTTGGATTTACAGCACAATCAGCAAAAGCTAAAACTTGATCTTCAAGCCCCATAAAGAAAATTCCTGAAACAGAACTAATACCTTCTTTGGTTTTAATAAGCTGTAATGCTGGGCGAATCGTTTCAGCTGTAGTAGTTGATGCTCCACTAACCATAGCATCAGCTTTTCCAGTATGTATAAGCAAAGTTCCAAAATAAGTTTTATCCTGAACTAGCATCTTAGCCTCTTCTAAACTCATGCCTTTAGATTTTCTTGCTTCATAAAGAATAGAAGTAAATTCTTGATTATATTCTGAATTAAGTGGATTCATAATTTGCATAGCACTTAAATCAAGACTTAATCTAGTAGCATCTTGTTTGATTTTTTCTTCATCGCCCAATAAAATAAGATCAACAACTTTACTTTTTAATAAAATTTCAGCAGCTTTTAAAATTCTCTCATCATTACTTTCTGGCAAAACAACGGTTTTTTTATTTTTTATACTTTGTTTGATTAATTCATATTTAAAACGATGAGGAGTTATAAAATCATATTCTTTAAGTTTTTGCACTTCTTCAAAATTAAAATTTTCATTAATCAAAACATAATTACGACCATCTAGAGCATGATCAAAATATTTTTGAGCTATAAGTTTATCTTCATCGTTAATAATAGCAGCGATAGGGGTATTAAGATTTTTAGCCAATTTTATACTAAGATCAAATCCATCAAGTATTCCAAATTCGCAAAAACTATTTACAAGCACAAAATCGTATTTGCGTTTTAACTCTTCGTATTCTTCTAAAATAACATTAAAAAAATTATGAGGATCTTTGCTAAATTCCTCCATTGCCTCTCTAAAGGTAAAACCATAAGCGCTTTTTACGGTTTGATTGATATTAAATTCTTCCAACCAACCCTGCAAAACAGGAACGCGATGTATGTATATCACAGGGCAATAAATTGCGATATTTTTGTAAATTTTGCTATAATTTTTAAGCAAATTTGTACTAATAATAGTATTTAACTCATCACTTCTAGATCTCATCAAATAAAGATTTGCCATCATTTTCTCCTTGAATTTATAAATGTGGAACACTCTTTGCTTTTTCTAATTTTAACAAAGAAAAATAAAAATTCATATTTTAAAGGACGAAAATGAAAAAAGTTTTATTTTATGTGTTACCGTTTGCATTTTTTGGTTGTTCTGCAACGGTTGATCCGCAAATTTCAATGAAACCACCTGCTTATGTAGAAGAACTTGCACCAAAACAAAGCAATAATGTAGAAAGTGCACCAGGATCGCTTTTTGGCAAAGGGGATAATCCTTTATTTTCAGATAAAAAAGCTATGAATGTAAATGATTTAGTTACAGTTGTTATACAAGAAAGTACCACTCAAAGCACACAAGCTAATAAAGCAACAAGTAGAACTAATACCTCAAATTTAGGCGGAGGTGCTTTAACAGGAAGTTCAGGAGTGGTAGCTAATGCTCTTAATAAAGTCAATGCTTATTCTAATATAGGCTTTCAAACCAATAGTTCAAACAACTACACAGGAACAGGCTCACAAAGTAGAAATGAAAGTTTCAATACTACAATTTCAACACGTGTAATTAAAATTTTATCAAATGGTAATTATTTTATCGAAGGTTCAAGAGAGCTTTTAATCAACGGAGAGAAGCAAATCATACAATTAAGCGGTGTTATTCGTCCTTATGACATCGGTCAAGACAATACTATAGATAGTAAATATATAGCAGATGCTAAAATTCTATATAAAACAGAAGGAGAAGTGGATAGAAGCACAAGAAAACCTTGGGGTAGTAAAGTTATAGAAGCGATATGGCCATTCTAAAAGCAAGGTTAAACCTTGCTTTTAGGCTTTTATTCTTTTACAGCCCTACTTTTAACCTCATCTTCAACTTCAGCTAAAAATCTATCTACAAGTTCACTTTCTTTTAATTTAGCTACAACTTCACCATGTCTTATGACAAGTCCTTGATTTTTCCCAAAGGCTATAGCCACATCAGCGCCCTTGGCTTCGCCTAAAGCATTTACCACACAACCCATGACACTGATGTTTAAAGGTTCTTTTATATGCTTGGTTTTTTCCTCTACGATTTTAATCGCACTTAACAAATCACTTTGAATCCTACCGCAAGTTGGACATGAAATAATATTTACTCCGCTTTTTTGTACTCCGCTATCTTGCAAAATTGCTCTTGCTACACGAATTTCTTCTTCAAGCTCACCCGTCATAGAAACACGCATAGTATCGCCTATACCTTTAAGAAGTAAATTTCCTAAAGCTATAGAACTTTTTACAGTGCTATGAAATTTAGTTCCTGCTTCAGTTACCCCTAAGTGAAAAGGATAATCACAAAGCGGTCTTAATCTCTCATAAGCTTCTATAGTTTTTTGAGCATCTGAAGTCTTCATGGAAATTTTAATATCAAAAAAGTCTAAATCCTCTAAAAGCTTGATATTATACATCGCACTTTCTAGCATGGCATCGACACCATAACCAAATTTATCACTAAATTGTTTTTCTATGGAGCCGTGATTTACACCGATGCGTATAGGGATACCCCGTTCTTTACATGCTTTTACCACTTCTTTAATATTTTCTTTAGAGCCTATATTGCCAGGATTTATACGCACGCCATCGATAAATTCAGCACAATATACAGCCAAATTATGATTAAAATGAATATCTACGATTAAAGGTAGAGGACTTTTAGCTTTAATCTCTTTTAAAGCCCTTGCATCAGCCATATCCAAGCACGCCAAACGCACTATGTTTGCTCCTGCAAAATAAAGACGATTGATTTGTTCTAAAGAACCTTCTATATCTCTTGTTTTAGTAAAAAGCATAGATTGAACTGAAATGGGTGCATCACCGCCTATTAAAACATTTCCTACTTTGATTTGTCTGGTTTTAAATCTTTTATACTCCATAACTTCACTCTTTGAAAAATTTTAATATCAAATTTTAACTTTTTATTGCTTTAATTAAAGTTTATTTTTGATAATATATTTAAATTTCATGACATTTAAATATTTATGAATTATATATAAATTAAATACAATTAAAAGAGGTTATATGCAAAATCTTTTACTCTATATAAAAAATAACCTAACTCCAACCCTAGCTCAAATTCTTTTACAAGCTTTAAAAAATTCGAATAATGAAAAATTTTTTACCTTTGTTTTGAAAAATATTGAAACAATTTGCACTTGGCTCAATTCTAACGAATTTAGGGATAGATATTTATCAACAAAACATCCTTATCCACCTTTAATCAATCCTAATTTTATAGAAATAGATTCTAGTCGACATTGCGCAGAATTAGCTTGGGATTTAAATTTACCCCTACCTAAACACTATAAATTTATCTATATTTCTCCACATGGCGTTGGAGCAGCAGCATTTTTAAGATACCTTAATCAATGTTGCGATGTAACTTGTTTTGCCTCCTGGGTTTTACCACCTGATAGCAAAGAGAGATATTGTATTAATTACATGTGTCTAAATGATAATACAATTGCTCAATATGCTATTAATATATCAGAAATTAATCTACCTTATTTTGATAAATATCTATCTTTATTAGATTTTAATTCTAAGATTATTTGCGGAGTTCGAGATCCAATAGGACTTTTAAAGCATAGCTGGGGAAGAGATTGGAGTAAAGTTTTAAGAAACTATCCCCCTGAATTTAATCTAACTTATGATTGGCGTTATTACATCAACTATCTTACTCATCAAAATCATAAAATTAAAATCGATATAAATGAACTACAACAAGGAGTTTTTATCATCTCTTATTTATTAAAATATTTTAACAAAGACAATGTATACTATCTTGATATGGAAGAAATCCGCCAATCAAAGGCCTTCGATACCATGAATTTACTTGCTATAAATTTTAATTTTACCCCCCCCCCATAAAGATAAATTAGATTTATTTAAAATTAAAGAATTTAGAGGTTATATTCGCTATCTTTTTCCTATTACACTTTATGCAAATTCTAAAGATATTAATAACACCTTTTATCTCAATACTCCTAAAAATAATAAAAATTTCAATATTGATAGAACTTCTAGCATTCCCATAATTTTAGACAGAAAACATATCAATCATGAAAAAATAGACATAATACAAGAAATTATAAAAAACGACCTATGTAATGATATGGGTGTATATATTGATAAAAATGATTTTAAGCAATTAGAACAAAACAATCTTTTATTTTCAACAATTAAACATTATTTGTATGATTTTTTATATCAAATTAAAATAACCATAGATGAAACAGAATCAAAAATGATGAAAGAAAAAGATGTAATAGATTATTTTATAAAAAATAAATCACTTATTTACACTTTTTTTAATATATTTGAAAATGAACTAAATCATTTAAAACAAACACATCCTCATATTATTGATTCTTGGAAATATTATAAAGAATTTGAAAAAATATACAAAGATAAATAATCATATCACTTACACAAAATCAATAGGATCAATATCCGCACTTGCATTTTTAAATTGCAAAATATAATTTTCAATTGCCACTAAAGCTTTATGATTTTCACTTCTAAGCAACAAATAAAAACGATATTTTCCATACAGCATTTCAACTCCACAAATTCCATAGCCTACCAATTCTACCTGTTTGATATTTCTAAATTGAGAAGCAAATTTTTCACAAAGTTTTTGTGCACTTTTTTGATCTTTATCTTCTATAAGAACTCTTAAAAGGCGTTTAAATGGGGGGTAAAGATCTTTTCTATTTTCTAACTCATCTTTTAAAAAAGCATCATAATTCTCTATATACCTTTCAAAAAAAGCTCTATTTTTTGTTTGCAAAAGTACTCTTGCTTCGCCTTTACGCCCTGCCCTGCCTGCAACTTGCATAGCTAAAGCTAAAGTTTCTTCACTCGCTCTAAAACTAGGACGCAACAAATATTCATCAAGCCCTAAAATCACACTCAAATCCACACTATGATAATCATGTCCTTTAGCAAGCATAGAAGTGCCAATAAGTATATCGATCTTATTTTCATTAAAGTCTTTTAAAATAATATTAAGCTTTTTAACGCTTGTGATTTCATCGCTATCAAATTTTGCTATTTTTGCTAAAGGCAAAGCATTTTGCAAAAGCTCTAAAAGTTCAGCAGTCCCCATTTTTCTAGCTTCTAACATTTCTCCTTTGCAACTTGGACAATTTTGCTCTATTAAAGAAGTATAATTACAATAATGACATTTTAAAACATTTTTCTTTTTATGCATACTCATAGCAATAGAACAAAAAGGACATTTTATCGTTTCCCCACAATCCTTGCAAATGATTTGCCTAAAATTAGCCCTTGTAGGTAAAAACACTATAGCTTGTTTTTGATGTTTTAAACTTTTTTCTAATTCGCTTAAAAGCATAGGCGTTATACCAAGCTCATTTTCATCATATAAAAAATGCTTTTTACTCTCAAAAAAAGTTCCTTTTAGTCTAAAACTTTTTTGTTTGTAAAAACTCGTTAAAGATGGGGTTGCAGAACCTAAAACCACTTTAATATTATTTTTTTGACCCAAAAAAAGTGCTAAATCTCTCGCATTGATAAAAGGCTGATTAGAAGCCTTATAAGAATTATCATGTTCTTCATCTACTACAATAAGTCCTAAATTTCTAAAGGGTAAAAACAAAGCCGATCTTGCACCCGCTACTAAAAGCACTTCTCCCTTGCAAAAACGCTCTAAATATTCTTGCTTTTTTTTCTTTGAAATTTTAGAATGCCACAGGAAAAAATTATCCTTAAAATACACTTCTAAACGCTTTTGCATTTGTGGAGTAAGTGCGATTTCTGGCATTAAAAGCAAAGCTTGCTTACCCTGTTCTAAACACTCTTTTATCAAAGAAATATAAATTTCAGTCTTGCCACTACCCGTATCAGCAAAAAGCAAGGAATTGTTTTCTTTTTGAAGAAAACTTAAGGCATTTTGTTGTTGATTGCTTAGCTTAGGGGTATCTTTAAAAAACATTTTTTGACATTCATACTTAGGACTAGTTTCGAAAAAGCCCAAAACAAAACCAAGTTTTGAAGCATAATAATAAACAATAAAATTTGCCAATTCAAGTTGCAAAGGAGTTAGAAAATACTTTGTAATTTCTTTAATTTCTATAGTTTTAAAATCAGGTTTTTGACATTCTTTAAGTACGATGGCTTTAAGATTTTTTTTAGATTTTAAATCCACTAATACCTGTGTTAAAGGTTTGATTTCATCAAAACTATGAAAAGTTAAATTATCCAAATACAAACCACAAATTGCAAGTTCATAATATCTTATATCAGATCTTTGCATCTAGAACTTCCTATACACTTTAACAAACCTTCTTTAGAATCATAAATAAATTCAACCATCTCTTTAGCATTTAATGCAAATCTATAGTGATTTTTACCTATTTTTATCCAAGATTTAAAATCAGAATAAATAGGTGTATCAAGCAAAGAATAATCACAATCATTTAAACAATAAAAGAGTTTTTCTTTGGCTTGATTGTTTTGCGCATTATCTAAAATTTCTGGAAAATTTAAATTTTTAAGTCTCATTTGACTACGCATTAAAGCAAGAGCTGAGCTTAGCATTTCATAGTCCATTTTTAATTTTAAAATTTTAACCTCATCTTTTGTAGTATTGATAAAAGATAAAGATAAGCTTGACAAAATTCCCAAAATCAAAATCACAAAAACAAGCTCAAGCAGAGTAAAAGCTTTATTCATTTTGTCGGGAGTTCTTCATTGATTGCTTTTATTAGTTTCTTAAGTTCTCTTTCTAGAATATAATTTTCATAACTTTTTTTAACAAACGCATCTACAAAGCGTTTAAGTTCTATTTTTTTAGTACCCCCTGAAATCAAAGCGATATCATCTTCTAAAAAATTTGCAAATTCTTCACTGCACTTAACAATGAAATCTTTTGCATTAACATTAACAATGACTTGTTTTAGATTATCTGCCAAGAACAGCCTCTATTTTCTTATAAATATCTTCGCTTTCTATATTGCGAGATTTAAGTTCTTCTTCTAAACGCATGATTTGATTACTTTTTGCTTCATTTTGTGCTTTAACGCTTACAAGCTCATTTCTTAAAGCCTCATTGGCTTCGCAAACTTCGTTATACTTTTCAATTAATTCATTTACTTTATCTGTCATAGTATTGATTATTTTTTCATCAAACATATTTTTGCCTTCTTAAAAAATTTGTAATTTATGGAAAATATTATTTGATATTGTAGCAGAAAAAAATTTAATTTTAGGTTTTTATTGTCAATTAATTTTTAATTAAAGCATTTTCTTTTAAAATTTTTTCAAAAATAAAAATAAAGTAGAAAAATGTTAGAACTTACCAGCGAATTTAAACCTAGTTCTGATCAACAAGAAGCCATAAAAGGTATAGTAAAAAGTATAAAAAAAGGCAACAAATATCAAACCTTACTAGGCGTTACAGGAAGTGGAAAAACCTTTACCATGGCAAATGTCATTAAAGAACTTAATATGCCCACTCTTATCATGAGTCACAACAAAAGCCTTTGTGCACAACTTTATAGCGAATTTAAAGGCTTTTTTTCTAAAAATCATGTGGAATATTTTATATCTTATTATGATTATTATCAACCTGAAGCCTATATTCCACGCACTGATGTTTTCATAGAAAAAGACAGCTCCACTAATGAAGACTTAGAGCGTTTAAGACTGAGTGCTACTGCTTCTCTTTTAAGTTATGAAGATGTAGTTTGCATAGCTAGTGTTTCGGCAAATTATGGACTTGGTAATCCAAATGAATACATAGGCATGGTTTTAATCTTTGAACTAGGTATGCAAATTTCACAAAAAGAACTTTTAAAAAAACTTGTAGATATGGGTTATAAAAGAAATGATAATTTTTTTGATCGTGCAGATTTTAGAGTTCAAGGAGATATTATAGACATTTATCCAGCTTATTATGAAGATGAAGTAGTAAGGCTTGAATTTTTTGGCGATGAGCTTGATGCTATGTATCATTACAATGTTTTAGAAAATAAAAAAGGCAAAGATTTAAAACGCTTCATACTCTATCCTACAAGCCAGTTTAGTGTAGGTGAAACAAGACTAAAACAAGCGATAAAAGACATAAAAGCAGAACTTAACGAACGCCTTGCTTATTTTGAACATGAAAATAAACTCGTAGAATATCAACGCCTTAAACAAAGGGTTGAATTTGATCTTGAAATGCTTACAAGCATAGGAATGTGTAAAGGAGTTGAAAACTATGCAAGGCATTTAACAGGGCTTAAAGAAGGTGATACTCCTTATACGCTTTTTGATTATTTTGCGATTAAAGATAGAAAATTTCTTGTTATAGTCGATGAAAGCCATGTATCTTTACCACAATTTAGAGGTATGTTTGCAGGAGATAGAAGCAGAAAACAAACCTTGGTAGATTATGGTTTTCGTTTGCCTTCAGCCTTGGATAATCGTCCTTTAATGTTTGATGAATTTATCCATAAAAATTGTCAATTTCTTTTTGTTTCAGCCACACCTGCACCTTTAGAACTTGAACTTAGCAAAGAAAACATCTTTCATCAAATCATGCGTCCTACGGGACTGCTTGATCCTTTAATAGAGTTAAAAGATAGTGATAATCAGGTTGAAATTTTATTTGATGAGGCTAAAAAAGTCATACAAAGGAATGAACGTGTTTTAGTGACTGTGCTAACTAAAAAACTCGCTGAAGAACTTACAAGGTATTATTTAGAGCTTGGTATAAAAGTCAAATACATGCACTCAGACATCGATGCTATAGAACGCAATGAAATCATAAGAGATTTAAGAAGCGGTGCTTTTGATATGCTAATTGGCATTAACCTACTTAGAGAAGGACTAGATCTACCTGAAGTTTCACTCATTGCCATTATGGATGCAGATAAGGAAGGATTTTTAAGAAGCACTACAAGTTTAATCCAAACCATGGGAAGAGCAGCTAGAAATGTCAATGGTAAGGTTTTGCTTTTTTGCAAAAAAATCACAAAATCCATGCAAGAAGCTATGGATACCACAAATGAACGCCGCAAACTTCAAATGGCTTATAATAAAAAATACAATATCACGCCAACTTCAGTCAAACGCCATATTGAAGAGAGTTTAAAAAATGAAGAGGATTTAGGCGAAATTTATCGCAAAGGTAAAAAACTAGAAAAAATGCCTGCTAGCGAAAGAGCTAAACTTGTCAAAGAGTTAAGAAAACAAATGCTTGAAGCAGCTAAAGCACTTGAGTTTGAAAAAGCTGCTGCTATTAGAGATGAGATTAATAAATTAAGGGATTTATAATAAAAATATATCCCTTGTTCTAACTCCTGCCTCATTAAGTAAAGCACTTAAAATTTCATACTGAAAGTCTTGCAAGGGACGTTTTTCTTTTAAAACTATACCTATAACCCCTTTAGTTTTTCCCATCTTCTATAGGTAAATACATAGCATTAGCATTAGGCAGGGTATTTGTACAAACACCTGCTCTTTCTTTATTTGTTGCAACCCATTGAGCAATAGCAATCTCATCAGCACTAAAACAATTTTTTAACATTTGCTTATCATCGTTAAAAAACAACAAAGATTTCGATAAAATATTGTTTTTATTTATAGGATAAATAATAATAGGCAAATTTAATAATTTTAAAGCTTGATTTCCAAGTTGTTCCCAAAGCTCTTGTTTGCTTTTCACTCTTGCTAAATTTTCACTATTTTCAAGCAAAATAGCTGTTCTATAAGCTCTTTTAGTGAGTTCTTTAGATTGCAATTTTAATCTTCTAGTAAAAACAGCTGTTAAAAATCCAACTATAAACATGGTTGTAAAAGTAATAATATTTCCACTATCATGAACTTTAAGACTAAAAATAGGTTCTAAAAAAAATTATAAATCAAAACACTTACCAAAGAAGAATAAAAGGCGAAAATTTTATTATCAGAAATAAAAGAAGAAGCAAAAACTGCTAAAATAAAAATCATAACCATATTACTTGGCTGAGTATTAAATTTATGAAATACAAAAGCTATAAAAGTTGCTAAAAGCAAAACTCCTGTGATTTTTAAAAAACCTAAAAAATCAAAACCTTTTTTACTTCGTATTTTAGGAGTAGAAATTTGATTTTCATTAACAAGATATAAATCAATATTGGGTGCTTTTTTAGCAACAGCTTCAAAAATCTCTTCTTTAAACTTTTTTTATCTTTATTTTTACCTAAAACAATTTTAGAAACATTGCTAAGACTTGAATACTCTGCAATTTGTCTTGCTATATCATCATCATATACGCTAATGATTTCAGCATCAAAACTTTTAGCTAGTTCTATATTTTCTTCTAAGGCTTTTTCTTCTTTAATATTGGGATTTTTTATATAAAGCGCACTCAATTTAGCATGAAAAGCTAAAGCAAGTCTTGCAGCCGCACGAATAACCTTTGCATTTGAAGCATTAATACAAACTAAAATATGCTCTCCAGTATGATAAGCTAAATCATCATTAATAAGCCTTTGTTCACTTGCTCTTAAATTCACTCTTGAAGCAAGTCTTCTTAAGGCAATCTCACGCAAAGCTATAAGTCTTTCTTGGCGAAAGAAATTTTCAAGTGCTAGTTTGGCTTGTTTTTCCTTATAAATTTTACCATCTTGCATTCTTTTTAAAAGCTTATTAGGTTCAATATCAACAAGTTCAACCTGATCAGCCTCATCAAAAATACGATCAGGAATACGCTCTTTAACTTCTATCTTACTGATATTAGCGACTAAATCATTTAAACTTTCTAAATGCTGTATATTTAAAGTAGTATAAACATCAATCCCTGCTTTTAGAAGTTCTTCTATATCTTGAAAACGCTTTTCATTACGCAAGCCTTTAGCATTAGTGTGTGCAAGCTCATCTACTAAAACCAAAGCAAGCTTTCTCTTAAGGGTAGCGTCTAAATCAAATTCTTTTAATACTATATTTTTATAAGGAATTTCAAGATTAGCTATACTTTCAAAACCTTGTGCTAAAGCCATTGTTTCAGGTCTATCGTGAGGCTCTATATAGCCTAAAACAACATCAACTCCATTATCCCTTAAAGTTCTGGCTTCACTTAACATAGCATAAGTTTTTCCAGAACCTGCAGCATAACCTAAGAAAATTTTTAATTTTGCAAGTTTGTTTTTTTCTTCTTCCTTAGCTTTAACCTCAAGTTTTTTAGAATTTGTTCAGGACTTTGTCTTTACATGTTTATTCTTTTTTCATGGCTTTTAGTAATAGCTATATTAACGGCTAAAACATTAACCTTTTCTTCCCCAAAAATCCCTAAAAATTTAGACTCTGTATTTTCTTGAATGATTTTTTCTAATTCTTCTTTGATGATTTTTGAAGATTGACTTATCCTAGGAATTTGCACTAGGGCTGCTTGAAGACTGATATGAGGATCAAATCCTGATCCTGAAGCGCTTAATAAATCCAAAGGAATTTGTTCTTTTGTAATTTGCGGATTTTCATCTAAAAATTTTTGCAAATCTTTTTGCACACGCTCTTTTAAAGCAGGATTTGACATAGCATAATTAAATCCACCTGAACTTACACTGCTTTCATTTGTATCACTTGTATTGTAATTTGATACAGATGCTCTTGAATGTAGAAAATAAGGCTTATTAAAATCTTGACCCAAAAGTTTTGAACCTACCGCTTTGCTTATATCCAAAGTCGGACGACCTTCTTTACCCACTAAACTTCCACTTGATTGATAAGGAAAAATAAATTTTGCAACTGTATTTAAAGCAAAAGGATAAATAAGAGTACACAATATTAGCATTACCACAAAAAAACTAAGCAAAGTTCTAAGCATATCACACTCCTAAAATTCTAAGTATCCAAGCTGTAGGAATATCAATTATTTTTATCCCTATAAAAGGTGCTATCATACCACCTAAACCATAAATACTCAAATTTCTTAAAAGCAAATGCTCACTTTTCATAGGCTTAAATTTAACTCCACGCATAGCAATAGGTATGAGCAAAGGTATAATAATAGCATTAAAAATAAGTGCTGATAAAATAGCGCTTTGCGGGGTAGCTAAATGCATAATATTTAAAATTTGCATTTGAGGTAAAACCACACTAAACATAGCAGGTAAAATAGCAAAATACTTAGCAATATCATTTGCCATACTAAAAGTTGTAAGACTGCCTCTAGTAATAAGCAAACCTTTTCCTATTTCAACTACTTCTAAAATTTTAGTAGGATTAGAATCAAGATCTATCATATTGGCTGCTTCTTTAGCTGCTTGAGTTCCTGAGTTCATAGCTATACCTACATCAGCTTGTGCAAGAGCTGGAGCATCATTGGTTCCATCTCCTGTCATGGCTACTATCTTACCTTGGGCTTGTTCTTTTTTAATAGCTTCTATTTTATCTTCAGGCTTGCATTCTGCTATAAATCGATCAAGCCCTGCTTCTTTGGCTATAGTAGCTGCTGTTAAAGGATTATCTCCGGTACACATTAAAGTTTTTATGCCCATTTTTCTAAGCTCATCAAAGCGCTCTTTAAGTCCTGGTTTTACTGTGTTTTACTGTATCCTTTAGATAAATCACTCCTAAAAATTTTTTTCATTTTTACACACTACCAAAGGAGTACCACCAAGATTTGAAATTTCCATTACCTTAGTTTCTAAATCGCTAGGAATTTTTCCATTCATTTCGCTTATATAAGCTCTTATAGCATCAAAAGCACCTTTGCGAATTTTTATATTATCTTGCAAATCCACACCACTCATTCTATTTTGAGCGCTAAATTCGATAAATTCTTTAATATCATTACCTTCTAATTCATAACCCATTTTTTAAGCCAATGCAACTATGCTTTTACCTTCTGGAGTTTCATCTTTTAAAGAGGATAAAACACAAGCTTTAATCATTTCTTCTTTACTTATACCTTGGACTTCATAAAATTCATTTGCCAAACGGTTTCCAAAAGTAATCGTTCCTGTTTTATCCAAAATCATAGTATCAACATCACCACAACTTTCAACAGCCTTGCCTGAAAGTGCGATCACATTAAAACGCGTTACCTTGTCCATACCTGCTATTCCTATAGCTGATAAAAGCCCCCCCCCTATAGTTGTAGGAATAAGACATACAAGCAATGCTACTAACCATGAAATAGGCAAACTCACGCCTAAAAATTGCATAAAAGGATATAAACTTACAACCACCACCAAAAAACTCAAACTAAGTACAATTAAAAGAGTATTAAGAGCAATTTCATTTGGAGTTTTTTGACGCTCAGCACCTTCTACAAGATTGATCATTTTATCTAAAAAACTTTCCCCAGCTCCAACTAAAATTTTAATCTTTAAAAAATCAGTTAAAACCGTAGTCCCACCTGTAACAGAAGAAAAATCACCGCCCGCTTCACGCATAACAGGAGCACTTTCACCTGTAATAGCTGATTCATCAACACTTGCAGCACCTTCTATAATTTCTCCATCATTAGGTATAAGTTCACCTGCTTTAACTAAAACTATATCACCTATTTTTAACTCGCTAGAATTAAGCATTTCTTCACTGCCATCACTTTTTATGCGTCTAGCTTTAGAATCCTTTTTGCTTTGTCTTAAGGTAGCTGCTTGGGCTTTACCCCTTCCTTCTGCAATACTTTCTGCAAAATTTGCAAAAAGCAAGGTTACAAATAAAATAAAAGTGATTAAGATGTTATAAATTCTTTCATCAGAATTTCCATTAAACAAAGTAGGAAAAATACTTAAAATCAAAGTAAGAATCGATCTAACTTCCACCATAAACATAACAGGATTTTTTACCATAAAGCGTGGATCAAATTTTAAAAATGCTCCTTTTATGGCATTATTTAAAATTTCTTTTGCAATGAGTTTATTTTGTTTTTTAGACATTGACTCTCCTTAATGCCATAAAGATAAATATTCTGCAACGCTTGATAAAGTAAGCACTGGAAAAAAAGTAAGTGCAGCAAATATATATAATACAAACAAGCACAAACATAAAAGTTAAATTATCCGTTTTTAAAGAATTTGCAGTATTTTCTTGTGTATTTTTAGCCAAAAGCGATCCAGCTATAGCAAGCTGAGCTATTAAAACCAAATAACGCCCACAAAACATAGCAAAAGCTGTGCTTAAATTCCAAAATAAATTATCATCTTTTAAACCTTCAAGTCCTGAACCATTATTTGCTGCCGAAGAACTAAATTCATACAAAATTTGAGCCAAGTCATGAAAGCTAGGATTGCTTATACTATCTTTTGCAAAAACAACAGCTAATACACTTAAAACAAGGATTAATAAAGGATGGATAAGAATTACCAAAGCTATAAGCTTCATTTGTGCGCTTTCTATTTTTTTACCCAAGAATTCTGGAGTTCTACCTATCATTAATGCACAAATAAACACGGTTAAGAGCACATAAATAATCATATTCATAAGCCCTACTCCTTCGCCACCGAAAGCTACATTTAGCATCATATTTAGCAAAGTAGCACTGATACTTAATGGATTTAAACTATCGTGCATATTATTGACGCTTCCTGCAGTAAAAGCAGTAGTTACAGCACTAAATAAACTCGAACCATCTGTGCCAAATCTTATTTCTTTACCTTCCAAATTTCCCAAATTTGCATTTAAACCCAAAGAATCCAAATTTGGATTTGACATTTTTTCGCTAAAATAAATTAAAAGCAAAGAAATGATAAAAATAATCCCCATTGCACCAAAAATAACTCCCCCTTCTTTTCCCATAAGAGCAAAACCTTGTCTTTCTTTTCTATGATAAACCATCAATCCAAAAGCTACAACACAGGCACTAGGAATAAGCATCATGGATAAAATTTGCAAAAAATTTGTAAGTAAAGCAGGATTTTCAAAAGGCATGCTTGAATTAGCACCAAAAAAACCACCCCCATTTGTTCCTAAATGTTTTATAGACTCAAGAGCTGCAACAGGACCTGTGGCAATGCTTTGAAATTTATTTTCTAAAGTAAGCACGCTAAAATTTGCGTGATAATTTTACACCACGCCTTCAGAGATAAAAATTACAGCCAAAATAAAACTTAAAGGCAACATCAAACGCGTAATAATACGCGTAAAATCTTCATAAAATTTCCCATTTGCATACTACATAAAGCACGACAAAAAGCCATACAAGCAGAATATCCACTCGCACTTGAAACAAACATAGCAAGTAAAATGCCTGTATTTTGCGAAAGCAAACTTAAAGCACTCTCTCCACTATAATGCTGAAGGTTTGTATTTGTAATAAAACTAATTACAGTATTTAAATTCAAATCCCCTTTCATAGAATTTATCGAATTGGGATTTAAAAAAAGTTTATCTTGCAAATAAAAAATCACGAAAGAAAAAATAGCCACTAAGGCATTAAAAGCAATTAAATGCAAAGAATAATTTTTGCCAAGTCATATTTTTTCTATCAATTGCACAAATTTTATAAATTAAGTTATCAATTGGATTAAAAATAAAATCAAAAATAGTTTTTTTACAGCTTGCAATTTTATAAAGATAGTTTCCAAAAATTAAAGCCAATATAAAAGCTATAATCAGTGTTATTAAAATTTCTAGCATATTTTTCCTTTAAAATTTTTCAGGATATAATAGAGCATAAAATAAATAAAGAGCAAGTATTAAGCTTAAAACTAGTAAAAATATCATCCACATGTCCTAAGTTTGAATTTCACAAAAACGGATAAAAAACCATAAACTACCAAAAGCTAAAAGTAGAAGCAAAGATAATATCCATAGGATAGCCCTTTCTCATTGATTCAAAATAGGATTTATTCTATCCTTGTTAAGCTTATATTTTGATTAATACTAATTTTATGATTTATTTATAATTTTTATCTATATTAAATAAAAAGACAAATGAAGAATTTAGCAGGAAAAATCCTGCTAAAAATTGTTAAAGATAACCCGCTGCCATAGCGATAAAATATCCTGCTATACAAGAAGTGATTACACCTATAAGACCTGGTAAAATAAAACTATGATTGATAACAAATTTACCAATGTGAGTAGTACCTGATCTGTCAAATTGTATAGTAGCCAAATCGCTTGGATAAGTTGGTAAAATATAATATCCATAACAAGCAGCCGCAAAAGCAACAATCACACCAGGTTCAACACCAATTCCTAAAGCCAAAGGAACAAAAGCTGAAATAGCCGCTGCTTGAGAGTTTACAAATTTTGAAATTAAAAGAAGCATTACAGCATAAGTCCAAGGATGCTCTTTTACTATATCTCCAAGTACTGCTTTCATCATAGGAGTGTGAACTGCAAACATAGTATCAGCCATCCAAGAAATTCCAAAAACCGCAACAAGTGCTATCATACCTGATTTAAAAATTTCATTAGAGCCGATTTTCTTTGCATCTGTTTTAGTAAAGATGATAATCAAAGAACCTGCTAAAAGCATAAACATCTGAATAACTGAAACCATGGATAAAACATCCATTTTAGGATTGCCTAAAGCGTCTACTTGAGGAATGCCATTTTTTACAACTTGTCCCCAGTTTGGACGCAAGAAATCAAATACACCTAATAAAGCCACTAAAGCAATAGCTCCTAAGAAAATCCACATTGCAACCCAATTGCTTTTTGGAAGTTTAACACCTAAAAGTGTTTTAGAATCCCCATAAACATATTTTTTAAATTCAGGATCTTTAAGTTTTTCTTGAAATACTTCATCTTTATCCAAATCTTTTCCTCTAAACCAAGAAAAAATTCCCACACATAAAACACCAAAAAGCGTACTAGGTATAGTAATTTGAAGAAGATTGATATAGCCAAACCTGCTAATTTATGATTAGCATTTAAAAGCAAAGCAGTCAAACTCACAACAGCCACAGATACAGGAGATGCAATAATACCCATTTGTGATGATATAGAAGCTGCCGCCATTGGACGCTCAGGACGAATACCGTTTTTAATCGCTATATCATAAATAATAGGCATAATAGTATAAACCACATGTCCTGTTCCACAAAGTATAGTCAAAAAGCAGGTTACAAAAGGCGCTAATATTGTTAAAGATTTAGGATTGCGTCTTAAAATTCTTTCTGCTATTTGAAGCATAACATCCAAACCACCGCTTGCTTGCAAAGTTGCACTCGCAACCACTACCGCTAAAATTGTAAGCATAACATCTATGGCTGGTTTTCCAGGCTTTATATGAAAAGCAAATACAAGCATTAAAATACCTATACCACCAAGTAAACCAAGCGCTATGCCGCATTTTTTTGCACCGTAAAAAAGACAAATTAAAACGATAATGATTTGGATTGCAAATTGCCCTCCCTCACTAAGGCTTGTTAAAAAGTCCATTTTAACTCCTTTGAAAATTAATATTTAAAAACAGTTATTATTGTATCATATTTTTAAATTAAAGAATAATATTTCTAAAAATAAAACAATAATTTTTTATATTATTTAAATTAAATTTAAATATAAAACAAAAGTGTAATGGGTTTGATAGATTGATAGAATTTTATCCTTCAAGTTCATATAATTTTTTTCTATCTGTAGAGCTTGCTATATTAAGATGTTTGCGATATTTTGTAATAGTTCTTCGCCCTATATCGACTTTAAATTCTTCTTTGATTAATTCTAAAATTTTACTATCGCTTAAAGGTTTATTGCGATCTTCATTCTTTACTAAATTTGCCACAAATTCTTTAACACCTACATTTGAAGTCTCTCCCTCTTCATCAAGAGCAAAAGCAAAAAAATCACGCAAAGGGATAAGTCCTCTTTCACAACTTAAATATTTATTTGCCACAGCTCTTGATATAGTCGAAGCATTGCGTTCTAAATCAAGTGCTAAATCCTTAAAAGTCATAGGTTTTATCTCTTTTCCCATGAAAAAATCATATTGATATTCTACTATCATAAGCCCTATTTTATAAAGAGTAGCTTTTCTCATCGCTAAAGCATCAACTAAATTTTTTGCTTCTTTGATGTAATGACTTAAAAAATCATGCTCTAAACCATCAGTTTGGATTGAAATTTCAGGATAATAATCATCATTGATTTTTGCTTTAATTTCACCATTTTCTTTATAAACAAAAATATCAGGAACAATTATACGAGAATCTTCAAAATATTCCAAAAAAGGGGGAGTGCTAAAGCGCTTAAGTACAGCTAATGCTTCTTTATATAAAGGCTCTTTGGTATAGTTTTGTATATTTTCAAAATCCATAATCAACATTCTACAAAACTCATCAATATCTTCATCTAACTCCATATTTTCAAGAGCAAATAAAAATGCTTCTTTATAATCTTTAGCTCCCACTCCTACAGGATCTAAAAATTTAAATCTTGCTCTTACTCGCTCAATTTCTTCCAAAGAATACTCTTTTAAAAATTCTTCATCGTGTTCAAAATATCCTTCCTCATTTAAGCATTCTATAATTTTTTTTGCAAGTTCTTGAGATTTGCTTGTAGGAAACAAAGGAGGAAGAATCTGTTCATTTAAAAGCTCATAAACACTTTTTTTGGCAAGTCCTTTACTATCCACAAAAGCCGAATTTACATTATGTTTATAAAATGAATCAAAATAATTCTTACCCTTATCATGAGTTTGTATCGAATCTTGAACATTTAAGAAAGGATTATCCTCAGCAAATTTATCTAAATTTTCTTTTAAATCTTCTATGTTTGCTTGTAAAATCGGCAACCAAGAGCGTAAAGTTTGGGAAATTTTAGTCTTGGGTGCTTGGGTGATTTTTTGCTTTAACATCAATCAAGGAGTTTAAACTCCGCTCCTAAATAATACTTTTTCACATCTTTATTGGTTGCAATTTCATCAGCATTCCCACTAGCAAGTAAAGAACCTGATCTTATAACATAAGCTCTATCACAAATAGCCAAAGTCTCACGCACATTATGATCGGTAATTAAAACCCCAATCCCCAATCTTTTAAGCTCTTTAATTAAAGTTTGAATTTCAGCCACTGCTATAGGATCAACACCTGCAAAAGGCTCATCAAGAAGCAAAAACTTAGGTTCACACATCAAGCTTCTAGCGATCTCACAACGCCTTCTTTCACCTCCACTTAAACTTAAACCTTTCCTTAAACGAATAGGCTCTATACTTAAGAGTTCAAGCATTTGCTCAACTTTATCATGTAAAATTTTTTTATCTTTATAAAAAATCTGAGCCGCTAAAAGCAGGTTATCTTCTACACTTAAATCCTTAAAAATACTACTTTCTTGAGGTAAATAACCTATCCCTGATCTAGCTCTTTTGTTTAAAGGATCTTTTGTCACATCTAAACCGTCTAAAAGAACTTTTCCACTACTTGGGGAAATAAGTCCACATATCATATAAAAAGTTGTCGTTTTTCCTGCACCATTTGGCCCTAAAAGTCCTACAACTTCTCCGCTATTAACCTCTAAAGAAATTCCATGTATAATCTTAGTTTTTTTAATAATTTTTTCTAAATTTACAATTTCTAATTTACTCATAAATTTCATACTTTCTTTTGTCATCTTTAATGCTAATTTTAATCTGGATAGTAGAAATTCCAAATTTCATTAAAGTTTTTTTCAAATTTTCACCGCCCCATTCAACCAAATGTAAACCTTTTTCAAAAAAATTTTCAAATAAACCATTTGCTAAAAGTCCTTCTAAACCTTCTTGATAAATATCATAATGATAAATGCAAATATCATGATTTTCATATTTTTGCATAATGGAAAAAGTTGGAGAATCCACCCTTGCATCAAGACCAAGAAATTTAACCCAAGCTTGCACTAAGCTTGTTTTTCCACTAGCTAAATCTCCTTGAAGTAAAACAACACCTTCTTTAGGCATTATTTGAAGCATCGTTTTGATCTCATCTTTTGCTAAAATAAATTCTTTCATAATTTTACCACATATTCATTTTGTGCGTTTTTAGGAATACTTTTCGTACTAGGTATAGCTAGGACTTTATATTTTTGAGTGTATTCAGTAAAATGTAAAGTGATAATATCACCCACCTTAACCTCTTTACTCGCTTTAACAATAACGCCATTAATCCCCACTACACCACTTTTACACATATCTTCAGAAATAGCTCTTCTTTTCGTGATATTAACTACATTTAAAAATTTATCTACTCTCATAAAAGCAATTTTAGCAAAAAAAATCAATTTTTGGAACAAAATTTGCTTACGCCTTTGCTTTATTTTTTAAGAAAATAGCAAGTAAAAACTTTTCTTTAATGAAATTTGGATACAATTTTACAATTTTCAAATCTATTTTAACAAAGGATATCTTATGAAAAATGAAGTAAAAAAAGTAGTTTTAGCGTATTCTGGGGGGCTTGATACGAGCATTATTTTAAAATGGCTTCAAGATGAGTATAATTGTGAAGTTGTAACTTTTACAGCAGATATTGGTCAAGGTGAAGAACTCGAACCTGCAAGAAAAAAAGCCCTTTCTTTAGGCATAAAAGAAGAAAATATTTTCATTAAAGATTTAAGAGATGAATTTGTTAAAGATTATGTATTTCCTATGTTTAGAGCCAATGCGATTTATGAAGGAGAATATCTTTTAGGAACAAGTATAGCAAGACCACTTATAGCAAAAACTCAAGCACAAATCGCCCTGCAAACAGGTGCTGATGCAGTAAGTCATGGTGCCACAGGTAAAGGAAATGATCAAGTGCGTTTTGAACTTGGTTATCTTGCTTTTAATCCCGATTTAAAAATCATCGCTCCATGGCGTGAGTGGGATTTAAACAGTCGCGAAAAGCTCCTTGCTTATGCACAAAAACACGGTATTGATATTTCTAAGAAAAAAGGAAAATCTCCTTATTCTATGGACGCAAATTTACTTCATATTTCTTACGAAGGACTTGTCTTAGAAGATCCTGCACACGCACCTGAAGAAGATATGTGGAGATGGAGTAAAAGCCCAAAAGATGCTCCAAATGAAAGTGAAATTATAGAACTTGATTTCCAAAAAGGAGATTTAGTAGCGATAAATGGAGAAAAACTAAGTCCTGCAGGACTTTTAACCAAACTTAACGAACTAGGCTGCAAACACGGTATAGGACGCCTTGATATAGTAGAAAATCGCTATGTAGGTATGAAAAGCCGTGGTTGTTACGAAACACCAGGTGGTACCATACTTTTAAAAGCACACAGAGCGCTTGAAAGCATCACGCTTGATAGAGAAGCAGCACACTTAAAAGATGAACTCATGCCAAAATACGCGAGTTTAATTTATAATGGCTATTGGTTCTCGCCTGAAAGAATGATGCTTCAAGCCTTAATCGATGAGTCTCAAATTCACGCCAATGGCAGAGTAAAACTCGAGCTTTATAAAGGCAATGTGATAGTTATAGGACGCGAAAGTTCGAACGATAGCTTGTTTAACGCAGCTTATTGTACTTTTGAAGAAGATGAAGTGTATAATCAAAAAGACGCAGCAGGCTTTATCAAGCTTAATGCTTTGCGTTTTATCATCGCAGGAAAAAATGGAAGAAAATTTTAATAAAGGAATAAAATGAAAGTATTATTAATCAAAGATGTAAAAGCACTTGGAAAAGCAGGAGAAATAAAAGAAGTAAAAGACGGCTACGGACAAAATTTCTTAATCGCTAAAGGCTTTGCTAAAGCAGCTACTAATGAAGTTTTAAAAAAATATGAAAGCGACAAGAAAAAAGAGGCTGAAAATTTACGCTTTGAAATCGTAAATTTAGAAAAACTCAAAGAAGAACTTAGCAAAATCACTCTTGAAATTTCAAAACCCGTAGGTGCAAATGGAAGTTTGTTTGGTGGCGTAACCAAAGATGAAATCGCTCACGCCCTAAAAGAACAAAGCCATATAGAAATCGATAAAAAAAGTTTAGAATGTGATACCTTAAAAAGCTTAGGAATCCACGAAGTAAGCGTAAAACTTGGACACGCAATCCATGCTAAATTTAACATAAATATAAAGGCAGAATAATGTTTCACGCAACAACGATTTTAGCTTACAAAGGTAAAAATAAATCCGTAATTGGCGGAGATGGACAAGTAAGCTTTGGAAATACGGTGCTAAAAGGCAATGCTGTAAAGATTAGAAAACTCAACAATGGCAAAGTTTTAGCAGGTTTTGCAGGATCAACAGCTGATGCTTTTAATCTTTTTGATATGTTTGAAAATCTCCTTCAAAGTTCTAAAGGCGATCTTTTAAAAGCAGCGATTGACTTTTCTAAAGAATGGAGAAAAGACAAATACCTAAGAAAACTTGAAGCCATGATGCTCGTACTTGATAGAAATCACATTTTTCTACTTTCTGGTACAGGCGATGTGGTCGAACCTGAAGATGGGCAAATCGCAGCTATAGGAAGTGGTGGAAACTATGCACTTTCAGCTGCTAGAGCCTTAGCAAAACATACCGATTTAGATGAAGAAGAACTTGTAAAATCAAGCCTTCAAATCGCAGGTGAAATTTGCATTTATACCAATACCAATATCAAAACTTATGTAATCGAGGATGAGAAATGAATCTAACTCCAAAAGAAATTGTTAAATTTTTAGATGATTATGTTATAGGACAAAAAAAAGCTAAAAAAATCATAGCTATAGCTTTAAGAAATCGCTACCGTAGAATGCAACTTAGCCCTGAGTTGCAAGATGATATAGTGCCAAAAAATATCTTGATGATAGGTTCTACAGGTGTAGGAAAAACAGAAATCGCTAGGCGTTTAGCTAAAATGATGGGCTTTCCTTTCATCAAAATCGAGGCGAGTAAATATACTGAAGTAGGTTTTGTAGGTCGTGATGTAGAAAGCATGGTAAGAGATCTTGCCAATGCAGCTTTAAATTTGGTAAAAAATGAGCAAAGAGAAAAAAACAAAGATAAAATCGATGAATTTATAGAAAATAAAATTTTAGAAAAACTTTTGCCACCTTTACCAAAGGGTATCAGCGATGAAAAACAAGAAGAATATAAAAACAGTCTTGAAAAAATGAGAACTAAACTAAGAAATGGCGATCTTGATGAAAGCACCATAGAGATAGAAATTTCACAAAATATGTTCGATACCAATCCTAACCTACCTCCTGAAATGGGTGCAATGCAAGATATAGTTAAGGTTATAGGCGTTGGCAGTAAAAAAGTCAAAAAAGAAATGAAAATCAAAGACGCTAAAAATGCTTTAAAAAATGAAGCAGGAGAAAAAATCCTAGACCAAGAAAGCATCAAAAGCGAAGCCTTAAAAAGAGCGGAAAATGAAGGTATTATTTTTATTGATGAAATCGATAAAATCGCTGTTTCAAACGGAAATTCAAACCGCCAAGATCCAAGTAAAGAAGGGGTGCAAAGAGACTTACTTCCTATAGTCGAGGGATCAAATGTACAAACAAAAATAGGCACTTTAAAAACCGATCATATTCTTTTTATCGCTGCAGGGGCTTTTCATCTTAGCAAACCAAGTGATCTTATCCCTGAACTTCAGGGACGCTTTCCTTTAAGAGTGGAATTAGATAGTCTTGATGATAAAGCTCTTTATGAAATTTTAACACGCCCTAAAAATTCACTTTTAAAACAATACTCTCAGCTTTTAAAAACTGAAAATTTAGAACTTGAATTTAATGATGAAGCTATTAAAGAAATAGCAAAAATAGCTTCAAGAGCCAATGAAGAAATGCAAGATATAGGTGCTAGACGCTTACATACTGTAATAGAAAAATTACTTGAAGATCTAAGCTTTGAAGCTGATGAGTATGCGGGTAAAAAATTCGTAGTGGATAAAAAAATGGTAGAAGAAAAACTCGGAGATATCATAGAAAATAAAGATCTTGCAAGGTATATTTTGTGAAAAGTGGCTTTGTTAGTATCATAGGGCGTACTAATGCAGGAAAAAGTACTTTAATCAATTCCTTATTAGAAGAAAAAATCGCCCTAGTTTCTCACAAACAAAACGCCACAAGGCGTAAAATCAAAGCCATAGTGATGCATGAAAAAAATCAAATCATTTTCATCGATACCCCAGGACTTCACGAAAGCGGTGCTACGCTTAATCAACTGCTTGTCCAAAGTGCTATTAAATCCATGGGAGATTGTGATGTGATTTTATTTGTGGCAAGTGTTTTTGATAGTACAAAAGACTATGAAAATTTCCTTAGTCTAAACCCACAAGTACCACATATCATCGCTTTAAATAAAGTAGATTTAACCGACAATGCTACGCTTTTAAAAAAACTTAGCGAATATGCAAAATTTAGCCAACATTTTAAGGCTATCATTCCTTATTCTTCTAAGAAAAAAAGCTATAAAAAAGGCTTGTTAGATGAGATAGTCAAATATCTTGACGAACATGAATATTTTTATAATCCTGAATTTTTAAGTGCGAGTAGCGAAAAAGAACTTTATAGAGATTTCATACTTGAAAGTATTTATGAAAATTTAAGCGATGAGCTTCCTTATAGTAGCGAAGTGCTTATCAATCGCACCAAAGACACACCTAATCTTTTAATCCTAGAAGCCAATATCATCACAGATACAAACTCTCACAAGGGTATGCTTATAGGAAAAGAAGGGGTAACTTTAAAAAGAATAGGCAAAGATGCACGCTTTAAAATTTCAAAACTTGCCCAAAAAAAGGTACTTTTAAAGCTTTTTGTAACAGTGAAAAAAAACTGGCAAAAAGATGAAGAATTTTTAAAAAAACTTCTAAATGATGAAAATTAATTCATTAAATAAAATAAATTTTATAAAATCTACAGATTTACTTTATGCTCAAAGAACGGGAATATCCAAAGAAGACGAACTTTTTAACAATTTAACCGCAGATTTTAAGCTAAGCAAACCCTTTGACTATCAAATAGCTTTTTTTAAACATAGTGAAATTTATCATTGTTTTTTAGCACCTGTTTGCAAATTGAGAAAAAGTCGTTTTTGCTTTCCTGAACCTTTAATTTTTCAAGCTTTATTTGATGAAAGATTGATTGAAGAAAGTGATTATTGTGTTTTAAATTTATATGATCAAACTTTATATTTATATTTTTACCAAGAAGGAAAATTTATCAATCTTAAAAAAATCGAAAATTTCAACCCAGGTAATATGGATTTATTTTTTAAACAAAATCGATTTACAGAACTTTTAAAACACTATGAAAGCAAATTGCTACTTTATCAAGATTTGGATACAATCAAACATTACTTCTCATCTCAAATAAAATGTTTAAATCTAAATGATATTCTTGATAAAAATAGTTTATTGAAATTAAGTTCATATAGTATAAAAAATCTAGATCAAAATTGTAATTTTATCAAGCATAATAAAATAAAAATATCTATTTCTTTTAAAATTATATTAATATTTATTTTTAGCTTTAGTCTTAGCATGATGACTTTATTATTTAAAGATTTTATAGAGTACAAACAAAATAAGGAAATTCAAAATAAAAATTTTATCATACAAGAAGAAATTTCTAAACTAAAACAAGATAAGCAAAAATTATTAACAAACATACAAGATTTAAACTTTACTCTTTCCAATAAAATATCATCTACACAACAACAATTTCATATTTTATCCACCATAACAAAAGAAATCAATTTAGATAAAAATAAGGCAATCATTCTAAATCAAATCATATCATGGCTTAATTCCAATGAACTTAAAATCACAAATCTTGAATTTGAACAAACAAAAATCATTCTTTCTTTTATCGATGAAAACCACTTTAAAAGAGCATTAGAAAATCTAAATTCTACTTTTAAATTCCTTGATAAAAATGAAGAAACATTGAATATCATATTAGAAGTCATACATGAATAAAATAGAAGTATTTTTGCAAAATTTAAATCCTAGGGAAAAATTTCTTTTTATTTCTTTTATCTGCCTTTGTGCTTTGTTTTTAGCTTTTAAAATTCACGATCGCTTTTTGGAAGATATTTTTCAAAAAACATTAGTAGAACATAATTACCTTGCATTAAATGAAGCAAAAATAGAAAATTCACATCTTAAAGAAATAGAGACAAAGCTAACAAAACAGATAAAAACAGAGGAAGAAAAATTAAAATACTATAAAGAAAAATTGCATTTATTTTCTTATGATAAAGATTTTTTCAATAAAAAAATCAATAATTTATCCAAAAATTTAACCATTAATGAAATAAAATTTTCCCAAGAAAACAAAAATTTTATCCACTATAATTATGTTTCTCTAAGTTTAAATAGCAACTTTAAAGACTTACTCAATTTTATACAAAATTTAGAAAATCTTCCTATAGCTTTAAAAATTGATAAAATAAAACTATACAATACACAGAGTTTAAAATTAAAGCTTGATTTAATGTTCAAATTTGTTAATTTATAATAATATTAAAATATTATATTTTTAAATATTATTATAAAAAAAATATTTAAAAATATTGTAATTTAATTATTTTTCTATTACTATTAGTTAAAATATTTTAAGCATAAAAAAGAAAGGTATTGGGAAGTGACTAAACAAGAAATACAAAAACTCGATACAAATTTACTAGGTCATCCCAAGCCTTTATTCTCTCTATCAATGGTAGAACTTTGGGAAAGATTTGCTTTTTATGGCATACGATCTTTACTTGTGCTTTTCATGGCAACAACCATAAGCAAAGGTGGACTTGGAATAAACACTGAATACGCCTCGGCAATTTATGGCATTTTTGCAGGATGCTTGTATTTAGCAGCACTTCCTGGAGGCTGGATTACTGATAATTATTTAGGGCAAAAAAAGGCTTTATTTTTAGGTTCTTTTATTATAGCTTTAGGACATATTAGCATAGCCTTATCTATTTTAAGCACACCTATATTTTTCCTAGGACTTCTTTTATCGTTATTGGTACTGGATTTTTTAAAACTAGCGCTTCTGTAACAGTTGGAATGTTGTATAAACAAAATGATACAAGATGCGATACTGGCTATACGATTTTTTATATAGGAATTAACATTAGAGCATTCATTGCTCCTCTTATATGTGGTTTTGTTCAAGCAAAATGGAATTATCATTTAGGATTTGGCTAGGAGGTTTAGGTATGCTAATCTCTTTGCTTATTTTATATTTTAAAGCTGCCCCTGAGCTTGAAGAATTTCATAAAAATTGCACCTTAAAGCAAAACTGGGAACAACCATTTAAAAAAGTAAAAAATTTAACTCTTATACTAAGTATAAGCTTGTTAAGTATTATTGGATTTTTTCTAATGTTTATTAATCTTGTAAATATTAATCCCATATAATACTATCAAAAAAACTTCTAATTGTAATTTTACTATGCTTGGTAATTTATTTCATATATCTTTTTGTTTTTAAAGCCTTAAATAAAAGAGAGAAACAACAATTAATAATTTTAATTGTTTTATTCTTTGCAGCCACTTTTTTTGGAGTACTTTTAAACAAAAACCCTACCGCTTATAATCTTTTTGCGCAAGATTTTACAAATAGAAATATTTTTGATTGGAAAATTCCAACAAACTGGTTTCAATCTTTTAATCCAATTTTTATCATCATACTTGCTCCTATAGCAAGTTATATTTGGATATTTTTAGAGAAAAAAATATATATTTTTCTTCCATTGGAAAATTTACTTTAGGAATATTATTTGCCGGTATTGGCTTTATGATGATGACCTTTGCTTCACAAAATCTAATAAACAACAATGGTTTACCAATATCCATGGCTTGGATTATCATAAGTATATTCTTTTTAACACTTGGGGAACTATGCGTGTCTCCTATTGGACTCTCTATAATGGCTAAGGTTGCCCCTGATTTAATCAAAAATCAAATCATGGGACTTTGGTTTGTAGCAAGTGCGCTTGGAAATTTTGTTGCAGGACTTATAGGAGGAAATGTCAATATTAAAAACATCGATCAACTTCCTAATATTTTTAGACAATGCATGTGGATGCTTTTTGTTGTAGCACTTTTGCTTTTTATTGCTAAAAAACCATCTTAACAAAAAAATAAGCAATTATCTAACTAAACTTAAAATACAAAATACACCAAAGTTGAAAATTGATCTTAATATTTCTTTTTTTATATTTGCAAAAAAGTAACATTATGATATAAATCATTTAAAAATATTACAAAGTTATACATATTTTTTAATTTCTTGTCTATAATTTATAAATAAAAATACACAAAGGATATAAATTGAGTAAAAATGTAAAAAATTTAGATACTTCATTTTTTGGACATCCAAAACCACTTTTATCTCTTTCACTTACTGAGCTTTGGGAAAGATTTTCTTTTTACGGAATTCGTCCCTTGCTTTACCTTTTTATGATAGCAAGTTTTGAAAAAAGTGGAATGAACTTAAAACCTGAAGAAGCAAGTGCAATTATGGGAATTTTTGCAAGTTGTTTATATCTTGCTGCTTTGCCAGGTGGATGGCTTGCGGACAATTACTTAGGACAAAAAAGAGCAATTTTACTAGGTGCTCTAACTATAGCATTTGGACATTTGTGCATAGCCTTTTCTTATTTTAACAATAAAATGATTTTTGTTGGTATGGTTTTTTTGGTTATAGGTACAGGACTTTTTAAAACTTGTGCTTCTGTAATGGTTGGAATGCTTTATAAAAAAAATGATGCAAGGCGTGACTCTGGTTTTACTCTTTTTTATATGTGCTTTAATTTTGGTGCTTTTGTAGCTCCTTTAATTTGCGGCTTTTTACAAAAAGAATACGGATGGCATTTTGGTTTTGGTGCAGGTGGGATTGGTATGCTTTTAGCGGTAATTATTTTCTACCTAAAAACTATGCCTGATTTAAAAGAATTTGATGAAAAAGTTGGCATAGACTCTACTTGGGATAGACCAAGCAAAAAAAGCAAAAACGCATTTTACATCATCATTGTATCAGGTATTGTTTTGCTTGGAGCAATATTTTTAATCCTTGGTGGTTTTATAAAATTAGATGCACAAGTTATTAATAAAAATATTATTCTAACTATCTTAGCTTGTGCTGGAATTTATTTTTTATATCTTTTCGCTTTTACTTCTTTAAAAATAGAAGAAAAAAGAAATTTAATTATTTTTATTGTTTTATTTTTAGCGGCTGCGTTATTTTGGTCAGTATATGAGCAACAATACACTTCTTTTAATTTTTTTGCAGAAAAATTAACAGATAAAACCATATTAAATTATGAAATTCCTACAATATGGTTTCAATCTCTTGGAGGTTTATTTGTTATACTTTTTGCACCTTTTAGTGCTTTTATATGGACTATATGTGCCAAAAATAATAAAGAAATTTCATCTATTATTAAATTTGCATTAGGACTTTTGGGCGCAGCTTTGGCATTTTTAATAATGGCTTTAGCTTCAAATCATGCAATTAGTTTAAATGGCGATGCTAATACATTAAGAGAAAATTTAGAAAATTCATCACAAATTATTTTAGTTTCACCTTGGTGGCTTGTCAGTAGCTTTTTGCTTATGGTTTTAGGAGAGCTTTGCCTTTCCCCTGTGGGACTTTCTATAATGACAAAAATTGCACCTAATTTAATTAAATCTCAAGTCATGGGACTTTGGTTTGTAGCAAGTGCATTAGGCAATGCTTTAGCTGGATTCATAGGTGGTAAAGCAAGTGAAGAAAATATAGCTTATTTGCCAAATTTATTTTACCAATGTATGTGGATATTACTTGGTGCTGTTATAATTTTACTTATACTCAAAAAACCTATCAATAAAATACTAAAAAATTAATATTAAGGAGAAAATATGAGTATTTACAAACAAAGAGTATTAGAACTTAGAAGATTAATGAAAGAAAATAATATTGACGCCTATCTCATCTTAAGCGCGGATCCGCATTTGAGCGAATATTTACCAGAATATTACAAAAACAGAGTCTTTATCAGTGGCTTTAAGGGTTCTGTTGGAACAGTTCTTATCACACAAGAAGAGGGCTTTTTGTGGGTAGATGGAAGATATTGGCTTCAAGCACAAAAGGAATTAGAAGGTAGTGGCATACTTTTACAAAAGCAAGATGCTAAAAATACTTTTACCAAATGGTTGGAAAAAAATTTAAGCGAAGATCAAATTTTAGGCATCGATTTTGCACTTTTACCTTTATCTTTGCAAAAAGATTTAAAGATTAATTGCAAGGCAAATTTAAAACATATAGATTTGATAAGTCCACTTTGGAAAGATCGTCCCACTTTACCACAAGAAAAAATTTATGAACACGAACTAGAATACTGCTCTTACTCAAGAAAAGAAAAATTAGCATTAGTGCGTCAAAAAATGAAAAATTTAAATGTTACCTCTCATTTAATCTCCAGCCTTGATGATATAGCTTGGCTTACAAATTTAAGAGGGAATGATGTAAATTATAATCCTGTATTTTTAAGTCATTTGCTAATCTTGGAAGACAAAGCCTTGCTTTTTGTTGATCAGAAAAAAGTAAATTCAGAACTTGAAAAAAAATTAAATTTAGATGGGTTTTGGCTTAAAAATTATGATGAAATCATCATGGAGCTTGAAAAACTTGCAAATACAAATTTGCTTATTGAACCTTCAAAAATGACCGCTTTACTCATAAATTTTTTAGATAAAAGCGTAAAAATCATTCAAGAAATTAATCCAAGCACTCACTTAAAAGCAGCTAAAAATACAAAAGAAATAGCGCATATACAAGATGCTATGATAGAAGATGGAGTGGCTTTATGTAAATTTTTTGCCTGGCTTGAAGAAGCGATAGAAAATAAAGAACTAATAAGCGAATTAGACATAGATGTTAAAGCAAGCGAATTTAGAGCACAAAGCAAGTACTACATAAGTGATAGTTTTGCCACTATAGCAGGCTTTAACGAAAATGCAGCATATCCACATTATAAAGCCACAAAAGAGAGTTTTGCTTATCTTAAAAAAGATGGGCTTTTACTTATTGATTCTGGTGGACAATATAAAAACGGCACAACAGATATTACACGCGTTGTACCAATAGGAAAGGCTAATGCAGAACAAATTCATGACTATACCTTGGTTTTAAAAGCACATATTGCCATTTCCAGTGCAATTTTTCCAAAAGATATAGCTATGCCCTTACTTGATGCAATCACACGCGCACCTTTATGGAAAGAACAAATTGACTATATACACGGCACAGGACATGGCGTGGGATATTTTTTAAATGTCCATGAAGGTCCACAAGTTTTATCTTATCTATCCCCTGTGCTTGAAAAAACAAAAGCCAAAGAAGGTATGCTAACCTCCATAGAGCCAGGTATTTATAAAGTAGGTAAATGGGGCATAAGACTTGAAAATTTAGTTATTCATACCAAAGTAGAAAATCCTAAAAATAAAGATTTTGGAGAGTTTTTATACTTTAAACCTGTTACTCTTTGTCCTTTTGAAATATCTTGTATTGATACAAAAATGTTAGATGAAAAAGAAAAAGAATGGTTAAACAATTATCACAAAGAAGTATTTGAAAAACTTTCTCCTAAGCTAGGTGATTATCCAAAAGCTCTAGTTTGGCTTGAAAAAAGAACAAAAGCCATCTTTTAAGATACTTTTGTTAACATAGATAAATTTTCCTTGTATTAAACTTATAATTTGTTTAATACAAGATTTTTAAACCAATTGCTAAAAAAGTTTTTTTTGAAAAACTCAATTTACAACTAAAAATTATTTAAAATATCCAAGTTCAATCATTTTTTGATAAATTTTAGCTACAGTTGCCCCTGAAGTAATATTTCTCCCACCATGTTCCAAAAGAACGGTAACTACATATTTTGGCTTAGAATAAGGAGCATAAGAAGTAAGCCACGCATGAGATCTAGTATAATACTCAAATTGTTTTTCATCAACCCTATTTTTATCTGTTTGTGAAAATCCCACAACCTGAGCAGTTCCTGTTTTTGCTGCAACTTTCACATCAAGGTTATGCAAATAACGATAAGAGGTTCCTCCTTGCTCATTAGCAACAGCATACATTGCATCTCTTATATAAGGCAATTGACTCTTTTCAAACAAAGTAAAAATTTCTTTTTTATTTTCATCCATTTGATTTTCTATAGTTGTATTATTATTTTCTATGCTTTTTAAAAAATGAGGTATAACCTTTCCACCTTTTGCGATTTGAGCCGTATATCTAGCAATTTGCATAGGTGTTGCAAGAAAATTACCTTGACCTATAGCTGTATTTAAAGTATCACCTTGAAACCAAGATTGTCTATATCTTTGCATCTTCCATTCTTTGCTTGGTAAAGTTCCTACAAATTCACTAGGTAAATCTACCCCTGTTTTCGCTCCAAAGCCAATGCGAGATAAAGTTTCACTTATTTGATCGATTCCAACTTGCAAACTGCCATTATAAAAATAAACATCACAACTATATTTTATCGCATGTTTTAAATCCACAGGTCCATGGCCTGATCGATTCCAACATCTAAAAAACCTGCCTCCAAGCTCAATGCTTCCATTGCAAACATATTGAGTCGACGGGCTAATATTTTTAGAATTTAAAAAAGAAAGCCCTACTCCCATTTTTACAACAGAACCTGGAGGATAATATCCATTTATAAGTTTATTTGTAAAAGGATGATCAAGACTATTTGAAAGCTCATCCCAATCCTTAAAAGAAATCCCTGTTACAAAAGGATTAAGATCATATTCAGGGAAACTCCCTGCAGCTAAAATAGATCCATCATTTACATTCATAATTATAGCAGCTCCAGCATTCCCTTCAAACAATGAAGTTAAATAAGACTGAAGCTCTATATCTATCGTAAGTTCTATATCATTAGACATAGCAGGAGTGTAAGAAAGCTGTTCTACTTCTTGATTTAAGGCATTAACCTTATAAACCCTAGTTCCTTTTTCTCCTTGTAAAATATCATTATAATAGCGTTCTATACCGCTTTTTCCCGTATAGTTAGAAAGTTTTGCTATTTCATTTTCTTGAACATCTTGCAAATTTGCCTTACCTACATACCCAATAATATGCGAAGCCAATTTTCCAAAAGGATATTTTCTTTTTACAACAGGATCTATTTTTATTGTTTTATTAAGATTTAACTCTGAATAATGCGGAATAATCTCATCGTAGGGTATAAAATCTACAACTTTAATAAAATCTTGATTATAGTAAGAATCATTTCTCTTATAAATTTCTGCTAATTTACTAGCATTTAAATCAGGAAATAAATTTGTAAGTTCAGATAATTCTTTATCTAAAATTCCTTTATTTGACTTTTTAATACTTAAATAAGGTTTAATAGAAATACTAAAACCCAAATCATTAATAGCCAATAAAGTTCCATTTCTATCTGTAATTTGACCCCTAACAGGTGGTAAAAATTCAGTTTTTATGGCATTTTGTTTAGCAAGCTCTTCATAATATACATTTGATTTTATACTCAAATAATACACACGACTTAATAAAAATATAAAAAACAATAGTATAAATCCAACAACTAGACGCATTCTCATTTAAATTTTACCTTTAAAAAACACATAAGCTAAACAACATTCTATAAAAACTGAAACAATATACGCCCATCCTAAAATTTTAATTTTTTCATCTCCAATATAAAACAATATCATATCCAAAAACAAAATAATGCCGTAAGCACAAAGCACAAAAACAACAGGGATAAATTTACCAATTTTTAAATTTGTCTTAATCCAATCTGCACAAAGATAATAAAAAATAAAAAATGCCAACCAAGATGAAAAAATAAAAAAATTATAAGTTATATCAGTAAAAAATAAAAAAAATAAAGAAAAATACCATCTAAAATCAAGCTTTGAAAAAGTTCTCTCTCTCTCTTCTAATAAGCAAAACATATAACAGAAAAAAATCCCATAAAGTAACGGGGTATATACAAAAGTCGAACCAAGAATCTGATAAATTAGAAAAAAAAATCCTAAAAAGACATAAGCTCCATTAAATTTTGCTTTATAAGCACTTAAATTTCTTCTCATTTATCAAGACCTAAAGTTTGATTGATAATAATATCTTCTAAAGAATCAAGGCCAAATTTATTCAAATTTGAAACTAAAATAGAGTCTTTAAATTCATTTTTTAACTTAGCTTTTTCACTTTGATTTAATTTATCGCATTTGGTAAAAACTTTTAAAATTTTTTGATCAGGTCGTAAAAATCTTTTCAAATAGTCATTTAAATTTACATCGATCTCTAAATGAGTATGTCTTGAGTCGATTAAATGTATAAATAACTTTATCGAGGTTCTTAATTTTAAAAATTCATCTAAGTTTTGATTCCATATTTCTTTTAAATTTTTAGAAACCTTTGCATAACCAAACCCTGGCAAATCGATAAAATTGATATTAAATTTTTCTTCATTTCTTTTGCAAGCTACTTCGAAAAAATTTATAAGCTGAGTTTTTCCAGGAGTTGCCGAACTTTTGGCTAAATTTTTTTGTTTACACAAAGAATTGATTAAAGAACTTTTTCCGACATTGGAACGCCCCAAAAATGCTACTTCACTAAAATTTGAGCTCAAATTCTCATCAAATTTCACTAAAGAAGTGATAAATTTAGCACTAATTATCATTTGTCTTTAAGATCAAACACAAAACGAGCAGGTTTTTGATCCTTGCTCTCTACTCGATAAATATTAGCTTTTCTATCGACTATTATTTTATCACCAAAAAGTTTTTGATTGCTTCCAAGCTCATTTATATAAGCATGACCATTAATCTCGTAAGTATCTTTAATAACATTATAAATAAATTTATCTCCACTACCTTTATAAGTTTTACCTTTTAAAACAATCTTAAACCTAGCATTTTGCATTGCTTCATAACGAATAGGTTTGCGATTTTTATCCGTATAAATAATCAATTTTTCAGAATTTAAAATATCATCACCTCTAATTACTTCTACATTTCCACTAAGAATACTTTCACCCTTATTTTCATCTGAGTAAAAATTTAAAGCTTTTACTTCAATTTGAGTTGCCCAAGTTACACTTACACAAGCTAACAATAAAATTATTTGTCTTGCAACCACGCATTTACTCCTTGGATATTTAAAATTTTGTTTTTTACATCATAGTTTAAAGTATTTCCGTTAATAATACTTCCATTGATCAGAGCTTTAAAATTAGTATTTGTGTGTAAAATTTTATCCTTAGGTTGGTATTCTACCTCTTGAGAAATAATTTTGACATTATTAGAACCTATATAAGTAACATTTCCTTCAAACAAAACCTTGCTCATATCTTTATTGAAAAACTCTAAACGATTCGCACTAAGATTAAAATCTAAATTTAAAGTAATAAAATCATTAAATTCATCTCTATCTGCATATCTCACCCAAGAATTTGCCTTATAATATGCCTTAATTGTACTAGCATTACTCTCATAAGCTTTCAAATTTTTAGCCTCAATATTTTTAAAATTTAAAGCATTAGTTTGCAAATTCAAAGAATATGGATCTTGCAAACTTAAAATCGTAAAAGTAATTGTAAAAAGAGCAATTAAAATTCCAAAAATTTTTATAGCCAAAGCTTATTCCATTCTTCTTTTAGATGATTTTTTTCTACTAAAATTTCTATCATCTGTGCTACAGCAGCCTTACCACCTTTTTTGCTAAGCACTATGTCTACATTTAAATCTTTATGACCATCTTTTGGCTTAAAACTAAGTCCTACACTTTCAAGTAAAGCCTTATCATTAAAATAATCCCCAATAGCCGCACACTGAGAAAAATCTAAATTAAGTTTTTGTAAAATTTCTTTTGCACAAGCTAACTTATCTTTGATACCTTGATATAAAATTTCTATTTTTAAATCTTTAGCTCTTTTTTCAACACAAGGACAATTTCTACCTGTAATAATAGCAATTTTTTTACCAAGCTTTAGCCAAGCCTCGATAGCCGCTCCATCTTTTACATCAAATTCTTTAATAAATTCTCCATTAGAAGTATAAATAATTTTTCCATCAGTTAAACAGCCATCTACATCCAAAAAAATCAATTCTGTCATAATTTCTACTCTCTTACAACAAATGCACCTGCAAATGCACCACTTGCAGCAAAATCCCTTGCTTCATCTTCACTTCTAAAGCCTGTTAAGAAAACGCGATTTAACCCATCCACTGAACTTGTGCGTATAGTAGAGCTATAAGTTCTATAAGTTTTATATCTTGCTGCTATCGTTTGTGCTCCAGCTGGGTTTTTAAAGGCTCCAATTTGAACCATGAAATTTCCACCTTCATAAATTTGTCCATTATTTGCAATCTCTCCACTATTTCCATAGTTTACATTAGAATGTACAATATTATTACCCGAATTACTTGATCCAAACCCTATAACCTCAAGCCTTACTGGAGCTGTTCCTGAAGCAATCATATCAATTTGACTAGCAGCTCCTTTTGATAAATCTATAATACGATTATTTACAAAAGGACCTCTATCATTCACACGAACGGTAACTTGACGATTGTTATTTAGATTGGTTACTTTTAAGATGGTATTCATAGGTAAAGTTTTATGAGCCGCGGTTAAAGCATTTTGATTATAGGTTTCGCCATTAGAGGTTTTCTTGCCGTGAAAGCCTGGCCCATACCAACTCGCAATACCATCAGCAGTTTCGCCTACTGCTACAACAGTAGGATAATAAGTTTTACCGTTGATAGTATAAGGCTTCATTGTTCCTTTAGTCCCTGAAGAACTAGGACTGCTTTTAAAATCATTTGAAGGATAATACACTTGAGCATTATCCAAGCTAGAAAAAAAACTAGTGCCTAAACAACCACTAAAAAATAAAGCCCCTAGACTAACGGCTGACAACTTTAGTGTAATTGTTTTTATTTGCATTTTTATTCTCCTTGATTGGTATAATTAATTTTTGATTAATGCTAAGATGATTTTTTGCTATTTTATTGAATTCTCGAATTTCATCAACACTTATATTATAATTTTTTGCTATTTTATATAAAGAGTCACCAGACTTAACGGTATAAGTTCTTGTCATAGGTATAGTTGTATCAACCTTTGCAAGTTTTTCTGCTTTAAAATTTTTATCAAAAAATGCTACTTTATTAAGTGGTATATACATATAATACCCTTTACCAGGAGGCGTAAAATTATGTTTAAATTGTGGATTATATTTCTTAAAAGTTACAAGATCCATATTTAAATTTTTAGCTATTTCTTTTAAAGATGCAGAAGAAGGCACATCAACTTTTGCAAATTCATTGCTTAAAGCATAATTCATTAAAGACGCATCTTTATCTAGTAAAAAATCCCTATCATTAGCTAAAAAAGCAAGCGTTAAAATCTTTCTTATAAAATTTCTAGTTTCTAAAGAAAGATATTTCTTATCAGGGTTCAATAAAACACTTAAATCATCACTTCCTGCTTGCTTGATAGCTTGTCTTAGCTTGCCATTTCCGCAATTATAAGCTAAAAGTGCCAAATACCATTTGCCAAATTCTTCTTTTAGCTCTTTTAAATAATTTGTAGCGGCATAAGTTGACTTGACTGGATCACGCCTTTCATCAACATAAGCATCGATTCTTAAACCCAAATTTCTAGCTGTTGGTTGCATAAATTGCCAAACCCCTACAGCCTTGGCATTAGAAACGCTATGAGTTTTCAAGCCTGATTCAACCATAGCTAGATACAAAATCTCATCAGGAACTTCCTGCTGGGCTAAAATTTTTCTTATCATAGGAGTAACTTTTGAAAAATTTTGCATACTATCTATTAAAGTTTGAGCATGTTTTGATTTTATATCTTGTTGAGTTTGCACAAAAATCAAATCACTGATAAAACTTGGATTAATATCTAAATTTCTTAAAACATTCATTTGTCTTTCATAAAATTCAGGAGTATTAATTTGTGCAAAAAGAAAATTAAAACATATTAAAAAACACAATAAAATTTTTTTCATTAATAACCTTTAAAAAATAATTTTTCAGAATTGTTAAAACAAATTTCTAGAAGTTCTTTTCTTGATAAATTCAATACTTCACACATTTTGTTTGCTACAAATTGAGTTAACAAAGGTTCATTTCTTTTACCGCGATAAGGCTCTGGAGTAAGATATGGAGCATCAGTTTCAAGTAGTAGTCTATCTTTTGGAATTTTAGGTAAAATTTCAACTAATTTCTTAGCATTTTTAAAAGTTAAAACTCCCCCAATACCAAAATAAAATCCATCTTCAAAAAGAGTTAGTAAATGTTCGCTTGCATTAAAGCAGTGTAAAACTCCTCCTACAAGATCCTTAGAATACCCATGTAAAATCTCATAAGTATCATGATTTGCTTCTCTTGAGTGAATGATAACAGGTTTTTTAAATTCAATAGCAAGTTCAAGCTGTGCGATAAAAATCTTTTTTTGATTTTCTTTTTCTTTTTGAATTTCTTCAGCAAGATCACTTTTAAAACGGAAATAATCAAGCCCACATTCACCTACAGCTACACACTTTTCATCGCATAAATACTGCCTTAAAATTTTCTCATCATAATTATCAATTTCATAAGGATGCACCCCTGCTGCAAAAAAAATATTTTTATATTTATGAGCAATTGTAGCTGCATAAGGCAAGTCTTTTATATCAGCACCAGGTATGATGATTTTCTCTATACCATTTTTAAAAGCACGATTTAAAGTTTCATCTAAATCATCTTTAAATGCTTCACTGTCTAGATGGCAATGCGTATCAACAATCCTTAAACCATCTTGAAAATCAAGATTTAAGAACATACTTCAACTCTATCCTTGCCGTTATCTTTTGCTTGAGACAATATTTTACTTGCTTTATCAACCAAAGAATCAATCTTATCTCCACTTTTTCCAAAAACCACGCCTATAGAAGCTGTAAAAAAGACTTCATCTAAATTAACTAAAACACCAGCTTTTTTTATATTTACTCGTATACGAGAAAAGATTTTAATCGCTCTTTCTTGAGATATATTTTTAAGCAAAATACAAATTTTTTCTGCACTATATCTACCTACAAGATCTCTTCCTTTAGTTTCATTAACTATTTCATTGGCGCAGATTTTAATTACTTCATCACCAACTTCACGGCCGTATTCATCGTTAATCATTTGAAGATTATCTATATCTAAGAAAGCAAAAGCAAATTCCTCGTCTTTTGTTGCTATTTCGTTAAAATAATCATCTATTCCATCGATTAAAGCATTATAATTTTTAACCCCAGATACAAGATCTAAAACATTATAAGTGCTTAAAAATTTTTTATCATCCATGTAAGATAAACAACGATCTAAGCGACAATTAAAACTTTCTTTGCTTAAAGGCTTAAACAAATACTCATTAACTCCATTTTTAAAAGAATTCGCTTCAAATGAATCATTATGATCCCCCAAAAGAATCACACCTAATTCATCATCACTAAAACGTTCTCTTACTTGAGTCAAAAGCTCAAAACCGCTAATTACTGGCATATTGACATCTGCTATAATAAGCTTAACATCATTATTATCATTTAAATAACTCATTGCTTCTTCGCCATGAGCCGCAGCTAAAACATTAAATTGTCTTTGAGTAAGTATTTTTTTAATTTCATTACGTTCAGGTAGCTTGCTCATAGCTACAATCACTTTAGTTTTTGCATATTGATTAAGTTTTACAATAGAACTAATAATCTCATCAATGCAAGTTTCACTTTCTTTAAAAATATAATCTAATATATCTTTATCCATAAATTTTTCTTTAGTAGCCTTATCACCACTAGCCGTAAGAACAATAGCAGGAATTTTCTTTTCTATAACATAATCCACAACTTCACCATTTGGGGCATCTGGCAAGCATAAATCCACAAAAGCTAAAAAATAATCATTATTCATTAACTCCTTAGCTTCAGCAAAACCAAAAGCAATATCTACCTCATAATCTAAAGTCATTTGAATTTTTTTAGCCAAAAGTTTGCCGAGCATTTTATTGTCATCAATAATTAAAATTTTCTTATTCATAGTGTGTAAAATACCTTTATATCTAAAATTTTTTATTATATTTGTTTCAAAAGAAAGGAAATTTTTATAGTTATATATTTTAACATAGCAAAATAAAAAATCCGCTTAATTCTTAAATAAGGTCCTAGCAAATTCGATCGCTTCATCACTAACAAGCTCTCCACTTACCATCCTAGCAAGTTCTTTAATTCTTTCTTCTTGATCAAGCTTTTTTACCTTACTTTCTTCACCATTTTTTTCAACTAAAAAATGATTATGTGCCTTAGAGGAAAGTTGAGGCAAATGAGAAATAGCAAAAATTTGATAAAACTTAGAAAGTTCCTCTAAAACCTTAGCTATACTCATAGCCTCTTTTCCGCTTAAATTTGCATCAATTTCATCTAAAAATAATATCCCTTTGCCTGTATTTAAAATATTACATTCTGTGGCTATAAAAGCAAGTCTTAAGCGATTTAATTCACCCGAACTTAAATTTTTTAAATGAGCTAAATTAATATCTAGCATTATCTCATCTTTGCCTAAAATTGAAATTTTTTCATTTTCTTTAAGCGTCAAACTTGCATCTTTCATATAAAGATCTTTAAGATAATTATTTAAACATTTTTCTAATTTTTTAAGGTTTTTCTTTCTTGTTTGAGTTAAAATTTGTGCTTTTTCTTCTAATTTTTGTTTTAATTCTTGAAATTTTTTTTCAAGTTCTTTTTTTTCAAAACTTAAATTTTCATAATGCTCTAGCTCATATTTTTTTTGTTTTAAAACTTCTAAAGCATTTTCTATGCTTTCATAACGCTTGATAAGATAGGATAAATTTTCAATGCGATCTAAAAGCGCCTCCACATCAAAATCCAAATCTTCCATTTTTTGATTTTCGCAAATCACACGCAATTCATTTAAACATTCACTAAAAAAACTCGCATCAACTTCGCTTAAATTTAAAGCTTCAATAACAACTTTTTCAAGCTCAAAAATACGCTCTGCCTTACTCCAAGCTTCTTCTAATTTATCTTTTTTAGAAAGCTTTTTTTTAAGTATTAAAAGCTCTTCATACTCACCTATTTTAGGATTAATGCTTGAAATTTTTTCAATTTGTGCTCTAGCTAGTTCTTTTAATTCTTCTACTTTTTTTTCTTCTTCTAAAATTGCATTAAGCTCATTAGAAATTTGACTATAAGCATTAAAATCTTTTTTAAAATCTTCTAAAAAGGAAACAAAATTTGTATTTTCTTGCATCTCCAAGGCATCTAAGAGATTTAAAAATTTTTCATTTCCAAATTCGTTATTTTCCTTTGCGCTTAAATACTTAATAAAAGTTTTACTTAAATTTTGCAAACTTTTTTTCGCTATGCTTTGATTGTTAATAAAATATTTTGTGTTTTTTTCTTTTAAGAGCTTAAAAACATTCTCCTCTTCACTTTCTATACCAAAACTTTCTAAATCCAACTTATCATCTACTTCTATTTCGACAATTTTAGCCTCACTTTCACTCAAAGAAAATGCGGATAAAATTCCTTTAAACAAGACCGATTTTCCAGCTCCACTTAGGCCTGTAAAAACGGTAAGCCCTTTAGAAATTTCAAGCTCAGCCTTTTTAAAACCAAGATTTTCTTTCATAAAAATTCTATTTATCATCAATTTCCCCAGTGTAATTTTTCTTTTAAAATTTGAAAATAATCCCTATTTTTTGGATGAATTAAAGCCACATTTTTATCACTTAAACCCACTTTTATACTTTTAAAATCATTCATTTTATAATTTTCTTGCCCATCAATGCAAAGCATGCAATCCTTTGCCATAATCTCTATTTCAAAACCTTTTGGCAAGACAATAGGGCGTTGTGTTAAAGAATGAGAACAAACAGGAGTTAAGATAAAAGCTTGAGCTAAAGTATAAACTATGGGTCCATTTGCACTTAAATTATAAGCTGTTGAACCCGCAGGAGTTGCAACAATAAGCCCATCTCCAAAATATTCATTAAATTTCTTTTCTTTTCTAAAAACTTCTATATGAGCCATAGAAGCTTGATTGTTTTTACTGATAACCACATCATTAAAAGCCAATTTTTCTAAAATTTTTCCTTGCCTATCTTCTAAAAAAATACTTAACAAATAAGGCTTTTCTATTCTAAATTCTCCTTGAAAAAAAGCTTGAAAAAAATTTTCAGCTTCATCAACTTTAAAATCTGTTAAAAAACCTAAATGTCCAGCATGAATTCCTAAAACTGCTTTATCATATTCACAAGCTTTACGGCATAAAGAAATCAAAGTTCCATCTCCACCTAAAGAAATAACAAAATCAGATATTTTAAACAAATCATCCAATCCATACTTTGGCAAATCTAAAATTTCAGAACTTTCTTTAAGCAATATAAGTTCAACTTTATATATAGATAAAATCGATTGAAGTTTTAAAATTTCCTTATCTAAACTCACATTGGGTCGCGTAACAAGTCCAATTTTTTTAATATTTTTATAATCTATTTTATTTTGCATAAAAAATTATATCAAATCTTAGCAAAGCAAAAGAATAAAAATACTATAATTTTGCTCATTATCTTAAAAAATCTTTTTCAAGGAATAAATTTGCGAAGTCATTATAATACAGACTTGGGAATTTCCCATGTTGGTCAAAGCGTTAAACTTTGCGGTTGGGTAAATAGCTACCGCGATCATGGTGGAGTTATTTTTATAGATTTAAGAGATAGAAGTGGTATTATCCAACTTGTTTGTGATCCAAATGATAGCAAAGAAGCTCATGAAATCGCTTCCAATGCAAGAAATGAATTTGTACTTATTGCAGAAGGCACTATTCGTCCGCGTGGTGAAGGACTTGTAAATCCTAAATTAAAAACAGGAGAAATCGAAGTAGTTGTTTCTAAACTTACCATAGAAAATGAAAGTGCCGTACCTCCTTTTGCTATCGCTGATGAAAGTGTAAATGAAGAATTACGCTTAAAATATCGCTTTTTAGATTTAAGAAATCCTAAACTTTATGAAAATTTTGCCTTGCGTTCTAAAGCTTGTATAGCAGCTAGAAATTCTTTGGCAAATATGGGATTTTTAGAAGTTGAAACCCCTATTCTTACCAAAGCTACTCCCGAAGGCGCAAGAGATTATCTCGTGCCTTCTCGTGTGCATCAGGGTGAATTTTATGCTCTTCCACAAAGCCCTCAGCTTTTCAAACAACTTTTAATGTGTAGCGGTTTTGATCGTTATTTTCAAATTGCAAAATGTTTTAGAGATGAAGATTTAAGAGCTGATCGCCAACCTGAATTCACACAAATTGATGTTGAAATGAGCTTTTGCGAACAAAAAGATGTGATCAAGGTAGCTGAAACTTTTTTAAAAGATATTTTCAAAGCTTGCGGCAAAGAAATTCAAACCCCTTTTAGACAAATGCAATACAAAGACGCTATGGAAAATTATGGCTCTGATAAGCCGGATTTAAGATTTGATCTTAAATTTATTGATGTGATTGATATTTTCACTAAGTCAAATAATGAAATTTTTGCAAATATTGCCAAAGATACAAAGAAAAATCGCATCAAAGCCATACGCGTTCCAAAAGGCGATACTATTTTTTCAAAAAGACAAATGCAAAGATTTGAAGAATTTGTGCGTAAATTTGGCGCCCAAGGCTTAGCTTTCATACAAGTTAAAAAAGATGGGCTTAAAGGTCCACTTTGTAAATTCTTTAGCGAAGAAGATTTAAATGAGCTAAGCAAACGCTGTGAGCTTGAAGTAGGAGATGTGGTATTTTTCGGTGCAGGAGCTAAAAAAACCGTGCTTGATTATATGGGAAGATTTAGAATTTTCTTAGCCAACGAGTTAAAACTTATAGATCCAAATGCCTTGGAATTCTTATGGGTTGTTGATTTTCCTATGTTTGAGCAAAATGATGACGGAAGTTATTCTGCGATGCACCATCCTTTTACCATGCCAAAAAATATTGATGAGACTGATTTAGAAGAAATTTCATCTATTGCTTATGATGTAGTGTTAAATGGCGTTGAGCTAGGTGGAGGTAGTATAAGAATCCATAAAAATGATATTCAACAAAAAGTATTTAAACTTTTAAATATCGATGAAGAACAACAAAAAGAAAAATTTGGCTTCTTGCTTGATGCTTTAAGTTTTGGTGCTCCACCACATGGAGGTATCGCTATAGGACTTGATAGACTCATCATGCTAGTTACAGGAGCAAACAACATAAGAGAGGTTATAGCCTTTCCAAAAACCCAAAGAGCGCAATGCTTAATGACAGATGCACCATCGCCTGCTAGCAATGAAGCAATGAGAGAATTAGGAATCAAATTAAGGGAGAATATAAAATGAAAGAATTGTTTTTAATCATAGGTGCACCAGGTAGTGGAAAAACTACCGATGCTAGTTTAATTGCACAAGCAGATGCGACAAATATTACACACTATTCAACAGGAGATCTTTTAAGAGCTGAAGTAGCAAGTGGGAGCGAGCTTGGAAAAACTATAGATAGTTTTATCTCCAAAGGCAATCTTGTTCCTTTAGATGTTGTTATAAATACTATAGTTTGTGCTCTAAAAGCTGCTCCAACTAAAACTATCATCATCGATGGCTATCCAAGAAGCGTAGAGCAAATGATGGAATTTGATAAGGTTTTAAGTGAGCAAAATGAAATTTGTCTTAAAGGCGTCATAGAAGTAAGAGTAAGCGAAGAAGTTGCCAAAGAAAGAGTTTTAGGCAGAAATCGTGGCGCAGATGATAATGAAGAAGTGTTTTACAATAGAATGAAAGTTTATACAGAACCTTTAAATGAAATTTTAGATTTTTATCAAAAGAAAAAACTTCATTTTATTATCGATGGAGAGCGCGCTATCGAACCTATCGTTGCAGACATGAAAGAACTGATTAAAAAAATTCAAAGTATATAAGGAGAAAAAATGAATTTAAACAAAATCAAAATCGGAGATATTCCAAATAAAATCAATGCCGTAATTGAAATTCCATATGGCTCAAATATAAAATACGAAATCGATAAAGATAGCGGTGCTATCATGGTAGATCGCGTTATGGCTAGCGCGATGTTTTACCCAGCAAACTATGGTTTTATTGCTAATACTTTGGCTGATGATGGTGATCCTGTAGATATTTTAGTGCTTAATGAATATCCTATCCAAGCTGGAGCTGTGATTCCTTGCCGCTTAATCGGTGTTTTAATCATGGAAGATGAAAGTGGAATGGACGAAAAACTTCTTGCAGTTCCAAATTCAAAAATAGATGCGAGATATGATAATATAAAAACTTATACAGACTTACCACAGGCAACTTTGAATAAAATCAAAAACTTCTTTGAAACTTATAAAATTTTAGAACCAAATAAATGGGTTAAAGTGCAAGACTTCAAAGATGAAAAAGCCGCAATTGAAATTTTAGAAAAAGCAATCAAAAACTATAAATAATCTTAGCCCTTTCAAAGGGCTAAGCTTAAGGAAAACTCGCAATGAAAAATATCATTTTAGGTGGTGGTTGTTTTTGGTGTATTGAAGCCGTATTTGAACGTCTAAAAGGTGTAATCAATACTGAAGTTGGATATAGCGGAGGAAAAACAAATCCTAGCTATGAAAGCGTGTGTAATGGTGATGGTAACATAGAAGTTGTCAAAATAAATTACGATGAAAAACAAATCTCTCTTCTTGAAATCCTAATACTCTTTTTTAAAATTCATGATCCAACAAGTATAGATAAACAAGGTGAAGATATTGGCATACAATATCGCTCAATAATATTTTACGAAAATGAAGAAGATAAAATTTTAGCTCAAAATTTCATTGAAGAACAGCAAAAAATATTTAGTAAAAAAATAGTTACTAAAATTTCAAGATTGCAAACTTACTATAAAGCTGAAAACTATCATCAACATTATTTTATAAATAATCCCGATCAAGGATATTGTCAAGCTGTAATAGCTCCAAAACTGCAAAAAATACAATCAGACTAATTTCATCTTTTTAAGGTTAAAAAAAATTCAACTTTATTCACAGCCTTTTCACGCTGTGATTTTCTTTTCAAAGTACTTAAAAATAGAACTTTAAGCTTTAAAATAAAGAAAAAATTATTTATTGTTTTTTAAGTTTTTTTATGAATTTGTATTTAAATGTGAATAATTTTATTAATTAACATAATTTCCTAAGTTTAGCTATGAAAAATCCATCATAGTCTAAGCTTGGTAAAATCCGTCTGCATTTTGAAATTTCAGCAAATTCTTCACTTTGCCCTGCTTTAGCCTCAACATTTTCCAAATCAATATCTAAAAGCTCTAATTTAAACTCACTTTTTAAAGCATTCTCTATCACTTCTTCATTTTCTTCTTTGGTAAAGGTGCAAGTACTATATACAAGCTCTCCACCTATTTTTAATGCCTTTAAAGCAGAATGTAGAAGTTTTTTTTGAGTTTTTGCAATATTTTTGATTTCTTTATAACTTTTTTCCAAATCAAAACCTATTTTAGCAAAAGTCGAACAAGGTGCATCAAGTAAGATTTTATCAAATTTTAAAGGACATAAATTGCCTATATTTTTACCATCTTTCATAAAAACTTTAGCATTCACGCCGTAATTTTTAAGATTTTTTTGCAAAATAAAAAATCTATCCCTACTCATCTCATTGCAAGCTAAATAACCTGTATTTTGCATAAAATTTGCAAGATTGATACTTTTACCACCCGGAGCTGCACACATATCAAGAACCCTTTGCCCTGCTTTGACTTCTAAATTTAAAGCACACAAATAAGAAGAATAATTTTGTATATAAAAGTGCGCCTCATTAAAAGCTTTCATAGAACTTAAGATAGCCTTATCTTTGGCATCAAACAAATAACAATAAGCATTGATCTTTTTAAATTTTAATTTTTGTTTTAAAAATTCTTTTTCTAATTCTTCAATGCTAATTTTTAAAGTATTTGCAAATACACAAACATTTTTTTCTTGAGTAAAAGAAGATAAAATATTTTGCATTTCATCTTTGGTATAAAGTTTTTCTATTCTAGAGAGCAAAATAATCCTTTATCATGATAAAAGCGGATAAAGAGTCTAATTTACCATCTTTTTTGCGTGTATTGGCTACGCCGTATCCTAAAGCTTCTTTGCTTGTTCCGCTTTCATCTACAAAGCAAATTTCTTTATCAAATTCAAGCAAAGAAACAAAATGCTTAATGCGTCTTGTCATTTCTTCTTCACTTGATCCACCCTTAGGAATGCCTACAATGAGTAAAGAAATCTCATGTATTTTAAGTAAATTTTTGATTTCATTAGCGGCTTGATTGCGATTTTTTCTTAAAACTGCATCTAAAGGCAAAGCGATCTTTTTATCTATGCAAAGCGCTACACCTATGCGTTTTAAACCTACATCTAAAGCCAAAGCTCTCATGCTAAAACCCTTATAAAAAGCCCTTCTATGGAAATTTTTCCCTCAAGTTCATATTCATAAACTTTTTGTCCATAAATTTTTAAAGCCTCATCAACACTCACACCTTTTTTACAAAACTCTAAAAACTCATCTTGATTTATATCTATACTTGCAAACTCACTTACAAATTCTTTAAAATCACAAATTAACTTTGCTTTATTTTCCTTTAAAAGAAAATTAGTTCCTGTGCTTTCTTCTAGTCTTTGTGGTAAAACATATAAAGGTTTATTGAGTTCTAAAGCAAGTTTTGCACTCTGCATAGAACCACTTTTTATATCTGCTTGTGCAACCACAACGGCCTTACTTAAAGCAATAACCAAACGATTTCTTAGTAAAAAATCATAATTTTTTGGCAAATAATCATCTTCGTATTCACTTAAAGCTAAAGCATTTTCATAAATTTGTTTAATGATTTTTTCATTAGTTCTTGGATAAATTTGATCTAAACCATTGGCAAAAATACCTATAGTATTTGGCATAGCTGCCATACTTGCGGTGATATCCACACCCAAAGCACCGCCACTTACCACGCAAAGATGAGCATTTTTAAGCATACTCGCTAAGGAAAAAACACAATTTTTCGTATAAACACTCATACGCCTTGAACCTATAATAGCGATTTTATCTTGTTTTAATAAAGATAAATTTCCTTTATAGTGTAATTTTTTAGGAGGCTTTTTTAAATCTTGAAAAAGCTCTAAAAATTCATCAGGCAAAATTTCACTTGCCATAAATTTCACTCAAATACACAAGATCAACGCTTTTTAACAAATCTTTACTTTGCTCTAAAGCTTTAAAAGTATTTTTTCTAGGATGTCCTATGGCTATAACAAAACCTTTTTTTTGTGTAAGTTTTACCGCACTTTCAAGTTGTTTTTTAACATAATTAACATCATCTTCATTATCCAAAAACACATCTCTTTGTATATAAGGAACATTTAACTCTTTGGCTATTTTATTTGCTTTAGAATTTCCTATAGTTTTAGAATCTACAAAAAATATATTTTGATTTTTTAAAACCTCATAAAGCTTTCTCATAGCTTCTTCATTGCTTGTAAATAAACTTCCCGTGTGATTATTGATGTATCTTAAATCCTTAAAATCTTTTTTAATTTGCTTGATTTTTTTAAAAATTCTTTCTTTGCTATCATTTGGATTTAAAGTATCAAGCTCAGGTTTATTGTAATTAATCGCTGCTAAAGGTAAATGCACCATATAAAAATCAAATTTTAAAGCAAGTTTTGGCGTTTCGCTATGGTTTTTATCTGGCGGAAAAAAAGAAGGATTTAACTTTAAATTTAAAGCTTTTAAACCTCTAACCTGACTTGCATTTGCCATATCATCGATAATAATAGCAAGTTTTGGTTTTTTAGAAATTTTATTTAAATGAATATCTTCATCAAAAGTTAAATTTTGATCTTGGGTTAAATTTGTATCTTTTGGAATAAAATTTTGTTCTAAACTCTGATTTTGCTCTAAACTTAAATTCTGCTCTACATTGCTTAAATTTTGCTCATTTAAACTTGTGTTTAAATCATCAATTTCTTGAATTTTTTGCTCTAAAATACTTACAGATTTATTATTATCAAACTCATTCTCTTGAAAAATACCAATTTCATAATGATCTTTATTTAATGAAATTAAATCTTCTTGCTTATCAATAAAATAATCCGGCTTAACAGAAGAAACATCTTGGGAATTTTGATATTTTACTAAAATTCCCAAAGCTAAAGCTATGCAAAGTAAAAAAAGTATAGCTATGATTAAATAACGCTGAATTTGAACTAATTTTTTCTTTGACAATGTTTAGTTCTTATCTTTATCTACTAATTTTTTAGCACTGATCCAAGGCATCATAGCACGCAAATTGCGTCCTGTTTTTTCTATCAAAGAATCATTCATATTTTTGCGTTCTGCATGCATTCTAGCAAAACCTGCACGGCGTTCTAAGATAAAATCTTTTGCAAAAACACCATTTTGTATATCTTTTAAAACACCTTTCATCGCTTTTTTAGTCTCTTCAGTGATAATCTTTGGCCCTGTGATGTAATCGCCGTATTCTGCAGTATTTGAAATAGAATAACGCATATCTGCAATACCACCTTGATAAATCAAATCCACAATGAGTTTCATTTCATGCAAACACTCAAAATAAGCCATTTCAGGTTCATAACCTGCTTCAACCAAAGTTTCAAAACCTGCTTGAATCAAAGCACTAAGTCCACCACAAAGCACAGCTTGCTCACCAAAAAGATCTGTTTCTGTTTCGGCTTTAAAGGTTGTTTCTATAATACCTGTACGTCCACCCCCGATCGCACTTGCATAACTTAAGGCTAAATTTTTAGCATTTTTGCTTTCATCTTGATGGATAGCTATTAAACAAGGAGTGCCACCACCTAGAGTAAATTCATTTCTTACTGTATGACCTGGTGCTTTAGGTGCTATCATGATAACATCTACACCTTTTGGAACAACAATTTGACCATAATGGATATTAAAACCGTGTGCAAAAGCTATAGCCTTGCCTTCACTTAAATTTGGTTTTATTTCGACATTAAAAATATCTGCTTGAATTTCATCAGGAGCTAAAATCATAATCACATCCGCTATCTTAGAAGCCTCACTCACACTCACCACTTCAAAACCAGCATTTTTTGCTTTAACAGCACTTACACTACCTTCACGAAGTCCGATAGTTACATTTACGCCATTATCTCTTAAATTCATCGCATGAGCGTGCCCTTGAGAGCCAAAGCCTATAATTGCTACTTTTTTTGATTTGATTAAATTTAAATCACAATCTTTATCATAATATACTGTAATAGCCATATTCACTCCTTAAAAATTCAAAAATTAAAGGTATTATTATAGCAATTAAAGTATAAATTTCATATTTTTTTTATAAACTTTATGTAAGAATTTTACAAAAAATCATAAAGTATCAAAAGTGAAAGAATTTTTAAACAGTCTTAGTTATGGCATTAGCTCTCACGAAGTAAACAATGAATTTAAACAAATTTTCAGAGAACTTTTAACCAATCATATCATTAAAGAACACAAAAACAAATACTATCTTAACAATGGTTTTGCCTTTGGAGTACTTGATATTTCGAGTAAAGGCACAGGTTTTTTACAATGCTTTGATGAAAGTTTCAAAAAAGATCTTTTGATAGAAAACAAAAACCTAAAAGGCGCAAACTATAAAGATATAGTTGCAGTAAAACTTCTACCTTTAAAGAAAAAACGCCCCAGTGCAAAGGTGATTTTGGTTCTAAAAAGAGCCAATGAAACCTCTTTAGTGATCACCAAAAGGTATGGCGAAGCCGTGCTTGGAATGAATATCAAAACAGGATTAAGCACCACCTTAAAAGCTTCTCAAAAATCCTTAAAAGCACTACCTTTAGGGACAATTTTAAAAATAGAAAATGAAAATAACAATATCATAGAAGTTTTAGGACATATCGATGATGAAAGCGTAGATGAAAAAATCTCTTTAGCCCTTTTCAATAAAAACAACGAATTTAGCGATGCTTGCATTAAAGAAGCTCTAGCAAACGGTGATAGTGTTGATGCGAGTATGTATAAAAATCGCATGGATTTAAGAGCCTTGCCTTTTTGCACCATAGATCCTATACATGCAAAAGATTTTGATGATGCGATTTATTTTGACACTCAAAAACGAGAAATTTATGTAGCTATTGCTGATGTTAGCGAATATGTTTATGCTTATAGTGCTATAGATAAAGAAGCAAGAAATCGTGGATTTTCTATTTATTTTCCACATATTGCTATACCTATGCTACCTCGTCCTTTAAGTGAAAATATCTGTTCTTTAAAACCTCATTTAGATCGCTTAGCGTATTGTTTTAAAATCACACTCAATCATGAAAATAAAGTCATAAAAGAAGAACTTTTTGAAGGTATTATCAACTCAAAACGCCGTTTTAATTATGATGAAGTTGATGAAATTTTAATACAAAAACCTGATTTAAAAGAGCTTTCATGGCTTTATGAGCTTTTTGAAATCACAAAAAATTTACGCAAAATGCGTCTTAAAAATGCCTTTGAATTTCGCACCGAAGAATTAAGAATGAATTTAGATGAAAATTTAAGTCTAAAAAGTACAGTTTTTGAAAAAGACACGCCTTCGCATAATTTGATCGAAGATTGTATGCTTTTAGCCAATAAAGCCGCAGCAAAACTCATAGATATAGGTGTTTTTAGAAATCACTTAAGTGCTGATGTAAGAAAAATCGATAAGCTTTTAAATGAATTACGCGAATTAGGCATCGATGTAAATTTTAAGCCCAATCTTCCTGAGCTCATACGCGACATACAAGCTTTAGCTGATGAGTTAAATTTAAGAGCAGAAGTAGATAAACTCATCATCAAAGCACAAAAAAAAGCGGAATATTCTAGCGTCAATGCGGGACATTTTGGCTTAGGTTTTGATAAATACTCACATTTTACAAGCCCTATAAGAAGGTATTCTGATCTTATTTTGCACAGACTTTTAAAAGCCAAGCAAAAAAACGATGAAAAACTTTTTAATTATCTACTTTTAAACATAGAAAGCACTTGTGAGAATCTTAGCACACTTGAAAGAGAGGCGGATAAGGTTGCTTTTGATTTTATGGATAGAAAATTTGCTAGATGGGCAGCTAAAAATATAGGCAAAAAATTTAAAGCTTTAGTTGTCCAAAATGATGGAGTTTGCATAGCCAAACTAGATGATGAAATCAAAGGAGCGGATATAATCCTTTATGATACGCGTGTAAATTTGCTAGAAAATGTTGAAGTACAAATCATGGAAGCGGATATAGTTATGGCAAAAATTTATGCTAAAATCACCCAAAGACTTATAAAGGAAGAAAATGTATAGAAAAGAGCTTCAAATCTTACTTTCTAAAGATTCAATACCTAATTTTTTCTTTCTTTATGGAGCAGATAATTTTCAAAGCGAACTTTATGCTGAATTTATAAAAGAAAAATATAAGCCCGATGAAACTTTGAAACTTTTTTTTGAAGAATACAACTTCACTCGTGCGAGTGATTTTTTAAGCGCAGGATCGCTTTTTAGTGAAAAAAAATTACTCGAAATTAAAACTTCTAAAAAAATTCCAACAAAAGATCTTAAAGTTTTAGTCGAACTTTGTAAAAACAATACGGACAATTTCTTTCTTTTAGAGCTTTATGATGAAAGTTCTAAACAAAGCGATATAGAAAAAATTTTCTCTCCTCATTTTGTAAGATTTTTTAAAGCTAACGGAGCTAAAGAAGGCGTGGAGCTTTTAAGCATAAAAGCAAAACAACTAGGGGTTGAAATCACTCAAAATGCTTTATTTACTCTTTTTACAAGTTTTGATGAAAACTTATATCTTGCTGCGAGTGAGCTTAATAAATTTAGTGGTTTAAGAGTAGATGAAAAAACCATAGAACAATACTGCTATAGTTTGAATACAGGAAGTTTTGAAAGCTTTTTTGAGAAAATTTTAAAAAAACAAGACTTTAAAAGCGAACTTGAAAAAATTTTAGATAATTTTAATGAAATTGCTTTAATCAACTCTTTGTATAATTCTTTTTATCGTTTGTTTAAAATCGCACTTTATGCTAAAGTCAATGGTAAAATTGACTTTAAAGATCTTTTAGGCTATACTCCACCTCCTCAAGTGGGACAAAATTTAAGCTCTCAAGCCTTTAATTTAAAAATCGAACAATATAAAGAAATTTTCACTCTTTTGCTTAAATGCGAATACGAGCTTAAAACCAATTCTAAGCTCGTAAAAAAAGAATTTTTGATTTCAAATTTGCTTAAACTTGCAAGGATTTTAAAAAGTTAATTTTTACTCTTCAATCCTCTTCACTTCTTTTAATCGTATTAAAATAATTTAAAATGATTGTATTGTTAATCTTAACTGAGTTTTTAAAATACTTTAAAAGAATGATTGCAATCTAAAAAGAGTTTAATAACCTTAAAAACATCCATCCTAATAATTTTAAAATTATCAGGATGAAATTTTTAACAAGTAGGAGAGTAAACTAATTAAACTAAGTATTATCTTTTATAAGATTACCAAAGATAATTAAACTGAGCAAATCCTGTATGGGTATTGCCATCTTTATCAAACATTCCATTATAGCTTAAACTAAAATAGAAAGCTTCATTAACAGGAACGATAAAAGAAGTGCTTACAAATTTTTGTACTCTTGGTAAATCAAACTCATCACTTACTTTTATATTACCAAATCTAGCCTCAGCTTCTACTTTAGGATTGATATTAAACTTAGCTCCAAGTTCTACTGAAGTTTTTAAATTAGGCAACCAATCTCTAAACCAAGTAAGACTTGTTTTAGTAGAGAAAAGATTTAAATAGTTTGCATAGGTTCTTTCTCCACCTTTAACTGTTGCTTGTCCTATGGTGTCTTTCATAGAAAAAGCTTCAGTATAACCTCCTTCATAAGCAAGACCTATTTCAGGAGAGAATATATCTTTATTAGAAATAAAATTCATACCTAAGGCTGTATTGACTCCATAAGCATAAGAATTAGGTTCAGCTTTAGCTTCATTATTTCCTATTTTTTCAGTTAAATCATTTTTAATCAAAGCAGCTTTACCTTGAGCTTTGATATAAACTTCTTGACCTTTTTCTGTAGTAAATAAGGTATTAAAGTATTTTAAACCTGCATAATAGGTTCTATTATTAATATCAAAATAAGTTGAACCCATTTTTGTATCTTCATAACCTGCATACACACCATATATTCCACTGTCTTTTAAAGTAGAATAACCTATAATGGTTCCTTTAGTGTGTCCTTTACTTTCTTCATTTAAAGAAAGTTCAACATTCTGTGAAGAAGTATAAGGAAGGATGAATAAAGAATGTTCTTTATTAGAACCATAGCTTCCATTATTTAAATCACTCTTTATATAATCACTTGCATCTGCATATAAATTACCCTTTTCAGACATAGCGATGCTTTGAGATTTACTTGAAGAAGCTAAAGCAAAGCTTTGCATAGAATTACCCATAACATTATCTATAAAGGTTGATCTTCTTGAAGTAGTAGAGATTAAAGATCTAAAGGTTGCACCTGATATGGAAGCATTAAGATTAAAATCTGTAGTAAGCTTTCCTGTTATTGGATCAAAGCTTAAAGATATTTCTCCACTTCCATTGGTTCCTATATTGCCAATATTGTTTTGATTAACACCTGAGATGATGTTGTTTATATCGTTTAGCTCTTCAAGATCAACATTGCTTTGATCTACGGTGATGTTTTCTACTTTTACATTAAAAGCTCTACTTCCACCTATAACCACAGTGTTTAATTTACCTGTGTTTTTATCTGTAGAAACAAGCCAATCTTTGATTCCAACACTACCACTACCATTGTTAGTTACTGTATTACCATTTTCATCTTTACCTACTGAGCCTTGATTGGAGATTTCAACTTGTGCTGATCCTGAAATAGTGATGCCGTTATTTATGGTTGAGCCTTGTGAATTGGAAATACTAGTGCTTCCACTTCCTGAAGAACTAATACCGCCACTAATAGTTCCACCATTACTATTGCTAATCACCATATCAGCACTACCTGTACTTTCAATCTTACCACCGATATTACCTGAATTAGAAATTTCAAGTTTATTATCACTATTGTTAGTAATAGAACCACTTATACCTGTAGATGATGTAGAAGTGTTAGTGATAGAATCAAGTTTACTATCTTTATCTACAGTAATTGAACCAGAAATAACTCCATTACCCTCATTGGTAATGGAATCAATACTACTACCACCACTTACTTGAACACTTCCTGAGATACTTCCATTACCTTGATTAACAAGACCACCTTCTACCTTAGCTCCATCTTCTATCTTGATATCACTACCTATAGAAGCATTACCTATATTGCTTATATTTCCTTGAAGTTTAGTGTTTTTCCCACTAACAGTAATACCACCTGTTATACTTCCTGAGCGATAGTTAGCTATGGCGTGATTCGAAGTAGCCGTAACAGTTGCTCCATCTTTTATGGTTATAGAGCCTTCTATTTTTCCACTTCGATTCAATATACCAGCACCACTTCCACCTTCTACCCTAGAACCTTCGCCAGATAAAATCATTTCTCCACTTAAAGAGGCACCATTATCCAATCTTATACCATGGATCTTACCTTTTATAATGCCACCATTTTTAAGTTCTATTTTTTGAGTTCGTGAGTTAGCATCTAATACAATTCCATTTTCTTCTCCATAAATTTTACTTGAACTTCCATCTATATATAAATCTCCTAGAGTTTGCGATTGACCCACTCCTATTGCCGAGTATTTTCCATAAACTTGACCTCCATCTTTTATAGTAAGTGTTCCAAATTTACCACCAGTTACAGATATTCCAAAAGCATTAGAATGGATAGATCCTGTGTTGATGATATTTTCTATGGTACTGTTATTTTGGAGTTTTATACCAGCAGCCCAATTTGCCGAATTGTTTTGATTAATGGTACCTTTATTTGTAAGAGTTTTAACACGACCTCCGCTCATGTAAATACCAGCACTTTCACCATCCACAATGCCTTCATTGATCAATTGGTCTATAGTTCCATTTAATCTTATAGATATAGCATGTCCTTTTATGGTTCCCGTATTTTTTAATGTTTTTACATTAACATTTGTATTTATCTGTATTCCATCTTTCTTGCCTTCAATAGTTCCGGTATTGTTAAAATTCTCTATACTTGTTCCTTGAGATATATTTACTCCTGCACCTTGATTACTCTTAATAGTCCCACTATTAACAAAACTTGATATTTTGGCGTTACCAAAATAAATACTTTCACCAGCATTAGAGTGAATAGTTCCACTATTACTAAAATTATTGATTATAGATTTAGAGTTATCTTTACCCCCCCCCCCAAACTGTTACTCCAAATTTAGAAGAACCATTGCCTATGGTACCTTGATTATCAAAGGTTTCTATGTTAACACCGTTATTTCCATTTGCTCCTAGTTGAACACTAGCAGTATTATTTCCACCTATAAGAGTTCCTTTATTTAAAAAGGTAGAAGTTGAAGAATTTGGTTGAAAGTTTACTGCTTGTTGCCCACCATTAGAAATAGTAATAGTTCCACTACTTTCTATAACTAGAGTATTGCCGGTGCCACTTATAGTTTTAGTTGAAGTTTGTAAATTATTTATAGTCTTATTATTCGAATTTGTAGAACGAACACCTGACCTAGCTTTAGTATGTCTATTTGTTGCCTCTTCGTAAGTTTCTATTTCAGGAGTAAGTGTAGCATGAGTACAACTTGCCAAAAAAGAAATAGTAGCTAAAGATAAAACTATCTTTTTAGAATTTAAACAGGAATTTTGTATATCTTTTGTGTATGTTTTAGTTAATGCAGTTTTATTCATAAATATTCCCTTTCCTTTTATATTTATATTTTCTTGTTTATATTTAAAAATAATATAAAACTATAATAAGAAAATAGTGAAGACTATATAATAATTATACTTAAATTATTATTAAAATTTTGGTTTAAATTTTTAGTTTAAATTAAAATATCTTAATAAGAATAAATTTGTATGAAATATTATCAATATTTTTATAATATTTTTAAATTTTATTTAAAATAAATTTAAAAATATATTTTTTTTAGTTTTTGCATTTTTAGATAAAATTTCAAAATTTATGATTTTTTAGCTTGGTTGTTAAATATTAAAATAATAATATCGATAAAATATTTACTATTGTAACAAAAACGCCAAATATATTATTTCATCACAAGTCGCATAAGATGTAAGTCCTCACCTTGTATGATTTTATATTCTATACTTTGACATTTAGGACACTTAAAAACATTTTCTTCTAAAATACTTGTTTGATCGCATTTTAAGCATAAAATTTCAAGCGGAGCAAGCTCTATAAAAAGTTTAGCATTTTTGCAAATATTTGAGTTTTCTTTAAAAGTTTCAAAACAACGCTTAAAAAGATCCACTTCTATACCGCTTAAACGCCCGATTTTTACATAAATTTCTTGCACATTACAAGCCTTATTGTTTAAGGCATTTTCTTCGCAAAGTTCGATTAAAGATTCTACTATACTTAATTCGTGCATTAGCAAATTCTTGGTAAAAGTTCGCCTTTAGGACTTTCTAAAAAGCGTTTTGCTCCATAAGCGTTTTGTAAGATCACGCGTGCTTTTTTCTCTTCTAAAACTTCTCCTATAATACTCGCATTTACATTGTATTTTTTTAGAATTTCCAAGGCTTTTAACTCATCTTCTTTTTCCACACAAAGTATAAAAGTGCCTTCATTTGCAAGCTCATACGCTTCGTAACCAAAAAGCTCGCAAAGTCCTAAAACCTCATCTTGAACGATGATTTTTTCTTCAAAGATCAAAAGATCATTTCCACTTTGCTTTGCCCACTCATTTAAAACCGCACTAAGCCCCCCGCGAGTAGCATCTCTCATGGCCACAACCTTTATATCTTTTTCTAAAAGCTCTAAAACCTCTTTATTCAAAGCCTTGCAATCACTTTTAATATCAGCTTCTAGCTCATTTCTTTTGATTAAAACACTAGCTCCATGCCTTCCTATATCGCCTGAAAGAAGTATGCTAAGCCCTGCTTTGATATTTTTACTTTCTTTTTTAGAAATAATTTCACCTAAGGCTGTAGTGTTGATATAAATTTCATCTGCTTTACCCTTAGGAACAACTTTAGTATCGCCACAAACTAACATAACTCCACATTTTTCACATTCTTCTTTAATGCTTTTTAAAATACGTTCTAATTTTTCTAGCTCAAAACCTTCTTCTAAGATAAGCCCTAAGCTTAGATATTTTGGCTTAGCACCCACCATCAAAACATCATTAATAGAACCACAAACACAAAGTTTACCTATATTAACCTCTTCATCTAAAAAAATCGGACTTAAAACAAAAGAATCCGTGCTTAAAGCCAAATTTCCCAAAATCGCTGCATCATTATTTGCGTTTAAAATTTCATTATCAAAGATCTTAAAAAGCTTAGTTAAAAGCTCATTCATCTCTTCTCCACCGCCTCCGTGGGCTAAGGAAATATTTTTCATGCATTCACCTTTGAGTATTTATAATACGCCGCACAAGCACCCTCGCCAGAAACCATACAACTTCCTATAGGACTTCTTGGCGTACAAACCTTGCCAAAAACTTTACAATCATAAGGCTTGGCCAAACCTCTTAAAATTTGCCCACAAATACAGGCTTTGCTTTCATTTTTACTTTGCACCGTACAATCAAATTTTTTACTCGCATCGTAAGCGCTAAATTCTTCTTTTAACTCCAAGCCTCCATCTTTAATAAGTCCTAAGCCACGAAATTCAAAATCACACACCCTAAAGTATTTTTTTACTAAATTTTGTGCTTTAACATTGCCTTCTTTGCTTACGGCTCTTTTGTATTGATTATACACTTTAAAAGTGCCTTCATTGCTTTGTTTTATGATATTTAACACACTTTCTAAAATATCAACTGGCTCAAAACCACTCACCGCTATAGGGGTTTTAAATTTTGCTGCTAAAGGCTCATAAATACCATAACCTGTTATCACACTCACATGAGAAGGACCTAAAAAAGCATTGATTTTTACATTTTCATCATTCATGATCGCTTCTACAGGTGCTGGAACTGTGATATGATTGATATGAAAAAAGACATTATTTATTTTTTCTTCTATAACCTTTTGAAGAAGTAAAGCACTCATAGGCGTAGTAGTTTCAAAACCTATAGCAAAAAAGATGATATTTTTGTTTAAATTTTGCTTAGCAATTTCCAAAACCTCAAGCGGAGAATAAAGCGCTCTAACATCAGCCCCTTTAGCTCTTAAATCCAGTAAAGAAATTTCACTTCCAGGCACCCTTAAAAGATCCCCTAAAGTACAAAAAATCGTATCTTTCATGGAGGCTAACTTGATAGCTGTATCAATGCGAACTCTTGGCATAACACAAACAGGACATCCTGGCCCATGGATAAAGTTAATTTCCTTTGGCAAAATAGAAGGCAAAGCATATTTCATGATACTATGCGTATGCCCACCGCAAATTTCCATGATATTAATAGGATTTTTAAGTTCTTGTTCTATGAGTTTTTTTAAAGCTAAAATGCTTTCTTTATCTCTAAATTCATCGATGAAATTCATTTAAACCTAAATCCCCTTCATCACTTTTTATCTCTCCACTATTCATTTTTTCTACTATTTCTTGATAGGTTTTAATGCTTTCTAGTGCAGCTTCTTTGTCGATTTTTTCCATGGCAACGCCTACATGGATTAAGACATAATCGCCTTGTTTTAAAGGCTCATCAATCAAATCTAAATTCACTTTTCTTTTCACGCCTAAAGTTTGCACTAAAGCATTGTTTAACTCATCGATTTCTAAAATTTCAGAAGGTATAGACAAACACATTAAAAAAGCTCCTTTTTAAGTTTAAGCACCTTATACCAAAGCTCCATATTGGTGCCATTTTTTGCATCAAGGGTGATAATATCTGCTCTAGGATTTAATTCTTTAATCAACCTAGTCGCCTCTTTAACATCAAAATCAAAATGATGAGCTAAATCTGCCTTTGTGATTAAAACTATATCAGCCTTTTTAAACATCACAGGATATTTTTGCGGTTTATCGCTTCCTTCGGTAACAGAAAGCAAAACCACATTTAAATGCTCTCCTAAATCATAACTTGCAGGACAAACCAAATTTCCAACATTTTCTATAAAAAGCAAATCCACATCATCAATGGCTAAATGATGCAAAGCCTCATGCACCATAAAAGCGTCCAAATGACAGCTTTGTCCTGTAGTGATTTGATACGCCAAAGCTCCGGCATTTTTTACCCTTAGAGCGTCATTATTGGTTTCTAAATCCCCTTCAATCACAGCAATTTTAAGTTCATTTTTCAAAGCCTTAATCGTGCTTTCTAAAAGCGTGGTTTTTCCACTACCTGGAGAACTCATTAAATTGATACAAAGCGTGTTAGCTTCATTAAAATGCGCTCTATTGTGCTTAGCTTTTTCATCATTTTTGCTTAAAATTTTAGAAATCACTTCTATGGTTTTGCTTTCTTTTAAACTTGGATTTTCATGATGGTGGTCGTGATGATGACCATGCGTATGGCTTGAATTTATAGAGCAGCCGCAATCTTTACACATTTTCTTTCCTTATATATTTTTTGTTTCATTTTAACCTTAAAAGCATTAAAAAATTATGAGTTTTTAGAATATTTGCTTTATTTTTCTAAATTTAAAAAATGCACCATTTGTCCTAAGGCTATGGAGCTATCATTACAAGGGTACTTTAAAGGTATAAAAAAATCAAAATTTTTAGCTTTTAAAATTTCAAGCAAGGTTTTGTTTTGAAAAACCCCTCCGCTTAAAAGCACTTTTAAATCATAATCTTTGCTAAAATCTATGATAAAATTTGCCAAGGCATTAAACATACCTGTAATCGCCTTAGTTTTTTCATCTTGCAAAGCCCCTAGGATTAAATTTTTAAAATTAACCTGCCCTTTTTCTACAAAAAGCTTATAAGAAAAATCAAGATTTTTATCATAAAAAGCTTCACACATTAAGCCAACTTGAGCTTCATAAGAACTTTTTTCTAAGTTAAAAACAATACTTCCAAAAGCATCGATAATGCGTCCTAAAGAACTTGTTTGTAAGTTAGAATGAGAATAAATTTTTTTAAGATTTTTAAGTTTAATTTTTGGAATTTTTGCTAAAAAATCCTTAGCCTTATCTTCTAAATCATAATGAAAAATAAGACTTAAGGCTAAATTTTGTATATTTTTAATATCACTATTTATAAGAGTGAAATTTTCAAAATGTGCAATTCTTTCATATTCTTTTAAATTTCCTACAAAAACTTCTCCACCCCAAATTTTACCATCTTCGCCATAACCTGTTCCATCACAAATAAAAGCTAAAGCCTTTTCATCTTTTGCAAAATTTTCTTCGTATTCAAAATAAGCCGCACAAAAATGCGCATAATGATGAGAAATTTTAATCCTTTCTTCAAATTCTTTTGCATAGCTAAAATGCGGGTGTTTATCGCACAAAATCGCATCAAATTTCAAATCATAATTTTGTTTAAAAAATTCTAAAAGTTTAAAAAATCTCTCATGCACATCAAGACTTTTCAAATCCCCTATATAAGGAGAAATTAAAAGTTTATTTTCATAAAAAATCACAAATTCATTTTTAAGTTCCGCACCTAAAGCTAAAAAAGTGCCTTTTTTATTAAAATTTCTTTCCAAATAAAAAGGATTTAAACCCCTTGAAGTACGCAAAAACATAGTTTCACCATTTACCACTTGAGCTATGCTGTCATCACTTGCATTGATAATTTCCCTATCATAATCCAAATAAAAATCAAAAACTTTATCAAGTTTTTTACACAAATTAAACTCATCTTTAATAATACTTTCTCCGCTTAAATTTGCACTCGTTGCTACAAGGCTTCCTTTAAAATACTCAAAAAGCAAAAGATGTAAAGGTGTATAAGCTAACATAATACCGATTTTATCAACATCAGGAGCGATTAAAGAAAAGGCTTTTTTTGCCTTTAAAATCACAATAGGAGCTAAAACCCCACCAAGCAAAGCTTCTTCTTTTTCATCTATAAAGGCAAGTTCTTTAGCACTTTGTAAATCTTTACACATCAAAGCAAAGGGTTTTTTAGGGCGATTTTTTCTAAGTCTTAGAGTTTTTAAAGCTTCTTCATTAAACGCATCACACATGAGATGAAAACCACCTATGCCTTTTATGGATAAAATTTTACCTTCCTTTAAAAACTTCGCACTTTGTATAAAAGCTTCTTGATCTTTGGCTAAAATTTCACCCTTTGGATTTTTAAGAAAAACATTGATTTTGCATTTAGGACAACTAATAGGCTGGGCATGAAAACGCCTATTTTTAGGATCTTCGTATTCGCTTTTACAAAACTCACACATCAATAATTCTTGCATAGAGGTATTAAATCTATCATAAGGAAGACTTTTTATAATACTAAAGCGTGGCCCACAATGTGTGCAAGTGATAAAAGGATATAAAAAGCGTGGATTTTTTTCATCAAAAAATTCTTTTTTACACTCCTTACAAAGCGCAAAATCGCTTAACATAGGCGTGCTTTTTGTATTCTCTAAAGAAGGAGTAATGCTAAAATTCTCATAGTTTGAAATAGAAATTTGCGTGATTATAAGCTTATCTATTCTTGCTAAAGGTGGAAGATGATTTTTTAAATTTTCTATGAAATTTTCACATTCTTTTTGAGTGCAAGCAAGGATGATTTCTATCCCAAAACCATCATTTCTTACTTCTCCAAAAAGCTTTGATTTCAAAGCTAGTTCATAAACTAAGGGGCGAAAACCCACCCCTTGAACTAGACCTGAAATTTTGATCTTATACCCTAAGTGGCGCATCGCTTAACTGACAATTTTTAAGATGTTTTAAAGTATTTTTAAGTAAAGATTTATGTTCAAACAAAGATCCACTTATAAGTGCTAAATCACTTTGCTTTTTCTCTCTTAATTCATCATAAGTATCACGCAAGAAATAAGCCAAACTCTCAACCGCTCCATAAGCGATATTAGCACTATCTACACCTGCTAACATAAAACTCATAGCAGATCTTAAGGTTCTTGTATAATCAAAACTTTTATCTTCTTTCAAACGATAATCAATCTTTACTCCACGAGGCATTTTTGACTCATCAGCGATTTTTAAAAGCTCGCTAGCACTCTCTTGTAAATTTTTACCCAAATTTAGCACTCTACCTACTAACCCAAGCAAAGAATAAAAATTGTTTTGAAGCTCAAAATTTTCATCTAAAAGAGGAAATTCCTTGCTAAAATTTTCTAAAAGCCTTGCACCAATTTCATCTTTTTTAATTTCTTCATAAAGTTCTTTGCTGTGTTTTGGCAAGGAAAGTTTAAGCAAATTAAGCTCTTTATTGACAAGCAAAATATCTTCATAATCCTTACTAAGCTCTAAAATAAAAGCCTTTTCTTTATAACGGCTTACAAGATAAGAAATTCTTGCCATATTTTTATCTTCTTTAGAAAAAATAAGCTCTCTTGCCTTAGTATTGATAAATTCAAAGCCTTCCAAAACCACCACTTGCTCATCTAAAGCACTGATATAAAAATCTTTTTGATACTCTTCTATCTTTTTTACGCTTAAAAATTTATACTCATTTTCAAAAAGTTTCAAACCTAAAGCAAAACAAAATAAATCCCTAGCAAGTCTAATTTTAAAATCACTAAAATCAAGATTGTGATTTTTTCTAAATATGGCATTAAGCCTTAGTTTCATCAAAGGTTTTTCTAAACTTGCAAGAAGTTTTAAATTTTCATTTGAACAAACAAAAACTGAATTTATAGCTTTAATATCACAAGGAAGTAAAAAATCTCCTATAAATTCGTTCTTAAACAAAGAAAATTCATAAATGCCATTTTTATCTTTCAAATAAATCTTTTTTTCTTGACTTAACAAATCAAAGGCAAGATTTAAAAAAGTATTGAAATTTTCTTCATTGATTTTTTCAAATTCTGATAAATTGCTTGAAAATTCACACTCACAAAACACGCCCCATTCGTTTTTGTTTAAAAGTTTTTTTTCTTGATAAGCATTAGAATTTAAATGAGTAATATAAGAAAATCTTGAAAATTCTTTATCTTCTGGTATACAAGGGTTAAAACCCTGCCCCGCTTTTACATCAAATTTTTTCAAAAAAACGCTATGACTCATGAAATTCAAAGAATCACAAAAAGTCTTTAAATTTTCTTCATCTGCATCGATAGAAAAATGATAAGTATTTTCTTCTTTACTAAGGATATAATTGTAATTTTTCGCATAAAAACGCAATAAATATTCAAAAATATCATTATCTGCATTATAAATAAAATCAAAATCCAAAGTCATATTATGCCTTTTTTGAAAAATAAACTATAAATATAACATTTTTAACTTAAAAATTCTTTCTCTCTTTGCCTAAAATCACTCATAAAATGCTCTATAAAAGTATAAAATTCTTTGCTATGATTGGGAAATTTTAAATGGCTAATTTCATGCAAAATCACATATTCAATAGCTCTTAAACTCTTTTGAATGAGTTTTAAATTTAAATTAATATAAGCTTTATTGTGATTGCAAGAACCCCAACGTGTTTTCATATTTTTAATGCTTAAATGCGTGTAAAATAAGCCTGTTTTTTTACTCCATTTTTTAAGATAAAAAGTAAAAATCTTTTTAGCATTTTGTCTTAAAAATAAATCCAATTTTGCTTTATTTTGACAAATTATTTTATCTTTATCAAAATAAATTTTTTTGGCATTTTCATCAAAAATGATTTGATATTTTTTAGCTAAAAAGATTAACTCATCATCTTTTAAAACTTTTTTTTCAAATCTTGTTTTTGCCTCATTCATCCAAGAACTTGATTTATCTAAAAACTCATAAACACTTTTAAAGGTGCAAAAATAAGGAATACTAAGAACAAATTCACCCTTTTCATTTAGCCTTAATCTTAAAGTTTTTATGCATTTTTTAGAATAAAAATAGCACTCATCTTTATAAATAAATGATTTTAAACTAGAGCTTTGCCTTGCCATTTTTTACTTTTCCATCTGTATGAATTTACCATTCCACGCAAAAACTCATCTGCACAAAACCCTATCCAAACCCCTAAAATTCCAAGATTAAAATGAAAACAAAGCACATAACCCACAGGCAAAGATACCCCCATCATAAAAACAAGTCCGCTAAAAAATGGAAACTTAGCATCGCCACTTGCGCGCAAGGAATTAACCATAACTATATTAAAAGTTCGTGAAATTTCAAGAAAGATTGAAAGAGCAAATAAAGGTATCATTAAATTTTTTAGCTCTTCTTTAAGCCCTAAAATTTGCATAGTAAAATCTTGACAAAGATAGTTTAAAAACGCCACTAAAGCACTCGCTATTACACTAAAATATAAAGCACGCCAAGCATGTTTATAAGCGATATTTTCATACCTAGCACCGACTAATTTACCTACTATGATTTCATTAGCTATGCTCGTAGCTTGTCCTATAAGCATGATAAGCATTGAAATTTGAAAATAAATCGTTTGCACACTCAAACTCGCCTCACCTAAGCTTGCTACAAAAGCAAAAGCTATAGTATATTGGACTATCCACAAAAGATTTTCCCCTGCTGAAAATCCTCCTATATTTAAAACCTTTTTTAAAACTTCTTTTTCAAGTTTTATCATTTCTTTGATTTTAAGATGAATTTTAAGTTTATAAAAAAGTATCGCAAACAAAGCAACTATAGCAACAATGCGAGCAAAAATATTACTAAGCCCTATTCCAAAAAGTTCTGACTTTGTATAATGCAAAACATAATAATTTCCACAAATCACCACTATATCCATCAAAAAACCTATAAACATGACCCAATAAGCCATATTATAAACCCTTACAATAGCAGCTAAAACAATACCTATGGCATCAAAAAACAAACAAATTGCAAGCATATGTAAGTAAATTTCGCTATCTTTGAGCAATTCTTGTGGAATTTTTAAAAGATAAAGCAAATACTCCCCATGCCATAAAATAAGCACACCGCATACAAAGCCTAAAAGTGCATTTAAGAACAAACTTTGATGAATCACTTTTCTTGCTAAAACATGATCTTTTGCACCAATTGCTTGTGCGATCACCACACTACAACCCACACTTAAAAATGAAAAAATAGTGATAAAAAGATCTAAAATTTGATTTCCAGCGCCCATAGCACCAACAAGAAAATTAGAATAATGCGACACCATAGCGGTATTGATAATCACGGTTAAATACTTAGAAAGCAAATCCCAAAATATAGGAAAACTGAGTCTTGTTAAGGAGAGTTGTTTTTTTGCCATGATGTTATCTTATCTCTTTTTTTAAATATTTTTTTAAAAAACAATTCTACTTAAAAATTACTTTTTTAAATATAAACATTTAATATACTCAATTTGTTATATTTAAAATAATTTGATGATTTTCTTCTTTGAAAGTATACACTAGCTCATCACATTTATATGAGACTTCCTTCTTGCAAATTTTATCTTGCAAAGGTTCTTTTAATATTTGCAATAAATGTTTTTTAAAAAATAATTTTGTGCTCAATCCCATTCCATGATTTAAATTTTTAATAAACTTATTATCAACTTGTGAAATAGCAAAAAATTCTACTTTAAAATTTAATTCTTTTAAAATATGTACAAAATTTTCCTTATTTTTAAAAGGAGATCTTTCATCAAAAATACTATGATATAAAATATATTTTGGATTTGGGTATAAGCTTTGTATTATTAGATGTTCTTTGTTTAATGGTTCTCTTATGATTTTTCTAGCATTTGAAAAATAATTTTTTGAAAATTTATTATTATTCCAATAAGTTTTATCACTTAAATATAAAAATATATTTTTAAATAAAGTATCATCATATGTTCCATGATATCTAGTAAAATCGATTTCTTTTCCAAAACCTATAAGTCTAAAAATATTTCCAAACAAATTAACAAAAGAAGAATTATCTAATATAAAATCAATACTCCAAGGAGCTATTTTTGCACATAAATTTGCTAAATATCCGCCATATGAATTTCCAAACAAAATCGTTCTAATACCCCCCCCCTTTTTTTTTCATTAGTTTAAATGGAGAATTTTCTTTTATATAAAAAATAGCATTTAAAATATCCATAGCTTGCATTATACCAAAATTTTGATATTCATTTTTAAATGGTAAAAAACTTACATGTGTTTTTAACTTATAGTTTTGATGTAATTGTTGATTTAATTTTAATTTTTGAATTTCTTGATCTATTCTTATAAAAGCATTATTTAGATTTTCATAAGAATTTATACCATAAACATTTATACATTTTAAATTTATAGCCTTTAAACTAGTATCTAAAATGAATTTATCTATATCATCCAAATAAAAACTAGAACCCAAATGAGGTCTATTTCCTATACAATGATAGTTAATATTAATAACAGCAACTTTATAATTTCTAGTCAAATAATCATCAATATAAATATAACTATTCATATCTTCAGCACCACCTGGAATAATACAAACAATAGCTTCTATTTCTTTACTATCATCATAAGTCAATCTAAATTCTAATTTACTTCCCCTTTTGATATTTAATTCTACATCATCACAAGAATCTATAGAATAAATTTGGTTTATAATCATATTAAACCTTTTTTTGAAATTTTTAATTAATTATATCATCAAATTTCCAAAAAATAAATCTCACCCAAAAGCACCACTTAAATAAGCTTTGGTTTTTTCTTGCTTTGGATTTTCAAAAAATTCCTTGCTTTCTCCAAATTCTATAAGCTCACCTAGGTGAAAAAATGCTGTATAATCAGCTACGCGTTTGCCTTGTTGCATATTATGCGTAACCATGATCATAGAAAGATTATGGCTTAATTCTTTCAAAAGCTCTTCAATCACGCCTGAACTTATAGGATCAAGTGCAGAAGTTGGCTCATCTAAAAGCAAAAGTTTAGGTTTGATCGCTAAAGCTCTTGCGATACAAAGACGTTGTTGTTGTCCGCCTGAAAGAGCTAGGGCATTTTGCTTTAATTTATCTTTAACCTCTTCAAAAAGCCCCACTTTTTGCAAGCAATCCACCACCAAAGCTTCTTCTTCATCTTTGTTTTTAATCATACCATGAAGTTTTGGTGCATAAGAGATGTTTTCATAAATGCTTTTTACAAAAACATTAGGTTGTTGAAAAACCATGCCTACATTTTTACGCAAGGCTACTACATCTTGATTTTTAACATCTTTTCCTTCAATTTCCACTAAACCATCGATTTTTGCAATTTTATCATTCATTCTATTAAAACAGCGCAAAAAAGTGGATTTACCACATCCTGAAGCACCGATGAGTGCAGTAATTTTGTTTTGTTCTATTTGCATATTGATATCAAATAAAGCTTGTTTTTTTCCATAAAATAAATTTAAATTTGTTGTTTTTGCTATCACTTTAATTTTCCTTGAAAATATTTTCTTAATAATATTGCACTAAGATTTAACACAACTAAAAGTCCTAAAAGCACAATAATACCCGCTGCGGTTCTTTCTAAAAATGCACGCTCTGGCATAGCCGACCATGAGTAAATTTGAGCAGGCAAAACGCTAGTTGAATCAAAAATCGAACTAGCTACATCAGGGATAAAGGCTATCATACCGATAATCATCAAAGGTGCAGTCTCGCCTATAGCCCCTGCTAAAGTCAAAATAGAACCTGTTAAAATCATAGGCATAGCTAAAGGTAGCATAATGCCTTTTACCATTTGAACCTTAGTCATACCTAAGGCATAAGCGGCATTTTTCATGTTAATATCCACACTTTTTAAAGCTGCCTTAGTTGAAACAATGATAATAGGTAAACTCATGATCGCCAAAGTAAGCCCACCCACTAAAGCACTTGAGCGAGGCATTCCAAAAAGATTGATAAACACTCCAAGTCCTAAAAGTCCAAACAAGATACTTGGAATACTTGCAAGGTTGTTAATACACACTTCTATAAAATGTGTAAGGATATTTTGTGGCGCAAATTCTTCTAAGTAAATTGCCGCTGCAACGCCTATAGGAACACTCACAACCATACAAACAAGCATAACAAGCAAAGTCCCTACAACTGAAGATAAAATTCCTGAATTTTCAGGAGATTTTGAGTCCCCATTTAAAAAGAAATTGCTATTAAATTTAAGCTCTATCTCGCCTTTTTGCACAAGATCATCGACTAAAGTTCTTTGTTTTTCACTAAGGCGATTATATTTTTGCTTCATATATTGATCTACTTCTGAATTTGCCAAAAGCCAAGATTTTTCAGCGATTTGTCCTGTTCTTATTTTTCTTTGTTCTGCGCGAGATAAAAGATCATAAGCAGGAGAATTTCTATTAGCCTCTACAAAAATATAGGTTTGCTTAAAAGCAGGAAATCCAAGATAAGCCACACTTCCTAAAAAGATACAAAGAAAAATTAAATTAATATAAAGCCCCATTTTACAAAGTCTTTTAAAAGACTTTGAAGCTTTTTGTCTTTTTTTAAAAAGTTTTTTCATAAATTTTTCCTTTTGTGAAAGCGATTGATAAGATAAACGCTAAACATATTGATGATTAAAGTGATGACAAAAAGCACCAAACCTAAAGAAAAAGCACTTAAAGCCAAAGAACTATCAAAAGCTTGATCTCCACTTAAAGCTTCTACGATTTTTACCGTTACCGTTGTCATATCTTCTAAAAAATTTAAAGTTAAATTTGGACGCAAAGAAGCTGCCATCACCACTATCATAGTTTCGCCTAAGGCTCTTGAAAGTCCTAAAAGACAAGCTGCAACTATACCAGGAATAGCCTCAGGTAAAATCACGGCAAAAACCACTTCTTTTTTTGTCATACCTAAAGCATAAGCGCCATTAATCCTTTTCTCGCTTACTGCTTCAATGCAATCTTGAGATAAAGAAGCCACTATAGGTACTATCATGATCCCCATGATAAAACCTGCGCCTAAAGCACTTTGAAAGCTTGCTTGTATGCCAAATAAAGAAAAAAACCACACTATAAAAGGCGCTACAACTATAGCCGCAAAAAATCCAAAAACAACAGTAGGAATCCCTGCAATGATTTCTAAAATAGGTTTTAAGTAATTTTTAGATTTTTTGCCAGCAAAAACACCTAAATATATAGCACACATAACCCCTAAAGGTAAAGCCGTTAGCATAGCAATCAATGAAATATAAAAAGTTCCCCAAAAAAGCGATAGCGCCCCAAAAACACCTTGTTTACTCGTGCCATCTGCATTCATAAAAGCTGCATCAGCTGCCCACTGACTTGAGAATAAAAAGGTAACAACGCTTTCTTTTTGAAAGAATTTTAAAGCTTCAATTAAAATTGTAAGCATGATAGCAAAACTTACTATCACGCTTACAAAAGCACATAAAAAAAGTGCAAATTTGATTATTTTTTCTTTTAACAAAGTTTTTCCTTAAAAAACTTTTCCAGCTTTTACAAGCTCATCATTTAAAATTTTTCTATCTTCTACGTGTTTTTGAGAAGCTTTTAATTTATCATCACTCAAAGGAACAAGTCCTATTTTTTCAAGCTCTCCACCACTTTTTGCCAAATCATCACTCATATAAATTTTTGCAAAATCAAAGGCTTCTTTTGGATTTTTCTTAGCATTGATATAAATAAACAAACTTCTTGCAAGTTCGTATTTTTCATCTGCGATGCTTTCTTCGCTTGGCGTAACACCATCGATATTAGCAGCATTGATTTTGTCTGAATTGCTCACTAAAAAGCTATAACCAAAAATTCCAAAAGCATCCTTATCAATAGTAAGTTTGGAAACGATTAGATTATCATTTTCACCACTTGGGATATAAGCACCATCTTGGCGTATGGTTTTATACTCGCCTTTATACTCAGGAATTTTTTTAGACACATCACTCATTACAAGCTCTTCTATAGTATCTCTTGTTCCTGAACTTGATGGTGGACCATAAACACTAATTTTACGATTTGGTAAATTTTTATTGATTTGATTCCAGTTTGTATAAGGATTTGGTATAAGTTTTCCATTTTGTGGAATTTCTTTTGCTAATGCTAAGAAAAGTTCTTTTTTTGTGATATTTAATGGAGCATTGGTTTTATTTTGAGCTAAAACTATACCATCATAACCTATCATCATCCCTACTATATCAGTTACCCCTGCTTTTTTGCAAGTTTCAAATTCGCTTAATTTCATAGGTCTTGAAGCATTAGAAATATCAGTAGTTCCTTCACAAAATACCTTAAATCCACCCCCTGTTCCCAAGCTCTCTACTATAGGGGTTTTTGTATTTTTAATCGAAGCATATTCTTCAGCTACAAAAGAAGTAAAAGGATACACAGTCGATGAACCTGCGATTTTTAAATCTGCTGCATTTAAAGCACCACAAAGTGCAAGACTTGCCACACTTAAAGATAGAATTTTTTTCATTTTTTCTCCTTAACTTTAAAAAAGCAATGGAAGTTTAAAAAAACTTGGAAACATTTTGGAAACATTTTTTATTTTGTATTTTTCTTAAATATAATTTTTAACTATCAAAAAATTTAGCTTGTTTTTAAAAAAATAATATATCATTATAAAACATTTTAAATTTTAATAAGGAGATAAGAATGCTTTCTAAAGAAGTTGTAAAATTACTCAATGAACAAATAAACAAAGAAATGTATGCGGCAAACTTATATCTTAGTATGAGTTCTTGGTGCTATGAAAACAGTCTTGATGGAGCTGGAGCCTTCTTGTTTGCACATGCAAGCGAAGAAAGCGATCATGCTAAAAAGCTTATCACTTATCTTAATGAAACAGATTCTCATGTAGAGCTTCAAGAAGTAAAACAGCCTGAACAAAATTTCAAATCTTTACTTGATGTTTTTGAAAAAACCTATGAACATGAGCAATTTATCACAAAATCAATCAATACTTTAGTTGAACACATGCTAACACATAAAGACTATTCTACTTTTAATTTCTTACAGTGGTATGTAAGCGAACAACACGAAGAAGAAGCACTTTTCCGCGGTATAGTTGACAAGATTAAGTTAATCGGAGAACACGGAAATGGACTTTATTTAGCTGATCAATACATCAAAAATATTGCATTAAGCAGAAAAAAATAATCTTTGCCCTACTATGGGCAAATCTCGCTTTGGATTGAAGGTATGACTTATTTTTCTCTAGAATTTAGTATTTTAATGATAGCTTTTTTTGCTATTTATTGGACTTTTAAAAATGATTACAAAATACAAAATATTTTAATTTTAATTTTCTCTTATATTATTTATATTTTAATCAATCCTTATTTCGCCTTAGTTTTATTTATATATACCTTTTTTATACACTATTTTGCCTTGCTAATTTTTGTGCGTCGCAAGCGTTATATTTTCGCTACTTGCATGGCTTTTATTATTTTAAATTTATGTTTTTTTAAATACTTTCCTAGCATCAAAGGAAGTGTTGATGAGATATTAAATTTTTTCGGTTTAGAATTTTTAAATATTGATTTAGTATTACCAATAGGAATTAGTTTTTATACCTTTACTTCTATCACCTATCTTGTAGAAGTTTATCAAAAACGCCGTTTAGAAAGTTTTTTAAATTTAGCAACCTTCTTATCATTTTTTCCAACACTACTTTCAGGGCCTATTATGCGAAGTTCTTTTTTCTTTGAGCAGGCCTATCAAAAACGCGAATTTAAACATGCAAATTTAATCATCATCTTGCTTGTTTTTGGTATAGTTAAAAAAGTTTTAATAGCCAATTACCTTGGAATTTATGCTAAAAGTATTTTAGACTTTCCACAATCTTATAATTTCATACAACTTTTAAGCGCAATTTACGCCTATGCGATTCAAATATACTGCGATTTTAGCGGATATGTTGATTTAGTTTGTGCTTTTGCTTTAATGTTAGGTTTTACCCTTCCATCTAACTTTAACATGCCTTATCTTGCAAAAAACCTAAAAGATTTTTGGGCTAGATGGCATATCAGTCTTTCAACCTTTATAAGAGATTATATCTATATACCTTTAGGGGGCAATAGAAAAGGAATGCCACGCACTATAGTTAACATACTCATCGCTTTTATACTTTCAGGTATGTGGCATGGCAATACACTTGCTTTTATTGTTTGGGGTTTATTGCATGGTATTGGCATAGTTTTTATACATTTGCTAGCTTTAAGCAAATTTAGTTTACAAAAAATTCCAGCTTTAGGAAGATTTTTAACCTTTCAATTTGTATGTTTTACTTGGATTTTCTTTTACTATAGCAAAAATCTAGAAGATGCAATAGAATATTTTAAAGCTTGTTATTATAATTTCTTCCAAATTCCATCTTATAACGATATCTATATGTTGGTTGCTTTTGGGGTTCTTTTTATGATCTATCCTTTATTTATTAATTTTAAAGAATATTGCATTAAGATTTTAAATCTTACTCCATTTTTACTAAAACCTTTTATCATAGCTTTTATTTTACTTTTGGTTTTTGCTTTTATGCCAGATGGAATTCCTGATTTTATTTATTCGAGTTTTTAGATGAGTGTGGTTAGATTTTTCTTTATTTTGATTATAGTGCTTGGCTTGGTTGTTGTAGTTATGAATCAGAGCATTAGCTCTTATATAGAACAAAAATATCACTTTGCATTCTATCCTCATAATGATCTTTTAAAAGAAGCCAATGGCTTCAAAATTAAATTAGAACAAATTCGTGCAATTTTAAGCAACGAACCCTTGCCTCAAACTAATGAAGAAACTACAAATCAAGAAAATAAATCAATAGATGAAAACTTAAGTAAAATAGATAAAGTTCTAAACACTTTAGAAAATGATGAAAACACTTCTCATAAAGAAACAAATCCAACCTTAATCCGAGATGCAAATATTAGTTTTATCGACAATACCAAATTAGAACTACAAAATGGAGATGAGTTTTTATTTATCGGAGATTCTTTAATGCAAGGTGTTGCAATAGCCTTAAATAGAGATTTAAGAAATTTAAATCTTAAGGTAACCGATCTTAGCAAACAAAATACAGGCCTTTCTTATAAATCCTATTTTGACTGGTCAAAAGCCACCAATGAAGCTTTTATTAAAAACTCAAATATTAAATATCTTGTTGTTCTTCTTGGCGCTAATGATCCTTGGGATATTAAAAAAGGAGGAAATTACCATCGTTTTGGCTCCCCTTCTTGGATAGATATTTACACAAGTCGTGTAGATGAAATCATTAAAATCGCTAAAAAACATAAAGCCAAAGTTTTTTGGTTTGAAATCCCTCCTGTAAAAAAAGAAGATTTGAACAAAAAAATACAAGTGCTCAATAAAATTTACAGCGATGAAATTCTTAAAAATAAAGAAATTTTTATCAACACTAAGCTATTTTTTAGTGTCAATGATGAATACTCAGCTTATATAAAAGATGAAAACAATAGAAGTATAAAAGTAAGAACAGATGATGGGGTTCATTTTACTCCAAGTGGCGCAAGAGAAATGTCTAAACTTTTATTGGAACACATAAAACTTAAGGAAGAAAATGCTAGTAAATAAATTTAAAATTATCTTATTGTTTTTTATTATTTTTACTAGCTCTTATGCACAAAATTTAAATACAAATGACACAATAGATTCCATACTCAATCAAAACAAAAATCACTCTGCTTTAACAAGTTATGTATTAAAAAAAGATCTTAAAAATCTAGAAAAAAAATTAGAAAAAAATCAAAACATAGGAATTAGAATTTATGGAGATTCTCATATGGCGGCTGATTTCTTTCCGCGTGTCATAAGAGGATATTTAATCCGCTCTAACTCTATAGGTTTTGCCTATCCTTTACAGCCCAAATATCAACAAAATCTTAATCTTGTTTATTCTTATAAAAACTTTGAAATTTTAAACTCAAGAAATCCTGCTAATGCTGGACATAATTTTCCATTAGGTGGGATAATAGCCAAAGCAAAAATCAAAGGCGCAAAAATCAACCTTGATACAACCTTAGATAAAAAAAAATTCAAGATAGGATTTTTATTTAAAGCCAAACAAAATACCAATGCTTTTAGCATCAAAGATGCAAAAAACCAAAGCTATGAGTTAAGAACTACACAAATTAACAAATGGTCTTATAAAGAACTAGAACTTGATCTTCCTTTGCAAATTTCAGCCTTACAAAAAGATGCTGAGCTAGGAGGATATTTCATCACAAATAAAGATAATAATGTTTTCTTAGATACCATTGCAATCAATGGTGCCAAAAGTGATTTATGGCTCTCTTGGAATCAAACAGTTGTAAAAAAAGAACTAGGACTTTTACACAATGATTTAATTATTCTTGCCTATGGTTCTAATGATGCACTCTTTAAAGGGTTTGAAAAACAAAAATTCAAAAATAATTTAAAAAAATGGATTAGTATTTTAAAAACTTACAATAAAAACGCTGTTATCATGCTAATCTCTCCACCAACTGTAGTTCAAAAACAAGGTAAAAACTACAAGCTTGCTCCTGATTTTTTTACCATACGCAAAGCATTATATGAAGTTGCTAAAGAAGAAAAAACTCTTATTTTTGATATGCATCAGTTTATGCAAGATAGTGGGGGAAAAAACAAATGGATAGAACAAAAGCTTTCGCTCAATGATGTACATCTTACTATAAAAGGCTATGAGCTAATGGCTAAAAAGTTACTCGAGGATTTAAAAAATATCATCGATTATTAAATTTAATACTTAGGAAATTCTAAGTTTTTATCATTAAAACTTAAAGCTGTGATTTGATAGTAAGAATTAATGGTTTTTAAAAGATTAAATCTAGCTCTTAAAAATTCTTGCTGGGTAGAATTTAAAGTATTGTTTGCATCCAAATAATCTTTTAATTCACTTTTTCCTAAAATATATTTTTCATAATACGCCTTAGTGATAAGCTCTTGTTTAATGTTAATATTTTGCAAATTTTGTAAAAGCAAGGTGTCGCTTTGATAATCTTTATAATTTAACGCAAATTCATTCATCGCGCTTTGCAAAGTTTGCTCATAAGAAATTAAAAGTTGCTCATAGGTAAATTGTGAAATTTTGATATTTTGCTTTACTCTACCATAATCTAAGAAAGGTAAAGAAATCTTAACATTGCCACTTAAAATTTCAAATTTAAAACTATCATCGATTTTTTTATCACTTCCGCTTAATGCTCCACCTAAAGAAATACTAGGCAAAATAGATTTTTGCATGGAAGAATAATCCTTAAAAGCTGATTTTAAGCTATTGAGTTTAGATCTCACATCTGCACGGTACGCTAAAGCTTTTAAAGGTATATTAAAATCAGGACTTAAGGTTTTAAAATCATTTAAAGATAAAGTTTTAAAATACTCTATGTAAGCAAAACCTTCTTGCCTTGCCAATAAATCTTGTAAATTTTTTATGAGTAAATTACGATTTTGATCATTGCTTAATAAATTTTGTTTAGCTCTTAATAAGCTTTGTTCTATGTTTAAAAGATCTAATTCTTCTATTTTTCCAAGCTTGTATTTATAGTTATAAAGCTCTTTCATTTGTTCTAAATTTGAAAGATAAGCTCGAAGTAATTTATCTACATCGTTAAAATAAGCCAGCTCAAACACATCATTTAAAGCTGTATTGATCATACTTATTTTTAAATTTTCAAGATCATAAGCACTTGCTTTTGCACTAAATTCACTCGCACTTGCACTATCTCTTAATTTGCCATAAATATCAAGCTCATAGCTTAAATTTAAAGAATTATTGAAATTTTTACTTTGTTTGCCTGAATTTAAATCTTTATCCGCACCAAAACCCAAATTTCCACTTAAAGTCGGATATAAATCATAATCAATCAAATCAGCTCTAGCCAAAGCCGAAAGCAAAGTTTTTCTAGCAATATTAATATCACTATTATTCAATAAAACAAAATTTAGAAATTCATTTAATTTTGCATTATCATAAGATCTATACCAATCATAAGTAAGATTTAAATCTTTCATTTGTTCTTGAGTTAAATCAACTTCTTTAGGCAAGCTAAGTTTTACACCACAAGCGCTCAAGAAAAATGCTAAAAAAATGCTAAGTATTATTTTCATTTTATTCCTTTGATAATGCACTAATAGGATTTAAATTTGCTGCATTTCTTGCAGGGAAAAAACCAAAAACCACACCGATAAACATAGAACTTAAAAGTCCCAAAAGCACAGAATAGGCATTTAAAATCATAGGAAAATCCGTACTTAAAGTATTAAAAGCAAAAATAACAAAAATCGATAAAATCACACCTAAAATCGCCCCTATAGTACAAATCATAACCGCTTCGATTAAAAACTGCATCATAATATCTTCTCTTCTAGCCCCTATAGCCATGCGTATGCCTATTTCTCTTGTTCTTTCACTTACAGAAACAAGCATGATATTCATCACTCCTATACCCCCAACAATCAAAGCAATCACAGCCACACAAGCGGTAAGTATGGTTGTAGTGCGTTTATTTGCTGTAATAGCTTGCTTAAAAGTGTCAGAATTAAAAGTAAAAAAATCCTTTTGTCCGCGTTTAATTTCTAAAATTCTTATAATAGCATTTTCAGCCAAAGTTGAACTCACATCATCTTTAACCTTAACTATGATTTCACGCAAATTTCTATCTCCTGTAAGCTTATTCATCAGTGTTGTATAGGGTATATAAAGACGTACTACATTATCTTCTATAGGCTTGTCTGTATCTTTTTGCAAAACTCCTATAATCTTAAAAGGTTGAGAATTAAAAAGCACCACACGACCTAAAATATTTTCACTTTTTTCATCAGGAAAAAGATTTTTTTTAGCATTAAAATCCAATACAGCAACATTGGTACTATTTTTTACATCATCATTATTTAAAATTCTTCCCGCATCTATCCTTAAACCTTCTATAGCAAAATTATTTACCCCTACTCCTTCAGCTCTTGCGCTTAAAGAAATATTGGTATAAGTTGCCACTCCTGAAGTATTTGAATGAGCATCAACTGCTTCTAAATATTCTAAAGATCTTAGCGTTTCTAAATCACTAAAATTAAGCCTTGTTTTACCCGAACGCAAATCCCCAAATCCTTTTCCAGGGCGAATTTCAATAGTATTTGTCCCAAGTCTTGCAATAGACTCAAGCACTTTAGCTTGAGAGCCTAATCCTAAAGCTACAACACAAACTACAGAAGCAATACCTATGATGATTCCAAGCATAGTTAAAATAGAACGAAGTTTGTGTGCAAGTATGGAAGAATAAGCTATCTTAAAACATTCAAAGGCTTGATTTTTAAGCAAAGTAAGTGTTTTTTTCTCTTTGGGCATTGTTTTTAAAATAAGTTTTTCTTGAGCTTTTTCCTTTTTAGTATCGCTTAAAATTTCTCCATCTTTAATCTCTATAACCCTTTTAGCTTGTGCTGCAATTTTTGGATCGTGAGTTACTAAGACTATAGTATGACCTTGCTCGTTAAGTTTTTGTAAAATTTCAAGCACCATAATACCGCTTTTACTATCCAAAGCTCCCGTTGGCTCATCAGCCAAAATAAGCTCTCCGCCATTGATTAAAGCTCTTGCTATAGAAACGCGTTGTTGCTGCCCTCCGCTTAATTCGTTTGGCTTAGAATCTAACTTGTGAGCTAATTCTAAATCATTTAAGAGTTTTTTAGCATTTTGACTTCTTTCTTGTAAATTTTTTCCCGCATAAACTGCAGGTAAAGAAACATTTTCTTTAGCACTAAGCAAGCTTAAAAGATTATATCTTTGAAATATAAAGCCTATTTTTTCACGCCTTAATCTTGCTTTTTCATCGTTATTAAGTTTAGTGACTTCATACTCATCAAAAACATAAGTTCCGCTACTTGGCGTATCTAATGTTCCTATGATATTTAAAAGTGAAGTTTTACCACTTCCACTTTGTCCTATAATAGCAACAAATTCACCTTTTTCTATACTTAAACTTACATTTTTTAAAATGGCATTTTCACCTATATTCTTGCAAATATTTTTAAGAAAAATCATTAAAATCTCAACTTCATTTTAGTGGCTAAGCCATCAGCACTTGAGCTTACTATCAATTCTTCATTTTCATTTACGCCTTCTAAAATTTGAGTATTGATAGAATCTTTAATGCCAAGTTTGACATATTTTTTAACAGCTTTTTGATTTTCTAAAATTTCAACATAATAACCTTTTGGATCGCTTTTAATTGCATAAGTTGGCACTGCTAAAACAGCCTTTGCACTCGCTACGACAATTTCATTTTGTATACTCATACCAATACGCAAAAAATCATCTTTATTGGCTACATAAAATTTTGCGTAATAATAAATAGCATTTGATGAGCTTGAGCTTGAAGAACTCGAACTTGATGAGCTTGAGCTTGTACTAGAATCACTCACTTCAGTATCAGCTGGATCTATACTTGCAATCTTAGCATGATAAGTTTTTTGAGGATTATTAAGCAAAGAAAAATCAAGCTCTGTTCCTACTTTTATCTTACTCACATCAGCCTCTGCTATTTCCATTCTTACTTCCATTTCGTCTAAATTAGCTATACGGACTATAGTAGGAGTGTTTTGATTAGCATTAACTGTTTGTCCTTCATCTACAGCTACATTAATCACAACACCATCCATAGGAGCAGTAATGGTTGTATAACCTAAATCTTTTTGTGCATTTTTAAGAGTGATTTCAAGCTGAACTACTTGAGCATTAAGCTCTGCAACATTGGCTTTTAAAGTATAATAATTATTTTTTTGAGTTTCTAAATTTTCAAGAGAACTTGCTTTAGCTGCATAAAGTTTTTGCTCTCTTTGATATTGCTTATTCGCAATCTCAAGGGCAACTTTTTTACTCTCTAAATTAGCCTTAGCACTTTCAAGCTGAGCTTTTGTAATATCTAAATCGTTTTGTTGTTTATCTTTATCAATTTGAGCGATCAAATCACCTTGCTTTACATGAGTTCCCACATCAACATAAAGTTTTATAATTTGTCCACTAACTTGAGCACCCACATCGACTTGATCTTTGGCATATACCTTTCCTACTGCCTCTATGGTTTGAGATATATCTTTTTTTTGTATTTTTTGAGTTAAATAGCTGATTTTTTCATCATTATTAAAAAAAATAAAATAAGCCCCAACACTTCCAAGTATTGCAATTAAAATGATTAAAACAATCTTCTTTTTCATAATAACAAATCCTAAAGAAAAATCAAGATTAAATTTTACTCATTTTTTGTGAATTTTTTGTGAATTTTTAATTCTATTTTATAAATTTAAAAATTCTAAAGCCATCATCACATCACCCTGCATTAAAACTTTTAAATTTTCATCATCCCAACAAAAAGTAGAACTATGATGCAAAGCTGGATGATTTAAATCCTTTGAAATTCCAACAAATACATAAGCCCCCATTCTTTCTCGTGTTAAAAAAGCAAAATCTTCAGCCCCCATGTCAGGTTTAGAAGAAACAATGATATTTTCTTCTCCTAAGACCTTTGCAAAAGCTTTTCTTGCTATTAAAACAGCTTTTTCATCATTAATCAATGGAGGAAATTCTTTAGTATATTTAAGCTTATAATCTCCGCCATTGGATTTTGCTGTAGCAGCAGCCACTTCTTCTAAAGAACTTTTTAAAATATCTTGCGTTTTATCATTTAAAAAGCGCACAGTTCCTTTTAAATAAGCATTTGTAGGAATAACATTATAAGTAGTTCCTGCACAAATTTGACCTACGGTAATCACCCCTGCTTCATAAGGGGCTAAACGTCTAGAAATAACACTTTGTATATTATTTACAAATTGCGTTGTCATAATTATAGGATCTATACAAGTGTGCGGATGAGCTCCATGCCCTCCTCTGCCAATAAATTCCAAATCAAAAATATCCGTTCCAGCCATCATTTCACCACTTACAATTTGAGCAGTATTTTCAAGCAAAGGCCCCCATAAATGACAACCAAAAACTGCATCAACATAAGGATTTTCCAATACACCTGATTCTATCATAGGTTTAGCTCCACCGCTTCCCTCTTCTGCGGGCTGAAACATAAATTTAATCGTGCCACAAAATTCATCTTTAAGCTCATTTAATATCAAAGCAGCTCCCAAAAGCCCTGCTGTATGTCCATCATGTCCACATGCATGCATCTTACCATCAATTTTTGAAGCATAGCTTAGATTAGTTTTTTCTTGCACAGGCAAAGCATCCATATCCGCTCTTAAAAGAACACATTTTGGTTTTTTCTGACTCTTCTTTTTTCCTTCTATAATAGCTAAAATTCCTGTTTTTGCAATATTTTTTTGATATTTAATGCCAAACTCATCTAAAATTTTACACACTAAATGGGTTGTATTTTCTTCTTCAAATTCAAGCTCAGGATGCATATGAATTTGATGTCTTAAATCAACTACTTTATCATAGTACTTTAGTGCTAAATTTTCAACCAGCTTTTGCATTCTTTTCCTTAATCTAAATCTTTTATTTTCTCATCTGCTTTTTTACTGTCAAGTTTTTCCAAATTCGCCTCCATTTTTCGTATTTCTTCTTCTCCACTACGCACTAATTTTGCATCAATTTTGGAAAAATCTCCAGTTTTTTTATTTGGATATTCTACCTTAGAAAGTATAAAACGCAATAAATTTAATCTTGCTTTTTTCTTATCATCAGAAGAAATAATAGTCCAAGGACAAGTTGAAGTATTAGATGCTAAAAGCATAGAGTATTTAGCTAAAGTATATTTATCCCATAATTCTTGCGATTTTTGATCCACAGGAGATAATTTATATTGTTTAAGTGGATCGCTTCGGCGTTTTTCAAAACGTTTTTTTTGCTCGTCTTTTGATACTGAAAAATAAAATTTAAAAAAAATAATATCACTATTTGAAATCATATTTTCAAACAAAGGCACTTCTCTTAAAAAATCTTTATGTTGTTGCGGTGTACAAAAACCCATAACCGGTTCTACTCCTGCACGATTATACCAAGATCTGTCAAAAATCACAATCTCACCGGCTGAGGGCAAATGTGCTATATAACGCTGAAAATACCACTGTGTTTTTTCCACATCACTAGGTTTTTCAAGAGCCACAACGCGGCAACCACGCGGATTTAAATGCTCAATCAAACGTTTAATCGCCCCACCTTTTCCAGCCGCATCACGCCCTTCTATAAGTATAAGAACCTTTAAACCCTTGGCTTTAACATGATTTTGAAATTTCAAAAGCTCAATTTGCAAATTCTTTAAATCTTTTTCATATTCTATTGCACTTTTCTTTCTTTTAACAGAAACATAAATTTCATTCTTTTTAACAACCGCTTGCGCTTTTGGAGAATTATTTTCTTGCATTTTCAAACCTTTATAAAGTATTTAAAGTAAATTTACCATAATAAATTATAATTGAAGTTAAAAATAAAGGAAAAAATAAGTTTTTAGGAAATTTATGCGTATTTTTGGTATTATTTTATTAAGTTTTTGTTTATGTTTTGCTTCTATATTATCTTTAAATGAAGCTTTTAATGTAAAATCAAACTCTTATAATAACTCTATCTCAATTGATATTGAACTTGGAAAAGATATTTATCTTTATTCTAATAAACTTAAATTATATATAAACGAAAAAGATATAAGTTCTTTGATTAATCTACCTCAAAGTTCTACAAGAGGTAATGAAAATGTTTATTATCAAAAATTAAATTTAGCTTTGCCAAATTTATTACTAGAGCGCTTTGCAAAAAATACCACAAATTTAATCAAACTCGAATTTCAAGGCTGTTCTGAACAAGGCTTGTGTTATAATCCTCAAACTTGGCACTTTGATCTCATTTCTAAAAAAGATGCTTTTGAAATTTCAAAACCTTACAAAGCTCAAAAAACAGATAAAAAAACTAAAATTGAATCTGAAGAAAGCTCTATAGCAAATTTTTTAGCAACAGATAACTTTTTTTGGATTTTGCTAAGTTTTTTTGGCTATGGACTTTTACTCTCCTTAACACCTTGTATTTTACCTATGATTCCGATTTTATCTTCTCTTATCGTAGCAAAAAGTAATGCTAAATTTTCAAAAAAATATAGTTTTTTTCTCTCTTTTATCTATGTTTTTTTCATGTCTTTAGCCTATGCTATTGCTGGAGTTATAGCAAGTTTTCTAGGAGCAAGTATTCAAGGAATTTTACAAAAACCTATTATTTTAATTCTTTTTGCTCTAATTTTCATAGCTTTTGCTTTTGCTATGTTTGGAGCTTTTCGTTTTGAATTGCCATTAAGATTTCAAACCTTTATACATAAAAAAAGCGAAAAAGGGAAGGGAGTTGTAGGTATAGCCATCATGGGATTTTTATCTGCTTTAATAGTAGGTCCTTGCGTAGCAGCTCCTTTAGCAGGTGCTTTAATTTATATAGCCAATACAGGCAATGCTTTATTAGGTGGTAGTGCACTTTTTATCATGAGTTTTGGCATGGGTATACCTTTGCTTTTCATAGGCTTAGGATTAGGTTTTATTAAACCTGGTTTTTGGATGGAAAAAGTAAAAATTTTCTTTGGTTTTGTTATGTTGGCTATGGCTATTTGGATACTTTCTAGAATTATTGAAGAAAATTACATTTTAATTGCCTATGGAATTTTAGGTGTATTTTTTAGTGTTTTTATGGGAATTTTTGAAAAAAGTTTTACAATAATTTCTAAAATTAAAAAAAGTATTTTAATTCTTATTTTAGCTTATTCTCTAAGTATTTTCCTAGGAGGACTTTTTGGGGCTAAAAATTTCTTAAATCCTTTAAATTTCAATACTATATCTGCCTCAAAACATGCTTTAAGCTATGATTATATCAACAATTTTGAACAATTAAAGCAAGAAATACAAACAAATACAAAGCCTATAATGCTTGATTTTACTGCATCTTGGTGTGAAAATTGCAAACTTTTAGATGAATTAACCTTTAGCGATGAAAGAATCATACAAAAAATGCAAAATTACAAACTTATCAAAGTTGATGTAAGCGAAAATAATAATGAACAAATTAAAACCATGAAAGAATTTAATGTTTTTGGTCCACCTGTTTTAATTTTCTTTGAAAATGGAAAAGAAAAATTAAAAATCACGGGTTTTATCAGTGCTGATGATTTATTAAAAAAAATAGAACCATGAAAATTCAAAGTTTGCAAATAGGGAAAATTAAAAACTATAAAAATTTCCAAAGCGCATTTATTAAAGATACTTACCTAGAAGAAACACAAATTGATTTTCTAGGTGTTTTAGATGATCAAATAGCTGATAAAATTCATCATGGAGGCTACCATAAGGCTATTTTTGCCAACTCTTGTCAAAACTATCCTATATGGGAAAGATTTCTTAATAAAAAGCTAAATTTTGGCTCAATGGGTGAAAATTTGAGCATCGATGGGCTTTGTGAACAAAATGTTTGCATAGGTGATATACATCAATTTTCAAATGCAATACTGCAAGTAAGCGAACCTAGAAAACCTTGTGTAAAAATTTCTAAAATTCACAATAATCCAAATTTTACACATGAAATTTTTAAAACGGGCTTGAGTGGATGGTATTGTAAAGTTTTACAAGTTGGACAAATACGAAAGCATGAAAACATTAAAATTTTAGAAAAAAATTCTACTTCACTTAGTGTATTTGAACTCAATCAACTTTTTTACTCCCCGCATCAAATTCTTAAGCAAAATCCGAATTTATTAGATAAATTAGAAAAATTAAACTCTCTCATATCTCAAAATTGGCACGAAACGATACACAAACGCTTAAAAAATACTTACGATATAAGCTATATGGATAGCTTATAAGTTTTTAAAGTTATTTTTAGGTAAAATAATTCTTTTTCGAAAGGATAATCATGCAAAGACAAACATGGAGTAGCACACTAACTTATATTCTAACAGTTGCTGGAGCAACCATAGGATTTGGAGCAACTTGGCGTTTTCCCTATCTTGTAGGAGAAAATGGTGGCGGTGCTTATGTATTAGTTTTTTGTATAGCCATGATTATCATAGGCATTCCTGTTATTTTAGTTGAAAATGTCATAGGCAGAAAAGCGATGACAAATAGCGTAGATGCTTTCAAACAAAAATGGCAAAGTATTGGATATATGGGACTTTTAGGAAGCTTTGGCATAATGGCTTACTACATGGTACTTGGAGGATGGGTTTTAGTTTATATTTGGGAATTAACCCTAGGGAATTTTAGTCTTGCCAATGTAGTAAGCAAAGAATTTACTCATCAGTTTTTTAACGACAAAATAGCCTTCAATCCTTTAGGAGTTGGTATTTTTACCACTGTTTTTGTAATTATTAATTATATTATTTTAAAAAGAGGCATTATAGATGGTATAGAAAAATCCGTAAAATTTTTAATGCCTTTATTATTTATCTGTCTTATTATTGTTGTAGGACGCAATTTAACCCTTGATGGAGCTATGGCTGGAGTTAAATTTTATCTTGAACCTGATTTTAGTAAAATTTTATCACCAAAACTTTTAATCGATGTTTTAGGACAAGTCTTTTTTGCTTTATCCCTAGGTTTTGGGGTAATGATAACACTTTCATCTCATCTTAATAAAAATGAAAATATGGCAAAAACCGCTATTTATACAGGGGTTTTAAATACTATCATAGCTGTTTTGGCTGGTTTTATGATTTTTCCAGCACTTTTCTCAGCGGGACTTGCTCCAGATAGCGGGTCTTCTTTGGTTTTTGAAACTTTACCTATAGCATTTTCTCATATCCATTTTGGCACTATTGTGTGTATTTTATTTTTTGTCTTACTCTTGATTGCAGCTTTAACCACAAGCTTGCCAATTTATCAAGTTATTATTAGCGTATTAGAAGAAAAATTTAAATATTCTAAAAATCTTTCTATTAACCTAACTCTAGGGTTTATCTTCATACTTGGCAATCTTCCTTGTATTCTAACTTATGGGCCTTGGCGTGATATTGTTATCATCAAAGGAAAAAACATTTTTGATAGTTTTGATTTCATTAGTGGAAATATTTTGTTTGTTTTAACTGCATTTTTTTGCTGTATTTATGTAGGTTGGATTTTAGGCAAACAAGAAAGTCTAAAAGAACTTAGCAATAACAATACACTTAAAAGTTCATGGTTTGGAATTTGGTTTTATTATGTAAAATATATAGTACCTTTGATTATTTTAATCATTTTTATCTATGGAATTTTAAACTGATTTTTTAAATTTATATCTCTCTAACATAGTGGAATTTCCTAAAATTCCACCTTGATGTATATAAAGCAATGGTTTTTTCCACTCTTGTTTTAATGCTATACTTAATCCTAAAATATCATACAACAAGTCAAATTCTATATTGCACTTTAACTTTAAATCCATATAAAGCTCATAAAATTCTTTATACGGCTTAGCAAAGTGATATTTTTTATCACTTGTTAAAAATTCTAAATTTGAAAAATCATAGCTTGGATCTAATGTTAAAATTTGTTTTTTAAGATATTTAATATCACCTACACAAGCGCAAGTAAATACTTTAAATTTAGAATACTTTGCCAAAAAAGCTGCCGAAGTGCCTGTACCCGAAGGTAAAAAAATATCAAAATCAAGCTTTAAACTTTGACTTTGCATTTGAATTTCTTGAGCAAGTTCCATATAGCCATATTGAGCTTCTAAATTAGCTATACCTTGTTCTATAAAAACATCATCTTTTTTACACAAAGACAAAGCAAATTGCTTTAAGGATAAAGAATGGATATTTTCTACAAAATCAACACCATTTTCTAAAGCTAAAGCATAGTTTCCACAAGGATTATTCTTAAGAAAAGTAGAAATTTTTTCACAAGCAAAAACAAGCTTATATGATCTTTGTTTAGCAAAAATACTTAATGCCGCCAAAGCATTACTTTGGCTTCCTCCATAACTTACAAAAGATTGATTTTTAGGATATCTTTGATGGATATAAAAAGCAAGTTTCCTAGCTTTATTTCCATTAATTTCCCCTAATAAATCATCTCTTTTAATATAAAATTCAAATCCGTTAAAATTGATTTTTTGTACAGGACTAATTGTTTTAATGAAATTCAAAGAATTTTTCTACATCCTTTAAAGCATTATCATTTTTAATGCTAAATTTTATTTCTATGCGACGACTCTTATCCTTATCTTCAACTCCGTTGACAAACACAGGATCTGAAAAAGAACGTCCACTTGCCATTAAAAGCTTTTGAAGCTTATCACTCTTATAAAAAGTATAGATAAAATTCATCACCTCATAAGCTCTTTTTTGCGACAAATCTAAATTATAAATATAAGATCCATCACTATCAGTATGTCCTTCAATAATGATATTTTCAATGTTAGAAAAAATTTTTGGATCTTCAAGAATAGCATCAAAATATTCGCTTAAGATTTTTCTCAAACTTGCCTTTGCCTCATTTTTTAACACATAAGAATCTTTATCAAAAAGTACTTCAGCGGGCAAAGAAATAGATCCTGTCTTTTCATCTATAGTGATATTATTATCAAGCTTACTTTGTAATTCCTTGCTTAAATTTTCACGAATCAAACCAAGATTTTGCACCTTTTCTTTAGCTTTTTGAAAATCTTCTTGTAAATTTTTAAGCTCTTCATCTTTTTTCTCTAGTTGACCTAGTAAAATCAAAATTTGCTTATCTTTATTATCTAAAGTTGAGTTTAAATCTTTACTTAACTGCTTGTAATTTGTAATATTAGCCTCTAATTCTGCTTTTTGAGAATTAGCAAGATTTAAAGCACTAGAAGCATTGTTTAAATCAGAACTTAGTTTAAACACTATGGCTTCTTTATTTCTAAGCTCTTCTTTACTCTCCTCTAAGCGTGCCTCTTGTTTATTGAGATTATCTTTGATTTCTTTTAAATCACTTTGAGTTAAAACATATTTTACAACAATAGCACCTATTAGCAAAATAAAAACAAACAGCAATCCTGCCATTAAATCAGCATAAGCTATCCAAAAATTGCTATCTTCTTTTGACTCATTTTTCATTTATTTTCTTTATCTTCATTTTTTAGCTCATCATTGCTTTCTTGCTTAGATATTTCTGCTTGAATTTCATCTTGATTTTCTTCAGTCTTAGACTCTGAAAAATCTTCTATTTGTTTGGTTTCATTTTCTTTATTCTGATTTTCATCCCTAGAAAGCTTGCTCATCATTTGACTTGTTTCTTCATCAAGTGCTTTCATTTCTTTTTTAAGCTCATCCATCATTTTGATTTTAGCATCAATACTTTTTTCTTCTTCATATACTTCTTTAAATTTATGCATACCTTCAAACAAGCTTGCTTTAAATCCCTCAAAAACCTTTTCTTGACTTTCCAACATTGCTTTTTCATAAAGTTCAAAATTTTTACCAAAACGCTCTATTTTTTCATCGAATGCACTTAGTGTCTTATCAAGATGATGAATTTTATCACTACTGATATCAAGCAAGCGATTATATTGTTCTGACATTCTTGTATTGATTTCTTTTAAATTTTGATTGAGCAAACCTATACCATTTAACATTTCACTATAAAGCTTTCCAAGATCGCGTTGATCTCTTTGTGCTTTACTAAGCTCACCCATGGTTTGTTTGATATGTTCACTACTTAATCTAATAGCCTTTTCTTCTACATTTAGCATATCTTGGAAAATACCAAATTTTCTATCAATAGCATGATCAAGCTCTGCAAAAAAATCATCATTACTAACTTGTTTAAAAATTGCTCCAATTTTTTCAAAATGTTGCAAACTTTCAGTTAAATATCTTTGATCAAGCTCTTCTTTTGTCCAAAAAAATCCACTTGTAGCGTTTTTTTGACGATTTAGCAAACGATCTATTTTGCTTTTACCATATTTTTCAAAAAACATCCACCATAATGCAAGAAAAATTCCATAAATTGAAACATAAAAAGCAGTTCCCACTCCACTTAACAAATCTGCAATTTCTTGTTCTAAAGCGGCTGTATCACTAGAACTAAAATTTGGCATTGAAAAAGCTATACTGATAAAAGTTCCTAAAATTCCCATCATTGGAAAAATTGCCGAACCTATACTAGCAAAATTCTCATTTCTTGCACCCTTAATATATGTATAAGCAAAGTCATCAAAATTGGCATTTGATTTCGTGTCTTTCCCTATGGCAAGAAAATGCCTCATAATATGTCTTTTTAAAGCCTGTTTAAATTCATCTTTTTGTTGTTCAAAAATACTATACGCATACTCAGCACTATGTCTAGCAAAAATCAATGCTGTAAAAAAAATCACACCTGTCATAATAACCGTATGTAATTCGACCTTAAAGTCAATTACATTAAAATAACCCAATAAAATCAAAATATAAAGAAAAGCTGGAATAAAAATAATTTTAAAATAAACCAAAGAACCTCTTGCATCTTTGCCTTCAGGCAAAACAAGTTCTGAAATTTCATCTGATTTAATATCCATGAAACCAATACCTCATTAAAAATTTTATTTTAAAGATTGCTACTTAATTTGATAAAAATTTTTAAAACAAAATAAAACTAAGCTTTTAAAATGCTTAGTTTTTGTTTATACAGTTTAAATCTTCAAAAGCGATTTCAAGACGTTTTATCATGCTTTCTTCACCGCTTCTTAACCAAACACGCGGATCATAGTATTTTTTATTTGGCTTGTCATCACCTTCTGGATTTCCAATTTGTCCTTGCAAATAAGCCCTATTTTTAAGTTCATATTCACGCACCCCATCCCAAAAAGCCCATTGAGTATCTGTGTCAATATTCATCTTAATTACGCCATAGCTTACTGCATTTTTAATATCTTTTAGCTCACTACCGCTACCGCCATGAAATACAAAATTTATAGGCTTATCGCTATTTAAAGCAAATTTATCTTTTACAAATTTTTGCGAATTTTTTAAAATTTCAGGTTGTAAGCTAACATTTCCTGGCTTGTAAACTCCATGTACATTTCCAAAGCTTGCTGCGATTGAAAATTTATCACTAATTTTTCCAAGTCTTTCATATGCAAGAGCTACATCTTCTGGTTGGGTATAAAGCTTGGAATTATCAATACCTGTATTATCCACTCCATCTTCTTCGCCACCTGTACAACCTAATTCTATTTCAAGCGCGACACCTAAAGCATCAAGTTTTTGAAGATAAACTTCACAAGTGCTAAGATTTTCTTCTAAACTTTCTTCGCTAAGATCAAGCATATGAGAACTAAATAAAGCTTGTCCATGGGTTTTTTTATATTGTGCATTTGCCTCAATAAGCCCATCAATCCAAGGCAAAAGTTTTCTTGCAGCATGATCAGTGTGTAAAATCACAGGTACACCATAAGCTTTAGCAAGTAAATGTACATGTTTAGCCCCACTAATTGCACCTAAAACTTCTCCATTAGGACAATTTTTCCCTGCATAAAATTTTGCCCCACCATTTGAAAACTGGATAATAACTGGAGAGTTAACTTTTTTTGCAGCTTCTAAAACTGCATTAATAGAATCAGTTCCTACAACATTAACAGCAGGGATAGCAAAACCCTCTGCTTTAGCATAGTCATAAATTTTATTAAGCTCATCTCCGCTAATCACCCCTGCTTTTACAATGTCTAAAACACCCATTATTTATATTCCACTTTAGCACTATTTAAGAGATCTTGGCCTTTTTGATTGATAACTTTTTTAAATTCTTCAAATTTAAGTCCGTTTTCAATACCTTGTTTTACTTCATCAAATTTGATTTGACCTTTAGCTTGCGAATTTTCTTTTAAGATTACATGATAACCAAAATTCGTTTTTACCGGAGTTGTAGTAATAGTACCATTTTTAAGCGCGAAAGCAGCATCTGTAAAAGGCTTTACCATAGTTGATTGATCAAACCAACCAAGCTCACCACCTTGGTTTTTTGAACCTGGATCAATTGATTTCTCTTTAGCAAGCTCGCTAAATTTAGCATCTAGTTCTTTACCTTTTAAACCTTTAAGTTCGTTAATAATATCCTTAGCTTCTTTTTCTGTCGCTACTAAGATATGTTTTGCTTGCACTCTTGCAGGTTTTACATATTTGTCTTTATTTTGATCATAAAAAGCTTTAACTTTAGCCGCATCAATTTTAATAGTATTTAAAATTTTCTCTTGATAAACATTAACAAGTATTGCATCTTTTGCACGATCAAGTTCTTTTGTGTATAAAGGGTCTTTTTCTAAATTTTGTTTTTTAGCATCTTGCAAAATTAAATCTTGCATAATATATTGCTGAATAAGAGCTTTTTTTTGATTATCTGGCAAAGTTTTAAAATCCTGTCCTCTAAGCATAGGGGCAAAAAATTCACTTACTTCTGTATCGCTAATGCTCTTGCCATTAACAGTAGCTACTGTAGCTGCATTTACATTTAAAACTACACCTGCAATCAAAGTTGCTGCGACTAAAGAAAATTTTTTCATTAGGTTTCCTTTTTAATAAAATGTATATAAAATCAATTATATCTAAACTTGGTTTAAAGCTAATTAACTAAAATTAAAAAATGAAAAGAAATTTAGAAATCAAAGAACTTTTTTTAAAACATTTTGACAAGCCTGTAACAGAGCTTAAATTTTCAAATTTATATGAGCTTTTAGTCTGCGTAATGCTTTCAGCCCAATGCACTGATAAAAGAGTTAATCTCATCACTCCTGATCTTTTTAAAGCTTATCCTGATATTAAATCCCTTGCAAATGCAAATTTATCAAGTCTTAAAACCTATATACAAACTTGTTCATTTTTTAATAATAAAGCACAAAATCTTATAAAAATGGCAAAAGCAGTTTGTGAAAATTTTGACGGAGAAATTCCCCTTGATGAACAAAATTTAAAATCCTTAGCAGGCGTAGGACAAAAAACCGCTCATGTAGTTTTAATAGAATGGTGCGGAGCAAATTTCATGGCTGTAGATACTCATGTTTTTAGAGTTTCTCACCGCTTAGGACTTAGCAAAGCAAAAACTCCAGAAGCTACAGAAGAAGATTTAACACGCACATTTAAAGATAATCTTAACTATCTTCATCAAGCCATGGTTCTTTTTGGACGTTACACCTGTAAAGCTAAAAAACCTTTATGTAAAGAATGCTTTTTAAATCATCTTTGCAAAAGTAAAGATAAGGAACTTAAATGAAAATTTTCATCTTTTTACTCACTATATCTCTTAATATTTTTGCCTTAGAACCTTACAAGCCTAGTGCTGATTTTTCTTCTTATTTTAACAATATAAATTGCTCGCAAATCTTAGATAAGTTTTTTTATCTAAATTGCTATGATTATAAACTCAAAGGCACAAAAGCTGTTGCTTATAAGGTAGAAGCTTCAAATTTGAAAGATAGACAAATCAAAAAACGCCCTCGCTTTGAAGATGATACAAATATTCCTAAAAAATACCGCACTACTTGGAGTAATTATAAAAACAGTGGTTACACACGAGGACACACTGCACCCAATGCTTCTTTTAGCTTTAGTAAAGCTGCTCAAAATTCAGTATTTTTAATGAGTAATATTACCCCACAAAATGCACAAATAAATAATAAAATTTGGAATGAAATCGAACAAAGAGAAAGAAATTTAGCTTTAGAATTTCAAAGTATCGAAGTTTTAAATTTAGTACTTTACGATAAAGAACCACAATACATTAAAAACCGTATTGCTATACCAAGTTTTTATGTGAAAATTATTAAAACTCCGAAATTTAAAGAATGCTATCAAGCACCAAACCACGAAGTAAATGATGAAAATATTAAACAGTATCAAATAAATTGTGATAAATTTTAAGGTATAAATTATGGAGATAAATGCTCTTACGATAACCACTCTTTATATCATAGGTATTTCCGCAGAAGGAATGACAGGAGCTTTAGCTGCAGGACGCCACAAAATGGATCTTTTTGGAGTTATTTTTATTGCTCTCGTAACAGCAATTGGAGGCGGAAGCATACGAGATGTGCTTTTAGGACATTATCCTTTAACTTGGGTTAAACATCCTGAATATATTATTTTAATCTGTTTTTGCGCCCTTGTAGCCACAAAAATTCCGCGCGTAGTAACCAAACTTGAAACTTTATTTCTAACTCTTGATGCTATAGGACTTGTTGTTTTTAGCATACTTGGAGCTCAAATAGCTATAGATCAAAACCATGGCTTTATCATAGCCGTTGCTGCCGCTGTAATTACCGGTGTTTTTGGTGGAATTTTAAGAGATATTTTATGTATGAGAATCCCCTTGGTGTTTCAAAAAGAAATTTATGCAGGAATTGCCATAATTGCAGGAGCAATCTATTATTCTCTAATAATTTGGCTTGAGCTTAATGCCCTAGTTTGCACACTTTTAACTCTTTTTATAGGAGTTTTTGCAAGGCTTTTAGCTATCAAATATCAATGGTCTTTACCTATTTTTTCTTACAATGAAGAAAAATAATTTATCGTTGCTTTATACAAGTTTGCTAAGATATTAAAAATTTTAGGAGATTGATAAATGCGAAGACTAAGTATTTTACTTACAATTTTAATAGTTATTAATATAACAGCTTGTGATAGTAAAACAGAAAATTACTACAAAAATCTTCCTAGCGAAGCAAAAGAAAAAGCGAAAGAATGCAAAGAAAGCGGAACTCTTAGCGAAGATTGTATTAATGCATTAAAAGTTGGTGTTAAACCAACAAATGAAGAGGGTAAATACAGTCCAAACACACCGAAAAAATCTGATAATCAAATATTAGAAGCTTTAAAACAAAATGATTTAAAAAAAGAAAAAACCACAAAAGATATTAACCAAAGTTCAGAAAATAATGAAAGTATTATAATACCACCTATAGCAGAAACACCTTCTGAAATTTATCCTTCCAAAACAACAGAAAACAATCAAAGTTCTATCTTTAGCGATGATGTTAATATGACACAGGAAAAATGACCATGAAAATAACTCTTTTTTTAAGCCTTATTGGTATATTTTTTGCAGCATGCGAACAAACCAAAAGTGTAGAATATTATCAAAATCACCCCGAGGAAGCAAAAAAAAGAAGTTTAGAATGCAGACACAAAGCTATCATTAGTCAAGATTGTGTTAATGCATATAAGATAGGTTTTCCAAAAGATGAATGGGAAGATGAAAATATTTCTAATCCTTAAAAGCTATGAAAGTTTCAAAATTTGCCCATTTAAAAATACTTTCTATTTTCTTAAAACCTGCCTTTTCTAGCATATTTAAATTTTCTTTTTGACTATAAGGAATTAAAACATTTTCCAAAGCTTCTCTTTTAGCTGCGATTTCAAACTTAGAATAGCCTTGTTTTTCTTTATAATCAGCATAAAGTTCTATGATATTTTTAGACAAAAAAGCATCTTCATAAAGGATTTTTTCACTCATAATCAAAATGCCTTTAGAGTTTAAATTTTTATAAATTTGATCAAGCAATTCTTGTCTTTTAGGAGGACGAATAAACTGCATGGTATAATTTGCTACAAAAACATCGCAAGTAAAAAAATCAAATTCGCATAAATTAGCTTCAAAAAAACTTATATCAAGCCCATAAGCTTTAGCTTTTGATTTTGCAACTTCAAGCATGGAAGCAGAATTATCCACGCCAAAAAGTTTAAAATCCTTTCTTAGATTTGCCAAAAAAATCAAAAAATTAGCACTTGAGCAGCCCAAATCGCAAACACTTGCATTTGTAGGTAAAATTTTAGCCAATAAATTGCCACAAAGTTCTAAATTTTCTCTATAAAATGGTACAGAACGATTGATCATATCATCAAAAACACTAGCCACGCTTTTATCAAATTCAAATTGTTTTTTAGGGCTTTGTTTAAAAAGTTCATCTTTCATCATTTTTCCTTAATAATTCTCTAGCCTGTTCTATATCTTTAGTAATTTGATTTTTAAGTTTTTTTAGATCTTGAAATTTTTGATTCTCTCTTAGAAAAGATATAAACTCGAGTTCAAAAAACTCTCCTTGCGTGAAATTTTCACCCAATTCTTCTAAAATATGACTTTCTATAGCAAAATTTTCATCGCTTGATCTTACACCTAAAAAACTCACACTTTTATAAGTTTTTCTTTGACTTTTTAACAAAGTAGCGTAAACACCATTTTGAGGCAAAAAATAACCTTCGCAATCTAAATTTATAGTTGCAAAAAGTTCTTTAGAACCTAAGCCTTGTCCTTTAATTACCTTTCCTTTGATGCTATAATTTCTCCCTAAAAATTCTTTTGCTTTTTGCAAATTTGCTCTTGATAAAAAATCCTTAATTAAACTTGCATGAACACCTATTCCGTCTATGCTAAATTCATCAACTATTATAGTTTTTATCCCGCTTAAAGACTCAATATCTTTAGCATTATAAGCTCTATTTTTCCCAAAAGAAAAATCATATCCCACCACTATAAATTTTAAATTGACAAATTCTTTTTTCAAAAAGCTTAAAAAATCTTTACCATCTAAAGATTTTATACTTTCAAAATCCACTTCTATAACTTTTTTTCCTGAAATTTCTTCTTTTTGACGATTTGAACAAAGAAATTGACCTTTAAATTTATTAATAACTAGCAAAGCCCCATTCTCATCTAAATATTTTACAAGTTTTAGATGTCCTAAATGCATACCATCAAAACAACCTATGGCTAAAGAAGTAATATTAATTTTTGATATAGTAGTAAAAATATTCAACATTACCTTCCTTTCCTTTAATGCTTGATTTTTGCGTATTTTTTAAAAGCCAACCTAACTTAGCACATTCTTTTTCAAAATCCATTCTTGCTTTTAAGATTGCCTTGTCATCTTTTAAAACACCTTTTTTATCTCTTTTGATATTTTTTCCCACTTCAAACTGAGGTTTAAAAAGTAAAATAATTTCCTTTAAAGCTAAATTATCGACATAATAAAGTAAATTAATAAGAGAAATAAAACTCACATCACAAGTAACAAGTTCAAATTTTTCTTCACTTTTAAAGGCTCTAAGATCTGTATTTTCATGCAAGATAATTTTTTCATTTGCTCTTAAACTTGGATGGAGTTGATTACTACCCACATCAAGAGCAGTGATTTTTAAAGCCTGATTTTCAAGTAAAATTTGAACAAAACCGCCCGTACTAGATCCTATATCAAGACAATTTTTATGTTTTATTTCAATATCATTTTCTTCTAAAAATTTTTTTAATTTCAAAGCTGCTCTTGAAACATAAATTTCACTTAAAAGATCCAATTTTAACTCATTGGCTAAAAGTATATCTTCAGGATTTAAATCTTGCGTTTTTTTTAAATTTTCTAAAAAATTTTTCACATCAAAAGAAGCTTTAAAACTTTTACCATTAAGTAAAATCTCTTCATTTTCTATAAGCTCTAAGGCTTTATTTCTACTGATATTTAAACGCTTTGAAACAAAAAAATCAAATCTCATTTTAAACTCTCATTTATTCTTTTTTCTAAGTCTTCTTTTTCTTTAGAAAACCACCAAATACCTATTTCAAAAGCATTTTTTTTAAAAATTTCTCTAAGATCTTTAAGATCTTTTTCAAAAAGATCTTTTTCTTTTTGAATTAAACTTAAGTTATTATCTTTTAAAAAATTAAAATTATTCATCCATAAAAGTATTTGCTCTTGTTCGGATTTTAAGGCATTATTTCTTTGCTCTTTTAAAAAATAATTTCCTAAAACCATGATAAAACATAAAAATAAAACAATTATTTTTATGTTTATTTTCAAAACAAAATTAAAAACAAAAGCCAAAAGAGAACAAAACATAAAAAAATTAAAAAAATCAAAAATAAAATTTAAAGCCCTAAACCCCAAATATCCAAAATAAGAAAAAATAAAAAATTTTAAATTTGAAACAAAATGTAAAAATTCAGATAAAAAATCAAAATAAACAAAAGAAGCACTCTTATAGGCAATGATTTTCCTAGAAAAAAGTTCTAAATTTAAAAGTTCATTGTAAGTAAAAAAAAACCCATAAAATGCATAAAATAAAGCAGTAAAAAAACTAGCGATAACAACTATTCTAAAATCATTATAAGCATTATCTACAAATTGCAAATGCAATTCTTTTTTTAAAAATATCATCAATAAAGGTAAAATTATAAATATAAAAACAAAATCAATTTTTTCAAGATTTAAAAAATTTAAAAATAAAGAAACAAGTCCAAAAATCGCCAAAAAAAAGCTAAAAATATAAAGATAAAAATCCCTCATACTAATACGATAAAACAAACTTCCCTTAATCAAAGTAGCTTCTTTTATAATATTTTTTCTAAGCTTTAAAAATAAAAAGAATTCCCAAAAAAGTGTTAAAAAAATAGGAATTAAAAAAAATAAAGAAAAAGCACTCCTTTGCCAAGTTAGCAAAAAGCCAAAAAGGCTTAAAAGCGTTAAAATATAAGAACTATTCTTTAACAAGCTCATTAAAAGCACTTTCATTTATACATTTTACTTCAAGCTCTTTAGCCTTGCTAAGTTTAGAACCTGCCTCTTCTCCAAAAAGCACATAGTCAGTCTTTTTAGAAACAGAGCCGCTTACCTTACCCCCAAGCTTTTCTATCAAAGCCTTAAACTCATCTCTTGGACGTGAAAGAGTACCTGTAATCACAAAAGTTTTACCAAAAATCATACTATCACTTTTGATTTCAAGTTTTTCTATTTTCAAATTTAAAAGCTTGTAAAATTCATCAATTCTTGTATGATTAACACGCGTAAATTCGCAAAGACTTAAGGCCATTTGCTCTCCAAAACCTTCTAAATTGGCATAAGCTTCAAAGCTTTGCTTGTGCCACTCTTTACCAAAACTTAAACTTAATTTTTTAGCCGCAACCTCGCCAATATGCTCTATCCCTAAAGCCGTGATAAAACGAAAAAGCTCACATTCTCTGGCTTGCTCTATGGCATTTAAAAGATTGTTGATTTTCTTTTCTTTAAAGCCTTCCAAACCTTCAAAATCACTAAATTTTAAATGAAAAATGCTCTCAAGCGTAGTGATTTTTTTGTGCTTGTATAAAAGTTCTACTATATTTTCTCCAAGTCCGTCGATATTAAGACATTTTTTAGAAACAAAATGAATGATAGAATTTACAAGTCTATCTTCACAATCTATATTTTGACATTTTATTAAAGTTCCTTCATCCAAAAGCTCACTTTGGCAAGTAGGACAAAGTTTAGGGCGTGAAATTTCCATCTCTAAACCTTCTCTACGCTCTTTAAAAACCTTAGTGATCTTAGGAATAACATCACCACTTCTTATCACGCTTACAAAATCATTGATTTTAACATCAAGTCTTGCAATTTCATCAAAATTATGAAGGGTGGCTGATTTTACTACAACCCCATCTAAATTTACAGGTTCTAAAACCGCCACAGGAGTGATCACTCCACTTCTTCCTACTTGTAAATTTACCCCTATTAAACGCGTGGTTTTTTCAAGTGCAGGAAATTTAAAAGCTGCCATAAATTTTGGAAATTTTACCGTATAGCCTAATTCTTCACAAAGTGCAAGATCATCAACTCTTACCACCATTCCATCCATCATCATAGATTTTTTTTCTCTTAGAACTAAAAGCTCATCATAAGCTTTTAAAACTTCGTCTAAATTAGCGCAAAGTCTTACAAAATCATCCTTTAAAAAACCAAGCTCTCTGATAAATTGCATCACCTCGCTGTGTTTGGTGAAATTTAAGGTATTTTCCCCTACTCCCCAAGGATAAAATTTCAAATTTCTTTCTTTAGTGATGCTTGTATCAAGCTGCCTTAAACTCCCGCTTGCAGCATTGCGTGGATTAGCAAATAAACTTTGATTTAAAAGGGCTCTTTTTTCGTTGATTTTCTCAAAATCATCTTTTAAAATCACCACTTCTCCACGAATTTCTATCCTTTCTTTATAGGCTATATTTTTAGGTATATTTTCTATCTCAAAAACATTAAGCGTTATATCCTCACCCACTTCGCCATCGCCCCTAGTGGCACCGCTTACTAATTTACCATTTTCATAAAGTAAATTTAAACTCGCTCCATCAAATTTAGGCTCTATAAAAAAGTTTTTTTCACATTTTGCGCGTTTTACCCAAGCCCTAAGCTCACTCTCATCAAACACATCTTCCATCGACCACATACGCCTTAAATGAGCTATTTTTTTAAACTCGCTTTGTATGATAGGAGCTATTTTTTGTGTTGGAGAGTCTTTTGAAATTTCATCTTTATTTTGTTCTTCAAAAGCTCTTAATTCTCTAATTAAAGCATCGTATTCTTCATCGCTAGCCAAGGGTTCATCTTTTTCATAATATACCCTCATCCACAAATTTGCTAAAGCAACTTTTTCTAAATACTCTTCTTTTTTCATCTAAACTCCTATATTATCCATTGCCTGCGCTAAAGCAAAAAGTTGTTTGTGCTCGTATAAATCATGCACTCTTATAATACTAGCACCATTTTCAAAAGCTTTTAAATGCAAATACAAAGTTCCTGCTAAACGATCTTTAATCTCGCTTTGAAAATACGCATTAATCACACTTTTGCGACTCGCACCTATAAGTAAAGGTTTATTAAATTGCAAAAAATGTTCTAAGTGTTTGATTAAAATCATATTATGCCCCGCACTCTTTCCAAAACCAATACCTACATCTAAAATACTTTCTTTTACTCCAAAACTTTCTAAAAGTTCAAGTTTTTCTTTAAAAAATAAAGTCATCTCATCAAGCAAATCTTCATAAAAAGGATTATCTTGCATATTATTTGGATTGTTTTGCATGTGCATTAAGCAATATTTTGCCTCATATTTACTTGCAAGTTTGGCTAGATTAAGATTTCTTAAACTTGTAATATCATTAATGAGTTTAAAACCCTTATTTAAAGCATATTCTAGACAATATTCATCAAAACTATCTAAACTAAAAATCGCTTGTTCGTAATAATTTTTCTCATAAATTAAGTCAAGTACTTTTTTCAGTCTTTTAAATTCCTCTTCCTTACCACAATACTCACTCCCAGGTCTTGAACTTACCGCACCTATATCGATATATTCAGGCTTTAAAGCAAGAAAGTCATTAAGCCTTTTTTCAAAGTCTTCTTCACTCGCACGACTTTTTGCATTAAAACTGTCTTCATTGACATTAATTACTGCCATAAGCTCGGCTTTTTTCGGTTTTAAAAAATCTTTTTGCAAAAAAAGAGCCAAATTTTTAAGTCCAAAATCTTGAAGTTTTTCTTTGACAATAAGCTTTTGAATTTGCTCTTTACTTGCCATTAAAAGCGCATTTGAATGAGTAATTTTGGCAGTAATTACTTCTTTATGGGTGATGAGTTCAGCTCCTACTCTTAAAGCATCTTGCTTTAAAATATTTGCTGCAGGAGTAGAAATATCTTTGATAAAAATAAAATGAGTTTTTGTTTTTTCACTCATGATCTTTTGCCCCATTTTATGGGGATTTATGAAAGAACAAAGTAAATTAAAATCGGTATTTGGATTGATTTTAAAAAATTTCATTTTATTTCTTTGTATAGTAATTTAATAAAAGAGTAGCCAAAAGTACCCCACTTTTAGAATTTAATTTTGCAAGCTCATAACTTTCATAAAAGAACTCTAATTCTTCAGCATTAAAATCTTTATATTTTACACATTCTTTAGCAAGTAATGCAATTTGATCCATAAGTTCATTTTTATCCAAATTTTCATTTTTTTGCAAAAAATCAAAAAGCATTCTTAAATCCATTCTTTTAAGGTCTAAATCAAGTTTTTTAACCTCCTTTTCAACTTTTCTTTTTTCACAAATAAGACGCGATTTTATGGTAGGTAAAAGTAAATTTTTAGAAGGTACCACGATAAGAAATTTAATATTTTTTGGAGGTTCTTCAAGAAGTTTAAGTAAAAAATTTTGCGCTTCTATCCTATAAGAATCCGCCATTAAAACAATAATTTTTTCTTCAGTTTCTGCGATATAGCTTTCTTTTTCAACCGCTCTTGCATCATCAAGTAAAAATTCATTTTGTGGTATAAAAAATCTTAATTTTTTAATACCAAAATTATTAATCATTTCTTCCTTAATACCTAAAAAATCTTCACTGATAATAATCTTACTAATAAACAAAATATTTATCCTAATTGCACCTTGGAAAATAATATTGCATCCAAACTTACATCAAAAAGTTGATATAAACTAATAAGCTTGATATCCAAGTCTTTATCTTTAGAATTTAAATAAAAACTATCTTGTAACTGCTCATCAAAAAGCCACAATAAACTATCATCTCTTGATTTAGCGATTAAAGATTTATTATCAGAAGCACTTCCTATATAAAAATATACATAACCATTAGGAAAAGAAATGTCAAGCAAGTCATTAAGTAAAGCTATATCTTCTGAACTTTGTACTTTCTTCTTACATAAAGAATTTAACGACACAAAAGGGAGCATGGGACGAGTGGCTTTTGAATTTATATTTTTTAAAAAATACTCTTCATACCAAGATCTTTGTTCATCACACATTAATACAAAAGTGCGTCCTTCTAAAAGATATTTAAGTCTTGCAGCCATCAAAGGAGCCCATTCTAAACGACGCGACTCCAACCATGCCATAAAAGCTCCGCCATTGCGAATATTTTCAAGAGTAAAACTTAAAAAATCACTCATTTATTTATCAAGTCCGTAGCACTCATGTAGTGCTCTAACTGCAAGTTCTCCGTATTTTTCATGAACTATCATTGAAATTTTTATTTCACTAGTAGAAATCATACCGATATTAATCCCCTCATCAGCTAAAGCTTTAAAAGCTTTACTTGCCACTCCTGAATGTGATTTCATACCTACGCCGACTATAGAAACTTTTACTACAGCACTATCACTTTCTATAGTTGTTTTTGAGCTTAAAATTTTTTGCATAGCATTTTTGGCTAATTCAAGTTCATTTTGAGGAACCGTAAAACCCAAATTTGTAGCACCATCAACTCCAACATTTTGTATAATCATATCTACATTAATATTTTCATTTGCTAAAACAGAAAAAATTTCAGCTGCGATTCCAGGCTTATCTTCTACATTTCTTAAAGTCACTCTTGCTTGATTTTTATCCAAAGCAATACCACTTACTAAAGCTTGTTCCATTCCATCTTCCTTTGTTATCATTGTTCCTTCGTTATTGTTAAAACTACTTCTAGTTACTAAGTTAACATTTAATTTTTTTGCAAGCTCTACAGAGCGATTTTGCAAAACTTTTGCACCCAAACTTGCAAGTTCAAGCATTTCTTCATAAGAAATTTTATCCAATTTCTTTGCCTTTGGTTCAATTCTTGGATCTGTTGTATAAACCCCATCAACATCGGTATAAATTTCACACAAATCCGCATTTAAGGCACCTGCTACCGCCACAGCACTTAAGTCGCTTCCACCACGCCCTAAGGTAGTTACATTACCTTCCTCATCTACACCTTGAAAACCTGCTATAACAACTATTTTACCATTTTGAAGTTCTGATTTTATCGCTTTTGTATCAATATGATGAATTCTTGCCTTTGTAAAAACACTATCTGTAATAATTCCTGCTTTTCTCCCAGAAAACGATATAGCGGGACAACCCTTTTCATTTAAAGCGATAGAAAGTAAAGCGCTTGTTACACGCTCTCCGCTGCTTAAAAGCATATCCATATCTTTACCATTAGGAGTTTTACTAAAATATTCAGCTTGCTCGATAAGAGTATTTGTCACCCCACTCATTGCAGATACTACAACAACAAGTTGATCACCCTGTTGCACACTTTGGATAACCCTATTGGCTACTGCTTCGATACGCTCAAGTGTTCCAACGCTTGTTCCACCATATTTTTGAACTATAAGCATTTTAGATATAACCTTTCTCTTCAAAATATTTGATCACTTTAACATAAATATTTTTTTTGAAATGATTAATCATTTCAAAAATTTGTTTAACACTCACAAATTGATAATCATCAAATTCAGGATGCTTGGTATTGATATTGATTGTAGCACCGTGCTTTAAACGCACTAAAAAATATTTTTGAATCTGCCCATCATAAGGATACATTTTTTTAACAATTTTACTCGGAAAATCATAACTCAACCATTCTGGATACTCAGCAATGATTTCAACCTCATCAGTGCCTATTTCTTCTTTTAATTCTCTAAATAAAGCGTTTTTGACACTTTCGCCTTTATCAATGCCTCCTTGTGGAAATTGCCAAATATTATCCATATCACTTCTTTTAGCTATAAAAATCTTACACTCGAAAGGATAAGAACTTGATAAAACAATAGCTGCAACATTTGGTCTATAATTTTTCTCGTTTTCCACAATATTTTTCCTTAAATCTCAAGGATATAATTTTAACCTAAATCAAATCAAATTTTTATTAAAATACATTAAAAATTTAATAAAATATTTTAGGGTTTTTATGCATTTTTATATCCATATTCCATTTTGTGAAAGCAAATGTAATTATTGCGCTTTTACAAGTTTGAAAAAAAATGATTATGAAAAAGCCTATTTTCAGGCTTTAAAAGAAGATATTGTTTTTCAATTAAAACAATTTAACATTCAATCAAATCAAATTAAAACCTTATTCATAGGCGGAGGAACACCAAGTTGTGTCGATGCGTATAATTATGAAGATATTTTTAAAATTTTATATCCCTTACTAGATAAAAATGTAGAAATTTCATGCGAAGCTAATCCCAACTCAGCAACATTAAATTGGCTTAAAAATATGAAAAATCTAGGAGTTAATCGCATTTCTTTTGGAGCTCAAAGTTTTCATCCTAAAAAACTTCACTTTCTTGGAAGAATTCACAATCAAGAAATGATTATCAAAGCATTAGAAAATGCAAATAAAGTAGGTTTTAAAAATATCAATTTAGATCTTATTTATGATACAAAATTAGACAATAAAAAAATGCTTGAATTTGAACTCTTACACTTAAAACAAATCAAGGCTTTAATCACACACCTTAGTGCTTATAATTTAACCATAGAATCAAACACAGCCTTTGCCAAAAAAGAACATTTCAAAAAAAATGCTCCTAATTTAATGAAATTTTTTATCAAACAACTTCTAGAGCTTGACTTTTTTCAATATGAAATCAGCAATTTTTCAAAAACCAAAGCCCAAATTTGCAAACATAATCTTGCTTATTGGCAAGGAAAAAACTACCTAGCTTGTGGATTAAGTGCGGTAGGATTTTATGAAAATAAGCGTTTTTATACAGCAAAAAATTTAAAAAATTACATAGAAAATCCCACTTTTAGATCTATAGAGCAACTAAGCTCTAAAGACTTGAATTTAGAACACCTATTTTTAGGACTTAGAAGTATAGTAGGGATTGATGAAACAAAACTCAATCAATGGCAAAAAGACAAAATAAATATATTATTAAAAGAAAAAAAACTCTTTTACAAAAATAAAAGATATTTTAATCCTAATTTTCTCATTAGCGACGAACTTGCTTTATATCTCTCATCTTAAATTTAAGTTTTTTAAGTAAAATATTTATTTAAAATATCAAATCAAAGAGTAACGATTAATGAGTTTTGGTGAAATTATAGTTATTTTAGTTGTAGCGATTTTAGTCTTAGGGCCTGATAAACTTCCAGAAGCTATAGTACAAATAGCAAAAATTCTAAAGGCTGTAAAACGCAACATAGATGATGCAAAATCAAGCATAGAAAAAGAAATACGCATCAATGACTTAAAAGAAGAAGCTAAGAAATACAAAGATGAATTTTCAAGCACTAATGAAAATATACGCAAAAAACTCAGTTTTGAAGAATTTGATGACCTTAAAAGAGATATTTTAGATAAAACAAAGGTAGATTTAACCTTTGATAGCAGAGATGATAAAGTAAAAAATAACCTTAGCGGACAAAATTTAAATACAGAGGAAAAACCAAATCTTAGCAAATTAGAAACACAAGATAAAACGGAAAAATAAATGTTTGAAGAATTAAGACCTCATTTAATAGAACTTAGAAAACGCCTTTTTATAAGCGTTGCTTGCATTGTAGTTATGTTTATTGTATGTTTTGCTCTACGAAGCTATATCTTAGATATTTTAAAAGCTCCACTTATAGCTGTTTTACCCGAAGTAGCCAAACATGTGAATGTAATTGAAGTACAAGAAGCCTTATTTACCGCAATGAAGGTTAGTTTTTTTGCAGCCTTTATCTTTTCTCTACCTGTAATTTTTTGGCAATTTTGGAAATTTGTAGCTCCAGGACTTTATGATAATGAAAAACGCCTTGTGGTGCCTTTTGTTAGCTTTGCAAGCATTATGTTTGCCTTGGGGGCTTGTTTTTGCTATTTTGTTGTAGTGCCTTTGGCTTTTAAATTTTTAATTAATTTTGGTTTAAATGAAGATTTTAATCCTGTGATTACCATAGGAACTTATGTAGATTTTTTTACGAAAGTTGTTGTGGCTTTTGGCTTAGCTTTTGAAATGCCTGTAATTGCCTTTTTCTTTGCTAAAATCGGACTTATAGATGATAGTTTTTTAAAACGCCATTTTCGCATAGCTGTTTTAGTTATTTTTGTTTTTTCAGCCTTTATGACTCCACCTGATGTTTTATCTCAATTTTTAATGGCAGGACCACTTTGCGGACTTTATGGACTTTCTATTTTAATTGTTCAAAAGGTAAATCCTGCTCCAAAAGATAAAGAAAGTGATGAATAAAGACTTACTTCTTTCAAGCTATGATTACACTCTAGCTAATGAACTCATAGCCAACTATCCTACAAATCCAAAAGAAGATGCTAGGCTTTTGGTTTTTGATCGCAAAAACAAAGAAATTTTTCATACTACTTTTAAAAATTTACAAGACTTTTTACCCAACTGCGCGATTTTTTTCAATGATACCAAAGTTATTAAAGCAAGAATTTATGGCAATAAAGCAAGCGGAGGAAAAATAGAGCTTTTCTTGCATCAACCTTTTTTAAATTCTCACGATCCGCTTTTTCTAGCTCAAATTAAAGGGCGTGTTAAAAAAGATGAAATCTTATATTTTAAAGATGATTTAAAAGTACGCGTTGTAGAACTTTTAAATGATGGTCTTCGAAAAGTTCAATTTTTTCAAAATGATAAAACCTTAGACACCTCAAATCTTTACAACCTGCTTGACAAGATAGGACATATACCCTTGCCTCCTTATATTAAAAGGGAGGATGAAAAAAGTGATTTGAAAGATTATCAAAGTATCTTTGCAAAAAATTTAGGCGCAGTGGCTGCTCCGACTGCAAGTTTACATTTTAGTGAGACTATGCTTGAAAATTTAAGAAAAAAACACGAAATTTATCATTTAACCTTGCATGTAGGAGCTGGAACCTTTAAAAGCGTGGAATGTGAAAATATACAAGAGCATAAAATGCATAGCGAATTTTTTAATATTCCGCAGCAAGCATGTGAAATTATAGATTCTAAACAAGCTATTTTAGGCGTAGGAACAACGGTAACAAGAACCATAGAATATTATACAAGAACTAAAACAAAAAATGGTTTTTGTGATCTTTTTTTACACCCGCAAAATCCACCTATAAGACAAAATCATCTTTTAACCAATTTTCATTTACCAAAATCTACTCTTATCATGCTAGTTTCAGCTTTTATCGGTAGAGAACAGTGTTTAAAACTTTATGAACTCGCCATAAAAGAAAAATATCGCTTTTACTCTTATGGCGATGCGATGCTAATCTTGTGATTTTTCTTTAAAATTTATTGCTATTTTAGCTTGAAGTTTTAGCCAATCTTTTTGAAGCATGATAGGAAAACCTCCATAAACACGCCCGCCTTCTAAATTTTTACTCACACCGCCTCTTGCAGCTATAGTGCTAAAATCGCCTATTTTTAAATGTCCACTCGTTGCACTTTGACCACCCATAATAACATTGCGTCCTAACTCACTTGAACCTGAAATTCCAGTTTGCGCCACAATGATACAATTTTGACCTATATTGCAATTATGTCCGATTTGAACTAGATTGTCTACCTTAGTACCTGCTTTGATAATAGTACTATCAAAAACTGCTCTATCTATAGTTGTACAAGCCCCCACTTCTACAAAATCTTCTAAAACCACGTTGCCATTATGATAAATTTTATAATGTTCGCCGTTTTTATTGTGCGCATAACCAAAACCGTCACTTCCTATTACACAATTAGCAAGCAGATGACATTTTTTACCGATTTTAGTATCATTATAAATCACTACATTAGGATGAATAATACTCTCATCACCAATGCTGACATTATCGCCTATATAAGCTCCTGCCATAATGATTACATTTTCACCGATATTTACATTATCACCTATATAAACATTAGGCATGATTCTTGCGCTTTTTGCGATATTTTGTACTTTTTCTTTAGCTGTGCTTATCAAAGGTTTAGCAAAAAGCTTGCTTAAAAAAGCAAAACTCAAATGTGGACTTTGAGTAATCAAAGCTTTAGTATCTTTAGGTACTAAATTTTCATATTCTTTAGATACTAAAATAGCAGCAGCTCCTGTGTGAGGTATATCTTTGGTATTTTTCTCACCATCACAATAAGTAAGCTCTGTAAAATTTGCTTTCAATAAAGAATTTAAAGCACTGATTTCTATATCCTCGCCTTTATATTCCAAGCTTAAAAATTCTGCTATTTCACTTAATTTCATTTAATCTCCATCAAAACAGATCCACTGCGAACTATATCACTAGGATTGTATTTTTTAATTGTTTTTAAAAAATTATCAATGCGATTTGCATCATCAGCAACCATTAAAAACAAAAAATTCTCATTGCTATTTGCAATAGTACCATTATAAGCTTTCAAAACGGCATCAAGTCCACCTAAATTTTCATTTAAAGGAATTTTCACCAAAGCCATTTCTTTGTCAATAAATTCTTCACTTTCTATCACTTTATAAGTAGGAATGAGCTTATGAAGTTGTTTGACTATCTGCTCAAAAGTTCTTTCATTTCCTGAGGTGACTATATTAATACGAGAAAATTCTTTATTTTCCAAAGGCGCTACTGTAAGCGAGTCAATATTATAACCTCTTCCTGAAAAAAGTCCTACTATACGAGATAAAACCCCATGCTCATTTAAAACAATTACTGATAAAACCCTTCTCATTGTCTATCCTTTGCCTTTGGTAAAATCATATTATAAATCGCACCTCCTGCAGGCACCATAGGTAAAACATCTTCAAAGCGATCAATTTTTACATTTAAAAGAGAGGTTTTATCACTTTTTAAAGCTTGGCTAAAAGCTTGAATGAATTCTTCTTTGTTTGAAATTTCATAACCTTCACAACCAAAACCTTGAGCTATTTTGATAAAATCAGGCTGAGTGCTTAAATCAGTTTGTGAAAAATGCTCTTTATAAAACATACTTTGCCATTGTCTTACCATACCTAAAAAGGCATTATTTAAAATAATATTTATAGCTTTTATACCATACTCATAAGCAGTCATAAGCTCTTGGATATTCATTAAAACCGATCCATCACCTACGAAATTAATCACCACTTCTTCACCCACAGCAAGCTTTGCACCCAAAGCAGCAGGTAAAGAATATCCCATAGTTCCTTGCCCTCCACTTGTTGCAAGTTGTCTTGGATAATTAAAAGGATAAAACTGCGCTACCCACATTTGATGCTGACCCACATCGGTAATAATCCTTGCATCTGGAGCCATTTTCGCACATTCTTCAATCACCCATTGCGGTTTTAAAATCTCATTGCTATCTTCATAAGAAAGCGGATAAAGTTCATTATAACGCTTTAAAGTTTCGTGCCATTCTTTAAAAGTTGTGTTGAAATTTTCCTTTTTAAGCTCTTCTAAAAGCTCTTTAAGAACTTCTTTAATATCTCCTACTATAGGATAATGCGCATTGATAATCTTTGAAATAGAACTAGGATCAATATCAACATGAACTATAGTCGCATGTTTAGCAAATTCACTTGTTTTTCCTGTAATCCTATCATCAAATCTCGCTCCTACACTCACAAGCAAATCACACTCACTTAAAGCCATATTAGCAGCATAGCTTCCATGCATGCCTGCCATTTTAAGATTAAAAACATCATCACTTCTTAAAGTTCCAAGCGCCATCAAAGTTTCAACTGCTGGAATTTTTGTAAATTTTATAAGCTCTCTGATTTGCTCGCTTGCATTAGAACTGATGCAACCTCCACCTAAGTAAAACAAAGGTCTTTTTGCTTCTTTTAAAAGCTCTGCAAATTTTTTAATTTGCTTTGAGTTACCCTTATAAACGGGCTTATAAGTCTTCATGGAAATTTCTTTAGAGTATTCCCAAAGTCCCAAAGTTGCACTTACGTCTTTTGGCACATCTATATGCACAGGCCCAGGTCTACCACTTCTTGCTATATAAAAAGCCTCTTTTAAAATGCGTGGAAACTCTTCTATACAAGTAACTAAATAATTATGCTTTACACAAGGTCTTGAAATGCCTACTGCATCAATTTCTTGAAAAGCATCTGTACCAATAAGAGAATTTGCCACCTGCCCTGAAATCAACACCAAAGGGATAGAATCGCTATAAGCCGTAGCTAGACCTGTAATAGTATTTGTAAAACCTGGTCCGCTTGTAACTATAGCTACGCCCACTTCTCCGCTCATTCTTGCGTAAGCATCAGCAGCATGCAAAGCCGCTTGTTCATGACGCACTAAAATATGTTTAAAATACTTTTGATTGTAAATTTCATCATAAATATTAAGCGCAGCGCCTCCAGGATAACCAAAAACAATTTTAACATTTTCTTCTTTTAAAGCCTCGCAAATCATTGCCGAACCGCTTAACTCTTTCATAATAACACTCCAAAAAATTATTGTAAAAGCTCTTTAAGTGCTAAATTAAGTCTTTTGCCATCAACACTCGCACCTAATTTTATTTTAGCTTCTTTCATTACCAAACCTTGTTCTTTTAGTGAACTTACGCCCAATTCTTCTATAAGTTGTTTTAAGGCTAAAGTTAACTCCTCATCACTTAGTTGTTTAGGCAGATAAATTTCAAAAAGACTTATTTCATTTTGTTCTTTTTGTGCTAAATCTTCACGATTTGCCTTAAGATAAAGTTCGATTGCGTCTTTGCGTTTTTTGATTTCACTTGCAATGATTTTATAAATTCTTTCATTATCCAACTCTATTCTTTCATCCACTTCTATTTGCTTAAAAGCTGCATTTAGAGTTCTTAAACTATCTCTTTTAAAATCATCTTTTTGTTTCATTGCCTCTTTGATATCGTTTAAAATTTGTTCTTTTAAAGTCATTTTTTTCCTTTTTAGTTAAAATTACAAGCTTTAAGATTTAAACCAAAACCTTCTAAGCCTATATAGTCTTTATCACAACTTTGAGATAAAAGTTTAATTTCTTCTATACCAAAATATCTTAAAATCTGTGCTCCTATACCATAGTTTTTGTATTGAGTAGTACTGGATTTTTCTCCTTGCATGAAAACTATAACGCCACCATTTTCACTAAGAAATTTGATTTGCTCTAAAAGTTTTGAAAATTTATCTGAAGTTAAAAGCTCAAAATCACTACCACTGATATGAAATTTAACATTTTCACATTTTTTGATATCTTTAAAGCAAAAAGCTATGTGTTGGGTTTGATTATGATCACTAAAGATAAATTTTTCTGCTTTAAAGCCTGCTAAAACACTTTGACTTTTTTCTTCAAGCTTAATAAGGCTTTCATGTTTTAGGCGATATTCTATAAGATCGCTTACGGCTATCATATTTAAATCATGTTTTTGGCAAAAAATTTCTAGATCTTCTCTTCTTGCCATATCTCCATTATCTTTTACAATTTCACAAATCACACAAGCACCTTTTAATCCTGCTAATTTACAAAGATCAACCGTGCCTTCTGTATGACCTGTGCGTTCTAAAACCCCACCTTTTTTTGCGATTAAAGGATTGATATGTCCTGGTCTTACAAAATCACTCGCTTTAGCATTATCATCGGCAAAAATTTGTATAGTCATATTTCTTTCATAGGCGCTAACTCCCGTTGTAGCATCTTTTGCATCTACGGTTATAGTAAAAGCAGTTTCGTGGTTTGAAGTATTTTTAGGCACCATTAAAGGAAGTTCAAATTTTTTTGCCAAAGTTTCATCTAAGGCTACACAAACCACACCACGAGCTTCTTTTATCATGAAATTTACTTTTTCTTGAGTGCTAAATTGCGCAGGAAAGATTAAATCGCCTTCATTTTCTCTATCTTCTGCATCTACCATAACAAGCATTTTTCCTGCTTGTAAATCCTTAATCGCTTGTTCTACGCTAACAAATTTCATTTTTATTTCCTCAAAATTTTTAAAATTATAACTTAAATTGCTTGACAAATAAATTAAAATTCATTATAATCACACTTTTAAAAAATATTTATTGGGGTATCGCCAAGCGGTAAGGCAACAGGTTTTGGTCCTGTCATTCAGGGGTTCGAATCCCTTTACCCCATCCACTTCTTATTTTATATTTCAAAGATCTTATATGCCGCGAAGTAGAGCAGTGGTTAGCTCGTCGGGCTCATAACCCGAAGGTCGGGAGTTCAAATCTCCCCTTCGCAACCAGTTATGGATTTAAAATAAATTTTATTTAGATAGATTGTTTAAATAACTTTTTAAAATATTCTCCAGCCGTGTTTTCAGTTCTATAGGAGCTAGAATTTTTATATAGGGGATCCACTGTTTAACCAAATGTAAAATTTCATCTTCATAGGAAACTTGAGTGCTTAAAGTATAGCTTGTTTCATCTTCATCAATGATTTGACAATTGCTTAGTATTTCTTTTCTAAAAAAATATTCCTTAGCATTTTTATCAAGCTTTAAAATCACTTCTTTGCTTTCTCCAAGCCAGATATTAGGATCATTTTGGATTTGTTCCTCAAGTTTTTCATCGGGGATAAAATTTTCATTTTTAGTGTGAAGTTTTGAAATTTTATCTAAATTAAAATGTTTTAATTTATCGTTTTCATCCCCTAAAAGATACCAAATTCCCTTGTAATTTACGAGTTTGTAAGGTTTGATTTGGCGTTCTTTTTCCTTATAGAAAAAATTTAATACATTGTGTTTGAGTATAGCCACACTAAGATCTTTAAAAAGCTCATAATCCACCTTTTGAAAACCTTCATTTTTTACCATCAAAACTTTATTTACCCTATGGCTTAAAAGATCAACTATAAAGCCTTGATCGAGTTTTGGATAAAGCTCAGCAATGCCACTTAAGGTGGCGAAATTCTGTATATCTTTAAAGCTTAATTTTTCCAAAGCAAAGCTTTCTAAAACATATCTTCCATTTTCTTTTTTAATAGGCATAAAAGTAAGTCTTTCGTTAAGATCCCTTTGTATGGTTCTTGTATCGACATTAAACTCTTGTGCAAGCTCTTGGGCGCTTAGACTTTCCCCATTGTTAAATTTTGATAAAATCTGCACCAAGCGTATGCTTAATTTGTCGTATTCTTTCATGAAATTTCCTTGTGGGTTAAAATTCTTTTTAACAAACTTACGCCTTCTATGCCTAAAATTTCATTTCTAAGTTTTTTGACTTCATTTAAACTTGGGGCTTTTGCATGAACGGCTTCATTACGGATTTCTTGAATGATAGTAAGACTTTTTGAAAAAGGATAATTGATAAATTGAGTTAAACTTTTTCCTAAATGATATTGGATATTTTCATGTCTAAGTAGAAATTTAATACTTCCAAGATTGGGTTTTTGGGTAAAAAAATCTTTAAGCATAAAAGATTTGCCTTGGACATTATAAGTTAAATCATAAAGGCTAGGATCTTTCATACAAGCTTTTAAAAGAACTTTTTTGGCAAAAGCGTAAATTTCATATTCTAAGGTTTTGGAGTATTTGACTACAATGCTTGTAAAATCATTTAAAAGATCGTTTTCGCTTTGTAAAAGCTCTAATTCTGCATGAATGATATTGCTTATGCTATCAGGGTGCAAGAGATAAAAAATCCTTTTGCCAAAAACAAAGCGTATGAAATTTTCTTGCATGGCTAGGTATTCTTTGCTTTTATACACGCTTAGATAATGCTTTTCATCTCCTAAAAAATAAAAACACTCTTCTTTTAATCTCACAGGCAAAGGATAGGTGTAATTATTGCCATAAATGGCATAGGTGTGATCGTTTGGGGTGATGAAATTGGCTAAAAATTTATCTCTTAAAAGACTAAAATCTTCCCTGACTAATTCTCTTAAATCACTGATGATAAAAAAGTCTTCCACTTCTAAATTTTTTTCTTTATAATAACTAGGGATCAAACTTTCATCGACATTTTTAGAAATTTTTACCACCTTAGCGACAAATAAATTAGCATAATTGCTTAAAAAAAGTTGCAAGAAATTTTCTTCATTTGTACTTTGGTAAATTTCTTCTAAGAAATTTTGCTTTTCTTGATCGTTGAGTTTTGATTTGATTTTGCCAAAGGCAACTTGGGATTTTTCTTGTAAAATACTTAAATGTTGCTTGATGACATCTTCTTGATAGTAGGGATTATAAAGGATTAAAAGGTGGTTCATGCTTTGCCTTATTTTAGGATTTCTTTAAAAGGCTTAGATTTATTATGAGCTTCAATTAATAAAATTTTACAAGTGTCATCTAGATATTTTTCTAATTTTTTATTATCTATTTTTCCATTATTATATAATATATAAATTTCTTTAAGAATTAAAGTGCTAAATCTTATAACATTAATTAAATTGATTTCAGAAAGGAAAACTACCGGATTTGTTATAGGATTTTTACTTTTTATCCATGCACCACCAGTATCAATTAATAAAAAAGTACCAGATCCTATTAAAAGCATTTTATTTAATTCAGGTATGTCATCTTTTGGTATACATTCTTTCCATTCTTTTTTGTGGTAAAATTTAGCTTTTATTATATACATAAAACGAATTAGCATTTCATTAATCATAACAGGAATAGACATAGTAACTCCATGCCTAAGATCATATCCTTGTTCAAAAACTTGGGTTGCAATTTGTGCTAGTGTTTGTCTATGTTGTCCAAAATTTCCAAAATCACAAAGTAAAAATAAATTATAAAAAGGCATAGGAATGCCTGCACCTCTTTCCTTTCCTCCACTAGATCCACACCAATCAGATGCTAAATGTCCAAACCAATTAAAAAATCCACAAAATATTTTAGCAATAAAATTTCCCCCTTGTAATTCAAAAGTATTTGTATCTATGGTTATGATTTTTCCGTTGCTAACAAAAGTTGAAGTATTGGTAAATTGATTTACTATAGATACAAATAACCCGAAAATATCTGGAGAGTGACCTATGCTTTTTAAATGATGATTTTTCATACTTAAATTATCTACTTTTCCATTTGTTCCATTTCTTCCGTTTGTAGTAGTTTGATCATAATTAATTTTAAATTTGTTTTCCAAAAACGCTATAGCACTTTTAGTTAAATCTTTGTTTTTGTCTAATGCTTTTTGCTTATCCCAACCACATAATTGTGCAAATTTTTGAGTCATTTTTTCTACCGTCTTATCTACCTTTTTTCCTAGATAGCTATCTTTAGGATTTCCAACTAAAAAAATGTCCATAATGCCAGCTATTGCTCCACATGTTATTGCTATTAAATAATCATACTTATCGCACTCTGCATTTCTATGGGTAAATTCATCTTCAATTCTTTTTTTAACATCTGATAAATTTGAATAAGTGATCAAAAATTTTAAAGAATCTTCATTTGAGTTTATTTTTTTTAAGTTTAAATATTTTTCAATTTCTTGACAATATGTTTCCCAATTGCTATAAGTGTTAAAAAAATTTTCCAATGAATCGATTGATTGATTTTCCTTATATTCTATATTGCTCAAATTTTGATTTTTTTCTGTGATACTATTTTGAATCTGTTCTATGGTTAAACATTGTTCTTTGATATTTTTTTCAATTTCGGATAATTTATTTTGTATTAAAAAGATTTGTTGTTTTTCGGCTAATATAGCCTTTTCTATTTTGGTGTTTTCTTGTATTTTATCCATAAAATTATCCTTATAGATTTTTTAATTTAAAAAAATTTGAAAGTTTTTCTAAATCTGACGAAGAAAGATTGTCATTGCGCTCATACTCATGAGTATTTTGATTATAGGTATAGTATTGTTCTATAAATTGAATATCATCTTCTTTTAGATGATTATTTATTGTTATCAATGAAAGCGTTTCTGGGCAATATAAAAGTTTTTCCCTTTCTTTAAAAGTTTCATTATTTTTTGAAGCCAATTTTAATAATTTTATTAATTCTTGTAAATTTTGTGTATTTGTATTACATTGCTCAATTAAATTATTGATGATATCAATAATTTGGGTAATTGTTTTTTGATTTTCTTTGAGAATTTCTTGAATAATAAAAAGACGTAATTGTTGTTTGTTTTTATTGTGATATTTTTTTGAAGAATCAATTAGTGGTAATTTTATTAATTCCCCAAATCCTAGTAACTCCATAATTGATACAGACATGCCAATTGTCATTCCTGAAAGATATAAACCGTTTAATGATATATTATTTTTTGTAGCTGTTTCGGATATAAAGTTAAAAATTTGCTGAATTTCTTTATTATCGTCTAATATTATTTGATATTCTTTTTTAATGATTTCTTTTATCCAATAGATTTCTTTAAGGTCTTTGATTTTAAAAATGTCTTTGTTTTCATACAAAAAATTATAAATTTTATTATCTTCAAAATCTATATCAATTAAGTCTTTTATTAGTGAAATTAAAATATATTTGAATTGCATAAATCTAGATTCTTGTTTTATGATGTTTAGCAAATCTTCAAAACTAGAATGTTTATTATGTAAAAAATCTTGTATTTTATACCTTGTTTCTGAAGCAACATTAATTTTATTCATTAGAGCAAAAAATTTGATTGATCTTTTTTCATCCTAAAAAACCGTATTGATCTAATATTATTTTAATGATAACTTTTATATAGTTTTCTTTAATACTTTCGTTTGTTTTTTCTAAGGCTTGTGGAAACATACTTTCATTTTTAAAACTTTCTATGTTATTTTTTGAAGTTAAGATGTGTAAAAAATTTATTATAAGCTCATCATTTTCTTCTATGTAGTTTTTCTTTTTGAAATCATCAAATGAAAGATAAGATGTTCCAAGATTATGAAAAGATATGGGAAATTTGATGTCTTGAAGAGTTGTTGTTTTTTCAGGTAAGGATTTATTTGCCTCTTTGAAATCTTCATAGTTGATTTTCATTAAAACTTCATCTTCTTTTCTTTTAAAGATAACTTCTTTGCCAGTAAAACATATTCCGGTAGTTTTGCTAAAATAATTAAAGGATGTTGAGGTATCATAAAAAGCAATAATGTGTTCCGAAGATACCTTAAATATCTTCGAAATTGTTGTAATTTCTTGCTCTTGCATATTGAAAACAAGTTTTATTTTTTTGTATTTAATGAATTTTTATCAATATTTTCTATGATAAATTGGCAAATATTTTCCATTAATGCATTTCCTTGTGTTTAGTTTTTTGTATTGTGTTTTAGTCTTAAAATTATAATTTGAAGTACTGCTGGTATAGTAACCCTATAGGCTGGGCTAGCTAAATCCAATGCAGTCCATGTGGTCATAATTGTCCAACCTACCGGACCAGAAAAAAGACTTAAAGCTCTTGTAAGTGTTGCATTTGCCGCAAGAGATAAACCTCTTCCTAGTAAAACTTTCATAACTTGATTTGCAACTATTACTGCAATTTGATAGCTTTTAAATCCACCTATTTTATAAGAGATTGCAATCCCATTACAACTGTTTGTTTATTAATATTAGAAATGCCAAGTTCGAAAATATTTACAAGTTCTCTTAATGTATTTTCATCTTGAGAATTTTTTAACTCTTCTTCTATTAATTTGCATAAAAGTGATATTTCTATGGAGTTTGTGCTTTCATTTTCATCAAATTTTACATCAAATTTTTTTGCAACATCGCGTAGAATTTCATTATATAAAACTCCACCACCTCGAAATATATTAAGAATACTATTTCCTCCAAATTTTTGAAATTCTTCTAAAATGAGTTCGATATATTCTTTATGATCTGGATAATGTTTTTTATAAAGATCATTATTGGTTAACTCTTCAGTAAAACGAACTTTCCCGTCTTTATCATGAGTTAAAATTTTTACAAGCTCATCGAGTTCTGGACTGCTTAATTCTTTTAAGAATTCTAAATCTTTATCATATCTGTAGGCCATATTTTCTCCTTGTTTTTAAAATTTTTAACTTTGTATTTTATCAAATCCCCCCCCCCAGTCAAGGGAGAAGTGAAATTTTTAAGTTTTACGCCATAGCACTAGCGCTAAAATTGTGATTAAATATATAGCACAAAATATTATATTATAAGGATAAGGTTGCATAGAAAAAAAATAAGTATCGCTATGCCAACAAAAACCATAAACGCTATAAAATACAAACTACACATCAACACTATGGCAACAAAGCCAGTTATAAGGCTTAAAATTCCAAGCATTATTCCCATTGTTTATTCCACATAGGAGAACTCCACACAGAAGGAAAAATATACTGAGGAAAAGTTTGAAATTTTGTTTGCAAATAAAATCTCTGTGTTTTTCTCTCCATGCTTTCACTTATCATTTTTACAACCGCTAAGTCATTTTTTTCGCTTTGTGTTTCCAAAAAAGCACTTAAGCATTCAAATTTTTTAGCATAGTCGATCACTTTTATCATTTGATCTTTATAAGACGACAAAAGAAATTCTGTTTTGTGATTATTTTTAGAGGTAAAATTTTGCTCAAATTCTAAAAATTCCTTAGAATTAAAATATTTTGAAAAGCCGCTATAACACTCCATGCATTCACAAAGAAATTCTTGAATTTGATTTTTCTTTTGTTCGACTTCAAGCTCTCTTTTGAGTTTATATTCTTCGGTGTTGATTACATCCTTACAGCTTGGAACAATAGCATGTGTATCAAATTTTCTTTCTGGCTTGGATAATTTTTCGTATAATTTTTTTATGCCATATCCTGTAGCTGTAAGAGCTATACTACCAAATGCGATTTGTTTTAACATTTTCTCTCCTTGTTTTAAAATAACAAAGAAAGTATAAAACACCCTTGCGACAGGTTGTGTCGTAAAAAATAACTTTAAAATATTAAAAACTTATTTTATTAAAGCTAGCCTGTAAATTCAGTAGTTTCATAGCCTATAGGTTTATCTACAAAACAAGATTTTTCTTTTAAAAATACAACTTCTATAGTTCCAACAGGTCCATTTCTATTTTTTCCAACAATAATTTCAGCATTTTCTTGCATAGGATTTGGTATAAAAAGCCTTTGATAAGCTTTGCCTTCAGCTTTAGCTTTATTCTCTCTTTCTTTTTCTTCTTGTTCTCTATAAACCTCATCGCGATATACAAACAAAATAGCATCCGCATCTTGCTCTATAGCTCCACTTTCTCGCAAATCACTCATCAAAGGACGCTTATTTGCCCTTTGCTCTAAGCCACGATTAAGTTGTGAAAGTGCGATAATAGGTATATCAAGCTCCCTAGCCAAAAGCTTAAGTCCTCTTGAAATTTCACTAACTTGCAAATGTCTATCATTAAAATTTGAATTACTCATCATAAGCCCTATATAGTCAATCACACAAAGTCCTATACTTTCATCTTGAGATTTTAAACGCCTTAAAATAGCCCTTACATCAGCAATAGTTGCATAACCACTATCGTAAATATATAATTTCTTTTGACTATAATCATTACAAGCATCTCCTAAACGCTCCCATTCATCATCATTTAAATCTGCAGTTAAAATTTTTTGCAAAGGAATGGAAGTTTTGGAAGATAGCATTCTTTGCATGATTTGAGTTGCAGGCATTTCAAGAGAAAACAAAGCCACGCCTTTTTTTTGTCTTAAAATCTTGTCAATGAAATTTAAACAAAGAGTTGTCTTTCCCATACCTGGGCGCGCAGCGATTATTATAAGTTCACCCCCTTTAAAACCTTTTGTCATTTTATTTAGACCTTCAAAACCTGTATCAAGCCCTATAATACCTTTATTTTCTAAAGTTTTTTGCTTTTTAAATTCTTCAAAAAGTTCTGATATTACCATATCAACATCTTTAATATCTCTAGAATTCACACGATTTGTAATGCTAAAAATTTCTTTACCAATTTCATCTGCGATTTCACTTACAGCACGATCTTTATTGATACGAGTTGGCAAAAGATGTGCAAAACTCAAGAGTTGTCTTTTTACGGACTTTTCGTGAAGTTCATTTACATAAGCAGGCAAATCTATCATAGAAGGAGTGGCAAGAATTTCTGCTAAAATTTGCTCATCTATTTTTTTATGTTTTCTTAAAAAACTTACAGAAATGGGCTCTTTGTTATTACTACAAGCTATAACCGCTTTAAAAATATCTTGGTGAGCTTTAAGACTAAAATCTTTTGGGCTAATATCACCTGCTATACTAGCATAAGCTTCTTCACTCATGATACAACTGCTTAAAATAGCTCGTTCTAAATCCAAGTCATAATACTCTTGCTGCACTAAATTTCCTTATAAATATAAATTAATTCTAAAAATTCTATCTAAAAAAACTTAAATTATAAAACTTAATTTTTTTATAAATATTTAATGTAATATTAGTTACAATTATAAATGTAATTTAATTACAAACAACAAACATTTCAAGGAGAACATTTGAAAAAATATTTATTTTCCTGTGTTTTAGCCTCCATTTTAACCCAATCAGCTACGGCTGTAGAATTTCAAGAAGGTTTTAGTGGAAATTTAAGCATAGGTGTGGGTGCAAGGGATATTAAAAGTAATATTTCAACCTTGGCAAACAGTGATTATCTAAGCAGTCACAATGCTGATAATTCAGACTCCTCTTTCATTCCTTTTATCGGTGCAGAACTTTACTATGGTAATCTTATAGATAATGATAGAATTTTTATTAAAAACTACAATGGAAGAGATATCAGCGGTATAGCTTTAGGCTACGAAAGAGCTTATTTAGAGCGTTTTAGCACTTCTTTTTCTGTAATTTCCTCTTTAAGAGAAAAAGCTTATGCAAATCCTTATGTAATAGGAAATAGAGAAGAAACTGATGTTGATAGATATGGTTTTAAAATCTCTCAACTTTATGAAAGTGATTTTGGGAAATTTACCACTTCATATTTATTTAGCAAAAACAAATATGATAAAGACACTATCGCACAAAGCTCTTTAAAAAGGGAGGGATATTATCACGAAATTGAATTAAACTATAATTATAGCTTATTAAACCTAGGACTAAATTATGATTACAATGATGCAGACGGAAAAGCTCAAAGCTATTCAAGATATGGTTTTAGTATAGGAACAAATTTGGCTTTTGCTAATGATTACATCTTCACTCCAAATTTAAATCTTAGCAAATATGAAGCAGTAGGAACTGATCCTATCTTCCACAAAAAACAAGATGGTAATATAGTTAAGCTTAATCTAAAAGTTGTTAAAAATCAATTTTTGGGTTATAACGGACTTTATGGTTTTGCAAATTATGGCATAGAAAAAAGAAATAGCGATATAGGATTTTATGATGAAACCTATCAAATTGTCCTAACTGGTATAGGATATAAATTCTAAAAATTATAAAAAAGCTCCTTTGATAAAATTTAAAAAAGATCTATCTCCTATAAAGATAGATCTTTAAAAATTCTTTTAAGAAAAATCCAAGCTAAAATCAAAACACAAAATTCAGCAAAAAATGGACTTAGCCATACTCCATTTAAACCCATAAAACAAGATAAAAACAAAAGAAAAAACAAAGGTATAAATAAATTTTGCGCCAAACTTAAAACCAAAGAAAAGCTTGCCTTATTAAAAGCTGTCAAAAAAGAACCACTTAGAACATTAAACCATGCAAAAAAATAATTAAAAGCAAAAAGCATCAAAGCTGTATAAGCAAAAGTTTTAAATTCTTGATTGTTTTCTTTTGTAAAAAGCGTGATTAAATTTTCTCCAAATATCAATATAAGCACTATAGAGAATAAAGATAAAAATCCCCCTGCAAAAAATACCACTTTTACAATAGCTTTGATTCTTGAAAAATCTTTTTTAGCATAGTTGTAACTAAGCGCAGGCTGCATTGCATCACCCATAGCAATAATAAGCATTATAATAAAACTATCAATATATAAAACTATAGAAAAGGCTGCCACGGCTTGAGTATCAGAAATTTTTAATAAAACAAAATTTGCAAAAATACTATATAAAGATCCTGAAATATTGCCAAAAAACTCACTGCTTCCGTTATAAAGAATATTTTTAAAAATTTTTAAATTCATGTATAGGCTTGAAATTTTAAGCTCTAAATTTTGAAACAAGAAAGGAAAAATTCCAAAAATACCACCTAAAACAAGCCCCAAACAAGTTGCAAGAGCAGCTGAAAATAAGCCCCAACCCAACTCGACTATAAAAATATAATCAAGCACTATATTGCTTAATGCTATAATCACATTCATTACCATACTATAAGCAGTTTTTCCGCAAATTCTTAAATAATTATCCAAAGCAAAAGAAAGCATAGTAAAGGGTGCAAACAAAGCAAAAACAAACATACATTCTTTAGCCATCGTTTTAATCTCATCGCTAACATTTAAACAATCAATCAAAACAGGTCCTAAAAAATACTCCAAAATTCCGATAAAACAAGAGATTATAAAGATAATCAACATACTTGAGCTAAATATCTTTCTAGCTAAATTCTTCTTGCCTAAACCTAAATGCATAGAAATTTGCACTGCTGATCCTATGGCTATCATATCAGCCAAAGCAAAAGACATCATGATAAAGGGAATAATCAAGGCTAGTGCCGCTAAAGCATCACTTCCTAGATATTTTCCAACAAAAATTCCATCAACTATATAATAAAAAGAAATAAAAGCCATGCTTATAACATTTGGCACGGCACATTTTACAAAAAGCCTAAAAGGGCTTAAGGTGCTAAAAATACTTGACATAATAATCCTTAAAATATTTAAAATTAAAAATATTTTAAACCGCTAATAAAATGCCAAAAGTCCTAGTATGTAAGAATTTAAATAAAGTAATTTCGCAATAAGTTTATTAATATTTATTTTATTTTGCATATGAATTTTCTAGATTAAACTAAAATAAAAATTTAGCCCAAAGGCTAAATTTTAAAGCACAGAAAGAATTTTCACAGCGTCATTTAACCCTGTAACTATACTTGCTCCATTTTTAGTAGCAATATCTCCTGCTAGAAAGATGCCTTTAACATTGCTTTGTTTATTTTCATCCATTAAAGGCACGCCTTTATCATCAACATTAATCCCACATTTTTGTAAAAAATCAAGTGGAGTAGAACCACCAATAGCATAAATGATTCTATCATAAATATCGCTTGTACCATCGGTAAAATTTACTTTAGCTTTGCCATTATCATCTTCTACTTCATTAATGTCAATTCCTAGTTTTAACTCTACCTTACCCGAATTTCCAGCTTCATGAATATCTTTAAGATTTATATCATTTAATCTTGTAAATTCTTTTTTACGATAACAAAGGCTAACTTGATTTGAATTTGCCAAATCCACAGCGTATTCTGCTGCTGAATTTCCGCCACCTACAACAAGAATTTTTTCATTTCCCAAAACTGAATTGGCATTAAAATTAATGATTTTTGTTAAAGTCATAGGAAGTTTGTAATCAGGTTTATTAGGTTTACCCATTCTACCTATAGCAACAATAATGTTTTTACACTCATAAACACCTTTAGCTGTACTTACTAAAAAAACTCCATTTTCATTTTTAACGCTCTCAACTTCAGAACCAAATTCAACTTCTATATTGTGCTCTTTTAAAGCGTTTTGAAAAGTTTCTATAGTGCTTTCTTTGGTGCCATCTTCAAAAGGAACATGTCCGTGATTGGTTCCTTCGCATCCCTTATAAGCTTTATCTACTCTTTTGCCATCCTTATAAAATTGCATTAAAGTTTGACAAATGTTATTTGATTTTTCTAGTATCAAAACTTCTTTGTTTTTAAGCTTGGCTTCAACTGCACAGCCTATCCCTGTTGGACCTGCACCTACTACAATTAAATCTATTTTTTTCATTTATATTTACCTTTCAATTCTAAATTTTTTTGTATAATTTATCAAGTTTTTTGTAAATAAAGGATTAAAAATGCGAAATTTGCTTGAAAATATTAAGAAAAATTCTCAAAAACTACTTAACTTAACGCCCAAAGATAAAGAAAAAATTATTCTAAAATTAGCTCAAATTTTAAGAGAAAATTTCAAAATTATCCTAGAAGCAAATAAAAAAGATATGGCAAATTTCACAAAAAGCGGAGCAATGAAAGATAGGCTTTTGTTAGATGAAAAACGTATTTTAGCTCTTTGCGAAGGCCTAGAAAAAATCGCTTACATCGAAGATCCTATAGGCAAAATTTCTAAAGGCTGGAAAAATTATGCGAGTTTAAACATACAAAAAATAAGTATTCCTTTAGGACTCATTTGTGTTATTTACGAAGCAAGGCCTAGTCTTAGCGCTGAAATCGCAGCTTTAATGATAAAAAGTTCCAATGCTTGTGTATTTAAAGGCGGAAGTGAAGCAAAATTTACAAATGAGGCTATATTTACTCTTGTTAATAAAGTACTTAAGGAATTTGATTTGCAAGATTGTTTTGCTATGTTTACCCAAAGAGATGAAATCTTGCAAATTCTAGCCTTTGATGATTTAATCGATGTGATCATACCTCGCGGAAGTTCAAATATGATACAAGAAATTGCAAACAATACCAAAATTCCTCTCATTAAGCAAAATAAAGGCTTGTGTCATGCTTTTGTAGATCAAAGTGCTAACTTAGATATGGCTTTAAAAATAATCCTTAATGCAAAGTGTCAAAGAGTAAGTGTTTGTAACGCTTTAGAAACGCTTTTAATCCATGAAAAAATTGCTAAAAATTTTATAAGTCTTTTAATACCTGAATTTGAAAAATTTAAGGTAAAAATTCACGCCCATGAAAATGCTTTGGCTTATTTTAACAACTCAAATTTAAAAATTTTTAAAGCAAATGAAAATACCTTTGATACAGAATGGCTTGATTTTGCTTTAAGTGTAAAATTAGTAAAAGATTGCGATGAAGCTATAGAGCATATCAATAAACACAGCTCCTTGCATTCTGAAACCATTATCTCAAATGATGCTTCAAATATCGCTAAATTTCAACGCCTTATAAACTCATCTTGTATTTATGCTAATGCTTCAACGCGTTTTAGCGATGGAGGAGAATTTGGCTTTGGTGGAGAAGTTGGAATTTCAACCAGCAAATTGCATGCAAGAGGTCCTATGGGGGTTGAAGATATTTGCACTTATAAATATATAATCAATGGGGAAGGACAAATTCGAGAGTGAATAAAATAGAAATACTAAAGCAACACTTTAAAGAAATTGCTAAATTAAATTCAAGCGAACAAGTTTGGCAAATGCCTTTTTTTGCGGCTTTAGGCGTGGGTATAGTTTTAGGGCTTAGTGTATTTTTTGGAAAATTAAACTATGGACTCATTGCCATGATAGGAGCTTTGTCTTTTTTATATGTTCCAAACACTCCTTTATATCATAGAATGGCTGTTGTGATGTGCTGTTCTTTTGGCATAGTTTCTAGTTTTTTCTTAGGAATTTTAACTCATTTTTTGCCTGCAATTTTTGCCTTCATCCCTATAGGAATTATGGCCATGGGAAGTTCTATTTTAATTAGATACTATAACATTGGTGCACCTGGATATTTTTTCTTTGTATTTTCTTGTGTTTTAGGAGCTTATTCTCCTTTTGAAGCTAAGGATTTTATCTTTTTAGTAGGTCTTGTTTTTCTTGGAGCAATGGTAGCTAATTTAATGGCTTTGTTATATTCTATCGTTGTGATTTATGGATTTAAAAATGCTTTACCTAGCGAAATTCCACCTAGAGAATACATAGGTTTTGATGCAGTTTTTGTGGATTCTTTGATCATGGGTTCTTTTGTGGCTTTTTCTATATTTATAGGAACTTTTTTAGAACTTGAAAGAAGTTATTGGATAGCCATTTCTTGCACAGCTATTATGCAAGGTGTAACTTTAAATTCTATATGGATTAAACAAATTCAGCGCATCATAGGAACGGCCTTAGGAGTATGTTTTGCATGGTGGCTTTTATCTAAACAATTTCACGATATAGAGCTTATTTTACTTATGATGTCTTTGTTTTTTATAGGACAATTTTTAGTCAATCGAAACTATGCTTTAGCTATGATTTTCTTTACTCCTTATGCTACTTATCTTTCGGAAGCAGCTAATTTTATGAGTGAAAATGCAGATAAATTAATACTCGCTCGTTTAATTGATGTTGTAATAGGAAGCATTTTAGGGCTTTTAGGTGGTTTTGTGATTTACAAACCTTATCTAAGAGTGCATTTTGAACGCATTGCAAAATACATCTTTAGGATAAAACAAAAAGCTTAAAAGCCAAATAAAGCACAAGCATTATCCCCTAAAATTTGCTCTTGTTCTTTTTTAGATACGACAACTTCATTAAAAGCCACTAGAGCCGATGAAAAATTAATATTTGCTTCAAAATTTGTATGTGGCCAATCGCTTCCAAAAACAAAATTGCTAAGTGGAAAATGTTCTTTTAAAATTTCATATATTTTCTTTGCAAATTTTACAGCTTGTTCATTATTAGTATAATCTATTTTTGCTCTATAAAAACCGCTAATTTTAAAAAATATTCTAGAGTTTTTTAAGCAAATTAAATCCTCTAAATTTGTTAAGTTTGCATTAGCTCTTGCTAAATGATCGATAACAATATTACAACCATAAGGAATTAAATTTTCAACAATATCAACAAGATTATTATCTAAATCTCTTTGAATTTCTATTTGCATTTTAAGCTTACTTAAATTTTCAAAAAATTGAGTCCAAACCATACTTTTAAAATTTGGCAATTCTTTGCCAATTAAATTTAATCTAACTCCACAAGCTTTTCTTTCTTTTAGTTTTTTAAGCTCATCAAATTTAATATTTTCATCAACCACAACTATAGCTTTTATATTTTCATCTTTTTCTATACTCTGAAGCAAAAATTCATTATCAATACCTAAAAAACTTGGCTGAACTAAAACCCCTTTATTAAAATCATAATGATCTAAATTTGCTTTATAATCTTTAAAACTAGCGTCATAATCAGGCTTATATCTTGCATTTGCAACCGTATTTAACTTTTTCAAAAATATATGTGCGTGAGTATCAATCTTCATTAAATTATCCTTATAAAATAAAACTCATTATAATAGTAGCTAAAATCGCCGCTATAAATCCTATAGGCACAGCTTTAATAAGTAAATCTTTAAATAATTTTTCCTTATATTTGTCAGGGCAAGATCCTAAAATTAGACTTCCTCCAGAAGAAAAAGGAGAAATAGCAGAAGCTTGAGCCCCTACAACAATACAAGAAAAAAGCAATGCCTCGCTTAATCCACTGCTTGCAGCAATGCTTGGAACTATAGGAAAAAGCGCTGAAGTAACCACACCCAAAGTACTTGAAAAAAGCGACATAAAAGCTGCAATAGCACACATTATTAACGGAATAAAAATCACATTAATCTCATTTTCTACAAGATCTGAAAATAATTTTATAACCCCTGCTTCAACTGCTATGCTAATTAACATCCCTACTCCACAAATCATTATCAAGGTTCCCCAAGGAATTAAAGCAACAACTTGTTTCTCATCGGCCAATTTTAAAAATAAAGCAATGGCAACAAAAATCATGGCTATCATGGCTATATCTATTTTTTTATTAAAATAACTAATTGTCTCATTATGTGGAAAAATAATATTTAGCACAGGAAAGATTAAAACAACAACAATCATCATAAACATGAGAATTAAAGTAGTTTTTTGTTTATAATCAAATGGATCAGGTTTTGAAATAACACTAATTTTTATATTATTTTTAAAAGCATTAAACACAAAAAAAGATAATACCACAATAGGCAAGATTATAGTAAAAGCAAAAATAATACTAGAATTTGCAAAAGCTTCATTTGCTTCAATACCTGAATTTTCCATCAATCCTCGAAAAATAATCCCGCTTTGAGAAGTCATAAAATTTGCTCCTCCCAAAGCACCATAATTTATAGCCATAGCTCCAGCAATTTTGCTTAAACCGATTTTATCGCAAAGTAAAAAAGTAAGTGGTGCCATAAAAGCTAAAACTGTATAAAAACCTGCTCCTAAAGCAGCTATAATAGCACTAACCACAAAAATAACAAAAGGAAGTAAATAAGGATGATTAGCAAAACGATACATCAAATGTCCAGCTAATTTTTCAAGAGTTCCATTTACGGTTGCAAAATTATAAAACAATGAGACAGCAAAAATAACAAAAAATATAGAAATAGGCCAAAAAGCTATGATTTTTTTAGGAGCTAAATCCATAAAAAAAGCTCCTATAATATAAGCAAAAATCATAGCAAAAATTCCAACATTATGTCTAGTAATATAGCCCAAAATAATAGCCACTATAATACTAGAGATGATTAAAAAAACCATTATCATCCTTTAAAATATTATAGGGCTTAATATCAAAAAATATATTTTTCAAAGCATAAAAACAAAATCTAAATTTAAAAAATATCTATTTAGCAACAAATTTACTCATCTTATGAAATTTTTATAAAATATCCACATCCATAGCAAGCAAGGCAAAGCTTCCTAGCCAATGCGACCCAAGATAATCATCTTCTATATGAGCTATAGCTTTATCAAAATGCTCTGTAGCATTGTTTCTTAAAAGAATTTTTAAATTTTCATCGCAAAAATTTGAAAGTATTTTAAAACACCAAGCGCGACTTAAATTTAGCCCATCTAGATGTGCTATTTTACCATCGCTCCTATCACTCACACTCACAGGGGTAAATAAAGTTGCAGGCTCTTTTGCTTCTAAATTTGGCAAATATGCTTTAAAAAATTTTACAAAATCATTTTTAGGTAAAACAGCACTTAAAAGCACCGCTTCCATCAAAACAGGAGATAAAAACTCATCTCCACAAGGCTCTAAAGCTTGCATGTTTTTATCATTTAAAAACCACTTTTTAGCACTTTGGATGATGCAATACTCCAATTCTTGATCTTTTTTAAATCTTGCATATTCTAAAGCAAAATACAAAGCAAAAGAGCTATTAAAATGAGTTCCAACTCGTATAGGATAATCCATCTTAGGCAAAAACTCCTTAAATTCTTTAACAAAAAAATCAGCTATGCCTTCTAAATTTTTAGCCCAAATTTCAGCTTTGTCATTTTCTTTAGCAAGTAAATTTATCTCCAAAGTCAGTTTTAAAAACCATCCCCATCCATAAGGTCTTTCAAAACCTTTGTGTGCAGGGTTTTGAAGATATTTAAGCTCTCCTTCTGCTTTTTCTTTGCTAAATTGAGAATCTAGAGCTTTGATGATTTCATCCTTTGGAGCAAAATGAGAAAAATCTTTTAAAATTTTCACCAAAAGCCAATGAGAATGCACGCTAGAATGCCAATCATAAGAACCATAAAATATAGGATACATAAGTTTTGGCGGTTTAATATCATTAATATCATTAAAAGAATGTGTGATTTTATTTGGCAATTCTCTAAAAATATTTTCTAGTGCAATAAAGCTAAATTGTTTTATAAATTTTTCCATTGTTTCTCCTTAAAATCTAAAAGCTAAAAAATACATTAAAAAGATATTAGCTACAAGCAAAACAAGTCCTGACATAAACTGGGCTTTAATTACGCCATTTTTATCATCCAAATTTAAAAGTGCCGCAGGAACTATATTAAAATTTGCAGCCATAGGCGTCATTAAAGTTCCGCAAAATCCACTAAGCATTCCAATCGCACCTATAATAGCAGGATTTGCATGCATTTGTATGATTAAAATCGGCAAAGCAATAGCAGCAGTAATCACAGGAAAAGCTGCAAAAGCATTGCCCATTACTATAGTAAAAAGCGCCATAGCGATACAATACACAGCTACTGCAATAAAAGCATTATCCAAACTAATATAACTAGATAAAAGTTTAGATACTTGATCGCCCATTCCTGTAGAAACAAAAACTACCCCAAGTGTAGCCAAAATTTGCGGTAAAAGCGCCGCCCAACTAATGTGATCCATAGTATGTGCTGCATCTTTAACAGCTCTTTTAGGAGAAGCCTTAAACATAAAACAAGCAACTATTGAAGAAATAATTATACCTATAATCAAAGCCATCAATGTAGCATTTTTATTTTCAAAAAAACTCAAATGGGGAAATAAAAAAGTCCCAATAAGCGTAATCAAAGGAACCATTAAAGCAGGAATAAAAAGTTTATTTTTATAAATATTTGCATGTTTTATCTCGTATTCTTTTTCTTCTTTGCTAACTTCGATCTTTGCTGGTTTTAATAAATTAAACCCTGCTATAAGTGCTAGTAAAATCACTATACAACCCATCACAAAATGAGGCAAAACTCCTGCTAGTAAAAAAGTAAAACTATAACTTATCCAAAATACCCCGCCGCTTATTCTTGATTTTATATCTTTAGCTTGATTAGAAAAACTTAAAATTCCAAAAACTAAAAATAAAATTCCTACAATATAATAAAGTAAATCAAGACTTATCATCACTCAACCCTTTATAAGTTTTTTCCAATCTTTTATCAAATAAATAAAGTCTAGAGCAATGGATAATTAAAGCCAAAATTCCAGTTGGTATAGCCCAAACTGATAAATGCAATGGCTCAACAATAATACCATTGCTCTCATAAAAAGCTTTAATAAATAAAATAGAATGCACGGCTATAAAAATATCCTCTCCAAAAAATACAGCAATATTATCCGTTCCCGCAGAAAAAGCTTTGATTTTTTGACTATCTTTATGTGTTAAGTTTTTAAATTTAAGCTTAGCTGCAGCTTCTGCCATAGGGGCTATTAAAGGTCTTATCATCTGCGCATGTCCGCCTAAAGATAAAAGCCCTAAAGCTGCAGTAACTTGTCTAAAAACAAAATAACACATTAAAATTCGTCCTGTACTGGCAACTTTTATTTTGGATATTAAATTTTTAGCCTGCTCTCTTAAGCCTTTGCGTTCCAAAACAGCAAGTAAAGGTAAAATAAGCCAAATTATAGCAACATAGCGATTATCTACAAAAGATTTTCCTATATCACTAACAACCTTAACAAAATCAAAACCTGAAACAAGTCCAGCATAAATTCCAACTGAAGTTACCACTAAAAAGGGGTTAATCTTTAAAGCAAAACCTAAAACAATCAAAGGTATAGAAGCAAGAAGTAACCATTCCATCAACCATCTCCATAATATGAATTAGAAATATTATAGAAATTTTAAATTGAAGAAAAGTTTAAAAAAATATTTTTAAGAATGGAATGAGAAATTAAGTAACAAAATAAATTTTATATAAATTTAAAAAAGCCTTGGAATAGTCCAAAAGCTTTTTTTGTATTATTTGTTCGCTCTTTCTATATACTCACCACGCACGGTATCAACGCGTATAACTTCACCTTCTAACACATGAAAAGGAATTTGCACTACTGCGCCTGTTTCCAATGTAGCCGGTTTTTTATTTGATCCTTGAGTATCACCCTTAAAATTTGGAGCTGTTTTGATGATTTTGAGTTCAACAACTTGTGGAACTTCTACGCCGATAGCTTTACCATTATGGAAAAGCACATCTACCATCATACCATCAAGCATCCATTTTTTCGCCTCACCTACATCATCATCACTAATAGCTACTTGTTCATATGTTTGCGTATCCATAAATTGGCAATTTTCACCATCATCATAAAGATACTGCATAGTTTTATCTTCTAAATTTGGAGCTTCACATTTATCACCTGCATGGAAAGTTTTTTCAAGTACTTTACCATCAATAAAAGATTTGATTTTAATACGCACAAAAGCAGGACCTTTGCCTGGTTTTACATGCTGATACTCAACTATTTTAAAAGGAATTCCATCGATTTCTATTTTAAGTCCCTTTTTTAAATCACCCATTGAATAAGATGCCATAAATTTCCTTTGTTAAAAAATAAAAAACAATTTTATCAAATTTTGATTGATATCACAATAAAATTATTTTATTTGATGAAAAAATAAGTAAAATTACGTTAAAATCCAAATTTAAAGCATAGTAAATGCTCGCTTCTTTTTAGGAGAGGAAAGTCCGAGCTGCTAAAGACAAACATTCCATCTAACAGATGGCTAGGGTAACCTAAGGGATAGTGCAACAGAAAGAAAACTACCACGCAAGTGGAAAAGGTGAAACGGCGGGGTAAAAGCCCACCAGCGATTTTGGTAACAATTTCGGCTATGTAAACCCAATGTGCAGCAAGAAGGGATGGTTAGCGTCTTTGTTTTAACCCTTCGCTTGATTTTGTTTGCAAAAACAAAACTAGATAAATGAGCATTCAAGACAGAACTCGGCTTATCGCTATGCTTTTTTAAGATTTAAAATATGTCAACGCTTTTTGAAATTTTTGAATTTCAACAGCTTTTGTTTTTTTCTTTTGTTCAATCAGTATAACAGCTTCTTGCAAAAGAGCTTGAACTTGATAAAATACATCATTTGCATTTTCTTTTAAAAAATCTTCTGAAGGCGATTCTTTGGCTAAATTTTTAATAAAAGCTTTCATATCAAGTTCATCAAGTAAATTTTCAAGTTTATTGACATCTTCTTGGATTAATGCAAGTTTAAAATCACTGAGCCACTGTTTCATTGTTATGCACTTCTCTCCAAGCTTCTAGCAAACCTTTGGTTACATTTATAACTTCATTGATTCTATCTTCGTTATTTTCTAAATTTGCCAAAGATAAAAGTTGAATTTCTCTTGTATAAAGCCCGCTTAAATAATGTGCCACTTCTCCGCCTTTTTCATAGTTTAAAGTATTAATAAGCTCTATAAAAATAGCCGTGGTTCTTTTTACAAAATACACTCTTTGTTCTATATCTTCATTTCTTATGGCTACTTTAGCTCTTGCACAAAAACGCAAAATTCCCTCATAAAGCATTTCAATAAGTTTTTGCGGGGACTCTATCCCCACTTGATTTTGAGAATAAGCATTATAGGCTAAATTATTTTGCATCTTTTTTATCCTTAATTATTAGAATTGTTTGCCGCATTAATCATATTAGTCACAGTATTTAGCTGTTGATTGAGTTTATTTAAAATACTCTCATATTGCAACCATTGATTCGCCATTGTATCATATCTTGTATCAATCATAGCCTGAGTCGAGTCTTTAGAGGTATTTAATGATTTAATATCATTTGTCAAACTCTCATCATATTTTGTAATTGAACCGTCTTTTCCAGTCATCTCTTGCAACGTGGCTTTTAATTTTGAAAAAATACCTTTACCTTCTATAGGCTTAGAGGTTATATTTACATCAGACAAACCTAATTCCTTAAGAATGCTACCATCTCCTTTGATTGAAAAATCCGAACTACCATCTCCACTAAAATTCAACCTAAACCCTGTAACATTGTTTTGATTATAGGATTCAACCTTAACTTTTAAGCCTTCAATACCTTTACTGTTTATATGATTAGCTAAATTTTGAAGCAATTCTTCCTCTGTTTTCCCTGTTAATTTAAAATTAGTACCATCAGAATTTTTAGATAAATCATATGTTTGATTATTAAAAACTATAGTAAAATCTCCTGGTTTAAATGCTAAACCATTAGTATTACCTCCATTGGAATTAAGATATTTACTTAAACTTCCTGTCTTAATTACCTCTCCTGTGTGATTAATGTCTTCGTATTTAGTAATATTTGAAAAAAAACTTTCAGTAGAGTCTGGATCTTCTTTAACTTTTTGTTCAAATTTAGAAGAATCAAAACTCAAAGTGCCTGCATCATTTAAACTTAAGCCAAAATCCTGCATAGAAAGCATAACCTTAGTGTTTACTTTATTACCATTTGCATCTTCAGTAGTTCCATCAACAACTTGAGAATCAAACAAATCAGCAAGAATGCTTGAGCGTATTGAATTTACTTCACTGATGCCTTGTAAAGTTCCTTTTGTTCCAGTTTCACTATTATAGTCAGTTGCAGCATTAAGATTGGTTACTAAATCATTATAAGCATCCACCAAATCTTGCATGGCTTTTGTCACACCTTCAAAATCTTGCTGTACATCAAAATTAATTTCACCTGTTTTATTTAAAGTTAAAGTCATTCCTACACCAAGATCGGTAACAGTATTACTTGATCTAAACATCTTAATACCATCAAGTGTGAATTCTGCATTTTGCGCAGTTTGGATATGCAAAGAAGCATCCTTAATACCATAACCTTTTTTATCCTTAGCTGGATCAATAGTCTGAGTCGTTTTATCTAATTCCCATCCAAGATTTGAAAATATTTTTTCTGCCTCTGGATCACTTTGATACTGACCCTGCGCATCTTTTTTTCCAGCATAGAAACTTATCGCACTGTCTTCGCCTGTTTCTTTACTGGTTAAAGTTAAGCGGTAAGGAGTGCCTTTCTCTCCTGTGTTTACAATCTTAGCGACAATCTCTCCTCCACTAGCTTCATTAATTTTATCAGCTAAATCTCTATAGGTTGTGTTTTTATCTACCGTAACAGTATATTCTTTGCCATTTGAAAAAAAAGTAAGATCGGTGGTTCCAGCTAAATTTGCATTAATAAAACCACTGTCATTTGCCAATCCTTGACTTTGATATACATCTTTTTGTGCAAGTTGAGTAACATTGATATTCATGCTTTGTAAAGCAACACCCGAATTAACTGTAAGACTTGCTGGAGGATTATCGCTAATACTTCCTACAACTTTTCTTTTCGCAAAAACCGTAGCATCAGCTAATGATGAAACAGCCGTCTGAAAACTTAGTAATTTAGTTTTGATTTCTGTTAAATCTTTTTGTTTGGTTGTATTTTCTTCAATTTTTTTAGTATAAGGATCAATACGAGCTTTTTGCTCTGCTTCTTTTAATTTATCTATAGTATCTTGAGTTAAAACCCCAGAACCAAATCCTAAACTAGATAGACTACCAAATGCCATTTTTAACTCTCCTTATCAAATATCATTCCTATCACATCCCTAAAATACTCAGCTAATCTCATAGCTTCTTCGCTAGGAATTTGACGGATTTCCCTTCCAGTACTTTTTTCAGTCACGCTAATATACATAGAACCGATTTTATCACTATAACCAAAACGAACATTGGTATCTAGAGAATCCATTTGCTCATTTAACTTTTTTGTAATATCAGCTAACTTTTCACTCACACCTCGTTGCTGTCCATCATCGCCTCCTTGGCTTTGACTTCTATCGGTTTGAATGTTTAAACTAGCCTGTGTCTCACTTGTTCTTTGGCTAATGTTTGCCAAAGCTGTATCCATTTGCCCATTTGCCTTCGATATTTCCATTTTAAAATCCTTTTTAAAATTTCCTATTGCTAGTTAAAAGCTTATATCGACAAATTTATAAATTTATGAACACCTATAAAGAAAATTTTATTTTTCAATAATAAAAAAATAATAAGCAAAAACTGTGCCAAAATTTTAAAATAAATCTCAATTATCTTAAAAAATTTCAAATTTATTAAAAAGATCTGGATTATTTTCTAAAATATTACGCAAGATCAAATCTTCTATCACGCTTTTAGTGCAATCTGTTTGCTTAGGCCAAGCTCTTAAATAACCCTCAGCTTCACCTTTAGCACTTGCATCTACTCCAAGTCTTTCTTCTTTGATAAAAATATCTCTTTTAGCATCTATATTATTTACCACACGCCAAACAAGCATATAAGAATTTTCAAGCTTATTTTCAGCATCTAAAAATACTAAAATCCTAAAATGTTTTTTAAATTCTAAAAGTTTGTCAAAACTTTGTTCGATTTTTTCTTTTTTATCAAGCAAAATACAAACTATAGGACTTTTACTTTCTTTATAAAATTGCTTTAAATTTAAAAGTTCTACCTTAGTTTTAAAAAGTTCTAGTAATTTTTCATCTTCTAAAATTTCAAGCTCTTCAACTTGTATTTCTTCGCAAGCATCAAGTCCTGCTTTACCCCCAAAACAAGAATTAGGTGAAGCATGATCTAATTGATCACAAATTCCTTCTGAAATTAAAATTTTCTTTGTATTAAAACGATCTAACATATAAGGAATTAAAGCATCATAATCTTTCAAAGAAGGTGCATTTTTATCCACAAAAATTGCATGCTTAACAAAACTCATTTGCCCTACTCCCCAAAATGCATGCATAATTTGTTGCGCATGAGCGGGATATTTTGCATCGATTTTTGCTAAGATAAGATTATGAAAGACCCCATTTTCAGGCATATTATAATCAATTAAATCAGGTACTGAAGTTTGAAGCAAGGGTAAAAAAATTCTTTCGGTACCAAGCCCCATGATCTTATCTTCTAAAGGAGGCTTTCCTACAACCGTTGCTTGATAGATCGCATCTTTTTTAGCATAAATTTTTTCTACTTTCATCACAGGAAAAAGTTCAGCAGGAGTATAAAAACCCGTATGATCTCCAAAAGGACCTTCGATTTTAAACTCTTCTAAATCCACATAACCTTCAATAACCACATCACTATCATAAGGTATAAAAATACCATTTTCACAAGGAGTAATTTTTGCAGGAGTTTTTTTAATAAAACCATAAAGTAAAAGTTCAAAAATTCCCTTAGGTAAAGGTGCTTGAGAACACCAAATATAAAGCGGATCTCCACCTATGGCTATACTTACAGGCATTTTTTTAAAACCAGCATTTTTGTATTCGTGATAAAAATTTGCCCCATCTTTATGAATTTGCCAATGCATTAAAAGTTCATTTTTATCACTCATTTGCAAACGATACATTCCAAGATTATTTTGAGTTTTATCTAAATTTTGTGTATAAACTTGCCCCATGGTAATAAATTTACCCGCATCATCTTCCCAAGTTTTTAGTATGGGAAGTTCTTCAAGTGAGTTTAAAATTTCATAATCATACAAGGCTTTATTTTTTTTCAGTCTTTTAGGAGGAATATTTTTAAAACTTAACAAATTCATAAAAAAATCCATTTTTGCTTTAAAACTCGTAGGAATATGAAGCTTGGTGAGTTTTGAAATTTCTTCAGCCACCTCTTCATAATCACGTCCAAAAGCTAAATTTAAAGCCTTTTCATTGCAAAAAGTATTCATCAAAACAGGAAATTTATATTGTTTATTTAATTTTTTATCTATAGGATTTTTAAATAATAAAGCCTTCCCTTTTTCTCCTTTTTTAGCTTCTATATAGGCTAAATGAGCGATTTCAAGATCTACATCTACAGGTTCTTCAATTACCCTTAAAAGATCATTTTCTTTTAAAATTTGAATAAATTCTTTCATATCATACTCTCAGCTTTTTTTAAAAGTTCTTTAGCACCTTTAGCAATAAACTCCTTAGCCAAACTCTCTCCAAAACCTTTAAAATCATTCTTTTTAATCATTCTCTTATCTTTTAAAATTTCACTTCCATCGGGTAGTCCAAGTACCGCACGCACACAAATTTCATCTCCCAAGAGCTCTGCGTTAATACCTATAGGAACTTGACAACCTCCTTCTAAAGTAGCAATAAATTCTCTTTCAATGCTTGTTTCAATCAAAGCATTTTCATCATTTAAACATTTTAAAAGTTCTAAAATTTTTTCATCATTTATGCTTTCAATACCTAAAGCTCCTTGAGAAGCCGCAGGAATAAGCTCATCTTTGCTAAATTCATAAACAAAATTCACTTGCTTATCTAAGTTTAAGCGTTTAATTCCCGCCATTGCCAAAATAATCGCATCAAAATCATTATTTTTTAATTTCTCTATACGAGAATTGACATTACCACGCAAAGAAATAATATCTAAATCAGGTCTTAATAATAAAAGCTGCATCTTGCGTCTAAGACTAGTAGTGCCTATTTTTGCACCTTTTGGTAAAGAAAGAAAATCTTTATAATTTTGACTTAGCATAGCATCATTGCTTTGCTCTCTTTTGCTTACCGCTGCCAAAACTAAACCTTGAGGAAAAAAACTAGGCACATCTTTTAAACTATGCACTGCTAAATGTGCTTCTTTTCTTAACATACTTTCTTCAAGTTCTTTTGTAAAAAGTCCTTTACCACCAATTTTTGCCAAAGGAGAATCAAGCAAAACATCGCCTTTTGTTTTAAAACCTTCTAAAAGCACTTCAATTTGATGTGTATTTTTTAAAATTTGGGCTACATGTTCACTTTGCCAAAGAGCTAATTGACTTTTTCTTGTTGCAATAATAAGCTTCATTTTCTATCCTCTATAATTTCAACATCAATAATTTCTTCATTAGAATTTTGATACTCTTGCTTGGTGTATTGATATTTTGATTTAGTTATTAATTTCAAAGCAATACCAAAGAAAAATACAAAAATTCCAAAAACACTTGTAATAATCCCTGGAAAAACAAGTAAAAACCCTGCGATAACAAAAGAAAATTGTGTTAACATATCCTTTAAGCCACCCATTTGAAATTCAAGCATATTTTTCCAAAAAATTCCCAATAAAACCGCACCAAAAATCATACTCAAAAGTATGAAAAATAAAAAATTACCAAAACCAAAAAACACTATAAAAAGTATACTTGCAATAATTTCAAGTACAAATAAAGGACTTAAACTTAATTTATAATTCATAACACTTTCTTTTTAAGAATTTCCATAAGTTCATCAGTTTTTATAAGTTCTTTTACCAAATCTTCTCTTTGGATAAGCTCTATTTCATTATTTTCTAATCCCTTGCCAATAACTAACGCATAAGGAAAACCCATAAGTTCAAAATCATTCATTTTAACCCCAAAACGCTCATTTCTATCATCAAGCAAGACTTCTAATCCAAGATTAGTTAAATCCTCATAAAGCTTATTGGCAAATTCTAAAGCCTTTTCATCTTTGAGATTTGAAACAATAATTTCAAGCACAAAAGGAGCTAAAGTTTTATTCCAAATACATCCTTTTTCATCATGACTTGCTTCAATAGCTACAGCCAACAAGCGTGAAACACCTATGCCGTAACATCCCATATAAAAAGGCTGACTTTTGCCATTTTCATCTAAGAAATTTGCATTCATCGCTTTAGAATATTTTTGTCCTAGCTTAAAAATATGCCCTACTTCTATACCTTTACTTTGTTTTAATTTTGCTCCACATTTAACACAGCAATCCCCTTCTTTAACTTCAATCAAATCTTTAAAACGATCTTTATTTAAATTTACAACATCAATACCGATTAAATGATAATCTTTTTCATTCGCACCCATAATCATTTGCTTTTCGTTTTCAAGCTCAAAATCTATATAAAAATCTATATCTTTTAATCCCACAAAACCTATAAAACCAGCTACTAAGCCAGCTTTTTCCAATTCTTCTTCGCTCGCATCGACTAGTTCAAGGGCACTGCAAGCATTTTGAGCCTTAACCTCTTGCAAATCATCACTTCCTCTTATAAAAAACACAACTAATTTACTTTCATTTTCATAAATAGCTTTTTTTACCACTGCTTTAATCGTATAAAAAGCATTAATTTTAAAAAATTGTGCTAAAGAATCTATAGTTTTAATATTTGGAGTGTGAAATTTACTTGCATAATTTGCTTCAGGACGCTCATCTTGACAAGTTTTTTTAGCTCTTTTTGCAGCTTCAACATTAGCCGCATAATCACAATTTTCACAAATTAAAATATCATCTTCCCCATTTTTTGCTAAAACCATAAATTCCTTAGAGCCACTTCCACCAATAGCCCCACTATCAGCTTCAACTGCTCTAAAATCAAGCCCCATTCTTTGTAAAATTTGAGAATAAGTTTTATACATAAGCTCAAACTCACGCCCTAAATCTTCTTCATTAGCATGAAAACTATATCCATCTTTCATTAGAAATTCACGACATCTTAAAAGCCCAAATCTAGGCCTTGCTTCATCACGAAATTTAAGTCCAATTTGATATAAATGCAAAGGAAGTTGTTTATAGCTTGTGATTTTGTTTTTTACCAAAGAAAGCATAGCTTCTTCATGTGTTGGACCTAAAACAAATTCATTTTCTTTTCTGTCTTTAAAACGCAAAAGTTCTTTTCCAAAAACATTATAACGCCCACTTTCTTGCCACAAACTTGCAGGAGTGATAAAACTAAGATTTACTTCTTGTGCTCCAGCCTTATCCATTTCTTCTTTAACTATATTTTTAATCTTATCTAAAACTCTTTTTCCCAAAGGCAAGAAATTATAAAGTCCGCTACCAATTTGTTCTACAAAACCTGCACGCGTTAAAAAAATATGACTAGGTAAACTCGCATCTTTTGGCGCTTCTTTTAAACTTGGTGCATAAAATTTAGTAAATCTCATCATTATTCTCCATATCAAATTCACATTTATATTGATTTAAACCTTCAAGATTATTTTGCAAATCAAAAACATAACGCATAGCATTAATCACTGTATCGCTTTGCATTTTACCTTGTAAATGTTTCAAATTCATAGTAGGCGTGTGTAAAAAAGCCTTAAAAACTTGATGAATCAACTTTCTAGCCTCTTCTTTATCAGATTTTTTCAAATATCCTTTTTTTAACGCAATTTCAAGTTGTTTATCTGCATATTCTTTAGCTTGCAAGCGTATAGCTTTGATAATAGGCATCAAAGCCAAATCGTTTAAATACCTAAAAAATTCACTTGTTTCACGACCTATTATCCCATAAGCCATACGAGCTTCTTGTTCTCTTAGTGCTAAATTTTTTTGAACCACAATTTCAAGATCATCTACAGCAAAAACAGATATATTTTCATTTTCATTGATATCAATATCCCTTGGAACTGCAATATCAAAAAAATACCTTTTATAAGAAAGTTCTTCTATTAAAGAATTTGTAATAATAGCATTTGGTGCATTGGTAGCTGAGAAAAAAAACTCGTATTGATTTAAATATTTTTTTAAATTTTCTAAACTATCATATTCGCTTAAAACACCAAGTCTCTCACACAAATCTTTAGCTTTTTGTAAATCACGATTTAAAATAATCACCTTAGCACCCGCAGCAATTAAATGTTTTGCCGCGAGTTCTCCCATCTCTCCAGCTCCAATAACAACAGCTTTTTTTTGCGTTAAATCTGCAAGTTCTTTTGCTTTTGCCACGGCAACGCTAGCTACAGAAATAGAATTTTTAGAAATTTGAGTTTCATTGCGTACCTTAGCAGCACATTTAAAAGCACTATGTACTGCTCTTGAAAGGTGTACTCCACAAAAATTATTTTTTACAGCAAAAGCAAAGGCATCTTTTAATTGTCCTGCTATCTGAGTTTCTCCAACCACCAAACTATCCAAAGAACTTGCTACAGAAAAAAGATGGTGGATTGCTCCACTATCTTCAAAAATATCAGCTTTTTCAAGTAAAATATCTTTATCAACATCACAAAGTAAAGCCAAAGATTTAACAATAAACTCCGCACAGGCCATTTTTACAAAAGCAACAATTTCAACACGATTGCAAGTACTTATAACCAAACATTCTTCAATATTTTCATGAGTGCTAATGATTTTTAAAAACTCACTTTTTTTAGCTTCATTGGAAAAGCTTAACTTTTCCCTTAAGGCAATATCTGTATTTTTATGAGTAAAAGATATACAATAATACATTAAAATTCCCTATCTATCATAGCTTTAATAATATCATTAAGCTTGTTATTATCATATTTTTCAATCGCTTTACTAGCCTTTTTTGCATAAGTTTTAGCTTCTAAAATAGCTTTTTCTAAAGCTTTTTGTTCTTCAAATTTAGTTTTTAGCCACTCTTTTTCATTTTCATTTAAATCTTTTTTAAATAAAGTCTGCAAATATATCCTATCTTGTTCTTGTAAATTTTCATAAAGATAAATATAAGGTAAGGTAGTCTTACCCTCTTTAAAATCATTCATAGCAGGTTTTCCAAGAATTTTTTCATCACTCTTAATATCTAAAATATCATCAATCATCTGAAAAGCGAGTCCTAAATTTTTTCCATATTCTGCAAAATCTTTTTCATATAATCCAGCCAAAATAGCTCCGCATCTCGCACTTGCTTCGATCAAAACAGCTGTTTTATTATAGATCATTTTCAAATAAGCTTCTTTATTGATATTAAATTTCTCTCCCAAATCAACATCCATAAGTTCGCCTATAGCAAGCTTTACAACAGCGTCTGAAATAATACTTGCAAATCTAGCATCCATTTTACTTAATTCATAAAAGGCTTTTGAATACAAAATATCGCCCAACATAAGAGCATTTTTTGTACCAAATTCAGCATTAACAGATCTTGCCCCACGCCTTAATTCACTCTCATCGATAATATCATCATGTAATAAACTAGCAAGATGTATCAATTCTATAGCTGCACAAATTTTAAAAGCAATCTCACTCTCATCTGCGATAGCTAATAATAATTTAGAGCGTAATTTCTTTCCTGATTTTACATTTGAAAGCATATTTAAAATAGGTTCATAGCCAAGTTCTTCTAAAAACTGTTTTATTAATTCATCTATTTTTTGCACTATCTTTTCCTTGTTAATTGCTATTATTATTTTCTTTGCTTGTTAATGGTTTTACCTGAGGTTCGTTAAAATTAATCATAGGAACAACCTGATTATTTTGCGGTGGATTTTGTAAAGCTTTTTTTCTCGGATCTAAAAATTCTACCATTAAGCGAGATTCCTTATCTTCTATATAAACCGTAAAAGTTGCCAAACCTTTATTATAACCACTAAATTCTAAAATAAGTCTTGCTCTATCAATGTGTGGATTGGTATAATCAGGTATTAAAGTTTGAGTTACCCAATCTAAATTTCTTCTTAAACTCATCACAAATTGACGCGGATATTTGCGAAATTTCGAATGTACGATGATATTAGTATTATCAAACAAAGTCCAATAAAAATCAAAATTTTGCACCTTATCTTCATAGCCTATTTCTTTAATCTGCACACTAGCTCTCTCATCTTTTTTAAGTATAAATTTATAAGTATAATCAAAAGTTGGTTCAGATGCTAAAACATTACTAAAAATAAAAAAAATACAAATTAAATAGGGGCTTATTTTAAACAATTTTAGCCTTCGTGTCCTAAAATTTTTGCGCCCAATTCTATATAAATATCATTTTGCCTTTCTTCTATGAAATCACCATTTTCTAATATGAAATTTTTTACATCCATTTCTGTTAGACCTTGTTTTTCCAAAAGTTCCACCATAGCAATATGATCAGCAAAAAATTCCTCAAAAACTTTTTCTAAGGCTCCTAAATTTCCATTTTGTATAATTTCTATAAATTTTTCTTTTGGAGTTTTATTAAACATTTCATCAAAAAAATCCATTAATTTTCCTTGAAAATATAAGTTTTTGATTATAAAATTTTAATCGTTAAAAGTAGCTAAATTAAAATAATTAAAATTTAAATTTTATTTGCAATGTGTAAAATTTTAGAAGTTAAATTCCGCATGATGCGGAATTTATTATGAATATGGTTTTGCTTGAGTGGCGTATTTTACACCCAGATCAAAAGCTTTAGCATTTGCATCACGAGTTTTTGCAGGAACCATATGAAGCATAGTTTCTTTTAAAACATCTAAATCTATACATTTGCTCATATAAGCAGCAATTGCAAGTGCAACAACTGATTGAGTAGCCACATTTCCTACCTCATCTTTAGCTATGGTAATAATAGGGATTTCAAAAATTTGCCATTTTTTATAATCTTCACTTTCAGGATGTACTAAATTTGGCTCTACAACTATAATACCTCCTTCTTTTACACCCCCACGAAAACCTTTATAACCCTTATCTGCAGTCGAAAGCATAAAATCTACTTCCCCTTCTACAGCATAAGGAAATAAAATTTCTTTATCATCAATGATAATATCCACCTTAGTAGGACCGCCACGCACTTGTGAAGTATAAGTAGAAGCCTTAAAAGCTTGACGACCTTCTTTAATGGCTGCTTCTGCTAAAATTTCTCCTGCGGTGATAACACCTTGACCACCCTCACCACCAAATCTTAATTGATATTTCATTTTAAGGCTCCTAAATCAACCATTCTTTTTTCTTTGGCTGCACGACGCACTTCTTCATAAGCATGACAATATTCTGGCTGCGTGCTATCTTCATATAAAACACCTGTTGGGAATTTATCTTTTCTTTCTTCAAAATCCATACTTTCAAATTTAGACTTATCCACAACACGATTTTTAATCCAATCAAGCATAGCCACTGCTTCACCCATTTTATTTTTTCTACCTAGGTTAATATGACAATTTGAGAAAACATCAACAAAGCTATAACCTTTGTGTGCTAAAGCTTTATAAATTAAATTTTCTAATTTATTTGCCTCAATAACATTTCCTCTTGCCACGAAAGAAGCTCCAGCGGCTTTAGTTAATTCGCAAGCATCAAAATTTGGATCGATATTTCCAAATTGTGCAGTTACTGTATAAAAACCTTTTGGAGTAGTTGGAGAAGTTTGAGAATTAGTAAGCCCATAAATAAAATTGTTGATTACAATATGAGTTAAATCTATATTTCTACGACATCCATGTATAGTATGATTTCCACCAATTGCTAAAGTATCACCATCGCCACTTACTACAATAACATGTTTGCTAGGATTGGCTAGTTTTATGCCTGTTGCATAAGCAATAGCTCTACCATGAGTAGTGTGCACGGTATTGCAATTTACATAAGAACTCATTCTGCCACTACAACCTATACCCGAAACAAGACAAACATCATCCATATTCCAACCAAGTTTTTCTATCGCGCGGATAATACATTTTAAAACAACACCATCGCCACATCCCCAACACCATTGAGTAGGCATTTTATCTACTCTTAGATATTCATCATAATTAAAAGCCATTTATATATTCTCCTTTACCTTAGCAATAATTTCACTTGGAGTGATAGGACGACCATTTGCACGGTGCAAACTAATAAAATCGCGACGCGAAGTTACTCTTTCAATCTCTTCAAGATACTGTCCCATATTTAATTCGCTTACCATTACCTTTTTAAATTTGCTTACCACTTCAGCAATTTTCTTTTCAGCTACAGGATAAAGTGTGATAGGGCGGAAAAGTCCTACCTTAATACCCTCTTCTCTGAGCCTATTGATAGCTTCTTTAGCAGAACGACTTACGCTTCCGTAAGCTATGATTAAAAATTCAGCATCATCAAGCATATATTCTTCATAAGTACAAATATCATCTTGGTTGTTTTTAATTTTACCTATAAGTCTTTCCATGTTTTTCTTAACTATAGCGCCATCTTCTGTTGGAAAACCTATATCTCCATGATGAAGTCCGGTTACATGATAGCGATAGCCAGTAAAAAATGGATTGAGTGTTGCAGGTTCATTTTCGCCCGCTGCATAAGGTTTATAATCTTTTTTATCGCCTGTGAATTTTTTACGATTAATAATTTCTATATCTTTTAAATCAGGCAATACCGCTTTACCATTCATATGCCCTACAGTTTCATCCATAAGTAAAAATACAGGAGTCATATACTTTTCAGCCAAATTAAACGCTCTTATGGTTTCTGTATAAGCTTCTTCTAAACTCGCTGGTGCGATAGCCACACTAGCAAAATCCCCATGAGTAGGTGCTTTTGCTTGAAATAAATCCCCTTGAGCCACCCTTGTTGGAAGACCTGTTGAAGGACCACCACGCATAACATTTACAATAACAAGTGGAATTTCAGCGATAAAAGCAAGACCGATTTGCTCTGCTTTAAGCGAAATTCCAGGACCACTACTTGCGGTCATTGATTTTACGCCACTCATAGCAGCACCAATAGTCACACTTACACCCGAAATTTCATCTTCCATTTGTATAAAAGTTCCATCATTTGCAGGAAGCATATGGCTTAATTCATGTGCAATTTCAGAACTTGGTGTAATAGGATAACCTCCAAAAAATTTACATCCACAATCAATCGCAGCTTTGGCGATTAAAACATTACCTGTTGCTATAACTTCTCTCATTATTTTTCCTATGCTAATTTTTTGTATTTGTTATTTTTTACGGCTACAGCTCTATCTTTAGCCTCAGCAGTAAGTTTGGCAAATTTAAATTCCTCTCTTTTTGCCACCATAATAGCAAAATCAGGGCAATGTGTCTCACACTCGGTACAGCCTATACAGGATTCAGGGTGTACCACCTCTATCATTTGTCCTAAAACCGCATGCACATCATCGCGCATAGCTAAAACCCCAGCGGGGCAATAGCTAACACAAATATTACATGCTTTACATCTATGCTCATCTACCCAAACAGGGGTATCTTTTGGAGCTGTCATACTCATGTTTTTTTCCTTTATTAACCTAATATTTTTTGAATTTCTTCACCAATCAAAGCCGGAGAATCCACCACATGAATTCCATAGCTTTTTAAAGCTTCTTTTTTAGCTGCAGCACTTTCATCAGCACTTCCTACTATGGCACCTGCATGCCCCATTCTTTTGCCTTTAGGAGCAGTTGCACCTGCAATGAATGCTACCACAGGTTTGCTAATATTTTCTTTAATAAATTTAGCCGCTTCCACTTCCAAACTACCACCAATTTCACCTATCATTACAATAGCTTTAGTTTCATCATCTTTTTGGAATTCACTTAAAAGTTCTTTATAAGCAAGACCTATGATAGGATCACCACCAATTCCTACTGCAGTAGAAATTCCATAACCACCTTGAACTACCTGATTAGCAGCTTCATAAGTTAAAGTTCCACTTTTTGAAATAAGCCCCACGCAACCTTTTTTAAAAATAAAACCTGGCATAATACCTAACTTACATTCTTCAGAAGTGATAATACCTGGACAATTTGGTCCAATGATTTTCATACCCTTTTTATTGGCATATTGCTTAGCAAACATCATATCCTTTACAGGCGTATGCTCGGTGATTACAACTGCAAGCTTAATACCCGCATCAGCTGCTTCAATCACGCTATCACCCACAGCAAAAGCAGGGACAAAGATCAAGCTCACATCAGCCTTTGTTGCTTTAACCGCATCTGCAACGGTATCAAAAACTGGTTTACCTAAATGAGTTTGTCCGCCTTTATGAGGGGTGACACCTCCAACTATATTTGTACCATAAGCCATGCATTGCTCAGCGTGAAAAGTTGCTTCTTTACCTGTAAAACCTTGAACTATTACTTTTGTATTTTTATTAACCAATATACTCATTTTCCATCCTTATCCTACTAAACTTTTTACAAGCTCTGCACCGTTTTTAAGATTGGTTGATGCTTTGATATTTTTAAGATTTGAATTATCTAAAATTGTCTTTGCTTCTGCTGCGTTAGTGCCATCAAGACGCACTACAATTGGAATATTTACCTCAACATTCTTAGTAGCTTCTAAAATTCCATTTGCTATCCTATCACAACGAACAATACCACCAAAGATATTGATAAATATAACTTTTACATTTTTATCTCTTAAAATAATTTCAAAAGCCTTTGCAACAGTTTCTGGAGAAGCTCCCCCACCTACATCTAAGAAATTTGCAGGTTTTGCACCACTATAATTAATAATATCCATAGTTGCCATTGCTAGACCCGCACCATTTACCATACAAGCTACATCTCCATCTAATTTCACATAGCTTAAGCCAAATTCAGCCGCTTCTCTTTCAGCAGGATTTTCTTCAGTAATATCTCTAAGTTCAGCAATTTCAGGATGACGATAAAGCGCACTATCATCAAAACTGCATTTTGCATCAAGGGCATAAAAATCCCCTTCTGCAGTTTTAATTAAAGGATTGATTTCAAGCATATTCATATCTTTATCCATGTAAAGCTTATAAAGTTTAGCTAACATAGAAATGAGTTTTTTGCCTTCATCTTTATCAAGTCCTAAAACTCTCGCTACTTCAAGTCCATGAAACATTTTAAATCCAATTTGTGGATCAATACCTACTTTTGCAATTTTTTCAGGACTTTCTTTGGCTACTTTTTCTATATCCATCCCTCCTTCACTTGAAGCGATAATGGTAATTTGCTCTGCCATTCTATTAAACAAAATAGCCAAATAATACTCTTTTACTATATTAGCACCACTTTCTATATAAAGTTTTTGCACAAGTTTGCCTTCAGGTCCTGTTTGATGAGTTACTAAATTCATTCCTAAAATTTTACTTGCATAATCTTTTACCTCATCTAAATTCTTAGCGATTTTAACACCACCACCAAGACCACGGCCTCCTGCATGAATTTGAGCTTTAACTGCCCAAACACTACCGCCTAATTCTTTAGCATTAGCCACAGCTTCATCTACGCTAAATGCAACTTTTCCCTTTAAGGTAGGGATGCCATTGTCTACAAAAATTGCTTTTGCTTGATACTCATGTATGTTCATTTATTCTCCTTTATATTGATATTTGATTAAAGATTTTTCTAATTTGTCTTTTTCTTGCAAACTAAGATCCATTCTCATGATTTCAATCACACCTTCAAGTCCTAATCTTGCCATAACTCCCAAGGCTTTGTTTTGCACTCCAAATTCTCCATGTAAAATCACACTCATAGGTAAAAACTCGCCACTTCTTATAGACTCAAGCATTCTTATACAAGCACTAGCAGGGGCCAAATAAGCTGAAGTTTTAAGATGTTTGATTACTTTAGCTCCACCTGTTTTAACTTCATTTTCTAAATCCTCAAATTCTTCTTCATTTAAAAATTCGCTTATATTTTTATTTTTAACACTTGCGTAAGATTTTACCAAAACCATATCATCATTATGAAAACCAATAAGTCTTGTATCCACTCTTGACATTTTGACATTAAGTTTTTTGGCAAGTTCATACTTAAATCTTGCATTGTCTAAAACACCCGCCATGGCTATAATTTTCTTTGATGAAAAAATCCCGCTTTCATAAAGAGTATTAAGTAGAAAATCCACAGGATTAGTTAAAATAATAAAAAGCGGATCTTCTGTAAAATCTTTAATTTTTTTAGCACAATCAAGCATAATGCTTGTATTTAACTGAAGCAATTCTTCTCTACTTTGCCCATCTTTTCTAGCAAAACCTGCACTAAAAAGCACTATATCTGAATTTTTGGTATGAGTATAATCTTTAGTGCAAAGTAAATCTATATTTAAATTTAAAGCAGCTATGCTTTGAGTAAGCTCTAGTTCTTTTGCGTAAAGCAAATCCTCGTTAATATCTACTAAAACAATTTCATTTGCTATTTCTCTTAAAATCAAAGCATAAGCTACGCTTGAACCTACATTGCCAGCCCCTATAACAGTGATTTTCATCTTTGTCCTATTTTTTCTAAAATAGCGTTAAAAGTTGCACTTGGACGCATGATTTTATTTGCTTTTTCATCATCAAATTTATAATACCCACCCAAATCCACTTTCACACCTTGTGCATCGTTAAATTCGGCTCTGATTTTTTCTTCATTAGAAGAAAGCTCTAGGGCGATATCTTTAAAAAAGCTTTGAAGCTCCATATCACTTGCCTGTCTTGCTAAATGATTTGCAAAATACATTGCTAAATAAAAATGACTTGTTCTATTATCATCTTCTTTGACTTTTCTTGATGGAGCTTTATTATTTTCAAGCCATTCGCCTATAGCTTCATCAAGACATTCTGCTAAAACCTTAGCTTTATGATTGCCACACTTATTTACATAAAATTCCAAACTTGCTTGCAAAGCCAAAAATTCACCCAAACTATCCCAACGCAGATGATTTTCTTCGACTAATTGTTCTACTTGTTTAGGTGCTGAACCCCCTGCTCCTGTTTCAAACATAGCTCCACCATTTAACATAGGCACAACAGAAAGCATTTTTGCACTTGTTCCAAGCTCTAAAATAGGAAAAAGATCGGTTAAATAATCCCTTAAAACATTACCCGTGATAGAAATAACATCTTTACCTTCTCGGATTAACTCTAAACTTCTTAAACAAGCTTCTTTTGGAGTTAAAATGGCTACATTTTTACCCTTTTCTTTTAAACGATTTTGTACCAAAGTTATCATGATTTTATTACTAGCTCTTTTGCTATCTAACCAAAAAATAGCTTCGGCTCCACTAAGTTCTGATCTTTCTATACCTAAATCAATCCAATTTAACACTGCATCAAATTTAGCCTGATTAGCTCTATAAATATCACCTTTTCTAACCTTATGTTCTAATAAAACTTTACCGTTAGAAACTATTTTAAAAGTTCCTTCTTCTTTAGCCACAAAGGTTTTATCGTGCGATCCATATTCTTGAGCTTTTTTAGCCATTAAACCTACATTAGATACACTGCCAAGTTTTGAAGGATTTAAAGTACCATTTTTATGCAAATCTTCAATAACCGCCTCATAAATAGTTGCGTAAGTTTGATCAGGAATTACGGCATTTGTGTCCTTTTCCTTACCTTCCTTATCCCACAATCTTGCGCCATTTTTAAGCATTGCAGGCATAGAAGCATCAACGATAACATCGCTTGGAACATGAAGATTTGTAATGCCTTTATCTGAATTTACCATAGAAATATCTGCAGATTTAGCTAAAATTTCATTGTATTTTTTTAAAATTTCATCTTTTTTGCTTGAATTTTCGATCTTACTTAAAAGCTCACTTAAACCATTATTTGGATTAATGCCTAATTTTTCAAATTCATCTTGAAATTCGATAAATAATTCTTTAAAAAATACTTTTACCGCATAACCAAAAAGTATAGGATCACTTACTTTCATCATTGTAGCTTTTAAATGCAAAGAAAAAAGCACATCATCATCTTTGCTTGCTTTAATTTCTTTTGCATAAAATTCCTGAAGTTTTTGCACATCCATAAAAGTAGCGTCTAAAATTTCATTTTTTTCAAGTTTTAAGCCCTCTTTTAAAATTTCTTTTTTACCATCAACGCTTGTAAATTCTATATTAGCCACACAATCTTGATCGATTAAAACCGCTTTTTCATTAGAGAAAAAATCCCCTTCTTTCATGTAAGAAACACGAGTTTTTGAGTTTGGATTAAACTCAACCACACGATAAGGATTGTTTTTTGCATAATCTTTTACCGCTTTTGTTGAACGACGATCTGAATTTCCTTGTCTTAATACAGGATTAACCGCTGAACCTAAAACTTTTTGATATTTTGTTTTAATTTGCAATTCTTCATCATTTTTTGGCTCATCTGGGTAATTTGGTAACATGTAACCCTTATCTTGCAATTCTTTAATCGCCGCCTTAAGCTGAGGAATAGAAGCTGAAATATTTGGGGTTTTAATAAGATTTGCATCCGATCTTTTGACAAGCTCACCTAAAAGTTCTAAAGCATCTTCACATCTTTGTTCCTCTTTTAAATACTCACTAAAAGTAGCTAAAATCCTTCCAGACAAAGAAATATCCGAGGTTTTTACTCCTATATGTGCCCTACTTAAAAAAGCTTTCACTATAGGCAAAAACGAATAAGTCGCAAGAGCTGGAGACTCATCTGTTAAGGTATAAGTAATTTGCATTTTTAGTCCTTTAAAATACTTATTTTTATTTTCATTTTTAAGTATATTACAAATAAAAAAAAATGCAAGAGTAAGTTTAAAGTTTGTTTTAGTTTTCAAACAAACTTTAAATATTTTTAATTAAGTAAATTAGCAGGAAGTTGTATGATATTTTTAATAAGATTAAAAGGGGTTTTTAGGGTATCTGTTAAAATTTCGGTATGAAATTTAGGGTCATCTATACTTCCATCTATTTTTAAGTTTGTGCTAATTTCTTGATTTTTACCTAAAATTACATAATTTAAAATTGGAACCTTGGATATAGCTTCTGAAGCTGATTTTAAAGTTTTAAGCTCTAAACTAAAATCCACTGTATTTAATCTTAAATTTGCTGATCCTAAACCATATATATCTACACTATCGCCATTTAAATTAATAGCTGAAACACTTAAAAGATCTTTTTTTCTATTAAAAATAATCTTTCCATCATGTAAGCTTAAACCTTTTTGATTAAAAGTTGGAGATTTAAACATCAATAAACTTGGTACAGTATCGATAAAGGAAATAAGCTGATTTATACCTCTTAAATCCTTCACATAAGTATTTTTAAAATCGATCTGTCCATCAAAATACTCCAATCCACTTCCTTTTATACTTAAGTTAAACACTCCATCTTGAACAGCTTGTTTTTGTAAAAACTCATTTAAATAATTATCATCAATATTGCTAACGTTTAAATTTAAATCATTAGAAGAATAATAAAGATCAAATTTTGCATTTCCTCTAGAACCTTTAAGATCTAAAGCATTGCCTTTTAAATCAGCTTCTACTCTATCAAAAGCCAAAGTTTTATTAGAATCTGCCAAAATTAAAGCTACATTTGCTCCACCAAAACTAATATTTTGGGTATTAGTAGCAATATCAAATGTTGAATTTGAAGAGTTGGAATGTTTTCTATAAATATAACTTAAATTTTTTAAATGAATTTCTTTATTATCAGAACTTATTTTAGCACTTGCTGTATCACTTTGAGTATGAATTTCCATAATGCCCTTATTTTTTACAATATCAAAGCTATCATTTTCATAAGGAGTTTGACCGTTGATAAGTAAATTATTTTTAAAATAAGCATCATTAACACTTGCATTAAAATCTTCAAAATTTAAAGTTTTATAATAAACATTTTTAGCATCGATAAACCCAAGCTTTTTAAGTAATGGAGAAAATGAAAATAAAATCTTAGGATTATTAAGATTAGCCTCAAGTCCATCTTTAAAATTTAAAATCAAATTCCACTGAGGAATGCTAATGTTAACATTTTGCGAATAATCTAATTTTACTTCTACATTTTGATTTTTTAAATCTAAAAGCTCTCCATTGTCAAAATAAAGCCTTGAAATCTGAGTATTGAAATTTCCTTGCTGTTTTTGTAAGTCAAATTTAGCATTAAAATCAGCTTCTAAAAAGCCATTTTTAACACTGGCATTTTCTATATTTAAATCATTTTGATTTAATTTTACAAATGCTTTTGTAATATTAAAATCAGCCAAAGAAATACTAGCATTCTCTAAAGCTAAAATACCACTATAAGAAATTTCACCCTTATCATGAAAATCAATTTTAAGTTCCAAATCACTTTTAATTTTTCCGCTTTTTTGATAAAAAGGTAGTGAAAAATGATAATCCTCTAAAGCTTTAGCAAGTTTTTCGTCAAATTTTAGATTATCAGACTTAATGCGCAAATAAATCCCAACTTTTTTTTCATCAAACAAATCATATAGATAAACCTTACCAGAACTTAAATCAGCACCATTATAGAAAGCTTTATTAAAGACAAAATCGAGCTTTTGTTTGTTTAAATTTAAATCGAGTTTTGGAATTTCAATAGCATTCATTTTATCATCCAAGCGAACTTTGACATTATTAACATAACCTGATGCACTAATATTGTCTAAATAATAATTATCTTTAGTAAAATCTATAAAGCCCTGCAAATAATCTAAATGATAAAATTCTCCCTTAGCCCTATATGCTACCCAAAGATTTAAACTCTGCGGAAGTTCTATTCTTTTATTAACTCTTTTAAAAATTTCCGTAATATTTCTAATGTTTAAATCTTCTATTTTATAAGCTAAATTTTTATCTTTGTAAGAGATGCTTGCGTTAAAGTCAAGCAATTCTCCACTTGCTCTACCTTGAAAATAATAAAACTCGCTCTTAGTATTGATGCTTAAATTTCCATCAATACTTAAATCATAATCTTTTAATAAAAGTTTTTTAATATCAGCTATAAGTTCTTTATTTTGACGCTGTAATGTTAATTTTAAAAACAATAAATCATTATCTATAAAAAATTCATTATCTTTAAATAAAATACGCACATGATTATCTTTTATATTTAAATTTTGTATATCAATCTCTTTAATAAAAGTATATAGATATTTTAAATTTTTTGTTATTTTTAAAATCTCTGTTGAAGCATTGTCAGAAGAGTGGGTTTGTGATGAAATTTCGGAATTTTGAGTCTCATTTATAGTGATATTTTTTGCTCGTACAATTAATTTTTTATCTAATTTAATATATAATTGTTCCAATTTTAAAAAATCAAATTGGATACTAGAGATGACAATTCCATTTTTAAGCACTATAAACAAAGCTAATATAAGCACAACAAAAAATACAACAATATATAAAATTTTCTTTTTCATACGCAACTTCTTTTTGATATTTATTTTGGGGATTTTTTATTATCTAACTCAGCCTTTAAAAAGCAATTCTGTGGTATTTATTCCCCAAGGTTCAATTTCTCAAATTATAACATATTTAAAGCAAAATAAATATCAGATGAGTAATATTGATAAATATATTTTATTTTTTTTAGGACACCCTCAATCAGGCTGGATCAACATAGGTACAAAAGATTTAAATAGAGCTGAATTTCTACATAAACTCACTATTGCTAAAGCAGCACTTCAAACCATTACTCTTATCCCAGGAGAAACAAGCGTAATCTTTCTAGAACAAGCAGCCAAACAACTTGGACTTGATAAAGATATACTTTTAAAAGAATTTCAAGCTCAAGCTCCTTATGATGAAGGAGTTTTTTTACCAGAAACTTATAAAATCCCGAAAGGCATTACAGAAAATCTACTCATTCAAATGCTTTTAAACCATGCTGAAATTTCCAATAAAAAAACTTCTGAGAAAATTTTTGGTGATTATAATCCAAAAAAATGGCACCAATATATCATCATCGCTTCTGTAATACAAAAAGAAGCTGCTAATGACAATGAAATGCCTATAGTTGCAAGCGTAATTTACAATCGACTTAAAAAAGGTATGAAGCTTCAAATGGATGGAACTTTAAATTATGGAATTTACTCCCATGTAAAAGTTACCCCACAAAGAATAAGACAAGATAATAGCTTTTATAATACCTATAAATTTACAGGATTGCCTAAAGAAGCGGTTTGTAATGTTTCTTTAGCTGCTATTCGTGCAGCTATTTTTCCTTTAAAGACAGATTATTTATATTTTGTGCGTGATAAAAATACTGGAGTTCATATTTTTAGCACAAATATAGATGATCACAATAAAGCCATAAATTTACAAAAAGGAAAATAATTTTGATATTTTTATACAAAATAGTTAAATTGGAACAGTATTTGCTTGTTAATATTAAAAATTATAAAAAGGATAAAAAATGATTAACCCATTTAAATCAAAAGAACTAGTCACTGGTGCTTTAGCGGGTAGAAATCTAAGAAATCAACTCATCAATGCCAATCTTGCAAATGTTGATACTCCTTTTTATAAAGCAAGAGATATTGAATTTGAAACAGCTTTGGTAAATCGTGCAAATGAAATTTTCAAAAAAAATGACAAAAAAGAATTAGAATTGGCAGTAACCGAAGAAGGGCATCAAAAACCTTGGAAATTTCCTGATCCTAGTAAATCTACTATTTACTTAAGAGATGGTCATTTAGCAAGAAATGATGCAAATACTGTTGATCTAGATGTAGAAACTACAGAAATGAGTAAAAATACAGTTATGATAACAGCTCTTGATGGAGTTTTAAGAAGACAAAGCAATATCTTTAGTTCTATACTTGATGCAAGCTCTAAATTAAGTTAAAGGTAAATTATGGCATACTTAAGTGATTTTGATATTAGTGGTTATGGTTTAAGTGCTCAACGTTTTAGAATGAATGTTATTAGCTCTAATATAGCTAATGCAAACACTACAAGAACAGCTGAAGGTGGGCCTTATAGAAGACGCGAAGTGATCTTTAAAGCAACAGATTTTGATAAGCTTTTAAATGAGCGAATTAACAAAGATAATAATTTTTTAAAATATGAAAATCCTTTAAATGATCCAAGTTCGCCAGAAGAAGCTAAACCTGCTATTCAAAGTGTTGTAGTGGATAAAGTGGTCAGAGATGACAAAGATTTTCGTATGAAGTATGATCCAAGTCATCCTGATGCAAATGCTGAAGGTTATGTAGCGTATCCAAATGTAAACCCTGTTATTGAAATGGCAGATTTGATTGAAGCTACAAGAGCTTATCAAGCCAATGTAAGTGCTTTTACAAGTGCAAAAACTATAGCTCAAAGTGCGATTGATTTATTAAGAGGATAATAAAAAATGAACAATATTAATGATTTAAGGTTAAATAATAATATTTCAAATACCAACAAAAGTCAAAATTCCACAGGAATTGGTGATGAATTTGCCAAGATGCTTAAAAATGAAATCGATGATTTAAATAAAGCACAAGAAAGTGGAGAAGCTGCAATGACAGACATTGCCACAGGACAAGTAAAAGATTTACATCAAGCAGCTATAGCTATCACTAAAGCTGAAAGCAGCATGAAATTTATGCTAGAAGTAAGAAATAAAGCGATCAGTGCTTATAAAGAAATCACAAGAACTCAAATTTAAACCCTAATGCAAGAATATAAAAAAAATAGGGTTTCAAAAGTTGCCTTTGCCTACTGCATGGCACTTTTGTTTATGATTATTTTTATCAGCTCTACTTTTTTTCTTACATCAAAACGTCATATACCTAACACTGAAAAAGATCAATACGCTCTTGCTCTAAGAGGATCGATTATAACCAAAGATAATTTTACTATCACAAGTTCTAAACAAATTTATCGTGCTGAAATTGATCTTAGAAGCATTAACAAAGATAAATTTGATCTATTTTTAAAGCTTTTTCAAATTTATAGTGGGATAAGTAACGATCAAGTAGCAGATATTAAAAAAAGAATGCAAAATCAAAAAAAACGCTCTTATAATTTTGTTCTTTTACAAAACTTAGACTCCAAGCAAGCAAGCTACCTTAAAGATCTTGCTAAAAAACTTTATATACAAGGTTTTTTCAAAGCTTTTACAAATAACTCAGGAAGAGTTGAAACAAGAGGATTAAATATCATCGAACATGAAGAAGATAGAATTTACATGTCAAAAGATTCTTTTACTCCTATTATCGGTTATACTAAAATGATATTAGATCCAGAAAGTGGAATTTTAAAAAATATAGGAGTTAAAGGTTTAGAAAAATACTACGATGCATGTCTAAGCCCTGTTCAAAATGAAAAAATTCAAGGACTTAAAGATATAGGTGGAAATATTATTTTAAATCTAAATTCACTACAACAAAAAAAGATCAATGGTTGTGATTTATATTTAAATCTTTCTTTAAAACTGCAAAAAAGTATAGAGAAAGCTATAGATCAAAGAAATGAGGATTTAAAAGCCAATGAAATCATCGTTGGGGTAATGGAAAGTAAAACAGGAAGAATTTTAGCTCTAGCAAGCTCAAGGCGTTATGACCCACAAAATCGCGGAAAGGATCTATCAGTTCTTAATGCAAGCGCTATAGAATACGGCTATGAAGCAGGTTCTGTTATCAAACCTTTTATCTTTACAACAGCCTTAAGACTTGGTAAAATAAAAATGGATGAAGTGATTAATACTTATGGCGGTTCTTACAAGCTAGGACGTTTCACCATCAAAGACGATCACAAAATGGACAAAATGACTATGGAGGAAGTTATAAGATATTCTTCAAATATAGGCATGATACAAATTGCTAAAAGGCTTAACAATATAGAAATCGTATCAGGACTTAAAATATTTAAATTTGGCGAAAAAAGTGGTATTGATCTACCCTATGAACAAAAAGGAGAAATTCCAAATCCTAAGCGCTTAAGAGATATAGAAAAATCTGTTTTAAGTTATGGTTATGGACTTAAAACAACCTTTATACAACTCCTTGCAGCTTATAATGTTTTCAACAATGATGGGTTTTATATCACACCACGTTTAGCTGAAAAATTCTATCAAAATGGACGCTTTACAAATCTTGATGATGATGTAAAAAAAGAAAAAATTCTTTCTAGCGAAGCCGCTAAAACGATGCAAAATGTTCTTATAAATGTTATAGAAAAAGGAACAGGAAAAAAGGCAATTACACAAGGTATTATTGCAGGAGGTAAAACAGGAACGGCAAGAATAGCCGAAAGACAAGGTTACACCTCAAATCGCTACAATGCATCCTTTTTTGGTTTTGCAAATGATTTAAATCACGCCTATACCATAGGAGTTCTCGTAAGACATCCTACTAAACCTTATAGTTATTATGCTGCACAAAGTGCTTTGCCTATGTTTAAAGATGTTGTTGATATTTTAATCAATGAAGAATTTCTAACGCCTATACAAGACAATAACCAAACTAGCACAAACAACTAGTTTGATATATCTTTAGAAAATATCACCTCAACAGCACCTATAAGTTCTTCAGCAATCTTAGCAGCAAAAGTTGTATCATTAAGTATTGAAATTCCTTCAGCTGTTGTGATTTTTCTTACTGAAATAAGATGTTCAACATTGCTCAAGGTTAAAGTATCGATTTCTTTTAAAATTTCTTTTCCTTTTTGAAGATTTTTAATAATCAAATAAAGCTTTTCACGATCTTCAACAACTCTAAGCTCTTCGATACTTCTTAAAAGCTCTCCTAAATTCGATCTAATTTTATTGTACTCTAAAGCCAAAAATTCATTAGAAGAACTAGAATATTTCTTAATATTTGCTTGGATAATTTTTAAATTTTTAGTTGTTTCGGCTAAATTTTTAGCTGCCATCTTAAAGGTAAAAATTTTATGATTCTTTGTTTCATCGTTAATATAAACTTGTGCTTTAGTTGAAAAATCGATAATAGCTTCAAAAAGAACCTTTATCCTAGTTTGATACAAATAGTCTAAATCCACATTTTTACTAAACCACTTTTTATTTTCTAAAATTTCTTTAAAACTTTTATCACTTTGTATATCTTTACGACTAAAACCTATAGCATGAGCAACAATTACATAGGTATTGTTATAAAGATGCTCGCTTTCTTTCCTTAAAGCTTCGATGGCTGTGTCACTAAACTTAACCAAACTACCATCAAGATATAAAGGCTTGTCTTTATTCTTATCTTTAGGAGCTTTTACTATCTTATTTAAAAAAAGAACAATTTGAGGAGTAAAGAATGAAAAAAGCACAACGCCAATTAAATTAAACAAAGTGTGAAATAATGCTACTTTCAAAGCTATATCTTCTATGTTTAATACAATGGATAAAAAATTAAGAAAATGTATAAAATAAGGAAAAATAAGCACTATTAAAAAAGCTATACCAAAATTAAAAATACAATTTGCAAACGCTAATTTCTTTCCTTCAATATTGGTACTTAAAGAAGCTAAAACAGCCGTTACAACTCCTCCAACACTAGTGCCTAAAGTTGCTGCTAAGGAATTTTCCAAACTGATTTGTCCTGCAAGTAAAGCAGCAACAATCATAGCCATTGTAGCTGTGCTTGATTGCATAACTCCTGTAAGCAAAGCACCTAATCCTAAAAAAACAAAAACTCCTTTAAAACCAGCAAAATCAAAACGAGAAAGATCAATTATATGTTTAAAATTTTCAAAACCACTTTTAATATAATCCACACCCAAAAAGAAAAATCCTATACCAATAAAAATATTACCCAAACCTTTTAAAACACTATCTTTTTGAAAGAAAAATAATACTCCAATAATCAAAAGTGGGATAGCTAGCATTGAAATTTTAATATTTGTCAAACCAACAATCAGCCAAGAGCTTGCCGTATTTCCTAAATTTGCTCCAAAAATAATCCCTATGCCCGCACCCAAAGAAATAAGCCCTGCACTCAAAAAAGAAATCGTAATAATAGAAACTAAAGTTGAAGATTGCATAATTAAAGTACTTAAAGTACCAAAAAGTATACTTTTTATCTTTGTATCGGTTGACTTCGCTAAAATTTTTTCAAGCAAACCACCACTAAAAGCTTTAAAACCTATACCTAAATTAGTCATTCCAATAAGAAGTATTGCCACTCCTGCTAAAAGATTGGCAAGCTCGTCATAACGAATTAAAATAAAAATCAGAACTAAAGTAAAAATACTCCATGAAATAAATTTAAAATATTTTAAAGAATTTCTTTCCTCTTGCAATGCCTAACCTTTTAGTTTTTCAAATTCATTCATCAGAAATTCTCTTAAATTTTCGGCTTCTTCTTCGCCTTTTTCTAGATACTCAAGCAATAAATTTTCTAATTCCTTTAAAAAAGAAAAAAGTTCATTTTGCCAGATACTATCGTTTTTATTGCTTAAATTCATGGTTTGTATGAAAGTCAACTCTCTGCTTAAATCCCCAAGTTTTTCTAAAAATTCATCTTTTTGATCAGAATTTTTTAATGCTAAATTAGTATTTTGGACATTTTCTTTAAATTGTCTGATTTTTTCATCGATTAAATCGCAAAATTTCGGATAAACATCCATTTTAATAGGCTCTAAAAGGGTTTGCTCGTCTATATTTAAAGTAAGCTTTTTAACAGCAAAATAAAGAGCTAAAAAAGACAAAGCTGCTATGAGTAAATAAATTCCTAGCATTAACAACCCTTAAGGGCTAGCATTCCGCCATCTAAATTGATGCTTTCAAGTCCCAATTTTTCAGCTATAAATTCAGCTGCAACCATGCTTCTATAGCCACTACGACAAATAAAAGCAAGTTTTTTACTTTCATCTCTTTTGCTTTGAAATTCATCTAAAAATTTAGCATTTAAAAGCCCTTGATTATCATATAAAGCCACACATTGCGCATTAGGTAAAATACCCTCTTCCCATTCTAAAGGAGTACGCACATCAAAAATTTGATATGCGTTTAAATCTTGCTTTGTCCAAAGACTTGCAGGGATATTTTCTATCATGAAAAAGCCTTATTGATAATTTTTGTAAGGCTTGCATTAAATTCAGCAGGATTATCCACTCCCATACCTTCGCTTAGTTTTGCCATATTTAAAACTAGGGTTGCTATATCTGCACTAAAACTTTCGTTGTTTTTAAGACCTGTAAAAATAGCATGTTTTGGATTGATTTCTAAAATAGGTTTGAAATTTTGTTCTTGACCCATTTGTTTTAAGAGTTGTTGCATAGCAAAATCAGGTTTATTTTTATCATAAACTATACAACTTGGACTATCTTTTAAACGACTGGTTAGTCTTACATCTTCAACTTGATCTTTTAGAAGTTCTTTAAATTTAGCTACAAGTGGAGCAAAAGTATTTTTTTCTTCATCGCTTAGTTCATTTTTATCTTCTACTTGATTAATAGCTACAAATTTCAAACCTTCAAATTCTAGCATAGGAGTTACCAAAGAATCAATCTCATCATCCATGAGTAAAACTTCTATATTTTTTTGTTTATACTCTTCAAGCAAAGGAGAGGTTCTTAATAAACTTTCATTATTTCCTGCTATATAAAAAATTTCCTTTTGTTCGCCTTGAAGGTCATTTTTATACTCTTCTAAAGAGCGTAAATTTTCACCTTTGGTGCTTTTATAAAGCATGAGTTTTAAAAGACTGTCTTTTTCTCCGCCAAAACCATAAAGTCCTTCTTTTAATACCTTGCCAAAGGTTTTAAAGAAAGATAAGTATTTTTCTTTATCATTGTTTTTAAGTTTTTCAAGTTCACCTAAAATCTTTTTAACGCTAGCTTCTTTAACACCTTTTAAAATTTGATTTTCTTGTAAAATTTCACGACTTACATTAAGTGGTAAATCTTCTACATCGATAATCCCCCGCACAAAACGCAAATAAGTTGGTAAAAGTTCTTTATCGTCATCGCTGATAAATACGCGTTTTACATAAAGTTTTAAGCCACTTTGATAATCCACACGGAATAAATCAAAAGGTGCATTTTGTGGTATGAAAAATAAAGAATTGTATTCTAATTTTCCTTCGCTTTTGGTGTGAAGATAAAGTAAAGGTTTGTTTGAATCATGAAAATTTTGCTCATAAAATCTTTCATAATCTTCTACTTTAAGGCTTGATTTTTGCATTCTCCATAAAGCGTTGGCTTTATTGATTTGAGAAATTTTAAGTTCAGTTTTTCCTTCTTCTTCGCCTTCTTTAGCAGGAGTAAATTCTTCTTTTTCCATGAAAATTGGAAATTGAATATGATTAGAATATTTTTCTATAATGCTTTCGATTTTATAAGTATTAGCAAACTCATCATCTTTTAAGTATAAAGTAATGCTTGTTCCTTGTTCTTCTTTGTTTGCGTCATTAATCTCATAACCATTTGCATCAGAACTCCAAAGATAAGCTTTATCATCTAAAGCTTTTTTGCTTAAAACTTCGATTTTACTAGCCACCATAAAAGCAGAATAAAAACCTACTCCAAATTGTCCTATGAGTTGAGAATCTTTTTTAGCATCACCGCTCAAATTTTCTAAAAAGCTTTTAGTGCCGCTTTTTGCTATGGTTCCAAGGTTGTTGATAAGATCATCTTTATCCATACCTATACCATTATCACTAATACTTAAAGTTTTTTTATCTTTATCAATTTTGATTTCAATTTTAGGTTCAAATTTTAAGCTTTTATATTTATCATCACTTACGCTTAAAAAATTAAGCTTATCTAAAGCATCGCTTGCATTTGAAATAAGTTCTCTTAAAAAAATTTCCTTATTAGAATATAAAGAATGTATCATAAGCTGTAAAAGCTGATTGACTTCGGTTTGAAATTGCATTTTAACTTCCTTTGTGATTTTTTAAAGTGGTATTTTAGCAAAAAATACAAATTCTAAAGTAAATTTAAAGATTTATTTGAAAATTATAAAACCAAGCCATGCGGCAAATAAGCAAAGAAAGACATTTAAGATAATATTTAACGCAAAATGAAGATAATTTCCACTTTGCAAAAGAAGTAAATTTTGATAAGAAAAAGTAGAAAAAGTTGTAAAAGCTCCTAAAAAACCTGTACTTATAAAGCTTTTAAGTAAAGGAGATAAACCTTTATTTTGTGCATAAGAAAACAAAAGTCCTATGATAAAAGAACCCAAAACATTAACAAAAAGAGTTCCAAGGCTGATAGAATAAGGAAAAAATTTATTCACTAAATTAATAGAAAACATTCTTAAGATTGCTCCTATAAATCCCCCAAAACCAACAACTAAAAGGGTATTTAGCAAAGCTTAGCTCTTTCTTGATCGAGTAATTCTTGCATTTTTTTTCTAGTGTTTTCAAGCCATTTGTCATCATTTGTATCGACTAAATCCATACAAATGATTTTAAGCACTCCGCTGCTTGCACTAAAACTTTTTGTGTCTAAAATTTTTGCAGAATCCACAATTAAAATGGGTTGAACTTTAAGATTTAATTTTTCACTTAAAATTTTTGCTCCACTTTGAAATTTAAGCATTTTTTCATTTTTAGATCTAGTTCCTTCTGGAAAAATAGCCAAAACCCTATCTTCACTAATTCTTTCTTTTGCTTCTTTTAAAACTCGTACCAAATCACGCGGATTTTTTCTATCTATACAAAGAAGTTTTGGTTTTTTCATAGCAACTTTGAAAATAGGAATTTCTCCTAATTCTTTTTTGGCAATCCAGCACAAATTTTTAGGATATAATTCTTCTAAAGCGATGATATCTAAAGCACTTTGATGATTCATTAAAATCATCTGAGCTTGCGGATTAAAAGTACCAATGATTTCTTGTTTATAAGAGATAGTATATCTTTGAAATTTAGCCCAAATTTTGCGGATTTTCCAAAGTGTGTTTTGAGATTTTGTAAAGCAAAAACAAAAAATCACCAAAGCAACACTTAAAACAAAAAAAATCCAAAAATAAAGAGCTTTAATTTTTTTGTAAATCATCTTTATTAACCCAACCTATTTTTCCATCAGAAAACAATACTTTAATATAATTTTGTCTTTTGCCCAAAACTTCTACTTTTTCATCTGCATTTGCCGTATAAAAATAAGTTGAAGGCTCTGTAGGTAAAATTTTAGCCCTAGAACCAGTCTTGATAATTGCATTTTGAGTATTGGTATCTACAAGAAAACTAAGTGCAAAACAAACAACTGCCAAAGCCAGAATAATGTAATTTTTTCTCCATACAAATAAAGCTCCAAATAAAACCGCTAAAAACCATAAGGTATATTGTTTATAAATATTTAAGTCTTTATTTACAGGATTTAAATCACTCTGAGTGCTGATCTCATCGTCACTAATTTTTAGTTTTAAATTTATATTTTCAAGCTTTTTACTGTCCTTATTAAAATACGAAAATTCAAAATTTGTTTTACTTAATGGCAAAATAGCATAATAAAAAGCACTAGAAGCATTAAAATCCCCTTTTAAATTTTCAATACCTTGCTTTTGAATTCCTTCTATAAAAAAGCTTTTAAGATTTGTATTGGTTGCGTTTAGTTCTACCATCATAATGATATTAGCATCATCAAAATAACTCGCTTTAACTTTTTTAATTTCCAAAGAACTTGCCACAAGGTGTGAAAAATCTTTATTGGATAAAGTATTTTCAAATTTGATAGGATTAAGATTGATATCAGCCTCTTGAAAAGCTTCATTATTTCTAAGAAGTTTGATAGAAATTTTACTCAAACTAGCATTTGAATTTTTGGCTTCAAACCATAAAGTTGTTTTATATTCGTTATTGATAAATTCCCATTTTGCATCTGGATTTAAAAAAGATAAGTTAGTTTTTTCTACGCTTATGTTAAAATCAAATTTTGTATTTTCCGTAGTGCGAGCATAGATCGTAATAGGAAAAACTTCTCCAACATATACCCTACTTGGATATTCATTATTTGTAAGAACCAAACTCCCTTTAGCTACAAAAGGATCATCTACATTGCTTTCAAAGTCATTGTTTTCATCACTTGGCGGAATATTTTGATAAATTTTTTGTTCTTCTTGGGGTAATTTTTGTAATTCTTTTTGCATATTTTCATCTTGGCCGCTAAATACAGAAATTTCACCCCTGCCAAACAATACAACAACACTAAAAATTAAAGTTAATAAAATTTTCAAAATAAAAAGCCTTTAAGCATTTTCAAACCTATATCATTACCTAGGACTTTTTCACAAGCACGCTCAGGATGTGGCATGAGTCCAAAGATTTTTTTGTTTTCATCACAAATTCCTGCGATATCAAATACAGAACCATTTGGATTTGGCTCGTATTTTAAAGTAATAAGATCTTTATCTTGCAATTCTTTTAAAGTAGCCTCATCAGCGTAATAATTTCCCTCTCCATGGGCAATTGGTAAATTAATAATTTCATCTTTTTTGAAATTTTTCAAAAAGGCATTACCATTAGAAACTACTCTTAAATTTTGGTTTTTTGAGATAAAACTAAGATTGTTGTTATGCTTCATTGCACCTTTTAAAAGACCGCTTTCAAGTAAAATTTGAAAACCATTACAAATACCTAAGATATATCCTCCCTTTTTTGCATGATTAAAAACACCTTGCATAGCAGGAGCAAGTTTTGCAATAGCTGCACATCTTAGATAATCTCCATAAGAAAATCCGCCTGGCAAAACAACTAAATCTGCATCAAATTCTTTTTCTTCATGCCAAATAATCTGCGTTTTTACTCCAAGTTTTTCAAAGGCATAAGCTGTATCAAATTCACAATTTGTCCCTAGAAATCTAATAATAGCAACTTTCATTTTACTCTTTCTCAATTATAAGCTCATAATCTTCAATGACGCTATTTACCAACAACTCTTCACACATTTTTTTTACTTGTTCTTTGGCTAATTTTTCATCTTTCTCATCAAGAGAAATTTTGATTTGTTTTACTATTTTTACTTCTTTAACACTATTAAAATTTAAAGAATGCAAAGCTTTTTCCACCGCTTTGCCTTGTGGATCTAAAACCCCATTTTTTAAAGAAATATTTACAATAACTTCCATATTTTTCCTTAATTTAATATTCTTTTTAAAACTTCTTCATAAGCCATTTTTACATTACCTAGATCTTGACGAAATCTATCTTTGTCTAATTTTTCATTACTAAATTTATCCCAAAATCTACAACTATCAGGGCTTATTTCATCGGCTAAAACAAGTTCATTATCTTTAGTTAAACCCAGTTCGATTTTAAAGTCAATCAGCCTTAAATTTTTATTGTCAAAAAATGGAGTTAAAATAGAGTTAATCTTTCTAGCCATATTTTTAATTTCACTAATTTGAGCTTCATTTTGCACTAAATTTAAAATCAAACAATGCTCATCATTGATAAAAGGATCGCCTAAGGCATCATCTTTAAGACAAAATTCCACCAAAGCAAAAGGTAGCACAGTGCCATCTTTAATGCCCAGTCTTTTTGTAAGAGAACCTGTTGCAACATTGCGTACTATAACTTCAATAGGAACAATTTTACATTTTTTAACCACTTGTTCTGTATCGCTTATAGTTTCTACCAAATGGGTTTTAATCCCATTTTTTTCGAGCAAATGAAAAATTTCAGTACTGATTTTACAGTTTAATGCGCCTTTTCCACTTTCATTGCCTCTTTTTTCTGCATTAAAAGCAGTTAAATCATCTTTAAACTCACTAATTAGTAAATTTTCATCATCAGTTTTGAAAAGTTTTTTACCTTTTCCTTCGTAGAGCATTTCTTTTTTTGTCATTTTATTGTCCTTGTTTGATATTTAAAATTTTAATAGTATCAATAGCCGATTTTAACTGTGCGTCATCATTGATTTGTTTTTGACTGATTAGATTTTTATTGTCTTTATTTTCTTGTTTATCTTCTTTTTTATTTTTATCTATTTTTTCAAGCTCACTTTCTAAATGTTGTTTTAAGTCGCTTTCTTTTATAGAAAAACCATCTTCTTGAGTATTTACTTTACCTGGAAAAACTTCAATATCAGGTTTTACACCCACTGCTTGAATAGTACGTCCGCTTGGAAGATAATATCTTGCGATAGTAAGCCTTAAAGCTTCAGTTTTATTAATAGGTATGATTTGTTGAACACTACCTTTTCCAAAAGTATTTTCACCCACAATAACACCGCGTTTAAGATCTTGTAAAGCTCCACTTACGATTTCACTTGCACTAGCACTTCCACCATTTACAAGCACAACCAAAGAAGCATTAGAAATTTTGTTTTTAGGATCGGCTTTATATTCTTGATTTTCACTTGCGATGCGTCCTTTTTGAGAAACAATAACACCTTTATCTACAAATAAATTTACAAGTCCTATGGCTTGATTTAAAAGTCCACCAGGATTATTTCTAAGATCTAAAATAACTCCTTTAACATTAGGATATTTTTTAAGTTCTTTACTTGCCACATCTACAACATTTTTATCAAAATTTGTAACCCTAAGATAAAGAATGTTTTCATTTTCTATCATTTTTGCATAAACACTTTCTATCTTAATAATTTCTCTTGTAAGTGTAACATCAAAAGGTTTTGTTGTACCTTTTCTAAAAATGGTTAAAGTGATTTGAGTTTTTGGCTTACCACGCATTTTATCTACAGCATCATTGAGATTAATTCCTAAAGTGGCCTTATCATTAATTTTTAAAATAATATCTCCTGATTTTATCCCTGCTTTATCTGCTGGTGTTCCTTCTATAGGAGAAACAACTGTTAAAGCGCCATCTTTCATACCTACGGTTATACCAAGGCCACCAAATTCACCATTGGTGTGAATTTTCATATCATTAAAATCTTTTTCATTTAAAAAAGAAGAATGCGCATCAAGATTGCTTAAAAGTCCTGATAAAGATTTATCCACCAAATTGCTGATATTTTGATCATCCACATAGTATTGCTCTACTATAGCAAGAGTTTTTGTAAGCTTATCTAAAGCTTCTAGGCGTTTTTGAACCTGCTCTTCTTTTTGATCAACTTTAGCTTGTAAATGACTTGTTAAAAATAGACATAAAATAAAAGTAGTGGCAAAGCCTGCAAGACCCGCAAAAAATCGTTTTGTTTTCAAAATAAGCTCCATCATTGAGTTTTAGTTTAATTAGTTTAAAGAGTAAATTTTAATAAAAATTGCTTAAAACTTCGTAAATAAATTTAAATTCTTAAAAATATGTTAAAATAGACTAAAAATTCCAAAAAGAAAGTTAATACAATGTGCCAAGAAAAACATACTCATACACATTCTCAAAAACATCTTAAAGCAGTTTGCAATCGTCTAAGTAGAACCATAGGGCATTTAAGCGCTATTAAAAGAATGGTTGAAAATGACAAAGACTGTAGTGAAATTTTAATCCAGCTTGCTGCCGTAAAAGCCGAAGTTAACAATACTGCAAAAATAGTTTTAAAAGAACATTTAGCTCATTGTATGGTACATGCTATAGAAGAAAATGATATTCAAAGTATAGAAGAATTAAACAAGGCTATAGATATGTTTATGAAATAATCTAAAATTAGTCATTTGTCCTATTATTTAAAAAATTTTACTCAATTAACTTGACATTATATGACTAAAGTTATATAATAGCAAGTATATAAACTAAATAAAGGATAAAACATGGCAAATATACAAGATTTTTTAACTGATAATATGCTTTCAAACCTTGAAAGTGCAGCATCTTTAGCTATACATTCTAAAAATAATGAAGTTGTACCTTTACATCTTTTATGGGCTTTAAGCGTAGATAATGCAAGTATTTTAAATCAAATTTTAAATAAATTAAATATTTCTAAAGAAGCCTTAGAGCTTGAAATTAAAAGCAGAATTTCAAAACTTGCAACGAGTTCAAATGTAAACCGTGAAAATATACGCTTTTCCAATGAACTTATAAATTCATTAGAAAATGCTAAAGGATTAATGAGTGCTAATGGAGATAGTTATTTAAGTGTGGATACTTGGCTTATAAGTGAAAGTCAAAAAAGTCCTATTAAAGAAATTTTGGCGCAATTTTTAGATTTAAGAGAATTTCAAAAAGAGCTTGAAAGTCTAAGAGCGGGACGAAAAATGGATAGCAAAACAAGCGATGAAACTTTAGATAGCTTAAATAAATTTGGTATAGATTTAACCTTAAAGGCAAGCGAGGGTAAACTTGATCCTGTTATAGGCAGAGAAGAAGAAATCGAACGTTTAATGCAAATTTTAATACGCAAAACCAAAAACAACCCTATACTTTTAGGTGAACCAGGCGTAGGAAAAACAGCTATAGTAGAAGCTTTAGCACAAAGAATTATTAAAAAAGATGTTCCAAAATCTTTGCAAAATAAAAAAGTCATCGCTCTTGATATGAGTGCTTTAATTGCAGGTGCAAAATACAGAGGAGAATTTGAAGATAGATTAAAAGCTGTGGTTAATGAAGTGATAAAAAGTGAAAATATCATTCTTTTTATCGATGAAATTCACACTATAGTAGGAGCTGGAGCGAGTGAAGGCAGCATGGATGCGGCAAATATTTTAAAACCTGCTCTTGCAAGAGGTGAACTCCATACCATAGGTGCAACTACTTTAAAAGAATATCGTAAATATTTTGAAAAAGATGCAGCCTTGCAACGCCGTTTTCAACCTGTAAATGTAGGTGAGCCAAGTGTTAATGAGGCTTTGGCTATGTTAAGGGGTATAAAAGAAAAGCTTGAAATTCATCATAATGTAACCATAAATGATAGTGCTTTAGTAGCCGCAGCTAAACTTTCAAAGCGTTATATAACAGATCGTTTTTTACCTGATAAGGCCATTGATTTAATCGATGAAGCTGCAGCTGAACTAAAAATGCAAATTGAAAGCGAACCAAGTTCTTTAAGAAAAGTACGAAAAGATATAGAAACTTTAGAAGTTGAAAATGAAGCTTTAAAAATGGAAAATGATGAAAAAAATCAAAAAAGACTCGATGAAATCGCAAAAGAACTAGCTAATTTAAAAGAAAAACAAAATGCCCTAAATTCACAGTTTGAAAATGAAAAAAGTGTTTTTGATGGCATAAGTGCTAAGAAAAAAGAAATTGATCTGCTTAAAAATGAAGCTTCTTTGGCTAAAGCTAGAGGTGAATTTCAAAAAGCAGCCGAGCTAGAGTATGGAAAAATTCCAAGTCTTGAAAAAGAAGTAGAAATTTTAGAAGATAAATGGAAAAAAATGAGTGAAAATGGAGTTTTACTTAAAAATCAAGTGGATGAGGATTTGGTTGCTGGAATTTTAAGCAAATGGACGGGTATTAGCGTGCAAAAAATGTTAACTTCTGAAAAACAAAAATTCTTAGAAGTGGAAAAACATTTAAAAGAAAGTGTCATAGGACAAGATAAGGCCTTAAGTGCTTTAGCTAGAGCCATTAAACGTAACAAAGCAGGGCTTAATGCGGACAATAAACCTATAGGAAGCTTTTTATTTTTAGGGCCAACAGGGGTAGGAAAAACACAATCGGCCAAAGCTTTGGCAAAATTTTTATTTGATGATGAAAAAGCAATGATTCGCTTTGATATGAGTGAATTTATGGAAAAACATAGTGTTTCAAGACTCTTAGGTGCGCCTCCAGGATATATAGGACATGAAGAAGGTGGAGAGCTTACTGAAGCCGTACGAAGAAAACCTTATAGCGTGCTTTTGTTTGATGAAGTTGAAAAAGCACATAAAGATGTATTTAATGTGCTTTTAGGGATTTTAGATGATGGTAGAGCAACCGATAGTAAAGGTGTAACAGTGGATTTTAAAAATACCATTATCATTTTAACTTCTAATATCGCCTCAAGCGCCATTATGAATTTAAGCGGAAAAGAACAAGAAGATGCGGTAAAAAATGAGTTAAAAAATTTCTTTAAACCTGAGTTTTTAAACCGTTTAGATGATATTATCACCTTTAATCCACTTGGAAAAGATGAAGCTTATGAAATAGTCAAGCTTTTATTTAAAGATTTACAAATGAGCTTAGAAAACAAGGGAATAAAAGCAAGTTTAAGCGAAAATGCAGCCCTTTTAATCGCTAAAGATGGTTTTGACCCTGATTTTGGTGCTAGACCTTTAAGAAGAGCTATTTATGATCTTATAGAAGATAAATTAAGCGATATGATACTTGCTGATGAACTTCATGAAAATGATAGCATTATCATTGATGCAAAAGATGATGAAATAATCATCAAAAAAGCTTAATCATTTTGAAAGTAGATCTTTCTACTTTCAAAATATAATCTCGCTTTCATTAAATTTCATATTTGCTTTTGGTAATGGTGATTTGGTGGTATAATAAGCACTTTCTCCTTTATAATTTCCACGATAAACTCCATTAGGAATGCTAAATTTTCTAGTTGTATCAGGGAATTTTTCTATATATTGAGTTAAAAATTCTCTAAACACAGGAGCAGCTGTTCTAGCCCCACCTTCTGTATAACGCATAGGCTTGTTGTTATCATTTCCATACCAAATGATTGCTTCTATTTCAGGCGTAAGTCCACAAAACCAAGCATCAACACTTTTATTCGTTGTTCCTGTTTTTCCTGCTATTTCTATATCTTTTACTCTTGCATTACGCCCTGTGCCTTTTTCAACAACATTTCTCATCATATCTAAAACCAGAAAACTTTGCGCTTCATCGCTGACTTTACGCTCATTTGAGTTAAATTCCATGATGGTTTTACCGGTTTTATCCTGAACTTGTCTGATAATTTGAGGATCTTTAATCGTACCATAGTTCCCAAACATAGTATAAAATTTCGAATACTCCAAAGGAGAAATACCAAAACTTCCCAATACGATTGATAAATTAGGCGGTATATCTTTAAATCCAAATTCCATTAGTTTAGAGTAAAGAACATCAAGCCCCATATCAAGTGCGAGATTAATGGTAGCTAAATTTCTTGATCTTGTTAAAGCTTCTTTTAAGGTAATTAAACCTAAAAATTTACCCCCTTCATTTTTAGGTTTCCAATCCTCATTATTACCCGCTCCACCTTCAAAAATTCTAGAAATATCAGCAATTTCACTCATAGGCGAATATCCTAAATTAATCGCCACTTGATACACAAAAGGTTTAAAAGAGCTTCCAGGTTGACGCATACTTTGAGTAGCGCGGTTATAATTACTTTTTTCATAATCAACTCCACCTACCAAAGCTAAAACATCACCACTTTGATGATTTACCACGACCATAGCTCCGTTTAAAGTGCTTAAATTTGCATCTTTATCGCGTTTTACTATCTCATCATAACCAAATTTTAAAGCATTCTGTGCCATATTTTGAACATCTAAGTCTATATTTAAAATGATTTTATATCCACCTGTTTTTAAGTCTTTGATATTAGGGCTTAATTGTTTAATCACTTCATCTACGACATAAGGAGCAGCATTTTGAGTAAGCGTATCATCATAAACTTGCGGAATTTCTTTAATGGCTGTATCATAATCTGCTTTTGAAATCCAACCTAGATTATACATTCTTGAAATAACATTATTTGCTCTTGAAATGGAAAGATCTAAATGCTTTGTAGGATCATAACTGCTAGGTGCTTTTGGCATACCTACTAACATAGCAATCTCTTTAAGGCTTAATTCATTTAAATTTTTATGAAAATACCCCAAAGCTGCGGTTTTTACTCCATAATACCCATGTCCAAAAAAAATAAAATTTAAATACCTTTCTAAAATTTGCTCTTTAGTTAAAATGGTTTCCATTTTATAAGCAAGCAAAGCTTCGCGAATTTTACGCGTAATAGTTCTTTCAGGGGTTAATTCCGTGTTTTTAATAAATTGCTGGGTAAGAGTGGAAGCTCCTTCCATGGTTTTTCCACCGCTTTTTATGATTTTTACAGCAGCTCTAAAAATGGCATCGATATTAACTCCATTATGTTCAAAAAAGCTTGTATCTTCTATAGCAACCAAAGCTTCTATAAGGCGTGGAGGAAGCTCTTCATAAGGAGCGTAAAAACGATGTTGTTCAAAAATATTAGCCACAAGCTTGCCATTTCTATCGTAAATTTGTGTTGTAAGAAGAGGTTTGTATTCTTTAAAAGTATAACCCTCAGTATCAGCACTTGTGAAAAGATAAGCCACATAAATAAATCCAGCTATAAACAAAAGAGTAAAAAATGAAAAAATATATTTTAATATTTTCATAAATAAGCCTTTAAAGTTTGGATATCAAGCCCTAAAGCAGTGCTTAGATTTCCTACTTGTTGGGTGATGAAATTTTGATGAAAACCCTCACACATAATACAACCCGCCTTGCCTTTATAAAGATCATTTTCTACATAATCTCTTAAAGCATTTTCATCAAAATTTTTAAAATAAAGCGTAGTTTTTGAAAGAGAAAAAACTCTTTTTTCAGGTTTTACAAGCAAAAAAGCCGATAAAATACTTGCATACTTTCCATTTTGCAAGGCAAGCATTTCATAAGCTTCTTTTTTATCCTTTGCTTTGGTAAGAATTTTTTCATCTATACAAACTATACTATCTGCAAAAAGCAAATTTTGGTTTTGAAAATCTTTGCCTAAAGTACTTAAAAATTGTCTTTCTTTTTCAAGAACTATTTTTTGAACATATAAAAAAGGTGAAATATTTTTATTTAAATTTTCATCATAATCAAAACTAACTTGCCTAAAATCAATCTTTGCGGTTTTAAGCAAGTTAGCTCTTGAAATGGAACTTGAAGCAAGAATTAACATTAAAGTGCTTTTTCTATCGTTTCTAAGCTTTGTTTTAAAGCTTCATTGATTTTGCTTAAATCTTTTCCACCTGCAGTAGCAAAATCATCTCTTCCGCCACCATTTCCACCTAAAATTTGCGCCGCTTCTTTAACCAAAGCTCCTGCTTTTAAAGGCACATCTTTAACGCCAGCTGCTAAAGTGATTTTTTCATCTTTTACTTGGATAAGTAAAATCACCGCTTTAGCAAATTTGTTTTTAAAATCATCAATCATAGCTTTAATATCGCCATTATCTATACGTTTTACGCAAATTTCAACACCTTGGATATTTTTAGAATCAAGCTCGGTTTTACTTGAATTTTTAAGCTCATTTTTTAAACTTAAAATTTCATTTTTAAGCTTTTTAATCCCGCTTAAAATATCATTATTTTTAAGTTCATCTTTTACTTTAGAAAGTTCTTCGAGTTGATTTTTTACAAATTCTAAAGCCGCTTTAGAAACCACAGCTTCAATACGTCTAACTCCAGCACTCACACCACTTTCTTTAACTATGTAAAAACTTCCTATTTGAGCAGTATTTTTAACATGAGTTCCCCCGCAAAGTTCTTTGCTTTCACCTAGAGTTAAAACACGCACATTGCCTTGGTATTTTTCATTAAACAATGCTATAGCACCGCTTTTTTTAGCTTCTTCTAAAGGCATATTTTCTAAGATAGCTTCGCTTGAGTTTATAATCATTTTATTGACTCTTTTTTCAATGCTTTCTAGCTCTTCTTTGTTTAAAGCTTTATGATGAGTAAAATCAAATCTTAGTTTATTGCTTTCAACCAAAGATCCTGCTTGGCTTACATGAGAACCTAAAATTTCTCTTAAAGCATGATGTAAAAGATGAGTGGCTGAGTGGTGGCGTGCGATTTGCTCTCTTTTTTCTGTATCGATTCTTGCATGAACTATATCGTTAACTTTTAGTTCTTCGCCTGCTTTTATAAAGCTAAGATTGAGATTAAAAAACTTTTGCGTATCTAAAACTTCACGCTTAGCTATAAATCCACTATCAGCACTTTGCCCCCCACTTGTTGCATAAAAAGGTGTGTTTTCAAGCATCACCCAACCCGCATCTTTAAGGGTGGAAACTTCTTTAAAATCTTCATCTAAAAGGGCTAAAATTTTACTTTCGCATTCTGCTTTTTCATAACCTACGAAATGATTTTCTCCAAATTTTTCAAGTAAGTTTTTAAAATCTCCGCTTGCAGTTTTATCTCCACTTCCTTTCCAAGAAGCCTTAGCGCGTGCTTTTTGCTCATTCATGAAAAGTTCAAATTTTTCTTCATCAACTTTAAGATTTTTTTCTCTTAGCATATCAGCCGTTAAATCAAGCGGAAAACCATAAGTATCATAAAGCTTAAAGGCTACTTCTCCGCTAAAAATTTCTTTAGTGTTTTTAAGCTCTTCATTAAAAATTTCAATCCCATTTTCTATAGTGCTTAAAAATCTTTCTTCTTCAAGGCGAATTTGTTCTTTTATAAAGTCTTTTTTCTCATTAAGATAGGTATAATGTCCGCCCATTAAATCGCACACAATATCAACTAGTTTATACATAAAAGCTTGTTTAAAACCTAGCAAATATCCATGTCTTAAAGCACGACGCAAAATACGACGCAAAACATAACCTCTACCTTCTTTATCAAAACTTACCCCTTGTGCAAGCAAAAATACACTTGATCTTATATGATCAGCTATGACTCTAAAACTTGCTCCGCTTTCATAAACATAAGTTTTATTACAAAGTTTTGAAATTTCATTGATGATTGGCATAAAAAGCGAGCTATCAAAATTGCTAAATTTACCTTCTTTAATCGCTGTTACCCTTTCAAGCCCCATTCCTGTATCAATGCTTGGCTTTGGCAGTGGGCTAAGCACTCCATCAGCACTTCTTTCGTATTGCATGAAAACAAGATTCCAGATTTCTAAAAATCTATCTCCATCTCCGCCCATATAATCTTCGCTTGAGTTAAAATGCTCTTGTCCTTGGTCATAAAAAATCTCACTACAAGGACCACAAGGACCAGTATCGCCCATTTGCCAGAAGTTATCTTTATCGCCAAATTTGTAAATTCTTTCTTTTTGAATGTGTTTTTGCCATAGATTAAAAGCTTCATCATCGTTTTCATGCACGGTTACATAAAGTCTATCTTTAGGTAGTTTTAAAACTTCAGTTACAAATTCCCAAGCATAAGCTATGGCTTGTTCTTTAAAATAATCCCCAAAACTAAAATTCCCAAGCATTTCAAAAAAAGTATGATGGCGTGCGGTATATCCTACATTATCTAAGTCATTGTGCTTTCCACCCGCTCTTATACAAGTTTGACAGCTTGTTTTGCGTGGAGGGTTTGGGCGTGGAATTTCTCCTGTAAATATACTTTTAAAAGGCACCATACCCGCATTAGTAAAAAGTAAAGTTGCATCATCAGGAACTAAAGGACTTGACGGGGTTATCTCATGTCCTTTTGATGCAAAAAAATCCAAATAAGCTTTTCTAATATCCATGAATTTTCCTAAAGAAATTTTTATAAAAACATATCATACCAAAATTACTTTAAATTAAGTAAAACTAAAATACAATAAACATTTTTATTTAATTTTATTTCTCTAAGGTTTTTTATGAATTTTATCAATCTTCAAGCCCAATATCTCGCATACAAAGATGAAATCAATGCTGAAATTGAAAGCGTTTTATCAAGCTCTTCTTTTATAGGCGGTACAAAGCTTAACGAATTTGAGCAAAATTTAGCTCATTTTTTAGGTGTTAAACACGCTATAGGTTGTTCAAGTGGAACCAGTGCTTTATATCTTGCCTTAAGAACCTTAGATATTGGCAAAGATGATGAAGTTATAGTGCCTAGTTTTACTTTCATAGCAACAGCTGAAGTTGTGGCCTTGGTAGGTGCAAAACCTGTTTTTGTAGATATAAATTTATCAAATTACAATCTTGATTTTGAAGCAGTGCAAAAAGCAATAACTCCAAAAACTAAAGCTGTTATAGTAGTGAGTATGTTTGGACAAATGAGTGATTTAAGGGCTTTAGAAGAAATTTTAAAAGATAAAAATATCACTTTGATCGAAGATGGTGCACAAAGTTTTGGCGCAAGTTTCAAAGGAGAAAAATCCTGCTCTATAGCTAAAATTTCATGCACAAGCTTTTTTCCTTCGAAGCCTTTGGGAGCTTATGGCGATGGCGGGGCTATTTTTTGCCATGATGATGAAATTGCTAAAAAAATAAGAATTTTACTCAATCACGGACAAACTCAGCGTTATAAACATGAATTTATAGGTATAAATGGACGCCTTGACACCTTACAAGCAGCGATTTTAAATGTTAAGTTAAAATACCTAGAAAAAGAATTAGACAAAAGACAAAAATTAGCACAAATTTATAATGCAAATTTAAAAAACTGTCAAATTCCACAAATTAATCCAAATGCTTTTAGCGCTTATGCACAATACAGTGTTTTAGTTGAAGATAGAGCTAGTGTATTGCAAAAATTTGAAAAAGCTAATATACCTTATGCTATACACTATCCAACCCCTTTGCATAAACAACCTTGCTTTAGTGAGTTTTCAAATTTAGAACTTAAAAATTCAGAATACGCAAGCGAACACATCTTATCTTTGCCTTTTTCACCTTTTTTAAGTGAAGAAGAGCAAGAGCAAGTTATTTGTATTTTTAAAGATTGATTCCATGAAAATAGGTATCATAGGCCTTGGAAAAATGGGGCAAAACCACTTAAATGAACTTAGTAAAAATTCTCATTTTAAACTTAATGCACTTTTTGATCTTTGCAAAAATCCAAACCTAAATATTTTTGATGATATTTTTTATGATGATCTGGATAAATTTTTAAATCAAAATAATGATATTATCATCATAGCAACACCTACAAATTCACATTTAACAATAGCAAAAAAAGTTTTTAAACAATGCAAATGCGTTTTAATCGAAAAGCCTTTAGCTCTAAATTTAAAAGAAATAGACGAAATTTCAAATTTAGCTAAAGAATACAGCATAAAAGTAGGTGTAGGTTTTTGCGAAAGATTTAATCCTGCGGTTTTAGCCCTAAAAAAAGAGCTTGAAAATGAAGAAATTATCAGCATTAACATACAAAGATTTTCACCCTACCCACAAAGAATCAGCGATGTAGGGATTTTGCAAGATTTGGCTGTGCATGATCTTGATTTGCTTTGTTTTTTAAGCAAACAAGAAATAACAAAAACCAATTTGCTTAAAAAATACACCCAAGATCAAACAAGAGAAAGTGAAAGCATTATTCTATGTGAGCTTGAAAAATGTATTGCTAGCATACATCAAAGTTGGAATAGCACACAAAAACTAAGAAAAATTCATCTTATTACTAAAAATCATTTTTATGAAGCCAATTTAAATGACTTTTCTTTATTAAAAGATGGAAATTTTATAGAACTTACTCAACAAAGTCCACTTTTTTCAGAACACGAAGCTTTGTTAAAACTTATCGATAATCAACCCAATCATTTAGCCAGCACGAGCGATGCTTACAAAGTTCAAGAAATTTTAGAAAGGTTTGCGTGAAATTAGTTTTATTTTTAAATATGGGCGGAGCTACGAATTTACAAGATTGTGAAGTTTTTTTAAAAAATATGTTTAATGATCCTTATATTTTAGGAATCAAAAATCGATTTTTAAGAAAATTTGTAGCATGGATCATAACAAAGGCTCGCGTTAAAGCCATGCAAGAAAACTATAAAAAAATGGGCGGAAAATCCCCTTTAAACGAACTTACTCAAAGCCTGTGTGACAAGCTTAATTTAAAACAAGATGAATTTAAATTTGATTTTGTAAATCTTTATGTTCCTCCTTTTGCCACAGAAATTTTGCAAAAATACACTTTAAATGCAAGTGATGAAATCATTCTTTTTCCACTTTATCCGCACCATTCTTGCACCACAGTAACTTCATCTTTAGAAGTTCTGCAAAATGAAATTTCAAAGCAAAAAATTCAAGCAAAAGTAAAAACTATAGATATTTTTTACAAAAATGAGCTTTATAACGAGATGATAGTTTCGCACATTTTGGCTAAAAAAAGTAAATTTGATGCCAAAATTTTGATTTTTTCAGCGCATTCTTTACCACAAAGCATTATTGATAAAGGTGATTTATATGAAAAGCATGTAAATGATCATGTAGAAATTTTAAAAGAAAAGCTAAAAGATCATTTTGATGAATTTATTTTAGCTTATCAGTCTAAACTAGGCCCTGTAAAATGGCTTGAACCAAATACAAGCGATGTTTTGGCAAATTTAAACGATAAAGCTCTGATTTACCCTATTTCTTTTTGCATTGATTGTTCTGAAACGATTTTTGAGCTAGGTATGGAGTATAAACATTTAGCAAAGTGCGATTATGATTTAATCACTTGCCCAAATGATAGTGATGAATTTATCCACTTTATTTTAAAGTATTTGTCTGATTTTAATTAAGAATGATTTTGAAGTCCTTGTTTATGATTACAAGGACTTTTTAGTAAAAATTTAGCCAACTAAGCTAAAGTATAAGCTTTTTCTCCGTGCAAACTCACATCTAAGCCTTTTTGCTCTACTTCTTCTTTTACTCTTAAATCTGTAAAACAAGAGATAATCTTAAAAATAACAAAGCTTATAAGAGCTGACAAAACCACACAAATCACAATAGCAAAAATTTGCTCTTTTAAAAGTTCCAAACTTCCGCTGATAAAAAATCCCTCGCCAAGTGCATTTTGGGCAATCACATTAGGATTTACTTTAGCACTTGCAAAAAGCCCTGTGGCAATTCCTCCCCAAATACCTCCGATTCCATGTAAAGAAAAGGCATCTAAAGAATCATCCCATTTGAGTTTGTATTTAATAAAACTTAAACCAAAATAACAAAACACAGAAGACAAAGTCCCTATAACAAGAGAAGCATAAATATCTACATAACCGCAAGCTGGAGTAATTCCCACAAGCCCTGCTACAAGCCCACTAAGTCCACCTAAAATAGTCGGTTTTTTATGGATGAGCCACTCAAGTACCACCCAAGATAAAAAGCCGCAAGCTGCTGATATAATACTTACTATAAAAGCATTGATAGCAACATCATTCATTTCGCCAGCACTTCCAGCATTAAAACCTAACCATCCTATAAAAAGCAAAATCGCACCTAAGAAAGCATAAGGAATAGAATGCGCGTTTTTATCCTCATCATCACTTTTTCTAGCGCCTACCATCAAAGCTCCTACAAGTCCAGCAACCCCAGAGCTAATATGCACAACACCGCCCCCAGCAAAATCAAGACTTCCTCTTTTAAGCAAAAATCCCTCACTGCTCCAAATCATATGTGCTAACACATCATAAACTAAAGTACTCCAAAAAAGTAGAAATATCACCAAAACACCCAGTTTAATTCTTCCCACCAAAGAGCCTGTTATGATGGCAGATGCAATAAGTGCAAACATCATTTGAAAAATCACAAAAAGAATATTTGGAACGCCTGAAGCGTTGTATCCGCTAATACCCTCTAAGAGGAAATTCTCGAAATTTCCTACAAGCCCAAGTCCTTCATCTTTACCAAAAGAAAGACTAAATCCAAGCACTACCCATTGTAAAGTAATAACACCAAAAACAATAAAGCAATTCATTATAGTATTAAGAGTATTTTTACTTCTTACCATACCTGAATAAAACATTGCCAAAGCTGGAGTCATAAGCAAAACTAGCAAAGTACACAACACAATAAAACTTGAATTTATCGCATTCATTTACCTGTCCTTTCTTACAAAAATTTAATTGCGAGATAATTATATTTAAAATGATTTAAAAAAATATAAATTTAAGAAATATTTTATATATTTTTTTTATCAAAATTTATTTTTTTATCTTAAATTACTATAAATAGGTATTTTAAAAAATATTTTACTTCTCTATAATTCAAAATTACTAGCATTAAAATAAAAATTTGAGCCAAGTTAAAAAACAACAAAGATAAAAAGGATTATTACAAGATGATGAAGAAAAAATTTGATTATTTAATAAAATTATCTGATATTAAAAAAGTAATTGCGCTTTAAAATGATCTAAAAGCTCTTCTTTAGCTTTTAAAATATCATCAGTATTTAACTCAAGATCAATCTTATCTGGTTTTTTATAAGTTTTATCATAATACTCCAAAAGCATAACAATAAGCTTTTGCCATTCTTTTCTCTCATAACTTTGAAGCAAATCTTGGCGTAAATTTAAGCTGATATAAGGACTGATTTTTTGCACACATTGTTGAAATTTCAAAGGAGTCATTTTTTCTTGATAAATTTTTTGTATTCTTCTAACGCGATTTTCCAAAGAACAAAAACAATAAATTTTAAAAGCCTTTTGCATTTTTTCATAAAATTTCAAAGGTAAGATAATATCCCCTATTTTGCGACTTTCGCTTTCTATGAAAGCAAAATTTTCTAAATTTTGAATATTGTGAAAAAGTTCTGCTTCAAAAGCTTTTTGCGTAGGTTGTTTTCCTAAAATATCACCAAAAGACGAGCCTAAATGATTTGCCATTTTTTCTAAATTTATAGCTTGTGGGAGTTGTTCTAAAAGCTCTGTTTTTCCACAACCTGTATTACCACAAAGAGCAAAAAAATCAAAATTTATTTCATTTTCGAAATAATGCGTTACAAAAGTTCTATAAGCTTTAAACCCACCTTTTAAACGCACCACCCTAAAGCCAAGCTCACTTAAAATCACTGCGATAGACTTTGAACGCAAACCCCCACGAGAACAATAAATCCCCACCTTTTCTCCTATGCGAAAATTTTGAGTGATTTCTAATATATGCTTAGCGGTATTTTGACAAATATAACTCGCACCCATAGCCTTAGCTAAAGCTTGATTTTTCTTATAAATTGTTCCTATTTCTTGATATTCTTCATCATTGAGTGCATAAAAATTTAAAGCTCCTATCAAGTGAGAATGCAAAAATTCTCTAGGGCTTCTTGCATCGATTAAAAAAGAGAAATTTTCTTTTTGAAACTCTACAAATTCAACTTCACTGAGCATTTTTAAAAGCCAAAACAAGTTTTTGATAAACTTGCTCTATATTAGTGCCACAAACCCTAGTTTCTCCTATGGTTGTGATAAAATTTGTATCTCCTGACCAGCGTGGCACTAGATGATAATGACAATGAAAAGCTATGCCAGCTCCTGCATCCTTGCTTAAATTCATACCGATATTCACTCCATTTGCATGAATTTGCTCTTTTAAAATTTTTACCCCCAAACGCACAAAATAACTCATTTCTTGCCAAATTTCATCACTTAAATTTTCTATATGCTCTTCATGTATATAAGGAATCACCATAAAATGCCCTGCAGAATAAGGATAGCGGTTCATCACTCCAAAACAATGCTTTGCTCTAAAAATCACGCCTAATTCTTCATCGCTTTTGATCTTATTAGCACAATCACAAAATGGACAAATGCTTTTTTCTTTTTCAAAATACTCACTCCGCCATGGTGCATACAAATACTGCATTTTCCCTCCTTAAAGCAAAGCTTTTAAAGCCTTTCCTTCATCTTTTTCGCGCATAAAATATTCGCCGATTAAAAAAGCATCAACGCCTAAATTTTGCAAATGCTCTAAAAATTCTTTATTTTCTAAACCACTTTCTGCGATGATGATTTTTGAATTTGGGATTTGTGGGATAAGTTTTTCGCACAAACTCATATCCATAGTAAAATCCTCTAAATTACGATGATTGATACCAATGATATCCGCTCCAGCAAAAATAGCCTTACTCAAATCCTCTTTATCATGAATTTCAACCAAAGCCTCAAGACCTAAATGTCTTGCAAACTCAAGCAGTTTTTTAAGCTCTTTCATGCTTAGCATTTTAGCGATTAATAATACAAAATCCGCCCCATAAACCAAAGCTTCTAAAATTTGATACTCATCAAAGATAAAATCTTTTCTAAGTAAAGGAATTTGCGTATAACGGCGTATAAGACTTAAGTATTCTAAAGAACCTTTAAAAAAATGCGGCTCAGTTAAAACAGAAATCGCCGCAGCTTTGTTCTTCTCATAATTTAAAGCGATACTCAAAGGATCAAAGTCTTCTCTAATGACTCCCTTGCTAGGGCTTGCTTTTTTTACTTCTGCTATGATTTTAACTTCTTTTTCTACTCTTTTTAAAGCCTTAATCACATCTTTTGGAAAGAAAGGATTTGAAGCTAAAGAACGCCCTAACATATCATAAGGAAGTTTTAGTTTGCGTTCTTTTAAATCTTCTTTTGTTTTTTCAAAAATTTTATCCAATATCATGGTTTTATACACGCCTTTATCGCTTTTATATGAGCTTTGCTCTCATCAGAATTTGCAAATTCTTTATCATCTAATGTTTGTTTTAAAATTTCCCATGCTTGCTTACAATCGCCTAGTTTATAATACCCCCAAGCTAAAGAATCTAAATAATACAAATTCTGTGGATCTTTTTCTAAGGCAAGTTTCACAAGCTCTATACCTTTTTTAACATCTAAATCATAATCTATAAGCAAATATCCATAGTAGTTTAAATACAAAGCATTGCTATCTTTATCGATAGCCTGTTCGAATTTTTCTTTTACAGAATCAATTACTTTTGGAGTGATTTTTTTAGCTTCATTTGCAGCTTCAAATTCAAAAACTGCCGCTCGTAGAAGATATTCTTTATTTTTTGTTTTATGATAAAGAGCTAAACTCATTTTTTTAGCATCATCAAAGCGTTTTAAATTCTGATACAAAGCGAGTTTAATGTCATCATCTAAATCATACTGCAAAGAAATTTTTAAAGCTTCTTCTGTTTTGCCTTGAGAATTTAAAAGCTCAACTAAAGCCAATACAAAACTTTTATTTTTGGTAAGTTGATAAAGCTCTTTATATATACTTTTTAAAGCTTCGATATTTTTTTCATCAAAATAAATTTTAGCAAGCAAGACGCAAGTTTTGAGAGTGCAACCATTGGTTTTTCTTGAAAATTCTAAAACATTTTTAATATTTAAAGTATCATTCAAAATCGCATAAATTCCTATGAGTTTAAATAAAATTTCTTCATTTTGCACTTGATTATAAGCAGATCTATAGTATTTTGTAGCATTTTTTAAATCATTTTTTTTAACCAAAATATCACCATAAAGCTCTAAATTTCTAGGATCACTATCCTTTTTTGTTAAAAGCTCTTTCATAAGTTTTTGAGCATTGTTGATATCATTTGAATTTAAAGCATAAAGAGCACTAAGTCGCTTAAGATTGTCATTTTGATTTAAATAAGGCTTTGCTAGATTATCTAACTCTGCTTGCTTGTCAAGATTGTTTGCTAAAGTAAGTAAAAATGCATTTTCTAAAAAATTAGTATTATTATAATCTTGATAAAGACTTAAAAATTCATCTCTGGCTTCTTTGTATTGTTTATAATACTCATAATTATAAGCCTTCATAACCCTTAAATCAAAATCATTGCTTTTATATTTTGTATAATCAGGATAAACAACATTGATTTTTGAACTTCCACAAGCTGCCAAAAAAAAGGCTGCTAAGACAAATAACAAATACCTATACATTCTTTTTCTAATTCCTTTTGATGTGTTTTAAAATATTCCCAAAATGGAAAAGTTCTGCATTGTTTTGGACGAAAATCGTAGATACTACAATTTCTTTTTTGAGTATCAAAAAAAATGCAAGCAAAACCATCTTCACATTCGACTTCCTTAAAACTCATTTTAAAGCCCACTTTTCTCAAGTATTTTTCAGCAAATTCTTTGCTTTCTAAATTTAAATGCTTTCTTAATGCTTCTAATTCTTCCTTGCTCGCAAAAATATTGCCACTTTCTCCAGTGCAACACTTTCCACCGCATTTCTCACAAGCATTTTCATCAAAAGCATAAGAAAAATTTTTATCAAATATCATAACTTTTTAACCTAAATCTTAAGTGAATTTCTTGCATTTGTTTGCTTAAAATTTCATTTTCATATACAAAAAAAGGAGGTAAAATCTCACAAGGCGATTTTGAACCTTTTTTTACCTGTATCAAAACAAGTCTTGCTTTTTTGTTTTGATGTGTATGTACAAAGCAAAGCTTTGTTATTTTCATTTTCATATCTTTTAAAATAAAACAAATTTCATCTAAAGCTAAAGCTTCATAGCAAAAATACAAAGCACCATTTGGCTTAAGCATAGAATTTGTTTTAGCTAAAAAGCTATGCAAGGGTAAAAATTCCTGAAATTTACTTATAGCTTTATGCTGATCTTCACTCTTGTAAGCTCCTTGTCTATAAAATGGAGGATTGCAGACTATGAAGTCAAATTTTTTTATGATTTGAAATTGATTAAAATCATCATGAAAAATATCGCCTTGTATTTTGTTGGATTTTAAATTTTTTTCAATCAATTTTATATTTTCTTTTTGAATATCAATCAAAGATAAACTTAAATTTGCAATATTTTTTTTAAGTAAAATACCTATGATACCACAGCCCGCACCTACATCAAAAACAGCGCCTTTAATTCCTTGTTTTAAAATAAAATCAGCTAAAATTAAAGAATCACTATTGTAACGATACCCTTGTGATAATTGTGCTAGCGTAATCAGATCTGACATATATTTTAATGCGTTGGAATTTTAATGCGTTTTGGAGATTGTTCTTTAAATATATTTCGTTCTTTTGTTATATTATTATCTTCTTTAAAATTTACTGGGCTTTGTGCTGCCAAAAAAGAAATTACAAAAGTTATAAAAAAAGCAATTTTTATCATAATAACACCCCATAAAATGGTGTCCACGGCGAGATTCGAACTCACGGCCTCAAAATTAGGAATTTTGCGCTCTATCCTGCTGAGCTACGAGGACAGAAAGCGGGAAAAATCCCGCTAAAAATTTAACCGTTTCTTTTTTTGATGATTTCATCCGCAACATTTTTAGGAACTTCATCATAGTGATCAAATTCCATAGAATAAGTCGCACGACCTTGAGTTTGACTTCTAAGATCAGTAGAATAACCAAACATTTCAGCCAAAGGACAAAATGCTGTGATGATTTTATTTCCACCACGCTCATCCATGCTATTTACTTGACCACGGCGTTTGTTAAGATCTCCAATAACATCACCCATGTAATCTTCAGGAGTTTCTACTTCAACTTTCATCATAGGCTCTAAGATCACAGCACCTGCTTTTCTAGCACCTTCTTTAAAGCCCATAGAAGCAGCAAGTTTAAACGCCATCTCAGATGAATCCACCTCGTGATAACTTCCATCATAAACAGTTACTTTAACATCTTCCACAGGATAACCTGCTAAAACACCATTTTGTAATGCTTCTTGAACACCTTTATCAACCGCAGGAATGTATTCTTTTGGAATTACTCCACCTTTGATATCATTAACAAATTCATATCCACTACCTGGCTCAAGTGGTTCAAGGCGTAAGAATACATGTCCATACTGACCACGACCACCTGATTGTTTAGCGTATTTGTATTCTTGTTCAACAGTTTTTCTAATAGTTTCGCGATAAGCAACTTGTGGTTGACCTACTTCAGCTTCAACTTTAAATTCACGAAGCATTCTATCAACGATAATTTCAAGGTGTAACTCACCCATACCTGAAATGATAGTTTGGCCACTTTCTTCATCTGTAGAAACTCTAAAACTTGGATCTTCTTGTGCTAATTTATTTAAAGCAATAGACATTTTTTCTTGATCTGCTTTAGTTTTTGGCTCAACTGCAACAGAAATAACTGGATCTGGAAAATCCATTCTTTCAAGGATTACCTTATCTTTTTCACTTACAAGAGTATCCCCTGTTAAAGTATCTTTAAGTCCTACAACAGCACCAATTTCGCCTGCGTAAAGCACTTTAATCTCTTCTCTTTTGTTAGAGTGCATTTTTAACAAACGACCAATTCTTTCTTTTTTATCTTTAGTTGAGTTATAAGCATAAGAACCACTTTCTAAACAACCGCGATAAACACGCACGAAAGTAAGTTGTCCTACAAATGGATCTGTCATAATTTTAAATGCAAGTCCTGCAAACTCGCCATCATCAGTTGATTTTACAGAAACTTCTGTGCCATCTTCATATTCACCCTTGATATTTGCCACTTCATCAGGAGCTGGTAAATAAGCCACAACAGCATCAAGTAAAGGTTGAACCCCTTTATTTTTAAACGCTGTACCGCAAAGCATAGGAACGATAGAAAGACTTAAACATCCTGCTTTAATCCCTGTTTTAATCTCTTCAAGGCTTAATTCTTCTCCGCCTAAATATTTTTCCATCAACTCATCTGAAGTTTCAGAAACTGCTTCTATCATTTTTGTGCGATATTCTTCTGCCTTTTCTTTAAGTTCAGCTGGAATTTCTTTTTCTACATAATCCGTTGGCTTAGTATCATCTTCCCAAACTAAAGCTTTCATAGTTACAAGATCGATTACGCCTTTAAAATTATCCTCAGCACCGATTGGAATTTGAAGTGGAACTGGATTAGCTTTTAAACGGTTGCGAATTTGATCTTCTACATTGTAGAAATTTGCACCGATTCTATCCATTTTGTTTACAAATACTATTCTTGGAACACCATATTTATTTGCTTGTCTCCAAACTGTTTCACTTTGAGGCTGCACCCCACCCACTGAACAAAATACCGCAACAGCACCATCAAGAACACGCATAGATCTTTCAACTTCAATTGTAAAATCCACGTGGCCTGGAGTGTCAATAAGATTGATTTGATGATCTTTCCAAAAACAAGTTGTAGCCGCAGAAGTGATAGTAATCCCGCGCTCTTTCTCTTGTTCCATCCAGTCCATAGTTGCAGCACCATCATGAACTTCACCGATTTTATGACTCATACCTGTAAAGAAAAGAATTCTTTCAGATGTAGTCGTTTTACCCGCATCAATGTGAGCAGCAATACCGATATTTCTAACTTTTTTTAAAGGAGTACTTCTTGACATACACACTCCTTCTTACCAACGATAGTGAGCAAATGCTTTATTTGCTTCAGCCATTTTATAAGTATCTTCTTTCTTCTTAAATGAAGCACCTTTGCTATTTGCTGCATCTAAAAGCTCAGCTGCAAGTTTATCAATCATAGTTCTTTCGCTTCTTTTTCTTGCAAAAGAAATAATCCAACGAATCGCCAAAGCTTGTTGTCTAGCAGGACGAACTTCAACTGGAACTTGATAAGTTGCACCACCTACACGACGAGATTTTACTTCTAATAAAGGCTTAATATTTTCAATCGCATCATTAAAAATATCAATACCTTTTTTCTCGCCACCTTTTTTATCAATAGCTTCCAAAGCACCATACATAATTGTTGTAGCTGTGCTTTTTTTACCATCATACATTAAAGAATTAATAAATTTTGTGATTACTTTATTACCATAAATCGGATCAGGCAAGACTTCTCTTACCGGAGCTTTTCTTCTTCTCATTATTTTTCCTTCAAATTTTAAATTTTACTCAAACAAAATCAAATCTAACGGATTTGTCTGTATGAATGATTATTTTGCAGCGCCTGCTTTAGGACGTTTAGCACCATATTTAGAACGAGAAACTGTTCTTTTTGCAACACCTGCTGTATCAAGAGCACCACGAACGATGTGATATTTAACCCCTGGTAAGTCTTTTACCCTACCACCACGCACTAAAACAATGCTGTGTTCTTGCAAGTTATGACCTTCACCGCCGATATAGCTGATCACTTCAAAGCCACTAGTAAGTCTTACTTTGGCAACTTTTCTTAACGCTGAGTTTGGTTTTTTAGGTGTTGTAGTATAAACCCTAGTGCAAACTCCCCTTCTTTGTGGACAATTTTTAAGCGCTGGAGATTTAGATTTTTCTAAAACTTTTTTGCGCTCTTTTCTAACCAATTGATTTATGGTAGGCACAATAATTCCTTTCTTTAAAAATGTAATAAACTTTGGATGATATCTAAAATTTACTTACAAAAATATAAACTAGAAATAATTTAAATGCTTTTAAAAATTTTTATAAAATAAACCTACATAATTTACATTAATATTTATAAAACATAAACTAATTTTTAATTATTGTTTTACTTATAAAAATAATCTTACTCATTTTAGATAAAATGAAAAATTCCAAAATTGATTTTAAGAAATTACTAAAAAAGTGTTTAATCCATAGTTATAAAGCATCATACTTGATTCCAAGATTATAATAACTCCTATCTAAAAATTTAGATAGGATAAAAATCATTGTTTATTAGTATTATACTGCAAATATACCACATGGGTAGCTAAATATTCTTCAAGACCATGTTTTCCATCAGCTCCGCCTATGCCACTTTTTCTAAAGCCTGCATGAAAACCTTGCATAGCCTCAAAATTTTCACGATTAATATAAGTTTCACCAAATTTAATTTCTCTGCTAGCTCTCATTGCTATATCTAAATTTTGTGTATAAATAGAACTTGTAAGACCATATTCACAATCATTTGCCATATCAATAGCTTCATCAAGTGTATCAAATTTAGCAATAGGTAAAATCGGAGCAAAAATTTCTTTTTGCATGATCTCATCTTCGTGTTTAACATTAGTAAGAACGCTTGCAGGAAAATAATATCCACTTGTATCGGTGATTTTTCCACCACATTCTACAACTGCTCCTTTATCCGTGGCTCTTTGAAGCATTGCTAAAGCATTATCAACCCCTGCTTGATTGACCAATGGTCCCATATCAAAATCACCTTTTAAGGTATTTCCAACACTTACCTTACTCATGGCTTTTACAAATTTATCTACAAATTCATCATAAATGCTTGTATGCACATAAGCTCTTTCGGCACAATTACAAACCTGTCCATTATTGCAAATTCGACTTGCCTTAATCGCTTCTACTGCCAAATCAATATCCGCATCTTTACACACTATAGCAGGAGCTTTTCCGCCAAGTTCTAAAGAAACCTTTATGATATTTTTAGCTGCAGCTTCCATTACTCTAGCCCCTGCTTCAACACTTCCTGTAAGACTTACCATGCCTATATTTTCATTGCTTGATAATTCATATCCTACTACACTACCTTTACCTGCAACCAAATTAAACACACCTTTTGGTAAAGAACTTTGCGAAACAAGTTTTGCAAATTCAAAAGCATTGTTTGGAGTTTCACTACTTGGCTTTATCACTATGGTATTTCCTGTTAGTAAAGCAGGTGCCATCTTCCTTGCGATTAAGAAAAATGGAAAATTCCAAGGTAAAATTCCACCAATTACCCCAATAGCACTTTTATATAAATATATATGCTCATTAGCTCTATCGCTTTGTATGATTTCACCTTCATATCTTCTAGCCCATTCGGCCGTATAATCCATATAATCTGCTGTAAAATTAACCTCCACGCTGGCTAAAGCTCTAGTTTTTCCTTGCTCTTGCATTAAAATTTCTGTTAAGAAATTAGCATTTTTGCGTATTAAACTAACTATTTCTCTTAAATGATTTGCTCTCTCAATTGCTGGCTTAGTCTCCCAAGATTTTTGTGCTTTTTTGGCTGCTTCAATCGCTCTTTTGGCATCTTCTAAAGAAGCACTCGCTACTTTTGAAATTACTTCTTTAGTAGCTGGATTTAAAACTTCGATAAAATCCCCATTATGTGGGATAAATTCTCCATCAATATAATTTAAATAAGTTGTCATTTTTTCTCCTTTTTTAGTCTAAGTGAAACACTTCTTCCATATTTAGCCACTTTTGTCCTGCATAACCTAAAGATATTTGGCAAGGATCTGTTACTTTCCACCATTTTTGCGTGTTTTCATCTCTTGCCATCTTAGCCATATCTGCTTCAAAATCAGCACCCACATATTCAAAATATGCAAATAAATATTCTCCAAACAAATAAATGGAATAATTTTGTATATTGCATTCCTTAATCATCTCACAAACCCCTTCATAAGGCTTTGCATGAAGATTTTTATATTTTTGTATCTTCTCTTTTTTTATCTTTATGATTTGACCGTATCTTTGCATTCATTCTCCTTTATAAATTGATAAAGCATTTTTATAAAATATCAAGTCCAAATCTTTAAAAACCTTACTTTGCATAATCAACTCAATCCATTGCTTTGGAAACAAATTAGACACTGGATAATTACTGCCAAATATAAACTTATCCTCGCTAAAATTTTCTTTTAAAAAAGCAAAAAGTTCAAAAATAAATTCCTTAGGAGTTTCTTGTGAAAAATCATCAGGAGTAGAAAGCTTGATATATAAATTTGGAAATTTTTTCAAAAGATTTAAATCTTTTTTGTATTCATTTAAACGATTTATTTTTGGACTTCCTAGATGATTTAAAACTACTTTTAAATTTGAATTTTTATTTAAAAAATTTTCCAAAAAACTGAGTTCTTCATTTTTCATACAAGCTTCAAAAGGTATATTAAAAGTTTTTAAAATTTCTATTTTTTCTTCAAAATCTACTTCAAACAATCTTTTAGCTCCTTTTTTGCTTACATGCATTACTTCTCTAAAAGAACTAAGCTCTTCTTTATGCTTAAAATCCGCTAAACAAAACAAAAGATTATGAAGCTTTTTTTGCTCCAAAGCAAACAAAGCTTCCTTTTCTAAATCATCACTATTAACCTCAACATACATAGCACCTATAAATTCAAATTCTTTATATTCTTGTTTCATCCTAAAAAAATCATAATTTTGCTCTAATTTTTCATCGTCTTTTATCCATGAAATAGGTATTTTTCCCAAATCCCAAAGGTGCAGATGAGCATCAAAAATCTTTTGCATTTTTTCTCACTTTTGAACCTATAAAGCCATACCAAGCCACATATAAAAACAAAGGTGCCATTGCTAAATACCCAGTGCCTGTACCATAATGATCATTAATAAAGCCTATAATTATAGGCATAATCGCACCACCTACTATACTCATCACAAGCAAAGATCCGCCTAGTTTTACTTGATTTAAAGGTAAATTTTTTGTTGCTACCGCAAAAATAGTAGGAAAAGAAATAGACATAAAGAAAAATAAAGCTATTAAAAGCACTATGCTAAAAAACCCGCTAGCAAAATATAAACTAAGACATATAAGCACATTGATTAGAGAATAAAATCCTAAAATTTTTTCACCTTTGATTATCTTCATCAAAGGAGTAGAAACAATGCGTCCTAACATAAATGCAACCAAAGCTATAGAAAAATAATAAGCACCTTGCGCATCTTTTAAACCTTCATTATGTTCCACAACATAATTGATAAAAAAAGCTCCTGCTGCAACTTGATTGGCTATATACAAAAACTGCGCTAAAAGCCCTAAGTTAAAATGTCTGTGTTTAAAAACATATATGGGCTTAGAATCATCTTTTTGCTTATAATCATCACTTACCGCACTTCCTTCTGGAAGCTTATTTGCAACAAAAGCAATTAAAATCAAAATAACAATGACAGCAATTCCTATATAAACAAGCTGGACATTTCCCATATTAGCTACCAATGCAGCCTCGATTTGCTCTTTACTCGCACCCTCTTCTTGTTTAGTAATAGATAAAAATAAAGCTCCGCCTATAATAGGTCCTACAAATTGCCCCAAACCATTAAAACTTTGCGCAGCATTGATTCTAAAACTCGCATTTTTTTCATCACCAAGCTTTGTCATGTAGGGATTTGCACTAGTTTCTAAAGAACCAATACCACAAGCTAAAATAAAAAACGCAAACAAAAACAAATGAAAAGAAGCCAAATTTGTAGCAGGTATAATAAGCAAAGCTCCTATAGCATAAAGAGCTAAGCCAAAAATGATTCCCATTTTATAAGAAAATCTATTGGCTATATAACCTGCGGGTAAGGCTATGATAAAATAAGCACCAAAATAAGCAAACTGTAAAAAGCCACTTTCATGCTGGCTAATATGAAGATGATTTTGAAAATTTTTATTCATCACATCAATAAGTCCATAGCTTACTCCCCATAAAAAGAAAAGAGAAGTTACCAAAACAATAGCTATTTTTATATTTTTAGAATCAGTCATTTTTTACTCCTTAGTTTTCATCCCAATTTAATGCTCTATCTAAATGCACATAACCTCCATCTGGCATTAAAATTTGCCCTGTAGTATGTGAAGCAAGGGGACTAAGTGTAAAAACCGCTGTATTTGCAATTTCCTCTATGGTAGTAAAACGATGGCCTAAAGGTATAGCTTTTGCGATTTTTTCATATTGCTCTTTAGGATTAGGAAAATTTTGCAGCCATTTTTCATAAAGAGGAGTCATAACTTCAGCAGGAGCTATAGCATTTACCCTAACATTATCCTTAGCAAAAGCACAAGCCCATTCTCTAGTAAAACCCATTTGAGCCGCTTTGGCCGAAGCATAAGCTGAAGTTCTTCCTTGTCCTGTGATGCCTGTTTTACTCACTATATTTAAAATACTGCCTTGTTCTTTTTTAATGTAAGGCAAACATTCTTTTGTCATAGTATAATAATGAAAAAGATTATTTTCATAAGATTTTATCAAATCTTGAGTACTTGTATTTTCAATATGTAAATTATCATTTGCACCTGCATTATTTACAAGAGCATAGATTCCACCATGTTTGATAGCAACTTTTTTTACAAGCTTTTCAATTTGCTCATAATTTTTTAAATCAATTTCATAAAATTCATACTCACTGGATAATTTTTTTAATTCTTTATCGTGCTCTTTAGGTATAGATCTTGAAAAAATTACAGGAATTCCGCCTTCGCTTGCCCATAATTTAGCAATACCATACCCAATACCTTTAGCCCCTCCTGTAATAATACAAACCTTATTTTTAATTTTTAAATCCATTTATTCTCCTTTATCTAAATTTAAAGTTATTTTTAAATGTATTAATACCAATACACCTAAAATTGCTATCAATGCTAACACTATAAGTCCAAACTCAACTCCAAAATGATTTTCTATATATGTTTTTAAAGTAGGAGCTACAAAACCTCCTAAATTTCCCAAGGATCCTATAAGAGCAATAGCAGCCGCGGCTCCTTTTCCTTTTAAAACTTGAGTTGGCAAATTCCAAAATATAGGCTGAATGACTATAAAACCTATAGCAGCCAAGCTAATAAAAAATAAAAATGCCGCCAAATTTGTAACAAAAGTTGAAGCTATCATGCTCAAACTTGCTAGCAGTAAAAATAAAATCGCATGTAAATTCCAAGAATGTTTTTTATCAGCCAATGAGGTAAATATTGGCAAGGCGATAAAAACAAAAATCCAAGGTATGGCATTTAAAAGTCCAACTTCAAAACCTACATTTATTTGCAATATTTGGGCAATTTTACCTGGTAAATAAAAAAGCACTCCATAAACACTTAATTGAATACAAAAATAAACAAATACAAATTTCCACACCAAAATACTTTTAAAAATATCTTTTATAGAATAATCCTTAGCTTTAGTATTGGAAATTTCAATATGTTTTAGCAAAATATCTTTTTCTTTTATATCTAACCATTTTGCATCTTTTGGATGTGAATCAAGATAAAATAAACAAAAAATACCTACTAAAACGGTAATACCTCCTTCTATTAAAAACATCCATTGCCAATTTTTAAAATATATATTTGGTGTATAATCAAGTATAAAACCGCTAATTAAAGAACCAAAAACAAAAGCAATTGGAACTCCCATTTGATAAATTCCATAAGCCTTAGATCGATATATAGCTGGGAAAAAATAACTAAGGTATAAAATAATGCCTGGACTAAAACCTGCTTCAGTTAAACCCAATAAAAATCTTAATACATAAAAACTTATTTCTCCTTGTATAAAAATCATTGCCATAGTTACAAGACCCCAAGTGATCATTATACGGCTCAACCAAATTTTTGCTCCTAATTTATGCAAAAATAAATTTGAAGGCACTTCAAAAATGGCATAACCTATAAAAAATATTCCAGCACCCAAAGCATAAGCAGCCTCACCGATGCCTGCATCAATTTCTATATGAGATTTAACAAAACTAATATTTGTTCTATCAAGCATGGAAAGACAAAACATTAAAACAATCAAAGGCAAAATACGCCAAGATATTTTTTTACATACTAATTCTAACTTTATTGAATTTACATGTTTCATTACTTTACCCTTTAACAAGTTGTAGCAAGTCTCCAAACCGAAAAGTCGTTTTGTTCGTTAAGCTCCGCTTTTACCAATTCTCCTTTAGAAATTCGAACGATTAGATCTATAAGCTCATCACGCACTTCTTCTTTTGTTTTTACCCCATCTATAATGCTTCCTGCGTTAATATCAATAGCATCATTCATATTTTCATAACAAAAAGTATTAGAACTCATTTTGATAGTAGGCACGATAGCAGAACCCGTTGGAGTGCCACGACCTGTAGTAAAAACACAAATATTTGCTCCACCTGCAACCATAGCACTAAGTTGTTCTATATCATTGCCTGGTGTATTCATAAAAGTTAAACCTTTAGAAACTACAGGCTTAGCATAATCAATCACATCCATTAAGGTTCTAGTTCCTGCCTTATAAACACAGCCTAAAGATTTTTCCTCTATAGTACTAAGCCCGCCTGCCATATTTCCTGGGCTAGGATTTGCTCCTCGAATATCAGCATGAAAAGATTTGACTAAATTCTCATAAGCTAAAATCTTATCATATGCCTTTTTAGCTATTTCATCGTTTTTTGCTCTCTTAGCTAGTATGGCTTCACAACCTATAAGTTCTGTAGTTTCTGCTAAAATTACCGCACCACCCTCATCGATTACAAAATCACTCAAACTTCCTAAAGCAGGATTAGCACTAAGTCCGCTATAGCTATCACTTCCACCGCATTCTGTGCCTAAAATCAAATCACTGAAATCTCCTTCACTTTTTTGTAATTTTGCAGCACTTTCAAGCATTTCATTGACTATTTTGATACCATTTTCAATGGTATTTTTACTACCACCACATTCTTGTATCACTAAATATTCAACCTTTTTATAAGGCGTTGCTTCTTTGATTTTTTCTGCTACTGCTTTGGCTTGTATTACCTCACAACCAAGCCCTATAATTAAAACACCAAAAACATTGGCATTGCTCCCATGACCTATTAAAACATCTCTAGTTTGTAAAGCATCAAATTCAAGCTGGGAGCAACCATGCTGATGGTTGATATAAACTGCTCCATTACATTTTCTAGCTATATTTTCACACACTTTATTAGCACAATGTACACTTGGTATGATAATGACTTTATTTCTTAAGCCAAATTTTCCATCTTCCCTTCTATAACCCATTATCTTTTTCATTTTCATTCCTTATCTCCACGACCTCTAATTCCCGCAGTATTATGGATATGCACCCATTCCCCTGTACTAATATCGCAACTTGCACTAGCTATAGCTTCTGCGTATTTGATAATAATTTCATCTTTTTTTATATCCTTTAGTGCAAATTTATGTCCGCTTGCAATATCATTTAAAAGCTCAATATTTGCCACTTTTTCGCCTTTTTTAAAGTCACGCAAAGCTGTGGCAACATTGTCTTTTTCATTGACTATAATATATCCTTTCATAGTTTTATACCTGTTTCTTTTTCTATAGTTTTAATAAGCTCTTTTGCTTCATCAAAGCGAGTGTTTAATTCTTCTTTTGTAGCAGGTGATAAAGGATGAATACTAGCATTTACAAATTCAAATCCTCTGGCCTTTAAAAGCAAAGCAAAACCCATAGGAAAAGCTATGCTCATACCAAATCTTATGGCCTTTAATAAACTTTTTTGTATTAGCAAAGCTCTGCCTATATTTTTTTCATTGATTGATTTGTAAATTTCGCTCATAAGTTCTGGAAAAACTCCACCTATGCTAGTCATAGAACCTTTTGCACCTGCTAATAATGCACCCACATAAATTTCTTCTCTTCCTACAAAAACATCAAAATTACTAGGTACTACATCTAAAATATGATTTAAAAGCAAAGCATCTCCGCTACTATCTTTTATACCCACAACATTATCAAGCTTTGAAACCTTTTCTATAAATTTTAAGCTTAGTGCTGGTGCAAAAAGAGGTATATTATAAACATATAAGGGAAGTTTCACTTCAGAAGCTAAATATTTTACATATTCAAAAAGTGCATCTTCACTCAATTTATAATAATAAGGCATAGCAAGTAATAAGGCATCAAGACCTAATTCATAAGCTTTTTGCGCCAAAATAAAAGTGTTTTCATAAATTGTCGAGGTAATACCCGTGATGATAGGTATATTATTTTTTGTAGCTTTTTTGGTGAGTTTCATTAACTTAACTTGCTCTTCCACGCTCAAAGCTTGAGAATCCCCTGCACTTCCATTACAAAACAATCCGTTCAAGCCTTTAGAAATACCAAATTCACAATAGCGAATAAATTCTTTTTCATTGATACTTCCATCATCTTTATATGGAGTAAGTAAAGCCGGTAAAGTTCCTTTTAAAATTCCCATTTTTTTCCTTTCGTATATACAAAAATATATTTATATACAAAAAATATAACAAAATATTTGTAAAAAAATCAAGCTGTCAACTTGGTAAAAATTCGTATTTTATTCTTATTAACTGCCAATTTTTACAAAAAAATATTAAAATTAATAAATAATAAAAATTATGATTTTATGTTACTAAAAGTAAAAAATATGCTAAAATTTATAAAAATAAAACAAGGATAAAGACAATATGCATCAGCCCACTCTTAGAGTATTAAATATTCTAGAATTACTTGCAAAAGAAAAGCTTACCTTAAGTGCTATAGCTAAAAAATTAAACATTCCTGCTGGAACTCTTTGGCCTATTTTACAAACTCTTCAAGAAAAAAAATATATCAAATGTGATTTAAAAAATAAAAGTCATTATTTGGATTTTAAGATTATAGAATTAGGATGTAATATAAAAAATGAAAATAATATTTTTGAAATAATCAAAAAGCATATGAAAAATATAAGAAATTTAACCAATCAAACTTGTCAAATGGGAATTTTAAAAGATGGAAATGTGCTTTATTTAGAAAAAATTGATGCCAATAATACAGTACAATTAAAATCTTTTATAGGCACTTCGTATCCTGCTTATGCAACATCTTTAGGCAAAGCCTTACTATCAAATAAAAATAAAAAGGAATTAGAAAAACTTTATCCTAAAAATTTTGATAAAATTACAGAAAACACCTTAAATAATATAAATGAACTCTATCAACAAATCAAACAAATTAAAAAAGAAAAAATTGCCATAGAAATTGGAGAAATGAATCCTCAAATTGAATGTATGGCTATAGGCATAGAACATAAAAATAAAATAATTGCTGCCATTAGTATATCTTATCTAATTTATTGCTCTAATAAAGCTTTTAGAGAAAAAAATAAAAAAATACTTCTAGAAGAAAAAAATAAAATAGAAAAAGTTTTAAAAATTTATTTTAATGATTTAGATACACTGTATTAATATAGCCCCGAAGGGCTATAAAATAGAGTTTTATTCTTGTTCTTTAAGTTTTAAATTTTGTTCGCCATAAAGCCCTGTTCCAACAGGAATCATTCTACCTAGAATAACATTTTCTTTTAAATCTTCTAAGTAGTCAAATTTACCTGCTATACTTGCTTCAGTTAAAACTTTGGTAGTTTCTTGGAATGAAGCCGCAGAAATCACACTATCACTGCCTATCGCTGCTCTTGTAACACCTAAAAGTACAGGCTCGGCAATAGCTGGTTCTCCACCCATTCTAATGATTCTTTCATTTTCTTCACGGAATTTACGTCTTGAAACCAAATCACCTTCAATAAATTTCGTATGTCCACTATCTACAACTTTTACTTGTCTTAGCATTTGAGAAACGATAACTTCTATATGTTTATCAGAAATCACAACACCTTGTCCGCGATAAACTTGCTGAATTTCAGAAATCAAATAATAATGCAAGGCTTTTTCACCTAAAATTTTAAGCACATCATGACTCGAAACAACTCCATCTGTAAGTTTTTCACCTGCATGAATAAACTCTCCATCTCTTACTTGAATATGTTTTGATTTGTCGATTAAATACTCAGCACTTGTTCCATCTTCTGCTTGGATAATAATTCTTTCTTTAGAACGCAAAGGCTTATCAAAACGAACAACACCATCAATTTCTGCAATCACAGCCGCATTTTTTGGTTTTCTTGCTTCAAAAAGTTCAGAAACTCTTGGAAGACCTCCTGTAATATCCTTTGATTTAGCTGCTGCTTTTGGAGTTTTTGCTAAAATATCTGCTTGAGCAATTTTATCGCCATCATGAACAAAAATAACGGTTTTTGGTTCAAGGTGATAACGCACAGCTTTATCACCTTTTCCTGCAATTACCAAAGTTGGTCTAACTCCGCTAGGTAAATACTCATTAATTACTAAAGAACGCTTACCTGTAGCTTCATCAATTTGCTCATCAGCACTATAACCTGCTTCAATATCCTCAAAGCTTACAACACCATCAATTTCTGCAATGATAGTATTATTATAAGCATCCCATTCTGCAATCACTTTTCTTTCTTTTTTAGGAGCACTTGCAATGATAGTATTTGCGTCATCGATTTTTTCACTATCGTTAAATTCTATCTTAGATTCTCTTGGGATATAGTGTCTTTTTGCTTCTCTATCATTTTCATCAGCAATCACTACAAAGAATCCTTTTTCTTTAACAATATCACCTTTTTTAACATTTTTTACTCTATCTAAACCATCGCCTTTAAGGATGTAAAATTTGAGTGTTCCTTTTTCGCCTGCTTTGATATTTTGAACTACAGGCTCGCCATCTTCTACTAAAATTTCACTCGCAAAAGGAATACGATTTGGTACATTCCAACCCTCTTTAATCACTTCTACGATACTTTCATTTTCTTCTACTTGCATGCCGCTTTGATATGGCAAATAAAGTTTTCCATCTATACTGCCACTTACACCTGCTAATTCATTTGGTTTAGCAAGATCGTATTTTCTTAATATGTATTTTACTTCTTGTTTTTTATCTTTAATAGAAACAATCACATCTTCATGAATATTTTCTATATTAATCACACCTTTAAATGGAGTTTTGATTTTTGGCTCCACAAGTAAAACCGCCGCATTTCTACGATTTGCTACGATATTTTTACCTTCTTTGTTTTTATAAGTTTTAAGATTATAAAATCTTATAAAACCTTCTTTTTGTGCGCTTACTTGTCTATCTTGTAAATCCGTACTTGCAGTTCCCCCGCTATGGAAAGTTCTTAGAGTTAGCTGCGTTCCTGGTTCACCGATAGATTGAGCGGAAATAATTCCCACTGCTTCGCCTGGTTTTACTAATTTACCTTCACCAAGATTGATACCATAACATTTTGCACAAATTCCTTTTTTAGCTTTGCAGGTAATAGGAGTGCGAATATTGACACTTTTTATACCGCTTTCGCCAAGAATTTTTGCTTTTTCCTCATCCATTAAAGTACCTTCTGCAAAAAGCACAGAATTTGTAATAGGATCAATCACATCCTCAGCTAAAACCCTGCCTAAAATTCTTTCTTCTAAAGTTTCTATAATAGAACTATCTGCGGTAATTTCATTGATTTCAACACCCTCATGTGTTCCACAATCTTCAATGGTAATTTTTACATTTTGTGCAACATCGATGAGTTTTCTTGTCAAATAACCCGCATTTGCTGTTTTAAGAGCGGTATCTGCAAGACCTTTTCTAGCACCGTGAGTTGAAATAAAGTATTCAAGAACATTTAGCCCTTCACGGAAATTTGAAATAATAGGCGTTTCGATAATAGAACCATCAGGTTTGGTCATAAGTCCTCTCATCGCAGCAAGCTGAGAAATTTGAGCTGCACTACCCCTAGCACCAGAATCTGCCATCATATAAATAGAGTTAAAACCTTCTTTATCTTTTTCTACAAGCTTCATCATTTCTTTTGAAAGAACATTGTTTGTACTTTTCCAAATATCAATGATTTTATTGTATCTTTCCCCTGAAGTAATCAAACCGAGATTATAAGAATTTTGAATTTCTCTTACTTGTTTTTTTGCTTCATCGATAGCTTTTTGTTTATCATTAGGAACAATAATATCTGCAATCGAAATTGAAATACCTGCTTTAGTTGCATATTCAAAACCTAAATTTTTAAGTCTATCCAAGAAACTTGCTGTAATCTCTAAACCACCTTGTTTATAAACATAATCCACAAGCGCAGCAATGTCTTTTTTCTTTAAGACTTTATTCCAGCTATTTTCAGGCACAAAATCAGGTAAAATGGATTTAATAATCAATCTTCCTGCTGTAGTGGTAATCTTTCTACCATCTACCATAGTTTGTATACTCGCATGAATATCCAAACACTTGCTTTCAAGCGCCATCATCACTTCATCAATGCCTGTACAAATTTTATGCGAACCTTTAGCACCGGCTTTTTCCAATGAAAGATAATAAATTCCTAAAACCATATCTTGCGATGGAACGGTTACAGACTTACCGCTTGCTGGCAAAAGAATATTCATTGATGAAAGCATAAGCACCTTACATTCCGCAATGGCCTCTTGAGAAAGTGGCACATGCACCGCCATTTGATCCCCATCAAAGTCTGCGTTAAATGCTGCACAAACCAAAGGATGAAGTTGTATAGCCTTACCTTCCACTAAAACAGGATGAAAAGCTTGAATAGAAAGTTTATGTAAAGTAGGCGCACGGTTTAGCATAACAGGATGCCCTTTTACTACCTCTTCTAAACATTCCCAAACTTCATTGGTTTTATTTTCTATCATTTTTTTAGCTTGTTTTACTGTGGTTGCATAACCTTTTTCTTCAAGCTTAGCTAAAAGATGTGGCTTAAAGAGCTCTAAAGCCATTTTTTTAGGTAAACCACATTGATCCATTCTAAGTTTTGGACCTACAACAATAACGCTACGACCTGAGAAATCCACCCTTTTACCTAGTAGATTTTGTCTAAAACGTCCTTGTTTCCCTTTGATGATTTCACTTAAAGATTTTAATGGGCGTTTATTTGCTCCTTTTACAGCATTAGCACGACGACCGTTGTCAAAAAGTGCATCAACAGCCTCTTGAAGCATTCTTTTTTCATTTCTGATAATGATTTCAGGTGCATCAAGTTCCATAAGTTTTTTAAGACGTGTATTTCTATTGATAACACGACGATATAAGTCATTCACATCAGAAACTGCAAATTTTCCACCATCTAAAGCCACTAAAGGACGCAAATCTGGCGGTAAAACTGGAAGATTTGTAATCATCATCCATTCAGGACGATTTGGTACGGCTTCATCACTATCGGTATTGGCGTTTAAATTTGAATTTAAGAAATTTTCTACTACTTTTAAGCGTTTAATGATGGTTTTTTTCTTAGCCTCTGAATTTGTAGCCGCCATTTCTTCTTTAAGCTGATTTAAAAGTGCCACAAGATCTAAATTTGCAAGTAAATCACGAACAACTTCTCCACCCATTCTTGCTTTAAAGCCACTATTTTCATAGCGTTGCATTAAATTTTGATATTGCTCTTCGTTTAAAACATCACAATATTCCACTTTTTTAGTACTTTCATTATCATAGAAAGCATCGCCTGGATTTTCAACGATATAAGCTTCATAATAAAGCACACGCTCAAGATCTTTCATCTTAACACCCAAAAGCGTTCCTATACGGCTTGGAAGAGAATTAACATACCAAATATGAGCCACAGGAGTTACAAGCTCGATATGCCCCATTCTAGAACGACGCACTTTTGAATTTGCTACTTCAACACCACATTTTTCACACTTAACGCCTTTAAAACGCATTTTTTTGTATTTACCACAAAGACACTCATAATCTCTTATAGGTCCAAAAATCTTTGCACAAAAAAGCCCATCTCTTTCAGGCTTTAAGGTTCTATAATTAATAGTTTCTGGTTTTTTTACTTCTCCATAAGACCATGATTTGATTTTTTCAGGACTTGCAAGTCTCAGTTGAAATGCTTCAAAATCTCTAGGTCTTGCATCTTCTTTAATTTCTATTACTTTAAATTTACTCATTATCTTCATCCTTATCAAAAATCTCAACATCTAAAGCAAGAGATTTAAGCTCATTGGTTAATACAAAAAATGTTTCAGGAATTCCTGTTGCTGGAACATTTTCACCTTTTGTCAATGCTTTATAAGCACTAAATCTACCTTCTACATCATCTGATTTTATGGTTAACATTTCTCTTAAAGTGTGAGCCGCTCCATAAGCTTCAAGTGCCCAAACTTCCATTTCTCCAAATCTTTGTCCCCCAAAGAGTGCTTTACCACCCACAGGTTGTTGGGTAACCAAGCTATAAGGTCCTGTACTTCTTGCATGAACTTTTTCATCAACCAAGTGATGGAGTTTTAGCATATACATACATCCTACATGAACACGCTCTGCAATTTTTTCACCTGTGCGTCCATCATAAAGTTCTGTTTTGCCGTCCATATCTATCTTGGCCATTTTAAAAAGCTTGCTAAATTCTTCTATATTTACACCTTCAAAAACAGGAGTAGAAAATTTAACTCCTTTACTCCAGTCTCTAGCATAGTTTAAAAGCTCTTCATCGCTTAAGCTTTTAATAAATTCTTTTTCGTTTGCAAGTCTTGGAATAGAACAAATTTCAAGCATTTTCGCTCTTAATTCTTTAAGAAAATCTTTTTGCTTTCTATCAAAAATTTCTTGAATTTGATCCCCAAGTCTAAGTCCAACTAAACCTAAATGACTTTCTAAAATTTGACCTATATTCATACGACTTGGAACGCCAAGCGGATTAAGCGCAATATCCACGCTCTTACCATTTGGCAAATAAGGCATATCTACTTCAGGAACTATAGTTGAAACTATACCTTTATTTCCATGACGTCCTGCCATTTTATCACCGACTTTAAGCTTTCTTTTTGTAGCAATATAAACTTTAACAAGCTTAATTACCCCACTTGGTAAAATATCATCTTTTTCTAAAATTTCAAGCTTTTCATCGTGTTCTGCTTTTAATTTTTTCTTCTCATTTTGGAAATGATTTTTTAAATCATCATATTCTTTTTGAATCTCTTTAGAATAAGCTTTAATCAAAGTTGTTAAAGTAAAACGATTGATTTTTTCAAGTTCGCTAATATCTGCAGTTTGTCCTTTTTTATAATTTTTATCTCCAATTTTTTGATCGCTATTTAAAGAGGCTTTGGAAAGAAGAGCACAAACACGAAGCATTTCTTCTCTATCCATCATCAAAAGTCTATCATGATGCTCTTTTTCTAAAGCCATTTTTTCTTTATCATAAGATTTTATTGCGCGATCATCTTTTTCATAGCCTTTTTTAGTGAAAATTTTAACATCCACAACAACACCCTCTAAAGAAGCGGTTGCATAAAGGGATTTATTCACAACATGTCCTGCTTTTTCTCCAAAAATCGCTCTTAAAAGTCTTTCTTCAGGAGTTGGTTTAACCTCACCTTTTGGAGAAACCTTACCCACCAAAATCATACCTGGTTTGATATGGGTACCAATTTTTGCAATACCGCTCTCATCAAGATGCGCAACATCTTCTTCTTTTACATTTGGAATATCTTTGGTAATTTCTTCTATACCGTCTTTTAGTTCTCTTGCTTCAATTTCTTTTTCATAAATGTGCACGCTTGTAAAAGTATCTTCACGAATAATTCTCTCACTTACAACTATAGCATCCTCATAGTTATAACCATTCCAAGGCATAAAAGCGATTAAAGCATTTTTACCTATAGCAAGTTCGCCTTGATCCATAGAAGGACCATCTGCGATAATTTGTCCTGCTTTTACTATATCACCTTTTTTAACAATAGGGTGTTGAATATAATTTGTATTTTGATTGGTTCTTAAATTTTTCTCCATAGTGTAATGGTCAATAAATGGACCTTTATCATCTTCACCTAAAATGAAAATGCTTTTATTATCCACTTTCTCAACCACACCGCCACGCTTTGCTTTAACAGCTTCCCAAGCATCACGCGCAATAATTTGTTCCATACCTGTTCCTACTATCGGAGCTGAAGCAGTAAGAAGTGGCACAGCTTGACGTTGCATGTTTGAACCCATTAGTGCTCTGTTTGCATCATCGTGCTCTAAAAACGGAATCAAAGAAGCCGCAACCCCAACAACCATACCTGAGCAAAGATCGATTAATTGCACTTCTTCGCGTCTTGCAAGTATAGTTTCACCATCTTGTCTAGCCTCAACAAATTCTTCTACTATATTGCCTTTAGCATCAACCTTAGTTGAAGCTGGTGCGATAAATAAGCCTTCTTCTTGTGTTGCTGTAAGATAAACAACTTCATTAGTCACTTTACCATTTACAACTTTTCTATATGGTGCTTCAACAAAGCCAAGTTCGTTTACTTTTGCATAAGTAGAAAGAGTGTTAATCAAACCAATATTTTGACCTTCAGGTGTTTCAACTGGACAAATTCTACCATAATGTGTCGCGTGAACATCACGCACTTCAAAACCTGCTCTTTCTTTTACAAGTCCACCTTCACCAAGCGCTGATAAACGACGCTTATGAGTAACCTCGCTTAAAGGGTTGGTTTGATCCATAAATTGCGAAAGCTGACCTCCTGTAAAAAATTCAATGATAGTTGTAGTAATCATTTTAGGATTGATTAAATCATAAGGCATTACTTTATCAAGATCCGCATTTAAAGAAGTAAATTTATCTCTGATCGCCTTTTGCATTTTTGCAAGACCTAAATGAAGTTCATTGGCTAAAAGTTCACCTATAGAACGGATACGACGATTTCCTAAATGATCTCTATCATCAATATGTCCTTTACCATTTTTTACTTTAATTAAATATTTTGCAGTTTTAATAATATCTTCATTAGTCAAAACAGTAACATACTCAGGTACTTCAAGACCTAATTTATGGTTCATTTTCATACGACCTACCTTGGTAAGATCGTATCTTTCAGGATTGAAGAATAAATCATTTACAAAAGCCTTCGCTGCATCTTTTACCACAGGTTCACCTGGGCGCATAACTTTGTAAATTCTAATCGCAGCTAAATCATTTTCATCATCGATATTTTCACTTTGTTTAAGAAGTTTTAGAGTTTCTCCATCTTGAGCAAAGGAGTTAATAATCGCTGCATCAACGCCATTAGCCAAGTCATTTGCTATATCAAAACTTTTTTGCTCTTTAATCTTAGCAAGCTTACTCTCATCTAACAAAGTTAAAGAATCAAATAAAACCTCTCCACTTTCTTTATCAATAATAGGATTTGCTAAATAACGATTAAGTAAAATTTCTACAGGATATTCTATCCATTTTAAACCGTCTTTAATAAGCTGTTCTGCTTTTTTCTTTGTAAGTCTTTTTCCAGCTTGATGAACGATTTTTCCTTTTTCATCTTTAATATCATATTCTATTCTATCCATAAAATCATTTGGATTAAATTCTGTTAAAAATTTATCTTTTTTCACATGTATAGTCTGAATAGGATAAAACAACTTAATAATATCTTGTTTTTTATACCCTAAAGCTCTAAAAAGCATAGTTACAGGAACTTTTCTACGCTTATTGATTCTTACATACAAAACATCTTTGGCATCGTATTCAAAATAAAGCCACGAACCACGATCAGGAATAATTTGTGCTGTATAAACAAGCTTATTTGCAACCGTTGAACTTTCTTCTTCTTTAAAAATAACACCAGGGCTTCTATGTAATTGATTTACAACCACCCTCTCAACCCCATTAATGATAAAAGATACACGATCTGTCATTAAAGGAATTTCGCGGATATAAATTTCTTGTTCTTTAATATCTTTTACGCCAACTTTTTCCCCTGTTTTTTCATCTTTTTCATGCAGAGTAAGACGGATTTTCATTTTTAAATTTACAGAATAAGTCAAACCTCTTTCCATGCATTCGCGAATGGTATATTTTGGCTTGCCTATTTCACTACTAACATATTCAAGACTCAATCTATTTTGCGGATCATGAATAGGAAAAATTGATTTAAAAACTTTTTCTATACCACTTTCACCATTATCAAGATTTAAAAAATAATCAAAACTCTTTTTTTGTAATTGTAGAAGATTTGGGATTTCTATTTGTTTTGAAATGTTTGAGAAGTCTACTCTTAAACGATTTCCTAATTTATTATCTAACATATCGCACATACCTCATGGTAAATTTTGTAAATTTAAAAAAGAAGACCTAAAAATTAGGTAAAAATAAAAAAAGAAGACTTGCCTTGGCAAATCTTCTTCTAACTTTAAAGCTTAAAATTACTTAAGTTCTACTTTAGCACCAGCTTCTTCAAGTTGTTTTTTAGCTTCCTCAGCTTCAGCTTTAGCCACACCCTCTTTTAGAGTTGAAGGAGTTTGCTCAACTGCATCTTTTGCTTCTTTAAGACCAAGGCCTGTAAGAGCACGAACGATTTTAATAACTTCAATCTTTTTAGCACCGCCATCAGTTAAAACGATATCAAATTCAGTTTTTTCTTCAGCAGCAGCTGCAGCACCACCAGCTGCAGCACCACCAGCTATCATTACAGGAGCAGCAGACACACCAAATTTTTCTTCAAACTCTTTTACAAGTTCTGATAACTCAAGAACACTTAAATTTGAAATATATTCTAATACATCTTCTTTAGAGATTGCCATTTTTTATCCTTTTATTTAATTTATTCAGATTCTTTTTTATTTTTAAGCGCATTTAAACCTATTGTGAAATTGGTAATTGGCGCATTCCAAACTTGCAAAAGCATAGCAAGCAACTCATTGCGTGAAGGCATTTTAGCAAGAGCTTTAACCTTAGCAACATCTGCAACTTCGCCTTCAATATAAGCTGTTTTGATTTCAAATTTATCGTTATTTTCTTCAAATTTAGCAGCTACTTTTGAAACACCTAGCTGATCTTCGCCCCAAAGATAAATATTTGTATCTTTAAGAACTAGACCTGTTTTACCGGAATTGTTAAGAGCAATGTTAGCCAAAGTATTTTTAACAATTTGAACTTTTACATTGTTTTCTCTTGCATTATTTCTAAGCTCTTCTAGTTTTTTTGTGCTAAGACCTCTGTAATTACAAACTACAATAGCTTCACTAGCTTTAAAACCTTCTTCAAGTTTAGCAATAATCTCAACTTTTTCGCTTCTAGTCACATTTTCTCCTTTCCGATTGAGATTTCAAGTAGAGTGGAAATCCAATTAAGCTTACGCCTCGACTATCTTCAATCTAAAATAAACATCTCAAAAAATCAAAAATTTTTTCAAATGTTTATTTTAAAACAAAAGAGTTGCAAAAAAGCAACTCTTATTTCATATCAAGCAATTCTTGTGTTTCAAGCTTTACAGAAGGGCTCATTGTCAAAGATAAAGCCGCATTTTTAATATATCTACCTTTAGCTGCAGCAGGTTTATGTTTGTTAATTGCCTTTACAAAAGTGCTAACATTATCCCATAATTGTTCTTTGGAAAAACTTACTTTACCAAGACCTGCATGGATATTTCCTTGCTTATCAACACGGAAATTTACCTGACCACTTTTTGCATTATTAACTGCTTGAACAACATCCATAGTCACTGTTCCAGTTTTAGGATTTGGCATTAAACCTTTTGGCCCTAAAATTCTACCAACTTTACCAACAAGTCCCATTAAATTTGGAGTAGCAATCAAAACATCAAAATTCATATTACCTTTTTGAATTTCTTCTACTAAATCATCGCTACCCACAATATCTGCACCAGCATTTTTCGCTTCATCAGCTTTTGCGTCTTTTGCAATTACAGCAACACGAACTTTTTTACCCGTTCCAGCAGGTAAAACAACAGATCCTCTTACCATTTGATCTGCATGTCTTGGATCAACATTAAGTTTTAAAGCAATTTCTACAGTCTCATCAAATTTAGCAGACTTTAAAGTCTTTATTGTATCAATTGCATCGCTTAAAGCATACTCTTTATTTGAATCAATTTTTTGTGATAATTCTTTTAATCTTTTTGCTATCTTAGCCATTTATTTTCTCCGCATTTTAAAGTGCTACCGCCTTTTACCTTGGCGGTGAAAGGATTAATCTACGATTTCAACACCCATAGAACGAGCTGAACCTGCAATAATTTTAGCAGCTTGATCTCTATCTTTAGTATTTAAATCTGCAATTTTCTTATCTACTATTTCTAAAACTTGAGCACGAGTTAACTTACCCACCTTATTTTTAAGTGGATTATCCGTACCTTTAGAAATTCCAGCTGCTTTTTTGATCAAATCCGTAGCTGGCGGTTGTTTTGTAATAAAAGTAAAACTTTTATCTGCATAAACAGTGATAACAACAGGGATATTAAAACCTGCCATATCTTTTGTTCTTTCATTAAAAGCCTTACAAAACTCCATAATATTAACACCTTGCTGACCCAAAGCAGGACCAACAGGTGGTGATGGGTTTGCTTTTGTGGCAGCAATTTGCAATTTAATTTCGCCTACGACTTTTTTAGCCATAACAAATCTCCTTACTTGATATAAATTAAATTATTTTCTCAACTTGAGAATATAAGATCTCCACTGGAGTTGAACGTCCAAAAATAGAAACATTTAATTTTAATAAACCACGAACCATATCATACTCTTCTACAATTGCAGTAAAGTTTGCAAATGGCCCTTCTGTGATTCTCACATTTTCCCCTTCTTCAAAAGAAATCTTTGGTTTAGGCGCTGCACGATTGTGAACTTTTTCCAAAATCAAATTAATATCTTTTTCTGTTAAAGGGGTTGGCTTTTTGGATTCTCCAATAAAACGACCAACCTTTGGAAGAGATTGAATGCGATGCCAAAGCTCTGTATTTAAATCAAGAAGTGCAAAAACGTATCCTGAATACAAACTTCTTTCGCTAATCTTCTCCTTTCCATTCTTAAATTCAATAACATCTTCAGTTGGAACAACAATTTCTTTAAGTTGTTCTTCAATTCCGTTATCTTTTACTAAATTTTCAATGGCTCTTTTAACTGCCATTTCACTGCCAGCATAAGTTTGAATTGCATACCATTTATGAGTACTCATTTACTCTCCTTATACGATCGCAGAAACAATAGAGGACATAAGCCAATCCACTAACGCCAAAAACAAAGAAATCACCACAACAACCACAAAAACTGTAATATAGGCATTTCTTACCTGTTCTTTTAAAGGAAAAATTACTTTCCTTAATTCGGCTTTTGATAATTTAAAATAAGTTATTAATTTTTCCATTTATTTAAACCTTAATTATGGCAGGGCAAGAGGGATTCGAACCCCCAACCATCGGATTTGGAATCCGGCGCTCTACCGTTGGAGCTATTGCCCTAAGGGCGCAAGCTTAACTTTTTAGCTTAACTTCTTTGTGAAGTGTATGTTTTTTTAATCTTGGGCAATATTTTTTTAATTCTAATTTTTCAGTAGTATTTTTACTATTTTTATAGGTGCTATAATTAATATCACCACATTCTTCACACTTTAAACCAACTTTAATTCTCATTTCAATTTTCCTTAAAAAATTAAAGCCAAGCTTTTAACTTGGCTTTATTAAATTATTTAATAATTTTAGAAACAACACCTGAACCAACAGTTTTACCACCTTCACGAATAGCAAAACGAGTTCCTTCTTCAAGTGCTACTGGAGCGATCAAGCTTACAGTAATTCTCACATTTTCACCTGGCATAACCATTTCAACACCATCAGCTAATTTAATCGAACCTGTAACATCAGTTGTTCTTACATAAAACTGTGGTCTATAGTTGTTAAAGAATGGAGTATGTCTACCACCTTCATCTTTATTTAAGATATAAACTTCAGCTTCGAAGTCAGTGTGTGGAGTAATTGATTTTGGTTTAGCAAGAACCATACCACGGATAACTTCTTCTTTTTTAGTACCACGAAGAAGAACACCTACGTTATCTCCTGCTTCGCCTTGATCCATTTCTTTTCTGAACATTTCAACACCTGTTACAGTTGTTGTTTGAGTATCTTTAATACCAACGATTTCGATAGTATCACCTACTTTTACAACACCTTTTTCAATTCTACCTGTAACAACAGTACCACGACCTGAAATTGAGAAAACGTCTTCAATTGGCATCAAGAAGTCTTTTTCAGTATCACGAGTTGGAGTTGGAATATAGCTATCAACTGCAGCCATAAGATCCATAATTTTTGCTGACCATTCACCATCTTGTCCAGCTTTAGCTTCTTCAAGAGCTTTTAAAGCAGAACCAGAAATAATAGGTGTATCATCGCCTGGGAAATCATAAGAGCTTAATAATTCTCTAATTTCCATTTCAACTAACTCTAGAAGTTCAGCATCATCAACCATATCTGCTTTATTCATAAAAACAACAATATATGGAACACCTACTTGACGAGAAAGAAGAATGTGCTCTCTAGTTTGTGGCATAGGGCCATCTGCAGCAGAAACAACCAAGATCGCTCCATCCATTTGTGCAGCACCTGTAATCATGTTTTTAACATAATCTGCGTGACCTGGGCAGTCAACGTGTGCATAGTGACGATTGTCTGTTTCATATTCAATATGAGAAGTAGCAATAGTAATACCACGCTCTTTTTCTTCTGGAGCATTATCGATATTATCATAATCTTTAAGCTCTGCCAAACCTCTTCTAGAAAGAACAGCAGAAATAGCAGCTGTTAAAGTAGTTTTACCATGGTCAACGTGACCAATAGTACCAATATTTACGTGTGGCTTATTACGTGAAAATTTTTCTTTAGCCATTTTTTTCCTCCGTATAAAAAATAAATTGAGCAAAGCAAGTCTTATATCTATATAATTTTTTCAATTCATGGAGCTCATAGCGGGAATTGAACCCGCGACCTCTCCCTTACCAAGGGAGTGCTCTACCTCTGAGCTATACGAGCGCTCAGAAAAATTATACACAATAACAGACAACAAAAACTCTTAAATGGGATATATACTGTAAGTTAAAGGTTTTAAAATACAGCTCCCAGTTCTTTTAAATTATTGGAGCGGGAAACGGGACTCGAACCCGCGACCCTCAGCTTGGAAGGCTGATGCTCTAGCCAACTGAGCTACTCCCGCAAAGCATGGTGGTGAGTCGTGGATTCGAACCACGGAAGGCGAAAGCCAGCAGATTTACAGTCTGCCCTCGTTGGCCACTTGAGTAACTCACCATAAAAATATTGCTTTTTCAATATTCTGGTCAAACACTGCTAAAATAAATGGAGCTGGTTAAGGGACTTGAACCCCCGACCTGCTGCTTACAAGGCAGCTGCTCTACCAACTGAGCTAAACCAGCAAAAATAAAAGTAAGATTATAACTCAAAAAAAAAATTTTGTCAAGACTTTTTTAGTTTTTCTATAAAATTTTAGTCTTGTAAATTTTATTATCATAAACCAATATTATTTTTATCTATTTGTGATAATCAAATAAATTTAAAAATTTCTTTGCTCTTTCGCTTTTTGGATTTTTAAAAAAACTTTTAGGATCATTTTCTTCGATGATTTTTCCTTCATCCATAAAAATAATTTTATCTGCTACAGCTTTAGCAAAACCCATTTCATGAGTAACAATAAGCATAGTCATACCCTCTTTTGCAAGATTTAACATCACTTCTAAAACTTCTCTGACAATCTCAGGATCCAGCGCTGCTGTAACCTCATCAAAAAGCATTAACTCAGGATTCATGCATAAACTTCTTACTATAGCAATTCTTTGTTTTTGTCCTCCGCTAAGTTCTCTTGGATAAGCATGAATTTTATGCAAAAGCCCCACCTTTTCAAGCCAAATTTTAGCCTCTTGTAAAACCTCATCTTTCTTTCTTTTTTGCACTTTCATAGGCCCTAAAAGTATATTTTCTTCAACACTTAAATGCTCAAAAAGCTCATAAGATTGAAAAACCATACCAACTTTTTGACGCATTCTTGGCCATTCTTTGAAATCTTTATCTATTTTTTCATTGTCAATATAAATATTACCACTTGCAATCTCTTCAAGCCCATTAATACAACGCAAAAGCGTAGATTTTCCGCACCCACTAGGACCCAAAATCACCACAACTTCCTTATCCTTAACTTCTAAATTAATATCTTTTAAAGCATGATGCGAACCATAATACTTTTGTAAATTTTCTATTTTTAGTATACTCATTTTAGCTCCATTTTTTCTCTAATTTTCTTGAATATAAAGTGATAGGATAACAAAGTATAAAAAAGATAAAAAAAATCAAACCATAAATAATAAAAGGTGCAAAATCATTTCTATTATGAAATTCTATAATTTGTTGCCCTACTTTTACAAGCTCTACCGCGCCGATTAAATAAGCAAAGGTTGTACTTTTGATCATGCGAGTAAGTAAATTCATGCTCATAGGAGTTAAACGACGCATAGCTTGTGGAATAATAACATAAGCAAAACTTTGCACCGTATTTAAACCTAAAGATGATGCACTTTCATACTGATGTTTTGGAATACTCTGTAAGGAAACACGCACCAAATCCATCATCTCAAAACAACCCCAAATGCTAAAAACAATAATAGCTACACTTACAGAACTCAAATCCCACCCAAACCATCTAGGAAAACCAAAATACACCACAAAAAACCATACTAAAAGTGGCATAACACGTACAAATTCTAAACCTAAACGACAAAAAGCATAGATATAGGTATTTTTAAAACTCATTAAAATTCCCAAAAACAACCCGCCTATCGAAGTAATAATAGTGCTGATAAATGAAATTTCAAGAGTGACAAAAAGCCCTTGCCAGAGTCTTAAAAGCGTATCGGTATTTAAAAGTTCAAGCATAAAGCAACCTTTTTTCAAACTTTAGCAAAATAAAAGACAAAGGCAAAATAATGCACAAATATCCCATAAACAACAAAAACAATAGCTCATCTGTCTTATAGGTTAAGGAATTTAAACTCTTCATTAAATTCACCAAATCTGGCAAGGCAATAATGCTAACAACTGAAGTTTCTTTGATTAAAAATATAATATTAGCACTAATACTTGGCATAGAAATAGCCAAAGCTTGCGGCAAAATCACATAACGCAAATTTCCAAATTTTGAAAAACCCAAAGAAAGTCCTGCTTCAAACTGCTGTTTTCTTATGGCTTCAAATCCCGCCCTTAAACTCTCAGCCATATAAGAACCCCCTAAAAAACTAAGTCCTACTATAGCACAAGCAAAAGAAGGTCTTAAAGTTTCTTCTACGCTTAAACAAATTAAATTGAGCGGTGGAATTTGCTCTAAATGTATATTAAATTTAGGCAAAGCATAATATAAGAAAAAAAGTTGAATTAATAAAGGCGTATTTCTTGAAAACTCTATATAAAGCTTGCAAATATTTTCTAAAATTTTTATTTTAAAATAACTCATTAAAATGCAAAACAAGCCTATTATTAAAGAAAAAATAATTCCAAAAAAGCTTAGTTTTATCGTAAGCCAAGCAGCTGTTAAAAAAGCGGGAGCTTGAGCTAATATAAAATCAAAATCCATTCTCTACCTTAATTTTACCAAAGTTCTTTTATAATCATATCTTTATTTAAAATTTCAATTTTACCTTTTTTTGTATCAATAAGTTCTGAAATTTTAAGCTCTTTTAACATTCGAGATAAAGATTGCGCTCTAACATTTAAATCAATTGCGATTTGTTTTTGCGAAATTGTATCTAATTTTTTTTCATTTTCCAAAAGATACTTTAACAATCTCGTTCTTAAATCTAATGCATTTTGAGATAATTTCTTTTCTAAAATTTTGATTTTATCAAAAAGTGAGCTGATAAGTAAAAAATTAAATTCTTTATTTTCACTGCATAAATTTTGAAAATTAATAAAATCAATTTCCAAAATTTCTCCATCTTCTTCAAAGATGGCATTAGCAGGATAATTTAATTTTTTAAAAGCAGGCATTTCTGCTATAAAATTTGGAGGATTAAAATAATGCAAAGTAATTTCTTTATCACTTGATGTACTTTTATAAATGCGTATTTTTCCCTTGAGTAAAATAAAAAATTTTTTAGCCTCTTCGCCTTCATAAAATAAAATACTATTTTTTTGAAATTTTTTTAATTTTCCTACACTAGATAAAAGTTCTAAATAATCTTTCATTATATAATATTTTCCATTCTTAACTTATGTTAAATTTAATTTATCTTATTTTTGCTATATTAACGCCATAAAATTAACATTCAAGAAAGGCTTATATGAAATTTGAAACAATTAATCAAGAAAGCATAGCAAAACTCATGGAAATATTTTATGAAAAAGTTAGAAAAGATAAGGATTTAGGTCCTATTTTTAACAATGCTATTGGAACAAGTGATGAAGAGTGGAAAGAACATAAAGCAAAAATAGGAAATTTTTGGACAGGCATGCTTTTAGGCGAAGGTGATTATAATGGGCAACCCTTAAAAAAGCATCTAGATCTACCTCCTTTTCCTCAAGAGTTTTTTGAAATTTGGCTAGGACTTTTTGAAGAAAGTTTAAATATAGTTTATAATGAAGAAATGAAAACAGTTATTTTACAGCGTGCACAAATGATAGCTTCACATTTTCAAAATATGCTTTATAAGTATGGTGGACATTAATTTGGCATTTTTTTTGCCAAATCTTTTTTTACCTTTTCTAAAATCTCCTCATCCTTAGAAAAATCAAAAAATTTAAACTCATTTCCATGTTGCATAAAACCATCGAGCAAATCTCCACTCAAACGGTTTTTAAGATCAAGCTCTGCTATTTTAAACCCATCTAAAGTGCTAGCAAATTCTTTTAAACGACTTGGAATTTCTTTAAGTTTAGTATAAAGATAACAAGTGCTTTTAAGCCCTACACGACCTACACGACCACGAAGTTGATGCAAGGTAGCAAGTCCTAAACGTTCCGCTCCTACAATCACTATCATACTCAATCTTGGCAAAGAAATGCCCACTTCCACCACTGTAGTGCTTAGTAAAATATTTCCCTCATCTCTAAAACGCTCTAAAATTTCATCTTTTTGTTTATCTTTCCCATGAGTTACAAAAACTTTTTCATAGTGACTCTGCCAATATTCTTTAGCCTGCTCTAAAGAAAGATAAGGAATATTATCACTAGCACTCACTAAGGGATAAATAATGATAATTTGATGATTTTTAGCGATTTCTTCTTTGATCTTCTCGCTAAGCTTAGAAAAGCCTTCATTTTGTATACAATAAGTTGTGATATCTTTTTTAAAAGGCATTTGTTTAATGAAACTAAAATTTAAAAGTTCAGATTGTATCATGCTTAAAGTTCTTGGAATAGGCGTAGCCGAAAACTGTATAAAATGAGGGGCAAATTCTTGTTTACTTAAAGAATGAATTTTCTCACGCTGAGCCGAGCCAAAACGATGTTGTTCATCTATCATTACAAGTACGGCATTATGGCTTTCTAAATGAATTAAAGCATGAGTACCTATAATAAGATTTGCTTTTTGAATATTTTGTTCTAAATCTTTTTCTTTTTTACCTCCTTTAATAAACAAAATATTCATAAAATCAGGCAAAAATTTCTTAGCCTCTTCATAAAGCTGATGCGCTAAAATACTAGTAGGTGCCATCAAAATAGCTTGTTTAGGATAAACCATCAAAGCCGCACCAAGCAAAACCAAGGTTTTACCACACCCTACATCACCCATAATCACACGCCTTTTGGCTTCTTTTGAGTGTAAATCTTTTTCTATATCTTTTAAGGCGTTAAGCTGATCTTTAGTAAGAGAAAAAGGCAAATCTTTAAGCCAATTGGCTATGTTAAAAACATTGATTTGATGAGCTTTAAAATGCGTTTTTTTAGCTTTTAAACGCTTTAAAAAATTATATATTTCTATATATTTTAAATCTTTGCTAAAATTTTGCAAATTTTCAAACATAAAAAAACTTTTTTCATCATAAGCATGCAAATTTAAAAGAAAATGTATATATTTATCCCCTATGCCACTTTCTTGTAAATTTTCATAATTAAGATATTTATGTATAAAAGCAGCAATTTTTGCATCTTTTAAACCTAAAATTTGATACTTTGGACTAAAACCCTCAAAAGAAGTTAAAATTTTAGGATTGTTAAATTGCCAAGTGTGATTAAAACGCGAGAGTTTAGCATTAAAAATAAGCCCTTTTCCTACCTTACAAATCCCAAAATGCCAAGCTCTAGGATGAAAAAACACAAAAGAAATATTTTCTTGCCATTCTTCACAAAAACCTAAACCAAAAAGTTGATTTTTTCTTGAACTAACGCTTTTTATAGTGATTTTTTGGGTGCAAATTTCATTTTCTTTAGGATTTTTACTTGGATTTAAATTTTCAATTTTTTTAGGTAAAAGAAGCGCTAAATCAATAGCACTTTTAATTTTTAATTTTTTAAAAAATTCAAAATCACTTTCTTTAATTTTCATTTTGTATGCTTGCAAAACTTATATTTAAAAGCTCTTGATGTTTTTTAATATAAGCATTTATGGTTTCAAGTTTAACCTTTTCCATAAGTTTTAACTCTTCTTTATAATATCCCAAATTTAAACCTTGATAAAATTCGTTAAAAGACATAGATAAACGCTTGCTTAAGCTTTCATAACGCAAAGGAGTTGATCCTATGAGAAAATTTTTAGCTTGATCAAGTTCATTTTGAGTCATGCCATTTTTTATAAAATCTTCAAAAAGCTCTTTTACGATTTTTTTAGCTTCTTTAGCGCTTTCATTTTTAGTTTGTAAATATCCAAAAACTCTAGAAAAAGACATATTCATATCAAGCATAGCATAAGCTGAGTATGCAAGACCTCTTTTAACACGAATTTCTTCCATAATCCTTGAACCAAATCCTCCTTGCCCTAGAACAAATAAAGCAATTTTTGCAAGATATAAATCCTTATCTTTAAAATCAGCAAAAAAAGGTGTAGCAAAATAAATATAAGCTTGTTCGCTTTCTGGGCGTATCAAAATTTCATCTTTAATGTTTTTGCTTAATTCATATTTTTTTGGAGTATTTTTTTTGCCTATTTGAAGTTTTGATAAGAGTTTTAAAAGATCTTCCTTGGCTTGTTTTTCTTCTAAATCTCCTCCTAAAATCACAACCAAATCGCTAAGATGGATAAAATTTTTATAAAAATTTTGTAAATCTTTTAAAGATAAGATTTCTATACTTTTTTCATCTCCATCGTTTGAGCTTTGAAATTCTTTGCATTTAAAAATTTGAGCATTAAGTAAATTTTTTGCTAAATAATCAAAATCACTATTTTTACTCGCGAGCTCACCTAAGGCATTGATTTTTAATTTTTGCAAAATTTTTTCTTCTATTCTTGGTTTTAAAAGCAATTTTTCCAAGCTCTTTAAAGCAAAATCAAAATTTTCTTTTAAACAAGAAAGATTGATTTCCAAACTTTCAAAACCACTACTTGCCTCTAAATTTATCGCTCTAAATTCTAAATCTTTAAAAAATTTATCATCCACACCTTCATTTAAAATACGTGAAAACATCTTAGCTAAGCCTGCTATTTCATCATAACTTCTAGCGCAATTTCTAAAAACAAGCTTTAAAACAACAATAGGAAAATCAGAATTTTTTTCAAAAATAAAAGGGATTTTAACACCCCTACTGTCTAAATACTGCATTAAAACCTTTCTAAAATTTCATAAGCGGTATTGCGTTTAGCTGGATTTTCGCCTAAACTTCTAATCAGCCTTATCATCTCATCTTGATTCATTCTATAACTTGCTCCTGCAGCACTTACTACATTTTCTTCCATCATGGTTGAGCCTAAATCATTGGCCCCAAATTTTAAAGCAAGTTGACCTATAAGCGAGCCTTGAGTTACCCAAGAACTTTGTAAATTTTTAAAATTATCTAAATAAAGTCTTGCTAAAGCTAAAAGTCTTAAATACTTGTTAGAACTTTGTTTCATAATCTCTGGATGTTTTTGGATTAAAGCAGTATTATCACTTTGAAAGCTCCATAAAATAAAAGCTCTAAATCCCCTTGTTTCATCTTGCAATTTTCTCAAATGCTCAAAATGATCGATGATTTCTTCATCATTTTCAACCGTTCCAAACATCATAGTAGCTGTACTTTTCATGCCGATTTTATGAGCTTGGCGATGTACTTCTAACCAAGTAGCTGTATCACATTTATTGGGTGCGATAATATCACGCACCCTATCGCTTAGCACCTCAGCACCTGCTCCTGGTATAGAAAATAAACCTTTAGCTTGTAGTCTTTGAAGTACTTCAGTAATTGAAATTTTAGATGCCTTTGCGATATAAGCGATCTCAACCGCTGAAAAACCATGTACAGTGATATTTGGATAATGTTCTTTTATCCAAGAAACTAATTCTTCATACCATTCTATTTTTAACTTTGGGTGCACCCCGCCTTGAAAAAGAATTTGCGTACCCCCAATAGCTTCAAGCTCCTCTATCTTCTTGCCTATCTCCTCAAAGCTTAAAATATAAGCATCATCTTCTTTATGATGGCGATAAAAAGCACAAAAAGAACAATCAATACAACAAACATTGGTATAATTAATATTTCTATCTACAACAAAAGTAGTGATTTTTTCAGGATGAAGTTCTAATTTTCTTTTATAAGCCATTTCTCCAAGTTCAGTTAAACTCGCATGATGTAATAAATCTAAAGCTTCTTTTTTATCCAGTCTTTTCAAAATTTTTCCTTGTTTTTTTACATAATTAAAATAATTATAGCATTTAAAATATAAATTATGCTATAGTTTCGCTTATGAATTACATTGAACTATTAAAAAATAATAAAAATATCAGAATATTGGCTTCGGTTCAGTTTATAGTATATTTTGGAGCATGGTTTTCTCAAACGGGAGTTTTTACCCTTTTAGTCGAGCTTAATGCTCCTACTTGGGCAACAGCTACAAGTGCTATGCTTGCTTTTTTACCTGGAGTTTTGCTTGCTCCTATTAATGGGGTTATAGTAGAGAAAAATAAACCTAAAAAACTTTTACTCAGTATGATTAGCATAGAATTAATTTCTATTTTTTGTCTTATTTTTGTCACAAGTCTTAGTATGCTTTGGCTTTTGTTTATTTTAATTTTCATAAGACTTTGTGTTGCTTCGATTTATTTTCAAGCTGAAATGAGTTTATTGGCCAAAATTTTAACCCCTCAAGAACTTAAACTCGCTAATGAAATGCACAGTGTCATTTGGGCGATTTCTTATACAGCAGGTATGGCAAGTGCGGGAATTTTTATTTATTTTCTAGGAGTTAAAACCGCTTTTTTATTTGACTGTATGCTTATACTCATAGGCATTTCTTTTTTAGTAAGATTAAGCATTCCTGATTTTCATCACAAAACACAAAGTCGCTTTTTTACTATGATAAAAGAAGGATTTTTCTATGTTTTAAATAATAAAATAATTTTTCATCTTATCTTGCTTCACGCTTTTATAGGTTTAACTGCTTATGAAACCTTGGTTACGCTTTTAGCACAACATCAATACAAAGAAGTTTTATCTGCTGCTTTAGTAATAGGGTTTTTAAATGCGGTACGTGCTTGTTCTTTAGCTATAGGGCCTATGGTTTTAAGCAAATTTATTAATAATAAAAATTTATTTTATATGTATCTTGGTCAAGGCTTGGGTATTATACTTTGGGCTTTAACTCAATTTAATTTTTATATTTCTTTTTTAGGTTTAATTGGTGCAGGTTTTTTTACCTCAGCGCTTTGGGCTTATACCTACACCATGATACAAAAAAATGCTGACAAAGAATATCATGGTAGAGTGATCGCTTATACAGATATGATTTATCTTAGTTTTAGCGCTATTATTTCAATGCTTATGGGCTTTTTATTTGAAATAGGCTTGAGTTTAAAACTGATTACAGGTTTATTGGGTATGATTTTTATCTTTGCGGCATTTTATTGGAAGTGGTTTTATAAAAAATATTTGTGAAAATTCACAAATATTTTAAATTTTAAACAAATCTTGAAGATTTTTCATTGCTTCTTCATTGCTGATGGCATTATTTAGCTGCGATGAGCTTAATTCATTGAGCTCTATTTCATAACCACTTAACATAGAAGCAAGGCGAATATTAATACCATTTTTTCCTATAGCTTTGCTTTTTTGTTCGCTATTTAAACTTACAATAGCTTTTTTATCTTCAATTTTTACAGAATTTACAATAGCAGGAGCCAAGGCACGAGAAATTAAAATTTCACTCTCATTTGTAAATTCTATACAATCAATATTTTCATTATGAAGCTCTTTGCTTACCGCATTAATTCTTACACCTTTAACACCTACTGTAGCTCCTACAGGATCGATATTTGCTCCATTGGCCTGAAGAATGATTTTTGCTCTTTCACCTGGAATTCTAGCACATCCTATAATATTGACATAACCATCTTTGATTTCTGGAACCTCAGCTTCAAGTAAACATTCTAAAAATTTAGGACTTGTACGACTAAGCTCGATTTTAATACCTTTATCTGTATAAACACGGCGTATCACAGCTTTTACCACATCACCTATTTTAAATTTTTCCCCTTTAATGCGATTTTTTCTCGGTAAAAAAGCTCTTAATTCATCTATTTCAATAAAAGTATTTTCTTCATTATCCACTCTAACAACTGTACCAAAAACCATTTGCCCTACTTTGTTTTTATATTTTTCAAAAATAGTTTGTTCTAATAATTTTTGTATATGATATTCAAGTTCTTTATGCAAGGTATTTACCGCAGTTCTTCCTAAATTTTCCAAAGAACATTCATAGGTTAATTCATCTCCTATCTCAACATCTGGAGCTTCTGATTTTGCCTTACTTAACGCGATAAAACTCTCACTTTTATTTTGCAATCTCTCGTCATTATCTGCTACTATGGTAATTTTTTGATAAAGATTTAAATTTTTAGGATCCACAAAAAACTCATATTCTTGTCCATAAATTCTTTTTGCAGTATTGATTAAAGCGGTAGCTACCTTTTCTCTTACATTCTCTAAGTTTAAATTTTTTTCATTAGCAATAGATTCGATAATATCTGCTATCTTTTCCATATTTTATAAAACCTTTTTTGTGGGAAATTTAAAAATGTAGATAAAAATTATATCCTTAATAAGTTTAATTAAAAGTAAAATTTGCTAAAATTATAGATTAAAATGAAAATTCTTAAGGATTTAGCTATGGAATTAAAATTGGCAAGAACTTTGATTAATGAAAAACCTAAAAATATTAGCCTAGAAAAAATCGAAGAGGCTATAGAAAAAGAAGGACAAAAGTTTTTTTATTTTGATAAAGATAATACACACAAACAACTCATTGCCCTTGTAAATCATTTTGAAAAAAAAGGAGTAAGCATTTATCATAGAACCGTAAAATACGGACTTGATGATAATGATTTTATGTATGAGGTACATATTCTTTGAGCGCTAAAAAACTTTTTATCCAAACTTTAGGTTGTGCGATGAATGTCAGAGATTCTGAGCATATGATCGCAGAATTAACACAAAAAGAAAATTACGCACTAACAGAAGATATCAAAGAAGCAGATCTTATTCTTATCAATACCTGTTCAGTGCGTGAAAAACCTGTGCATAAACTTTTCTCAGAAGTAGGTGGTTTTGAAAAAGTTAAAAAAGAAGGTGCTAAAATAGGAGTTTGTGGATGTACTGCATCGCATTTGGGAAATGAAATTTTCAAACGTGCTCCTTATGTGGATTTTGTTCTAGGAGCAAGAAATATTTCCAAAATCACTCAAGCTATAAAAACTCCAAAATTTATGGGCGTGGACATAGACTATGATGAAAGTGAATTTGCTTTTGCAGATTTTAGAAATAGTATTTATAAATCCTATATTAATATCTCCATAGGTTGTGATAAACACTGCACTTATTGTATAGTGCCACATACTAGAGGAGATGAAATTTCCATACCTTTTAACATTATCTACAAAGAAGCTCAAAAAGCTGTTGAAAAAGGTGCTAAAGAGATTTTTTTGCTAGGACAAAATGTCAATAACTACGGCAAAAGATTTAGAAACGAGCATAAAAAAATGGACTTTTCAGATCTTTTAGAAGAACTTAGCACCATAGAAGATTTAGAACGCATTCGCTTTACAAGTCCACATCCTTTGCATATGGATGATAAATTTTTAGAAGTTTTTGCCAATAATCCAAAAGTTTGCAAATCCATGCACATGCCTTTACAAAGCGGCTCAAGTGAAATTTTAAAAGCTATGAAGCGTGGCTATACTAAAGAATGGTATTTAAATAGAACTTTAAAACTTAGAGAACTTTGTCCAAATGTTAGCATTTCTACAGACATTATTGTAGCTTTTCCAGGGGAAAGTGAAAAAGATTTTGAAGAAACTATGGATGTTTTGGAAAAAGTGCGTTTTGAACAAATTTTTTCTTTTAAATACTCCAAACGCCCTTTAACAAAAGCCGCAACCATGCCTAATCAAATCGATGAAGAAACAGCTTCAAGAAGACTTAGCACCTTACAAAATCGTCATAGTGAAATTTTAGATGAAATTGTAAAAAAACAAGAAAATAAAACTTTTAAAGTTTTATTTGAAGAATTAAGAGCAGGCAATAGCATTGCTGGAAGAACAGATAATAATTTTTTAGTTCAAGTTGAAGGTAGCGAAGAACTTTTAGGGCAATTTAAAGAAGTAAAAATAACTAATGCAAAGCGTATGGTTTTATATGGGGAAATCGTTTAAAATCCATTGCTTAACATATATAATTTTCATCTTGCAATGGCTTATTTTTTTAAGCTGTAAAAAGCACTATAAAGGTGAAAAAGTTGACCGTAAAGCTGGTGTGATACTTTTTTGGCATGGAAAATTAGCACTCATGCCTTTTGCGTTTAGACATTATAGACAAAAAAATAAAAAAGCCTATGTCATGATCTCCCACCATAAAGATGGAGAACAAATTGCAAAAATCATCAAGCTTTTCGGTCTTGATACTGTAAGAGGAAGCACTTCAAGGGGTGCTAGCAGTGCACTTAGAGCTGCATTTAAAGTTTTAGAACAAAATGACGATATAGTTATCACGCCCGATGGTCCACGAGGGCCTTATCATAGTATTTCAGATGGTTCTATCATTTTGGCTCAAAAAAAAGAACTAAAGATAAGAATTTTAAACTATGAAGCAAATCGTTTTTGGAAATTTAAAAGTTGGGATAAGATGATCTTGCCAAAACCTTTTAGTAAGATTACTTATAGTCTAAGTGAACCTTTGGATATTTTATCTTTAGATAAAGAAAAAGCTAAAGAATTTCTAATGAAACAATTTGATAAAATTAGCTTAGCTGATCAATTTAAGGAATGAAATGTTATTTTTACTTAAAAAAATATTTCCACAACTTTTTATTAGTATTATTTTAGAAGATAAAAAAAATATTGTAAAAGCTTCTATTTATAGAGGAAATAAACTAATCAGTAGCAATGAAAAAACTTTTGATAAAAGCGAAAATTTATTAGAATACGTAAAAAATTTAAGCAAGCATTTCTTATTTTACCACACTGCTTTATTTTTAGATGCCAAAGAACAAGGATTAATACCTAGTACAAATATTCAAGATTGTGAGCATTTTAATATAGGAAAAATCAGCTTACAGCATATTTTGTTTAATAATGCCCTTGTTTATACGGCTACCGAACATGTGGAATATTATAGCGAGCTTTTTGAAGAATATAGAGGTTTAGATTTTTTATATTCCCCTTTTGCTCTTCTTTACTACAATATACAAAAAGAAAAACAGCCTGATGATCAAATTTTACTTTATGGATTTAAGCAAGGACATCTTTTGGCAATTATTGTTGCTAAAGGCAATACTATTTTATACGGTGATTTTAAAATATTTGAGCAAGAATTAGGTTTAGAGCTTGAACTTCCATCAGAAGATAATCAAGAAATTGAAAACAACAACGATGATACTGAAGTTACCCTAGATAACTTCAATGAAGCCTTAAATAATAAATTTGATCTACTTGATCAAGAAAATAATCTTGAAACTTTGAATAATAATGATAATTTTAATCTTGATGAATTAAATCAATTTAGCAATGATATGGAACTATGCCGTTATATTATTACGAGCATTGAAAAATTTTATAATGATGATAAATATGCTGGGGTATTTATCAATGGTATTTTATTATATAGTGAATCAGATATTAACATAAGTGCTATTGATTTTTTAGAAAGTGAAACTTTTTTAGAGATAAAAACGAAACAAATCAACACCTTAGATCTTATGATAGAATTGATGCAAAAGGAGCTTAAATGACTTATAGCTTCATACAGCCAAGAAAAAAACCTATTTTCACACTCTTTGATAAAATTTGGCTAGGACTTTTTGGTTTTAGTATATTATTTATCTTGCTAGTATATTTTACATATACAATAAAAATTGCATTAATCAATGGCTCTATCGATGATGAAAAACAACAAGTTATAGTGCTTCAAAATCAAACTAAGCAAAATGAAATGCTTTATGAAATTTTATTTGATCAAAGCCAAATAGCGAAAAATTTTAACACTCAAAATCAAATTGTTAAAGAAAGCTTAAGAAATCTATTTGATATTATTGTAAAAACTGATAATATTACTCTTGAAAGTGTTGAACAAGACGAATATTCCTTAAAACTTATCGGAGTCACTCCTACAAGAGAAATGTTTACTCTACTTTTAGAAACCCCTTTAAAAAGCATCTTTGATCAAAGCTATACAACCTATTATCGCTTAGATAATGGGTGGTATCGTTTTGTTAGTATTAGTAAACAAATTCCAGGAGTTGCAGATGAAAGATAAAAGTCTAGAAGAAATTGATTTATTAAAGCTTATCATTTGCGCGTTAAGTTTTATAAGCGTTTGCACAGCCTTGATCTTATTTTTACTTTTACCGACATTAAAAAATTACAAACAAGCAAATCTTAGAGAAAATTCACAACTTGCTATCTTAAAAGCCACTAAATCAAAATTTGACTTTAGTGAAGATAAAATATCAACTCTAAGAAGCGAAAACAACAAAAGTTTAGAGCAATTTGAGCAAAATTTTAATATAGGAAATTTTGATATTTTTTTACAAAAATATTTTCAAAATGTAAAAATTCAAGAAACTAAGCCCGAAAAACAAGAAAAATATCTAAAAAACCGCTTAGCCATTAAAGCGACAATGAACAATCCTAGAAGACTTTATGATTTTATTGATGCTCTAAAAAACTATAATAACTTAATCAAGCTTGATTATCCACTTAATCTTAAAGCAGGAGAGCAAGGTATCTCTATAGATCTTACTCTCAAAGTTTATTCAAGCTAAACTCACATCTTCGCCTTTTAAAATTTGATTCATAGTATTCATTGCACACATTTTTCCACACATGGAACATGAGTTTAAATCATCAGGGCGACGCTCATTAAACATTTTTTTAGCCTTTTCTCCATCAATAGCAAGTTTAAACATTTTCTCCCAATCTATCTCTTGTCTAGCCTTACTCATCTCATCATCTCTTGCTCTTTCTTTTGGAAGTTTAGCTATATCTCCCGCATGAGCTGCAATTTTAGTCGCAACTATACCCTCTCTAACATCTTCTAAATTTGGAAGTCTTAAGTGTTCAGCAGGTGTTACATAACACAGCATATCAGCACCGCTAGCTGCAGCCACAGCTCCTCCAATAGCACCACTAATATGATCATACCCTGCGCCAATATCTGTTACCAAAGGTCCTAAGACATAAAAAGGCGCTCCTTTGCATAAACGCTTTTCTAATTGCATATTTGCCTCTATTTCATTAATAGCCATATGCCCTGGACCTTCTATCATTACTTGAACCCCAACATCCCAAGCTCTTTGAGTAAGGAGTGACAATTCTATAAGCTCTGAAATTTGCGCCCCATCACTTGCATCGTGAGTAGAGCCAGGACGCAAAGCATCGCCCAAAGATAAAGTTACATCGTATTTTAAACAAATGTCAAGCAAATCATCATAATACTCAAAAAAAGGATTCTCAGCATCTTTCATCATCATCCAAGCATAAAGCACAGAGCCTCCTCTTGAAACTATATTTGTAAGTCTTTTACTTTGTTTAAAAATATGCGCTGCGCGAGAATTAATACCTGCATGAATTGTCATAAAATCAACCCCACTTTTAGCATGATGATATACAACATCTAAAAAGTCTTTAGCACCAATTTGTTTTAAATCTTTTTCTAAAAATCCTACCGCATCATATACAGGAACTGTTCCTATCATAGCTTTTGAAACATTAACAAGCTCGTCTCTAAAACGACTTGTTTTGCCATAATTGCTTAAGTCCATAATCGCTTCTATGTCAAATTTATGAGCAAGCTCTACTTTTTTCATTTCCTCGCTATAATCAACGCAATCATTTGAAACTCCTAAATTTACATTAACCTTAGTACGCAGTCCAAAACCTATACCATTTGGATCAAGACTTTTATGATTAATATTTGCAGGGATAATAATTTTACCGCAAGCAATATTTTCAAGCAAAAAATCTTTACTTAAATTTTCTTTTTGTGCAACAATCTGCATTTCTTTAGTAAAAATACCTTCTTTCGCATAATTCATTTGAGTTTTCATAAATTTATCCTTTAAAAAATTTGGATAAATGAAGGGTGAGTATAAATTTTTAAAGTATTGAAATTTATAAATCTTCCCGACGCTGGTATTATCCAGATCCGGTTCGGTCTAAGCTTTTAGCTTACTCTCAGCCTGTTACACAAGCTCCCGTCATTTATGTCTTAATTATACTCTTTAAATATTTATTTTTGCTTTATGCGTGGCAGTCTTTGTAAAATTTATAAGTTCTTCTGTAGTTTTTATATGATAGGGAAGTTTTCCAAGGCAATATTTAAAAATTTCAGCAGCTGCCAAAGCATCATCTAAAGCCCTATGATGCGTATTTTCCACGCCCAGAAATTCTTTCAAAACCTCTAGTTTATATTTTGGACTTTCTATACAACATTGTGCAAATTCTATAGTACAAATACGACGATTAAGTAAAATGCCAAAACCACACTCATTTAAAGCCTTAGAAATAAAACTATAATCAAAACGCACATTATGTGCTACAAAAATACTGTCTTTTAAAAAAAGCCTAAAATCACTTAAAACCTTTGTTAAACTTGGAGCATTTTCCACCATCTCATAAGTAATACCCGTAAGTTCGGTTATATTTTCTGGAATTTCTTTTACTTTAACAAAACTTTGAAAGCGTCCAATTTCTTTAGAATTTTGAATTTTTACTGCTCCAATTTCTAAAATTTCCCCCTTACTTACACCGCCAGTACTTTCTATATCTACTATACAAAAAATTTCATCTTTAATTTTTGTTGTGCGTGTTTTAAGGATAAAAATATTATCTTTATTCAAAGTTAAGCCCAAACCCAAAAGCTCAAAAGTTTCCAAATCTAAATCAAAATTTTTTAATTCTTCAACTTTGGCAAACTCTTGCATCACCCAATCATAAGGCTTGCTTTGCTTGTTTAATATAGAAATAATCTGATCAATTTGCTGTAAACTCAAAATTCAAGCTTTAAAGATGAAATTGCAGTTTTATAATCATTAGAAGAAAAAATATAACTTCCAGCCACCAAAATATCAGCTCCGGATTCCTCTAAATCGCTAGCATTTAAACCATTAACACCACCATCAACCTCTATAAAAACTTTAGCATTTTTTTTATCAATCATTTGGCGTAATTCTTTGATTTTTTCATGTACCAAAGGTAAAAATTTTTGTCCACCAAATCCAGGATTAACACTCATTAAAAGCACCATATCTACAAATTCTAGCATGTGTTTAATAGAATCAATAGGAGTGTGTGGATTTAAAACAATAGCAGGATGGATTCCTTGACTTCTTATATATTCACAAAGCCTTATAGGATGAACTTCGCTTTCCATATGAAAAGAAATGAATTTTGGTTTCAAAGGGATAAAAAGATCTATAAATTTACTTACATCTTTAACCATCAAATGCACATCTAATGGCAACTTACTAATAGTTGAAATTTTTTCGATCACGCAAGGTCCGAAAGTCAAATTTGGAACAAAGTGTCCATCCATTACATCAATATGTAAAAGATCTGCACCTGCAGCTTCAATAGCTTTAACTTCTTCTTCTAATTTCAAAAAATTTGCAGACAATAAACTTGGAGCTACATACATGATCAAAACCTTAAACTATATATAAATGTGATAAATAATATTTTATCGACTTATATATTAAAAAAACTATAAATTATGGAATATTTTAAGCTTAATTTTGATAGAATCTTCATTTAAAAATTTTCATAAGGACAAGAAAATGGCAAGAGTATGTCAAATCACAGGCAAGGGTCCAATGGTGGGTAATAATGTCAGCCATGCTAACAATAAAACAAAAAGACGCTTTTTACCTAATCTCAGAACAGTTCGTGTAACTTTAGAAGATGGCACCACGAGAAAAATGAGAATCGCAGCTTCTACTCTGAGAACTCTAAAAAAACAAAATTCTAAATAATTTTGAGGATTTATTCCTCAATTTTAAAATTTCCAATTTAAAAATAAACTTTAATAAATCACTTATATAACACACATTTAAAAATTATTATTAATTTTATTATTTTTTAAGCCAAAAATATCTTTTAATAGTGTAAAATACCTTGTTAAATGAATTTTAAATTTCACTAATACAAGGAGAGTTTATGCTACATGAATATAGAGAATTAATGTCAGAGCTAAAAGGTAAAGATGCTCATTTTGATAAACTATTTGATCGTCATAATGAACTTGATGACATGATTAAAGATGCAGAAGAAGGTAGAACTTCTCTTAGCAGCATGGAAATTTCAACTTTAAAAAAAGAAAAGCTTCATGTAAAAGATGAACTTAGCCAATATCTAGCAAATTATAAAAAATAAGGCAAAACAATGTTTGGAAGTAAAATAAACCATTCTGATCTTCAAAAACTTGAAGAAGAAAATAAAAATCTTACACATAAAATTGAAAAATTTCAATCGGAAAATTTAGAATTAAAAAATAAAATTACATCATTAGAACAAGCGGCTTTAGAGTCTAAACTTAAAACAGATCTTTTAAATGTTTTATTAACTGGGGTTTTAAAAAATATTACTATTATTCAAGGCGATATGTTAGAAAATGTAAATAAGGCAGAAGTTATCTCTAGCTATTCTAAAACTTCTCTTGCTGAAATGGATGAACTTAACCATATTGCTAATTCTATCAATGCCTCTTTGGGAAATATTACAGAATCAGCCAATAAAACAAGAGATGTTGCAGGAACATTGCATAGAAGTGTAGATGAAATTACTAATGTAATTAATCTAATTAAAGATGTTTCCGATCAAACCAATCTTTTAGCTCTTAACGCTGCCATAGAAGCTGCACGCGCAGGTGAACATGGGCGTGGTTTTGCTGTTGTTGCCGATGAAGTAAGAAAACTAGCTGAAAAAACACAAAAAGCAACCACAGAAGTTGAAATGAATATCAACCTTCTAAAGCAAAATGCAAATGAAATGTATACTCAAAGTGAGCAAGTTGAAAAAATTTCTATAGATTCTAATGCTCATATTATGAGTTTTTCCGAAAAATTTACTCACTTAGTAAATGAAGCGCATTCTACTAATTCAAATGCAGTTGGTATCGCTTCAGAAGCTTTCGTATCTTTAGCAAAACTAGATCATATAGCTTTTAAATTAAATGGTTATAAAGAAATTTTTTCCAAATCAGGAAAGCAATTAGCCGATCATACATCTTGTCGCTTAGGAAAATGGCTTGCTAGCACAGGAAAAGAAAGATTTGGGCAAAATAAAAGCTTCTTAAAAATTAACGAGCCACATGAAAAAGTTCATGAAAATATGAATAATGCTATAACAATAGCAAATACAGAAGATATTAGCAAAGATATTACTCAACACAGCATAATTAATAAATGCGAAGTTGCTGAAAATGCATCGCTTGATCTTTTCAATGTATTTAAAGAAATGCTTGATGAGTCAGATCATTAAAATCCTAGGTTGAACCTTTTTAAGGTTTAACCTAAATAATCTTTAATTTTCCCCACTTTTCCTTTAAAAACCACATATAAGCAAAATCAAGCAAAGGCGTTCTTATCATATTTTTACATTTTTTTTCAAAATCCTGCACCTTAACATAAACAGCTTCAATCTCTTCATCATCAACTCCACCTCCAGAAGAAATTTTATCTTTTTCATCAACTTCTACGAAATAAAAGCTTTGCTTGCTTACACCTGAACCAAACCCTGTATAAAAATCTCCTATTTTTTCTAAATTTTTAGGAGCATATCCTAGTTCTTCTATACATTCTTCTTTTGCTATTTCCTCTAAAGATAATTTTTTATCCACAAGCCCAGAACAAAGCTCTATAGTATAGCCCATATCATCATCTTTTACATAATCTTTATCATGCATTTGATGATACCAAAGTGGTATACGAAATTGGCGTACAAAAATAAAACTTTCTAATTCTTTATGATACAAAAGCACTGAAACACTATCTTTAGATTCTATAAAATCCCAAGTGCAAAGCCTACCATTACTTTCATAAGCAAATCTCTTAGGCTTAATATAATTTGATTTTTCAAAAGAAAGTTCTTTTAAATTTTTAAACGCCATAATAAAACCTTTTATTTATTTTTCACATTGTACTTTATTTTTGCTTTTTTGAAAATATAAAGGTGATTAAAGCCTTAAAAAATTAAAAATCATATTTATAACTTAACCAAAAACTTCTTCCTTCTGTATAATCTTGATAGCGATTTGCATATCCAGCAGGATTAGCCCCATCCCATCTTGTAACTTGCGGATCAAAGAAATTTTTATCAAAAAGATTTTGCACTGCAAAACTTAAGCTAGATTGCTTATTGATTTTATAATTTATCCCTAAATCTACTATATAAAAAGGCTTATATTTTTGCCATGGCAGACTACCATTACCGCCACCTTTTGCTTTAGCTATAGTATCAAGTCTTGCTCGTGTTTTTATATAGGAACTAAATTTACCTCGCTCATAGTTTAATTTTAACATTGCTATATGTCTTGGTAAATTTTCTATTCTATCACCACCAAACCAATTTTTTTGACCATCTTTGTAGCGATTATCCATAAAAGTATAACTTGAATTTAGGCTAAAGCCATTGTAAGTTTTGGTATTAATGCAAATTCTATACCTTTAGTCTGCGTTTTTCCAAGATTAATAGGACGCTTACAAACAATGCCATTGCTACAATTAATATCATTTTGCATACCTGTTAAATCTTCACTACTGATTTGATTTGTAAAATCAGTAATAAATCCTGTAATAGAATAATGTGCAAAATCAAATACCATAAAATCAACACCCAATTCATAATTTATACTTTCTTCTGGTTTTAAGTCAGGGTTTCCAAAATAAGCATTATTATTGGCATAATTATAATATCCATTTGTCAACTGCTTGGCAGCAGGAGTTTTATAGCCTTTTGAAACACCTCCTTTCAAGGCTATATTATCATTTAAGTGATAAACCAAATAAACCCTAGGCGTAAATTCAGAATCAAACAAATTGCTATAAATATAACGCAAACCTGTAGTAAAAATCAAATCATCGGTTATAAAATACTCATTTCCCCATAAAGCGCAACCGTGGTTTGATCAAGATTTTTACCTCTTATTTGACTACCTGCGCTCGCTTGATCATTTTTTAATATCTCATAATCAATCCTTGCACCAAAGGTATTTACTAAATTACCGTATTGACCTAAATTCCAAGGTAAAACAACCTTACCTTCTCCTACCCAAATTTGGCTATGCAGCTCCTTATCCTTAGTGCTACCATATTGTAAATATGAGTTAGTTGAACCAAAATCATAGTTACCATCATGATTTAAAACAATATTATCCTTAAAAAGTTGTCTTTCACTTTTAATAGCCCTACTACTTGTAGAATTCACTGAAATTTCATTAATATATCGCTCTATATCAAAATATATATTATTTTTATCATCTACTGTCCAATTAAGCCTAGAACCAAAACCTAAACTAGTAAAAGCACCTGGACTATGACTAGCAATTTGGTAATTATCAGGTCTTTGATTGTTATTATTCCAAACCGGTGTAGGCCATTTTAAATCAGAAGCTGCCTTATCATAATACTTCAACCTTGCAGAAATTGATAATATATCTTCAATCAAAGGGGTTGCTACATAAGCATTAAAACCGCCCGCATTGCCATAGTGATTAGAGTGCTGTTGTAAAAGAGTATTAAATTCTATATTTGCTTCGATTTTATCAGGATTTTTCTTAGTGATAATATTTATCCACACCGCCTACAGCATCACTGCCATAAAGTGTAGAAGCTGGACCACGTATAACCTCAATACGCTCTATCATAGACAAAGGTGGCAGATATCCTGACTCACTACCGCTAAAACCATTATCATAAAACCCATTTGCAACACTTTGACGTTTTCCATCAATTAAAACTAGAGTATAAGAACTACCAAAACCTCGTATGCTAAAATCATAAGTGCCTGTTTTATTCATAGTCACATCTACACCTGGAATATCTCCTATAGCCTCTCCTATATCCTTAATTGGCTTTTTTTAAGCTCTTCTTTTGTAATGATAGAAATACTAGCAGGCGCATCAACCAAATCTTGTTCAAAACCACTAGCACTAACCACAACATCATTAAGTTGATATTTTTCTTCTGCTTTTAACAAAGCTCCAGATAAAATTAAAAAACACAGTAAACTTTTTTTAAATTTTATATTTTTGATTTGAGTCAAATTAATTCCTTTAAAAATAATTATTTTGATATTTAAAATCATTTTTTAAGTATAAAAAAAGAATACTTTTAATTAACTTAATTTTGATAACAATTATAAATAATAAAATTATTTAAAAAAGCGAAGTAAAAGCCTAAGCCTCTTGATAGGCTCCAAGCTTTAAAATTTTCTGCATACGATTTGCAGAAAGTTCTCGTACATCAATATTTTCAAGTTCATTTAGAGATTTTTTTACATAATCAGCAATAGCTACTGCTGCAGCCTCTTTATTGCGATGTGCACCATTTGTAGGCTCATCTATAACATCATCAATTAAACCTTGAGATTTTAAATCATCAGCCGTTACCTTCATAGCCTTGGTTGCAGCTTCACTTTTTGCAGGATCATTCCAAAGTATTGCAGCACAACCTTCAGGAGAAATTACTGAAAAAACAGAATTTTTCATCATTGCAAGTTTATCTGCAACCCCTATAGCTAACGCCCCACCACTACCGCCTTCTCCGATAACTATAGCAATGGTCGGTATTTTCAAATCACTTAATTCATATAAATTTCTAGCGATAGCTTCACTTTGTCCTCTTTCTTCAGCACCTATTCCAGGATAAGCACCTGGAGTATCTATCAAAAATAAAATAGGAATTTGAAATTTCTCTGCAAGTCCTGCTACTCTTAAGGCTTTGCGATATCCTTCAGGATGTGGCATCCCAAAATTTCTAGCGATTTTATCTTTTGTTCCACGTCCTTTTTGCTCACCAATTACAATTATTTTTTTCTCTCCTAAATAACCCATAAAACAAACAATAGCAGGATCATCTCTAAAGGCACGATCACCATGTATTTCGTGAGCGTCATTTAAAATAAGTTCAATATAGTCAAGAGCATAAGGGCGATCTGGATGACGCGCTAATTGCAAACGCTGAAAATCACTTAAATTCTTATAAGTTTTAGAAATTTCTTTTTCAAGATTTTTCTTTAAAATCGATACAGCTTCAGTATCTCCTTTAATCTGAGCATTGATAATGTCCTCGTCAATTTGCTGAATATTTTTTTCAAAATCTAAATAAGAAGCCATATTAATCTACTTTTTTAAATACAACACAGCCATTTGTGCCACCAAAACCAAAAGAATTACTCATCACCACTTTTAAATCTACTTTTCTTGATATATTTGGAATATAATCAAGATCACATTCATCATCTTTTACAAGCTGATTGATTGTAGGTGGAACTACCCCATCTCTTAAAGCCATAACACTAACAACTGCTTCAATTGCACCTGCAGCACCCAAGCAATGACCTGTTTGTCCTTTGGTGGAACTTATAAGCGGGATATTATTGCCAAAAAGCTCTTTAATTGCTGCTGTTTCATTTTTGTCATTTACAGGGGTTGAAGTTCCATGTGCATTGATATAATCTACCTTTGGATTCCCTGCCATATTTAAAGCTTTTTTCATAGCTCTTAAAGGCCCATCTAAAGTTGGTGAAGTAATATGATGCGCATCTGCACTTTCTCCAAATCCAATTAATTCAGCATAAATCGTAGCACCGCGTTTTTTAGCCTCTTCATATTCCTCAAAAACTAAAGCTCCAGCACCTTCTCCCATGACAAAACCATCTCTTTCTTTGTCAAATGGTCTTGAAGCATGCTGTGGATCTTCATTTCTAGTTGATAAAGCTTTCATTGAAGCAAAACCACCTATACCCACAGGACAAATCGCAGCTTCTGCACCTATGACTAACATCTTTTTAGCATTTCCCAAAGCTATACTTTTATAAGCTTCTCCTATAGCATGAGTTCCTGCTGCACAAGCTGTAACACAAGAAATATTTGGCCCTTTAAGTCCATGCTCTATAGAAATCAAACCTCCTAACATATTTACAAGTGCTGAAGGTATGAAAAAAGGGGAAATTTTACGCGGACCTCGCTCGGAACAAATAATGGAATTTTTTTCTATGTTAGGCAAACCTCCAATACCAGCAGCCGAAACAATGCCAAATTCTTCTTTGTCTAATTCTTCGCTAAATCCAGCATCCTGCATTGCTTCTCTTGCTGCTTTAATTCCAAGTTGTATGAAACGGTCAATTTTTTTTACTTCTTTGCCATCAACAACCTCTAATGGATCAAAATTTTTAACTTCAGCTGCAATTTGAACAGGAAAGTCTGTGGCATCAAAAAGAGTAATTTTATTTACTCCGCTTTCTCCATTGCAAATTGCTTTAAATGAACTTTCTTTATCTAAACCAAGGGCATTGATCATACCAATACCTGTAACTACAACTCTTTTCAAGAATAAGCTCCTTGCAAGAAAAAAATTATTTTTTTAGATTGTCAATATAATTTACAACATCTTCAATTTTAATTAATTTTTCAGCATCACTATCTGGAATTTCTACTTCAAATTTTTCTTCTAAAGCCATAATAAGCTCTACAACATCTAAAGAATCAGCACCTAAATCTTCAATAATTTTTGATTCCATTTTAACTGCATCTGCATCAATACTTAATTGCTCTACTACTACTGCTTTTACATCATCAAATGTTGCCATTTGTTCTCCTTCAAAAAATTAAAATAAAGCGTATTTTACTATAAAAAGCTTAAAATATTTATAGTTTTTCATTATACTTGAAAATAAAATATTAAAACATAAAGGAAAAATGATGCTTTTCTCTAATTTAATCAAAGAAAATCAAAAAATTTGGAATGCTTATCTACATCATGATTTTGTTAAAAAATTGGAAGATAAAAGCCTAAAGCAAGAAAATTTTCTTTTTTATCTCAAGCAAGATTATATTTATTTGCTTAATTACGCAAAATGTTATGCAAGATTAGCACTCAACTCAAATACCGCAAAAGAACTTCGTTTTGCTATGAAATTTCAAAATTATATAGTTGAAGGAGAAATGGAACTTCATCGTGCAATTTTATCTCTTGGCATTAATGCAGATGAACTCGATATAAAAGATGAAAGTTTAGTCAATATAGCCTATTCGCGTTATATGTTAAGCGTAGGTGAAAATGGAGATTTTTTAGATATGTTAGTTGCTCTTAGTGCTTGCGCTATAGGCTATGCAAAAATAGGTGCTGAAATTATAAATCGTTTAAAAAATGAAAATTTAAAAGATCATCCTTACAAGGAATGGATTTTGACCTATGGAAGTGAAAATTTTCAAAATGAAGCTAAAGAATTTGAAGATTTTGTTAATTCTTATACTTCAAGTGTTAGTGCACAAAAATTCCAAAAACTCAGCGAAATTTTTCATACTGTAACACGCTTGGAAGTGGCTTTTTGGGAGCATTCTTTAAGAATGGAATTAAATCTTTAAACATGGGCTTTTTGCCCATGTTTTTATGCAATTTTACTTGCATCAATAATATTATAATCTAAACCAACCGTTTCTTTAGAAAGTCCTAATGCAAGTCCTACTAATTGTGATAAATGAATAATAGGCAATCTTGCTTTAGAATTAGTATAATCTTGAAATCTTTCTTGATAGATATCAAGCTGCATTTGACAAAGTGGACAAGGTGTTACAACACAATCAGCTTGATTTTCACTTGCATTATTGACAATTTGACTAGACATTTTTTTCACAGATTTTTCTGCAGGATAAGAAGCATGAAAACCACAACAATCAAGGCGTTTTTCAAAAGGAACTATTTTAGCCCCTAAAACTTCTACTACACTTTCAAAACTTTTTGGATTGGTTGAACTTTCTTTTTTACCGAAAGTATCTTCAGGTCTTAAACTATGGCAACCATAAAATAAAGCTACTTTTAAATTTGAAAGCGGCTTTTTCACCTTGCTTTTTAAATTATCCAAATCCTCATAAAGCTCCCACAAAAGACTTGTAATAGGCGTTGAACCTTGATATTTCATTCCACCTTTTACTAAAAAAGTATTGATGCGTTCTTTTGCACCCTTATCAAGAGTATTTTTTGCTTTAGCTAAAGTTAGCATACAAGTACTACAAGTTGTAAGCATTGGCATTTTCATCTCTTCTGCTAAAGCAATATTTCTTGCATTAGCTACCAAAGTCGCAATAGGATCAACACACTGCGCTTGAGAAGCCCCACAACAACTCCACCCCTTAATTTCATTCAACTTCCAACCCAAAATAGGTGCAATAGCTTCAAGTGAAATTTTAGATTCTTTTGCAGCTTGAGATAAAACACAACCTGGAAAAAAAGCGTATTCTTTTTGCATATTTTACTCCTTAACAGCAGCTTCTTGTGCCGCCTTTATCATTTTAACCAAATCTTTATGCCCTTCTATTTCACCCTCGCCAAAAACATGCATAGGATTCATTTTTCCTGCACGCATAAGTTTAAAAGCTATATCTGTTTTACCCATAGAACCTATAACACCCTCAGAACGCAAAGCAAGATAAATTTCATTCAAGCGTCCTGAACCTTCAACTAAATCTTTATAAAAAGCTTCAGCATGATCAGGCCCTAAGCCTTCATTTAAACCTTTTTTAATCGCCATCACTCTTAAATTTGCTATATCACTTACTGAACTTATACCCTTTGGACAACGATCAGCGCACTCTTGACAATGAACACAAAGCCAAAGTCCATTCATTACGCTGGGTTTTACATGCAACATAGGATCCTTACCTCGAGAGTCCGCCGCTGCACGCCAAGCATGAGTAAAAACAAAAGGTTGCATATAATCGCTACTATCTGCTTCTAATTTATTACACTCTGAAGCACAGCTACCACATAAAATACAATCCCATTGCTTGCTAATACGATCAAATTCTTCTTGACTTTGTTTACAGCCCTTTTCCGCTGAAAATTCATTTTTTGCCACCATGGCAGGACGAATTTTTCTTAAATTTTCTATAGAAGGTTCCCAATCCACAATTAAATCAGAAATTACTCTAAAATTTCCAAGCGGAGAAATACGTATACTTGAAGGATTATCATATTCTTTTAACAAATCTTGCATTTTAGTATCACAAGCAAGATAAGAATGCCCATTCACACGAACTGCACAAGCCCCACAAATTGCAGATTGACAAGAGGCGGTAAAATTTAAAGTAATATCTTTTGTTTTTTTGATAAAAAGCAAAAGAGAGAGCAAAGTTTTTCCTTGTATATCCTTATCATCAATATCATAACTTTGTTCATATTTTTCCTTGCCATTAAAACGATCTATGATAATTTTCATTGTACTCTCCTTCCATCAAGTGAAAACTCAGTTACCACGACATCTTTATAACTAAGTTTTAATTCATCATTTTCTAAATTTACAATGCTATGTTTTAAGAAATTTTTATCATCTCGCTTTGGATAATCTTCTCTAGTATGAGCCCCACGGCTTTCAAGTCTATTTCTAGCTGCTAAACAAGCACAGCGAGAAAGTAAAATCAAATTACCAAGCTCTACATAATCTGTAAAAGCAGTATTCATCACTTCATTAGGATTTGGAATACGAATTTTTTCATATCTCGCTTGTATATCTTCTAATTTTTTTGCTAGAAGATCGAGTTTTTCTTGAGTTCTAAAAATCCCCATATTATCCCAATTTTGACTTCCTAGCTCTTCTCGCAATTCATACATTTCTTGACCATTTCCGCCATTATTTGTAATTTCTTTAAATCTAACCTGCCATTTTTGAGCAAGTTCATGAGTTTTTGCCCCTTTTCCAAAACTTACATCTTTAGCATAATTTGTCGCACCAATGCCTGCTAAATGCCCTGTTACAACTGCATCGGCTAAAGAATTTCCCCCTAGTCTATTAGCTCCATGTATAGAAATGCAAGAAGCTTCTCCACCTACATAAATTCCAGCAATTTTAGTACTCATATCTTCAAATTTAGCCACTTCAATTCCACCCATAGAATAATGCGCCGTTGGACGGATAGGTACAGGAGTATCTACTAAATCAATATTTTCAAAAAGCATTGCAGTGTGACGAATTTTTGGTAAATCTTTTAAAATTTTTTCTTTTCCTAAGTGGCGTACATCGCACAAAACATAAGCTCCAAGTCCCTCGCCATAACCTCTACCTTCACGAATTTCTGTTTCTATAGCACGCGCAACCACATCTCGCGGTGCAAGCTCCATTTTTTCATGGTAATTTTTCATAAAACGCTCACCACGATTATTTAAAAGATATCCCCCTTCACCGCGCGCCGCTTCTGTAATAAGAGTTCCACCATTTGCAACTCCTGTTGGGTGAAATTGTATCATCTCAGGATCTTCAAAACCAAGTCCTGCTCTAAGAGCAGCTGCCACACCATCTCCTGTGGCAATAAAAGGAGTTGAAGTTCTATTATAAAATATCCTTGTGTATCCCCCTGTAGCAATCACCAAAGCTTTGCATAACACAGGATAAATTCCACCGCTTTGTATATCTCTTAAAACGACACCCTCGCATTTTCCATCCACAACACCTATATCCAAAAGTTCATGATCCATTAAAAATTTCACACCACTACTAATAGCATCATCTAAACAAGAATGCATTAAAATATGACCTGTTTTATCTGCAGAATAGTTACAGCGTTTCTTAGAAGCTCCTCCCATTAAACGCTGAGCTACTCCACCTTGCTCATTTCTTGAAAACAAGGTTCCTATAAAATCCATATTAAAAATAGCCTTTCCAGCTAATTCGCAAAATTTTAAAGCCGCGTCTTGATCTACCAAATAAGCTCCGCCTTTAATAGTATCATAAGCATGTAATTTATAGGAATCTCCATTAGAAAAATCAGTAACTCCATTAATTCCACCCTCTGCCATACAAGTTGCGTTACGCGATGGCATCATCTTTGTAGCTACTACAACGCTTAATTTTGGATTTTCTTTTCTCACTGCGGCTGCAGCACGCGAACCTGCTCCACCTGATCCAATTACCAAAACATCGCAAGAAGGTAAATTTGTATCTTTATCCATCTTAGATGAATCATCTAAAGCATAAACTCCACTTGAACTTGCAGCTAAAGCTCCTACACTAATACAGGCTGTTTTTATAAAATCTCTTCTAGAAAATTCACCCATATCATTCTCCTTATTTAAAAAAATTAATAATAATTTTTAATGTAAGTCAATCTTACATAACCGCATGCCAAAAATCCAAAAACAAACTCTCCTTTCAATATAAAATGGATTAAAAACAAATTTATAATTTAGTAAATATAAAAAAGCATAAGATAAGTAATCAAAGAAGATAAATGAATATAATAAAATAAATATTAAAAAATTTTTGCAATATATCATAATCTATTCCTCGTAAATTAAACGGAATGATTATACCTTAAAAAAATAACAAAAAGTTAATATTAATTAAGATAATATTTATCTTAATTAATATATAGTTAATAAAATTATCAAATCATTAAGCCTTAAAAAGCTTAAATTCTCCATTCATAAATTGCATTCTAGCGCTTAGATGATCAAGATAAAAAACTTCAAATTTCGGATTTTGTGGAGTTTCATAAAGATTTACAAGATAAGGATATTTTTTAAACATCATTTTTTTAACTTCTAAATTTGGTTCAAAAACCGCATTAGCTCTAAGTCTTAAAAAAGTCCCATCTTTTGCACAAGAACAAAATTCAATACCATTATAATTTTTTATATGTTTAAAAAGTCCCTTTGTGTTTGCTGTGCAAAAATAAATTTTATCTCCCATAAGCAATGGACTTTGTATAGGACGCACTCTAGGATTTCCACAAGTTCCTAAAGTGGCTAAAAATGCCGGTGCATTATCATCTAAAAATTGTGCTATTTCTTTTAAATCCATCATTTTTCCTTACATATATAAACCACCATTGATCTTAAGCACATCGCCTGTCACATAAGAGGCATAATCACTAAGTAAAAACGCTACACAATTAGCCACTTCTTCAGGTTCTGCAAAGCGTTTTAAAGGGATATTGTCTTGATAGGTTTGTTTGATTTCATCACTTAAAACTTCAGTCATATCGCTTTTTATGAAACCTGGAGTCACACAGTTAAAGCGTAAATTTCTACTTGCTCCTTCTTTAGCAAAAGATTTAGTCATAGCTATCATTCCACCTTTACTAGCAGAATAATTTACTTGTCCAGCATTGCCCATTTCTCCGACAATAGAAGCGATATTTACAACAGCACCAAAACGTTTTTTACTCATGGTTTTTAAAGCTTCTCTACAACCTAAAAAAGCTGAGCTTAAATTTGTATCTACAACGCTACTAAAGTCCTCTAATTTCATTCTTAAAGCAAGTTTATCATTTGTAACGCCTGCATTATTTACAAGATAACTTAATTCTCCATCACTCTCAACTATAGTTTTTACACCGTTTTCAAACTCATCTTCTTTGCTTGCATCAAATTTAATCACAGCAGCAACGCCACCACTTGCAATAATTTCATCTTTTAAAGCATCTGCAAGTTCAGGTTTTGAACGATAATTGATCCAAACTTTAAGTCCAAAACCCGCCAAAGTTTTTGCGATAGAAGCACCTATTCCCTTACTTGCTCCAGTAATTAAAACATTTTTTCCACTAAATTTCATTATCTATCCTTAATAAGTTTAATTTTAAAAATTGCAATCTTAACAAATTTCTTATAAAAAAGGCAAACAAACTAAAATAAAGCCTCATTCATTTCTTTTGGAATTTCTAAGTCTAAAATTTTAAGCACGCTTGCAGCGATATTGCTAAGCCCCATATTATCTTTAATCTTTGAAACTCCCTTTGCTTGCACAAAAACAAAAACATCAAAAGTGGTGTGATTGGTAAGCAAATTTCCTTTTTCATCTTGCATAGCCTCGCAATTTCCATGATCACTTGTAATGATAAAAGCATAATCATGCTTTTTTGCACATTCTATAATCTCGCCCAAACAAGTATCCACCGCTTCGACAGCCTTTATAGCAGCATTAAAATCACCTGTATGTCCAACCATATCTCCATTTGCAAAATTTACCACTATAAAATCCTCACCCTTTTCTATGCCTTTTTTCACTGCATCACACACTTCAAAAGCACTCATTTGGGGTTTTTCATCATAAGTTTTTACCTTGGGGCTTGGGATTAAAACCCTTGTTTCATTTTCTAAAAGCTCTTCTTTTCCGCCATTAAAAAAGAAAGTTACATGGGCGTATTTTTCGGTTTCTGCGGTATGAAGCTGACTAAGCCCTGCTTTAGAAATCACTTGCGCTAAAGTATTTTCAATTTTTTCTTTTTCAAAAAGCACAGGGAGTTTAAATTTATCATCATAAACACTCATAGTAAGTAAATTTTCAAAGATTTTTTCGCGTTCAAACTCTTTAAAATCCTTAGAATTTAACACTTCAACAAGTTGTTTCATTCTATCATTTCTAAAATTGATAAAGATAATGCCATCTTCTTCTCTCATGCCCTTGTAATTCTCATTTTGAGCTGCTTTGATAAACTCATCAGTAATATTTTCATCGTAAGATTTTTGTAGGTATTCTAATAAATTTGGCACTTTATAAGCCTTACCTAACAAGCACTCATAATACTCTTTTACCCTATCCCAACGCTTATCTCTATCCATAGCATAAAAACGCCCGCAAAGCGTAGCAAAATGCACGCCTAAGTTTTCACAAAATTCTTTTAAATCTTTTATGAAATTTAAGCCACTTTTTGGACTTACATCACGCCCATCAGTGATTGCGTGAGCAAAAACTTCATTGCCATTTTTCGCACAAATTTCAAGCATGGCTTTAAAATGCGTATCCATAGAATGCACCCCGCCATCACTATAAAGCCCTATAATATGCACTCTTTTACATTTTGCTAAAAGTTTTTGTAAATTCTCATTTTTTTCAAGTTCTTTGTTTTCAATGGCTTTATTAATACGCACTAAATTTTGATAAATAATACGCCCACTTCCTATACACATATGCCCTACTTCACTATTTCCCATCTGCCCTTCTGGCAAACCTACAGCTAAACCACTCGTTTTTAGTAAAGAATTTGGGACTTCCTTAAAAAGCTTTTCATAACTTGGTTTTTTAGCTGCTTCAAAAGCATTAAACTTACTATTCTTATTATACCCTATTCCATCTGTAATAATTAAAACGCATTTTTGCTTCATTTTTCTCTCTTTTATAAGAATTTTTTTGGTTAGATTTTACTAAAATTAAACTTTTAAAAACCAAAAAGAAGGCTAGGTTTTGTATTATCTTTCAGATTTAAGTCATTATGCTTTTTTTACTTATATTAGTGTGCGTGCAGGATTTGCATTTTTTATCGCTTTATGTTTGTCTTTATTTTTAATGCCTAAATTTATTACTTGGGCAAAAGCTAAAAATGCTAGTCAACCTATTTACGAATACGCCCCAGAAACTCATAAAACCAAATGCCATACTCCAACCATGGGTGGGCTTATTTTCATTAGTTCTGCAGTAATTGCAAGTTTATTTTGTATCAAATTTGATAATATTTTTGCTATAAGTGCTTTACTTTGTTTGATACTTTTTTGTTTGATAGGTCTCATAGATGATTTAGGCAAAGTTCTAAAAAAAGATAATCATTCAGGACTTAGTCCAAGAATGAAGCTTTTAGCACAAATCATCGCTGGACTTATTTGCATCTTACCTTTATATTTTAGTTCAGAGCTTAGCACGGAACTTTTTATACCTTTTTACAAACACCCTCTTTTTGATATGGAAATTTTTGCCATTGCTTTTTGGATTTTGGTTTTAATTTCTAGCTCTAATGCTGTAAATTTAACCGATGGACTTGATGGCTTAGCTACAGTTCCAAGTATTTTTTCTTTATCTACTTTAGGGATATTCTTATATTTGAGCGGAAATTTAAATTATAGTGAATATTTACTTTTGCCAAAAATTCAAGGACTTGGTGAAGTAGTGATTATTTGTGCTGCATTAATCGGTGCTTTAATGGGATTTTTATGGTACAACTGTTATCCTGCGCAGGTTTTTATGGGGGATAGCGGGAGTTTAGCTTTAGGTGGATTCATAGGATTTTTAGCTATCATTAGCAAAAATGAAATTTTACTTTTACTGATAGGTTTTGTTTTTGTTCTTGAAACTGTTTCTGTAATTTTACAAGTTGGAAGTTTTAAAATTTTTAATAAAAGAGTATTTAAAATGGCACCTATTCATCATCATTTTGAAAAAGTTGGCTGGGTAGAAAATAAAATTATAGTGCGTTTTTGGATGATAGCCTTACTTTCAAATTTACTTGCACTTGCATCAATAAAGCTAAGATAATGAAAATTTCACTTTTTGGATACGGAAAAACCACACGCGCTATTGCTGAAAATTTGGTAGATCAATTTGGGTCTTTTGATATCTATGATGATCATTTTACAGAAACAAAAAAAGATACACTAGGAAATTTACTTTTAAATCCTAATGATTTTGATGATAATTTAAGCGATATTGAAATTCCTAGTCCAGGTTTTCCACCAAAGCACAAACTCATTCAAAAAGCAAAAAATTTACAAAGCGAATATGACTTTTTTTATGATATCATGCCAAAATCCGTTTGGATAAGCGGAACCAATGGCAAAACCACCACCACACAAATGGCTACACATTTATTATCACACATTGGTGCTGTTATGGGTGGAAATGTTGGAACTCCTTTAGCAGAGCTTAATCCTTATGCAAAACTTTGGATACTTGAAACTTCATCTTTTACCCTACACTACACTCATAAAGCTAAACCTGAAATTTATGCACTTTTACCTATAAGTCCTGATCATCTTTCTTGGCATGGAAGTTTTGATAATTATGTTCAAGATAAGCTAAGCGTTTTAAAAAGAATGAATGAATGTGATGTAACAATACTGCCTAAAATTTATGCAAATACTCCAACAAAAGCTCATAAAATAAGCTATGAAGATGAAAAAGATCTAGCTGTTAAATTTGGCATTGATACGGAAAAAATTTCCTTTAAAAGTCCTTTTTTACTCGATGCTATCATGGCTTTAGCTATAGAAAAAATTCTACTTGATACTTTAAGCTATGAGCCTTTAAATAGCTTTGTAATGGAAAAAAATAAACTCGAAGAGATTAAAGACAGTCAAAATAGGCTTTGGGTAAATGACACTAAAGCCACAAATGAAAGTGCAGTAATGGCTGCGCTTAGTCGCTATAAAGATAAAAAAATCCATCTTATCATAGGGGGAGATGATAAGGGTGTAGATCTTAGCAATTTATTTGATTTTATGAAAGGATTTGATATAGAACTCTATGCTATAGGTATTAGTACCGAAAAAATGCTTGATTATGCAAAAAAAGCGAATTTGAAAGCCTATAAATGTGAAGTTTTATCTAAAGCTGTAAATGAAATTTCAAATCACTTAAGAGTCAATGAAGTAGCTCTTTTAAGTCCCGCTTGTGCAAGTTTAGATCAGTTCAACTCTTACGCAGAGCGTGGAAAAGTCTTTAAAGAATGTGTGAATAAAATTTAATTTATTTTACTTTTCATAGAAAATTTTAAATTTTATCCTTCTAGTATTTTCAAACCCCTAAAAACACCCTATTCTCTCTAAAAACCCTAACCAGCAGCAAACTCTTTTTTAAACACGATTCTAAGTATCATCTAAAACAACAATAAAAATAAACATAGGATTTATATATAAAGTAAGTAATGAAGACATTTAACAAGTCCGCAATGAGCTACTTTCCCCCTGCCAGTAAGGCGTAGTATCATCACCCACGATGTGCTTAGCTTCTTGGTTCGGGATGGAGCAAGGCGTTTCCACATCTGTATAATCACGGACATTGTTATTTAAATATTCTTTGAAAGATTGAATTTAAAAAATAAAGCTTAATCTTTTATTTCTTTACTTTTTTCTTTATTCTCTTTCTTCTTTTCTTATCTTTTATCTTTGATAAGTTTTTATATAGAATACTTAAAAAACAATGTTAAGAGCAAGTTCTAATACAAACTCTACTTGAAAGATTTCTATTAAACTCTAAATATTATCTATATTCAAAGTCTTCTTAAAAACCTTAACAAGGAAGTGATGCTTTATTAAAGATAAGCCAAACGCTCTATTAGTACTGGTCAGCTAAAGGACTTTCATCCATTACACACCCAGCCTATCAAACTAGTAGTCTTCTAGAGAGCTTAGAGAAGATTCATCTTAGAGTTGGCTTCACGCTTAGATGCTTTCAGCGTTTATCCTTTCCAAACTTAGCTACGCTGCGATGCTCTTGGCAGAACAACAGCTACACCAGTGGTTTGTTCAACCCGGTCCTCTCGTACTAGGGTCAAATCTCTTCAATCTTCTTACGCCCACGGCAGATAGGGACCGAACTGTCTCACGACGTTCTGAACCCAGCTCGCGTACCGCTTTAAATGGCGAACAGCCATACCCTTGGGACCTGCTCCAGCCCCAGGATGCGATGAGCCGACATCGAGGTGCCAAACCTCCCCGTCGATGTGAGCTCTTGGGGGAGATCAGCCTGTTATCCCCGGGGTACCTTTTATCCTTTGAGCGATGGCCCTTCCACACAGAACCACCGGATCACTAAGACCGACTTTCGTCTCTGCTTGACTTGTATGTCTTGCAGTTAAGCTGGCTTATACCTTTATACTCTACGAACGATTTCCAACCGTTCTGAGCCAACCTTTGTAAGCCTCCGTTATTATTTGGGAGGCGACCGCCCCAGTCAAACTACCCACCAGACATTGTCCCACTTGAGGATAACTCAAGCTGGTTAGCTACCCAAATAAGAAAGAGTGGTATCTCAACAATGGCTCATATACAACTGGCGTCATATACTCAAAGCCTCCCACCTATCCTGCACATTCTTATCCAAGTAGCAGTGTCAAGCTGTAGTAAAGGTCCACGGGGTCTTTCCGTCTTGCCGCGGGTAGGAGGAATTTTCACCTCCACTACAATTTCACTGGATCCCTCTTTGAGACAGCTCCCATCTCGTTACGCCATTCATGCAGGTCGGTATTTAACCGACAAGGAATTTCGCTACCTTAGGACCGTTATAGTTACGGCCGCCGTTTACTCGGGCTTCGATCAAGAGCTTCGCTAATGCTAACCCCATCAATTAACCTTCGAGCACCGGGCAGGCGTCACACCCTATACATCCTCTTACGAGTTAGCAGAGTGCTGTGTTTTTGGTAAACAGTCGGGAGGGACTCTTTGTTGTAAGTTTCCTTGCTTTCGGAGTAAATCCTAATACAAAGCTAACCACACCTTATACCGAAGATACGGTGCTATTTTGCAGAGTTCCTTAAAGAGAGTTCTTCCACGCGCCTTAGAATACTCATCCCACCCACCTGTGTCGGTTTACGGTACGGGCAACATTAGCTAAACTTAGAAACTTTTCTTGGCTCGACGGCATCAGGGGTTCTTCTATCCATCCGAAGACTTCAAAAAGCCTTTCAGTTCTCGGAGTATTGTTATACGGATTTGCCTGTACAACCTCCTACGACCTTAGACTAGCACTTCCATCCGCTAGCCCCCTTAGCCCTAAGCGTCCTTCCATCGCACACTAATGTTGGTATTGGAATATTAACCAATTTGCCATCGTCTACCCCTTTCGGACTCGACTTAGGACCCGACTAACCCTACGATGACGAGCATCGCGTAGGAAACCTTGGGTTTACGGCGTTAATGATTCTCACATTAATTATCGCTACTCATGCCTGCATGCTCACTTCTATTCGCTCCAGCACTCCTTACCGGTATACCTTCGACGCAAATAGAACGCTCTCCTACCACTTAGTAAACTAAGTCTACAGCTTCGGTACTTACTTTAGCCCCGTTATATTTTCCGCGCAAAATCACTAGACCAGTGAGCTATTACGCTTTCTTTAAAGGATGGCTGCTTCTAAGCCAACCTCCTGGTTGTTTAAGTAACTTCACATCGTTTTCCACTTAAGTAAGATTTAGGGACCTTAGCTGGTAGTCTGGGTTGTTTCCCTCTTGACGACGGATTTTATCACTCGCCGCCTGACTGCTGTGATTACATATAAGGTATTCGGAGTTTGATAGGGTTTGGTACATTGGTGTATGCCCTAGCCCATTCAGTGCTCTACCCCCTTATATTACGACACAACGCTATACCTAAATATATTTCGGAGAGAACCAGCTATCACGAAGTTTGATTGGCCTTTCACCCCTATCCACAAGTCATCCCGGGGCTTTTCAACGCCTATGGGTTCAGTCCTCCACTAGTTCTTACACTAGCTTCAACTTGCTCATGGATAGATCACTTCGTTTCGGGTCTGCAGCATCTGACTAAGCGCCCTATTCAGACTCGCTTTCGCTACGGCTTCGCGTTTGCTTAACCTTGCCAGACACCACAACTCGCAGGCTCATTATGCAAAAGGCAGTCCATCACCCTGTATTGCTACATAGGGCTCTGAATGATTGTAAGCAAATGGTTTCAGGTTCTATTTCACTCTGATCACCTCAGTTCTTTTCACCTTTCCCTCACGGTACTTGTGCACTATCGATCTGGTATTAGTATTTAGGGTTGGATCGTGGTCGACCCGGATTCAGACAGGATTCCTCGTGTCCCGCCCTACTCAGGATACTGCTAGCTAAGGTTTGTTTTTCGCATACGGGACTATCACCCTCTATGGTTATACTTTCCAGAATGTTCTGCTAAACTTACCTCTTGCACATTGCAGTCCTACAACCCCCAGTGCAAGCACTGGGTTTGCCCTCTTGCGCTTTCGCTCGCCGCTACTGACGCAATCTCTATTGATTTCTTTTCCTGAGGGTACTAAGATGTTTCAATTCCCCTCGTTCGCTCCTATATAGGTAATGTATATCTCTATACATTGGGTTGACCCATTCGGAAATCTACGGATCAAAGCTTCTTGACAGCTCCCCGTAGCTTATCGCAGTCTAGTACGTCCTTCATCGCCTTTACCAGTCAAGGCATCCACCATTCGCTCTTAGTAGCTTACCTTTTTTACCTTTTATTATTGATTCTAAAACGCATCACTTCCTTGTTAAAGTTTTTATGATAAGACTTCTTTATCTTAAGACGGAAAGCATTCAAACACTTAATATAAAACTAAATGATTTAGTCTCAACTAAGCTGTGAGTTTGAAACTTGTCTTTAATTTATAATCCTTAAATCTAATATTCTCTTTATTTATAGAAATAAAGACAGCTAAAAGTTAAGTTAAACTAAAGAAAAGATAAATAGGTTTTATCCTTTAACAAGTCCTGTAAAATTGTTTTTATTAAAACTTGCTTGTGACTCTTAACAATGATAATTAAAAAGAACATTTAGGTTTAAAACCTAAAGGAAGTATATATATTAACATAATTCATTATAAATATAAATGCATAATGTATATGCTACTTATATCTATTAAAGTATATTCTTTTATAGTTAAAGATAAAAAATAAATCTAAGTATAGAGTTTATATTTTATATTTAATCTATTTTATATACTTGCTTTAGATTTTAAAGCTTCTTTATTCAAATCTTTTTTATGGTGGGCCTAACAAGACTTGAACTTGTGACCTCACCCTTATCAGGGGTGCACTCTAACCAGCTGAGCTATAGGCCCTTAATAAATGGTGGAGAATAGCGGGATCGAACCGCTGACCTCCTGCGTGCAAAGCAGGCGCTCTCCCAGCTGAGCTAATTCCCCATAAACAATTAGCTTTATCATCAATCTTTGAAATCTAAACAAGAATCAATTGAGTTTATATATTGAAGTAATAGTTGTGAGACTTATTACTTTGTACTCTAGAAAGGAGGTGATCCAACCGCAGGTTCTCCTACGGTTACCTTGTTACGACTTCACCCCAGTCGCTGATTCCACTGTGGACGGTAACTAGTTTAGTATTCCGGCTTCGAGTGAAATCAACTCCCATGGTGTGACGGGCGGTGAGTACAAGACCCGGGAACGTATTCACCGTAGCATGGCTGATCTACGATTACTAGCGATTCCGGCTTCATGCTCTCGAGTTGCAGAGAACAATCCGAACTGGGACATATTTTATAGATTTGCTCCACCTCGCGGTATTGCGTCTCATTGTATATGCCATTGTAGCACGTGTGTCGCCCTGGGCATAAGGGCCATGATGACTTGACGTCGTCCACACCTTCCTCCTCCTTACGAAGGCAGTCTATTTAGAGTGCTCGGCCGAACCGTTAGCAACTAAATACGTGGGTTGCGCTCGTTGCGGGACTTAACCCAACATCTCACGACACGAGCTGACGACAGCCGTGCAGCACCTGTCTCTAAGTTCTAGCAAGCTAGCACCCTCATATCTCTATAAGGTTCTTAGGATATCAAGCCCAGGTAAGGTTCTTCGCGTATCTTCGAATTAAACCACATGCTCCACCGCTTGTGCGGGTCCCCGTCTATTCCTTTGAGTTTTAATCTTGCGACCGTACTCCCCAGGCGGTACACTTAATGCGTTAGCTGCATTACTGAGATGACTAGCACCCCAACAACTAGTGTACATCGTTTAGGGCGTGGACTACCAGGGTATCTAATCCTGTTTGCTCCCCACGCTTTCGCGCCTTAGCGTCAGTTGAGTTCCAGCAGATCGCCTTCGCAATGGGTATTCTTGGTGATATCTACGGATTTTACCCCTACACCACCAATTCCATCTGCCTCTCCCTCACTCTAGACTATCAGTTTCCCAAGCAGTTTAATGGTTAAGCCATTAGATTTCACAAGAGACTTGATAATCCGCCTACGCGCCCTTTACGCCCAGTGATTCCGAGTAACGCTTGCACCCTCCGTATTACCGCGGCTGCTGGCACGGAGTTAGCCGGTGCTTATTCCTTAGGTACCGTCAGAATTCTTCCCTAAGAAAAGGAGTTTACGCTCCGAAAAGTGTCATCCTCCACGCGGCGTTGCTGCGTCAGGGTTTCCCCCATTGCGCAATATTCCCTACTGCTGCCTCCCGTAGGAGTCTGGACCGTGTCTCAGTTCCAGTGTGACTGATCATCCTCTCAGACCAGTTAAGCGTCATAGCCTTGGTAAGCCATTACCTTACCAACTAGCTGATACTATATAGTCTCATCCTACACCGAAAAACTTTCCCTGCTCAACTTGTGTTAAGCAGGAGTATAGAGTATTAGCAGTCGTTTCCAACTGTTGTCCTCTTGTGTAGGGCAGATTAACTATACCTTACTCACCCGTGCGCCACTAATCCACTTCTAGCAAGCTAGAAGCTTCATCGTTCGACTTGCATGTATTAGGCACGCCGCCAGCGTTCACTCTGAGCCAGGATCAAACTCTCCATAAAAATTATAGATAGTTTAATCTTTTTCTTCAAAGAAAAAGTTATGAAAGATTAAAAGAAAAACTTTTAATCTTTTTAATTATTAGATTGAATAGATTTTACATAATTACTTATGCCTAAATCTTTCTGGCTCAATCGATCACTTATTTAGATTTCAAAGATTGACTAATAAGATTTGAATAACAATACTAAGTTAAAAGAACAAAACAAAAAATCATTTTTAAAAGAAAAGTTTTTAAATTAAAAAACAAGATTTATAAAAAAGCTTTTAGTTTATAAGATAAAAACCAAAAGAGTTAATTTATAAAATCTACTAAGCTAGTGAAACTTTATAATTTAAAAGATTTTAAGTCCTTTTTTCAAAAAAAGGAAATGAAAGTATAACCAATTAAACTTAAAAGGGGATTAAACAAAGGATTAAATAGTATAAATATTTGTGTAAGTATTTATATAAGTATAATGGGGGCTATATTTTAGAGCACTCGTAATTTTTATTTTTTATATTAACAAATTGACTTTTAAGTGTTTTAAAATCTGGAATATAAGCATAACCGCTAAGCGTATCTATAACGATACAAAGAGCATGCTTTTTTGATAACAAACGTATAATGCAATCTGAATTATTCTTTGCTAAAGTTTTTTCATAGGCATAATTGGCATTTTTTAACGGAGAATACACTCTGCCCATTTCATCAAATACTAATCTAGTAAATCCTGAACAAGATCCTTTGAATTCAACCTTTTCTATTCCGAATCTTTTTGTAAGATTAAATCTTTGTGTAGTTTTTTCATCATCTTTACTAATAACTCCACTTTGACCTGAATTCATTAATTTGTTATGATTGATTACATCAACAGCAATTTCTCTATCTATATTGATTTCAGTTTTACCTAAATTAGCATTTCCATCGCCATTTTTATCCAAGAAAATAGTATATGTTTGATCATAACCTGTGGCAGCTGATTTTATAAAATAAATCTGCCACCTACTTTTAAACCACTCTCTTTTTGCGATAGCCAACTCATCAACTCTTATACCTTCTTGCATCATGGCTAAACTTTGGGTGTATTGGATATCATTAAGAATTTGTATTGCGCCTTCTAGTAAATTGTCTTTTTTTAAGTAAAGACTACCTAAATTAAAAACTATACCTAAAATAAGAATTATAAACACAAATTCTAACAAACTGAAAGCTTTAATCATAGTTTAAAATCTGATATACTTTTTCATATTTTCCAAGTTTTACTTTAACAATTTTTTTATCCATATCATACTTATCAGCTTGTTTTAAAGCTTTTAAATAAAACTTATTGCTATTTTTTATTCCATAAAATCGCAATCTTTTTTGCAAACTTGGGGCTGTTGCAAGCTCTAAAACATCTTGTTTTTTTAATTCTAGCGCCAATTCTTTAGCAAAATGATAATTATTGGCAAAATGACGATTTGGATTGTTTATAAAATAATACAATAATTGATTAGCGACGATTAAAAAGTAACAAAATATCAAAAAAATTATAGAACATTCTATAAAGATTTTATACCTTAATCGAAAAACTGGTAATCTCACCCTATAACTTTGCATTAAAGTTTTTATAAGCAAAGGAGTGCAAATAACACAAAAAGGCAAAAAATCATCTAAAAAAAGTTTTTGTCTTAAAGAAAGCAACAAACAAAACACAAATGTTACGCTCATTAAAAACCATAATAAATTTTTATATTTCTGAAAAGTCAAACGATAAATAGTATAAAAAAAATACACAAAAACCAAAGGAGAAAAACATGCAGCAAAAATTCCTAAAGTATCTAAAAAATAACCTCTTGGGCGACCACCTGTATCAAAACCATAAAAACTGATACTCGCTCCAAACAAAACAAGAGATAAGGTAAATAAAATAGCATTTCTTTTATAAATCCCAAAAAAGAAAAAAGTTAAAAATAAAATATTAAAAGATTTATCAACAAATAATACTATAATCAATAATATATAAAAAAGCCATTTTTTTTCATATTCGTAAGCACATAATATAGCAAGGGTTAAAAAAATCACCAAAGATGCGGCATTAACCAGTAAAGCACTTGCAACAGTACCCGGCAATAAAACAAATAACAATAAAGCAAAAAAAGCATCAATTTTAGTTTTAGTATATTTTAAAGCTAGCAAATACAAAAGCAAACAACTTAAAAAATGAAAAAATAAAAAAGGAAGCCTTAAACCAAAATCATTTTGCCCAAAAATAAAAGTTCCAAAATGAGATATATAATAAAGCAAACTATAGGAAAAAATAAGCGATTTACCCTGCTCACCAAAATAAATATCAGCTTCATCAGCACTAATACTCAGTGTTGAAATTCCATAAAGCAAAGCCAACAAATCAAGACTAAGTAAAATGATGATAAGTTTATAATTTTTGATTTTTTCCATAATGAAAATTTTACAAAATTAAACTTAAAATATCAATGCAAATCATACAAATATCAAATATCTTAAAAATTAACATCAAATTGATTTTAGTTTTTATAAGTATAATTTTAAATAAAAGAAGGCAAAAATGCAAACTATTGATCAAATTTTTCAAACACAAATCGATATTAAAAAATCTACTTTCTTATCTTTTCTTTGCCCTTTTAAAGATTTTAAATTTTTAATAGAAACACTAAAAAAAGAACATCCAAAAGCCGTTCATTTTGTCTATGCTTATCGTGTTTTAAATGATTTTAATCAAATTGCAGAAGATAAAAGTGATGATGGAGAGCCTAAAGGAACTTCTGGAATGCCAACTTTAAATGTTCTAAGGGGCTATGATCTTATCAATGCGGCTTTAATCACTGTAAGATATTTTGGCGGTATAAAACTTGGTACAGGGGGACTTGTAAGAGCCTATAGTGATGCGGCAAATGCCGTGATCAATAATTCTTCTTTACTTTCATTTGAATTGAAAAAAAATATGACCATTGTTATTGATTTAAAAAATTTAAATCGTTTTGAACATTTTTTAAAAACTTATTCTTTTAATTTCACAAAAGATTTTAAGGATTGCAAAGCTATATTACATATCAAATTAAATGAAAAAGAGGAGCAAGAATTTGAAATTTTTTGTAAAAATTTTGCACCTTTTGAAATAGAGAAATTATAAATTCTTGCAAGTAAATACAAAAGCTCCAAAATGGAGCTTTTGATTAAATTGCGTTCAATAAATCATTTAACAAAGTATTATTCTTACTTTGTTCATTTGCACCTTGTTGCGCAAGATCATTGTGAACGCTAGCACTTTGAGCTCTCATAGACAACTCGCCTTCATTTTGTCTAAAACGATAAGCGTAAACATTTGACATTTGAGCATAATTACTTAAATTTGAATTTGAGTTTTGCGCATTGCTTTGAAAACTATTGCTAGAATTTAAAGCATCTCCGCTTGACTTCTCATCCGCCTTATTTAATATATCCATAAAATCAGAATTTCCAGATGAAGAATAATCTTCAACCTGTTTATCCACCTGTTTATACTGACCACTAATAGCATCGTATTCATACGAGCTGATCGTTCTATAATTTACCTGCATAGTTTTCTCCTTTCAAAATATGCAAAAACTATACAAGCAAAAAGTATTCCTTTTTTTATGTAAAAATTAATGTTTTTCAATCATGATGAGTAGGCAAATGCTCCACATCAAGCTCATTATTGGCTATAAATTCTTCCTTGGCTTTTTTACAGTTTTCATCACGCATTTTGCGGTATTCATTGCGAATCGTGATTTCTTTATCGCTTAGAGGTCTATCTTCTAAAAAACTGATATGAAAATAAGTATCATCGCTCTTTGAATAAGTTTTATAAAAATCTATATAATCAAAATAATCCTTGCCATTATCAAACTCTACGACTTCTTCTATATAAATCGTAGGCCCAAAACCCTTGTGATTTTGCGTATAGTGCCCAAAACCTGCGCTGTATTGAATTCTAAATTTAGCCATCATTTTCTCCTAAAAATTCTTGATAAGTTCCACGAAAATCTGTAAGCTTACCATTTTCTAAATGCCAAATTCTATTAGCAAAAGCAGAAACTAACTCCCTGTCGTGGCTGATACAAAGCACTACACCTTTGAAATTATACAAAGCTTCACCCAATGCAATAATACTTTCAAGATCTAAATGGTTATCAGGTTCGTCTAAAAGCAAGAAATTCGGACGCTCTAGCATTAAACGAGAAAGCATTAAACGATGTTTTTCACCCCCACTTAAACTTGCTGCCATTTTTTCTTGATCGCTGCCACTAAAAAGCATTCTACCTAAACACTTGCGGATTTCATCTAGATCTTTAAATTTTTCACTCATAAGCCATTCGTAAAGTTTCAAATTTTCACAAATTAAATTACTTGTATCTTGAGGAAAATATCTAAGCTCTATAGTTGCCCCAAGGTGTATAGATCCACTATCTGGACTTATAGCATGAGCAATGATTTTTGCCAAAGTACTTTTGCCCACACCATTTGCCCCAATCAAAGCGATTTTATCATTTTTTTCTATTTTTAGCTCCAAATTTGAAAACAATTGTTTATCATAAGCCTTGCCTATACCTTTAAATTCTAAAACTTCATTACCTATTTCACGATTGATTCTAAACACTATACTAGGATCTCTACGGCTTGAAATTTTAATCTCTTCAAGCTCTAGTTTTTCAAGTGCCTTAGCGCGGCTTGTAGCTTGTTTTGCCTTAGAAGCATTCGCACTAAAACGGTGAATGAAATTTTCTAATTCTTCTCTTTCTTTCAAGGTTTTATCGCGTTTAAGCTCAGCTTGTTTTGCCAAAAGCGTTGAAGCCATATACCAATCATCGTAATTTCCCGCAAAATCACGAATTTGTTTAAAATCCACATCCAAAATTCTTGTACAAATTTTATTTAAAAAATGCCTATCGTGAGAGATGACAACCAAAGTTCCTTCATGTCTTAAAAGTTCATTTTCAAGCCAAGAAATCGCCTCTAAATCAAGGTTATTTGTAGGCTCATCTAAAAAAAGCACATCCGCACCCAAAAACAAAACTTGAGCTAGTAAGACTTTAAATTTATCCGCACTTTGTAAGGTGCTCATTAAAGCATCAAAATCTTTAATCTTTAAAGAACTTAAAATTTTTTCACAACGCGTTTCACAATCATAATTTGGATCTTCTTCAGCCGTTATTATCTCAAGCTCACCTAAACGCTCATTGATCTCATCTGTAAATTCCTCGCTCATATAAAGCTTTTCTTTTTCTTTTAAAGCCTCATACAAACGCTTATTTGCACACATCACCGCATCTCTGATGGTGTAGTTTTCAAAAGCAAATTGATCTTGTCCTAAAACTGCAATTTTTAAACCTTCATCAAATACTATTTCACCACTACTTGACTCAATTTCTCCTGAAAGAATTTTCAAAAAAGTCGATTTTCCCGCACCATTAGCACCAATAAGTCCGTATCTTTGTCCTCGAATAAGCTTTAAATTAACATTTTCAAATAAAAGCTGATTTGCAAAACGCATGGTAAGATTTTTTACTTCAACCATAATTTTCCTTAAATTTTTTACTTATAAAAATTTTTAAGAAATTGTATCAAAAAAAGACTTGAAATTAATTGAGTATAAAATATTAGTAGTCATGAAATTAATTCTATTGACTTACTTTAATAAAAATATTATTGGAAATCTCCATTGATATAAGTTATATCTGTAATTTTCACTTGATTTATGTTAGAAACCTTATAAACAACACTCCAAAGACCTTTTCTCTGTTCCCCTTTTAATGCAGCATTAATCGTAGCCATACAAGAATCAAAATTAAGATCAAAATTTGAAATGGAATTAATTTCGATCATATCAGTGTAATTTACTATTCCATCATGCTTGGCCATTTCTTTGAGGCCTTTTGCATAATCTTCATAATCAATCCCTTGGGCTTTAAGTCCGGATAATTCATAAAGATTTTTAAAAATTTCACTAGGAATTTTTTCTTTAAGATTTGAAACAACTGCCGTATTATCACATTTGTCTAATGAGTTGGCCTGAAGCAAGGCAAACCCCATTAAGAAAAATAAAATTACTTTTTTAAACATATCTAAACTCCTCTAATTTTTAGGTTTTGCTACTAAAATACCATTTTTATATTCTTCTTCTCTTACAATCTCCCCTTTTTTATATTCTCTAAAGACTCCATTTTTAAGTCCATTTTTATAATTTTCTTCGTCTTCTAAGGCGCCATTTTCATCATAACGCTTTTGTACTCCATCAAATTTACCTTTATTATCAAAATTATAATCACACATTAAAGTTCCATTTTCATAATATTCCTTGTAATTACCTTCAAATTCTGGCATACCATCTTCATTATAGCCAAGTAGTTTTCCCTTTGCTCTCATATTTCCATTCTCATAATAGCTTACAAAATCACCATATCCGCGATTATCTTTAAAATGCACCTCCTCAAGTAATTGCCCATTTCTAGAATATTCCCTGCTAATTCCATCTTTTTTTCCATTTTTATAATTTTCTTCAGCTCTTAGCTGACCATTGTCATAAAAAGCTCTTTTTAACCCATGTATTCTTGAATCTTTATTATAGGGAATTTCTTCTTTTAAATTTCCATTTGGATATTTGTTTTGCTGAACTCTAGCCACATCGCTAGGTTGTCCAGGAAAATCACTTCCACAACCACTTAACAACATCGCAATTAAACTACAAATGCTTAAAAATTTTGTCATTTTTTCTCCTATTTCTCATTTTTTTCTTTAATAATAATAGTTTGCTTAAAACTTCCCGTAAAAGACCATATTAAACAAACAAGCCAAACAATAATAGTCCAACCAAAAAACAAATTTAGCAAAGAAATTATCAGTCAATTAGAATGCTTTCTGCTCAAACCAATAATAGCGGGCAACATGTATAATACAAACAATAATATTGTTACAAAAATAGACCCGCCACTTGCACCTTCCATATAATTCTCCTTAAATAAAAATTTTATAAAAACTATTATTCCATACTGTAACTTAATTAATATTGGAATATTAAATATATTTTATATAAAAGATTGAATATTTCAAGTGTTTTTAATAAAGAAATTTTAATGTAAAATTTTTTAAAGGCTAAATTTTTAAGGTAAAAAATGACAAAAAAGAGCAAGCGTGATATGGCATATGAACTAGACATTGATGTTAGCACTTTATATAATTGGAGAAAATATAAACCCAATTTATATCGTATTGTTATGCTTGGCTTTAAATTTGATGAACTTTTAGAAAATAGCAAAAAAACTCATGAAGAATTGCTTCATATAGAACAAACTATACAAGATGAGATTGCTAAATTTAAATAAAATCCACTTTTAAGCTTTTTTCTATACAATTATCACTTTTATTAAAATCAAGGATTTGAAATGTTTTTATTAGATTTTTTAATATCATTGAGTTTTATTTTTGAAATTTCAGCACTTGTATTATCCTTTTACTTTAAAAATTCAAGAATTTTCTTTTTGACTTTAGTATTACTAGGAGCTAAGTTGCCTTATTTTTATACAAGTTTTTTTCAAGCTAATTTATTTGTAGCTTTATTTTTACCTATGATTTTTACTCTATTTTGCGTTGGAAAACATCATGTTTTAATTTTAAATAAAAAAAATATCGCTTCAATTATAACTCTTATTTTTATAGGCATTTTAAGTATCATTTTACCTAGAAATACTACTTTTAATAGTGCTGGTTTAGAATTTCATTTTATTGCATTAGATTTTTTTAAACCTGTGAGTGAATTAGGATTTTTATTTTTTTTAGTCGGCTTAATACTCATTTTTATCAAAACCTTTAAAACTAAAGAATATTATCTTCTTATCGCATTTTTTACTGCGTATTTTCAATTTTTATTCCAAGAAGGAGCAGGAATAAGATATTTTGAATTTGCAAGTTTGGTTTTTTGTTTTTATCTTTTAAATCACGCTTATAGGTTAGCTTTTTTTGACACCTTAACAAAGCTACCCAATGAAAAAAGCCTTACACGCTTTACAAAAGGAAAAAACAACTATATCATTGCCTTGCTTCATTTTAATGAACTAAAAGATACCAAAGAAAGCTATACCAAACTCATTTTAAAACAAATTGCAAAAATTTTAAAACGCTTTAGAGCAAAAATTTTTATCGTAGAAAATGATTTTATTTTAATTTTTAATGATAAAAATCAAGCTTTAAATCATCTTGCTTTTTTAGAATCCACCTTGAAAAACACGGAATTTAATTTAGAAAATGAAAATTTTAAACCGGATTTTAAATTGATTTGGCAAGAAAGTGAAGAAAATTTGGATAAAAATTTACAAAGTCTAAGAGCAAGACTCTTAGACTAAAAAATTATTTTTCGTTCGCTTCAACTTCGATATTTAAATTAATATCATCACTTAAAGTAATAGTTGAAGTACTTGTTGCAAATTTAAAATCAGAGCGTTTGATTTTTCCATTTAAAGAAAATCCTATTTTTTCTTTTCCATCTTTGCCTTTAGCTACACCGCCGATTTCAGCATCTAAAACGATATCTTTAGAAACTCCAGCTATAGTTAAAGTTCCTGTCATTTTGCCTTTTTCATTATCGATTTTTTCATATTTTTTCATTGTAAAAGTCATATCAGGATATTTTTTTGCTTTGAAAAAATCATCTTGTTGTAAGTGATTATCTCTTGTTTGATTTTCTGTATTTACAGATGCGATTTTTATAGTTACATCAAGCTTTTTAAATTCAGCACTCGCAGGATCAAAATCAATCACCGCAGAATAATCTTTGAAATTTCCTTTTACATTGCTAATTTGTAAATGTTTGATTTTAAAACCTACATCTGTATGTGCTTTATCTAAAGTATATTCTTTAGCAAACAAACCTGTGCTTAACAAAGACACCGCAACCAATGAACTCAATAAAACTTTTTTCATTTTTTTCCTTTTTTATAGTAATTTTCAATATAAAAATTTTATTAGATAAAACATAACAAATCATTAATAAAAATCAAAAAATTTTACTATTTAAAAATTTTACAAATTCTTCAAATTTAGGCAAATCAAGCTTTATTGTTTCTCTTTGCTGTTTTCCCCACATACACTCTGGAAAAAACGCATCTTCTTTAAATCTTGCCATAACATGAAAATGCACCCTTGGCACATAATTTGCAAAAGAGGCGATATTGATTTTTTCAGGTTTGTAAAATTCTATCATAGCCTTTTCACAAAGTAAAATTTTTTCAAAAAGTTCCTTTTGCAACTCTAAAGGACAATCGCTAAATTCTTTATAAATTTCTTTAGTAAAAATTTTAAGCCAAGGCACTTGAGCCTCCTCTTTCTCTATATAAATCAAATCATTTTCATAAATCATTACATTCCTTTGAAATTGTATTTATGATTATTTTACAAAATTTATCAAATTTTTAAGTCAAAATGCGTTAAAATTCCTAAAAATTTAAAAAACAAAAAGGAGGATAAATGCAAATTAGTTCAAGTTATAACTCTTATGATTACTACTCTAGCAAACCTTCTTTTGATAAAACAAATCAATCTGATTCCACTCAAAAAGATGAAAAAAATCTTAGTGAAAATAAAGATGATAAAGAAAAAAATGGCGAACAAACCCAAATGGTTAATGGCGTAGAGCTAAGCCAAAAAGAAGTAGCTCAAGTTCGCGAACTCCAAAGTATCGATAGAAATGTAAAGGCTCATGAAGCTGCGCATCAAGCAGCGGGCGGCGGCTTAGCAGGTGCTGCAAGTTTTACTTATACAAGAGGCCCTGATAATCAAATGTATGCTACAGCGGGTGAAGTTCCTATCAGCATGCAAAAAGGAAACACACCAGAAGAAACTATAGCCAATGCAAGACAAATTGCAGCAGCAGCTATGGCTCCTGCTGATCCTAGCCCGCAAGATTATAAAGTTGCAGCAAATGCTACAAAAATGGAATTTGAAGCAAGAGCTGAAGCAATGAAGCTTAAAGCCGAAGAAAAAGAAGAAGAAAATAAAGAAAAAGATGACAAAAATTCAGAAAATAGCCTAGAAAAAACAGATAAAAATTCAAAAAACAACGATAAAAATTCAAATTTTGATAAAGACTTTAAAAATTTTGTCGCTAGAACTTATCAACAAAACTCACAAAATAACGACATTAAATTCAGCATCGCATCTTAAAATTCTTAATTTAAATAAAAAATTTCCTTATGAAAACGATGACTTGAATTTGTATGTTAAAATATTTAACATTTTTTCTTTTTTATAATTTAAATTTTTGCATTTTCAAGCTTTTATATCTATAATTTTTGCCGAAGTGTTTTGAGAAAGAAATTTATTAAATTCTCCTGCACTATCATCACTAAATTTCATACCAAAAAGAAGTTCTAATTCTTCACTTTTACCAAATTTATTTTCTAATAATTTTTTTAAAAGCTCGTTTTTAGCATTGTCATCTTTATAAGTTTCTTTGTTTTTGCTTTCGCCTTGAATGGCTTTGAAGGGTTTTTCATCTGGGTTTTGACCACTTTCATTGCTTTCTTGGGTAGAATTTGAGCTTTGTTGTTTATTTAAAAACCTATCTATCTCTTCTTGAGTAAGTGGTTTAACATCAAGTGCGTCAATAAATCGTTTTTTTCTTTCATCTTTTTCAGCAACCCATATTCTTGCGAATTCACTCGCACTTGTAAGAGTTTTTAGAAGATTGGCTTCGCGTATTCTGGCAATCTTATCTCTTGGAATAAATTCAATATTATCAATGTCATACGCTCCGTTAAGAATTTCCCATTCCTCTTCAGTTAATTTATCTTTTCGCATTTGCTCAAGCAAGGAATTTTCAACTTCTTTAACATCTGGGTCTCCATTATAGCCGTATTTGTTCGCATATTCTTCACTAAGCATTTCTCCAAAATATTTTTGCACAAAATCTTCCCAATAAGCATCTTCTTCACTTTTTGGCTCATCTTTTTTAGTATAAGTATATTCATTATTTTCATCTTTTTTAATGCTTAAAGCATTATTTGGATAATTGATATTAGGATAGTGAGAATTAAAATTTACCATAGAAAACCCTTTTTTTATGATATTTTATTAAAATAATCTTGGATTCCAACCACCAAGAGCAGACTCCATTTGCCTTTTTGTATAATTGTAGCTCGAATAAGAATTTATACCATTAATCATTTTTGCCTTCCTTGATATTATACTATATCGGAAGAAAATTAAAAATTTATAATCTTGAGAGTTTTCAAAAACTCTCAAGTTATTATCAAGCTAAGCTTTTTCCACTTTTATGATATTTTAAAATACCTTCAGCACAGCGATAAGCCAAAGCTCCCACAGTATCAGTTGGATTATATCCACTATTGTGTTGGAAATTTCCTGCTCCTACAACAAAAAGATTATCCGCATCCCAGTGTTGTAAATAAGTATTAACCACACTAGTTTCTCTATCTGCACCCATTGTTGTTCCACCTGTGTTATGAGTAGATTGATAAGGCACAACGCTATAATCCTTAAGATAAGCACCTTTTTTGATTGATTTTACTCCTTGCATTCTTTTTGCTACCTCAGCTGTTTTATCTGTAATAAATTTATGCAAAGCTCTATCTTGATCGGTGAAATTATAAGTTAAGCGTAAAAGTGGCATACCAAAAGCATCTTTATAAGTTGGATCAAGACTTAAATAATTATTCTTATGAGGCAAAGAAGCACCTTGTCCTGCTACGGTAATGGCTCTTGTGAAATTATAGTTTAATGCTTTTTTAAATTCAGCACCCCAAGTTGGAGCTCCTGTTGGAAGTGGGGCTGATTGTATAGGGCGAGTTCCAAGCTGAACGCTATAAATCATAGCTCCATGAAGGAATTTTTCCTTAGAATGATCAAAATTATCTCCGTTAAAATCATCACTCGTAGTTCCTAAAGCACCTGAACCCATGAAGGTGTTAAATTGCTCATCAAAGAAAGCTGTTGTACCCATGTTCATTTGATAACAATAATTTCTACCTAAAGTTCCTTTACCTGTTTTTGGATCGTATTGCTCACCTATGTTGCTTACCATTAAAAGCTTAGCATTGTTAAACATATAACTTGTAAGCACAACTATATCAGCAGGTTGAATATACTCTTTCATCGTTCTAGTATCGACAAATTTTACCCCCGTTACTTTTCCGTCTTTTTTAAGAATTTGCGTTACATTGCTATAAGTGCGTATAGTGTATTTACCTGTGCTCATAGCCTTTGGAATTACTGTGTTTAAAGGACTTGCTTTTGCGCCATACTCACAACCAAAACGCTCACAATACGCACAGTATTGACAAGGAGCTAAATCTTGACCATCAGGGTTTGTATAGCCACCTTTAGAATTTGAAGCTGGCAAACGATAAGTGTGTAAATTTGAACTTTTTGCTGCACTTTCAAATCGTTTAAGCATTTTAGTATTTTCAAGAGGTTCTTGTGGATAAGGACTGGATCTAAAAGCTCCCATTTTTTCCGCTAAAGGATTTGGCTCACCTGATACCCCACAGGTTTTTTCAAATCTATCATAATAAGGCTCCATATCCTTATAAGTCACACCCCAATCTTGCAAGGTATAATCATTACCTAATTTATTACCATATCTTTGTTTGCTTAGGGTTTGAATTTCAAAATCATAAGGCATAAACCTAAAAGTCCAACCATTCCAATGCACCCCTGCACCACCAACATTATTACCCAATAAAAACGAACCCATTTTACGATAAGGCAAGGCTAAACCACTAGGATCATGGCGAAAAGTCACAGTGTCTTTCGAGCAATCTTGCATCAAACCATAATTAATCCCGTATCTCCACTCATCATGGATAAAATTAAAATTTTCAGTACTTTGCATATGTCCGCGTTCTAAACTAAGTACATTCAAACCTGCTTTAGTAAGCTCTGCAGCCACTATACCTCCAGTCCATCCTGCCCCAACTGTTACCACATCTACTTTTTTTAATACTTCAGCCATTTTAACTCTCCATATCTGCTAAACTCATAGGTTCAATGTTAAAAAATTCATCACTTGCAATTTTATCCACATAGCTCATTTGTGCGCCTGGATATTGCATCATTCTCCAACCATTTTTATTATCATTTCCGCCATAAATTGGATCAGCTAAAACTCCAGCTACTGTCATATCTCTTAAAAGAGTGAAAAAATAAGAAGATTTAAAACCCGTAGTTTGAATTTTTCCTTTTTCAAAATCGCTTAGAATTTTATCCTGATCTCCACCTTTAAGCAGAGAAAAAGATTTTTTATAACGCTTTTGAGCATTTTCTTCAAGAGCATGCACACCTTCTAAAAAAATATCTTTGCGTTGCATAGGAGTTTGATAGCCTTGTTCAGCTTTACCCTCAATGAAAGGTCCTTGCATATATTCTCTATCATTATAACCATAAGCACTAGCTAGCTGATTATCGATAAAATAAGGTACGCCTAAACCTATAGCTCCTTCTCCTTGCTCATCTTTAGGATAAATTCTTTCACAGGCTGCACTTAAGGTATCAAATTCAGTTTGAGTTTGAAAAAACATTCTACCTCTAACTTTATTTGATTTTCCTTGTGAAGCTTGATGCGAATGCGTAAGTTCTGCTGCCTTTAAAACAGCACCGCCACCTATAGTACTAGCTGCTACTACAGAACCACCTAAAAGCCCTAGTTTAAAAAAGCTTCTGCGATCAATAATATTGTCTTGCATTACTTCTCCTTGATAATAATTTAAACAAGACTATATTAGCCCTATTAATATAAATTTAACTTTAAAAAGCGATAAATTTTGTGTTATTCTTAATTTTATTTAAGAATATCTTTGAAAGTAATGAAAATAGAACTTTTAATAAAGCTCTATATCTTTAGAATTAAGTTCTTTATAAGCTGCACAAGCTTCTTGATGTTTTTGATCACAAGCCATACCAAAATATCTTTTTGCCTTTGTTAAATCTTGTTTTTCTAGTTGATTATAGCGTCCTAACAAATAACAAGACTCACTAAAACCTAAAGTGCAAGATTTAGAATAAAAAGCAAGGGCAGATTTTACACTTGCTTTAACAAGCTCTCCTTTATCATATAAAGACCCTAATTGATAACAAGCTCTTGCATTTTTTAAATCACAAGATCTTTTATAAAAACTTGAGGCCATTTGTCCATCTTTTTCTTTTTCATAAAATAAAGCTATATTATTACAACTTAACGATTCTCCTAAAGTACAAGCTTTATTAAAAGCCAAAAGAGCTTCATTTTTATAACCTTGATTTTGCAAAAGCAAAGCCATATTAGAACACGCACTTGCTAAACCCAATTTACAAGCTTTATCATAAAATTTATAAGCTTGATTTAAATCCTTACTCATACCCTTAGCACTTTCGTACATAAAAGCTAAAGAAAAACAAGCTTTAGAAATATCTTTTTCACAAAGGCTTTTAAAAATTTCATAAGCTTTATCAAATTTATTTGCTTCATAAAGTTTTAAACCCTCTTCTAGCTCACTTAATGCAAGTAATGAATTAAAAAATAAAAATAAAGCTAAAAATATTCTCATTAATCTTCCTTTATACTTTCTCTAACATTTAAAATCTGTACTCTTCTTTTTCGAAGTTCTGCTTTTTTAAGATCTAAAAATTTACTTTTTTCTTGGATTAAAATTTGACTTTGTTCTAAAAAATTTTTTGCAATTTTTGTCAAAATAGGCTTATTAATAAGCAAAGCTTCAAACTCATAAACATTTAATTCATTTAAAACTCTTTCATAAATTTCGCTTTTTTTAGGATAAAAAAGTACAAATTCAGAACTATCAAGCTCATAAAGAACACGGCTTTCATTGATTTTACGACTAAAAAATGCAAGGCTTAGTTTTGTAGCATTTTCATAATTTGTAAAAGCCTTAAGATTTAATTTTTCAAAAAATAAATCAAGTTCTAAAATACTTTTAAATAAAAGCTCTTTAAAATCTTTCAAAAAGTACTCATCACTTGCATTGCAAAAAACTCTTAATTCGCTAAAATTTTTATCACTTTGGAAAATATGATCTTTTTGTATGTTTGAAAATTCTGCTTTAAAAAGTAAAATTTCTCTCTCGAGTATGTTTATAAAGTCTTTTAATTTCATCTTGATTTCTTCAAAAGATTTATAAAGTTCATTTTTGATTTTTTTAAACTCTTTACTCATTACATCACTATTGTAAAACATCGCCAAAAAAGCATCGTCAATTGAAATATAAGGTGCTTTATAATCATATCTTGTGTATAAATCTTTCTTTAAAAATCCTTTGCTTTCTTTGTAAAAATAAGCATCTTTTTCCTTAACACTTGCAAAAATTTCACTAGAAATTCTTTCGCTAATGCTTTTAAGCTGTTCTAAAATCTGATGATTTAAAATTTCAATCTCTTTTAAAAAAAATTCATACGCTAAAAGTAAATGCTTTTCATAACTTTGAAATTGATTTAATAAACGATCAAAAATACCTACAAAAAGTTGATTTTCATCTTCTAAAATTTCGCATAAATTTAAAATTTTTCTTTTAACAAATTTTTCTTTTAAAGCTGTTGTATCTAGCTGAGTTAAAAAATCAAGCAAAGATTGAAAATTAGATTTTTCATAGCTTTGCTCATCTTTAGCTTCTTTGCAAGAAATGGCAATAAGCTCATCAAAATATTTTAAAAATACACTTTTTGCATAATTTAAAACATTATCTAGCTCTTCTGTGTTTAATTTATCTTTTTGATTTAATACACAAATGCTATTTTCTCCTAAAAGTTCTAAATTTGCTTTTATGGCATCTTCTTCACTTTTTTTGCCTGCATTATCAATCAAACTTAACCAAATCGCTCCATGAATATTTCTAAGCTCATCAAGAGTTGTTAAAGTATCATTTTCATTTGCATTTAAACCCGGAGTATCTACAAGAGTAATTTTTTCAAGTAAAGGAATAGGTGCAAAAATATGCAAACTTTTTGCTTGTTTTACTTCATTTCTTTGATCCGTATAAAAGGCTAATTTTTCTATATTTGTGATAATATCACTTCTATCTTCAAATTCTACTCTTAAAAAATATTCTTTTGCATAGCGTAAAAAAGTAGGTTTAAAAGTAACAGGAACAACACCCGTAGGCAAACAATCACGCCCTAAGATCAAATTTAGCAAACTTGATTTACCACTTGAAAACTGCCCTATAATAGCGATATTAACATTCTTATCCAAAGAAAACACAAGCTCTTTTAATTCATTTTCTAAAGCATAACTTGCGTGCATAAAAGGCTCATTAAGTTCCTTGCAAAGCTCTTGAATACGCCCTTTAAAACTATCATCAAAACTCACACTATAAGTATTTTCATAGGCTTTTATAAAATCATTTAAAAGATTAATCTGCATTTAAAAGCCCCATTTCAAGTTGTTTTAATTTTTCAATTTTTTCTAAATTTTCTTCAAAAGAATTTAAAATATTAATATCTTGATTTTTCAGACTCTGTAAAACTTTTTCAAGACTTTCTAATTTTGATTTTTGATTTTTTTCATAATGTTTTAATTTATCATTTAAAAACTCAAAAAATGCTCCATTGATATTTAAAGAATTTAAAATTTCGCTCATTTTAAATTCTTTAAAAGTATCAAAAATAACCATATCTAAATTCGTTTCAAGCTCATATAAATCTGATTTTAAATTGCTTAATTTTTCAATTTTCAATCTTAAAAGTGCAAATTTTTCACTTTGAAAAATACTATCTATATTTTTTGAAATTCCATCTTTAAAACCTTCAAAACCATTATCAAAATCATCTTTTAAAAAATCATATTTTAAAGACAAATTTGTTTTAAGCTCCTCGATTTTTTTAATATTTTCAATTTTAATTTCTCTTAAAATATCATTAATCCCATCTTTTGTAGTAATATCAACTATATTTAAAATACGAGAAAGATTAAGCTTTTGTGCATTATTTTTTAAATATTTAAACTCATCTATCAAGCGTTCTTTTAATTTTTTAGCCAAAAGTAAAACAAGATTATCTATACCATTATCTATATTTTTAAGTTTTACAATGGAATTTGAAATTTCATCTTGTGCTTCTTTTAATAAGATATTTTGCTTTTGAAGTTCAAGTAAAAGCTTTTGATTTTCTTCACTTACACCTTGTTTATTCTCCTTAATAAGACGATTTTGCATTTCATATTTGCTTAGAATATTTTTAAGTTCCAACTGTAATTCTTTTTTGTAAGCTCTTAAGGCAATCTTGCTTTTTTCTCCCGCATAAAGCTCGTTAAAAAGATAGTTTTCAAATTCTTGCATACCACTTTTTTGCAAACTTTCCTTAGGTGCTAAACCCTTATAAAAATCACTTGCCATTTTAGCACTCACACATAAAAAATCAATCTTTTCCACCAAATTTTCATCTAAATCCACAAGTCTTGATTTTAAGCTTTCTTTGGTATAAACAATGACTTCTTCTAAATCCTTTTTGCTTAACAAATCCGCTTTAGTTAAAACAATTAAAAACTTACTCAGCCTTGAATTTAAAAGACAATGCACCAAAAAGTCTGCATCTTTTTGAGTCAAGCTTTGAGAAGCATTCATTAAATGAATTAAAAAATCACTTTCTCTAAGATACTCATTTGTAACAATTTCTCTTTGAACTACAACATCATCAAGTCCTGGAGTATCAACTATGGAAATATTATTTTTTAAAAATTCTAAATGACTTTTAATTTCTATTTTTTTAATTAAAGCTGAAATTTTATTTTTAGCTGAACTGAAATTTTTAAGTTCACAAAGTGCGATATTTTGTATTAAAGGTTTATCCTTGATAAAATCCTCTATATTTACACTCTTATCCAGCTTATCAATAAATTCTTTTAAATCTGCATTAAAGTGCGAACTTTCAAGTATATTTTGCCATTCTTTCTTATCCCAAAAATATATCTTTGCTTCTTCGCTCTTACCATAACTTAATACTGTTAAATTAGCTGTTTCAGGTATGTTTGAAACGCCTAAAAAATCTTCTTTTAAAAGAGCATTTAAAAGGCTTGATTTTCCTGCATTCATCACGCCAGTGATGGCTATATTAAACTCTAAATTTTGAAATTTTTCCAAAGTTTTTTGAAGTCTTGATTTTAAATTTTCATCAAAACTTAGCTTTTGAAGCTCTAAATTAATGGTGTTTAATTCTTTAAAATCATTTTGAAATAAAGCTTTTTGATCTATACTTTGAACTTTTTCTTGTGAAATAAAATCAAGCATTTCGGTATTTTTTGAAATTTTTTCTAAAATTTTTAGAGCCTTAAGCAAATCTTGCTTTGAAATAAAACCTGATTTAAAAAAATTTAAAATACAAATTTGAGCATTTTGTATACTAAAAATATCCACTCTTAAATCAATTTTTTTGCAAAGCTCTTGAAATTCTTTTAAGAGAAAATATCTTTCATAATTGTCTTTATTGACACTTAAAATAATCGCGCACTCGGCCGTATTAAGTTTGTTTTTATCTTGAAATTTAGCATCAAAATTTAAAAATTGAAGTTCATTTTGCCAAATTTTTTGGAATAATTCTTTCATAATCTTCCCCTTAAAAAGGGGAAAGATTTATTTATTTCTTTGAGCGACAAGTTGTCTTCTCATGTAAGCGATTTTACTTTGTAAAGGTAATTCTTTAGGACAATTATCTTCGCAAGCAAGCAATGACATACAACCAAAAACACCATCATCATCGCCCACTAATTCATAAAAATCTTCCACACTTCTATGGTCATGCGGATCTTGTAAATATCTAGCTGTTCTTAAAAGTCCTGTAGCAGCTATGAAATTTGGACGCATAAGTTTAGTTGCACAAGAAGCTACACAAATTCCACACTCTATACAACGATCAAGTTCAAAAGTTTCATCCGCAACCTCCGGCTCAATACGTTCTTCAAGTTTAGAAATATCAGTTTCTTTTTCGTTATGCACCCAGCTTTCAACGCGTTTACACATGTCTTCAAACCACTCTCCTGTATTCACGCTTAAATCTTTAATATGTCTAAATGCAGGCATAGGCATAAGCTCTATCACTCCATCAGGATAATCTTTAGTCAAAGTTTTACAAGCAAGTTTTGGCACTCCATTAATCATCATCGCACAAGATCCACAAATCCCTGCACGACAAACAAAGTCAAAACTCAGATCCGCATCCATTTTTTCACGAATCAAAGTCAAACATACAAAAACCGTCATAAAAGGAGTTTCTTCAAGCTCGTAAGTCACAAAATGTGGTTTAGAAATTTTGCTTAAAGGATTATATTTAAATGCCTTTATTGTCAATTTTCTACTCATAATCAACTCCTATTCTTTGGTTTGGTGCTTTATATTTAGCTTGTAATTCATAAGGCATTAAAGCGTTTTGAATTTCATAACGACCTTTGCCTTCAGCTTCCATTTTTTCACGTATTGCATCCACTTCAGCTTGGCGTTTTTCACTTAAAGGATTTTCTATAATATTTCCTTTGGCTCCGTATCCACGGAATGCTGGTGGAATTTCCATTTTCATAATATCAAGCTCTTCGTATTCTATGCGTGGTAAGGTTTCGCCTTCTACCCAAAAAGTATTGGTTCTTTTCATCCAATTTAAATCATCTCTTTTTGGATAATCTTCCCTATAATGCGCCCCACGACTTTCTGTTCTTAAAAGCGCTCCATAAGCTACACAAAGTGCTATTTTTAACATTCTTGGTACTCTATACGCTTCTTCAAGCTCTGGATTTGCACAATCAAGTTCTTTACAATGTACTTTAACATCTTGAGAATCTTTATAAAGTTTTTCAAGTTCATCTACTGCTTCTTTCAAACCTTCACCTGTTCTAAAGATGGCTACCTTATCCCACATGATTTCTTTCATTCTATTTTTGATTTCAAAAACATTATGTTTACCCTCTTTATCTACTAAAGATTTTAAATATTGATACTCTTTAGTTAAGAAGTCTTTTACTACATTTGTGTCAATTACTTCACCATTATTTTTACAATAATCTGCAAAATAATCTCCCACTATCATACCTGCTACAACGGTTTCAGCACATGAATTTCCACCTAAACGATTAAATCCGTGCATATCCCAGCAAGCTGCTTCTCCACAAGCAAAAAGTCCGTTTAACCATTGACTTTCACCCGTTGGTTTAGTTCTAATTCCACCCATAGAATAATGCTGCATTGGAAGAACTGGAGCCCAACCTTTTGGACCTTCATCTGCTGGATCAATACCATTAAAAGTTTTACAAATATCTTGCACATCGCGAAGATTTTTTTCCACATGCGCACGACCTAGTATAGAAATATCAAGCCATAAATGATCTCCATAAGGACTTTTTACACCTTTACCTTTACGAATATGCTCCATCATTCTACGACTTACCACATCACGGCTTGCAAGTTCTTTTTTCTCTGGCTCATAATCAGGCATAAAACGATATCCATCCACGTCACGTAAAATTCCGCCATCGCCACGACAACCCTCAGTAAGCAAAATACCGCTTGGCACAATAGGAGTTGGGTGAAATTGCACTGCTTCCATATTAGAAAGTCTACAAAGTCCCGTTTCAAGAGCGATAGCCGCACCTGTTCCTTCGCAAATTACCGCATTTGTAGTTTGTTTATAAATTCTACCATAGCCCCCTGTTGCTATCATAGTTCCTCTTGCAATATAAGCAATGAGTTGTCCATTGGTTAAATCTCTAGCGATCACACCTAAGCATTTTTTACCATCATGGATAATTCTTACCGCTTCCATTCTATCAATAATTTTTACTTGATGTTTAATAGCTTCATTTGCTACACCATAAAGCATACAATGCCCTGTTGCATCTGCGATATAGCAAGTTCTCCATTTTTTAGTTCCGCCAAAATCTCTAGCATTAATAAGTCCATGCGCTTCTTCTTTTTCTTCAATCACAGTTTTTTGCGCATTGATTACAACAGTTCTTGGACCTTTAGTAACTCTAGTCCAAGGCACACCCCAAGCCGCGAGTTCACGCACTGCTTTTGGTGCAGTTTGAGCAAACATTCTTGCTACTTCTTGATCACAGCCCCAATCACTCCCTTTTACTGTATCTGCGAAGTGAAGATCTTCATTATCACCCTCACCTTTTGCCCCATTTGCTAAACTTGCCTGCATACCTCCTTGCACCGCTGCAGAGTGAGAACGCTTCACTGGACAAATACTTAAAAGTGTTACACTTTGGCCACTCTTTACTACTTCAATAGCCGCTCTAAGACCTGCTAATCCTCCGCCTATTACTAAAGCATCACTATATTGTATATTCATAATTTGCTCCATTGTAGTTTTTTATCATCGCAGTAGTTTGGGTTTGATTTTGGTAGTTTTCATAACCTATTTTTATAAATGCTGCAAGACTTAACACACCTAAAACTAGGAAGAAAATACTGATTATCCATTTAGCAGTTTTAAGCTTTTTGCGACTTTCTTTTACATTTTTTCCTTCAAACCAACCCCATTTAACACAAAGTCTATAAAGCCCTATACTTCCATGAAGTTCAACACAGACTAAAAGAACAGCATAAAAAAGCCACATAAAATGACTTACAACCCTATCTCCTGACATATCGCCGCTGATTTTATCTGCATTGGTTACAATAAAAATAAGATGAGCAGAACCTAAGAAAAACATAATAAAACCTGTAAAAGCTTGAACCCACCATAACGAAGTATCGCTGTGATTCATTTTTTTACTGTGTGTTCTTAGTATTTGATACTGACGGTAATTAATAGGAAATTTTCTCATTGCAAGTAAAGCATGAACGAAAAAAACCACTAAAACACAGGCGGCTAAAAATGAAGTAAGATAACTCATAACAGGATTATCGTAAACAAATTTTAATTCTAAAAAATGTACCACAGAATTAAAAAAATCCTCACTGACTAAAATTGTAGAAACAAAAAGCATATGCACCCACATAAAAAGACCTAAAAAAAGCCCTGAGGCGCTTTGGATAAAGTCTAATTTCGCAGGCATTTTACTTTTTTTGCCCTCAATGCTCTTACCCAAATAACCTTCGATAAGCTCACGCATCTTTACTCCTTTGTAAAAAGAAATTAAAAAAATCCATTTCATTATATTACAAAAGTCTTTAAGATAGATTAAATATTTACTTTTTTAAACTTTATACAAATATAAACTAACAAAGCTGTTATAAACATTATAAAACTTAAAATTTGCCCCATACTCATACCCCATAAAACAAAACCTATACCAAAATCAGGCTCGCGATAAAATTCACATATAAATCTTGCCAATGAATAAGCACCAGCATACACAAGAATCAATTCCCCTTGAAAACTTTGCTTAAATCTTGCTAAATAAACTATAATAAAAACAACAATACCTTCTAAAAATGCTTCATAAAGTTGCGATGGATGGCGCAATACTCCATCAACATAAATTCCCCAAGGCACATTTGTAATGCGACCAAAAAGCTCTTGATTTAAAAAATTTCCTATACGACCAAAAACATAAGCCAATGGAACACTTAAAGCAACCAAATCAAGAAAAATCCAAGGATTTGTTTTATATTTTTTACAAAACAATAAAGTAGCTATCAAAAATCCTATAATTGCTCCATGATAACTCATACCTCGAATACCTACAAATTCACCATTAATATAAGGATTAAAAATTTGCCAAGGATGAGTAATATAATACATAATATTTGCATCATAAATCAAAATATATCCAAGCCTTGCACCTAAAATAACCCCTATTTCAACCCATATAAAATAACTATCCAAATGTTTTTCATTAATGTCTAGTTGAAATTTTCTTACAAAAAATTTAGCCAAAAGCAAAGCCAAAAGCAAAGCTATAACATACATAATGCCATACCAATGCACCTTTAAACCAAAGATGCTAAAAGCTATAACATTAAAATTTGAATAAATATGCTGCCAAAATTCCATATATCTTTCCTAATTTTTTTTATAAAAATATAACAAAAAAACTTTAACTTGCTATAATTAACACAAACACATTAAATAAAGGTAAAAAATGAAAAAATATATTTTACTTGCTAGTAGTATGTTAATTTTAGCAGCTTGTGGGGGTACAAGCAGTAATTTTGTCAATGTTTCTATGCCAAATTTTAAACCCCAAGTTCCAACAAAGGTTGAACCTATTGATTCTGGAGTAAGCATTGCTCTTGAGCCTATTAATATAGAACAAAATAACAATTATTCTGATTATTTTGAAAATTCAGTGCTTAAAATTCGCATAGAAAAAGAAATTGATCTTTTAAAACAAAATTTAGAAGAGCAGATCAAAACCATCGCTCAACTAAAAGGCTATAAAATAGTTACTACTAATCCAGACTACACTCTTAAAAGTTCAATCAGTATTTATACGGAAGAAAAAAATGCACAAAAAACAAGCAATTTTATGAGTGGAGATTATGTAAAATCCAATTTAGGTATAAATTTTAAAGGTAAAATAGATTTTATAGATGCACACAATCCACAAAATTCAACCAATCTTTCAAGTAGCACTAAACTAGATTCTTTAGTTGCGCTTAACTATCCTATTAAAAATGATGATGGAGTTAATATGTTTAAAACTACTATCTCTACCGTACCAACTCAACTCAATAAAGGTTTAGAGCAACCTGCTTTTGAAATTGATAAAAGTTTTTTAGCTTTTTATAAAAATACATTAAATACACTTTATAACAATCTACCAAAAGCAACAGACATAGGCAAAACTATACCTAATACAAACAGTGGTTTTAATAGTTTTGATGGCGATGCTACCTTTGAAGAAAGCTTGCCTCAAACAAATTCTAATCAAAATAATACAATTGAAAACACGCCTACACAAAATATTCCTACAAATCCATCTTCAACAAATCAAAATAATCAAAGTAAAAATCAAGATGGGGTAGAAATATTTGAATGATAAAACTTGTGGGAAAATTAAACTTTCTCACACAAAAAATAAGATTTTCTTATACAAGAAAAATAACTATCATTCTACTTTAAAATCAATGCCTGTTGCATTGCATTTTTTATCATCTCTCTTTTATCTTGTATTTCAAAAAAAAGTTCAAAAGCAAAAACTCCTTGCCATAAAAGCATATCAAGTCCATCTTTAATTTTTAAATGATACTCTTTACACAATCTATAAAAAGGTGTTTCTCTGCCATAAATTACCTCAAAAGCAAATTTAGCTTTAGGTAAAATTCTATCTAAAAGCTCTCTATCACAAGGTAAATTTTCATCTTTTAATCCAGCAGAAGTTGAATTTATAACCAAATCAAAGTCAAAATCTTGCAAGTTTTTATAAAGATAAGTTGGATAAGCTAAAAAATCTTTAAATCTTTCTTTACTACGATTAGCTATATACACTTCTACGCCTTTTTGTTTTAATGCATAAGCAAGCGCCAAAGCTGTACCTCCAGCACCCAAAATCAAAGCTTTTTTTATATTATCAAAATCCTTAATAGCTTCTAAAAAACCTAAAGCATCAGTATTATAAGCGTAAATTTTATCTTCTTTTAAGCATAAAGTATTTGCAGAGCCAATATTTCTAGCAAAATCATCCTTCACATCAGCAATATCTAAAGCTTTTTCCTTAAAAGGCAAAGTAATATTAGCTCCACTAAGTCCTAATTTAAAAAAATCTTCTCTTAAACAGTTAGCATTTCTTAAATGATAGCGTGTATAAATGCTATCAAGCCCTAAGGCTTTAATAGCATTATTATGCATTCTAGGCGATTTAGAGTGAGAAATAGGATCGCCTATAACTGCTAAAAATTTCATTTTAAAGTAAAAGAAAAAGCATCTTTTGCAATATCCTTACGGATTTTAGCAAGTTCTGCTGCAATATCTGCCTTTTCAAATGGTCCTATTAAAACCTTGGTAATTTCTTTACCTCCAACTGTAGTTTTATAAAGTTTATAATCATAACCTTTTTGCTTTACAGAAGCAAGTTCTTTTGATTTTTGATCCAAATTACTTACTGAGAAAATTTGCACATAAATACCCGATGCTAAACCACTTGGATGTACAGGTTTAGCATCAACATTTTTAAATAAATCATTTGCATTTTGTTCTTTTTTAGGGGTTTGTTTTGCACTTTCTTTTTCTTTTTTTACAGCTATTTGTTTTTTTGCTTCTTCTTTAGGTTTTGCAGTTTGTTTTACTTCTTGTTTAGGAGCACTTGCTTGTGGAGTGGTATTTTCTGAAGTAGTTGCTGTTGGTTCTGCTGGAACTTCTTGATCAGGCATAGCAAAATTTGTGCTATCATTGTTATTTAAACTAGAGGTTGTTGTATTTTGAGTTGTATTTTGTTCATCTTGAAATTGTTTTCTTAATGCCTCAAATTGATCTTCTGCTGAAGTATTATCTGTAATTGGCATACTTTCAAAAGAAGTATCATTGTTATTGTCTTGAGTTGCTATAGGTTCACTTGGCAATACACTTTGATTTTGCGTATTTTCATCACCACTACCATTAATAAGCTTCATAACTATCATGATAGCTAAAAACAAAATAACTAAAGCAATAACTCGTAAAAGAATTTTTTTTACTTTTTCACTTTTATTACTTTTTTCTAAAATAATATCATCAAATTCATTTTTTTGATTTTCCATAATTTGTCCTTTCTTACATATGCTTAGACCAAGAACTTCCTCGTTCTTTTTGATAAACCTCATAAGGCAATATTAAAATATTAAATTCCCTAGGTACATCCATGCTAGGAAACACCTTCCATTCTACTGGCATTTTACTTGCAAACATCATTGAAAGTTTAGACGCTAAAGAATAACCTTCGTTTAACGCCGTGTGTCCTTTGTGAATATAAAGATGTAAATGTCCTGGAGTTTTAGTCTTATAGGCTGTGAAATTTATAAAACCTTCTTCTCTTAAAATAAGTTGTGCACGGTGATAAAATCTTTCAGCATTAAAACCATTATAATCAAAGACAATATTTTCTACTTTATTATCTTTTGTTATTAAATCATGAGCGACAACAATTTTTTTAGCAGCGTGTTCTCTCATGACATTTAAATTTAAAGGAGCATCAACTCTTTCAAATTTATCAAAAAATAAGCGACCTCTATGTGTAATTTTATTTACAATTTTATCGCGTCTTATATAATAATGATCGCCAATTATTTTAATTAGCGACATATCCATTGGTGAAATCAAAACATAGCCCTTTCATAAATAATAAAATTACTTGCAAGTTTTTTTAATTCTTGTTTAATATTCTCTTGTAATTTTTCATTATTAATATCATCTAAAATATCTGCAATATAATTTGACACAATTTCCATTTCTTTTTCTTTAAAACCTCTGGCAGTAAGGGCTGGAGTTCCAAGTCTTAATCCACTTGTGATAAAAGGACTTCTAATCTCTCCTGGAACGGTATTTTTATTTGCAGTAATACCTGCATTTCCAAGAGCTAAATCTGCATCTTTTCCACTAAATTCACGATCTAAAAAACTCATTAAAACAAGGTGATTATCCGTTCCATCGCTAACAAGTTTAAATTTTCTATCCATTAAAACATTAGCTAAAACTTGAGCATTAGTTCTTACTTGTTTTGCATAAACTTTCCACTCATCGCTAAGATTAAATTTAAATCCTACTGCTTTTGCAGCAATTACATGCATCAAAGGACCACCTTGAATACCTGGAAAAATGGCAGAATTAATTTTTTTAGCAAGCTCTTCATCATTTGTCATAATAATACCACCTCTTGGGCCACGCAAAGTTTTATGTGTAGTTGAGCTTACTACATGAGCGTATGGAAAAGGACTTGGATGCTCACCTGCCACAACAAGACCTGCAATATGTGCTATATCAGCAAAAAGATAGGCACCTATTTCATCAGCAATTTCTCTAAATTTAGCAAAATCAATCACTCTTGCATAAGCACTAGCTCCACAAACTATAAGTTTTGGTTTTTCTTTTTTAGCAATTTCTCTTACTTTTTCATAATCAATTCTTCCATCAAGTTCTACGCCGTAAAAACAGCTTTCATACATTTTGCCCGAAGAACTTACTTTTGCACCATGAGTTAAATGTCCACCATGACTTAAATCCATTCCTAAAATTTTATCACCTGGATTAATCAAAGCCGCATAAACACCTTGATTAGCTTGAGAACCTGAATTAGGCTGAACATTAGCAAATTTACAATTAAAAAGTTTTTTACATCTTTGAATGGCTAGAGTTTCAATCTCATCAACAAATTCACAACCACCATAATATCTTTTACCCGGATAACCTTCTGCGTATTTGTTTGTCAAGATACTTCCCATAACTTCCATTACTTCAGGTAAAGTGAAATTTTCACTCGCTATCATTTCAAGACCTTCACATTGACGCTCTAACTCTTTGTTTGTTAAATCAAAAATTTCTTTATCAAACATTTCTAAACTCATTCTTTCTCCTTTAGTTCTGATTTTAATGGACGCATTGCAGGAAACAATATCACATCACGAATGGATTTTTTATTTGTCAAAAGCATAACAAGTCTATCTATACCTATGCCCTGCCCTGCCGTTGGAGGCATTCCATAACCCAAAGCATTTACAAAATCTTCATCCATTTCACAAGCCTCTTCATCGCCTGCATTTTTAGCTTCAATTTGTTTTAAAAATCTCTCATATTGATCAAGAGGATCATTAAGCTCATTAAAACCATTTGCCAATTCTCTTCCGCAAATAAACAACTCAAATCTCTCAGCAATCTGAGAATCCTCATCGCTACGTCTTGATAAAGGACTTATGGAAATAGGAAAATCAATCACAAAAGTAGGATTGATCAATTTTTCTTCCACATAATTGTCAAAAAGTTCAGCTTGCAAATGTCCAAGTTCAAGCTTTTCATTCGCTTCAAAACCATCTGCTTTTAATTTAGTAAGAATTTTTTCCTTATCTTCGATTAAATCCCTATCTAAACCACCATACTTACAAAGTGCGTCTTTATAGGTTATTCTTTCAAAAGGTTTAGAAAAATTTATCATTTTTCCATCAAATTCTATTGTTTTTCCTAAATTAAGTTTATCCAAAAGTAAAGCAAAAAGTTCTTCGGTTAAATCCATTAAATCTTTATAATTATGATAGGCCCAATAAAATTCTATAGTTGTAAATTCGGGATTATGAGTTAAATCCATACCTTCGTTTCTAAAACAACGATTGATTTCAAAAACCGCCTCAAAACCACCTACTATAAGTCTTTTAAGATAAAGTTCTGGAGCAATTCTTAAAAATCTTTCTACGCCTAAAGAATTATGAAAAGTTACAAAAGGCTTAGCGTTTGCTCCACCTGCAATCGGATGCATCATAGGAGTTTCTACTTCTAAAAAGCCTTTATTTTCAAAAAAATGACGGATTAAACTCACCACTTTAGAACGCACTAAAAAATCTTTTCTAACTTCGACATTCATTATCATATCAACATAACGTTTACGATATCTTTGCTCAATATCTGTTAATCCATGATATTTTTCAGGTAAAGGAACAATAGCTTTTGTAGCGAGTTTTACTTCGCTTGCATGCAAACTAAATTCACCTGTTTTAGTTACAAAAGGAAAACCTTTAACCAAAACAATATCACCCACCTCTAAATTCTTTTTTAAAATCGTATAAAGCTCTTCGCCTACGCTATCTTTACTAAAATAAATTTGTAAATTTGTATCCTCATCTTCAATGTTTGCAAAAATTGATTTCCCAGCTATACGCAAAAGTTTCAAACGTCCTGCAACAACAGCATTGACACTTTCATCTCTTTTTTCAACTTGCTCTAAAATATAAGAAAATTTATCCTTAAAAGTCTTTAAAGACATTTCCTTTTCTAAAAAATGAGGATAAGGATTAATCCCTAATTTTTTTAACTCTTTAGCTTTTTCTATTCTTTGCTGCTCTAAAATATTATCAAACATTTATATTTTTACCTTTGCTTTTTGATTATTACAATCACCACAAACACCATAAAGCTGCATCAAATGCCCTGTAAGTTTAAAACCATGTTCTTTTGCAATCAAGGCTTGCTGTCTTTCTATAATAGGATTTTCAAACTCTATAATTTTTCCGCAATTTTTACATATCATATGATCATGGTGAGGTTTATTAGCAAGCTCATATTTTTTACCTGCTGAACCAAAAGAAATGGAAGTTACCATTTCTGCTTCTTCAAGTAAATTTAAAGTACGATAAACAGTTGCAATTCCTACATTTAAATCAGGTTCAGCTTGTTTGATTTCCATATATAAACTTTCGGGTGTGTAATGAGTATCACTGTGATAAAGAGTTTTTAAAAGTACTTCTCTTTGCTTGGTATATTTAAGTCCGCCTTGTCTTAATATTTTTTTAAATCTCTCAAGTAAAACATCATATTCCACATTTTCTATCAGCATATCACTCCCCTTTTTGAGTATTGTTTAAATCACTTACAATATCTTGCAACTTTTCACTAGCATGATCTAGACTATTTTCTGTTAAAGGTTGATTCATAATAAAAGATCCCGTTTCTTTAAGTAAATTTAAAGTATAGCTATTTTTAGCAAAATTATCTAATTTATCATTTAAAAAATCAATTCTTGCCACACAAAAAACTAAAATTGCAAAAATTAAAAAGATTTTTGCTCCACCAAATATAAAGCCACCAATACGATCTAAAAAACCTAGGCCACTTAATTTAATCAACCTAGAAAGAAAATTACCCACCAATAAACAAACTATCCAAAAAATAATTAATATGGCTAAAAATCCAGCAAATCCAGCTAAGCTTTGATTTTCTATCTTATAAAAAGTACTTTGTATAAATTCAGCTGCTTGAGTTGCATATTTTGAAGCAATAAAAACACCACCAATAATACCCAAAAGTCCAAAAATTTCTTTTATCAAACCATTGATAATACCCTTAAGCCCTAAAAGCAAGGTAAATCCTAAAATAAAAGCATCAAACCAATAAAAATTCATTTCAATCACTCTCTGATTTTTTTGTTTTAAATTTATTCTACAAATAAGCACTAAATGCTAAGTTAATCATTCTATGATTTTAGGAACAACAAAAAAATGTTCTTGTTTTTTTGGAGCACAATCTAAAACCTCATCAATAACATTGCTATTTCTTATCTCATCAATCCTCAAAGGAGCTCCACCTTTTATAGTACTCACAGTAATCTCTTGGGAATCTAAATCAAGTTCGTTTAATTTTTCAACAAAATTCACAATTTCACTTAACTGTGCAATGGTTTCATTTCTGTTTTTTGTTATTTGTAAAGCACTTAATTTTTCAAGCTTGCTTAATAATTTCTCATCTATTTGCATTTCTTAAACCTTAATAAAAAAGTTAAAATTTTGAAAATTATATCATAAAAAGCTTTAAATTGTTTAGGATATTTTGCAATTTATATGATACAATATCATAATTTTTCTATACAAAAATAAAAATATTTTTTCAAGGATAAATTTTGGGACTAAAAGATAATTTAAAAGCTGTTAAAAATGAACTTAACACAGAAGAACAATTTATAGAAAATTTTATCAAAGGAGAGAGATTTATACGCAAGTATAAATTTTATATATCTGCTGTTGTGATAATTTTAGTTGCTTGGTTTGCTGGAAATTTTATAATCTCAAAAATAAACGATTATAAAACAAAAGAAGCAAATGAAATTTATGCCAATCTAATACAAGATCCTAGCAATAAAAATCTTTTAGAACAACTTAAAAATAAAAATACTAATCTTTACACTATCTTTTTACTAAAAGAAAATATTAATGATCTTAATAATACAGCCTTTCAAAATGAACTAAAACAAATTTATAATAATGCTCAAACAAACACTTTACTTAAAAATATTATTGCATTATCTTTAGGAGATAAATCAATATTTTTAAAAAATTATGATAAATTATTAGAAGCTTACAAACTTTTAGAGCAAAATAAAATCGAAGAAGCTAATGTTTTACTTTCTCAGATAAAAGAAAATTCAAGTTTAAATCAAATAGCTAAAAACCTCAAACATTATCAAGGCATTACACAATGAAAAAAATATTTTTAACACTATTTTGTTTAATATTTCTATGTGCTTGTGGCACCAAAAGACAATATTTTGAACCAAAACAAACCGATGGAGATTTAAGTCATAATAGCAATTTAAAAAGTAAAATCGTTGATTGGAATCTAGTTTCTGCAAAACTTAGCAATAATACAGCTATCTTAAAAAATAATATCTCCATAGACAAGTTTAAACTTCCTAAAAATTATATGCTTCTAGCTTATCAAGATGGGGAATATTTTACTGCAGATAATAATGGAAATTTAAAAATTTTTGACAATTCTTATAATGAAATTTATAATTTTCAATTTGACGCTAGTGTTGTAGGAGTAGCTTCTAATGGAGATGATTTAGCCCTTGTACTTGCAAACAATACTATAGTTCTTGCAAATCGTTCTTTGGGTATTAAATTTAGTCAAACCCTAACCTCAGCTCCAGCTCAAGACAGTCGTACCGCTAATCCTATATTTTTAGACAATATCATCGTATATCCAACGCTAGATGGCAAAATTTTAATTCTTTCAAGAAACAATCTTCAAGTCATTAAAGATGTGGTTATTTCAGCAGAAAATTTTTTCAACAATGTAATCCATCTAAGTGTAATCGGAGATAAACTTATAGCAGCAACAGCTAAAAAAATCATTGTTGTAAGCCCTGCTAGAACTCTTTATCTTGACGCTGACATAAAAGATGTTGCACTTAGTGATGATGGTATTTTTATACTAGAAAAAGATGGCACTATTATTAAAACTGATTATAACTTAAGAAAAATTGCAGAAAAAAAATTTGAATTTGCTATTTTTGTAAAAAGCAATATATACAATAATTATTTATATATTTTTGAAAAAACAGGCTATCTTATCAAAATGAATCTAAATTTAGATAATGCACAAATATTTAAACTTTCAGAAGCTATTGATAAAATTTCTTTCATGGGGAATGGTAAATTTTACTACGGAGATAAAATTTTAGATTTGTTATGATAAAAATTTTAGAACAAACAATAAAGTCTTTAAAATTAAATTTAAAGCCCTATGACTTAAGTATGTTGACTAGAAAAAAAAGTTATATTTGTGCTAAAGATCAAAATAACATTCTTTTTATGTATACAGGAAAAACAAAATTTTTAATGAAAGATGCCTTATTTTTAGAAAATCTAGCACAGCAAATTAACATAAATAACAAATATTTTTTTAGCATGGCTTCTCTTTGCTCTAAAGCAAAAAATCATCTAGAAATGAAAGGATTTAATATCTATGTTGCTCTGTGATATTGGGAATTCAAATGCTAATTTCCTAGATGATAACAAATATTTTACTCTTAGTATAGATCAGTTTTTAGAATTTAAAAATGAACAAAAAATTTTTTATATCAATGTCAATGAACATCTCAAAGAACATTTAAAAAATCAAAAAAATTTTATCAATCTTGAACCTTATTTTTTATTTGATACAATTTATCAAGGATTAGGAATCGATCGCATAGCAGCTTGTTATACTATTGAAGATGGGGTTGTTGTAGATGCAGGTAGTGCTATTACAATTGATATTATTTCTAATTCTATACATCTTGGTGGTTTTATCTTGCCAGGTATTGCAAATTATAAAAAAATTTATAGCCATATTTCACCGCGATTAAAAAGTGAATTTAATACTCAAGTTAGTCTTGATGCATTCCCGCAAAAAACCATGGATGCTTTAAGTTATGGTGTTTTTAAAGGAATTTACCTACTGATAAAAGATGCCGCTCAAAATAAAAAGCTTTATTTCACTGGTGGAGATGGGCAATTTTTAGCAAATTATTTCGATCACGCAATTTATGATAAACTTTTAATCTTTCGAGGAATGAAAAAGATTATAAAAGAAAATCCCAATTTACTTTATTAAAAATGTTACAAAAATTCTCATTGATATCAAACCTTAATGAAATTTAACTTTTTGTAAAACAAATTCAATTAAACTTCTATTTAGAAAAAAGTTTATTAAAATAAAAAAAAGGAAAAACAATGAGCCAACAAGAATTTGATGTGCTTGTCATCGGAGCTGGAATTTCAGGAGCAGCATTATTTTACGAGCTTGCAAGATATACAAATATTAAAAATATTGCTTTGATAGAAAAATATAATACAGCTGCAACATTAAATTCTAAGGGAACGAGTAATTCTCAAACCATTCATTGTGGAGATATTGAAACCAATTATACTTTAGAAAAAGCGCGAAAAGTAAAAAGAACAGCTGATATGATAGTTAAATATGGACTCATGCAAAATGCGCAAAATAATTTCATGTTTTCTCATCAAAAAATGGCTCTAGCTGTTGGAGATATAGAATGTGATTATATGAAAAAACGCTATGAAGAATTTAAAGAACTTTATCCTTATATAAAATTTTTCAATAAAACAAAAATCAAACAAATTGAACCCAAAGTTGTTTTAGGAGAAGATTGCAATCAAGATAGACCTGAAAATATCTGCGCCATGGGTGTTGAAAGTGGCGAGGTTTTTACAACTGTAGATTTTGGGAAAATGGGTATAAATCTAATAGAACAAGCGCAAAAACAAAATAAAAATACTTTCGTTGCCTTTAATCAAGAAATTATTCACATAGAAAAAAAAGATGATATTTTTATATTAAAAACCTCAAATCATCAAGAATACCATGCCAAAAGCGTAGTTGTCAATGCTGGGGCGCACTCTTTATATTTAGCACATAAAATGAACTTAGGTATGGATAAGTCTTGTTGGCCTGTTGCAGGAAGTTTTTATTTAACCAAACAAAAACTTTTAAATGGCAAAGTTTATATGGTGCAAAATCCTAAACTTCCATTTGCAGCCCTTCATGGAGATCCTGATTTGCTTGCTGATATGAACACTCGCTTTGGACCTACTGCACTTGTTATTCCAAAACTAGAACGTTATCATGGTCTAAAATCAGTTCCAGAATTTTTTGAAGCACTAAAACTTGATAAAACTGTTTTAAAAGTAACTTTTAATATGTTTAAAGATGCAACAATTAGAAATTACATCTTTTATAATTATCTTTTTGAACTACCTTTTATTGATAAAAGCTTATTTGTTAAAGATGCCAAAAAAATAGTCCCAAGTCTTAAAGCAAGCGATATTTATTATGCGAAAGGTTTTGGAGGCGTAAGACCACAAGTTATTGATAAAACTAAAGGAGAATTAATGCTAGGTGAAGCAAGCATCACAGAAACCCCTGGTATTATTTTCAATATGACTCCAAGTCCTGGGGCAACAAGTTGTTTAGGAAATGCTGAAAGAGATGCAAAGCTTATATGTAATTACCTAGGAATGGAATTTAACGAAGATAAATTTTCTTCAGAATTATTGTAATCATTTTGTTTCTATTTTTAGCTACAATAATTTCAAAAGGAGTTTACCATGCTTAAAAAAACAAAAATTGTAGCCACAGTAGGTCCAGCAAGTGAAAAGGAAGAAATTCTACGCCAAATGATTATCAATGGTGTAAATGTTTTCCGTTTAAACTTTTCTCATGGAACACATGAGTATCATAAAAAAAACTTAGATACCATAAGAAGAGTAGCTAAAGAATTGCATACTCGTATTGGAATTTTACAAGACATTAGTGGTCCTAAAATTCGTACAGGTGAACTTAAAGAACCATTTGAATTAAAAAAGGGTGATAGACTTGATTTTTATCGTGAAACAATTTTAGGGGAGAAGATTACTCAAAATCATTATAAAATCAGTATTAATCAAAAATCTATTTTAGATATGTTAAAAATTGATGAATATATTTATCTATATGATGGATCAATTCGTGCTAAAGTAGAAAACATAGATGATCAAAAAATTGAAACCATTATAGAAAATGATGGTTTTTTAAACTCAAATAAAGGTATTAATTTTCCGAATACTAAAATCAATATTGATGTTATTACACAAAAAGATAAAAATGATTTACTTTGGGGTATAAAAAATGAAGTAGATTTTTTAGCAATATCTTTCGTACAAAATGCGCACGATATTGATGAAGTTCGTGAAATTTTAGCACAAAATAACGCAAAAATATCTATTTTTGCAAAAATTGAAAAATTTGATGCAGTAGAAAATATTGATGAGATTATTAAATCTAGCGATGGTATAATGGTTGCAAGAGGAGACTTAGGTATTGAGGTACCTTATTATAAAGTTCCTAATATCCAAAAAGAAATTATACAAAAAGCAAACAATGCCTCTAAGCCTGTTATTACTGCGACTCAAATGCTTTTTTCATTAGCCAAAAGCAAAACCGCCACAAGAGCTGAAATTTCAGATGTTGCAAATGCTGTTCTAGATGGAACAGATGCAGTAATGCTAAGTGAAGAAAGTGCCGTTGGTACAGATCCTGCAAACGCTGTTGATATAATGTGTCAAACTATAATAGAAACAGAAAAACGCTATCCATATAACAAATTTAATGATTTTAATGATTTAGACAATACAGATAAAATCATGCGTTCTTCAGCTCATCTTGCAACAGATCTTAACGCTGATGCTATTTTTTCTTTAACAAGTAGCGGAAAATCTGCTATTAAGATTGCGAGATATCGTCCAAATATAGAAATCATAGCAGTAGGACATTCTGAAAAAACCTTAAACTCTTTAAGCATAGTTTGGGGAGTTAATCCTGCGATTTTAGTTAACAAAAGTAATGAACTTACAGAATTATTAAAAGACTCTGTAAGATCAAGTGTTGAAAAAGGTTTTATGGATGAAGATAAATGCTATCTTCTAACTGCAGGCTTTCCAACAGGGGTAGAAGGCACTAGCAATCTTATCCGCATTCTCAATAAAGAGCAAATTACTTATTATCTACAATAAAACATTAAATTCCTTTGAAAATAAGGAATTTAATGTCCTTATAAATTTTTTAAGTCAAAAGTCGATATAAATTAAAGCCTCACACAAAGGAGCAAATATGCAAGTGAATACTTTTTCAAATATCGCTAGCATGGCACAAACACAAGTTAGCAATAAGAAGGCAGATGATGCTAAGGAAAACACAAAAGACAAAAATGTTCAAAGTGCTAATTCTAGCAAGGATGTAGATAAAAATACCCTTGAAAAATTAAATGCACTTGGTGGAAAAGGCATTGCACAAATTTACCTAGTTCAGTTTCAACAGCAAACAATGAATGCTGTAATAGGTTCGAGCAATGCCCAAACTGGACTAGATAGTCTTTTAAATGGTGCCAATTTAGATACTGCGAAATCTATACTTACAAATATTGATTTTGCATCCTTAGGCTACAGTGGCAAAAATCCACTTGATATGAATACAGATGAACTTCAACAACTTGTAAGTGAAGATGGTTTTTTTGGAGTGGAAAATACAGCCAATCGCATCGCGGATTTTGTTATTAAAGGCGGTGGCGATGATGTTGAAAAATTAAAAAAAGGTCTTGAAGGTATGAAAAAAGGATTTGAGCAAGCAGAAAAAATGTGGGGTGGAGAACTTCCTCAAATCAGTCAAGATACAATAGATGCGGCACTTAAAAAAGTTAGCGATCGCATCGATGAACTAGGCGGAAAAACTCTAGATCTTCAAGCTTAACTAAAAATGCTTAGAAATTTCTAAGCATTTTTAGTTGTTATTAATATCAAAAGTAAAAAATTCACTCTTAAAATTATTAGGTAAAGTTTTATACTGAGATATCGCAGCTTCATAGTTCTTTACTTCTTGATACAACATACCAAGAGCTGCTTTACTCTCTTTGTTATTTTTATCTGTAAGTTTAGAAAGCTGCAAAAGCGCTATAGCTGAATTTGGATTATTTGCACCTACGGCTGCTACGGCTGCTAAAAATAAAGTTTTAGTATCTTTAGCTCCATAATCATCAATCAAAGAATTATAAAGCGCATAAGCCTCCTCGTATTGCTGTGCAAAAATATCCAAATAAGCTAAAGTTTGTAAAATACCCTCATCTTTTGCTCCTGAAACATTAATCAACTCTTTAAATTTCTGTCTTTCTAAATTTAAAAGCCCTGCAATATGCATTAAATTAACATAAAATTCCCTAGCTATATTTGGCCCACCAAAAACACTACGATAATCAAGTTTTAAATTTTTAAAATGAATTTGAGCATTTTGAGCATATTCTTTAATATTTAAATTTGAATTTAAAGAATTAAAATACAAAATATTTGCCAAAATATCTTCAGGCAACTCTGAACGCAATTTAGCAATTTTCACATCTACTTGATTATTAAGGTTATTATTTTTAGCAATAATAGCTTCAAAAATCAAACTCAAAGGCGTATCTTTTTTTATTTCATCTAAATAAGGAAGCATAGAAATATAATTATTATTAACTAAAAATAACATACTTTTTTGCATATTAGCTTTAAAATTAGAATCAGCAGCTATATTATCAAGAATTTCATTGTAAAGTTTAGTTGTATCAATATCAATTAATTTTGCACAAAACATAGCAAAAGCACCTGCTAAGTAATTTTTAGGATTAAGATGATATGAACTTGAAAAATGCTTATAAGCAAGTTCATAATTTTGCATTTGGGCATAAGTTAAAGCCAAATTATAATGTAAAATACTATGTTCTGGATAATCCTTGATAAGTTTTTGAAATTCTTGGTTAGCAAGGCGTAACTTCTGATTTAATGCATAGTTAATAATATTGGCAATTTTTACATTGGTAGATGAAAGAGCTTTGCTTATATTAAGATAAATTCCCGCATCAGTACTATCATCTACGAAATCTGTAACATTAGCTTTTTTAATATATAAAGCAGCCTGCTTACTATCAAACACTTGATAAGGTGCAAAATAAAAAAGCAAATCGAATTGATCTTTTTGTTTTTTTAACAAATCTTTTGAAAAAGAATTTTGAGCAACTGCTATATTAAAAAGATCCTTATTTAAACGAACTTGAATTTTATAAGTATCTAAAATCTTATATCTATCTTTATCGTTATCATAAGAATTTTGCAAGCGCGCTAACATATCTTGATAATTTCCTGTTTTAATATCAACCAATGTTAAAGCCGCTAAACTCTGATTAAAATCTCTTTCAATTTTCATCGCTGTGCTTAAAGCGACTTTAGCTTTAGCATATTCTCCTATTCTAGCGTATAAAAGACCTAAAGATAAACTGGATTCAAAATTGCCTTGAGAATTTAATTGCTGTATAGCCTTGGAATCAAAGTCCATTTTTGCATAAATTTTAGCAGACAAATACTTTGCAACATCAGAATACGGCTCCACATCTGTTCTTTGCAACATTTGTAAGGCCTCAGGGTAATATCCTTTGTAATAATTAATCAAGCTTAAATAATAATCATATAATTTTGATTTTCCTTCTTTTGGAAGATACACTTGAGCTAAATCAATATAATATCTAAATTTTTCCTTATCATTAAGCTTTAAAGCACAAACAGCAGCATTGATAGCAGCTACACTTTGATTTTCTCCATTGGCTATAGCTTTCTTGAAGCTTTCAAAAGCTTCTTGGAATTTATTCTCATTCATTTGAGAAACGCCTAAATTATAATTAGATAAAGATTCGTTATATACGGCAACTTGCTCATAAACTTTTAAAGCCTGTTCAACCTCACCCTTTAAATATAAAGCATTTGCTTTTTGGATCATACCATCAATTCTTTGCATATCATTGTATTTATATGATTCATCAGGCATAACAACAGGTTGTTCTAAAGGCTTAGAAGCTATAATATCTGGTTTAATTTTTCCTTCACTAAAAGTTAAATAAAAAAGTGTAAAAACTAAAATGCAAATAATCCCCAAAGATAAACCCACAAGAGACATAAACTTACGATCTTTATACCAAGGCGTAGGCTCTTGACTTTCAACTTCTTCAAAAGTTGATACATCTTCAGGCGCACTTTCTCTTGTAAATTTAAAACCACTATCACTATTTTCTTGAGGTAATTCTTCTGGCAATGATGCAAATTCTTCATCTTCTGGAGCTTGCCCCTCTTGCCCCTTAAATCCCTCTAAACTCTCATCAAGTCTTGGTTGATTTAAGCCATCTTCGGGTTTTTCTAGTATTATATCTTCTTGTTCAGCCATCTATACTCTTTAAAAATATTTTTTCAAAACATCAGGAATATGAATTTTTCCTTCTTTATCTTGATAATTTTCCATAATCGCTACCAAGGTTCTTCCTACTGCCAAAGATGAGCCATTAAGAGTGTGGACGAGTTCATTTTTTCCTTGTTCGTTTTTATAGCGAATTTTAGCGCGTCTTGCTTGAAAATCACGACAATTTGAAACCGAGCTGATCTCACGATATTTATTTTGTCCTGGAAGCCACACTTCAAGATCTACAGTTTTTGCTGCACTAAAACCCAAATCTCCAGTGCAAAGCATCAAATGTCTATGCGCTAAACCTAAAGAACTCAGCAAATCACTTGCACACTCAAGCATTTCATTAAACACACTATCACTTTGCTCAGGTTTAGTGATACTTACAAGCTCTACTTTTTCAAACTGGTGTTGTCTTATAATACCCCTTGTATCACGCCCTGCACTGCCTGCTTCTTTTCTAAAACAAGCGCTATAACAAGTCATTTTTATAGGTAAAGTTTCACTCGCTAAAATTTCTCCGCTGTAAAGATTGGTTACTGGAATTTCAGAAGTTGAGATCAAATACAAATCCTCATCATCTACCTTATACATATCTTCTTTAAATTTTGGCAACTGACCCGTCCCAAACATAGTAGCACCATTTACCAAAAAAGGTACATTAACAAATTCAAATCCACGACTTCTATTAAAATCTATCATATAATTTACCAAAGCACGGCTTAATAAAGCTCCTTCATTTTTAAGCACACAAAAACGACTTTGTGAAATTTTTACCCCACGCATAAAATCAAGCCAATTTAAACTCTCGCCTAATTCAAAATGTTCTTTTGGAGTAAAATCAAAGCTAGGTGGATTTAAAACTTTTTTAAGCTCCACATTTTCATTTTCATCTTCACCCACAGGCACACATTCATCAGGGATATTTGGGATGGCATGAGCGATTTCCTCAAGCTCATTTTCTAAAGCATTTACTTTAGCGCTTTGCTCATTAATTTTGCTTTTATTTTCGCTTAATTTTGCTTTTAAACTTTCTTTATCTTCGGCTGTAGCAAGCTCTTTACTGAATTTATTTTGAAAAGCTTGAAATTCTTCCAAGGCTATTTTTTCTTTTTTTAAACTTGCAAAAAGTTCAGCAAGTTTTTTTAAGATATTTTTATCAACTTTTTTATTTTTTAACTTTTTAGCCACTTCATCAAAATTATTTTGCAAATTTTTTAAATCTAGCATTTTCTACTCCTTAAAGTCCGATTTTTTCATAAATTTTTTGCATTTTTTCTTGGGCGATTTTTCTTGCTTTTGTCGCACCAAAATCCAAAATTTCTTTCAAATGCGAAGGCTTTTCTAAAAGCTCATTATATTTTTCTCTTGCTTCTTTAAAATAAGCATTTACAAGCTCGTTTAAATATATTTTAAAATGTCCATAACCCTCACCACCTTTTTCATAGCGTATTTGTAATTCTTTTTGCCCTGATTCATCTAAAAAAAGCTTTGCGATTTTAAAAATATTGCAGTTTTCATGATCTTTTGGATCTTCTAAAGCGGTACTATCTGTAACTATGGAAGAAATTTGTTTTTTTAAGGTTTTTTCACTGCTAAAAATATCTATAGTATTTTGATAAGATTTACTCATTTTTGCTCCATCAGTACCCACAACCACAGCTACTTCTTCATTAACTCTCGCTTCTGGAAGGGTAAAAATTTCACCCCATTCATTATTAACTTTTAAAGCAATATCGCGTGCGATTTCAACATGCTGGATTTGATCTTTTCCTACAGGGACAATTCGTGTATCAAAAAGTAAAATATCTGCCGCCATTAAAACAGGATAAGAAAAAAGCCCATGTGAAGCACTAAGTCCCTTAGCAACTTTATCCTTGTAACTATGTGCACGCTCTAATAAACCCATAGGAGTAAATTGCGATAAAATCCAATAAAGCTCCATAACTTCCTTAACATCACTTTGCAACCAAAAAACGCTTTTTTGAGGATCTATACCAAGGCTTAAAAAAGCTGCAGCAGCTTTTAAGGAATTTTGTTTAAGTTTTTCTCCATCTTGAGAAGAAGTCATGGCATGATAATTAGCAATAAACATAAACATTTGGCTTTTTTCTTGTGCATCTACCATTTGCTTAATCGCACCAAAATAATTACCTATATGCAAATCGCCACTTGGCTGAAGGCCTGTTAATACTCTCATTTTATCACCTTTTTAATCTCGCTTAAAAGCTCATCTATATTTTTATTTTCTATATTTAAAATAAAATTTGCCTTTTGTTCATACTTGCTTAAACGCTCATTATATAATTTTTTTGCTTTAATTTCATCATAAAATAAAGGTCTTTTAGAAATTTCATCTTTGTCTAAACGCTTTTTTAAATATTCAAAATCTACTTTTAAATAAATACAAAAACCTGCTTTTTCTAAATTTGAAACATTAACAAAACCCCCACCTGTAGCAATACAAGTTTTCTCACAAGAACTAAAAAAATCAGCCATTTTTTGCTCTTGTTCTCTAAAAAAATTTTCCCCTTTTTGTTCAAAAATTTCACTGACTTTTTGATTAAATTTTTGTTCTATTAAAAAATCACTATCTAAAAAAACAAGATCTAAATCCTTAGCTAAAGCTCTTGCTAAAGTGCTTTTTCCAGAACCCATAAATCCTATAAAAACGATATTTTTAGCTTTCATTATTTTCTTTACCGCCCTTTTTACGCGAAGCAATCACTAAAGGCACACCTTCAAAATTAAATTCTTTTCTGATTTGATTTTGTAAATAACGCTTATAGCTAAAATGCAAGGCCTTAGGACGATTCATAATAAGTGCAATTTTTGGCGGTGCTAAGTCATATTGTACTGCATAATAAATTTTAACCAATTTCCCATAATCATGCGGCAAAGGATGTGCTCTTGTGGCATTTTCTATCAAGGTATTAAGCTTAGAAGTTTGGATTTTTTGAGTGAAATTTTCAAAAATTTGCAAAATTTTATCGAGTAAAACATGCACCCTTTTTCCACTTAAAGCTGATACGCTAATCACGGGTGCGTAAGCTAGAAATTTAAAACGATCAAGACGCAATTCTTTTACAGTCTTATCAAAATCCATCTCACTTTTATCCCATTTATTTAAAACAATAATCACACCCAAATAATGCTTAGCCACAAGCCCAGCAATGCGTTCATCAAGCTCGTTAAAGCCCTCATGCGCATCTAAAACCAAAAGTGCTATTTGAGAATGAGATAAAATTTTTTCCGTGCGATTTAGAGCAAAGCGTTCGAGTCCTTGAATTTTACCCCTTTTTCTAATACCTGCAGTATCAACAAATTCTATCACTTTATCTTTATGAACTACACTTTCATTAACAGGATCTATAGTAGTTCCTGCAATAGAACTTACAACACTGCGTTCTTGTTTAACCAAAGCATTTAAAAGACTTGATTTTCCAACATTTACACGCCCTACAATACCCACTCTGATATGATTTTGATCGACTTCTTTAAATTGAAATTCTTTTCCTTCTTCATAATACTCTAAAAAATCTTCTAAATTTTCTTCTTCATCGGGGATTAAAAACTCTTCATGTAAAAATTTTTCAAGCCATTCATAAAGTTCATCTAAGCCTACATTATGGGTTACTGAAAGATTAAAGATTTCCTTTACGCCAAAATTTGCAAACTCCCAAGCCCTTTCTTCATCTTTTTTATTATCTACTTTATTAATCACTAAGGCTATAGGTTTTCCAAGTTTTTTTAAAGAATAAAAAAACTGTCTATCCTCATCATCAGGCGCTAATTTCCCATCAACTAGATAAAGTATGATATCGCTTTCTTTAGCTACTTTTAAAGTGTTTTTTTTCACATTTTTAAAAAGTTCATCACTTTCATCAAGCCCCCCACTATCAATAAGCATGGCTTTTTTTGAATGAATATGAATTTGCGTTTTATTTGTATCTCTAGTTGTGCCTGAAATATCACTTGTAATAGCTATTCTTTGTCTTGCCATTCTATTAAAAAGGCTTGATTTTCCCACATTTGGCTTACCTATAAGTATAATGCTTTGCATTTTTTTCCTAGAAAATTATATTTTTAAAATTATATAAAATTTGGCTTAATATTAAGCAAAAAAAGACTAGAATTAACCCAGATTTTAGTCAAGGAAAAAAATGCTAAAAGTAATCAAGCATAATTTAGGAATTTATTTCATGATTTTAGCATGTTTGGATTTTGCACTTATGGGAGCTTGTGCAAAAATTCTTAGCAAGGAAATGAGTTCTATAGAAATTATGTTTTTTAGAAATATCATAGGAATTTTTTTCATAGTCTATCTTTTAAAACGATCTAAGGCGCATAAAGAAGGGGGACATTTTTGGCTCTTGGTATTTCGTGGAGTAGTAGGCACGCTTTCACTATATATGTTTTTCTATAATGTTTCAAATATTACACTAGGTGGAGCTTTTGCTTTTCAAAAAACTGCTCCTATTTTTATTACTTTAATAGCTTTTGTTGTTTTTAAAGAAAATATTGGTATCAAAGGCTGGATAGGAATTTTAATAGCATTTGGTGGAGTACTTTTAATCGCTCAGCCTTGGGCTCATAATTTAAATCATTCAGGCTTTGATTTAAAAAATTCAGTTATAGGTATCACGAGTGGATTTTTAGCCGCTTTAGCTCTTACAAGTGTAAGAGAACTTAGAAAATCTTACACTACAGAACAAATTGCCTTTTCTTTTATCCTTTTAGGAACCTTAATGCCTTTAATTTCTATGATCAGTGCTGAATTTTTTGAACCACAGCATCTTGATTCTTTACATTTAGATTTCATTCTAGCGCCTTTTGTGATGCCAAGTCTTGCAGCTTGGCTTATCATTGCCATTATGGGAACTTTAGGCACCATTTATCAAATTCATGTCACTAAAGCTTATGGTATCGCTAAACAAGCAGGAGTGGTTGCCGGAGTTAGTTATCTTGATGTAGTATTTAGTATGATAGTTGGGATAATTTTGGGAGATAATTTACCAAGTACTATGGTTTTTTTAGGTATAATAGGCATTATTTTTGGTGGATTAATTTTAGTTAAGAACAAAGGAAAAAAATGAAAAAAATGATACTCATTGCTGGTCCTTGCGTGATAGAAAGCAAAGATTTGATTTTTAAAGTTGCTGAACAGTTAAAAAATTTTAATGAAAATCCAAATATAGAATTTTATTTCAAATCAAGTTTTGATAAGGCCAATCGCACAAGTATTAATTCTTTTCGAGGTCCTGGTCTTGAAGAAGGATTAAAAATTTTACAAAGCGTAAAAGATGAATTTGGTATGAAAATCTTAACCGATATACACGAAAGCAATCAAGCAAACCCTGTAAGTGAAGTAGCTGATGTCTTGCAAATTCCTGCTTTTTTATGTCGTCAAACCGATTTACTTGTAGCTGCAGCAAAAACTAAGGCAAAAGTTAATATCAAAAAAGGACAATTTTTAAACCCAAGCGATATCAAATACAGCGTTAAAAAAGTTCTACAAACCCGTGGTATAGAAGATGAAGGCTATGAAGCTGCTCAAAAAAATGGTGTTTTTGTAGCTGAAAGAGGAGCTAGCTTTGGCTACGGAAATTTAGTAGTAGATATGCGTTCTTTAGTTATCATGCGTGAATTTGCTCCAGTTATTTTTGATGCTACCCATAGCGTACAAATGCCAGGGGCTGCAGGTGGAAGTAGCGGAGGGAAAAGCGAATTTGTAGAACCTTTAGCAAGAGCGGCAGCAGCCGTAGGCATAGATGGCTTTTTCTTTGAAACACATATTAATCCTTGCGAGGCTTTATGCGATGGACCCAATATGCTTAATCTTACACGCCTTAAAAATTGCGTTAATACATTACTAGAAATACAAAATATCATAAAGGAAAACAAATGAATATTATTGAAGGAAAATTAAATTTAGACTCAAATACAAAAATTGCTATCATTAATGCAAGATTTAATCATATCATCACAGATCGCCTTGTAGAAGGAGCAAAAGATGCTTTTTTAAGACACGGAGGCAAAGAGGAAAATCTAAGCCTTATACTTGTTCCTGGTGCTTTTGAACTTCCGTATGCGTTAAAAAAAGCTATAGAAAGCAAAAAATTTGATGCAATTTGTTGCGTAGGTGCAGTAATTCGTGGCTCAACTCCGCATTTTGACTATGTTTCAGCAGAAACCACCAAAGGCATAGCCAATGTGAGTTTAAATCATAATATCCCTGTAAGCTTTGGTGTTTTAACTACAGATACAATAGAACAAGCCATAGAAAGAGCTGGAAGCAAAGCAGGCAATAAAGGCTTTGAAGCTATGACAACTGTAATCGAGATGTTAAATTTAAGCAAGGAGCTTTAATGGCAACGCGTCATCAAGTTCGCCAAAGCGTCATCTCCTTGCTTTATGCTTTTGAGTTAAATTCTCAAAACAACGTTTTTGTAGATGAAATTTTAGATGAAAAAAAAATACGCAATGAACAAAAAAATTTTACTTTAAATTTATATAATGGAATTTTAGATAATTTAAACAATATTGATGAAACCTTAAATTCATTTCTAAATGATAATCAAATTACAGCTTTAGGACATGTAGAAAGAGCTATACTAAGACTTGGAGCTTATGAGTTACTTTTTACCGATACTCCTAGCGCCATTGTCATCAATGAGGCTATAGAACTTGCTAAAGAACTTGCTAATGACAATTCTCCAAAATTTATAAATGGAGTTTTAGATGCCTTAATAAAGGCTAAAAAATGAAGCTTTGTGTCGCACTTGATCTTTCTACAAAAGAAGAATGCTTACAACTTGCCAAAGAATTAAAAAATTTAGACATATGGTTAAAAGTAGGTTTAAGAGCATATTTAAGAGATGGTTTTAAATTCATAGAAGAACTTAAAAAAGTTGATGATTTTAAAATATTTCTTGATCTTAAAATTCATGATATTCCCAACACTATGGCAGATGCTTGCGAAGAAGTATCAAAACTTGGTGTTGATATGATCAATATCCACGCAAGTGCTGGAAAAATAGCCATACAAGAAGTTATGACACGGCTTAGCAAATTTTCAAAAAGACCTTTAGTTTTAGCAGTTTCTGCTCTTACGAGTTTTGATGAAGAAAATTTCTTTAGTATTTATAGACAAAAAATTGAAGAAGCTGTAATTAATTTTTCAAAAATATCCTATGAAAATGGACTTGATGGTATGGTATGCTCTGTTTTTGAAAGCAAAAAAATTAAAGAGCACACAAGTTCAAATTTCTTAACCCTTACTCCTGGAATTCGTCCTTTTGGAGAAACAAGTGATGATCAAAAACGTGTTGCTAATCTTGCAATGGCTAGAGAAAATTTGAGTGATTATATCGTTGTGGGAAGGCCTATATATAAAAATGAAAATCCTAGGGCTGTATGTGAAAAAATTTTAAACAAAATACACAGAAAAAATATAAGCGAAAACGATATAGAGCAAAATTATGAAGTAATTCAGCAAAAAGAATGGGATATGTGTAATCACTTTGAAGAATGGATTAAAACTCAGCCTGATAAAGAACATGCTTTAAAAGAATTTTATGCTAAGTGTGGGATAAAATATTGAATTATCAACAATTAGAATGCGATTACTTTAATCTTTACAATCAGTTTCTTAGCGTGGATTTTCAAATTTCATTATTTGAAAAAGATCATAAAGGTTTAATTAAAGATTTTATATTTTTTTATTATCAAATTTTAAAACAAAAAGACTTGAGCTACTTGCTTGAGGTAAGAAATAAAATTTCCCTGAAAGTTTATAATTATATGCAAGAGCACTCCACTTCTCCAAAAGATTTAAGTCTTATTTGTCTAAGAGAAAATAAACATATTAAATTTTTTCAAATATTTTACAAGGCTCTCGCTTATTTTGTAGCCTTTAGAAAAAAACTTGATGGAGAACAAAAAATTAAAAATTTGATTTCAAATATCAATGACTGTTTTGGCTATCATTTCTTGAATTCTGACTTTAACAATCTTCAAAATTTTCAAAAAAGCGATTTGTTCACCTTACCTGAAAAACATCTTAAATATTTTCACTTCGCCATGATTCATCTTTGTTTCATGGTTTTAAATCCTTTAAATTTTAAAGACTCTAATCGGCATCTTGATAAAGCGATTAATTATCTTGTCGATGGAACTTTTGAAATTTATGAGCTCATCTTTAAAGAATATTTTTTATTGTTTTCAAAAGATAAAGAGCTCAAGGATGAACTTAGAAAATTAAAAAAATTAGAATTTAAAATTCTAATGCAAGAAACTTCAAAAATTAAACTACTTAATCACTATAAAGAATTTTGCGAAGAAATATTCTACAATATAGAACTTGAAAAAATCACACAAAATTAATCCTGTATTAACATTGTTATAGTTTAATAATAAAAATTTTTAATAAGGAAAAATTATGCTTATAACACCTGAAAAACTTTATAAACAAAGGAGAAATTTTTTAAAACTTGGAGCGGGTGCTTTAATAAGTTCAAGCGTGCTTGCTTCTAAACTATCTGCTTTAAATTTCACAAGCGATACTAATCCAAACAAACTTGAAATCAGCGATGAAGAACTGGCTACAAATTATGTCAATTTTTATGAATTTTCAACAGATAAAAGAAAGGCTGTATCATTGGCACAAAATTTCAATACTCAAAATTGGAAAATCGATATCAGTGGAGAAATAGAAAAACCTTTAACTTTAAGCATGGAAGATATTTTAAAATTTCCACTAGAAGAAAGAATTTATCGTTTTCGCTGTGTTGAAACTTGGTCTATGGTGGTACCTTGGGTAGGCTTTGAATTGCGTCGTTTGATTGAAATGGCAAAACCTACAAGCGAGGCAAAATTTGTTAAATTTACCACTCTTTTAGATAAGAGCCAATTTCCCGATCAAGACGCTTTATTTCCAACTATAGACTATCCTTATGTAGAAGGACTTCGCATGGATGAAGCTATGCATCCTCTTACCTTGCTTGCAGTAGGAATGTATAAAAAAGCCTTAAAGCCTCAAAATGGCGCTCCAATACGCCTTGTTGTTCCTTGGAAATATGGCTTTAAAAGTATTAAATCCATAGTTAAAATAGAATTTACCAAAGAACAGCCTAAATCCACTTGGGAAAGTTACGCTCCAAGTGAATATGGTTTTTATGCTAATGTCAATCCTAATGTTTCTCATCCTAGATGGTCTCAAGCTAACGAGAGGGCTTTAGGAGACTTCTTTACCAAACCTACTTTAATGTTTAATGGATATGAAAAAGAAGTGGCAAGTTTATATAAAAACATGGACTTGAAAGTGAATTTTTAATGCAGACAAAATACTTTAAATTTCTTGCTTATTTTAGCTTTATCATAAGTTTAATCTATGGCTTTTATCATATCATAAAAGCCTTTGATTTTGTAAAAGAAGCCTATATTTACACTGGAATATTTGCTTTAATCTTTTTAAATTTAAGTCTTTTATTTTCTTTACTTAAATTTAAAAAAACAAAAAATTATCCTAAAATTTTAGGTATTTTTGCAGCTTTTTGGGCGATTTTGCACTTTTTAAATTATTTTATTTTTGATAGAAATGCTCAAATTTTAAGGCTTTTCGATGATATTTCACATCGTTTATTAGAAGCAAGTGGATTTATCGCATTTTTAATCATATTTTTAATGCTTTTAAGTTCTTTTAAAATCTTTAAAAAACTTAGTAAAATCAGAAAACTAGGATATTTATGCTTAGTTTTGGCAAGTTATCATTATTTTTTAACCCCAAAAATTCCTATGTTTTGGGAATGGAGTGCTTTAATTATAGCTTTGTTTTATTTTATAGTTCGCTATACAAAAACATTAAAAAAGTTAAAATCCAACAATCTTACTTTTATCAAAACTTGAATTTAATTCTTTTTGTATGCTTTCTATAAAATCTTGCATTTTAAAAACCCCATCTTTTGATACAGCTACTTTCAAAGCTGTATTCTTCACCACCATTAAAATTTGTGCTCCACTTAATTCATAATTTGATAAAATATTTATATCAAAATCTTTTTCAAATAATGCTTTTTTAGGTAGAAATTTTTCCCAAATTTTAAGCCTATCTTTAAAATCAGGTTTTTTAAATTCTATCTTATAATCAAATCTTCTTGAAAATGCACTATCTAAGCTTTCTAAAAAATTTGTCGTAGCGATAATCACACCACTAAAACGCTCAATTTGCTCTAAGAATATATTTTGCATTTGATTATGCATTTTATCGCTACCACTACTTCCATCTACACGCGTACTTAAAAACTGATCAGCTTCATTGAGAAGTAAAATAGGACTTTGTTTACAAGTTTGCACGATATTTTTATAAGTATCAAAAATTTTTCTTACATTTTGCTCACTCTCTCCAACCCATTTGCTCAAAATTTTAGAACAGTCAAAACTAAGGACAGATTTTTTCATTGATTTAGCCATAGCTAAAGCTGACATAGTTTTTCCAGTACCAGCAGGACCATAAAAAATAATTTTAGCTTCTATATTTTTATTACTCTTTATACCCCAAGAATGAAGTCTTTCTAGGACTTTTTTATCTTGTTGTTTTAAAATATTTTCTAAAAGCTCTTTTGTATTTTCAGGCATAATAATATCATTGATGTCAGTGCTTGGTTCTATAAGCTCGAAAATATCTTGATCTTTTAAAACACTTTCAATTTTGATTTTTTTACTTTGTTTTGGTTCAAAATTTATAATTCTTTGTAAAATTTCATCGATAATAAAAAAACTTTTAGAAATATCTCCAAAAGCATTTAAATATTCATCATACTCGATTAAGTTTAAAAGAGGAGCATTTTCTTGTAATAGTTTTTTATTTTTATGCCTTTCTAAATCATTTTCACTGATTAAAGAAAGTAAAGAATTCATTTCTCTAGAAATCGAACTTTCATTACTTAAGGCGTATTCTTCTTTTAAAAGTGCTAGAAAAATAATTTGTTCTTTATGTTCAAGATTGTATTCTTTAAAAATATCAGCCAATACATTATAAAATTTACTTTTTTTTAGTCTTTCTTTGATATGTTTTTCATAAAGTTTAATTTGATTTTTTATTTCACTATTATAAGCACTTTTTTGTATAAAACTTAATCTTTCGTATAATTGAATACGCGCAAATTCATCTTTTAAATATTCTAAATAATCTGCATAAGCCTCTTGTTTCTCAAAATTTAAACGAGGTTTTGCTTCTAAAAATTCTAAAAAATATTCACTTAGACTAAGCTCACTTTGCAATAAGGCAAGAGTTAATGTTTGAGTTTTATTATTTTCTAAACTTTTAAAAAAACTCGAATTTTGATTTACAAAACCTCTTTCGATAAGTTTTTTTAAATCCTCCAAAGCATCAAGATAAAGATACTTATCATTTCCAAAAATTGTCGATAATAAAGTAAAGGCATTGATAGAAGAAATAGAAACGACATAATTTCTACAAAGTTCTCTAAGAATCAAAGCCTCATTTTTAGCACACTTAAGCTCTTTATAAATTTGAGTATCTTCTATATTTTTCAAACTTAAAAAATTTTTTAATTTTTCCATTATTTTTTAAATTCCTTAAGCTCATCTTCGTTAAATTCTACGCAAATATTTTCATCTAAAAAATGACCTTCAAAAGGTAGATAACAAATTTTTAGTTTTCCATTATTAAGCAAAAAATTATTATTAAATTGTAAATTTTGCAGATCTTCAAAACACTCATCACATGTATTTTTAAGCTTCTCATGTAAAAGATTTTGAAATTTTTGATTTTCAGTATTATACAAATCATTTAGTTTTACAAATGCGTGAGCATTAATATCATAAACAAAATTATTTAACTCTAAAATAGCACGGCTCATACCATCTTCATAAAAATAATACCATTCTTCAAAACTAATTTTTCCATCTTGTAAAAAAATAGGCTTTTGGCGAATTTGTTCAAAACTAAATACACTCTTATGAACAGGATGAAATTCTTTAAAATCATCATTAAAACCTATAAAATCAAGACTACGCTTTATACGAATGCCATCTTGCGTTTCGACAAGTTCTAAAGTAGTTGTTCCTAAATTTTCTCCTTGAAAATTTTTATTATCATATGTAAGCATTTTAGAAGAATTGATTTTATATTTTTTACGCTCATCCTGCCAAAAATCATTTGTCTTAACGAGCGGAATCTCTAAATTTCCATTTATATCATCAATAATTAAAAAACTAGAACTTGTTTGATTTTTATCCCTGTCAAAAAGTGGAGTCATAGGCGCATTATCATAAACTATGGCAAAAATTTCTTTATCCTGCAAATGATAAAAATACAATTCACCTTTATAAACTTGCGCTAAAGCTAGATTTACAAAGCAAAATACCAGTAAAAAAAATTTCAAACTCTATCCTTCAATTTTGAATATGCGTTAAGATAATTTTAGTATGTGAAATTTTATCAAAAAAACTTACTTTATTATCACAAACTTGATAAAAAATTTCATAATTTTTTGCTTTTAAATTTTGTTCAAAACCACAATCAGTTTTTTCTAAATTTTTACCCTGCCATAAAGCATTTGCCTTTAAAATATCACTTAAAATATCATCATAATATACATTTTTAAAAAATTTTTGATTAAACACTTTTTTATCATAACACACTGCATTGATACAAATTTTATCTTTGATTTTGAGTTCAAAAAAAGCTTGCCCTAGTTTATAAACTTCTAAATTTAAAGCATTATTTTCTTTTTTTAAAAAAGCTGCGTCATTGATTTTTATCATAGGAGAAGCAATCAAAACCATCAAGCTTTGACTCGAAAAATTTTGATTTTTCACACTACAAGCACAAAGAAAAAAAATAAAACACAGGGCTAAACAATGCTTCAAATTTGACCTTATTTAAGATTTTTAAAACTGATATTTAACTCTAAATCAAGCTCTTTTACAAGCTTCATCACAGCTTGTAAATCATCAATTTGTTTTGCTACAACACGAATTTCTTCACCACGAATCGAAGAATTAACTTTAAGTTTGCTATCTTTGATAGCTTTATTGATTTTTTTGGCATTTTCACTATCAATAGCATCGTTTGCTTTCAAATTTAAACGAAACATTGCTCCACTTTCACGAGAAAGCTCTTTAATAGCATTAGGATTAATTCCTCTTTTGATAAGTTTAGAAATCACTATATCTTTTAAAACATCAAGCTTTCCTTCACTAGAAGAACTGAGTTTAAAAATACTCTCTTTTTCGCTTAAATCAATCTCACACTTAATTCCTTTTAAGTCATAACGACTATCAAGTTCTTTTTTAGCTTGTTCAAAAGCATTTTTTAACTCTTGTTTATCTAAAGCTGCTGAAATATCAAAACTATGTTCACTTGCCATTTTCTATCCATTCTTTTAAATTATTATAAACTATATCCATTAAAGCATTTAAAGCCTCCTTGCTCGCCCACGCAACATGAGGAGTGATAATAAGATTTTCTTTATTTTTAATGCTTAAAAGTGGATGATTTTTCATCATAGGTTCAATTTCTAAAACATCAAGCCCTACACGAATATTTTTTTCATCTATGATTTTAGCTAAATCATTTTCATTGACAATCCCACCTCTTCCTACATTAATCAAAATCGCATTATCTTTTAAAAGCTTTAATTCTTCAAAGGCGAGTAAATTTTTGGTTTTTTCATTTAAAGGTGCGTGGATACTTATAATATCGCAAGTTTTTAATAAATCTTTTAATTCCAAATGTACAAAATCTGCGTTTTTATTAGCTCCACTCGTAGAATAATAATAAATTTCGGCTCCAAAAGCCTTTGAAATTTTTGCCACTTCTTTACCTATGGTTCCTAAACCTATAATACCATGTTTTTTACCACTTAAGGTGTTTAAAATTCTACTATAATCTGTAAAAATAGGACTTTCACACCATTTACCCTCTTTGCTCCATTTGTCATAATAAAGCACTTGATTTAAAAAAGCAAACATAAACGCAAAAGTATGTTGCACCACACTCATAGTAGAATACCCAGCAGCATTTTTTACAATAATACCTTTTTCTTTAGCATACTCAATATCGATATTATTAACCCCTGTAGCAGTTTCCAAAATGAGTTTTAAATTTTTACAAGCATCAATCACATCTTTATCAATTACAACCTTGTTTGTCATGGCGACATTAGCATCTTTTAAACGCTCTATGGTTTGCTCTTTATTTGTTGTGGTATAAATTTGCAAAGAACCAAATTTTTCAAAAACACTTAAATCATAATCCCCTAAAGTTGCCGCATCTAAACAAACAATTTTCATTTTTCAATCCTTTATAATATGTCCTACAAATTTAGAATAATTATCAAGCACAAGTCCTCCTTTTCTAAATCCTAAGCCACACCCTTCATAAGCAAAGAAAACACCTGCTTGATAGTATTCGTTTTCACATGAATTAAACTCTACATATTCTTGATAAATAGCCTTATTATTCCCATAAGGACCTACATTCTCATGCAAAGTTTTTCCATCTTTAATTATACTGATATTTGCACCTTCTCTACCAAAAACAGGTTTTTTAACATAGTTTTTACCTTCCAAAGGAGTATCTTTTGTTTCTAAAAGTAATGGATGATTTGGATAAAGTTCCCATAGAATTTTTAAAATTCCCTTAGATTGAAATAAAAGCGTATAAGCAGGATTTAAAATAATTGCTCTTTGATTACGCATGATTTGAGTTAAAAGCATGGCAAGTTCACCCTCTTCTATGGCTATATCTTCCCAAGGAATAAGCTTAAACCAATACTCATAATTTTCGCCCTCTTTAAAAATACCCTCTTCGCTAAATTCCACCTCATCCACAAAGGAAAAATTAGTTTGAAAACCTGCTTCATTGGCTATATGTGCAAGCAATTTTGTAGTGATTTCTTCTTCTTTACTTCCTGCAACACTTGAAAAAAGAATTTTCCATCCTTGATAATGCTCTTCAAACCCTTCAACACTTTCATCAAGGGTAATAAGTCTTTTAAAATTATCCATCAAACTTTCATAAATGCTATTAAATTGTGCGCTTTCATCCATTCCATTTTGTTTTAAAAGTGCCCATTGTAAAATCGCACTTTCAAAAAGAGCAGTAGGGGTATCAGCATTAAATTCTATAAGTTTTATAGGCTTGCCATCAAGTCCACCCGCTAAATCAAAACGCCCATATAAATGCCAATGAACCTCATTTTCCCAACTCATCTTAATTGCATCAATAAGATTAAAAGGAATTCCAAGCTCATCAAAACGATCATTATCAATCACTTCTTGCGCTGCAGCAATAAACATATCATAAAGCTCATTTACCGCTTCATAATAAGCATTAGCTTCACTTTCCTTAACACAAACTAACTTATTGCTAATATAATCACTTCCATCTTCATCTGTATGCCAAGAAAAACCTATATTTTCTAAATAATCTTTTTGAAGTTTATCTACTTGTAGTAATTGCATTATTTATCCTTAAGAACCAAAAGAAGAACTAGAACTTGTGGCTTTAGAGCCTCCGCCAAAAAAGCCTGATTTTTTAGCACTTGAAGCAGAGCTTGTTGTGCCTGCTTTATTAAAACTATTAACACTCCTTTGATAAGCACTTTGATTTGAAAAAGCACCGCGTTGTTGGTTGGCAAAATTTTGATTATTGAAAAGTTTTGAACCTATCCAACTTCCTAAAATAGCACCTGCAGCACTTGCGAGTAAAGTTTCCCCTAAACTCAATCCCCCACTACTGATTTGTCCATTGTCTTTAGTTAAATTTGAAGTTCCATTATCAATTTTAGCTGCTTCTTCTTTAATCAAAGCATCCATTTCTTCTTTGGATAAAATTCTTTCTGTGCCATTAAGATCTTTTAAAACTACCCTTGTTTCATCACTTGGATATTGATCTTTGATTTTATACTGCCCTGGAGCTGTTTCTTCGATAATTACAAAAGCTCCTTGAGCATTAGCTGCTTGATTTAAAGTATCTGAATTGTCATTATTACTTCTACAACCTGCTAAAGCACCTCCAGCAACAGCTGCTAAACCACCTATCATACCAATTTGAATGATTTTTTTGATTTTTTTCATAAGTTTATCCTAAAAACAGAAAATTTAAATTAGAAATTTTAACAAAAAATAATAAATACTTTTTAATTTAATACCAAATGAAGTTTGTAGATATAAAAAAGCCCTTTCGGGCTTTTGGGTTAGAGTCTTGACTCGTAGCGTCTAAGCATATAAAGTCTTTTAAGCATTTTTTTGCGTGCTGAAATTTTTTGTTTTTTGCGAATTTCAGTCATAGGCTCAAAAAATCTTCTTGCTCTTACTTCAGTCACAACTAGATTTCTATCTACTTGTTTTTTGAATTTACGATACGCTTCATCAAAAGACTCGTTAGGATGCACCTTGATTCCTGGCACAGTCCTCACCACCTTTCTGTGTAAATTTTTGTTGTGAAATATAATTATAAAACACTTCTTATTAATTCTAACTTAGAAAGCATTTAAAAATTGTTTTAGTTTTTATCGGTTATAATCCTTAATTACAAAGTACTAAAAAATTATAATTTAAGGTCTAAAAATGCAAGGACACATTACAAACTATACAAAAGAACGATATTTTGTATATTTAATTGCAAGTATTATCATATTTGCCCTACCTTTCATAAGAATTAATGAGAATCATTTTTTTCTTTTAAGTTTTGATCATTCTAAATTAAACCTATTTTTTATTTCTTTTTCAACACAAGAATTTTATCTCATGCCTTTTGTTCTTATATTTCTTTTTTTATTTATTTTTTTTATTACAACTTTAGGTGGAAGAATTTGGTGTGCTTGGAGTTGTCCACAAACGATTTTTAGAGTTATATATAGAGATATCATACAAACTAAATTTCTTAAAATTCGCAAAAATATCAATAACAAACAAAAAGAATATGAGGGACAATATTTTAAAAAATTTCTTGGAGTAATAATTTTTTATTTTATATCTTTAGTTGCTGTTAGTAATTTACTTTGGTACTTTATTCCTCCTGAAGATTTTTTCAATTATATTCAAAATCCTGGCGAGCATCTACTTTTACTTGGAATTTTATTTTGTGCTAGCTTACTTTTTACTTTGGATATTACCTATTTACAAGAAAAATTTTGTGTTTATGTCTGTCCTTATGCAAGAATACAATCTGTAATGTTCGATCATGATACAATGCAAGTGATCTACGATGAAAAACGCGGGGGCTTGATCTATGATGGACACACCAAACTTCATAAAAAACCGCCTGAGGGAGAATGCATAGGTTGCGAAGCCTGTGTTAGCATCTGTCCAACTCATATTGACATACGCAAAGGAATGCAACTTGAATGTATTAATTGTCTTGAATGTGCCGATGCTTGCTCTAAGGTTCAAAGCAAATTTAATCGTCCAAGTTTGATCAATTGGACAAGTGCAAAAGCTATTGAAACGCGTTCTAAGGTTCATTATTTAAGATTTAGAACGATAGCATATTTTATAGTTCTTCTAATTGCTTTACTGGCTTTAATCATCATGGGAAGCAAAAAAGAAAGCATGCTTTTAAATATCAATCGTAGTAGTGAATTATATAATATTTCAAATGTTAAAGGTGAATTAGTCATTTCAAATGCTTATACCTTTTTGTTTCAAAATACAGATTCTAAACCTCATGAATATTATTTTACAGCAAATTTAGAAGGAATAAATGATGGAATTGAAATCATAAGACCAAACAAACCTTTTAAATTAAAAGCAGGAGAACAAGTCAAAAAAATAGTTGTTATCAGGGCTACAAAAAATTTAGCAAATAATGATAAAAAAGACGTAATCTTTCCTTTACATATAAAAGCTTACGCAAAGGATAATGAAAAAATTTCGGTTTTTAGAAAAAGTATATTTGTATACCCTAAAAGCACTCTTATAAAGGATAAAAATGAACTCAAATAGAACACCATCACAAAAAGTTTTAGCCAGACAAGAAAAAATCAAAGCAGTGGCCTTAGAGCTTTTTTTAACAAAAGGATACCAAGAAACAAGTTTGAGTGATATTATTAAATTATCTGGAGGATCTTATTCTAATATTTATGATGGTTTTAAAAGTAAAGAAGGGCTATTCTTTGAAATTTTAGATGACATATGTAAAAAACACTTTCATCTTATTTATTCCAAAACACAAGAAATTGAAAATGGCACTTTAAAAGAAATTTTAACTTCTTTTGGTTTAGCTTTTATAGAAATTTTCAATCAACCAGAAGCTGTAGCTTTTGGTAAAATTATCTATTCTCAAGTTTATGACAAAGATAGACATCTTGCCAATTGGATAGAAAACAATCAACAAAATTTTTCCTATAACATACTTATGGATTTTTTCAAGCAACAAAATAATTCTTATATGAAAAAAAATGCAGAAAAACTTGCTGTTCTTTTTTGCACTATGTTAAAAGAACCTTATCATCATCTTAATGTTTTAATTAATGCTCGTTTAAAAAATAAAAAAGAACAAAAAGAACATGTTGAATTTGTTGTAAACGTTTTTCTAAATGGGATCAATGGATCCAAAGCTTAAAAATAATTTTATTAACCAAAATTAAGATATAATTAGCCAAAAATTTTTGTAATAAATATTACAATTTTTAATTTAATTTTTCAAGGCAAAACCATGAAATTATTTCAAAAAAATACTATTTTAGCTTTAGGTGTTGTGCTTTTACTCACTGCTTGCAGCAAAGAAGAAGCACCAAAAATACAAATGCCGCCTCAACCTGTAACAACCATGAGTGCTAAATCTGAAGATTTACCACTTAGTTTTACTTACCCTGCTAAACTTGTCAGTGATTATGATGTCATTATAAAACCTCAAGTTAGTGGCGTAATAGAAAATAAACTTTTTAAAGCTGGAGATAAAGTAAAAAAAGGACAAACATTATTTATTATAGAACAAGATAAATTTAAAGCTAGTGTTGATTCGGCTTACGGACAAGCTTTGATGGCTAAGGCAACTTTCGAAAATGCAAGCAAGGATTTTAATCGTTCTAAAGCTCTTTTTAGTAAAAGTGCAATCTCTCAAAAGGAATACGACTCTTCTCTTGCTACATTTAACAATTCAAAAGCTAGTCTAGCAAGTGCTAGAGCACAGCTTGCAAATGCAAGAATTGATCTAGATCATACCGAAATAAAAGCTCCTTTTGATGGTACTATAGGAGATGCTTTAGTTAATATAGGAGATTATGTAAGTGCTTCAACAACTGAACTAGTTAGAGTTACAAATTTAAATCCTATTTACGCAGATTTCTTTATTTCAGATACAGATAAACTAAATTTAGTCCGCAATACTCAAAGTGGAAAATGGGATTTAGACAGCATTCATGCAAATTTAAATCTTAATGGAGAAACCGTTCAAGGCAAACTTTATTTTATTGATTCTGTTATAGATGCTAATAGTGGAACAGTAAAAGCCAAAGCTATATTTGACAACAACAACTCAACACTTTTACCAGGTGCTTTTGCAACAATTACTTCAGAAGGTTTTATACAAAAAAATGGCTTTAAAGTGCCTCAAATAGCTGTTAAACAAAATCAAAATGATGTTTATGTTCTTCTTGTTAAAAATGGAAAAGTAGAAAAATCTTCTGTACATATAAGCTACCAAAACAATGAATATGCCATTATTGACAAAGGATTGCAAAATGGCGATAAAATCATTTTAGATAACTTTAAAAAAATTCAAGTTGGTAGCGAAGTTAAAGAAATTGGAGCACAATAATGTTTTCTAAATTTTTTATCGAAAGACCTGTTTTTGCTTCAGTTGTTGCAATTATCATTTCTTTAGCTGGAGCTATAGGTCTTACAAATTTACCTATAGAACAATATCCTTCTTTAACCCCTCCTACAGTTAAAGTAAGTGCAACTTACACAGGAGCTGATGCACAAACCATTGCTTCAACAGTTGCAAGTCCTATCGAAGATGCAATCAATGGCGCAGATAATATGATTTACATGGATTCAACTTCAAGTTCTTCAGGAACTATGAGTTTGACTGTTTATTTTGATATCGGTACAGATCCTGATCAAGCCACCATAGATGTTAATAATAGAATTTCAGCCGCAACTGCAAAAATGCCAGATGCAGTCAAAAAACTTGGAGTAACAGTTAGAAAAACTTCCTCAACAACACTTGCTGCAATTTCTATGTATTCAAGTGATGGCTCAATGAGTGCAGTAGATGTATATAACTATATCACTTTAAATGTTTTAGATGAGTTAAAAAGGGTTCCAGGAGTTGGAGATGCAAACGCTATAGGAAATCGTAATTATTCTTTAAGAATTTGGCTCAAGCCTGATTTATTAAATAAATTTGGAATCACAGCTACTGATGTAATTTCTGCGGTTAATGATCAAAATGCCCAATACGCAACTGGTAAAATTGGCGAAGAACCTGTAACCCAAAAATCCCCTTATGTTTATTCAATCACTATGCAAGGAAGACTACAAAATCCTAGTGAATTTGAAAATATTATTTTAAGAACAAATGATGATGGATCATTTTTAAGACTTAAAGATATAGCTGATGTAGAAATAGGGTCACAACAATACAGCTCACAAGGACGATTAAATGGCAATGATGCAGTTCCGATTATAATCAATCTTCAATCAGGGGCAAACGCATTGCATACAGCAGAACTTGTCCAGGCTAAAATGCAAGAACTTTCAAAAAATTTCCCAAAAGGTTTAACATATAATATTCCTTATGATACAACAAAATTCGTGATAGAATCAATCAAAGAAGTAATTAAAACTTTTATTGAAGCTTTAGTTTTAGTTATTATTGTTATGTATATGTTCTTAAAGAATTTCCGTGCAACGCTTATTCCTATGATAGCTGTACCTGTTTCATTGTTAGGAACTTTTGCTGGACTTTATGTTTTAGGCTTTAGTATTAACCTGCTTACACTTTTTGCCTTGATTTTAGCTATAGGGATTGTTGTAGATGATGCGATTATAGTTGTGGAAAATATCGATAGGATTTTACACGAAAATGAACAAATAAGCGTAAAAGATGCTGCTATCCAAGCGATGCAAGAAGTTAGCTCTCCGGTTATTTCAATTGTTCTTGTGCTTTGTGCTGTTTTTGTACCAGTTTCTTTTATATCAGGTTTTGTTGGAGAAATTCAAAGACAATTTGCTCTTACCTTAGCTATATCTGTAACCATATCAGGTTTTGTTGCTCTTACCTTAACACCTTCTTTATGCGCACTCTTTTTGCGACGTAATGAAGGAGATCCATTTAAATTTGTAAAGAAATTTAATGATTTTTTTGATTGGAGTACCTCTGTATTTAGTGCAGGAGTAGCATATATTCTAAAAAGAACCATTCGTTTTGTTTTAATTTTTTGTATTATGCTTGGAGCGATTTTTTATCTTAATAAAGCAGTACCAAGCTCTTTAGTTCCTGAAGAAGATCAAGGTTTGATGATTAGTATTATCAACCTTCCTTCAGCTTCAGCACTCCATAGAACAATCTCAGAAGTTGATCACATAAGTCAAGAAGTTTTAAAAACTAATGGAGTTAAAGATGCAATGGCTATGATAGGATTTGATCTTTTTACAAGTTCACTCAAAGAAAATGCCGCTGCAATGTTTATAGGCTTGAAAGATTGGAAAGATAGAAATGTGAGTGCTGATGAAATCGCCATGGAGCTTAATAAAAAATTTGCTTTTGATCGCAATGCTTCAAGTATATTTATAGGCTTACCTCCTATACCTGGATTAAGTATCACAGGCGGTTTTGAAATGTATGTTCAAAACAAAAGCGGAAAAAGCTATGATGAAATACAAAAAGATGTAAATAAACTTGTTACTGCGGCCAACCAAAGAAAAGAACTATCAAGAGTAAGAACAACACTTGATACAACTTTCCCTCAATACAAGCTTATAATTGATAGAGATAAATTAAAACACTACAATCTTAACATGCAAGATGTTTTTAACACGATGAATGCAACTATAGGCACTTATTATGTTAATGATTTTTCTATGCTAGGTAAAAATTTCCAAGTAAATATCCGCGCAAAAGGTGATTTTAGAAATACACAAGATACATTAAAAAATATTTTTGTAAGATCAAATGATGGAAAAATGATACCACTTGATTCTTTCTTAACTTTACAAAGAAGTTCAGGGCCTGATGATGTAAAACGATTCAACCTTTTCCCAGCAGCACAAGTTCAAGGTCAACCCGCACCAGGTTATACTTCAGGTCAAGCTATAGAAGCGATTGCTCAAGTAGCAAAAGAAACTTTAGGGGATGATTATTCCATAGCTTGGAGTGGATCAGCTTATCAAGAAGTTTCTAGTAAAGGAACAGCAAGTTATGCTTTTGCTTTAGGTATGATATTTGTCTTTTTAATTCTAGCTGCTCAATATGAAAGATGGCTTATACCTTTAGCAGTCGTAACAGCTGTACCTTTTGCGGTATTTGGATCATTTTTATTGGTATATTTAAGAGGATTTAGCAATGATATATATTTTCAAACAGGACTTTTGCTCTTGATTGGACTTTCAGCTAAAAATGCTATCTTAATCGTAGAATTTGCAATGGAAGAGCGCTTTAAAAAAGGTAAAGGAGTTTTTGAAGCAGCTGTTGCAGCAGCAAAACTTCGTTTTCGTCCTATCATAATGACTTCTTTGGCATTTACTTTTGGGGTCTTACCAATGATTTTCGCAACAGGAGCAGGAAGTGCTTCAAGACACTCTTTAGGAACAGGGCTTGTTGGTGGAATGATCGCAGCATCAACTTTAGCGATATTCTTCGTGCCTTTATTTTTCTATCTTTTAGAAAATTTTAATGAATGGCTAGATAAAAAAAGAGGTAAGGTTCATGAATAAAATAATTTCAATTAGCACTATAGCAAGTTTTACTCTTTTGATTTCAGCTTGCTCTTTAAGTCCAAATTTAAATACTCCCGAAGCAAACTATAGCATTGATAATAAGCTTGGAGCCTTATCTTGGGAAAAAGAAAACAATAGCTCTATCACAAAAAATTGGTGGAAAGACTTTGATGATGAAAATTTAAATAAAGTGGTTGATTTAGCACTTAAAAATAATAATGATTTAAAACTTGCCTTCATACACATGGAACAAGCTGTTGCTCAATTAGGTATAGATTTTAGCAGTTTGTTGCCAAAATTTGATGGTAGTGCAAGCGGAAGTCGTGCAAAAACAGCTATAAATGCTCCAGGCAATCGAACTGGGGAAGTAAGTTACGGTAATGATTTTAAAATGGGACTTAATTTAAGCTATGAAATCGATCTTTGGGGAAAATATCGCGATACATATCGCGCCTCAAAATCAGGCTTTAAAGCAAGTGAGTATGATTATGAAGCTGCAAGACTTTCTGTTATTTCAAATACAGTTCAAACTTATTTTAATCTTGTAAATGCTTATGAAAATGAAAATGCTCTTAAAGAAACCTATGAATCGGCAAAAGAAATTTATAGGATTAATGATGAAAAATTTCAAGTTGGTGCTGTAGGTGAATATGAACTTGCTCAAGCAAGAGCCAACTTAGAAAGTATGGCTTTGCAATATAATGAAGCAAAGTTAAATAAAGAAAATTACCTTAAAGCTTTAAAAATTTTAACTTCAAATGATTTAAATGACATACTTTACAAAAATCAAAGCTATCAAGTTTTTAATCTTAAAGAATTTGACATTCCAACTGGAATTTCAAGTACCATCTTGCTTCAACGTCCAGATATTGGCTCTTCTTTAGAAAAATTAACTCAGCAAAATTATCTTGTTGGAGTAGCTCGCACGGCTTTCTTACCTAGCCTTTCTTTAACAGGATTATTGGGATTTGAAAGCGGGGATTTAGATACCTTGGTTAAAGGAGGTTCTAAGACTTGGAATATAGGTGGAAACTTTACTCTGCCTATTTTTCATTGGGGTGAAATTTACCAAAATGTAAATTTAGCCAAGCTTAATAAAGATGAAGCTTTTGTAAATTATCAAAATACTTTGATTACTGCTTTTGGAGAAATTCGCTATGCTTTAGTAGCTAGAAAAACTATACGCTTACAATACGATAATGCACAAGCAAGCGAACAATCTTACAAAAGAATTTATGAAATTGCTAAAGAACGCTATGATATAGGAGAAATGTCTTTGCAAGATTATTTAGAGGCACGTCAAAATTGGCTTAATGCTGCCGTTGCTTTTAATAATACTAAATATTCTTATGCCAATTCCATAGTAGATGTAATCAAAGCATTTGGTGGAGGATTTGAGCAAAATGAAGACACGAGTAAAAATATAAAAGAAGAATCAAAAAATTTAGATATATCTTTTAGAGAATAGTTCGTTCTATTCTCTAAATAAATTAAAAATCTTTATCTAAATCTGTATCTGTAATTTCATAAACCTTGTAAATAGCAGGCAATAATTTTCTTATAGCATAATCAAAATGATAAAATTGCTTATATACCTCTTCTGGATTTAAATTTTTAGCATTCTTAAAATCAAATACTTCAGTATCATTGATTTTGGCAATATTTTCATCAAAATAAGAGTAAAACTCTGCTCTTTGTTTAAACAAAGCATTTAAATTTTGAACAATTTTGGCTTTATCCATTTTATATCCTTTTTAAATAATTTAAAAATTTAATCCCATTTTTTATTTAAGAAATAAAAAATTTACTCCTATTTTAGCTAAAAATTGATAAAGTTATGTCTTAAATATTTTAATATATAGGCCACTTATGAATTTATTTCAAAATTTAGCTTTAAAATACTCTCATACTATGATGGAAAAATCCCTCCAAAAAGGTTTCAATGTCGAACTTTTAAAACAACCCGAAGAAAAAATTCCAAAACAAGACAAAAGCTATATGCTTTATGCCCATGTACCTTTTTGCCATACTTTTTGTCCTTATTGTAGCTTTCATAAATATTATTATGATGAAAATTTAGCCAAAGTATATTTTCAAAATCTTAGAGAAGAAATTAAAATCATGAAAAATAAAGGTTTTGATTTTACCTCCATGTATGTGGGTGGTGGTACAACACTGATTGATGAAGAGGAATTATTAAAAACCTTAGAACTTTGTAAAAAGTTATTTAATATAAAAGAAATTTCATGCGAAAGCGATCCAAATCATATTGATCCAAATAAGCTTTCTATGTTTAAAGGTATAATTGATCGTTTAAGTTGCGGGATTCAAAGTTTTGATGATGAAACTTTGAAAAAAGTGGCAAGATATAATAAATTTGGTTCATCTAAAGAACTTCAAGAAAAAATTTCAAAAGCTTTAGGAATTTTACCTATTTTTAGTATAGATCTTATTTTCAATCTTCCAGGACAAAACGAAAAACAACTTTTAAATGACTTAGAAATTGCTAAAAATTTAGCCCCGCAACAAATCACAACCTATCCTTTAATGAAATCAAATCTTACCAAAGATAATATCGCTAAAAGTCTAGGAGTGAGCATTAAAGATAATGAATTTACTTATTATCAAATCATACGAGAATTTTTTAAAGACTATACCCAAAACAATGGTTGGAGTTTTTCTTTAGAAAAAAACAAGCTTAATGACGAATATGTCAGTTCTCATCATGAATACCTAGGAGTAGGCAGCGGAGCTTTTAGCTTTTTAGATGAGGAGCTTTTAATCAATGCATTTAATCTAAATGATTATGCTAAATTTATACAAGAAAAACAAAATGCTAATATAGCCAAAGCTTGTTTTGATAAAAAAGAAATTATCAAATATGTCTTTTTAACTGAAATTTTTTCAGGGAAAATAGAAATTGATAAATTTAATAAAACTCTAAATTGCAATCTCGAAAAAGAACTTTTCATAGAACTTTTAGGACTTAAAACAAGTGGTGCCATCATAAAAGATCAAAATGCTTTAATCGCAACTGAATTTGGTCAATATCTTTTTGTGGTTTTAATGAAAGATTTTTACACAGGAATGGATCTTGTGCGCGCAGTATTTAGAGATGATAAGCGTCTTAAAAATAAAGATTATATCGATATCATGAAAGAAAATATTGATCCGCTTAACTCCGCTAGTATGGAATTTAAAGCGGAGACAAACTAAAAGGGACGAACAACCATCATTAAAGCGATGATAATAAACATTATAGTTGGAAATTCATTATAAATTCTAAAATATTTTCCACTTTTAGTAGAAGTATCATTTGCTAAAGCTTTTAAACAATAATAATTATGTATATGAAAAATAATCAAAAGTGTAATACAGGTAAGTTTAACATGCATAAAACCCGCACCTACCATTAAAACTTCCTTATGAGCATGCAACATTAAACTTCCTGTGATTAAAGTCACAATCATTGCAGGAGTTTGTATATAATAATAAAGCTTTCTTTCTTGAATTTTTACAACCTCGACAAAACCTTTATTGTCTTTATGTTCAGCATGATACACAAAAAGACGAGGTAAATAAAAAAGACCCGCCATCCAAGAAACAAATGCCAAATAATGCACCCATTTAATCCAAAAATAATAATCATTAATCCATTCTGTCATCTTTTTTCCTTTTTTTAAATATTTCTTGTATTAAAATCAAAGCCACACTTATATTTATCATGACATCTGCAACATTAAAAATAGCAAAATTAAACCATTTATGCCAAAAAAACATATCCACTACACCTCCATGTATAAAACGATCCAATAAATTTGAAACGCCGGCACTAAGCATCATTCCAAAAGCTATGCTATGAGTTTTTAAAAGTGTTCTTTGCCAAAAAAGATAAATAAAAAGCACGCCAATTAAAGCAAGATGTAAATATTTTAAATTATGTTCTAAAAAACTCAACATTGAAAAAGCTACGCCTGTATTTAGAGCATAAGTTAAATCTAGGTATTCACTCTGCCATCTAAATCCTGCTAAAGTTAAGGATTTTACCCATTGATCAAGGGCAAAAACCAAAACAAAGGCACCCCAAAAATAAAAAATAAATTTAAAAGTTTTAGCCATTTAAAGCTTTCTTAAAAAACTCCACAACATTTTTCATTTCTTTTTCTAAGAGCTTAATATCTCTGGCTTCTAGTAAAAGTCTTATCAAATTTTCTGTTCCAGAATAGCGAAATAAGGTATTAATATTTTTATTTTCTAAATCTTTTTTTAATTCTTTTAAACCTTTAATTTTATCTAAATCTTTTTTTTCTGCAATTTTAAGATTGATTAAAAGCTGAGGATAAGGTTTAACTTGACCCAAAATAGAACTTGCAGATTTTTTCTTAGAAAGCATTAAAGCACTAAATTGCAAGGCAGCTATCAAACCATCTCCAGTTTTTGCATAATCGCTAAAAATAATATGCCCACTTTGTTCTCCACCAAAATTTCCACCATTGGCTTTTAGTTTTTCAAGCACATATTTATCGCCAACATTACAAGTATCAAGTTCTATACCATGTTTATTTAAAAACTCTTTTAAAGCACCATTACTCATTATAGTAGCCACAACACTTGATTGTAATTTACCTTGTTCTTTAAGATAAAGTGCCAATACGCCCAATAAACTATCCCCATTAGCCACTTCGCCTTTTTCATCTACAACCACCAAACGATCTGCATCACCATCAAAAGCAAAGCCCACATCTGCACGCAAACGCTTTACCTCAGCAGCTAAGTTTACAGGATACAAAGCTCCACAATTTTCATTGATATTAAGTCCATTAGGTTTATCACTCATTACTATAACTTCAGCGCCTAATTCCTTAAAAACAGTAGGTGCTACCTTATAAGCTGCCCCATGAGCCACATCTAAAACAACACGCAAAGACTTTAAAGTAAGATCTTTTGGAAAAGAATTTTTAATAGAAACAATATATCTTCCTATAACATCATCAATTCTTTTTGCTTGACCAATTTTTTCCATATCTACCTTAGAGGCTTGTATAAGCTTATCATCAAAATAAATTTCTTCTATTTTTTTCTCTATATCTTCACTGAGTTTATTTCCATGAGCATCAAAAAATTTAATACCGTTATCATAATAAGGATTGTGAGAAGCTGAAATCATAATCCCTGCGTCACAACGCATATCTTCAGTTAAGAATGCAATCGCAGGAGTTGGCATAGGACCAATTTGTATAACATTATATCCTATAGAAGTAAGCCCTGAAACAATAGCATTTTCTATCATATAGCCACTTCTTCTTGTATCTTTTCCTACTAAGATATTATTAGTAATACTTTTATCTTTAAAATAAATACCCGCAGCCATTGCTAAACGCATAGCCAAAAAACTATCTAAAAATTCACCCGCTTTTCCACGAACTCCATCAGTTCCAAAAAGTCTCATTGCAAACCTTTCTAGCAAAATTAAAGACAATTATAACAAAGCTAAGATAAAGAAATTTAAACAAGCTCTAAAAATAGAGCTTGTTTGGAACCTTATAGTTCAGGTTTAGGAGTTTTTTCAGTAGAAATAGGAAGTTGTGGATAAACAATTGCTGGTTTTGTTCCTGTTAAGGATTTTAAGAAAGTTTCAATACTTTTTGCTTCTTTATCAGAAATTTTAATGCCAAGTTGCACACTACCCATTTCCTTAATAGCATCTTTTAGATTCCAAATAGCGCCATTATGAAAATATGGAGCAGTTTCAGCAACATTTCTTAAAGTTGGAGTTTTTACCATGCCATTTGCATCACCTTTAAAATCACCTAAATTTGCAAATTTATATTTACCAGCAACTTCAAACGCTTGCATATTGCCACCTAAATTCACACCATTATGACAAGCTACACAACCCTTGTCTATAAAAAGCTTTAAGCCTTTTTGCTCTTCTTTTGTTAAAGCTTTTTCATCGCCTTCTAAAAATTTATCAAAACGAGATGGAGTGATCAAGGTTCTTTCAAAATTTGCAATTGCATCAGCAATATTGTCAAAATTTACACCACTTTTACCATAGATTTTTTTAAACTCACTCACATATTCAGGCAATGATGAAATTTTTTCTACTGCGAGTTTAGCAGGAGTTGCCATTTCAGGATCAGCTTGGATTGGACCTTTAGCTTGATCGGCTAATGTTCCTGCACGACCATCCCAAAATTGAGTATTATTTAAAACCGCATTATAAACTGTTGGTGAATTTAAATGATGGGGATTTGCTGTCCATTTATGACCTATTGCAGTACTAACCCCATCTGTTCCACCAAGTCCTACATTGTGACAGGTATTACAAGAAATGATACCACTTTTTGAAAGGCGTGGTTCAAAATAAAGCTTTTTGCCAAGCTCTGCTTTTTCAAGAGTAAATTCACTAGCCTTTACTCCATTTTGTTTTAAAATTTCATCAACACCTTTTTGATCTTTTGGCAAGGCAACAAGACCTGAATTTTTAGCTTCATCTATAAGACTTGCAGCATTTAAGCTTGAAAAAGCAACTAAGGATGCGATTAGCAATGCTTTTACTTTCATTTATAAACTCCTATTAAAGATAAATTAAAATAAAATAATAATTATTTAGAGCTTAAATAAAGATAAATATTATTAAAAAATATTTACAATTAATTAATACTATTTTTATCCTATAAAAATTATTTTTGTTTATTTATTTTCATAAGATATAATTTTTAGTTATAAATCTTAAAATTTTAAGATGATTTGAAAAGGATATTATGGAAAATTTAATAATTTACGCTTTTATATATCTTTTAGGTTCAATCCCTTTTGGGCTAATCCTAGCTAAATTTTTTGCTAAAACTGATATCAAAAAAGAAGGTTCAAAAAGTATAGGAGCAACCAATGTTTTAAGAGTAGTAAAAGAAAAAAATCCCAAACTAGCAAAAAAACTTGCCATTGCTACAATAATTTTAGATTTTGCAAAAGCAGCTATTCCTTTATTAACCTTGAAATTTCTTCATTATGATCAAGCTTTGCTTTGGAGCGTGGCAGTTTTGGCTATTTTGGGACACTGTTTTTCAATTTACTTGTTATTTGAAGGAGGGAAAGGCATAGCAACAGGAGCAGGTGCTATGATAGTTTTGCTTCCATTGGAAGTGCTTACAGCATTTATTGTATGGGTAGTTATAGGAAAAATTTTTAAAATATCTTCGTTAGCTTCTTTAGCAGCATTACTTGCTTTTGTTGTAAGTTCTTTTATATTTAATTATGACTTAGAAATTCATACACATGCACCCGTTTTCATTATCGCTTTTATTATAGTATATAAACATCTACCTAATATTAAAAGATTGATTTTTAAAGAAGAATGCAAAGTCATATAAAAATAAAATTTCACTTTAAGTGTATCATTGGTATATTAGATTTCGAAAGAAGGAAAAAACAAAAAATTATTATCAAGCTTAAAGCTAAAGCAAATGAATTTTTAAATTATGCAGAAGTAATTACCAAAATTAAAACATGGTATAAAAAAGAAGAATTTTACACCCTTGAAGAGTCTTTAGACTTTGTAAGCTTAAATTTAAAAAAAGATTTTCCTAATTTAACCAATCTTAACATAAAAATTTTCAAACCCCATATAATAAAAAATGCTACAGTTGGGGTTAAATTGAAAAAAAAATATTAATTTTTTTTTAAAGATATCTAAACATTTACTTAAGCTATGATATAATTCTTTAAATTTTTCTTAATAAGGATAGAACAAATGAGAATTTTAGTTATAGAAGATGAGATTAGCCTAAATAAAACAATTATAGACAATCTTAATGAATTTGGTTATCAAACTGATTCTTCTGAAAATTTTAAAGATGGAGAATACTTTATCGGCATTAGACATTATGATTTAGTTTTAGCAAACTGGACTTTACCTGATGGAGATGGAGCGGAACTTGTTAACACTATTAAGCATAAATCTCCAAGAACTTCAGTTATGATTATGTCTTCAAAAACAGACAAAGAAACAGAAATCAAAGCTTTGAAAGCTGGAGCTGATGATTTTGTTGCAAAACCTTTAGATTTTGATATTCTACTCGCAAGAATTGAAGCAAGACTAAGACTTGGCGGAACCAATGTTATTAAAATTGAAGACTTAGTTATTGATCCAGATGAGGAAAAAATTACTTATAAAGATCAAGATATAGAACTTAAAGGAAAACCTTTTGAAGTTTTAACGCACTTAGCAAGACATTCGGATCAAATTGTATCCAAAGAACAACTTTTAGATGCCATCTGGGAAGAACCTGAGCTAGTAACTCCAAATGTTATCGAAGTAGCTATCAATCAAATTCGTCAAAAAATGGATAAACCATTAAATATATCTACCATAGAAACAGTTCGTCGTAGAGGATACCGTTTCTGCTTCCCTAAAAAATCTTAACAATTTTGCACCTTCGGTGCAAAAAATTTATCTTTATTTCTATTTTTATATTTTATTTAAGTTTGGTTATTGTATAAACTAAAATTATTTTTTAAATTTTTGAAAGGTTATGATGTCTCTTTTAATTACAAAAGACTGCGTATGTTGTGATGCTTGCAGAGAAGAATGTCCTGATGAAGCTATTTATGAAAATAGTCCAATTTATGTAATAGACCCTGATCTTTGTTCAGAGTGCGTTAATGATTTTTCAGAGCCTGCCTGTATTGTTGCTTGCCCATATGAATGTATCATTCCTGATCCTGATAATGTAGAAACTATAGAAGAATTAAAACTCAAACATAGAGATAGAGAATTTTAATGGCAAAAAAAACAGCCGTTGTTGATCTTGGCTCAAACTCCATTAGAATGGTGATTTTTGAAAAAACTTCTAGATATGGTTTTTATACAACTTGCGAATACAAACGCAAAGTAAGACTTGGAGAAAATGCTTATAATAATGGCAAAATTCTCCAAGAAGAAGCCATGCAAAGAGCCGAAGATGCCTTAGCTTTTTTCAAACAATGCGCTTTAAAGCATAAGTGCAAAAAAATATTTATAGTAGGCACATCAGCCTTAAGAGATGCCCCAAATTCAAAAAATTTCATTAAAAGAATCAAAGATAATCTGTCTTTAAATATACGCTGTATAGATGGAAAAAGCGAAAGTTACTTAGGTGGTCTTGCAGCTCTAAATTTATTAAGTCCTTTTAAGGATGGAACCACTTTAGACATAGGTGGTGGTTCTAGTGAATTGTGTTTAATAAAAAATAATAGAATTATTTCTTGCATATCTCTTGATATTGGCACTGTTAGGCTAAAAGAATTGTTCTATGATACTGGAAAAATGGATTCTTTAGAAGAATTTATAAAACCAATTTTAGAACAAATTCCTAAAGAATTTTGCAATCAAAACCTTATTGCAATAGGTGGAAGCTTAAGAGCAATATCTAATTCCATCATGCAAAAAAATTCCTATCCACTGAAAAATTTACATGATTTTCGCTATATGCTAGATGAAGAAAAAGGGCATATTTTAAAAATTTTTAATTCAAACTTAGACTCTTTAATCAATTTTGGCATAAAAAAGGATCGTTTTGATACCATTAAAGAGGGTATATTTATTTTTTTAAAGATTGCGGAAAAAATAAAAGCCAAACAAGTTATCACGAGTGGGGTTGGAATCAGAGAAGGAGTTTATTTGCAAGATTTACTTCGTCCTAAAATCACATTTCCACCAAATTTCAATCCTAGTTTAAAATGTTTGCAAGATAAATTTTTACAATCAAAACAAAAAAATAAAACTCCACATTTTGCTCTGCAAATTTTTACAACCCTTAAAAATCTTCATAAACTTAACGATAACTATAAGCATACTTTACTAAATGCTGCCAAATTATGCCATATTGGAGAATATTTAAATTTCTATTTTGCTAATGAACACTCTGCTCATTTTGTACTAGGTGGATTAAATTATGGATTTTCGCATAAAGAAAAAGCTTTAATTGCTAGTATTATTAAGCTTAATGGAAAAAAAGTTAATCCTTATAATCTTGAACCCTATAAACAACTTTTACCCAATATTCATACCATTTCATGGCTTAATTTTATTTTGTGCTTAGCTAAAACTTTAAGCACAAATGAAGATAAGATTGATTTTGCTTTTGCAAACAATACTCTTTATATATATCAAGAAAACAAAATTCTTAATTTACCCAAAGATGAGCTCAAAAAAATTGCAAAACCAGCTACCATAGCATTAGCAATCAATCAAAAAATTTAAGATTTTTTACCTTTTTGACGCTGCTCTATAAGATTTTGAATTCTTTTTTTATTCTCTTCAAAAAAAGAATCAAAATTTTTCTCTGTTTTTTCTGTATGTTTTATTGTTTGTTCCTCTGGAATTTCAACACTTTCTAAAAGCACATTGGAATTACCTATTATCATTGTATAACGTTTATTAGCGTGATCAAAAACAACAAGTTGATTATTTTTATCTAAAAATCTTTGGAAAATCATAGTAAAATCTCTAGAAACATTGTTATTTTTATAAACCATAGTCTTTTTAAACCACCAAAGCACTATTAACAAAATAACTAAAATCAGCATTACTAAGATATAATTTGTATAATCATACCCTTCTAAACTTGTACTTTTTGGTTTAGGCATTAATTCTTGAGAATTATTCGCAGTTGTTGTAGGTACAGATTCGATATTTGCTTTCCCTTGCTCTATAGCTCGTATCCTTACTCCAAATTTATCATTGATAGAGCTAAGTTCTAAATTAATATTTTGTTTGTTTTGTAGCATAATATAGGTATTATTATTTTTAGAACTAATACTAATTTTATCTACAAGTTGAGAGTTAAGTTCTTTTAATTCATCTTTAGAATACGTTAAATCACTAAAAGTTAAAAGAGTTAAATTTTTTTCTTTTTTTTGAGAAATCTTGCCATTATAAGCATTATCAAAAGAAAGCATTAAATCTACTCGGTCATTTCTATCGTAGATATTATAACTAACCAACTCAACACTATATAAAGGTAAAATTAAAAAAAATAATACTAGCAATCTCATTTAAATTTCTTTTTTAAAGTATTGAAGCACAGTCTTAGAATCCAAAATTTCATTAATTCTTATAGCGAGATTTTTTTCATAAACCATAACCTCACCTTTGCCAAAAATTCTTTTATTGATATAAAGCTCAACGCTTTCTCCAGCAGGCTTTTCAAGATCAATAACCGAGCCTACTTCAAGTTTTAAAAGCTCCGCTACACTCATATTTGTAGTTCCAAGCTCGCTTACAAAATCTACTGTAATATCTAAGATATCTTCATAAGATTGCAAAAGCCCATGATGAATGTTAAACTCTATATCATCGCTCATTATTTGCAATATCCTATTCTAAAATAACAATTTTCAAATTTATAAGTTAAAGCTTCATCTAGAACTATTTCAGAAAAATCAACTTTTCCTAAATATTCCGGAATTCCGAGTTTATACTCGTCATCACCCTTGGCATCATTTAACAAATTTTTAGCATAACCTATAATCTGATTGGCGCATTCTTTAGTTAAATCGCACCAGTCATCTTCTTTAAATTTTTCATCATTAATTAAAATTTCTGCAATTTTTTTTAAAAATTCTTTTGGAAAAAATAAATAAAAATTACATTCTCCTTCGCTTTTGCCCATGATAGGAATACTCGCTCCATAAAGTTCACCGCTTATATCTTGAGCTGCTTCAATGCGAAGTCTTAAGATATGCTCGCAAAAATGAGTGATGGAATACTCAAGAATCTTTAACATAACTACCACCTTTATAAAAAACTTAATTTAAAATTATAGTAAATATAAAATAAAAATATGTTTTAAAATTTTATTTTTTGAAAATTTCTTCAATATCTTTCATTATTATATCCAAATTTCCTTGTTTAAAACACTTTACTATGCTAGTTCCCACAATCACTCCGTCAGCAACTTTTCTCATTCTTTTTACATCTTGATTATTTTGAATGCCAAAGCCTACAAAAATAGGCAAATTTGTAAAAGATCTGATTTCTTTTACTTTATCTTGTAAGATTGCTTCTTCGACACTTTTCGTACCTGTAATACCTATGCTTGCTAATAAATAAATAAAACCTTTAGCATGTTTTACTAACTTTTTAACCCTTTCTTTAGGGGTTGTAACACTTACAAGTGTAATTAAAGCTATATTATATCTTTCACACTCTTTAATTAAATCATCACTTTCTTCAAAACTCAATTCAGGCACAATCAAAGCACAAATCCCTAAAGATTTTGCTTTTTTCACAAATTTTTCCAAGCCATAAGAAAAAATTAAATTATAATAAACCATAAAAACCAAAGCTTTTTTAGTTTTTATCCTAGCTAAAAGCTCAAAAACACTATGAATATCCATGCCTTGATCAAGAGCTATTTTTGCCGCATCTGCAATAATCTCACCATCGGCAATAGGATCACTATAAGCAACACCAAGTTCTAAAATATCAATAGGGCTTTGATCCAATCTTTGCAAAAAAGCTTCACTTGTTTGAAGATTTGGATAACCTAAAACCGTATAAGCCACATTTGCATTTTCTTTATAAAATTTTCTAAAATCAACCATAAATCACCCCTTTTTTATAATCTCTAATCATTTGCATATCTTTATCTCCCCTGCCTGAAAGATTTACTACTATCACGCTTTTCTTTTTTAAAGTTGGACAAAGTTTTTCTAAAAATGCCAAAGCATGCGAACTTTCAATCGCTGCAATAATACCTTCTTCTTTACAAAGTAATTTTAAAGCCTGCATACATTCTTCATCACTTATAGCATGATATTGCGCTCTTTTGCTTTCAAATAAAAAAGCATGCAAAGGACCAATTCCTGGATAATCAAGCCCTGCAGAAACACTATGTACAGGCAAGATATTGCCTAAATCATCTTGTAAAACCTTGGTTTTCATACCGTGAATAATGCCTGTTTTTCCCTTATTTAAAGTCGCTGCATGATAAGGCGTATCAATGCCAAGCCCCCCTGCTTCAATACCTATAAGTTTAACATTTTCATCTTTGATAAAATCATAAAAAATCCCAGCTGCATTGCTTCCACCCCCAACAGCTGCGATAATATAATCTACTTTTTTATTGAGTTTTTGAAGTTGCATTTTGCATTCTTTTCCTATAATACTTTGAAAATGCATTACCATTTTAGGATAAGGATAAGGACCTACCGCACTTCCAACCACATAAAAAATATTTTTAATATCTCCAACCCAAGCTTGAATAGCCGCAGTAGTAGCTTCTTTTAGAGTTTTAAGCCCACTTTGTACTGCATGAATTTTAGCACCCAAAAGCTCCATTTTATAAACATTTAAAGCCTGTCTTTGCACATCGGTTGCCCCCATATAAATTTCACATTCAAGTCCTAAAAGTGCTGCTGCAGTGGCTGTTGCAAGCCCGTGTTGACCTGCTCCTGTTTCTGCTATGATTTTTTTCTTTCCCATTTTTTTTGCTAAAAGGGCTTGAGCGATGGCATTATTGATTTTATGTGCTCCGGTATGATTTAAATCCTCGCGTTTTAAATAAATTTCATGCTGATATTTTTTGCTTAAATTTCTAGCAAAATAAAGTGGAGTAGGACGCCCTACATAAGTTTTTAAAAGCTCGTTTAATTCTTTTTTAAAGAGTTTATCTTTAGAAAATTTCAAAAAAGCACCTTCTAGCTCATTTAAAGCAAACATTGCACTTTCAGGCAAAAACTGCCCACCAAAATCCCCATAATACGCTTTTTTCATTTTTTCAACTCCTTTAAAATTTGTTTTATTTTGTTGATATCTTTTAAGCCTTTTTCATCTTCAAGTTTTGAATTAAGATCTAAAATTTTAGCTCCCGTTTGTACAGCCTTATGAATATTATCCAAACCTATGCCTCCAGCTAATGCAAAATCTTTAGTATAAGAACCTAATAAAGTCCAATCAAAACTTATTCCATTACCGCCCTTTAAAATTCCCTTAGCATCAAAAAGTACTAAATTAGCAAAAATTTCACTTTTTAAATCTAAACTATTTTCCACACTAATCACCTGCCAAACAAAAACATTTTGCACCTTTAAAATTTCAAATTCTTCTTTGGTAATAGTGCGATAAATTTGTATCCCATCAAGCTTAGCTTCTTTAATACATCTTAAAATTTGTTCCAAATTTTCATCTACAAAAACACCGACAACTTTTTTATCTTTTTCATGAAAAATTGCACTTAAATTTCTCGCTTGTTCTAAACTCACTCTTCTTGGACTTTTAGCAAAAATAAGTCCAAAAAAATCAATATTTAAAAAAGCTAAATCTTTGGCATTTTTTTCATCTTTAATACCACAAATTTTAAGCTTTAGCATAAGCTTGATACTCCTTAAAATATTCTATAACCTTACCTGAATAAATGGCTTCTAAAATCATATCTTTAGCCACTAAAGGCGAACTTGCTTTATTGGCTGTATAAAGTGCAAACATAGCATTTAAAACTACCAAATCAAATTTTGCCCCTTGCATTCTACCGCTTAAAATATCTTTTAAATCTTTAGCGTTGTCATATGCACTAGATCCTATGATTTCACTATGAAAAGCTCTTTTAAAACCAAATTGTTCAGGACAGATAGAATACTCTAAAATTTCTCCTTCACAAAGCTCATAAATTTTACTTTCATCGCAAATACTAAGCTCATCCATACCATCATTTCCTCTTACCACTAAAGCTTTTTTGCGTCCTAAATTTTTTAAAACCTCTATCAAAAGCCTATGCACAGGTGCGTGATAATTTCCCATAAGTTGATATTTTAACTTTAAATTAGGGTGCAATAAAGGACCTAAAACATTAAAAACCGTTCTTACTCCAAGTCTTGATCTGATCTCTTTAAGTTCTCCTACTAAAGGATGAAAAAATGGAGCATGTAAAAAACTAAGCCCTTGATTATTTAGTTGTTTTAAAACTGATTCTAAAGTGTTTGGAGTAGTTATATTTAAAGCTTCTAACACATCTGTACTTCCGCTAGAACTTGAAATGGCACGATTTCCGTGTTTGGCTACTTTTACTCCTAAAGCTGCTAAAATAAAAGCACTAGTCGTAGAAACATTGATACTTTTAAAACCATCTCCACCTGTTCCACAAATATCAATCATCTCACTCTCATCACTAAAAGTTTGAGAATATCTTAAAATTTGTCTTACAAAAGCACTTAAAGATTTTTCATTTAAGGACTTTTCAGTGATTAAAATCAACAAAGCCGCTACTTGTAAAATTTCATAATCTTTAGACATAATAATCTTACAAATTTGCTCAAAATCATCGCTTTGTAAAAAATGATTTTCACTCATTTTTTGCAAATAAAAACTTAAAGGATTTTCTTGTTTTTGTGGTTTTTTTATATCTTGTTTTAAAAAATTAGAAAAAAGTTGTAAGCCATATTCACTAAAATAGCTTTCAGGATGAAATTGCACACCATAATAAGGTAAATTTTTATGTCCCAAAGCCATAATCACACCCTTTTCATCAAGGGCTAAAATTTCAAGCTCATCACTAAGCTGTTTAACCTCTAAAGAATGATAACGCATTACACTAAAATTTGAAGGCAAATTAGAAAATAATTCATTTTCCCTGCACTGTTTTATCAAAGAATTTTTTGCATGCATAGGCTCTTGCATCTTAACCACTAAAGAATCAAAAGCTAAAGCTAAAGCTTGATGTCCTAAGCAAATGCCCAAAACAGGGATATTAAGCCTTGCTTTAAAAATTTCAAGACAAATCCCACTTTGACTTGGATGCTTTGGACCAGGACTTAAAATAATATGAGTAGGATTTAAATTTTTAATTTCACTCAGAGAAATTGCATCATTTCTTCTTACTAAAATTTCATCATTGCTGAGTTGCTCTAACATGCTTTTAACATTAAAAACAAAAGAATCATAATTATCAATTAAAAGTATCATTGATTTTCCTTTTTTAAATTTTCAAAAGCTACCAAAAGCGCCTTGCGTTTAGCACAAATTTCTGCATATTCTTTTTGACTCTCACTTTGCAAAACAATACCCGCCCCACTTGCCAAATAAGCCTTATCTTGAGTAAAAAAAGCGCAACGGATTAAAATCGCTAAAGTTATGTCTTCGTTAAAATTTAAAAATCCTACCGCACCACCATAAATTCCACGATCGCAATCTTCAAGCTCGCTAGTGATCTCTAAAGCTCTTATTTTAGGAGCTCCGCTTAAAGTTCCCGCTGGAAAAACTGCTTCAATCACATCAAAAATACTCGCATCTTCTTTCATATTGGCATACACTTCACTCACTATGTGCATTACAAATTTATTTTTAATAATAGAAAAAAGATTTTCCACTCTTGTTTGAGTGCCAAATTTAGAAGCATCATTTCTTGCTAAATCTACAAGCATCTTATGTTCACTAAGTTCTTTTTCATCACTTAAAAGATCTTTTTCTAAAGCTAAAAGATCACAGTTATTTTCCAAATTTCTAGTTCCAGCAATAGGGGCTAAATAAATCTCTCTTTTTTTAATTTTCAATAAAAACTCTGGAGAAGAACCCAAAACAACACCATATTTACTTGGAAAATAAAACATATAAGCGCTTGGATTTAAAGCACTTAAACTCTCATAATAATCAAAAGCATTTACTTGATGTTTGATACAAAGTTGCTTACTTAAGACCACTTGAAAAATATCTCCACTTAAAAGATATTCTTTGGCTTTTTCGCACATTTTTAAAAAATCATTTTTTTCATCTTCTAAAGAATTTAAAATTTCAAAATCATTTTTTTGTTTCTTTTTCATTGGTTCAATATCATCTTTTAAATATTCAAAATATTTTGAAGCACCAAATTTAAAAAACATCTTGCTATTTTTCTCATAAATCAAATAAGCCTTAGCATTGGCAAATAAAAATAAAGGAAAATCATAATTTTTCTTAGAAGAAAGTGGAATTTTTTCAAACAAAGATACAAAATTTGCACTAAAAACTCCAAAAAATCCAGCAAAGTCGCAAATTTTATTCTTGCTTAAAGCTTCATAATATTTTGCCTTAAACTCGCTAAAGGATAATTCATTAGCATCTAAATAATCACAATCAATCCCTATAATTACCTTAGTCAAATCCTCTGCAAAATAAGAATTTTCAAATTTTTCAAGGATTTGTCTGTAATAAAAATTTACATTTTTAACAAACATAATAAACCTTTTTTTAAAAAATAAATTAAAATAATATTAAAGAAAAAATTTAGATAAAAAGAAGTTTAGAAACGCCAAGAGCGAAGAGTATGTGTAAGTTTTAAAATCAAAGAATTACTAAAAAAACCATTTTCACTCATCTTTTACCTTTCTTATAAAATATTTCAAAAATTAAGACTTTTATGAAAATTTTTAAAGTCTAAATTAATTTTAATCAATAAATATAAATTTTGCTTTAAATTTAAAATAAATATTATAAAATCTTTATATTTTATAATATTTTGAAACATTTTTACGATGCTTAAAGTTACCAAAAAATATTCTATTGTTATAAAAAAACTAAGATAATACTTAGCTTAATAAGATAAAATTATTCCGTATTTGAAATATTTAATATTTTTTAGGAAAAGCTATGGAAATCACAGATTTACCTTATCTAATCATAGGAATCATTTCAGGTATTGCTTCTGGACTTTTTGGCATTGGTGGAGGTATGATTATCGTTCCTTCTATGTTCGCACTTGGAGCAAGTGCTCACCATGCTATCGGAATTTCAGTATTGCAAATGATTTTTGCAGCAGTTTTTGGCTCTTATATTAATTATAAGAAAAAAAATCTAAATCTTAAAGATGGTATTATGATAGGTTTTGGAGGGCTCATAGGGGCAAGCTTTAGCGGAATGCTTTTAAAAGCTTTAAGTGATGTAGCTCTTACTAGCGTATTTTTGGCGGTAAGTTGTATATTTTTTATCAAATATGCTTTTGGAATTAAAGAAAACATTGTGCAAAATCAAAGAAGCGTTTGGGTAAAGAATGTCATTTTATTTATTGCTGGAGCTTTTACTGGTATTTTTGCTATTTCTTTGGGAATTGGTGGCGGACTTTTAATTGCTCCGATTTTAGCTTATTTTTTAGGCTATGATAGTAAAAAAGTTGTTTCCTTATCCTTGTTTTTTGTTATTTTTGCTTCAGTCTCTGGTATTATATCTTTTTCAAATTCTGGAGTTATAGACTCTGAAGTTATTCATAAAGGAATACTAGTAGGTATAGCTTCTATGGTTGGAGTTTTTATAGGAATTAAAATCATAGAAAAAATGCATATTTCAGCTCATAGAAAAATTTTACTTTGCGTATATGCCTTATCAATACTTGGAACCACCCACTCTTTGCTTAATAAGCTAAATTTTATAAATTTTTAACTTGGATTTATCCAAGTTCTTTTAATATTATTATGCTAAAATCTTAAATTTATTTAATGTTTAGGAAAGACTATGAACGATACCATAAAAATCATTGGCGCAAGAGAAAATAACCTAAAAAATATCCACCTTGAAATTCCCAAAAACAAACTCATTGTTTTTACAGGACTGAGCGGAAGTGGAAAATCAACCCTTGCTTTTGGAACTCTTTATGCTGAAGGACAACGCCGTTATATAGAAAGTTTAAGTGCTTACGCCAGACAATTTTTAGATAAGGTAGGCAAACCTGATGTCGATAAAATCGAAGGTTTAACTCCAGCCATTGCCATAGATCAAAAAACTACTTCTAAAAATCCACGCTCTACTGTAGGAACCATCACTGAAATTTATGATTATCTAAGACTTTTATACGCAAGAGTTGGCATTCAACATTGTCATCAATGCGGACAAAAAATTTCATCTATGAGTGTAAGTGATATAGTCAGTGAAATTTTAAAATTTCCAAAAGGTGCAAAAATCATCATCTACGCCCCACTCATACGAGAAAAAAAAGGAACTTATGCAGATTTGCTTGAAAATTTACGCAACAAAGGCTATGTAAGAGCTCAAATTGATGGAGTTTTGGTAAGACTTGATGAAGAAATTGAACTAGCCAAAACCAAAAAACACACCATTAAACTTGTCATAGATAGACTTGAAATTCAAGAAGATTTACTTTCTCGTCTTGCAAGCGATATAGAAAAAGGTTTACAGGAAAGCTTTGGAGAAATAGAAATAGAAGTTTTAAATCATGAGGAAATAAACCTTAATAAACACTATCATTTTAGCGAGCATTCAGCTTGTTTTGATTGTAAAATTTCCTTTGTTCCACTTGAACCTTTAAGCTTTTCTTTTAATTCTCCAAAAGGAGCATGTGAAGCTTGCGATGGACTTGGAATTCGTTATACTTTAGATATGAAAAAAATCATCGATGAAAATTTAAGTCTCGAAAACGGTGCTGTTAAAATCATGTATGGTTTTAATAAAAGTTATTATTATAAATTCCTAATCGCCTTTTGCGAACAAAATGAAATTCCTATCAAAATACCTTTTATGCAATTAAACGAAGTACAAAAACGTCTTGTATTGTATGGTAATGCCAAAACTATAGAATTTCTTTGGAAAAGAAATCGCCTAAAACGCACTTTTGAAGGCGTGGTTAAAATGGCTTATGAAATGCTAAAAGATGAAAAAGATTTAGCCGAATATATGAGTGAAAAAATTTGTAAAGACTGCGGTGGGCATCGTTTAAAACCCGAAAGTTTAGCCGTGAAAGTAGCCAAAAAAAGCTTGGGTGAAATTTTAGATATGAGCATAGAAGATAGTACGGCCTTTTTTGCAGATGAGAAAAATTTTTCTTATTTAAGCGAGCAACAAAAACTTATTTCTAAACCTATCCTAAAAGAAATCAACGAAAGATTGTTTTTCTTGTATGATGTGGGGCTAGGTTATCTTTCTTTAGGGCGCGATGCAAGAACGATTAGTGGGGGTGAAGCACAAAGAATCCGCATAGCTTCACAAATTGGCAGTGGTTTAAGCGGAGTGATGTATGTCTTAGATGAGCCTAGCATAGGACTTCATGAAAGAGATACTGCAAAACTGATTAAAACTTTAAGAAATTTACAACAAAAGGGCAATACCCTAATTGTCGTAGAGCATGATAAAATGACCATAGAAGAAGCAGATTTTATTGTAGATATTGGTCCAAAAGCAGGAAAATTTGGGGGTGAGGTTGTATTTAGTGGAACTTATAAAGAACTTTTAAAAAGCAAAAGCGAAACTGCACTTTATATGAATGGTAAAAAACAAATTTCACAACTTCAAAACAGAACACAGAAAGAATGGCTTGAGCTTAAAAATGTAAATATTAACAATATCCAAGATTTAAGCGTAAAATTTCCTTTGCAAAATTTAGTCGCTATAACAGGAGTTTCAGGTTCTGGAAAAAGCTCTTTGATACTTCAAACCCTACTTCCTTTTGCACAAGAGGAATTAAACCGTGCGAAAAAAGTTAAAAAACTTGGCGGAGTACAAATAGAAGGACTTGAAAAACTTGATAAAGTCATTTATCTTGATCAAAGCCCAATTGGGCGCACACCACGTTCAAATCCTGCCACCTATACAGGTGCTATGGATGAAATCAGAAATCTTTTTGCCGCCACTAAAGAAGCCAAAATGCGTGGTTATAAAGCTGGACGCTTTTCTTTTAATGTCAAGGGTGGAAGATGTGAGAAATGTAGCGGAGATGGAGAAATCAAAATAGAAATGCATTTTTTACCTGATGTTATGGTAGTTTGTGATACTTGCGAGGGCAAACGCTACAATGATGCCACGCTAGAAATCAAATATAAAGGCAAAAATATCAGTGAAATTTTAAATATGAGTGTTTTAGAAGCGAGTGAATTTTTTACAGCCGTTCCTAAAATCAAACAAAAATTAGATACTCTAGTAAAAGTGGGTTTAGATTATCTAACTCTAGGACAAAATGCCACCACCTTAAGTGGAGGTGAAGCACAAAGAATCAAACTTGCTAAAGAACTAAGCCGTAGCGATACAGGAAAAACGCTTTATATACTTGATGAACCTACAACAGGACTGCATTTTGAAGATGTCAATAAACTCATCTTAGTTTTACAACATTTAGTTGATCTTAAAAATTCTGTTTTTGTGATAGAACATAATTTAGATGTGATTAAAAATGCTGATTATATCATCGATATGGGGCCTGAAGGCGGAATTAAAGGTGGAAAAGTTATAAGCACAGGAAGCGTGGAAAAAGTCGCTAAAGAACACAAAAAAACCCGTTCTTACACAGGATATTATCTAGACTTAGAGCTTAAAAATACACAAAAATCATAATTTTATGTTTGATTTTTTATATAATGATATTAGCTATTTGGGGCTTTTCATGGTGTGTTTTCTTTCAAGCACACTATTACCTTTAGCAAGTGAAGCCTTTGTTTTAGGCTTTATAAAACTTGATTTTAATCCGAATTTGGTACTTATCGTAGCCACTTTGGGTAATACCTTAGGAAGTTTAAGTACTTATGCTTTAGCGTATTTTGGAAAAGAAAAAATTTTAGAAAAATACTTTAGCAAATCCTTAAAAAAATTAGAAAATTTCAATGCTAATTTTGCTAAATTTGGAAGTATATTTGCTTTTTTTACTTTTTTACCTTTAGTAGGAGATCTTTTTGCCTTGGGACTTGGTTTTGCGAAATATTCTTTTTTAAAAACTATATTTTTTATCTTACTTGGAAAATTAAGTCGTTATGCTTTCATAATTTTCATAGCAAACTCCTTTTAAAAACCTCTCTTTTATAAGTTTTAAAAGCTTTGCATTGTCTACATTTTTTAGAATTTTAACACAATTTTTAGTGCTTAAATCCACCCCCATACTCATTTTTGGTTCTTTAAAACAACGCCAACTCATACCTCTTGCCAAAGAACTATCGCAAATAACATCAGCATAACACTCATCAAAATCTGCAATACTAGAATCTAATGCGTAAGCTATCGTTAAAGCATCATGCATCCAAGTTCCCTTTGTACCACGTGTTTTAGAGGCATAATCAATCCAAACACCTAAAGTTTCAACGATAAAATCACATAAAATATTCTTACCTTGCAACTCTTTTAAATCCTCGTGTGTTAATAAAGTCTGCATGGTTGCATTATAAGGTATGAGTGTAATTTTAGCTCTTGAATTTAGCACTATACTAGCCGCCTCAGGATCAAAACCAAAATTTGTATCTTTAGTGTAATAAGGCATATCAAAACTGCCGCCCATAATAAAAAGCTCTTTAAGATTTATATCAAAATCTTTAAAAATTTTCATAGTCATAGCGATATTTGTCAAAGGTCCTATCGCACAAATAGAAATTTCTTTAGGATTTTTACTCACCAACTCACCCATTTTAAAAATCGCATCAGGATTTATATTTTCTAAAATTTCAGGACTTTTTATATTTTCCCAAAGATATTCAAGTTTAAAATTTTTAACACTTTCATCAAGTCTTTGACGCCAAGCTTTACTTGGTTCTTTTAGGGCTTCATTCGCTCCCAAATAAACCGGGATATTTAAATTTAAACGTTTAAATAAATCCTTAGCCACACTATAGGCAACAAGGCTTGGAACATTACCGCAAACTGTGCTTAGCATTTCAAGTTTGATTTCTTTAGATGACAAAATCAAAGCAAGTGCTAAACCATCATCAGTATTTGCTCCTGCAATAGCATTGCCTATGTCCGTGTCTAAGATAAGTCTCATATCGCATCTTCTATTTTATTTAAATCTCTACCTCTAGTTTCTGGCGCAAAAAATGTAGTCACAAAACCTATACCTGCAGTTAATACAAAATATGTCGCGATAGGCCACCAAGTGCCATAATATGCAAGCAAAGCAGAAGCCACCATAGGCGCTGTTCCTCCTGAAAGAATAGAACCTAGCTCCTTAGCAAAAGCCATTTTTGTATAACGGTTTTTTACCCCAAAAAGCTCCACACCCCAAGCCGCTTGCACACCAAAAATCCCTAAAGATGCTAAAGACATACCTACAATAATAGTTAAAATCACAATAATTTCATTTTTACTATCTAAAAGCATAAAAGCAGGAAAAGCATAAATCATTAAAAGCAAACAAAACATTCTATAAGTAATACATCTTCCAAATTTATCACTTAAATAACCTGCCAAAGGAATAACTAAAAACCCTACCAATGAAGCTATCATCACTGCTGTAGTAGCTACTGATTTGTCTAAAAGTAAAATTTTAGTCACATAACCTACAATAAAACCTTGCGCAAGATAAGAAGGTCCATTTTCGCCTATTCTTAAGCCCACCATAGTCCAAAAAGCACGACTTCTTTGCCAAAAACTTCTTTCATCTTTTTTCATATGCTTTTCGTTATTAAGACGCAATTTCATCATTTCATTTTTTTGCTTTTCAAAAACAGGGGTTTCTTTGACATGAAAACGAATATATACAGCAAAAAGAGCGATTAAAATACTTCCCATAAAAGGAACTCTCCAGCCCCATTCTTTAAAACTTGCTTCATCCATTTGTACCATCAAAAGCCATACAAAAGACGCAAGCAAAGTTCCACTATTTGATCCTAAAGCAATCACAGAAGAAACAAGCCCTCTTCTCTTGCTAGGAGCATATTCTCCTAGCATAACTGTTCCACCTGAAAGTTCAGCTCCTGCGCCAAAACCCTGCATAAAACGTAATGCAACCAAACAAATAGGCGCCCAAACACCAATCACTGCATAACTTGGGATAAAACCTATCAGAGTAGTTGAAATTCCCATTAAAGCTATTGTAGCCATCATAACATTTTTTCTTCCGTGTTTATCACCTAAATGACCAAAAAACAAAGCCCCAATAGGTCTTGCAATAAAACCTATGCCATAAGTTACAAAACTAAGCAAAAGTGCAATTACTGGAGTTTGCTCAGGAAAAAATACTTCTGAAAAAATTGTTGCAGCTGCTAAACCATAAAGTGCAAAATCTGCATATTCCATAGCAGTTCCCAACCAGCAAGAAAAAACTGCCTTTTTAAAAACTTTTCTACCTTCAGGTGTGTTAAAATTCTTATCTGCAATTCCATCAATTTGCTGATTTGTCATTACATTTTCCTTACATTATTCATATAAAATTTTTACTCTACTCGATATTATGACTAAAAATTGAAGTATTTTCGCTTAAATATCTTTAAATTTCGAGACATTTTAAGCAAAATTTTGAAATAATATAACCAAAATATATTTTATCAAAAGAAGAAATTATTATGAAAACTTTAACTATTATTGATACTTTTGGATTTTTTTTCAGACTTTACTACGCATTAAAAGGTTTTAAAAATTCACAAGGACAAGCTAGTGGAATGATTAGCGGTTTTGCAAATTTTATTTATAGCTTAAAAAATGAATATAAAAGTGATTATATTGTTTTTGCATTAGATTCCAAAGGAAAAACTTTTCGTAGCGAAATTGATCCAAACTATAAACAAAATCGCACTCCACCGCCACCTGAACTTCTAGAACAAATTCCAATTTGCATAAAGATGATAGAAAAAATGGGTTTCATAAGCGTTTCTCAAGAAGGTTATGAAGCTGATGATATCATTGCTTCTTTTGTAAAAACTTGTGAAAATAGAGATATTTTTGTACGTATTATCACTCAAGATAAAGATCTTTATCAACTCATAAAAGATGGTAAAACAAGCATTTACAGTCCTATTTCTAAAAACGACTATGATGAAGCAGCGTGTTTAGAAAAATACGGAGTAAAACCTAATCAAATCAGAGATTTTTTAGCTCTTTGTGGGGATAGTTCTGATAATATTCCAGGCGTTAAAGGTATAGGTGCAAAAGGAGCTAAAACCTTGCTTGATGAGTTTGGTAGCATAGAGGGAATTTATGAAAATTTAACCCTAGTACGTAACGAAAGAAGTCGTAACTTGCTTTTAGAGGGTAAGGAAAATGCATTTTTAAGCAAAAAATTAGCTTCTTTGTATGACAATTTAGAAGTACAAAATCTCATAGAAAAAGCCACTTATCCTGATGAAGAACCTCTTTTAAAAATACTTGAAATTTTAGAACATTACGAACTTAATACTTTGCTTAAAAAACTGCGTCAAAATCCTGATAATAAAGATAAAAATTTAGGTTTTAAAGCCACTTTAGTACAAGATGAAAACAAACTTTTTGAAATTTTAAATACCCTTGATAAAGAAAGTATTATTGCTTTTGATACCGAAACCACAGGACTTGATACTAAAGAAGCAAAAATTGTTGGTTTTAGTTTTTGCATGAATGAAAATGAAGCCTTTTACGTGCCTTTAACTCATAATTATCTTGGAGTAGGTGAGCAAATCTCATTGCAAAGTGCCAAAAAAGCTATAGAAGCAATCTTTAATCATTTTGTTATAGGGCACAATCTCAAATATGATTTTAAAATCATTCAAAACAATTTTGACTTAAATTTACCTCAAAAATACGCAGATACAATGATTTTGGCATGGCTTAAAAATCCTTCTTTAAGAGTAAATATGGATGATTTAGCCTTAAGACTTTTTAATTACGAAACCTTGCATTTTGAAAGCCTTGTTAAAAAAGGAGAAAATTTTGCAAGTGTAGAACTTGAAAAAGCTTGTAAATACGCTGCAGAAGATGCTTATATCACTTTAAGATTTTATCTTTATTTTTTAAAAAATCTTGAAACTCCTTTATTAGAACTTGCTAAAAACTGCGAATTTGATTTCATTAAAATCATTATGATGATGGAAGAAAATGGCATAAAGCTTGATACAAATGCACTTGAAATCCTTATGAAAAAATTTGAAAATGAAATCAAAAATTTAAGTGAAGAAATTTATACTCTTTGCGAGGATAGATTTAATCTAAATTCACCTAAACAAATGGGTGATATACTTTTTGAAAAACTCAAACTCCCAAGCGGAAAAAAAGGAAAAACAGGATATTCTACCGATGAAAAAGTTTTAAATATACTTTTAGATAAACATCCTGTAATTGCTAAAATTTTAGATTATAGAGAACTTGCCAAACTTTATTCCACTTATTGCGAACCTTTGTTAAAACTAGCGTTAAAAGATAAAAATTCACGCATTTATTCAAGTTTTTTACAAACTGGAACCGCTACAGGACGTCTTTCATCTAAGGATCCAAATTTGCAAAACATCCCTGCACACGGACAATATGCAAAAGATTATAAATCTTGCTTTGTAGCTAAAGATGGATTTAGTTTTATCTCTCTTGATTATTCTCAAATCGAACTTAGAATACTTGCACATTTTAGCGAAGATGAAAAACTTTTAAATGCTTTTGCCAATGATGAAGATATACACGCAAGAACAGCAATAATGATTTTTGGTGAAAGCAATTATGAAACCAGAAGTGTTGCAAAAAGTATAAATTTTGGACTTATTTATGGTATGGGTTATAAAACCTTAAGTCAAAATTTAAAAATAGAAGCTAATTTAGCCAAATCTTACATAGAAAAATATTTTGAAAATTTTACTAGCATTAAGAAATATTTTGAAAAAGTTAAAAACGAAGCTAAACAAAATGGTTTTATTGTTACTTTAAGCGGTCGCAAGCGTTATTTTGATTTTGAAAACGCAAAACCTATGCAAATTGCCATGTATGAAAGAGAAAGCATTAATTCAATCTTGCAAGGCTCAGCAGCAGATGTAATCAAGCTTGCAATGCTAGAAATCAATAAAGAATTAAATGAAGATAAAAAGCTTATTTTACAAATTCATGATGAATTAATTTTTGAAGTAAAAGACGATTTGTGTGAAAATTTTGTAAAAAAAACTAGAGATATTATGGAAAATATAGTAAAATTAAAAGTAAAATTAAAAACAAGTTCAAGTATCGCCAAAAATTGGGGCGATTTAAAATAATCAAGGAGATAATTAATGGATCTTTCAACCATATTAGGAATGGTGCTTGCAGTTACTAGTATTTCAGTAGGAGATATATTAGAAGGAGGAAATCCTTTACATGTTATTCATCTTTCTTCCTTTCTTATAGTTATGCCAACGGCTGCATTTTGTGCAATGACTTCTACACATAAAAAAATTGTAAAAGCAGCTTATAAAGAACTCAAAGTTGTCTTTAAAGGTTCTGGAGTAAATCTACCTGAAAGGATAGCTCAGTTAATAGAATTTGCTATTATTGCAAGAAGAGATGGTCTTTTAGCATTAGAATCAAGAACCAATGAGATTGAAAATGAATTTTTAAAAAATGCTATGATGATGCTTGTAGATGGTAAAAGCTTTGAAGAAATTCACGAAAGCATGGAAATACAAACCGAACAACTTGAAGAGCATTATAAAGAATGCGCAGAATATTGGATAGTATTTGGAGAAACTTGCCCTACCATGGGACTTGTTGGAGCGGTTTTTGGTCTTATTCTAGCTCTTAAATTGCTAGACAATCCTCAAGCAATGGCAGCGGGTATTTCAGGTGCTTTCACAGCTACAGTTACGGGAATTTTTGGCGCTTATGCACTTTTTGCTCCTTGGGGGAAAAAATTAAAAGCTAATGGAATGGATCTTGTAAAAGAGCAAATTGTTATTACTGAAGCTATAAAAGGAATTGCAGAAGGTGCTAATCCTAGAGATTTAGAAGCTAAACTTTTTAACTTCTTAAGTCACGATGATCCAAGAATTTCACAATTTGACAAAGGTTAAAAATGGCTAAAAAACATAAATGCCCAGAATGTCCAGCAGGTGAAAAATGGGCTGTGCCTTATGCAGACTTTCTAAGTTTGCTTTTGGCACTTTTTATTGCTCTTTGGGCAATTTCTAAAACAAATCCTGCTAAAGTAGAGGCTTTAAAAACTGAATTTGTTAAAATCTTTGATTACACCTCTACTCAAACAGTCAAAGAAGAGAGTAAAACCCAAGAAAAATATAAAGGCGCAGCAAAAGAAGAAAGCGATGAACTCAAATCGTTAAAACAAATGACTATGACACAGCAAGAAACTATCAAACGTCTTCAAGCAGCTCTAGATCAAAGCGATAATCAGGTTGCTCTTAACCTTCCATCTAAAGTTGAATTTGAAAGAGGTAGTGCTCAAATCGTTTCAGCTGATATACAAGATTATTTAAAACGTATGGCTGAGCTAACAACATATTTGCCACCTCAAGCAAAAATAGAAATTAGAGGCTATACAGACAATAGCGACTCTATTATAAGAAGTTATGAACTCGCCTACCAAAGAGCGGAAAATGTATTAAAATATTTTATAGAAGGTGGAGCAAATTTGAAAAATATTAGCATTAAAAGCTACGGGCTTAATAATCCTATCAATGGAAATCCACAAGCTCTAGAAAATAATAGAGTAGAAATATATTTTAAAGTCGATACAGCAGATACAAGTACTCAAAAATCGGTTCTTGAGCTTATTAACAAAATAGGAACTAAAGCACCTTAAAAGTTTTAGTTTCCTTTTTTTACTTGACCAGCTAAACGACTCTTATTATTTGTATTATAAACAAATCCTAGCACCTCAGCTACAGCTTTAAACATTTCCCTAGGAATAAGATCATTAACATCACAAGCTTTATAAAGCTCTCTTGCTAAAGGAGGATTTTCATAAACTACAACATTATTTTCATAGGCTACTTGTTTTATGCGAAGAGCGAGAAAATCCACTCCTTTGGCAACAACCCTAGGGGCTTGTTCTTTACTTGTATCATAACGAATAGCTACGGCATAATGCGTTGGGTTTGTGATCACCACATCCGCACCTGCAACATCTTGAACCATACGACGACGCGCAGCTTCCATTTGAAGTCTACGAATTCTACCTTTAACCTGAGGATCTCCTTCCATTTGTTTATACTCATCTTTTATTTCTTGTTTGCTCATACGCAAACCTTTAAAATACTGAAAACGCACCAAAAAAACATCTAAAACAGCAATAATTAAAAAAGCAACTATAACAATAGCTGCTAAAACAATAGCTCTGTCTCTTAGCCAAGCAAGCTGTGTAACCATAGTATAAAGCTCAACTCTTGGAAGCTCTTGCATAAATTTAAGTAAAACTATAAAAGCTATAGTAAAAACAATACCCACTTTTAAAATAATTTTTATACTTTCAACAATTTTTTTCAATGAAAAAAGGTTTTTTAAACCTTTTAGAGGATTGATTTTTCCTAAATTTGGCATAATAGGTTTAGTTGTAAAAATAAAACCAAATTGCATAATATTTCCCAAAACCCCAGCAATCATAATACTTAAAACAATAGGTGCAAGAATAATTAAAACCTCAAAAATGCTTTTAATCATAATGGCTTGAATAATACGCAAATCAAATTCAACACCAATAAAACTTTGATAGTATCTATATAAATTTACAATTCTCTCGCCCATAAAACTCATCATAAATAAAGTTATAGTTACTCCAATTATCAAAGTTACAATAGCTGCCGCATCTTGAGACTTTGGAACATTACCTTCTTTACGCGCATCTTCTATCTTTTTGGACGTGGGTTCTTCTGTTTTTTCTTGATCTTCGCCTGCCATATTTTAGCCTAAATAAAAATTTTAATATGTGTGTAAAATTATAGTAGAAAATTTATGAATTTCAATTAAAGAATAAAAATGAAGAAAAAGCCTCGTAAAGAGGCTTTATACTAAGAAATTAAAGTTTAGCTTCGTTTTTGCCAAGATATTCAGCCACGCCTTTAGGGTTAGCTTTCATACCTTCATCGCCCTTATTCCATCCTGCAGGACAAACTTCACCATGCTCATTTGTAAAAAGCATAGTATCAACCATTCTTAACATTTCATCTATATTTCTACCTAGTGGTAAATCATTAACCACAGCATGGCGAACTGTTCCATCAGCATCAAGCAAGAACGAACCACGAAGGGCAACTGCTTCTGCATAAAGTACATCAAAATTTCTAGCAATCTGCTTAGTTAAGTCAGCAACAAGCGGAAATTTAACCTGACCAATACCACCTTGATTTACTGGAGTATTTTTCCAAGCAAAATGTGAAAATTCATTATCTCCTGAAATTCCAATTACTTCAATGCCACGATTTTTAAATTCTTGATATCTTTTGTCAAAAGCTATAATTTCTGAAGGACAAACAAAAGTAAAATCTTTTGGATAAAAGAATACTACCGCTCCTTTTGGACCTATGTTTTTATAAAGATTAAAATCTTGAACAATTTCATTGTTTCCCAATACTGCTGGAGCAGTAAAATCTAAAGCTTTTTTAGTAACTATCATATTTTCTCCTAAATAATAAATTTTATTGATAACGAAATTATATCGTTTAAATCTTTATTTTTTTTTAAATATCTAAAATAATATTAAAAATTTAAGAAAGTTATAATTATTATCAAATAATGTAAATTTTTGATTATCAAAATTTACATTATTTAAGAATTTTATGCTAAAATCTTTTAAATCTTAATATTAAAAAGGAGAAAAAATGGCTGTAAAAATTACAGATATATGTATTGCTTGTGGTTCTTGTATTGATGAGTGTCCAGTGAGTGCTATCGTTGATGATGCTAACAATCCAGAAGGTGAAGATAGATATTATGTTTATGCAAACAAATGCGTTGAATGCGTAGGACATAATGATCAACCAGCTTGTGCCAGTGCTTGCCCAACAGATGGATGTATAGTTTGGAGTGCTGTAGAATCAGGACAACCAAGTCGTGATAATATTGGCGCTGATATGAGAAGTGGGGACACTCCAGTTTTTGCATAATTTTAAAAAATTAAAAAGCTAGAGATTCCTAGCTTTTTCTTTTAATTTAACTTTCTTTAAACAAATTCAAGTATAATTTTAAGCTTTATTAAAATAAGGAGTTATTACAAAGATGGAAAAAACTTTATCTATAATTAAACCTGATGCTGTTAAAAAAGGTGTTATAGGAAAAATTTTAGATCGTTTTGAAAGCAATGGATTAAGAATCGCTGCAATGAAAAAAGTTCAACTTAGTAAAGAACAAGCTGAAAATTTTTATGCTGTTCATAAAGAAAGACCTTTTTTTAAAGACTTGGTTGAATTTATGATTAGCGGTCCTGTTGTTGTTTCTGTACTAGAAGGAGAAGGTGCTGTATTAAAAAATAGAGATTTAATGGGAGCGACAAATCCTAAAGAAGCTAAAGCAGGAACAATTAGAGCCGATTTTGCTGAGAGTATTGATGCTAATGCTGTTCATGGAAGTGACAGCTTGGAAAATGCAAAAATAGAAATTGAATTTTTCTTTAAACCAAATGAAATTTGCTAAATGAAAATCCCTTTTTCTAAGATTAATACAAAGGAATATCCTTTTAAACTTAATCTTGAAAATATGATTTTTGAGGGAAATTTAGTAAAAATAAATCCTAAGCTTGTTAAAATAAATGCTATTATGCAAGGTTTTATCTATAGACCTTGTGATAGTTGTGGAACTGAGTTAGAACTTGAAATTAAAGAAAATTTAGAACTTTTTGCAAGTGATGGTATTTTTAAAGATGAAGCAAACGAATTGAGCAATACTATAGAATTTTTCGATGGACATATTGATTTAATAGAAGTTGCTATTAGCGAGCTTGAAGTTTATTTGAGTGATTATTTTTATTGCATAAATTGCAATAATTAATTAAATTTTATAAAGGAGAAAAAATGGCAGTACCAAAGAGAAGAGTGAGCAAAACTCGTGCAGCTAAACGCAGAACTCACTATAAAGTTAGTCTTCCTATGCCTATAAAAGACAAAGATGGAAGCTACAAAATGCCTCACCGTGCGAATCCAACAACTAAGGAATATTAAAATCAATGATTAACATTGCCATTGATGCAATGGGTGGTGATTTTGGAGAAAAACCCATTATAGAAGGCGTTTTAAAGGCACTAGAAGCAAAACCTTTTAACGCTATCTTAGTGGGAAATTCTAAAATTCTAAAACCTTTAATACCAAAAAAATTAGAACAATATATACAATACGAAGAAGCTAGTGAAATTTTTTCGATGAATGAAAATGCCACAGATGCTTTAAAAAATAAAGAAACAACCATATACAAAGCTATTAATTTATTAAAAGAAAAAAAAGTAGATGCTGTAGTTTCAGCGGGTCATAGTGGAGCAAGTATGTCTTTGGCTACCTTAAGGCTTGGAAGACTTAAAGGTATTTCAAGACCTGCTATTACCACTTTAATGCCAAATATCGTTAACAAAACTTTACTTTTGGATGTTGGAGCTAATACAGATTGCAAAGCTGAAAATTTATTTCAATTTGCCATAATGGGTGAAGTTTATGCTAGAGAAATCATGCAAATTCAAAAACCACGCCTTGCTTTACTTTCTAATGGTGAAGAAGAATGCAAAGGTAATGAACTTACCAAAGAAAGTCATCAGCTTATGAAAAAAATTCCAAATTTTATAGGCAATGCTGAAGGTAGAGATATTTTCAATGGTGAAATAGATGTTTTAGTCTGCGATGGTTTTGATGGAAATGTTATCTTAAAGGCTTGTGAAGGTGTGGCAACAGCTATTTTTCAACTTCTAAAAAACGAAGTAAAGCAATCTTTTATTTCTAAAATAGGTGCTTTACTTATGAAGCCATCTTTTAAAAAATTAAAAAAACACACAGATTGGCAAGAATATGGCGGAGCACCCCTTCTTGGAGTTAATGGCTGCGTGATCATAAGTCATGGAAAAAGCGATTCTAGAGCTATTAAAAATGCAATTTTTCAAGCTATAAATTTTAGCCAATCTCATATCAATAAACTTATAGAAAATGAACTTGGGAAATACAATGCTTAAAGCCAGTCTTAAAAGTATAGCTTCTTATATTCCAGAAAAAATTTTAAGCAATGCTGATCTTGAAAAAATGGTAGATACCACCGATGAATGGATCACTAGACGCACAGGTATTAAAGAAAGGCGCATTGCTAGTGAAAATGAAAATACTAGCGATTTGGGCACAAAAGCTGCATTAAAAGCCATAGAAAGAGCAAATTTAAAACCTGAAGATATTGATGCGATTCTTGTAGCTACTTTAAGTCCTGATTATTTTACTATGCCTTCAACGGCTTGTAAAATTGCTTCAAATTTAGGACTTGTAAATATTAGCGCTTTTGATATTTCAGCAGCTTGTTCTGGTTTTATCTATTTGCTTGAACAAGCTAAAGCCTTAGTAGAAAGTGGTTTGAAAAAAAATGTTTTAATCATAGGAGCTGAAAAAACAAGTTCAATTATGGATTACAATGACAGAAGTATTTGCATACTCTTTGGAGACGGTGCAGGTGCTGGAGTTGTAAGTTTGGATAATGAAAATCATATCCTTGATGTACATACTGCAAGCAATGGTAATTATGGAGATCTTTTAATGACTCAAAGATCGCAAAAATCAAGCCTATGTCAAACACTTTCTATGCAAATGAAAGGCAATGAAGTTTTTAAAATAGCAGTAAACACGCTTAGTAATGATGTTGTAGAAATTTTAGCTAAAAATAACATTTTAGCACAAGAAATTGATCTTTTTATTCCTCATCAAGCTAATCTACGCATCATTAAAGCCGTCCAAGAAAAACTCAATCTAAGCGATGAAAAATGTGTGATCACTGTACAAAAATATGGCAATACTTCAGCTGCTTCTATACCTATGGCAATGAATGATGCCTATGAAGAAGGTCGACTTAAAAAAGGAAATCTGATCTTACTAGATGCTTTTGGCGGTGGTTTTACTTGGGGATCTGCGCTTTTAAAATTTGGAGGAGAGAATTTTTAATTCTCTCTTAGCTTTCCAAAAGCTTGAATTTCTACCAAATAACCCTCTGCTAAAGCACTTCCTACACAAGCTCTAACAGGTTTAGGATAATTTTTAATCCAAGCATCATAAATTTCATTCATTGCATCAAAATCTTGCATATTAGCTAACCAGATTTGAATTTGAATCAAATCTCCTTTGCTTGCGCCTATTTTTTCAAACAAAGCATCAAGTTCTGCAAGTGCTTCTTTGGTTTGTTTTTTAATATCTCCGCTAGGTTCAAAAGCCACTTGTCCTGCAGTCTTAAAATATTTATCAAAAACAATAATTTGCGACATTCTATCGCACTCATCAAAACGCTTTATCATGCATATTTTCCTTGAAATTCTTTCATAAATTCACACAAGGTTTTTATCTGATCCAAATTAAGCGCATTATAAATACTTGCACGAATTCCTCCTAAAATTCTATGTCCTTTAAGTCCTATCATTCCAGCTTCTTCGGCTTCCTTTACAAAAAGAGGCTCTAAATCTTTATTTTTAGCAATATTAAAACTCACATTCATTAAAGATCTGTCCTTTTTATCTGCATGTCCTTTATAAAATCCATTACTTAAATCAATACACTCATAAAGCATAGCAGCTTTTTGAGAATTTTTCTCATGTACTTTATCAAGTCCGCCTTGATTTAAAAGCCAATCCATTTCAAGATTAAACATATAAATGGCAAAGGTTGGAGGCGTATTAAACAAGGACTGATTCTCAGCATGAGTCAAATAATTTAACATACTAGGAATTTGTTTATTTTTAGATCTTTCTAACATATCTTTACGGATAAAAATACAACTTAAACCCGAAATTCCAGCATTTTTTTGCACTCCGCCATAAAAAAGAGCAATATTTGAAAAATCTACTTTTCTAGAAAAAAAATCACTCGATGCATCCACAATCAAAGGAGTTTTAGTTTTAGGATAATTTTGATATTGAGTGCCGTAAATAGTATTGTTAGAACAAATATAAGCATAATCAGCATTATCTCTAAATTCCACTCTAGGAATATGATTAAAATTACTTTCCTCGCTACTTGCTACGGTTTTAACATTGACACCTAAAATTTGTGCTTCTTTAATTGCTTTTTTTGTCCAAACTCCTGTATTTGCATATTCACAAACCCCATTTAAAGCCAAATTCATAGGAATCATAGCAAATTGTAAACTTGCTCCACCTTGTAAAAATAATACTTCATAATCATCATTTAACCCGTAAAGTTTTTTAGCTTTCTCTTGTGCTCCAAAATGCACTTCTTCAAATACTTTTGTGCGGTGAGAAATTTCCATTATAGAATAACCCCTACCCTGATAATCACAGAGTTCTTTTTGAGCTTGCTCTAAAATTTCTAAAGGTAAAGTCGATGGCCCTGCACTGAAATTGATTTTTCTCATAATCTATCCTTATAAAATTTTTGCTTCTTTTTGAGAAGTTTGAGAACTTAAAATAACGATATCATCACTCTTAAGATCTTCTAAATTTGCTATTTTACCATTTTTTCTGATACAAATAAACTTTTTGCTTTTATTAAAAAAATTCTCATGTTGCAAATAAGCATTTTGCAATTTATCTAATTTTAATTCATTATAACGCATTTGATTTGCCAATAGATGATTTAATTGCTTTTCTATATTATGGCTTTGTTTTATTTTTTCATCTATTATTTTTGGCAAAGAATTAAATTTGAAAAATTTGCTTAAATTTAAAAGCAAATTTTCATAATTTTGTATTTTATAATTCCAAAGTTGCATTAATTTTTCTTCCATTAAATCCAAACTTTGCTCTATATCCAACTTAGAATAAAACAAAGTATCTATAGCAGCTGAAGGCGTTGGAGCTCTAAAATCTGCAACAAAATCACTAATAACATAATCAATCTCATGTCCTATGGCTGAAATAATAGGAGTTTTTGCTTTAAAAATCTCTCTTGCTAAATTTTCATCATTAAAACAAAAAAGATCTTCTCTGCTTCCTCCACCACGTGCTATAATAAGAACATCTAAATCCATATCATCGGCTTTTTTTAAAGCTTGTATAAGAGAAAAAGGAGCATTATTTCCTTGAGTTAAAGCATCAAAAATATAAATTTTTGCCAAAAAATATTCTTTTTGGTGAATAAGTTTTAACATATCTTGCAAAGCAGCAGAAGTTTTTGAAGTGATAATGCCTACTTTTTTAGGAAATTTTGGCAAAGATTTTTTAAAGCGTGGATCAAAAAGTCCTTCTTTTTGCAAACGCTCTTTTAAAGCCAAAAACTGTGCTTCCAAATCCCCAAAACCTGCTTTTTTCATACTAGTAGCGATAAATTGATAACGACCACTTTCAGGATATAAACTTACACTTCCACAAAGCTCTAAAAAATTCCCCACAGCTGGTTTAAATCCGACTTTTAAATTAGCTCCTTTAAACATAGCACAAGCAATGCTTGATCTTTCATCTTTTAAATCAAAATACCAATGTCCTGAACCATGCAAAGTAATTTTTGAAATTTCTCCACTTAAAACTATATCATCAAAATGTGTTTCTAATAAAGCCTTTGCTTTAAGATTTAATTCTGTTGGTGTCATAGTTTTTTTGCTATAAACATTGAACTCACGCCAAAGCTAAAACTTTTATAATCAAGTATTTCAAAACCAGCATTTTTAAGTTCTAAGATGAACTCTTCCTTACTTAAAAATCCTTCAATAGAGTTTGGCAAATACTCATAAGCACTTTTATTTTTACTGATTATCCCACCTATACTTGGTAAAATATTTTTAAGATAAAAATCTCTACAAGCTGCTATAAATCCACCCTTTTCTCTTTTTGTAAATTCCAAAACTACCAAAATACCATCTTTTTGAAGTACTCTAGCAAATTCACTTAAGGCTTTTTGTCTTTCTACAACATTGCGAATGCCATAACTAATGCTTAAAATATCTAAACTTTGACTTTCTAAAGGTAAATTTTGCGCCCCTGCTTCTATAAATTCGACATTTGGAAATTTTTCTTTTGCAACATTTAGCATGCCACTACTTGGATCAATACCTTTAATATTTAGAATATTTTTTTCCATTTTTAAAGCACTCTCTTGCCAAATCTCTATCATATCCCCTGTGCCACAGGCAATATCAGCGATTTTTAAATCTTTTTTTAAATACAAACTCATCACTCTTTGACAAGCTTTTTTGCGCCACGCTACATCAGCTCCAAAGCTTAAAATTCTATTCGCCTTATCATAAGTAGGTGCAATTTGATTAAACATTTCTATAATTTTTTCTTGTTTTTGCATTTTTATCCTTTGTAAATTTTCAAATTTTTACTTGATTTTTTAAGCAATTTGCAAAATTTATTTTTATTATTGATTATTTTCGAAAAAATATTTTTATCCCTATCTTTGCAATATTTTTCATAAAGTTTGTTTAAATTTTTTATCTCTAAAAAACGATAAAAATATTCTAAAAATATTCTAAAAATATTGCCAATTCAAAAAAACTATTTTCAAAAAGCTCTAAATCAAAATTTTTTAGTATATTTTTTCTAAATAAAATAATTTTTTTTCTAAGTTCTAACGCAACAAGTTGTTTAAAAAACCTATCTTTGCAATCACCTTCATAAAAAGAATTTTCCTTTATGAAAAAATCAAAATCATTAAACAAATCTTGGATTTTTTCATCGCTTAAAAATAGCAATAAATCTTGATTTGAATTTTCACTTGCTAAAATATCTTGAGTTTTTTTCGTTATATCTTTAAACTTTAAAGCCAAAATATTACTCAAATTTTTATCTAAAATAGTATTCATACTTGATAAAACTATATACAAGCTTCTTGAATAAAATAAAAATTCGCATAAACTTTGCTTATCTTTTCTCTCTAAAGATAAAGTCCAATAAAATTTTAATTTTTTAAATAAATAAAATAAAAAAATTCTAAATCCATCATAAGCATTAATATAATTTGGAAAATCCAAGCTAAAATTCTGATTTTTTTCTATAATTTTAAAATATTTCTCTATATCAAAATTTTGATATTCAAAACCATATAAAACGATATGTTTAGAATTTAAATCATGATGTAATTCTTTTTGAATTTTAAAATCTTTAGGAATTTTAAATTCATTGGAACTATCCAAAGTTGGAAAAAATATTTTTAAAATACAAATTTTAGGCTCTTCATACATATCAATATAACTTTTTAAAGAGCAAAATTTAAATTCGAAGCGTTCTTTTTTAATACTCTTTCCTATAATCTTTTTTCGAGCTTTTTCAAATTTTTTTTTAGAAATTTTCTCTTCTTGATTCTGTTCTAAAATTGAATTATTAAATTTTGTAATTTTATAAAATTCATTGCAAAAACTTTGAAATTTAACACTATGATTTGAAGTTATTTGAGTATAAAAAGTTTCAAATTTAGAATTTCGAAAAGGTATATTATCTTTTTTTAAATTCCCTAAAAGAGTGCAATCAGATAGTAAAAAGTTTTTTTGAATTTCATAAACCATTAAAATAACCCTTAAAATATATGGGTTATTTTAACCTTATTTTGCTTAATGACACTTTTTGCAACTATCAACATAAGCACAAACAGACAGATGATTGACGAGATTGCCTATCTTTTTTTCTAAATGCTCTTGATATTCATAAAGCTTAGCATCTTTAAAACTTAAATCCTCTATACCACCACATTTGGCGCAAACAACATGAATATGTTCTTCTTCATAGATATCGTAACAAGTTTTTTGATTTAAAACATTGATTTCAACAACTAAACCTTGTTCTTGTAAAGTATTAAGATTTTTATAAACCGTCGCTAAAGAGATTGAAGGGTATTCTTTTTTAATTTCTGTATATAATTCATCAATATTAGGATGCTCATGTCTTTTTAAAATTTTTAAAACACATAGTCTTTGCGGAGTAGCTTTTAACTCATGTTTTTTAAGCATTTGTAGTAATTCCATTTTATTTATTCCTTACTTTTTTAAGTAAAAATAATAATAAAATTTTTATTAAAAGAAGTTTATATTAAATAATATTTTTTATTATTTAATGATAAAATTTTAAAACTTTCGTCAACAAACTATTGACATCTTTTTCTAGATTTTTTTCCACCTCACTTGTTTTTCCATGTTCAATAAATTTGTCTTCATATTCAAAGCTAACAACTTTTACATGCAAATCATATTTTTGTAAAAAATTATTAATTAAACTTTCTATACCGCCAATTTTAACATTTTCACTAAAAATAAACCAAATTTTACTTTTTTTAGCAAGCTCACACAAAAGCTCTTCATCTAAAGGTTTAGCAAAAATTAAATCAATCAAATTAGCATTATTATTCATTTCTTGCAAGGCTCTTAAGACTTGCCACGCTTTTGCCACACCTTGTCCATAACCTAAAAAAGCAATTTCACTACTATTTTTTACAAGCCATTGCGCCTTACCAAGTTTTATCTCACAAGGATTAAATTCTTTATCCAAAATAAAACTCCCTCTAGGATAACGAAAAGCAATAGGTCCTTGATGTAAATAAGCATACTCCATTATATTTTGCATCATTTGTTCATCTCTTGGAGCTAAAAGAGTGAAATTTGGCAAAGGAGCTAAAAAACTAAGATCAAAAACACCTTGATGCGTTTCCCCATCTTCGCCTACTATCCCTGCCCTATCCATAGCAAAAACCACATTTAAATTCATAATCGCACAATCATGGATCACTTGATCATAAGCACGCTGCAAAAAAGTGCTATATATTGCAATAAAAGGTTTAAATCCTTCTTTTGCCATAGCGGCCATAGAAGTTACTGCATGCTGTTCTGCAATAGCCACATCCCAAAAACGGTTTGGATATTTTTCTATAAGCTTATCAAGACCTGTTCCACTTGGCATAGCCGCCGTAACCCCAACAATATTTTCATATTTTGAGGCTAAATCAAGCAAATTCTTAGAAAAAATTTCAGTAGCAGATTTTTTAGTATCACTTTTTTTAACACTCTCTCCACTATCTATATCAAAAGCTCCCACCCCGTGCCATTTAGCATGTTTTCCTTCGGCTAAAGCATAGCCTTTACCCTTTATGGTTTGAGTATGTATCACACAAGGCTTTTGCATAGCTTTTGCTTGTTTTAATGCAGAAATAATTTCACCTAAATTATGTCCATCAATAGGCCCTATATATTCAAGCCCTAATTCTTCAAACAAAAGCCCAGGAGTAATAAGTTTAAAACTCTCTTCAAAACGCTTGGCCATATAAGTAGCACTATCAGGCAATATATCCAACATTTTAGCAATACGCTTTTTAAAACTTTGATAAAACTGCGTTGCCATAGCCTGAGAAAGATACTTTGAAATTGCTCCAATTGGTTTTGAAATACTCATTTCATTATCATTTAAAAGTATTACGCAAGGAAATTTAGAATCACCCAATTCATTTAAAGCCTCATAGGCCATACCCGCACTTAAAGCACCATCTCCAATCAAAGCAACAGGAATACGCTTTTCACCTTTTAAAGCAATGGCCTTACAAGCACCTACTGCCAAAGAAATAGAGGTGCTAGAATGCCCTGCTACAAAATAATCTCCCTCGCTAGGTTTTGTATAACCACTTAAACCATTGATTTGTCTTAAAGTATCAAATATTTCTTCTTTTCCGCTTAAAAGCTTGTGTGTATAAGACTGATGCGACACATCAAAAATAAAAGGATCTTTTTTTGCATCAAAAACCAAATGCATTGCTATACTAAGTTCTACAGCACCCAAATTTGAACTTAAATGCCCACCATTTTTACTCACAACTTGTATGATTTTTTCACGCATAGATGCTGCTAAATTTTCTAATTCTTTTAAACTTAGCTTTTCTAACTCTTCTTGAGTATGGGCAAATTTTTTACTCATTATTCACCATTTTTTTAATTTTAGTTAGACGAGAGTTAAGATTGGATTCTATATTGCCTGCGTCACTTATAATAACAACACTTCCTTTGCTAATTGCATCATCAAGACTTATTTTAATATGAGCATTCTGATCAAATTGCTCTTTTAAATACTCATAATCCTCTGCATTAACCTTAAGCTCAATTGCACTAGCACCCTTAAGCTCGCCGATTAAATCTTTAGCCAAAGCATAAGCTATCTTACTTGAATTTAGTTCAAGTTCTTTTAAGATTACTTCTTTAGCGATATCTATAGCAGTATCTGCTAATTCTTTCTCATTTTTTTCTATGAAATTTTCAAGATTTTCGCAAGCATTATCAAGTTTGGCTATACTTTTTAAATACTTATCTTTAAAATCACTCAATTCCTTTTGAAATTCTTCTTTTGCTTTCTCATAACCCTCTTTGGTAAATTTTTCTTTAGCATTTTCAAGTTCTGAATTTAAGCGGTTATTAAATTCATTCTCTTGGCTTTCTATTTGCATTTGAAGTTTAATAATATTGCTTGACATTTCATCTGTTTTTTTAAGTAAATCTTCAACAAAGCTTGGTTGAAATGTTGGAATTTGAGTTTCCATAACAGCTTGTGTAGAGGCAATGACTTGATTTTCTTCGACTGGTTTTTCGTCATTTAAAGATATATTAGTATTTTCTTCATCTGGAGTTTGAGTATGTTTTTTTTCACCTGTATGATTATCAAATTCTGAAATAACTTTAAAACGATATCCTTCAACAACATGCTGATCAGAAGCCCCACCAGAAATTACATTGCTACGATTAACCATCTCTCACCTACTCTATCATTTCATCCGCATCGCCTGTTTGAACAAGACCTTGTTCTGCAAGTTTTTGCACCACTTCAACAACTTTTCTTTGTGCATCTTCAACATCTTTAACACGCACAGCACCCAAAAAACCCATTTCTTCAAGAAAAGCTTCGCTTGCACGCGTAGACATATTGGCTAAGAATTTTTGCTTTAACTCTTCACTTGCACCTTTTAAACCTATCATTAAATCACGCTTATCGGCTACTTTTAAAATTTCTCTTATAGCCTGAGTGCTAAGTTTTTGTATATCATCGAAAGTAAACATAAGCTCTTTAATAGTCTCTGCTAAGCGTTCATCACTTTGTTCAATATAAGTAATGGTTGATTTGCTTGCTTTTTGACCCAAACGATTAAGCACTTCTGCTACTGCTCTTGGGCCGCCCACTTCAACCTTATAAGAGGTAAGACTTTCAAGCTTGCTTTCTAGCACTGCAGAAACTCTTTTAATAATACTTGGAGAAATATCGCCAAGATTTGCCATTCTTATAACCACCTCAGCCCTTAATTCATCGCTAAAATACTCTAAAGTTTCTGCCGCATGAATAGAATCCATGTGTGCCAAAATAAGAGCGATGGTTTGTGGGTGCTCTTTGGTAATAAAGTCTGCAAGTTGCTGTGGTTTAATTTGCGCCAAATAAGCAAAATTTTGATTATTCTCCATACTTTTAGTGAGTTTTTCAAGAATTTTATTTGCAATCTCTGGCCCAAAAGTACGAAAAAGTATTTCTTTAGCATATTCCAAACCACCACTTTTAATATATTGATTTGATTGAAGCAGAGTGTAAAATTCTTCTAAAACCGCAGTAGCTACGGATCTATCAACATTTTTAGCCATAGCAATATAACGTGAAATTTCTGTAATTACATCAATTTCCATATGTGAAAACACAGAAGTTGTTGCATCTTCGCCAAGTTGTATAAGAAATATCGCTACCTTCTCAGGCATCGATAAATCATCATAGACCATTTTTTGTTCTTCGCTTAGCTTTATCATCACATATCCTTTTCGCCAAATTCACTATCATTTTGAATTAAGTTTTGTAAAAGTGCTGCAATTTCCTCGCCTTTATCACTTACTAAACCACGCAATTTTTCAAGTAAAACCTCATATTGAATAGAATCTTCATTAAAATTATCCCCAAAACCAAGTTGTTCTTCAACTTTTTTCCTTGCTGCATTAAATTTCTCCAAAGCATCTTCAGCATCATCTAAAACAGCATTTGGACCTTGCTGCATTTCTTCTTGCGCTGCGACATCTTCAAGCATTTTTTGAGTAAATGGAGCAATGACTTTTTTGTAAAAAATAAAAAGTAAAATCGCTGCAATAAAATACTTAACTGGTGGAATAAATGGCTCAACAAAACGATTGTAAAAAGTTTTAACTTTACTCTCAACTCTAATCGACTCACGATGAAATGGTAAATTTTGCACTACAACACTATCACCTCTAGTAGCGCTAAAATTAATAGTATTTTTAACTATACTCTCAACACTTGCAAGCTCTTCTTTAGTCAATGGAACATATTCGCTTTTCACATCCCCATTTTCATCAACCACATCTTGATATTTTCCATCTATAGTGACAGCTGCTGAAGTGCGTAAAACTGTTGCAAATTGTTTTTTTGTATTTGTGATAGTTTTAGAAAGTTCATTGTTTGTAGTAACTTGATTTTTTTTATAAGTGTCAATTTGACCTTTATTGTCAAGTCCTTCAACAGGACCTATATTAGAAACAGCACCTGGAACACCCTGAATTTCTGGATCTTTTCTACCTGTTCTTTCCTCGTTTAAAGTTTGCTCACTACGCACTATAGGATTTGGATCATAAATTTCACTTTGAGATTCTTGCTTGGAAAAATCAAAATCTATATTTACACTCACTTTTACTTTATCCATACCACCTGCAAAAGGAGCTAAATTTTCTATAATCTTATCTTCTAAAGCTTTTTCTTGATCACTTTTAAATTTAATTTGCGCACGAACCAAGTCATCTTCATATGCTTCTTGCTCATCTAAAGGCACGCCACTTTGATCACTAATCTTAACATTTTCTTTAGTAAGTTTTGGAACTGCCGCTGAAACAATATTTTTTATACCATCAATTTGTTTTCTAGTAAGCTTTAAGCCTTCGCGAACATTAACAACAACTGAAGCTGTAGGCGGAATTTGCCTTTCAGTAAAAACACTATCTTTAGGAAATGCTATATGTACAACAGCACTACGAATAGGTTCTAAAGTCTCAATAGTTCTTGCAAGTTCACCTTCTATGGCTCTTTGGTATTTTACCTTTTGCTCTTCATTTGTAGCTCCAAAAGCCTGAGTATCAAAAGCTTCAAAACCCACGCGACTATCTTTTATAAGACCTTCGCTTGCAATAAACATTCTTTGACGATAAACCTGATCTTGTGGAACTAAAATTTTATTTTCACTTTCTAATTTATAGGGAATATTATTTTGTTCAAGTTTAGCTACAATTGCAGCAGAAGAACTTGGGCTTACATTTTCAACTAAAACTGCATATCCATTATTTGCATTACTACCACTTCCACGAAATAAAGCTAAAAAAACCAAAAACCCAACCACTACTACAATAGATGCAGCAATCACTATACGCTGCTTGCGAGTTAAATTTTGATAAAGTTGCCCAATTTGATGAAGCATATTTTTAAAATCCATTAATTCTCATCCCTTAGTTTAGCGAATTTTACATATTTTTATTTGATTTATCTATCTTAAAATCTTATCAAATTCTGTAAAAAATTTTTCATTTTCATAAGATGTTCCTATAGTAATGCGTATAGCATTTAAACCATAGCTTTTTAAATTTCTTATTATTATACCCTTTTTAAGCAATTTTTCAGACAAATCTGTACTATTTTTTTCATTAAAAAAATAAGTGATGAAATTTGTATAACTATCAATGATTTTGATATTATGTTTTTTAGCAAATTCTTTATAAAGCTCCATTTGAGAAAAATTATTCTCTAAAGTTTTTTTAGCAAATTCATCATCATTTATTGCTGCAACTGCTGCTTTTAAAGCAAGATTGCTCACATTAAAAGGAGCACGAAGCTTGTAAAATGCACTAATAATATTAGCATTAGCTATACCATAACCAATGCGTAAGCCTCCTAATCCATAAAGTTTAGAAAAAGTTCCCAAATAAAGTACATTGTCAAATTCTTTAATCAATTCACAAGGTTCTAAATGTTTTTTGCTATCTTTAAAACTTGCAAATTCATTATAAGCTGCATCAATCACAACTAAACAATCCTCATCCACACCTTTAATAAACTTGGTCACTTCACTTGCATCCAAACACTCGCCTAAAGGATTATTTGGCAAGCATAAGAAAATGAGTTTAATTTCATCTTTGTGTGCTTCATAAAGCTTTTTAAACTCATTTAAATCATGAGTAATGCTTTGAGTTTTATAACACTTTGCACCGCATTGTTTGGCATAAATTTCATACATAGCAAAGGTAACTCCAGCTTGTAAAAAAGCATTTTTAGAATTTAACTTAGCATGTATAGCAAATTCAATCACTTGATCACTACCTGCACCGATGATGATATTTTCATTTTGAACTTTGTATTTTTGAGCCAATGTGCTTTTAAGTTCTATCATACTATCATCAGGGTAAAGATGAGCTTTGTTTGCATTTTGTCTTAAGCATTCTATGGCTTTTGGTGGCGTACCAAAAGGATTTTCATTACTTGCTAATTTTATCACTTCTTTAACGCCATATTCTTTGGCAATAACTTCTATATCTTTTCCGGGTTCATAATTGCTTAAATGATTTAAAAATTCATTAAATTTCATCTTTTTCTCCTGATAAATAAGATCCAAGCCAAACAATCTCTTGTATATCTTTTAAAGCTTTTTTTACATTTTCATCATCAATATGCCCTTCAAAATCTATGTAAAAACTGTGTAAAAATTCTTTTGATTTTACAGGACGAGATTCAAGCTTAGTAAGATTGATATTTTCTTTTTTAAACTGCTCTAATAAAAAGCTAAGCCCACCAGGTTTATGTGCTGTGTGTGCTAAAATAGAAGTTTTACAATTTGGCATTTTAGGATTTTTAATATCGCTTAAAATTAAAAATCTTGTTTTATTGGCTGCATTATCTTCTATTTTATCAAAAAGCACAGGCACATTATAAAGCTTAGCCGCTATTTTAGAGCAAATTGCTGCCGCATATTTATCTTGCGAAGCTAAATAAGCCGCATTAGCCGTAGATTTTGAAGGAATAAATTCTATAGCGCTAAGTTCATGACTTTCTAAAAATTTACGACATTGATTATAACCTTGCGGATGCGAATAAATGCGTTTGATTTCTTTTAAATTTTCATTAATTCCCACAAAAGAATGATGAATATCCATATAAATTTCACCAAAAATTTTAAGCTCATTATACTTACCTAGACAATCTAAAGTAATACCTACTGCACCTTCGGTATTATTTTCTATAGGCACAACACCGTATTTTGCTTCTTTGTTGCTTAACTCTTTAAAAACATCTTCGATATTAGCCAAGGCTATATAACGACTCATCGCACCAAAACGACTTCTTGCTGCTTGATGAGTATAAGTTCCCTCAGGCCCTAAATAAGCTATAGTTTGAGGCATTTCTAAATTTCTTGAAACTGCAAAAATTTCTTGATAAATTGCCTCTATGGCATTTTGATCTAAAAGTCCTAAATTTGCATTTTTTAAACGATTGATAATGGCTCTTTCACGCTCAGGACGATAAATAGCTCCCCCACTGCTTTGTTTAAGCTCGCCTATACTTTTAACATAAGTCATTCTTTCATTTAAAAGTTCTAAAATTTTATCATCAACCGCATCGATTTTATTTCTAAATTCTTCTAAATTTGGCATTTTAGCTCCTTTAAAAACTCAAAAACACTAGGATAAACTCCATCAAGCAAATCCGTATCAAGCCCTTTTGTGTCGCTTATCTTTCCGCTTAAAACCAGCAAGGTTTTCATGCCAAGTTCTTTTGCCTTAAGCAAGTCTCCTCTAAAATCATCACTAATGATTTTAATATCTTCAAAATCGATTTTTGAATTTTGTTTTCTTATCAAATTTAAAGCTTCTTTATAAAAAGCAATGCTAGGCTTACCCACAACCTCGTATTCAAAATCAATAGCATTTTTAAGCATAGCCATAATGCTACCTACACCAGGATAAGGCCTACCATCTTTTTTATAAATGCTAGTTTCGTGCATAGCTATAAACCTAACTTCTCTTCTAGCAAATTCTATCATACTAGCAAAATCTTTAAATTTAAAATCATCATAACTAGCTACAAGCACAGCACTAGGATTTACAAAATCGAGTTCAAAACCAAGATTTTCAAGACTTTTTACAAACTCATCTGCACCAAAAGCCGCAACTTTACAAGGTTTTAAAAGGTGTTTTAAAACGCTAAAAGGATCAATATAAGCATTTTCTTTTATAGCCAATCCTTTTTGCTGTAATTTTTCTAAAAAATCAAGTTTTTTTGTATTGTTAGTAATGATAACATAAGGAAGATTTTTTGCATTTAAAAAATCGATCAATTCTTTAGCGCCATGGATTAAACTCTTATCATGATCAGAAATTAAAGTCCCTTGAACATCTAAAAAAAACATTTTAAGCCTTTAAAAATTTCTCTTCTAAAGCGATTTGATTTTCAAAATTTTCTCTTTGACGGATCAATCTTACCTGTCCTTCTTCAAGGGCTAATTCGCAAACTTTATTACGAGTATTGTAGTTACTACTCATGCTAAAACCATAAGCTCCAGTATTTTTAATAACCATTATATCACCACTTTGAGTGCTAGGTAAAGACCTTGCTTTAGCAAAAAAGTCTCCACTCTCACAAATTCCACCTACAACATCACATAAACTCTCTTGGGCTTGAGTATAAGGTAAGATTATTTCATGATAAGCCTCGTATAAACTTGGGCGTATAAGATCATTCATCGCTCCATCTACTACAACAAAACGCTTGGTTTTATTTTGTTTTTCATAAAGTACTGAACAAACAAATTCTCCACTTTTAGCAACTAAATACCTTCCAGGCTCCATTCCTATGGTTAAATCAAGCCCATGAAGTTGTGCTAATATACCTTGTGCATAATTATAAAGATCAGGTTCGCACTCATCTTTTTCATAAGCCACACCCAAGCCACCGCCTATATCAAAAAATTTAAGATCAATTTGCAAGGCTTTTAACTCTCTTGCAAGTTTTGCAACAATGGCTGCTGCTTCATGAATAGGAGAAATATCTAAAAGTTGCGAACCTATATGAAAATGCACTCCAACGGGCTCTAAAAAAGATGAATTTTTTGCATAAAGATACATTTTTCTTGCTATGTCAATTTCAACACCAAATTTATTTTCATTTAATCCTGTAGAAATATAAGGATGAGTTTTTGCATCAACATTTGGATTAACACGAATACTGATTCTTGCCTTTAGATTAAGTTCTTTAGCCACACTTTCTAAAAGCATCATTTCAGCTTCGCTTTCAAGGTTAATATATAAAATATCATATTCTAAAGCTTGTCTTAACTCTTCTTTGGTTTTTCCTACTCCACTAAAAATAATCTTATAAGCTTTTGCTCCTGCTTTTAAGGCACGCTTTACCTCGCCTATACTTACACAATCAAATCCACTATCTAAATTTGCAAGCATTTGCAACAAACTTAAATTTGAATTGGCTTTTACAGCGTAAAAAATTTGAGATTTTCTTGCCTTAAAAGCCTCTTTGAGATTTAAAAAACGCTCTTTTATGAAATCAAAATTGTAAATATAAAAAGGAGTATTAAATTCTTGCTTTAATTGTTTATAATCCATATTTAACCTTTAATTTTTATAATTTTACTACACAAAGCTTAATTTATCGATGCTTATAATACATATAAGCACTTAAACAACCCAAAATTATAATAGGCACTACAATGCCAATTTCACTTGCAATCACACTATTTTCGCTTAATCTAGTAAGCAAAAACAAGACTCCCCAAATCATCAAAGTCACTACAAAAGCTATAAAAGTTACAAAAGCAAGATTAAAAAATCTTGCTATTACAGGAAAAAAATAATACATAATAAGCATTAAAAATGGTGCAAAAAAAGGAGTAAAAACAAATTTATAAAGATTGATTTTAAGAGCATCTGTATTGACATTTTGCGCCTTAAAAAGCTCAAAACTTTCAAGTGCGTCAGATATTGAATAATCACTATTACTAGCAACCCCTTCTATAATCTTTGGTTTAAAACCCTCAAGTGATTTAAGCTCGGAGAAATCTTGTATCTTTAAACCATCATTAGCAAGTTCATAATTTTTAGGTAATAATGTAATATTACCATCTCGCAAAATCCAACTTTCACCTTCAAAATAGGCGTTTTTAGCACTTACAAAAGAGCTTAAATTTAAATCATTGATATTAAAAATTTTTATATTTTGAGCACTATTTTGTCCATTGTTTATCTTTGAAATATAAACAAAATTATTGTTAAATTTCAAAAACACTTCTCCACTTTGATTCATAATAGTACCATTTTTTAAAATATTTCTCTTATAATCATTTGCATAAGCAAAAGAAGTAAAATTCAATCCTATATAAATACAACAAAAAAATAAAGCCCATAAAAAGGGAAATAAAATAACATAATTTCTGCTCAGTCCTAATGCATAAAGACTTACAAATTCATTTGCTCTGATCATAGAAATCAAAGAAACTACCAAAGCAAAAATCAAAGAAATGGGTAATACATAAGGCACTGCCGAAAAAGATAAAAACATAACATAAAGCAAATCAAGATTTGCGGCTTTTGGTAGATCTTTAAAATTTAAGAGCAAATCAATACCGCAATAAAAACCAAGCAAAGAAAAAAATATAATAAAAAAATTTTTTAAATAAATCCCTGAAATAAAACGAAAAAATATCCACATCTTAAGCCTTTAGGCTGTATTTAGATGATATAGCAGACAAATCATCATTTTCAATAAGCTCAAGCAAAGCTTTTTTTGTATGCTCTAAAACTTTGCTTAAGGTTATTTCTTCTTCGGGTTTAAATTTACCTAAAACATGGGAAATCACATTTTCACCCTTTCCCACTCCTATACGCACTCTTTCATAATCATTTCCACATAAAGTATCTATGCTTTTAAGCCCATTATGTCCACCACTTGAACCGCCTTTTTTAAAACGCAAGGCTCCTAAATTTATATCTATATCATCATGGATAACTATCATTCTTTCGCATTTATAAAAATCATTCACTGCTTTTACACTAAGTCCTGAATTATTCATATAAGTACTAGGTTTAAGAAGAAGTAAAGAAGAACCTATTTTAAAAAGTTCTCCTTTAAATTTAGAGTTTGTAAGATTTGTAAAATTGCTTTCTTTTAAAAGCAAGTCAATTAGCATAAAACCGACATTATGGCGGGTATTTTCATACTCTACGCCTATATTGCCAAGCCCTACGACTAAAATCATCTAGCTTTTTCTACACCTACAACCGCTACTCTATCAGCATCAATCATAGTTACTCCCGCAGGAACTACAATATCACGAACAAGTAAAGCATCACCCACATCAAGTTTACTTACATCAAGTTCGAAAAAATTTGGTAAATTTTCAGCTGCACATTTTACTTTTAATCTTCTTTTTGATTGGATTAAAACACCTTTATTTTTAAGACCTATAGCTGTTCCTGTGATTTTAACTGGAACCATGTATTTAGAAATCACACCTTTTTGTGCAACTTTTAAATCCACATGTTTAAGTTCTGCAGTTACAGGATCTTTTTGATAATCCACAACTACAACGCTTAAAGTTTGAGAACCTACTTTTACATCAAAAATTAAAGTAGTTTTTTTACGAACTTCCTTAATAAACTCATTTACTTTAAAAGCGGCATTGATGTTTTCTAATCCTTTTCCATAGATGTTTGCGATTAGATAACCATCTCTTTTTAAAGCTTTAGCAGCTTTTCTACCGATACTCTCTCTAACGATACCTTCTAACATCTTTTGTCCTTTCTTAAAAAATGAGCTTTGATTATATCTAATTTTGGCTTATGGAAAAGTAAATTTATAGCTTCTTTTAATTTCTTTAAGATATAATTTGTTTTATAAATTATGTTAATTTAAGGCTTCATGTGAATGAAAAATTCAATATCAATATAGCTTGGTTTTTAATAATCTTAGGCGGGATTATAGAATGTTTTTGGGTAAGTGGACTTAAGTATTCTACAGAAATTTGGCACTATATTTTAACAGCCATTGGGGTTTGTATTTCTTTTACTTGTTTTTTAAAAGCTTGTGAAAGACTTGAAGTAAGCATTACTTATAGTGTTTTTGTAGGCATTGGCACTATAGGAGTGGTTTTAAATGAAATGTTTATTTTTAATGAGGCTGTTTCTATAATTAAACTTGTGCTTATAGCGATTTTACTTTTAAGCATTATAGCCCTTAAATGGGTAAGCAAGGAAGCTTAGTTATGGAATGGTTTTATTTGTTTTTAGCTACTGCTTGTGAAATTTTTGGTGTGGTGATCATGAAAGAACTTGTAAGCACTAAAAACAAGCTTTACCTTTTGGCTTTGATTGTGTGTTTTGGATTTTCTTTTACTTTTTTAAGCTTAAGTATGCAAAATATCGCTATGAGTGTTGCTTATGCTATATGGACAGGAGCTGGAACTGCTGGTGGGGTAATGATAGGAGTACTTTTTTATAAAGAAAGTAAAAGTTTTTTAAAACTTTTTTTAATCGCTGTGATTATTGCTTGTACAGTGGGTTTAAAATTTCTTTCTTAGGTTTAAATAATGAAAATATATATTAGTGGTATAGATACAGGTGTTGGTAAGACTTATTTAAGTGCTAGAATTTGCAAAAAATTGGGTTTTGACTATTTTAAACTCATTCAAGCAGGGACTCCAACAGATAGCGAATTTATTGCAAAATTTAGCCCAAAAACAAAGGTTTTTAAAGAGGGTGTTTTTTTACAAACTCCTGCTTCACCACACAAAGGTAGGATTTTAGAAAATTTAAGCTATAAAGCTTTTGATATACAAATTCCACAAAGTAATAAACTCATCATTGAGTTAGCTGGGGGACTTTTTTCTCCTATAGATGATGAAAAAACTATGATTGATTATATAAGCAAGTTTAAATATCCTACTATTTTGGTGGCTAGGACTTATTTAGGAAGCATCAATCATACACTTTTAAGCATAGAAATTTTAAAACAAAGAGATATAAAAATCCTTGCCTTAGTGCTAAAAAGTGAAGATCATTTTAGCAAGGATTTTATAAGCAAATACACAAAAATTCCTATCATAGAATTTGATGATAGGGTTTGCTATGGTATTAAGAAAATTTTAAAAAATCTTTGAAATTTTCGTTAAGAAGGCAATTTTCTAAACTCCTTTGGGAAAATAAAAATCTTCCATCACAAACAAATCCGAGTTCCTCCCAGTCAATTTCATTTAACTTATCGCATATTTCTTGTAAAAGCTTTTTATCACATTTAAATTTTGGGAAAATAGCTAAAATTGAACCATCATAAGCTTTGCAATCATTTATAAAAAATGGATTTTTATTTCTTGTTTTTGTATTGACATAAATTCTCTCTAAATCACTTTTATAATAATCTCTACCCCATTGCCACCAATTATTTTCATTAAATTTTTTAATTTTTCTTGTCAATAGTATTTCTTTATTCTGTATTAAATACTTACAAGTTTTTCCATATATACCATAAATCATTTTTTTTGTTTTTTTTGTTTTTTTTGTTGATGAACAAACAAACTCCATATTTCCAAATTTTTCATTTGTAAAAATTTGATCAGCTCCACTTACAGCTCCTACTTTTACAAAAAATAATTTCGAAAATGGTATAAAATAATGAGTTTTGGTAAATAATATTTGTCCATTTATACAATTAAATTCTTTTAAACAATTTGTGTTTCTTTTAAAATTTCCTTTTTCAAATCTCCATATGGCACAATTTGGCTGTGCACTTTTGAAAATTTTTTTATCGCCCAAATCTATGAAATCAGTTATACTTCCTTGTGAAAATAAAAAATTATTCAATTTTATGCTAGAAGTGCTTTTTAAAAAATCCCTAGGGGTGATAAAAATTAATTCCCCTTTGTCTTTTAAATGTAAAATACACTTATAAATAAAAAATAGGTATAAATTACTTCTTTCATCAAATATTTGATTGTAAATTTTTAATAAAATTTTTGTCTCAATTTTTATATCTTGATATTTTACATAAGGTGGATTTCCTACTATAGTGTCAAATTTTTCATTCAATGGATAGTTAAAAAAGTCTATATTTAAAATTTGTTCATCATTTATGACATTTTTATCTATTTCTATACCTACTTTGTTACTAGGTAAATTTTTAAAAAAGGCTCCATCTCCACAACTTGGCTCTAAAAATCTTCCATTGTTTTGAATTAGATTCATCATATCGCTTACTATATATTGTGGAGTAAAAACTTGCCCTAGTTCTTTCACATTAAAAGTATTCATTAAAGTATCTTTTAAAATAAAAATATGCATCAGCTCTAAGTTTTAAAGAATCAGCAAAACATTTTATTATAAAATCTTTAGCTTCTTTAAATTCTCTTTGTACAGGATGTCTGTTTTCATTCCATTTTGCTTGAAAGGGTAGATTATTGCCATTAGGTGATATTTTTTCAAGACTCTTAAGTGAGGCTATAAATATATCTTGGACATCATTTTTATTTATAATTAAAAAATAATAATCCTTTGAATTTTCTTTCAAATTTGTTTTTAAATTACAAAAGTATTGATCCCAATTTATTCCATTATTAAAACTAGGAATATCACCAGTTAAAGCGTAATATATTCCTAGTTTGCAATTTAAATTATCTATAGTACGCGTTGTTGTAATTTTTATATTTACAGGATAAAATTTACCACTTTCTTCAAAACTAAAATCAAACCAATCTCTAGCGTTTGGCAAATTAATACTAAAATTATCATATATAATATTTGTTATCTCATCTTCATTAAAAGCAGAATTTATCCTTCCATCTCTTGAATATTGCTTTAATTGAGCTTTATTTTTTAATAAAAATTCTCGAATTTGAATAAGTATATTAGGAAACATTATTAATTCCTTTTTTTATTATTAATAATTTTATTATAATTAAAATTCCTTAAAAATCTGCTCTAAACTCTCTAGTACATAAACGATTTGTTCTTTTGTGATGATGTAAGGAGGCATAAAATAAATCGTATTTGCTAAAGGTCTTAAAAGCAAACCTTTTTCTAAAGCTTTTTGAAATACAAAAAGTCCTACGCGTTTATACTTGGTGCTTAAAATATCAAAAGCACTGATCATCCCGCAAGTTCTAAAATTACCCAAAAAGTCAAATTTTTCAAGTCTTGAAAATTCTTTTTTGATAAACTCGCTTAAAATTTGATTTTTTACTAAAATATTTTCATCCTCAAAGATATCTAAAACCGCATTTGCTGCCGCGCAAGCTAAGGTATTTCCCGTATAGCTATGAGAATGTAAAAAAGCCTTTTGGCTTTCATAAGTATCATAAAAAGCATTATAAATTTCATCTCTTGTAAGCACTACAGAAAGTGGCATAAATCCACCCGTTATCCCTTTTGAAAGGCAGATAAAATCAGGGCTTTGTTTGCATTGATGTAAGGCAAACAAAGTTCCTGTGCGTCCAAAGCCCACTGCAATTTCATCAAAAATCACTTGCACTCCAAATTTATGGCAAAGCTTTATGGCCTCATCAATAAACCCTGCTTCATACATATGCATATTTCCTGCACATTGCACCAAGGGTTCAAGTATAAAAGCACAAATTTCACTTGCATTTTTTTCTAAAATATCTTTTAAAATTTCAAGCTCTTTAGTGTAGTCTTTGCCTTGTGGCACAGGCGTGCTTAAACACTCTAAAAGCAAGGCTTTGTAAGTATCTTTATAAAGCGCTACATCACCCACACTTAAGGCTCCTAAGGTTTCACCATGATAAGAATTGCTTAAAGATAAAAATTTACTTTTTTTCACTCCCTTATTTAAATGATAATGAAAACTCATCTTAAGTGCTACTTCAATAGCACTTGAGCCATTATCTGCATAAAAACATTTATTAAAATTCCTGCCTACTTTTTCGCAAAGTCTTGCAGAAAGCTTGATGATGGGCTCATGTGTAAAGCCTGCTAAGATCACATGCTCTAGCTTATCAACTTGTTTTTTAATGGCATTTGTGATTTTTTCATTACAATGACCAAAAAGATTGACCCACCAAGAACTCACACAATCCATATAAGCTTTATCATCAAAATCATAAAGCCATACACCTTTTGCTTTTTTTATAGGAATTAAAGGTAGGGTTTCGTGATCTTTCATTTGTGTGCAAGGGTGCCAAATGTGTTTTAAATCGAGATTTTTTAAGATTTGATTTTGCATTATAACTTCTTTTTTAAAAATATTTTGGCAAAATAATACTTTAAATTTTTAAATTTACAGGAAAAAAATGAGCCTTGAAAATATCTTAGAAGCCCTTGAAAAAAATCACAATCTTAGAAAACTTACAAGCCTCAAACATGAAGGAAATTTTGTTTTTAAAGAGGGTAAAAAGCTTTTAAATTTAGCGGGGAATGATTATTTAAATTTAAGCTCTTGCAAATCTTTAAAAGATGAATTTTTAGATAATGTCAAAGAACAAGACTTATTTTTTTCAAGCTCAAGTTCAAGGAGCTTGAGTGGAAATTTTACAATTTATGAGGAATTAGAAAGCTTTTTAAAATCCAAATTTAAAGAAAAAGAAATCTTACATTTTAACAGCGGTTATCATCTTAATATCTCTTGTATAGCTGCACTTGCGAGCATTCCAAATACACTTTTTTTAGCAGATAAATTCATCCATGCAAGTATGATTGATGGACTAAAACTTGGCGGAGCAAAATTTTTTCGCTTTCATCATAACGATATGAATCATTTAGAAAATTTAATTCAAAAACATTATGATCATTATGAAAATATCATCATTTTAAGCGAAGCATTATTTAGCATGGATGGTGATTTTTCTGATTTTAATACACTCATCGCCTTTAAAGAAAAATACCCTAAAATCAAACTTTATATCGATGAAGCGCACAGCGTGGGTTGCTTTGATGAGGAGGGCTTGGGACTTGTTAAAGCTTTAAATTTGGAAGAAAAGGTTGATTTTATAGTTTTTACCTTTGGCAAGGCTCTTGCTTCTATGGGTGCTTGCATGATTTGTAATAATCTTTATAAAAGCTTTTTTATCAACAAAGCTAGAGCTTTTATTTATTCTACAGCGCTGCCTCCTATCAATATAGCTTGGACAAAATTTATTTTTGAAAAAATGAGCGAGCTAAAAGAAAAAAGAGAAAAATTACAAATCATAGGCAACTTTTTTAAAAATCAACTCATAGAAAAAAATCATCAAATTTTAGGCGATGCTTACATCATCTCCTTGGTTTTGGGAGAAAATCAAAAGACTATAGAATTAGCAAAAAAACTTGAAACAAATGGCATTTTTGCACCCGCTATAAAAGAACCTACGGTGCCTAAAAATACAGCTAGAATTCGTTTTTCTTTGCATGCAGGACTTAGTAAAGAAGATTTAAAGAAAGTGGTAGAACTTTTATGAAAATAAGCAATTTAATTCAAAATGAAAACTCACAAGAACTTATCTTAGTATTTGGCGGTTTTGCTTCACATCCTAGCCATTTTGCACATTTAAAAAGCGATAAAAATGTAGTTTTGGTTTATGATTATGAAAATTTAGACTTTAAATTTGATTTAAACTCTTTTTCTAAAATCACTCTCATAGCTTTTTCTATGGGAGTTTGCGTGGCAAGTAGAGTTTTAAAAAATATAGAGTTTTCGCAAAAAATAGCTATCAATGGTACTCCTTTTGGTATAGATAAATTAAAAGGAATTCATCCTGCAATTTTTGCTAAGCAAATTAAAAAATTTGATCTTACAGCTTTTAAAAAATCTTTATTTAAAGAGCGCGAAAATGAAGCAAAAGATTTTATCTTTAAAGATGAAAAAGATTTAAAAACCGAGCTTGAAAAACTTTTCGAATTTGCCTTAAAAGAGCGTAACGAAAGCTTTATTTGGGATAAAATTTGCTCAAGCAATCATGATGAAATTTTTCCTCAAAATGCTTTAAAAAATACTTTTTCAAAGCTTATTTTTTTAGATGAGCCGCATTTTGCTTTTTTTCATTTTAAAACTTGGGATGAAATTTGAATTTTTTAAAAGCAAAAGATTATCAAAAACACGCAAAAGTGCAAGATTTAATGGGCTTAAAACTTTGTGAAATTTTAAAAAATTTAGAAATTTCGCATTTTAAAAAAGTGTTTGAATTTGGTTGTGGCAGGGGCGAATTTAGCGACAAACTTTCAAAAATTATCACTTTTGATGAATATTTAAAAAATGATATTTTGGATTATCCTGATAATCTTAATGTAGAAATTTTTGATATGAATACCCTAGCTACACAGAATTTAAGCAAGCAAAAATTTGATCTTATCACTTCTAATGCAAGTTTGCAATGGCTTGATTTAAAGCAGGTTTTGCCCACGCTAGCAAATATGCTAAATAAAAAAGGAATTTTACTTCTTTCTACTTTTGGAGAAATGAATTTAAAAGAGATCAAACAAAGCACAAGCTTGGGTTTAAAATATTTTAGCACAAAAGAACTTGAACAAATTTTCAAACCCTATTTTTCCGATATTAAAATCACAGAAGAAATTGTAAATTTGGAATTTCAAAACGCTTTAGAAGTTTTTAGACATTTAAAATTAAGCGGAGTAAATTCTTTGGGATTTTATCGCTTAAACAAGCAATTCTTAAAAGAATTTGAAGAAAAATTTCAAAATAAACTCACTTATCATCCTATTTTTATTTTATGCAAAAAAGATACAAAATAAAATTTCTTATGTTATAATATAAAAAATCAAGATTATCGACAAAGGAAAGTGCAATGAAAAAGCTCGTGTTATGTTTTATAGTGTTGTTTTTATCTTTAAATTTAAATGCGCAAAATTTAAGTGTTTTCGTAGCTTCTTCGGCTTCAAAAGCTATGGAAGAGGTCAAAAATGAATTTTTAAAATCACACCCTAATGACAATATAGATCTTGTTTTTGGCGCTTCAGGAAAGTATTATCAACTTTTGAAACAAGGGCGGGAATTTGATCTATTTTTTTCAGCCGATACAAAATACGCGCAAGCAATTTATGAGGATCAAAACGCTTTAGATAAACCAAAAGTTTATGTTTTAGGTATCTTAGCCCTATATAGCTTAGATGAAAGCTTACTTGAAGGTGGGATAGAAAAGCTAAAAGATAAAGCAAATAAAATTCATCACCTAAGCCTTGCAAATCCAAAGGTTGCTCCTTATGGAGTAGCTGCTAAAGAAGTGCTTGAAAATTTAAATTTAGACAAACTCTTTGAAGATAAAATTGTTTTAGGTGAAAATATCTCCGTGCCCGTTTTACATGTCGATAGCAATAATGCGGATTTGGGTATTGTGGCTTATTCTTTAGTATCTTCTATCAATCATCCTAAGGGCAAAGCTATTTTAATCGATCAAAAATACTTCACCCCTTTAAAACAAAGCTATGTCATCACAAGATACGCTAAAGATAAAAAATTAGCCTTTGAATTTAGCGATTTTATCAGCTCACAAAAAGCAAAAGAAATCTTTAAAAAATACGGATTTGACACACCTTGAATATCTTAAATGGCAAGATTATAGAGCTTTTAAATGAGGGTGAGATTGTCATCGTTAAGATCAGTATTAAAGAGCATATTTTTAAAGTTTTAATGCTTGATCTTCATTCTTTGCAAGATCTTAAAATAGGTACAAAAATTCAAGTGCTTTTTAAAGAACACGAACTTGGCTTTGCCTTGCCTCATTCTATTTTAAGTGTGGAAAATTCATTTCTAGCAAGGATTAAAAGTATTAAAAAGGGCAAAATTCTATATCATATCTTTTTTGATTTTGAGGGTGGTGAAATTTCTAGCATTATCGCTAAAGAAAAAGCCTTAGAGCTTAAGCTCGAAGAAGGACAAGAATGGCTTTGCTTTGTCAAGGAAAACGATATCATTTTAAAGGCTGTTTATGGATAATGATTTTTTACAAACCCTTTATCTTACCTTTAAACTTGCATTTATCACCACCTTTATGCTCTTTTTCATCGGAGTATTTTTAGCCTATCTTTTAAGCTTTGTGAAATTTCCTTTTAAAAGTTTGGTACAAACCTTTGTAGCCTTGCCTTTGGTTTTACCTCCAAGTGTTTTGGGCTTTTATCTACTCATAAGCTTTTCACAAAACAGCTTTTTAGGACAATTTTTAAAAGAATATTTTAATCTTTCTTTGGTTTTTAGCTTTGAAGGTTTGGTTTTTGCTTCTTTGATTTTTTCCCTGCCCTTTATGGTAAATCCTTTACAAAGTGCTTTTTCATCGATCAATCAAAACCTACTTGATGCTTCTTATACTCTAGGAAAGGGTAAAATTTACACACTTTTTAGAGTAATTTTGCCCAATTCTAAAGTAGGGATTTTTAGCGCTTGTGCGATGAGTTTTGCACACACTATCGGTGAATTTGGAGTGGTGATGATGATAGGTGGACATAAAAAAGGTGAAACTTTGGTCGCAAGTATTGCTATTTATGATGAGCTTGAAGTTTTAAACTATACTTTAGCACATCAATACGCTTTTACTTTATTTGCGATTTCTTTTACCATACTCTTAAGTCTTTATTTTGTAAATAAAAAAATCGCTCTATAGGCCACTTTTATGATAAAAATCGATATAAAACTTCCCATCAACACAGCAAAAGGCAAGAAGCAACTAGAATTAAACACTTGCTTAAAAGCAAATGAAATCACTGCTATTTTTGGGGAAAGCGGTGCGGGAAAAACAACTCTACTTAAAATCATTGCAGGACTTATAAAACCTGAATTTGGACGCATAGAAGTAGGAGATGAGCTTTGGTTTGATACCCAAAAAAATGTCAATTTAGCCATACAAAAAAGAAAAATCGGCTTTGTTTTTCAAAATTACGCTCTTTTTCCAAATATGAGCGTAAAAGAAAACATTTCTTATGCTGCGACTTCAAAACAAAAAGCAGAAGAGCTTTTAAGCTTAATGAATTTGGAAAATTTAGCCAAAATTTATCCCAAAAATTTAAGTGGCGGACAAGCACAAAGAGTGGCTTTAGCAAGGGCTTTAGCAAGAGAGCCACAAATTTTACTTTTAGATGAGCCTTTGAGTGCATTGGACTTTAAAATGCGATCTTTTTTACAAGATGAGCTTGTGAAAATTTTACAACATTTTAAAATCACGACTTTATTAGTAAGTCACGATTTGGCTGAAATTTACAAATTGAGCCATAGAATTTTAGAGCTTAGTGATGGAAAAATCATCAAAGATGCAAGAACAAATGAATTTTTTACCTCATCAAATTTAAGTGCGAAATTGCGCTTGAGCGCGACTTTGCTTGAGATGAAAAAAAGTGATATTTTAGTTATTTTTACTTTGCTTTTAAATCAAGATATCGTTAAAATCACACTTAGCGAAGAGGAATTTTTAAAATCTTATAAAGATGTAAAAATCGGCGATACGCTTTTGCTATCCATAAAAGCCTTTAACCCTATCATCGTAGGAAAACTTGATAAATAAGAGCAAAAAATTTAATTTTTTAATGAGTACTTTAAGTGTACGCAAATCATACAATTAAGTATTTTTGCATTTTACGAAATACTCACTAGCCATCATTTTTAACTTTTTTTTACAAGTTCATCTAAATATTTTTCTAAAATTTTTTCTCTTTTATATAAATCTTCAAATTTATCAATATCTAAATTTAGCGCGAAAGCCTTATATTTATTTTCATCTTTTAAATACACAAAACCTACAATCCAAGCAATTTTTTGCTCATCATTAAAACCTGTTTTTCCAAAAAGCTCTAAATTTTCCATATTTTTTAAATAAATCATTTCCTTAACACTATTCATTGCTTCTTGAGAAAAAGGTAAGCTATTTTGTGAAAGTCTAAAAAGCAAAATTGCTTGTTCTTTAGCGCTTATTTTTAGTGAGTTGTCAAGCCAAAAAGTATCGATCTTGGAAATTTTAGCATTACCATAATGAAGCTTGTTTAAATATTCTTGCATAGTTTTGATACCAATTCTTCTTGCCACTTCTTTAAAAGCAAGAACATTAGAATATTTTATAGCTGAACTTAAATTCATATCTTGCGCCCAAGAAGATAAAAATACTTTTTCACCTCTATAGTGATAAAAAATTTCTTTTTTAGTTTTTATCACACCACTATCAAGTGCAATTAGAGCATTAAAAATTTTAAAAGTGGAAGCGGGAGAGAAAGTCTCCATAGCCCTTGAAAAGTCGTTACTCGCCCAAGTTTTTCCATCATAAAAAACAAAAGTGCCGCTTGTATTATACTCTTTAAACCAATTATTTAATATCTTATCTTGCCCAAACACTAAATTTAAGAAAAGTAAAAATAAAGTTATTTTTTTCATAAAATATCTTTCTATTTAAATAATTTTAAACAAAATACTTTTTAAAGCTTTATTTTCTTTAAATATCCTTTAACATGAACTGAAATTTTCTAAAATTGTAACCATTAAAGCAATCCATCGATTAAATATAACTTACTTTATCATTCATTTACTATTTATGAAAAATTATATGCTAGTTTTTTGCTTATTATTTTATAGCTAAACGAGGTATTTTAAATGAGAAAAAGTATTCTTAGTTTTTTGGAAAAAAAAGGTAAAAATGAAAAAATAACCATGGTAAGTGCCTATGACTACCATAGTGCAAAAATTCTAGATAATTGCGATATAGATATCATATTGGTTGGAGATTCATTAGCTATGACAGTGCTTGGCATGCAAGATACTTTAAGTGTGACCATGGATGAAATGTTGATCTTTACCAAAGCTGTTTCTCGCGGAGCTAAAAAGTCTTTCGTACTTGCGGATATGCCTTTCATGTCTTATCAAAGCTCGGATCGTGACGCTATCTTAAATGCCTCAAGATTTATCAAAGAAAGCCATGCAAATGGGGTAAAAGTGGAAGGGGGTATAGAAATCGCAAGCAAGATTAAATTAATTTCCCAATCAGGAATACCCGTCGTTGCTCACCTAGGACTAACCCCACAAGCTGTAAATATGCTAGGTGGATATAGAGTTCAAGGTAAAGATTTACAATCGGCTCAAAAAATCATAGATGATGCAAAAGCTGTGCAAGATGCGGGTGCTTGTATGTTGGTTTTAGAATGCGTACCTGTAAAATTAGCACAAAAAATAAGCTCTATTTTAGAAATTCCAACAATCGGCATAGGTTCAGGTAAATACTGCGATGGACAAGTTTTAGTTTATCATGATCTTTTAGGTTTAAATAAAGATTTTAAAGCAAAATTTGTAAAGCATTTTGATAAAATTGACCCTCAAGTAGGAGTTGAAAAATATAGAGATGAAGTTAAAAGCGGTATTTTTCCTTCCGAAGAGCACAGCTTTGATTATTTAGATGATGAATTATTAGATAAATTATACTAAGGATACAAATATGGAAGTCATTACTTCTATCAAAGAAGTAAAACAAATTGTAAAAAATTGGAAATCACATAACCTTAGCATAGGCTATGTTCCAACCATGGGCTTTTTACACGATGGGCATTTAAGTTTAGTCAAAAATGCCAAAACACAAGATAAAGTCATAGTAAGTATCTTTGTAAATCCTATGCAATTTGGCCCTAATGAAGATTTTTCTAGTTATCCAAGAGATTTAGAACGCGACATTAAAATGTGTCAAGATAATGGCGTTGATATGGTTTTTATCCCCGATGCAGCTCAAATGTATCTTAAGAATTTTAGCACCTATGTGGATATGAACACGATCACGGATAAGCTTTGTGGAGCTAAAAGACTGGGGCATTTTAGAGGCGTTTGCACAGTTTTGGCTAAATTTTTTAATATCCTAAACCCTGATATAGTCTATATGGGGCAAAAAGACGCGCAGCAATGCGTAGTCGTTAGACATATGGTTGATGATTTAAATTTTGATTTAAAAATTCAAATTTGTCCTATCATTAGAGAAGAAGATGGCTTAGCTAAAAGCTCTAGAAATGTATATCTTAGCGAAGAAGAAAGAAAAGCGTCACTAGCTATATCTCAAAGCATTTTTTTAGCTGAAAAATTAGTCCAAGAAGGAGAAAAAGATACTTCCAAAATTATCCAAGCTATGAAAGATATTTTAGAAAAAGAAAAATTAATCAAAATCGATTATATAGAATTAGTTGATTTTAACACTATGGAAAATATTAAAAATATCGCCGATAATGTTTTAGGAGCAGTGGCTGCTTTTGTTGGAAAAACAAGACTCATTGATAATTTTTTAGTACAAGGATTAAAATGAACATTACTTTACTCAAATCAAAAATACACCGTGCAAACGTAACAGAAGCTAGGCTTGATTATGTAGGAAGCATAAGCATAGATGAAAAATTATTGCAAGCGAGTGGAATTTTAGAATACGAAAAAGTTCAAGTAGTCAATGTCAATAATGGCGCTAGATTTGAAACCTACACCATCGCTACACAAGAAGAAGGGGTTGTATGCTTAAATGGCGCTGCAGCTCGTCTTGCTGAAGTAGGAGATAAAGTGATCATTATGTCTTATGCTGATTTTAACGAAGAAGAAGCAAAAACATTTAAACCAAAAGTTGTCTTTGTAGATGAAAATAACACTGCTACAAAAATAACAAATTATGAAAAACACGGAGCTATTTTCTAATATCTAACTATTTTTGTAATTTTTTCTATCTTAGATAAATTCATTTATCTAAGATAAATATTTAAATTTCAATCTTATCTAGCAAGAACTTTTCTTAATGCTAAACTTGCTAAAGCTAAACCAAAAGATGCAGTCACACCCATGAAAGATCCAAGATCTTTACAATGCGCTTCCTCATCTGAAAAAACCACATCAAAATTTCCTTTAAAACCTGATTTTCTAAGCTCGTAACGAAATTTTTTCGCTAAAGCATCGCCGTGAGTTTTAAAAATACTTGTAGTTTTAATGCGTGTTGGATCAAGCTTTCTAGCTCCACCTGTTGAGGAGATAAAAATTTGTTTTTTAAAATCTATAAGATGAGCCAAAGCTACTTTTGCAGGAATATCATCAATGGCATCTATGATAAGATCAAACTCACTTAAATCAAAATTTTTTAAAAAATTTTCATCGATTTTACTGACTATACCTTTAACCTTATAAATTCTTTCAAATACTTTAGCCTTTTCTTCGCCTATATTTTCGCTATGAATTTGGCGATTTTGATTGGTGATTTCAAATTTGTCCGCATCGATTAAAGTAAGGTTTTTAAAACCACTACGATAAAGCGCATCAACGCAAATTCCACCCACTCCACCAAGTCCGCAAACCAAAACTTTTGTTTGTGAAATTTTTTGAAATTTTTCTTCTCCAACTAGCCATTTTATACGTGTAAATCTATCATTCATCATTTGCCTTTAACCATTTTTTAACTTTTTTCATTTTGTCATAAGCACTTAAATCAAGCATTATAGGTGTTATTGTAGCGTAGCCTTTTTTAAGTAAGGCAATATCGCTATTTTTCTCATCTTCAAAGTCTAAATTCGCCGCTGCAAGCCAATAGTACTCTACTCCTCTCGGATTGACATTTGAATGGGCTTCAAAATTATAAACCCTTTTGCCTGCTTTACAAATTTTAATGCCTTTGATTTTTGATTTTGCAGGAAAATTGATATTTAAAAATTCTTTTTTTCCTAAAGGAAAGCCTTTATCAAAGATATTTTGAACGATTTTTTTAGTAACTTTTAAAGCATTTTTAAAATCAAGCTCTTTTTCACTTTTCTTATAAAATTGAGAAAGAGCGATAGCAGGAATTCCTTGTAAAACCGCCTCCATAGCTCCTGCGCAAGTTCCTGAGTAGGTAATATCCTCGCCTACATTAGCACCTTTATTAATCCCACTTATTACAAGATCAGGCAAACGCTTTTTGTATAAAGCATGCAAAGCAAGATAAACACAATCTGCTGGAGTGCCATCATCAAGTTTGTAAAATCTTTTTCCCACTTTAACAAAACGCAAAGGTTTGGTTAGGGTTATAGAGTGCGAACAAGCTGATTTTTCACTAGCAGGAGCTACTATGGTGATCTTGGCTTTAAATTCTTTTGTTAACATCTTAATGAGTTTTTTAAGTCCTTCGCTTTCATAACCATCGTCATTAGTGATAAGAATTTCTTTCATTGTCTTCCTTGCAAAAGATAAAAATCTGGATTTTAACATATTTTTTTAAAGCTTCATAGTATAAAATTTTAATTTTTAAATTATATAAATTTCGTATTATTTTTAATTATTTTTTTATTTTATATCGATTAACATTATTTAAACTATAAAAATATAAAGTTAGTAAGGATGGTTTAAATATGTTTGATTTTTTCAAACCTAAGGCAAAAGCTATTAAATTTCCTCTTTAGGAAATTTTACCTAGATATTACAAAATGAGAACTTGGAGTTTAAGTGGGGTTTTTATAGGATATATGGGATATTATCTTGTGCGAAATAATATCACTCTTTCAACTCCATTTATACAAAATCAACTTAATCTCAGTAAATCAGACATCGGAACAATCACAGGCTCAATGCTTATAGCTTACGGGATTAGCAAGGGTGCAATGAGCGTTATAAGCGACAAAGCTGGTCCTAAAAATACATGGCTTTAGGTCTTATTTTATGTGCTCTTGCAAATGTTTTACTTGGTTTTTCAAATTCTTTTTACGCTTATGTAGGTTTTGTTATCGCGCTTGGGGTTTTTCAAGGTATGGGGGTAGGTCCTTCTTTTATCACTCTTGCAAACTGGTATCCTAAAAAAGAGCGGGGAATTTACACGGCCGTTTGGAATATCTCACATAATATAGGAGGCGGGATAGTTGCTCCTATAGTTTCGCTTTCAGGTTTTGCTTTAGCAGCATTATTGGGTGTGAGTATGGCAAATTTTAACGAAACATATTGACACATGAATCATTTTTATACTCCTGCTACTTGTGCAGTTATCATTAGTCTTTATGCGCTTTATGCAGTTAAAGGAAATCCTAAAAATGAAGGTTTGGTTGATATTACTGAAATCAATGAAATGCGAGGGATTAAAACAGAAGAAATCAAAGCTATAGAAACTCCAAATTTAAGCAGTTTTGAAATTTTTTATCATTATGTACTTAAAAACAAAAATGCTTGGTATGTAGCTTGGATGGATACTTTTGTTTATATGGTGCGTTTTGGGCTTATTTCTTGGCTTCCTATTTACTTGCTAGAAACAAAAGGCTTTAATAAAGAACAAATGGGTATTGCCTTTTGGCTTTTTGAATGGGCTGCTATACCTTCTACTTTACTTGCAGGATATATTTCAGATAAAATTTTTAAAGGCTATAGAATGCCTCCTGATATAGGCGCCATGGTGATTATTTTCTTTATGATTATTGGATATTTTACTTCAAATAATCTTTATATGGTTATTTTCTTTGCAGCTATGGCGGGGTGTTTAGTCTATATACCACAATTTTTAGCAAGTGTGCAAACTATGGAAGTCGTTCCTGCTTTTGCAGTAGGATCTTGTGTAGGACTTCGTGGCTTTATGAGTTATGTAGTTGGCGCTTCACTTGGAACAAAAGCATAGGTTGGGCTGTGGATTACTATGGTAGTTGGAATGCTGGTCTTATCATGCTCCTTAGTGCTTGTATTCTTTGTATACTTTGTTCTACTTTATGTCATTTTAGCGCTAAAAAGAAGCATCAATAACAATTTTAACTTTTGCTTGCAAAAATACCAAGCAAAAGTTAGATTTTAATAATATTTTTGTTACATTATAACTATTTATTAACATATAATTTCTAAAATCTTACCTTCAATCAATAAAAATTTATCATAAAAGGAAATACTATGAAAAAAATTATTACTTTATTTGGTGCATGTGCCTTAGCTTTTAGTATGGCAAATGCAGATGTAAACCTTTACGGACCAGGTGGCCCACACACGGCCTTAAAAGATATAGCAAACAAATATAGCGAAAAAACAGGCGTTAAAGTAAATGTAAATTTTGGCCCTCAAGCGACTTGGTTTGAAAAGGCTAAAAAAGATGCAGATATTTTATTTGGCGCTTCAGATCAATCGGCTTTAGCTATAGCGAGTGATTTTGGAAAAGATTTTAATGTGAGTAAAATCAAGCCTTTATATTTTAGAGAAGCCATCATACTTACTCAAAAAGGCAATCCTTTAAAAATCAAAGGTTTAAAAGATTTGGCTAATAAAAAAGTAAGAATCGTTGTGCCTGAAGGTGCTGGAAAGAGCAATACTTCTGGAACTGGAGTTTGGGAAGATATGATAGGTAGAACTCAAGATATAAAAACCATACAAAATTTTAGAAACAATATCGTGGCCTTTGTTCCAAATAGTGGAAGTGCAAGAAAGCTTTTCGCACAAGATCAAGCCGATGCTTGGATCACTTGGATTGACTGGTCAAAAAGCAATCCTGATATAGGAACTGCCGTAGCTATAGAAAAAGATTTGGTTGTTTATAGAACTTTTAATGTGGTAGCTAAAGAAGGTGCGAGCAAAGAAACACAAGATTTTATTACTTATTTAAGTTCTAAGGAAGCTAAAGAAATTTTTAAAAAATACGGCTGGAGAGAATAAATCTTCATACACGCTTTTTAGCGTGTATTCTTCCATAACTTCTTTTAATTAAGCCAAAATAAGATAAAATGTTTAAAATATTGATAAGGAAATTTTTTGAAAACCTTTTTAGTTTGTGCTTTAGAACCTTCAGCAAATTTGCATTTAAAAGAAGTTTTAAAAGCTTATAAAAAAGATTTTGGTGAATTTGAACTTCATGGGATTTATGATGAGAGTTTATGTAAGGAATTTGATTTAAATTCTAAACCACTTTATAGCTCACATGAATTTAGTGCTATGGGTTTTATAGAAGTTTTACCTTTGATTTTCAAAGCAAAAAAAGCGATCAAAGAATTAGTGAATCTAACTTTAAGCCAAACAATGGACGCAGTTTTATGTATCGATTCTCCCGCTTTTAATATCCCTTTTGCCAAGGCTTTAAAAAAAGCAGGCAGTAAAATTCCACGCATTTATTATATCTTGCCTCAAGTTTGGGCGTGGAAAAAAGGTCGCATACCTATCATAGAAAGTCATTTTGATATTTTAGCTTCTATTTTGCCCTTTGATAATCAATTTTTTAACAAAAGCACCTATATAGGCCATCCGCTTTTAGATGAGATAAAAGAATTTAAAAATCAAGAAGATATTAATCATACATTTTCAAAAAAAGATGATGAAAAAACTATAGCCTTTTTACCAGGTTCAAGGCGTAGTGAAATTAGGCGTTTAATGCCTATTTTTAAAGAACTTTCTCAAAAATTTAAGGGTGAAAAAATTCTTTGCGTTCCCTCATTTAATCTTGAAAAATTAGAAGTTTATGGTGATATTAGCGAATTTAAGATAGAAAGTAACACTCCAAAAGTGCTTAAAAAAGCTGATTTTGCCTTTATTTGTAGTGGAACAGCTACTTTAGAAGCAGCTTTAGTGGGAACTCCTTTTGTTCTTGCTTATAAGGCAAAGGCTATCGATATTTTTATCGCAAAACTTTTTGTAAAATTAAAACATATAGGACTTGCAAATATTTTTTGTGATTTCGCTGGAAAAGAAGCTTTAAATCCTGAATTTTTACAAGATAAAGTCAATGTTTTAAATTTATATGAAGCTTACAATAAATATGATTATAAGGCATTTTTTGCTAAAGTTGATTTTTTAAAAGAATATTTACAATTTGGAAGTGCTAAAAATTTAGCAAAAATCCTAAACGAAATATAAAAGGATAAATCATGCAAAAAGAACCAATGAGTCAATTTGGCTATGATAAGTTAGCCGCAGAATTAAAAGATTTAAAAGACAATCAACGCCCTGCCGTTGTAATAGAAATCGATACAGCAAGAAGTCATGGGGATTTGAAAGAAAATGCTGAATACCATGCTGCAAGAGAAAAGCAAGCTTTGATAGAAAGTCGTATTGCAGAGCTTAGTGACTTGCTAGCAAGAGCTCAAGTGATCGATCCTTCAAGCTATGAGCACGATAGTGTGAAATTTGGTTCAAGTGTTGTGATCATGGATTTGGATACAGAAAAAGAAAGCAAATATACTCTAGTAGGAATTTGCGAAGGAAATTTAGATAAGGGTTATATTTCCATCGCATCTCCAATAGCAAAAGCTATGCTTGGAAAAAAAGAAGGAGATGATTTTAAAGTGCGTTTGCCAAAAGGTGAAAGTGAATTTGAAATCCTTTCTATAAATTATGAGCCTTTGAAATTTTAAGGATAAAAAATTTTACTACAAAATGGAGCGATTTTAATCGCAGATGCTCATGAAAATGAACAAAGAAAGGGATTTTGGGAATTTTTACAAGCCTTAAAAAAAGGTAAAATTTCCACCCCTCAACTCATACTTATGGGTGATATTTTCGATTTGCTTATAGGCGAAATCTCTGCTACACATGAATTTGCTAAACCTTACATAGAACTTTTAGAAGAATTGGCCTTAAAAATTGAAATTATCTACTTAGAAGGCAATCATGATTTTAATCTTTCTTGTTTTTTTAAAAGGGTAAAAATTTTTAACTTACAAGAGCAGCCCATAAAGCTTAATTTGCATACAAGTAAAGGTAATAATCTTGTTTTAAATAATGCTTTTATAAAATTAGCTCACGGAGATATTTTTTTACCACCTCTTTTACAATTTACTCTGAAAACATTAAGAAATCATTATTTGCTTGTATTTTTGAATTTTTTAAATATTATTACTCGTAATTTTATTTCAAATAAAATTCTTCAAAATCAAAACAAAAAAAACCTTTTTTATCAAATAAAAGATTTTGAAAATTTAGCGAAAAAAAGATATGAAAAATATGAAAATTTAGGATTTTGGGTATGTGAAGGACACTATCATCAAAATCATCAAATCAACAAAGAAAACATTAAATATCTTAACTTAGCTAGTTTTGCATATAAGAGAAGTTTTTTTGTAGTAGAATATCAGCAAGAAATCAAATTTCGAGAACAGAAATTGAGGGGTCAAAATGTTTGATGAAAATATCGTGAAAACGGGTTCAAATGAAATGGAGCTTGTCGATTTCCGTATCTTTAAGCAAGGGCACGATAAAGTCTATGAAGGAATTTATGGTGTAAATGTTTCTAAGGTAAGGGAGATTATAAAAATCCCAAGCCTTACAGAACTTCCAGGTGTACCTGATTACATCGAAGGTATCTTTGATCTTCGTGGAGTGGTTATACCTGTAGTCAATCTTGCCAAATGGATGCAAATCACTGAGCCAGAAAGCACTATGCTAAAACCTAGAGTTATTATTACTGAATTTAGCAATATTCTTATTGGTTTTATAGTTCACGAAGCAAAAAGAATTCGTAGAATAAACTGGAAAGATATAGAACCAGCAACTTTTTCTACAGGATCAGGTGCTTTAGATAAAGGTAAAATTACAGGTGTAACACGCATTGAAAATGATGAAGTGTTGCTAATTTTAGATCTTGAAAGTGTTGTTGAAGATTTAGGAATTTACGCTCCAAAAACAGATATAGATTTTGGAAAAATAGAAAAATTTACTGGAACAGCACTTATACTTGATGACAGCATGACTGCTAGAAAACGCGTCAAAGAAATGATGCAACAGATGGGCTTTCAAGTTGTTGAAGCTAAGGACGGCGTAGAGGGCATAAACAAATTAGAAGAATTAAGCCAAATTTATGGTGAAAGTTTAAACGATACTTTAAAAATTATAGTAAGCGATGTCGAAATGCCACAAATGGATGGTTTCCACTTTGCTGCACGCATTAAAGAAGATCCAAGATTTAAAGATATTCCTATAGTCTTTAACTCATCTTTATCAAATGAATTTATGAATGAGAAAGGTGTTCAAGAAGCTGGTGGAGAAGGCTATCTTGTCAAATTTAACGCTAGCGATTTCTTCAATGAAATTGCAAAGGTTATTAAAAAACATCAATCTCAAGAACAGGGGTAAAATATGGAAGATATGCAAGAAATACTTGAAGACTTTTTGGTTGAAGCTTTTGAGCTTGTTGAGCAAATCGACCATGATTTAGTAGAGCTTGAATCAAATCCAGAAGATTTAGAATTATTAAATAGAATTTTCCGTGTTGCACATACGGTTAAAGGATCATCAAGCTTCTTAAATTTTGATGTTTTAACAAAGTTAACTCACCACATGGAGGATGTTTTAAACAAAGCAAGACATGGCGAGTTAAAAATAACTCCAGATATCATGGATGTGGTTTTAGAGTCTATTGATAGAATGAAAACTTTACTTAATTCCATTCGTGATAATGGCAACGATACTGCTATTGGTATGGATATAGAACCAATTTGCGCAAGATTAACAGCTATTTCAGAGGGAGAGTCTCCTGTTGTGGCAACAGATTCAAATGAAAAATCTACTCCACAAGCAGAACTAGAAGCACCAAAACAAGAAATAGCTACTCCAGAACCTGAAGTAGATGTTAATCAATTAAGTGATTCTGAAGTTGAAGCTGAAATAGAAAGACTTTTAAAAGTTAGAAAAGCTGAAGATCAAGCTCGTCGCGCACAAAAGAAACAAACAACAAATGCGGCACCTAAACCGACTAACAATACAGCAAATAAACCTACGGAAAGTGGAGAGAAAAAAGTTCCTGCTTCAGGTAGTAATGCTAGCAGTATGGATCAAACCATACGCGTGGAGGTAAAAAGATTAGATCACTTAATGAATCTAATTGGGGAGCTTGTTTTAGGCAAAAACCGTTTGCTTAAAATTTACGATGATGTTGAAGAGCGTTATGAAGGAGAAAAATTCCTTGAAGAACTTAATCAGGTTGTAAGTCAATTAAGTATTATTACAACTGATGTTCAGCTTGCTGTGATGAAAACAAGAATGCAACCTATAGCAAAAGTTTTCAATAAATTCCCAAGAGTTGTTCGTGATTTAAGTCGTGAATTAGGAAAGCAAATAGAACTTGAAATTACAGGTGAAGAAACTGAACTTGATAAATCTATCGTAGAGGAAATTGGCGATCCTATCATGCATATGATTAGAAATTCATGTGATCATGGTGTTGAGGATCCAGCAACTCGTGCAGCGAATGGAAAACCTGAAAAAGGTATAGTCCAACTTAAAGCTTATAATGAGGGCAATCACATCGTTGTAGAAATTACAGATGACGGTAAAGGACTTGATCCAAATGGCTTAAAAGCAAAAGCTATAGAGAAAAATTTGATTACCGAAAGAGAAGCAGATCAAATGACAGACAAAGAAGCTTTTGCTTTGATTTTCAAGCCTGGTTTTTCAACTGCGGCTAAAGTAACAAATGTTTCAGGTCGTGGCGTAGGAATGGATGTTGTTAAAACCAACATCGAAAAACTTAATGGGGTAATTGAAATTGATAGTGAGTTAGGTAAAGGAAGTTCATTTAAACTTAAAATTCCTCTTACCTTGGCAATCATTCAATCTTTACTTGTAGGAACTCAAGAGGAATTCTATGCAATTCCACTTGCAAGCGTTCTTGAAACAGTTAGAGTGCCAATTGATGATATCTATACTATCGAAGGTAAAAATGTATTACGCTTAAGAGATGAAGTGCTTTCTCTTGTGAGACTTTCAGATGTATTTGGAGTTAAACAAGTCCTTGAAAGCGGTGATCAAACTTATGTCGTTGTTATAGGGGTAGCAGAAAGCAAGCTTGGTATTATAGTAGATACTCTTGTAGGACAAGAAGAAATAGTTATTAAATCCATGGGTGATTATTTACAAAATATCCAAGGTATAGCAGGAGCTACAATCCGTGGTGATGGTAGGGTGACATTAATCATTGATGTAGGCGCTATGATGGATATGGCCAAAGAAATTAAAGTTGATATTAAAGCGCAATTAGAATCAAGTGCGAAAAAACCTAAAGAACAACCAAGTGATTATAAAGTCTTAATTGTAGATGATTCTAAAATGGATAGAACTTTAATGCAAAAAGCTTTAGAACCGCTAGGAGTTAGTTTAATCGAAGCAACAAATGGTGTTGAAGCATTGAATATTATAAAATCTGGCGAACATGATATTGATGCAATGCTTATAGATATCGAAATGCCAAGAATGGATGGATACACCTTAGCTGGTGAAATTAGAAAGTATTCTAAATATCGCAACTTACCATTGATAGCAGTTACTTCAAGAACAAGTAAAACTGACCGTTTAAGAGGTGTTGAAGTGGGTATGACTGAATATATCACTAAACCTTATTCTCCAGAATACTTGGAAAATGTGGTTAGAAAAAATTTGAAACTAGGATAAGAATATGAGTAATGAAAAATTAGAGCAAATTTTGCAAAAACAGCAAACTCAGATGGCTGGTCCTGATGTCGATCAAAGAGAAGATGATATCATCCAACTTGTTGGCTTTGTAGTTGGAGATGAGGAATATGCGATTCCAATTCTTAATATACAAGAAATCATCAAACCTATAGAATATACTAGAGTTCCTAGTGTACCTGATTATGTTCTAGGGGTTTTTAATATGCGTGGTAATGTTATGCCGCTCATTGATCTAGCTCAACGCTTTCATTTAGGAAGTTCTAAAATGACACCTCAAACAAGATATATTGTTTTAAGAGGTGAGACAAATGGAACTGGAGTTGGAGGAAATGCTGGTTTTGTTATAGATAGATTAACTGAAGCAATTAAAATTCACAGAAACAGAATCGATCCACCACCTGAAACTTTAGTTAAAGACAAAGGTATGATTTATGGTATAGGAAAAAGAGATGAAAATATCTTAACTATACTCAAAGTAGAAGCTTTGCTTAAGCGCGAATTTTAATGATTAAACTTTGTGTTTTTGACTTTGATGCTACTTTAATGGATGGTGAAACCATCGATATTTTAACTACAGCGCATGGCAAGGGTAATCAAACAAGCGAAATTACCCGCCATGCTATGACTGGAGAACTTGATTTTTTCGAAAGTCTTCAAAAACGAGTAAGCTTTTTAAAAGGTATGTCTTATAAAAAAGTTTTAGAATTAAGTAGCACACTTCCACTAATGCGTGGAGCACATGAACTTATCCAATATTTAAAATCTAAAAATATACAAATTGTTATTTTTAGCGGTGGTTTTCATGAAGGCATAAATCCTGCTATGCAAAAACTTGGAATTAACCTCGGTTTTGCAAATTATCTGCATCATAAAAATGACATTTTAACAGGGCTAGTTGGTGGGGAAATGATGTTTTCAAATTCAAAAGGCTTAATGCTACAACGATTAAAAAGCTTTTTAAATTTGAAAACAGATGAAGTGATGTGTGTTGGCGATGGGGCAAATGATTTGGCAATGTTTAACGAAAGTGGATTAAAGATTGCATTTTGTGCTAAAGAAATTTTACGTTCTCAAGCTGATATTTGCATAGATATAAAAGACTTAAAAGAAATAATAAAGGTAATACAATGAAAAATTTTTCTCTTTGGTGTGATTTTATAGAAAATAGTTTTTTAGATAATGAATTTTTAATTTTATTATCACATGGAATTAATGGCGCTACTTCAAATCCTGCTATTTTTAAAAATGCTATTTTAAATTCTCCAATTTATAAAGATAAAATTCTTAAATTAAAAGAAAAAAAAACAAAAGATATTTATGAAGAATTAGCAATTTCTGATATTCAAAAAGCAGCTGATAAATTAGCTCCTCTTTTTTATCAAAAAAATGATGGATTTATAAGTATTGAAATAGATCCAAGACTTCATGATAACACAACTCTTAGTTTAGGTGAAGCTAAAAGACTTTATAGTGCTATTGGCAAAGAAAATATAATGATTAAAATTCCAGCTACAAAAGCTTCTTATGAAGTAATGTATGAACTTATGAAAAATGGTATTAGCGTCAATGCTACCTTAATTTTTTCTCTTGAACAAAGTCAAAAATGTTTTGAAGCTTTAAATGCAGGTTTAGTCGAATTTAGAAAAAACAATATAGCCTTAAAAGAACAAAACACTAGAACACCACAAGCTGTTATAAGTATTTTTGTAAGTCGTTTTGATAGACTTTTAAATCCTAAGGCTAAGGAGCAAAATCGTATTGGAATTTTAAATGCAAATTTAGCTTATAACAATATCTACTCAAAAAATGAACCTAATATTCGCGCCTTGTTTGCAAGCACCGGAGTTAAAGGAGATGATCTGCCAAAAGACTATTATATCAAAGAACTTCTTTTTGAGAATTCTGTTAATACTGCTCCTCTTGATGCAATAGAGGCATTTAAAAGAAAAATGCATTTTAAAAAACCTTTAATGAATTTTGAAATTTATACAGAACTTAATCAAATCATTTCTCAAAGTGAACGAGAAAAAGCTTGCAATGACTTATTAAGTGATGGCCTAGAGCAATTTTGTATTGCTTTTGAAGATATTTTAAAAGCTCTTTAATTAACGTATTTTTATCATTTTATTCTTTGAAAGTTTTAATATTTTTGATGGGATATTTTCGAAAAATTTCTCATCAAGTATTATATCGGCAACACTTCTAGCCCATTCTTCATCAAATTCTTTTCCATGCTTGTTTGCCGAAGATGAATAAAAATAGCCATTTTTACTTAAAAAATTCGCATGTTTACACTCTTTCACAATACGAATGGCCTGATTATTGGGATAAATAAAAGTTGTTTTTTTAGAACGACGTACTAAATTTTTAAAAGATTTTGGAATTCTTGCTAAACTTTTTAACTCGCAAAATTTCGCAGAAGTGATTAAGCAAGGCTGATTTTTATCTCTACCTTTTAAAGCATTAATCTCTTCTAAATTTTTACTTAAAAATCCTACCGTAGTATCTGTTTGAGCTAAATAAATCAAGATTTAAGCCACTCTTGCAAACTCTTTACATCTAGGCAAGATTTACTCTGTATAGCTTTAATCGATTTTGCACCTGCTAAAGCTGATCGTAAATTTGTAAAATAAGGTATTTTAAAACGAATAATATTTTCACGAATTTTTTTCGTATCGCCTTTAAAACTGTGACTATCGCTTGTATTGATAACTAAGTGAATTTCCCCATTTTTCAATTTATCTTCAACATTGGGGCGTCCTTCTGAAATTTTATGTACAAGTTCGCACTCAAAACCACTTTCTAAAATTTCCTTGCAAGTTCCCCCTGTTGCCATAAGCTTAAAGCCAAGCTTTACATATTCTGCAGCGATTTTTTTGGTATATTTTTTATCCTTATCTTTTAAGGAGATAAATACCACGCCTTGCTCTGGAAGATGATTAAACGATGCAATTTGACTTTTCGCATAAGAATTTGCAAAATCCTTGCTTATACCCATAACTTCACCCGTTGAACGCATTTCAGGGCCTAATTCTAAATCACTTCCACTAAGTTTTGCAAATGGAAATACTGCTTCTTTCACGCTCATATATTTTGGAGTTTTAGGGCGTAAAATTTTAGTATCAAAATTAACCACTTTAAAAGTATCATAAAATTTTAAAGCTTCTTTTAAATTTCCTTGCCACATCACACGCGTTGCCACTTTTGCTAAAGGAATACCCGTAGCTTTACTAACAAAAGGTACGGTACGACTAGCTCTAGGATTTACCTCTATCATATAAAGCTCATTATTATGTAAAGCAAATTGTATATTTAAAAGCCCTACAACTCCCAAATTTAAAGCAATATCTGCGGTTTTTTGTGCAATAAATTCTTGCATTTTTTCATCGATATTGCAAGGCGGCAAAGAACAAGCACTGTCACCTGAATGAATTCCTGCTTCTTCTATGTGCTCCATAATTCCTGCAACATAAACATCTTTGCCATCACAAATCGCATCAACATCAATTTCTGTAGCATTGTCTAAAAACTGATCGATCAAAACAGGGCTTTTATCGCTTACATCCACAGCTTCTTGCATATAGAGTCTCAGTTCAGCCTCATCATTTACCACGCGCATCGCACGCCCACCTAAAACATAACTTGGTCTTACAAGCACAGGATACCCTATATCACTAGCCTTAAGAACCGCTTCTTCTACGCTTGTTGCAGTAGAATTTTTTGGCTGATTGATACCTAGCTTTGTAATAAATTCGACAAATTTCTTTCTATCTTCTGCCATATCAATTACTCTTGAGCTAGTACCTATAATCTTAGCTCCAAAAGCACTTAAACGCTTAGCAAATTTCAAAGGAGTTTGTCCACCAAAATGCACAATCACTCCATCAGGTTTTTCACGCTCAATCACCGCTCTTAAATGTTCGAAATCAATAGGCTCGAAATACAAAATATCACTTGTATCATAGTCAGTCGAAACGGTTTCAGGATTACAATTATACATAATAGTTTTAATACCCATATCTTTAAGCGCAAAAGAAGCATGTACGCAAGCATAGTCAAATTCTATACCTTGTCCTATGCGGTTTGGCCCCCCACCTATAATCATCACTTTTTTTTCTTTTTTATCCTTAGTATCGTTTTTACTTTGAGTGAGTTCGCTTACATTGATACTTGAATAAAGATAAGGAGTTAAAGCTTCAAATTCACCCGCACAAGTATCCACTTCACTAAATTCTGCGATGATTTTTTGCTTCATTCTTGCATAATAAATATCATTTTGGCTTAATTCTAAATTATCTTTCAAATTTACAAGCAAAGCTATCATTTTGTCTGAAAAGCCCATAGTTTTTGCTTTTCTCAAAAGAGCTTTATTGTTTAAAATATCCATATCAATTTGCTCTTCAAAATCTACAATTTCTTTAATCTGTGTTAAAAACCAAGGATCTATTTTACAAAGCTCATAAAGTTCTTCTACGCTAAAACCTTCCCTAAAAGCTTGAGCAACATAAAGTAAACGCTTTTCATTGGCATTGCGAATTTTAAAAACAAGATCATTTCTATCTTCAAATTTTACTCTATCAAAACCACTTAAAGAACGCTCAAGCGAACAAAGTGCTTTTTGTATACTTTCTTTAAAAGTGCGTCCTATAGCCATCACCTCACCCACACTTTTCATAGCTGTACCTAAAGTTGTGTTTGCTCCTGGAAATTTTTCAAAGGTAAAGCGAGGAATTTTTGTTACAATATAATCAATCACAGGCTCAAAAGATGCAGGAGTTCCTGTAATATCATTTTTAATCTCATCTAAACTAAAGCCTACTGCCAAAAGTGTCGCAACCTTTGCTATAGGATAGCCCGTTGCCTTAGAAGCTAAAGCACTTGATCTTGAAACTCTTGGATTCATTTCTATAACTATCATTCTTCCATTTTTTGGGTTGATAGCAAACTGCACATTACTTCCGCCTGTATCTACGCCAATTTCACGCAAAATAGCAAAAGAAGCATTACGCATAACTTGATATTCTTTATCCGTCAAAGTTAATGCTGGAGCTATTGTAATACTATCTCCTGTATGAACTCCCATAGGATCGATATTTTCTATGCTACAAACTATGATACAATTATCCGCTCTATCGCGTATAACTTCCATTTCATATTCTTTCCAACCTAACAAACTTTCTTCAATCAAAATTTCATGGATAGGTGATAAAGCTAAAGCAGTATTGGCAAGTTCTTTAAATTCGTCCATATTGTAAACCACGCCACTTCCAGCACCCCCTAAAGTATAAGAAGCACGGATCATCAAAGGAAAGCCAATTTCATCTACAGCTTTTAAAGCTTCATCATAATTATACGCATACATCGATTTTGGCAAATCCATGCCAATTTTTTTCATACATTCTTTAAAAACCTGACGATCTTCGCCTTTTTTAATCGCCTCAGGATTTGCGCCTAAAAATTTCACATCTCCTAAAAGTCCGCTTTCATAAACTTCCATAGCAACATTTAACGCTACTTGTCCACCCATAGTTGGCAAAATTGCATCAATTTTTTCTTTTTTAATAATACTTAAAATACTTTCTTTTGTTATGGGTTCTATATAAGTCGCATCTGCAAATTCGGGATCTGTCATGATGGTTGCAGGATTTGAGTTGATTAATACTACACGATATCCTAATTCTTTTAAAGTCTTTGCGGCTTGAGTTCCAGAATAATCAAATTCACAAGCTTGTCCTATCACAATAGGACCACTTCCTATAAGTAAAATGCTTTTAATATCTGTTCGTTTTGGCATAAATTTTCCTAAGAGCATAAATTTGGGCTGATTATAACAAAAATTAGTTTTATAAACTTTGAAATTATCGATATAATTTTAAAAAATAAACACTCTGCTTTTAATCTAGGAAATAATACATAAAGAAATTTAAGATTTTTTATAAAATTCTCATTCAATTATAAACATTTATTTGATAATTTAACAAAATTTTTAGCATTAAACAAAGTTATAATAATTAGCAAAAATATAGAAAATTTTTAAAAAGTCTAATCCTTGACTTATAAATTATCTACTACATATAAATAAGCAGGAATACTAATCTTAACATAAGGCTTTACTTCTACACTTTGATACATATCTTCATCATTAACTCTATTCACAATACCAACAGGTATATCTGAAAAGAAAATATTATCAAGTCCACTTGTTAAAATTTCATCTCCGGTATTAATTTTTGCCCATTTTGGAATAAATTTAACCACAATCCTGCCATCTTCACCCTGGATTAAACCTGGAGCTTTGGATTTTCCTATATAAACAGAAAAAACACACTGATCATCACCTTGTAAGAGAGCCATTGCTCTACCATTTTTATTAATAGCTATACCTGCAGTATATCCTTGATATATTAAACCACGATTTTTACCAACTGGAATTTTGCTCCAATCTAACCATAATTTTTTATAATCATTCAATTGAACGTAAGAAATAACTCTAGTTAAAGAAACTTGAGGTAAATATTTTGTAGAATTTTGATCCTCTAAAATACGATTTAATTGATTTGCAAAACTAGTTACCTTTACAGCAATATCTTCTAATTCTTTATTTCTAGCTTTTAGTTGCTGAATTTGATTTGCTTGATTAAAGTGTTCTGAAATTTTTTTTCCCAAATAATCTTTAATATTATAAAAATTACCTATAACAAAATCATTAACACGGAGAACATTTTGCTTGATAAGTCCTCCATAATAAAAAGATATAAAAACCAAAAAGGCTAAGACAAGAACATAAAAAATCTTATTCTTCATTGGTTAATTGTTGCAATAATGAAATTTCCTCTAAAGCTTTACCCGTTCCTTTTGCTACAGCTAAAAGCGGTTCATCTGCGATATAAACTGGCAAACGTACAATTTCACTTAAGTATTTATCAAAACCACGAATCAATGCTCCACCACCTGTTAAAACTACACCATTTTCTACTATATCACTTGCTAAATCAGGCGGCATCATTTCAAGAACCATTTTTAAAGCATCAGCAATTTCTTTTAAATACTCACGCATTGCTTCTCTTACATCTTCACTTGTAAGTTCAATACGACTTAAAAGTCCACTTACTTGATCGCGTCCTTTTACCACCATAGAAAGTTCTTTTGGAAGTTGTATTGCTGAACCTATGGTGATTTTGATCTCTTCGCCTGTTCTTTCACCTATGATAAGATTGTATTTTTCTTTTACATAATTAACTATACTCATATCAAGCTTATCTCCAGCTGTACGAATAGACTTTGAAATCACAAGTCCACCCAAAGAAATCACTCCGATCTCAGTAGTTCCACCCCCTATATCTACTACCAAATTTCCTTTAGGTTCTTGTATAGGTAAACTTGCACCAATAGCTGCTGCCATAGGCTCTTCGATCAAAAATACCTCTCTTGCACCTGCACTTAAAGCACTTTCTCTTACCGCTTTTCTTTCTACTTGAGTTAAACCATAAGGAACAGAAATAATAATTCTAGGGCGTAAAAAACTTTTTCTACGATGTGTTTTTTCTATAAAATAGCGGATCATTTTTTCAGTCATATCAAAATCTGCAATCACGCCATCTTTCATAGGACGAATAGCTTCGATGTTACCTGGAGTTTTTCCCACCATATCTTTAGCTTCTTTACCTACGGCTAAAATTTTTGCTTTGGAACCATACCTTTCTCTTTCAACTGCCACAACAGAAGGCTCGTTTATCACTATACCCTTATCTTTTACCAAAACTAGCGTATTAGCTGTTCCTAAATCAATCCCCATATCACTAGAAAAAAATCCTATAAGTTGATCTAATATCATTTCTATCCTTTTAACTTATTTTTCTTTTTATTAATAATGCCTTTGCATTGTCTTTAACAACTTCTTTGGTTATTACAATATCATAGTTTTTATACTCTGGTAACTCAAACATTAAATCTACCATCATTTCTTCTATAATACTTCTAAGCCCCCTAGCCCCTGTTTTTCTCTCCAATGCAAGCTGTGCGATAGCTCTTAGAGCATCTTCTTCAAATTTTAAATTTACCCCATCAATAGCAAAAAGCTTTTGATATTGCTTAATAATGGCATTTTTAGGTTCAGTTAAAATTCTTACCATATCTTCTTCATTAAGCTCATTTAAAGATGCAATCACATGCAAACGACCTATAAGCTCAGGAATCAAACCAAAATGCACCAAATCATCAGGTTCAATTTTCTCAAGTAAAGCTTTATTTTCTTCTTTTGCATCATCAAAAAAACCTACAACTTTATCTCCAAGTTTTCTTTTTAAGATAGTTTCCAAACCATCAAAAGCTCCACCACAAACAAATAAAATATTTGAAGTGTCAATTTGTATAAACTCTTGATTTGGATGTTTTCTCCCCCCCTTTGGTGGAATATTTACCAAACTTCCTTCGATAATCTTAAGTAAAGCTTGTTGTACACCCTCTCCACTTACATCACGAGTAATAGAACGATTTTCACTCATTCTGGCAATTTTATCAATCTCATCAATAAAAACTATACCTTTTTGAGCTCTTTGCACATCTCCATCTGCAGCTTGTAAAAGACGTGTTAAAATATTTTCTACATCCTCACCTACATATCCTGCTTCAGTTAAAGAAGTTGCATCACAAATTGCTATAGGTACATCTAAAAATTTAGCTAAAGTTTGCGCCAATAAAGTTTTTCCACTTCCTGTTGGCCCAACAAGTAAAATATTTGACTTAAAAAGCTCTGTATCATCATCTTGAAGTTCAGCTTTAAAAAGTCTTTTATAATGATTGTATACTCCAACACTAAAAACTTTTTTAGCTCTATCTTGTCCTATGACATAACGATCTAAATAAGCTTTTAATTCTTTTGGAGTGATATCTTTAAATTCTGTATTATAACTTTGTTTAGGTTCTTTAAATTCTTTTTCTTCTCCATAAATAATACTATAAGCACCTTCAACGCAATATTCACAAATAAAAGCATCATCATTTTCATTTGCTAAAATTCTTCTTTGTGGATTCTCCACTTCATTGCAAAAACTACATTTTCTAGACATTATTTTTACCCCTATAGACAGGAATTCCACGCTTTGTTTCTAATATAAAATGGCACATTTTTTTAACATTTTCACTTTCTTGATTTTCAAGCAAATTTTTAGCATTTTCTTTTAAATCTCCTTGTCTAAATAAAGTTTTAAAAGCTCTACTAAGTCTATCTACTTCATCTTTATCAAAACGACGACGAGTACCTACTAAATTTAAACTTCTAATACTTGCACGATTTCCTTCTGCTAAACAAAACGGTACTATATCCTGAGAAAGTGCACTTGCTCCTGCTATCATACAACCCTCACCTACTTTGACAAATTGATGAATAGGTGTAAGCCCGCCTACAACCGTAAAATCTCCAAGCTCTACATGTCCTGCCAAAGTTGCATTATTAGCTAAAATAATATTATTACCTAAAAGACAATCATGAGCAATATGACAATAAGCCATAATAAAAGCATTATCGCCTATACGAGTAAAACCATCTCCTTTAGCTGTACCTGAATTTATCGTTGCAAATTCTCTAATAGTTGCATTTTTCCCTATAACAACACCGCTTTTTTGCTCTTCTTTATAAGATATGTCCTGAGGAATATCGCCTACTATAGCATAAGAAAATACACGAGAATGATCACCTATAGTTGTATCTGAAAGAATTCGAGCACCTTGTTTGATGACAACATTATTACCTATTTTAGCATCTTTGCTTACATAAGCATAAGCTTCTACTACAACATCGTCACCAAGTTGTGCACCCTCTTCAATCACCGCACTTGGATGAATTTTTTTCATTATTTATCCACTATCATAGCTTTAAGCTCGGCCTCTGCAACTAAATTTCCATCTACAAAAGCTTGCCCTTTAAAAATCCACATATTACCACGATTTTTAACCACGCTCATTTCATAATCAAGCCTATCTCCAGGACGCACAGGATTTCTAAATTTTGCTCCATCTATGCCTGTGAAATAAACTACTTTACTTTTTGGATCCACTTTATCTTCCATACTTTCAAAAGCTAAAACTCCACCTGTTTGAGCCATACCTTCTAAAATCAAAACTCCAGGATAAATAGGATGCCCTGGAAAATGTCCCATAAAAACATGATCACTTATACTGATGTTTTTATATCCTCGCACCACTTCTTTAACTTTTAATTCTGTAATTTTATCTATTAGTAAAAAAGGATAACGGTGTGGTAAAATTTCTTGAATTTGCATTACATCTATCATTATTAAATTAACCTTGAAAACAATTAAAAATTTTATTATATAAAAAAATCATTAAAAATTATATTAACAAAAAAAGTTTTTCTTAATAAATTTCTTAAATTTTTACAAGCACCTCTTGATTATCATGATAAATTTCACTTTTTGCTATCACTTCATATCTTGAAGGTAAAATATTTTCGAGGATGATAATAGGACTAAGATTATAAGTTCCAAACAATTTATTACGCCATTTAATTTCTGCTTGAACACTTAAAGGTTTTTTTAAAAAATCTTCAAAATTTTTCCATTTGTTTTTAAAAAATGCATTAAAACGCCAAAATTCCACTAAAACTATTTCATCTTTAGTACTTCTATAAAAGCCTTCTTTTAAATTTTGTTTTAAATTTTCCTCATCCAAAGAAAATCTTGTATAAGCGTTTTTAAAATGCGAATAAAATAAAATATGAGATTTAACGGGCTTTTTATCTAATTTTATCAAAGCACTTAAAAGACGATAATTTAAAAATTTCTCTCTTAAAATTTCAAATTTTATACCTTTTTTTTCCCATAAAACTACTTTTTTATAAAGAGCTATTCTTGCTTCTATACTTGCAGGTAAAATTTGCTTATTTACAGGAGACATTAATTCATCAATAAAATTCTTATCTTGTTTTTGTTTTTTAAGCCCATAAATGCAGCCGCAATAGTTTTGATGATAAAGCATTTCCTTTTTTGCTAAAGCAAACTGTCTTTGAGTACCGCCATTTTTACGAAAATCAGGAGCTAAAAACTCTACTCCATAAGGCTCACATTCTTTTTGTAAAGCATTTTTTAACTGTTCTAAATCTTTTTTAGGGCTGGTTAAAAGCGTAGTAGTAAGCTTTTTTTCTCCTATTTTAGCAGCAAATTTAACACTAGATCCCATTCTTACATCAAAGCAAATTTCACACCTTGCACCCTTTTCAGGCTCATCTTCATAACCACGCACAGCATTAAGCCATTTTTCATACTCATACTCACCTTTATAAAGCTTAATACCAAGTTTATCACAAGATCTTTTTACATCTAAAAATCTTAGTTCGTATTCGCTTAAGGGATGGATATTTGGATCATAAAAGTATCCTATAATTTTTTCATCAGGATAAGTCTTTCTAAGTTCTTCAATAAAATAATGACTATCCACACTGCAACAAATATGCACCAACATTAAAGACTTTCAAGCACTTTTAAAGCATGATCTTTTACACGAACATTACTATAAATTTGAGCAATCCTACCTATTTCATCAATAACAAAAGTAGAGCGAATAAGACCTTCGTATTCTTTTCCGTAATTTTTTTTAAGCCCCCAAGCTCCATAAGCTTTAGCAACTTCTTTTTCACTATCGCTAAGTAAAATATGTTTTAAATCAAATTTAGAGATAAATTTTTCATGACTTGCCACGCTATCAGGACTGATACCAATAATCACTGCATTTTTACCACCAAATTTATCATAATTTAAACTAAAATCACAAGCCTCTGTAGTGCAACCTGGAGTATTATCTTTTGGATAAAAATACAAAATCACCTTTTTGCCAATAAAATCTTTTAATGCTATTTTTACCCCATCTTGATTTAAAAGCTCAAACTGAGGTGCTTTATCTCCTATGTTTAAACTCATTTAATTGCCTTTGCTTTGATAGCTTCAACGCTTTCTCCGCCAAAGCCTATGTCATAATTTTCTACATCTTCTAAAACCACCACAACTCTTTCTTTACTTTTATTATATTTCGTGCTTAAAAGTTTGGTAATATCAGCTATAAGCTCCGCTTTTTGTTCCTTGCTTAAAGACGGCTTTGCTAATTTAATATTTACTAATGGCATAATTTCTCCTTTTTAACGATAATTTTTCATAATTATTTCAAAAAATACCTAATATTTTTTTTAACAAAAAACCTTAATTTAATAAAAGCTTATTGTTAGTATATTTTTGATAAAATCCCGATTTATTCTTAAAATAATATTTTTTAAGAAATAAACAACTATAAAAGGTAAAAAAAATGATCTCAGCAGATAAAATTTGGATGGATGGAAAATTAGTTGATTTTAAAGATGCAACTTTGCACTTTTTAACCCATTCTTTGCATTATGGCAATGCTGTTTTTGAAGGAACTAGAGCCTATAAAACAGATAAAGGCTTAGCAATTTTCAGACTTGAAGATCACACCAAAAGACTTTTAGAGTCTGCAAAAATTACTCTTTTAAATTGTCCTTTTTCTCAAAAAGAGCTTGAAAATGCACAAATTGAACTCTTAAAAGCAAACAATTTTAAAAGCAATGTCTATATCCGCCCTTTGATTTTCTTAGGCGATGGAGTTATGGGACTTTATCATATAAAAGCTCCTGTAAGAGTTGGAATTGCGGCTTGGGAATGGGGTGCTTACCTTGGAGAAGAAGGTTTAGAAAAAGGCATAAAAGTAAAAATTTCGTCTTTTGCAAGAAATAGTGTTAAATCATGCATGGGAAAAGCTAAAGCAAGCGCGAATTACCTTAACTCTCAAATTGCAAAATTTGAAGCTATTGAAGCAGGCTATGAAGAAGCTTTAATGCTTGATGAAGAAGGTTTTATCGCAGAAGGAACAGGAGAATGTTTCTTTATTGTAAAAGATGGGGTTTTAATCACACCTCCAAATGATTTTTCTTTAAAAAGCATTACTCAAGATACAGTGCTTAAAATCGCTCACGATCTTGGTATCACCGTGCTTCGCCAAAGAATTTCAAGAGATGAAGTTTATACTGCTGATGAAGCATTTTTTACCGGAACAGCCGCTGAAATCACACCTATTAACAACATTGATGCAAGAATAATAGGAAATGGTTTAAGAGGATCTGTAACTAAAAAACTTCAAGATGCTTATTTTGATGTAGTTTATGGACGCAATGAAAAATACGCATCTATGCTAACTTATATTTAAAAAAGGAAATAAATGCCAGCTGATTTAAATGATTATTTCAATAAAAAAAATAGAAATTCTAACAATAACGGAAACAACAACCGTCAAAATTTCAATTTCAAAGCACCAGAATTTAATTTTAAAGGTTTTGGAAAATTCTCTCCATTTATTTATGGGGTGATTATTATTATCTTATTTTTAATCGTTGCAAAACCTTTTATGGTGATAAATTCTGGGGAAATGGGAATTAAATCAACAACAGGTAAATATGACCCAAATCCATTAGAACCAGGACTTCACTTTTTCTTACCTTTTGTACAAAAAATAACCATAATCGATACTAGAGTAAGACAAATCAACTATGCTTCTATAGAGGGAAGTAATGAAAATTTATCTTCAGGTTCAGGTGTTATTAATAAAAATAGTATTTCTGTGCTTGACTCTCGTGGATTGCCTGTATCTATTGATGTTACAGTACAATACCGCTTAAATCCTCTGCAAGTTCCTCAAACTATAGCTACTTGGAGCTTAAATTGGGAAAATAAAATTATCGATCCAGTTGTTCGTGATGTAGTGCGAAGTGTTGTAGGAAAATATACAGCCGAAGAACTTCCTACTAATCGTAATACAATAGCCGCTCAAATAGAAGAAGGTATAAGAAAAACCATAGAAGCTCAACCAAATGAACCTGTAGAACTTCGCGCTGTACAACTTAGAGAAATTATTTTACCTTCAAAAGTAAAAGAACAAATCGAACGCGTACAAATTGCAAAACAAGAGGCTGAAAGAACCAAATATGAAGTAGAAAGAGCTAATCAAGAAGCCTTAAAAAAAGCTGCCTTAGCTGAAGGGGAAGCAAACGCAACCATAATCAGCGCCAAAGGTAAAGCTATGGCTGTTAAAATAGAAGCAGATGCGCAAGCTTATTCTAATAAAGAAATCGCAAACAGCCTAAACACCCCTTTATTAAATTTAAAGCAAATTGAAACTCAAAAAGAATTTAATGAAGCCTTAAAAGTCAATCAAGATGCTAAAATTTTCTTAACTCCAGGTGGAGCAGTGCCAAACATTTGGGTTGATACCAAAGATGCTAAAAAGCAAAGTTCTGCCAACATAAACTAAAAGGATACGCAAGTGGAGAAACTAAGAGAAATTGTGCTTTTTTACACTACTCATTTATATTTAGTAGATTATATGCTGATTTTATTAGTTTTTTTTCTCTTCACTTGTGTTTTACTTCTTTGCGTATTTTTACGCCATAGACCTATAGCAGCACTTTTTATTATTGCATTTGATATTATTATTTGTTTTTTAGTTTATATCTATGGGTATAAACTAATAGACAATGAAGTAAGAACTCGAAAAATCGCTATTACAGATCAAAAAATGATACAAAGCTCAAATGATTTAATTGTTGATTTTAACATTACAAATAATTCAAAAAATAATTTTAAAGAATGTAAAATTACAGCTAAAATTTTTGCAGATAAAATACCTAATGATAATATCATAGAAGAATATAAAAAGAAATTTATCCCTTTTAGACAAAAAAGTAGAGAAATTAAAGATCTAAAGAAAAACGCAACCCAATTTCAAAGAATTGCTTTTGAAAATTTTAACTATGAAAATAACTATACCGTACGCTTAGTTTCGGAGTGTTTTTAATGCATTTTACAATTTTTCATATTATAGTTTTTATCATTTTACTTATTTGCTTTGCCTTGATTTGTATTTTAATCTTTCTAAAAGTCAAACAAAAAGAAATGGCTTTGATTTCTTATACCATAGCTACTATTTTTACCGCACTTTTGATATATTCTATTTTTCTGACAATCAATCAATTCACCACTCAAGCCGATCTTAGCAAACTAACCTATACAAGAGATCTAAGACATGAAAGCGTTATAGTAAGTGGAAAAGTTCAAAATCTTACTAAATTTGAAATCAAAAAATGCTATTTGATACTTAGCATATTAAACCAACAACAAGTAGGAGGTGAAATTTTCAATGATAAAAATATCCGTAACGCTAAAATGCAAAATACAAGTGTTTCTTATACTATAGAAATCATAGACACACTCCCGGGTAATACCTATAAAGAATTTAGAGCTAGCGTTCCTTTTCCTCCAACTTTTAATAATCCTGAATTTTATCACACCTTAAAATGTATTTGATATTGTTAAATAGTTTTAAAACATCTATAAAAAATAATTTTATATTAATTTTATTTTTTTTTGATATGCTAACGAGCTTTATTTTTAGTAAAAAATTTATGTGAGGTTTTTCATGTTTAGACTATCGAGCGTTAGTTCAAAACTCTTATTATCAGTTGCTATTAGTGTTATTTTAGCTACAGCTCTTATGATTGCTATTGTTTCTTTTCAAGTTGCTTCATATTCAGAAAAAGAAGCCAAAGATACTATTTTCTTATCTTCAAAAAGATATGTGAATTATATACAAGGTATGTTAAATGAAGAAGTCACACTAACCAAAGGAGTTGCTACATCGTTAAATGAAATGTTTCAAAATAATGATCATATAGATATCGATTTAATTGAAAGTCTTATAAAAAATACTTTTGATAGTAGTCACTATGCAGCATATACATTTCTCTATTTAAAAGATACTACTGTATTAAGTGATATGCAGAATGTAGATAAAAAATATATTAGCCCAGATGGAAAAACTTTTTCTATGATATTTTTTGATCAAATAGTAGAAAAATCTGGTGGAATAACTACTATTTCAACTCCAAACAATTTCTCTCAATTAAATCTAATACAAAATATCGAACAAAATGCAAAATATGGAGATAAAGACTCTGTTTTTGTAGATTCTCCTAGAAAACTTAATTATGATAATAATGAATTTTTAGGTATAAATTTCGGTATGCCTATTTTTAACAATAAGGGCAAATTTATTGGAGTTATAGGATATACTATAGATTTACTAGAAATTTCCGAGACTATATTGGATCCAAAATTCAACTTTTTTGAAGGGGATCTAAGATTCTTAATGAACGATCAGGGTATTATTGCTATTCATAAAAATAAAAATGCAATTTTAAAAACTTTATTTGATATTAACAAAGATCAATCTGCTCAATTAATTGTTGAGGCAGTTAAAAACCATAAAGATGAAATCTTAGATAATTATATTGCCTCAACAGGAGATCTTAGTTATGCTAGTATCTCTTCATTTAGCACTTTAGGTAATTCTAGTCATTGGAGTGTAATTGTAACAGCTCCTAAAAAATCAGTTTTAGCCCCTTTATATAAACTACAATATATTATTATTAGTGTTGCTATAATAGCACTAATTGCTATTTTGGCTGTTGTGTACTTTTTTATAAGAAAAATCATAGGCTCTAGAATTCCTCTTATACTTAAGTCTTTGGAAAATTTCTTTCGCTTTTTAAATCATGAAAAAATAGAAGTTCAGACAATTGAAATTAAAGCTAATGATGAATTGGGCAAAATGGGTAAAATTATCAATGAAAACATTCTTGCTACTAAAAGAGGCTTAGAACAAGACAATCAAGCCGTTAAAGAATCAGTTCAAACCGTATCAGTTGTAGAAGGTGGTAATTTAACAGCAAGAATTACTGCTAATCCAAGAAACCCACAACTTATTGAACTTAAAAATGTTCTAAATAAACTTCTTGATGTTTTACAAGCTAGAGTAGGTTCTGATATGAATGCTATTCATAAAATTTTTGAAGAATACAAAAGCTTAGACTTTAGAAATAAATTAGAAAATGCTAGCGGTAGTGTAGAATTAACTACTAATGCTTTAGGTGATGAAATAGTTAAAATGCTAAAACAAAGTTCAGACTTTGCTAATGCTTTAGCTAATGAAAGTGGAAAATTACAAACTGCTGTTCAAAGCTTAACCACTTCTTCAAATTCTCAAGCTCAATCTTTAGAAGAAACTGCAGCAGCTTTAGAAGAGATCACTTCTTCTATGCAAAATGTTTCAGTTAAAACTAGTGATGTTATCACTCAATCTGAAGTGATTAAACATGTTACAGGTATTATAGGTGATATTGCAGATCAAATCAATCTTTTAGCTTTAAATGCAGCTATTGAAGCAGCTCGTGCTGGAGAACATGGTAGAGGCTTTGCAGTGGTAGCTGATGAAGTTAGAAAGTTAGCTGAAAGAACTCAAAAGTCTTTATCAGAAATTGAAGCTAATACTAATTTACTTGTTCAATCTATCAATGATATGGCAGAAAGTATTAAAGAACAAACTGCAGGTATCACTCAAATCAATGATAGCGTAGCTCAAATTGATCAAACTACTAAAGATAATGTTGAAATTGCTAATGAATCAGCTATTATTTCTAGTACAGTAAGTGATATAGCTAATAATATCTTAGAAGATGTTAAGAAGAAGAGGTTTTAATTAATCATTCAAGCCCTTTCTTTGGGCTTGAATTTTAAAAATTTATGCTATGATTTTGTATATTTTATAAATAAACACTTAACAACAAAAAATAATTTTCAATATTCAAGTAAATTTAAACTTAAAGCCATTATCATCATTCCTGCGATAAGTCCATATAAACTATCATGAGCCTTATCATAAGTTTTTGCAGCGGGCAAAAGCTCATCAAGAGATATAAAAACCATAATTCCTGCAATCACAGCAAAACTTATAGCTAAAGTAAGATCGCCTATAAAAGGCAATAAAATCAAAGCTCCAACAAAAGCACCCAAAGGCTCTGCAAAACCCGAAAGAGCTGAATAAATAAAAGCTTTTTTCTTATCTCCTGTAGCATGATAAATCGGCAAACTCACAGCCAAACCTTCTGGGATATTGTGTATAGCCACAGCTATAGCTATAGCAATTCCTAAAGTAAGATTATCAAGACTTGAAATAAAAGTAGCAAAACCTTCTGGGAAATTATGTATAGCAATAGCCAAAGCTGTAAAAATCCCTGTACGTTTTAAAGCTTTAGTATTGATCTGATGCAACTTTTCTCCAGGATGAAATTTCGGAGGATTTTGTCCTTTTTGGGGCAAGGGACAAATTTTTAACTCGCTTAAATCCTCTTTAGGCTCGTGAGGATTGACATCTTCGGGGATTAATTTATCAATCAATAAAGATATTAAAATTCCACCAAAAAAACAAGCTAATCCCAAAAGCTCAGCCCAATGCGAATCATAGTGATTTTTAAAATCTTTAAGTGCAGTAGGTAAAATTTCCATGAAAGAAATGTATATCATTACTCCAGCTGAAAAACCAAGCCCCAAAGAAAGCACTCTTAAATCATCTTTTCTGGAAAAAAAGGCTATTATAGAACCTATAGCCGTAGAAAAACCTGCAAAAAGAGTCAATAGCATTGCGATAAAAATTTGTTCAAATGTAAATTGCATTAATATTCTTAAATAAATAATATTTTAAAACTCTTTATATTTATAAAAAGTTAATACTTGATAAAAATATACAAAATAATTAAAAATTTTTGATTTTTTATGTAAAAAAGTTCATTTTTTATACACTTTTTCTCTTATTTTTTGTTAGAATAATATTTTTATTTCATTTTCAATATAAATATAGGAGTTATAATGCAATCAATAAATTCAGGCAAATCCGTTGGAATTTCAGCCAAGCTTACGCTATGGGTTGGAATTTTAGTTGTATTAATTTTAGCAATCACAAGTGCTATTAGTTACTTTGATTCGAGAAACAATACATATGAATTGCTAAAAGACACTCAGTTAAAAACTATGCAAGATGTGGGTGCTTTCTTTGAAAGCTATGGTATGTCAAAAAGAAATGGTATTCAAATACTAGCCAATGAGCTTAACAAACGTCCTGATATGAGCGATGAAGAGCTAATCAATCTTATCAAAGCATTCAAAGAAGTTAATGGCTACGATCTAGTTTATGTAGGATTTGATAATACAGGAAAAAATTATCAATCTGATGATCAAATTTTAGACTTATCAAAAGGTTATGATACTAAAAATCGTCCTTGGTATAAAGCTGCCAAAGAAGCAAAAAAACTTATAGTAACAGAACCTTATAAATCCGCCAATAGCGGAGAGGTTGGTTTAACTTACGCTGCTCCATTTTATGATAGAAATGGAAATTTTAGAGGTGTTGTGGGTGGAGATTATGATCTAGCAAAATTTTCAACCGATGTGTTAGCTGTGGGTAAATCACAAAATACCTATACCGTAGTGCTTGATCCAGAAGGAACGATACTTTTTAGAGACGATATCACTAAAATCCTAACAAAAACAGAATTAAGTATCAATATCGCCAATGCAATCAAAGCAAATCCTGCTCTTATTGATCCAAGAAACCAAGATACTTTATTTACCGCTAAAGATCACCAAGGCGTAGATTATGCGATTATGTGTAATTCTGCTTTTAATCCTTTATTTAGAATTTGTACAATAACAGAAAACAAAGTTTATACCGAAGCTGTTAATTCTATTTTAATGAAACAAGTTATAGTTGGTATTATAGCTATAATCATAGCTTTAATCTTGATTAGATTTTTAATCAGCAGAAGCCTCTCCCCACTTGCAGCTATCCAAACAGGTTTAACTTCATTCTTTGATTTTATCAACTATAAAACAAAAAATGTTTCTACTATAGAAGTAAAAAGCAATGATGAATTTGGACAAATCTCAAATGCTATCAATGAAAACATTCTTGCTACTAAAAGAGGCTTAGAACAAGACAATCAAGCCGTTAAAGAATCAGTTCAAACCGTATCAGTTGTAGAAGGTGGTAATTTAACAGCAAGAATTACTGCTAATCCAAGAAACCCACAACTTATTGAACTTAAAAATGTTCTAAATAAACTTCTTGATGTTTTACAAGCTAGAGTAGGTTCTGATATGAATGCTATTCATAAAATTTTTGAAGAATACAAAAGCTTAGACTTTAGAAATAAATTAGAAAATGCTAGCGGTAGTGTAGAATTAACTACTAATGCTTTAGGTGATGAAATAGTTAAAATGCTAAAACAAAGTTCAGACTTTGCTAATGCTTTAGCTAATGAAAGTGGAAAATTACAAACTGCTGTTCAAAGCTTAACCACTTCTTCAAATTCTCAAGCTCAATCTTTAGAAGAAACTGCAGCAGCTTTAGAAGAGATCACTTCTTCTATGCAAAATGTTTCAGTTAAAACTAGTGATGTTATCACTCAATCTGAAGAGATTAAAAATGTTACAGGTATTATAGGTGATATTGCAGATCAAATCAATCTTTTAGCTTTAAATGCAGCTATTGAAGCAGCTCGTGCTGGAGAACATGGTAGAGGCTTTGCAGTGGTAGCTGATGAAGTTAGAAAGTTAGCTGAAAGAACTCAAAAGTCTTTATCAGAAATTGAAGCTAATACTAATTTACTTGTTCAATCTATCAATGATATGGCAGAAAGTATTAAAGAACAAACTGCAGGTATCACTCAAATCAATGATAGCGTAGCTCAAATTGATCAAACTACTAAAGATAATGTTGAAATTGCTAATGAATCAGCTATTATTTCTAGTACAGTAAGTGATATAGCTAATAATATCTTAGAAGATGTTAAGAAGAAGAGGTTTTAATTAATCATTCAAGCCCTTTCTTTGGGCTTGAATTTTAAAAATTTATGCTATGATTTTGTATATTTTATCAAGGAAAATATATGAATTTATGGGATAAAAAGGCCAAAACTTACGCAAGATATCAAAACACTTTAAACACCATACAAAAGCAAACTTTTGAATATTTACAAAATTTAAATATTTCTTTTCAAAATAAAAGCATTATAGATATAGGATGTGGAACTGGGGTTTGGACTTTACACTTAGCTAAAGAAGCTAAAGAAATTTTAGCCCTAGATAGTGCAAATACTATGCTTGAAATTTTACAAGAAGATGCTAAAAAACTAAATCTTAACAATATAAAATGCGAAAATTTGAGCTTTGAAACTTGGATGCAAAACAATCCTAATGTTAAATTTGATCTTGCATTTTTAAGTATGTCTCCTGCTTTACAAAATGAAAAAGACTATAAAGCTTTTTTAAACTTAGCTTCTAAAAAAGTGTATTTAGGCTGGGCAAGTAGGCGTAAAAGTAGCTTTTTAGATCCTATATTTGAGCATTTTAACACTCATTTTAAAGGTTTTTATGAAAGTGATTTGCAAGGTTTTTTAAATACACAAAATATCCCTTATGAGTATGAAATTTTTAACGAAACTAGAGTGGTAAAAAGAGACAAACAAAGTGCGATAGAAAATGCTTTGTGGCATTTAAGTATGAATGGTATTAATACAAACAAACAAGAGTTAGAAAGCTTTGTAAAAGATGAAGTAGAAGAGATTATAGAAGCTAAGATAAAACTTTTAATCATTAGCTAGTTATACTAGCTAAGATTGATTTTTGAAATTTCATCTTGAATTTTTAAAGTTTCATCTAAAGTTTGTATGATCAAGGTAAAATGCTTATGATCTATGTCTTCTTCTTTGTGGCTTTTTAGGTATTTATCTAGCACAGCATAGCCGCCTATTTTAAACTCATAAATTTCAGGACTTACTTTATTAAAATACAAACTTTCGTTTATGAAAAGTTCTTTTACGTCTTTGTTGTATTTGATTTTTTGTATTTTGAAATTTTTATTTTTAATGTCTTTAAACAAGGCTTCACCTATATTAAAATCTAACTCATCATTTTTTAATAAATGTAAATTTACAAGTTTTAAGCCTAGTTTGCTTAAATTTTTAAAAGTATTTTTATCTTTTGTAAAAGGAATTTTTGGAAAATCAATTTTTAAAAAATCAAGATATTTTTCTTTATAAATTTTATGAAAAAGCACCGCATAAATATAGCCTAGTATGTCTTCTGGTGAGAATTTTTCTTTATAAAGCTCATCTATGAAAGTTCTAAAGCTTTCTTTGAAATTTTCTATTTTTGAGGTGAAATTTTCTTCGTTAAAATTTGGATTTTCTTTTTTTAGGAATTTTTTACTTCTAGTTGTAGGATAAAGATAAAGTGGAGAAACATAGCTATTTGCTCCGACTAAATGTTTATCTATAACTTTTGAGCTTATAAATAAATTTGAAATTTCTTTTAGATTAGTGCCTCTATCATAAATCAAACCTATGTTTTCATACCCCAAAAAATGTTCCATTATGTCAATTCTTGGTCTTTCCACTTTTTTTATATCATAATAAATTTTTTGCGTATCAAAAGGTTTATATGCTATTTCTTTGATGTATTTTTTATCAAATTCATTATAAAAATTATAAACTTGTTGTTCTAATTTTTTATTATTCGTTGAGATTAATATAGCATCCTTAGAGCTTGCAATTCCTACGCTTGAAAGCATAAAAATATCTTTTACGCTTATGCCCTTGTTGTATTCTTCTAATAAATCATTATTTTGTGGTAAGAAAAGATAAAAAGGCTCGTTGTTTTTTACCAAAGTCCATTTTATAGAATTTAAGTCATTTTCATATAAAAATTCGTATTTATCCTTTCTTTTGCCGTATAAATCATGATAATAAATGTTTGTATTTTTAGCTTTTGAATTTTGTTTTATAAAGATATTTATGCTCACACCTTGCATGATATCAAAGACATTATCATCTTTGCTTCCATCAGGAGCTTTTTCTTTTTTTCTAGTATCGCCGTGTAAATTAAGTATATAAATTTTATCAAAGCTTTGCATTAAAGAATATCTCATACCTCTAAAGGTAGGATTATCTAAAAAGCTATTATTTGAAATAAAAGCAAAAATTCCGCTTTCTTGAGAGTCGATTTTACTTTGGGCAAAGCGTATGAATTTTACATAGTCATCAAGCATTACTTTTGAATTTTTTTCATTTTCTAGTTTGTGTTTTTCATATATGGCTTTAAAAGTACTTGTGTTTTGTTTGGATTTTTCTTTAAAATACGAGCTTATCCACTTTTTTTGTTCATTATTAAGATTTGCTTTGCTTGGTTCTAAACCATAGCTTATTTTGATCTCATCTTCGTATAAGCCTTTGTTGCTACTTGCTCCACTATAAGGCGGATTGCCTGTGATGATTAGAATTTGTTCTTCTTTTATTTTTTGTGCTTTTTTGAATTCTTTTGTTAGATCAATGAGAGTAAAAAGCGTGTTTTGATCATTTTGTTCTTTGGATATGCTTTTAGAATATAAAGTATTTGTTAGTGCTATTTTAAGACTTTCATCATCGTTTAATGGAGAGTTAAATTCTTCTTTAAAACTTTGAGAAATTTTTAAATGTGCTATGGTGTAAGGGGCTATTAAAAATTCAAAACCACAAAATTTGTCTATCAAAACTTTTGGATTGTAATTAACGCTATTTTTGCTTATAGGTTCTAAAGCTTTTCTAAAAGCTTCAAGTAAAAAGGTGCCAGTGCCTGTGGCAAAATCAAGTAAGGTTATATTTTTATCTAAAGCTTCGCTTAAGCCTTTTTTGTGATTGAAATCTTGTTTTAAAGCTTCATCTATGGCATTTATGATGAAAATTACTACAGGCGCAGGAGTATAATACACTCCCCTTACTTCTCTAAGCTTTGGATCATAGCTTGCTAAAAATGTTTCATAAAAGTGCAAATAAGGATCTTTGTGAGTAGATAAAATAGTAGGACGATTAAATAAGTCTTTCTCGCCTGTTTTGTTTAATTCTTTAATAATGCTTGTAATGTCTATGTGATTTATAATGTTTATGATTTCTTCTAAAAGCCATTTTATATTTTCTAAATTTTCAAAACTATCATCTAAAAATCCACTCATAGAACGGATCAATGGAAATGATTTTGGTATGAATTTTTTAGCATTGTTTAGATCTATTTCTTTTGCGGTATCGTTATTTAATTTTGCTAAGAATAAGCTATAAGTTAAAGTTTGTGCAAAAGAATCGCAAAATTCTTCATAGGATAATTCTTTATAAAGTGTTTCTTTGAAGGTGTTAAATAAACTTAATAAAGTTTCATTTTTGCTTGATAATAAAAGCTCATCTTTTAAAATTCTTGTTCTTAGGCTTAGATGGTTTGCAAAATCTAAAGCTGAATTTATGGGATTTGGGATTTTAGAAAAAAATATGCTAAAAAGTTCGTTTAACTCTTGTGTTTTAGTATCTAGCAAAGATTGATTTTTAATAACGCTTTTTATCTCATCAAGAGAGCAAATTTTTACTTCTTTACAAATGATAATTTCATTCTTATCATTTAAACTTAATAATATAAATCTTAAATAATCTGTGAGAATGATATTTGGGCTTAATTTTGTGTATTTTAAAATTTGATCACTTGTTATGATGTTATCAAGATTTGCATTTACTCTTTTGTTTTCTATGTAACCTAGTGTTAAAAAATCTTTTGTAATCAAAAAATCCGGAGCACCTCTACCTTCTTTGTCGTTATTTGGTTCTTGTTTGATAGAGATTTTATTTTGCTTGTCTTGATTATCTTTTATAGCTTGCAATAAATTTTGCAAAGCTGTTCTATGGGTATGTTCTTTATCGTTTGTAGAAATATCTTTTATGTTTTCTAGATAAGCTTTTAGCATTAATTTCCTTTAATTTGCGACTTTGAAATTTAAAGTTTTCCCTGCCATAAATGGCACTACATCGCCGTATTTTTGCGCTACTTGCCATTCTTGTTTTTCTAAGATGACGATTTTATCTTTTTCAAATTTAAGATTATGGATTTTGCAAGCATTATCTGAAATAAATTTTTGTAAATTTGTTTCATTTGAATGTTTTTCAAAAAGTTCAACTAATACAGGTAAAATCACCGGTGCGCTAAAAACTCCAGCCGCACAACCACAACATTCTTTAGTGTGCAATGGATGAGGCGCGCTATCGCTTCCAAACATAGCCTTTTCATAGCCACTAAAAGCAAGCTCACATAAAGCGTCTTTATCTTCATAGCGTTTTGCAATAGGCTTGCAAAATAAATGTGGATCCATTTTACCACCCACTACATCATCAAGCGTTATCATTAAATGATGCAAAGTGATAGTTGCGTATAAATTTTCATAATCTTTTAATAAATCACACAAAACCTTAGTGGTAATATGCTCCATTACAATTTTTAATTTTGGAAAGTTTTTAGCTAATTTTTCATATATTTTGGCAAAATTTGCTTCTCTATCCATGACAAAATCATTGGTTTCTCCATGCACAAGTAAGGGTATGTTTAATTCGCTCATAGTATTTAATGTAGGTTTTAACTTTTCTATATCAAAACTTGAAATTCCATTATCTGAGTTGGTAGTGATGCCTGCAGGATAAAGCTTGATAGCAAAAAGCTCGTCTTTAGCTTTTTCTAAAAATTGCTCATCATAGTCTTTGAAAAATAAAGTCATCAAAGGCGTAAAATCTTCATTTTTACATGCTTTTAAAATGCGTTCTTTATAAGCTTTTAATACATCTATTTCAGTAAGTGGGGTGATTAAATTTGGCATGATAACCCCTGCCTTAAAGTCTTTTGCACTAAAAGGAGCTACAAGCGCAAGCATACTTTCATCGCGTAAATGTAAATGCATATCCAAAGGGTTTTTAAGTTTCATTTTATCTCCTATATTTTTAGCTGATAAAATCCATTTTTAAGACGCTTAAAAAGCTTTTTTTCTTCTAAAAATTTAAAAGTAGCGATGATAGTGGGCTTGCTTTGGTTTAATTTTTCTTCAAGCTCACTGATTTTAATCATAATAAAACCATTTTCATCGGCATTTTCGCATAAAAATTTTAACAATTCAAAACGCTTTTTTCCCAAAATTTCTTGTATTAAATTTTCAAATTTCATAAGTAAATACTATATAAAATAAAACTCCAAACAAAAAGAGCTAAAAGCACACTAAAAAACACTGCCGCACTCGCACAATCTTTAGCAATTTTTGCCTTTTCATGCCATTCATTTGTAATCAAATCAACACAAGCTTCAATAGCCGAATTTAAAGCCTCGATAATTAAAATAAGCATTAAAACACTTACCAACAATAAATGCTCCAAAAAACTAACTTTTAAGAAAAAACTACAAATTATCGCTGGGATAATAATACAAAGTTCAATTCTAAACGCCATTTCATTTTTAAATAAAGCAAAAATCCCTTCTAAAGCATATCTTGCATTATTTAAAAAATGATATTTAGGCTTCATGGATTTGCCTTAAGTTTAGGATTTAATAAATCATATTCTGGCTCATAAACACTTGTTTTTACATCAAAATATCCTAAAAGAGTACTAAAAAGATTATCTTGAGAAAGTTTTAAACCTTTATGCTCTTTAGCTAAATTCATTAATTTTTCATCATTGCTCCAAAAAATAGCAGGAATACGGGTTTGATAACTTGGCGCTATAGCATAAGGCATACCATGAAGATAAATATCATTTTCACCCAAACTTTCACCATGATCTGAAAGATAAAACAAAGAACTTTCATAGCTTTTTTGCTCTTTTAATAGTTTTATAATCTCACTTAAAAGATAATCTGTATAAAGTAAAGTATTGTCATAAGTGTTGATTAAAGCCTCGTTATCACATTTTGAAAGCTCATTAGTATCACAAGTTGGAGTGAATTTTTTAAATTCACTTGGATAGCGTTTATAATAAGTTGGCCCATGAGAACCTTGCAAATGAAGAACTAATATATTTTGATCACTTAAATGATTTAATTTTTCTTTAAAAGGAGCGAGTAAATTTTCATCCAAATCACTAGAAAGCTTTTGCTTATAAGCTAATCTATCACAAACCCCTTTACAACCACCAGAATTATTATCAAACCATGCAGTATCTACACCTGTTTTATAAAGCACATCCATCGCATTTTCTTGAAATTCTGAACTTGAATAATTTTCACGCTTAGAAATAGAAAACATACAAGGTAAACTTACCGCTGTTGCTGTTCCACATGATGAAAAATTATCAAAAAACACTACATTATCTTTTTTGGTATAAAAATTGGTATCATTTTTAGCATATCCACCCAAAGAGTAATTTGCCGCTCTAGCGGTTTCACCCACTACCAAAACTAAAAGTTTTTTAGTGTGATTGTTTTCTCTATAAGCATCATTAGCTATAGTTTTAAATTCTGGCTTAGCTTTTACAAAACGAACATAATAGCGATATACGGCATAAATTTGATAAAAAGGGGTATTATACATTCTTATTTCATTATAGTTTCTAAAAAAAGGCAAGAAAGTTTTACTTAAAGGGATTAAAACCGCACAAACAACAATCAAACCTGATATTATATTGATAATTTTAATTTTTAGATGGGATTTAAAACTACCATAATAATCAATTTTTACTTTAACAACATAAAAAACCAACAATAAAGCCAAAACAACAAATAAGATTAATTTTAAATTTAACAAATCTTTTACTTCTTTGATATCTGTTTGAACAACATTTTGTATCATATCAGAATCTATAAGCACCCCATAAAAACTAATAAAGTAAACACTTAAAAAAGATGATATTATAAATAATATAGAAAAAAATTTAGTAAAAAACTTTATAAAAAGCAAAGAGCAAATCACATGAACAAGGGCAAAATAGGCCACAATAAAAACAAAAGTTATAAACCAGTTTTGTGTATTTTTTTCATACACAAAATAAAATAAATTAAAATTCAACAATACAATCATCAAAGAATTAAAAAAAGTAAACTGAAGCCAAGTTAATCTAAGCATATAAATCCCACCTCCAAATTTAAGCTTTTAATTTTATTGAATTTTTTTAAATGGATTGTAGTTTTAAATCTTTTTATGTTATGATTTACACTTTTAATGAAAATTTTAAGGAAAATAATGAAACTACTTTCATGGAATGTCAATGGCTTAAGAGCTATTTGTGATAAAAATGCACTTGATTGGATAGCACAAGAACAAATTGATTTTATAGGTTTTCAAGAAATCAAAGCACATGAAGATAAATTTCCTAAAAAAATTTATGAATATCCTTTTAAACACATGTATTTTAATTCTGCTAAAAGAGCGGGGTATTCTGGGGTAATGAGTCTTTGTAATTTTAATAGCGAAGTAAAAAAATGCGAATTTTTTGATGATGAAGAAGGTAGGGTTTTAGAACACCGCTTTAAAAATATTGCACTTTTTAATATCTATTTTCCAAATGGTCAAAAAGATGAAGAGCGTTTAAATTTTAAGATGAAATTTTATGCAGATTTTTTAGTGTATTTGGATAAGCTTTTAAAGGATGGATTTGAAATTATCATTTGCGGTGATGTCAATACCGCTCATAAAGAAATCGATCTTACTCATCCAAAAGCCAATGCCAACACTTCAGGTTTTTTACCTATAGAAAGAGCTTGGATTGATGATTTGCTAAAGCTTGGTTTTATAGATACTTTTAGAGAAATTAATGGTGAAATCAAAGAAAAATACTCGTGGTGGAGCTATAGAATGAAAGCAAGAGAAAGAAATGTAGGCTGGAGGATTGATTATTTTTTCATTTCAAAGGGTTTAAAAGATAAACTTAAAAACGCTTTCATAAGAGATGATATTTTTGGCTCTGATCACGCACCTGTAGGTATAGAAATAGATATTTAATATCCCAAAAATGGGATATTATTTTTTAACGAATTTTTTTGCTTTTTCCCAAAGTCTTACACCGAGCTTTTTAGCTTTTTTGGAATTTAAATCTTTGTATTTTTCACTAGCAATTTTTTCTAATTCAAAAATTTCTTGTTTAAAACGATTTAATTTTCTTTGAGTAAGTTTGTTAAAATCATTAATCTTTGGATTTTTCTTAATATCATTTAAAACTAATATTAGTTGCTCTCTGCTTTCACCTGCAAGACGTCTAAATTTAGCAAAAAGATTATCAAGTTCATGTTCTAGCAAATTCTCAACTATACTCTTACAAGGATCATTTTGTAATTGAATCTCTTTTTTTAAAAGAGCAATAAAATCATCTTCTATACCTATTAGTTCTTTGCTTTTTAAACTAACATCTTCTTCAAAATTTGCATAAGTTAATGAAGCTTTAAATTTTTCCATTGCCAAAACAATACCATCCCTTGTGCCTTTAATCACTCCTAAACAAAGATCTTTTGCATAAGCCATAGATTCATTAGCTATTTCAAAAGCGGTATTTAAAATAATACTTGAAATTTTTAAAATTCTTTCTTTTTCAAAATGAGCTTCGCAAATGGCATTATATACGAGATTTTTAGCTATTTCACTACTTGTAAGTTCTATATCTTCAGCCTTTTCTAATGTAGTTAAAAAAGCACTTTCAGCGGTTTCTTTTAAAATTCCAAGCATTTCTATATCAAATAAAATAGCATCATTTAAACCACCACTAAATTCATCACAAAAAGAACATTCTTGTAAAATATTCTCGAATTCAAAAAAATTATCGCTGATTTGATTTTTAATCAAATTCTTTTGATTTTCAATCTGTTTGTTTAATAATTCAGCTTCGCTAATATACCCATAAAGTGAATTTTGAGCATCTACAATACTCGCCTTAACCAAAGCTTTGATAACCTTTGTAACATTTTCATCATCAAAAAAATCAAGTTTTTTCAAAATAGTTAAAAATTCAACCAAAAGAGAATTTAAAACTTTTTTTGTTTCATGAGGATTATGTGAAATTTGCTTATACGCAAGATTAAAACTCAAGTCTTCAAGTAAATCACTTGCTTCATCTTTACCGAGATTTGATAAAGAATTTTCAAAAATAATTAAAGTATTTTTCATTTTTCCTTCTTTCTTAAAGTACAAATTTTGCTTTAGCTTTTAATTTATCAAATATATCCAAACGATCTTTTTTGCTATCAACATAAACATTTAACAAATAACTTTGATATTTTCCACTCGCACTTGAATTCGAATGTTCAAATTTATATTCTCTTTGACCTAAAATTTCTTCAAAAATTTCACTTGCCTTAATATGCACCTCAAAAATCACCTTATAATCCCAAAAAGTAGGATAATTGATCTGAGGTTCTTTTTTAAGATCGCACAAATTTACCACTTTTACCTCCTTCTTTGCTTTCAAGCACTATATCCGTAATTCTCATTGATTTATCTATAGCCTTGATCATATCATATATAGTTAAAAGTCCTATACTAACTCCACTTAAAGCTTCCATTTCAACACCTGTTTTACCTTCACACTTAACTGTTACAATAAGCTTAAATGCACATTCTTTAACAAATTCCACAATATTAGTTTCAACTTTAGAAAGCATCAAAGGATGGCACATAGGAATAATTTCACTTGTTTTTTTAGCCCCCATTATGGCCGCAATAATAGCTGTTTGAAGAACAGGACCTTTTTTTGCGGTATTGTTTTTAATTACATCAAAAGCTTCTTGACTCATATATATCATACCACTAGCTGTGGCTATTCTTGAAGTAATATTTTTATCGCTTACATCTACCATTTTAGGATGATTTTTTTCATCTAAATGACTTAATTTCATAAATTCACCTTTTAAAAAATTATAAAAATTATAGCAAAACCAAACAAATTTAAGATAAAATAAGCTTTGTATTTTTATTTAAGGAGAAAACAATGGCTTATGAAGATGAAGAAGATTTAAATTACGATGATTATGAAAATGAAGATGAAGAATATACACAAAATCACCATAAAAATTATAATTATGATGATGATGATTATGAATACGATGATGATAACAATGATGATGATTTTTATGAGATGGAGATTAAGAATGAACAAAACCCTTAACCAAAAAGATATAAAAGTTTTAGGACTTTCATCATTAGGTGGAACTTTAGAATTTTATGATTTTATTATTTTTGTATTTTTTGCAAATTATATTTCAACAAACTTTTTTCCAAAAGATTTAAGTAGTTTTTGGCAAATGTTTAATACTTATGGAATATTTGCAGCTGGATATTTAGCGCGTCCCTTAGGGGGTGTGATACTGGCACATTTTGGAGATAAATTTGGACGCAAAAGAATGTTTATGATTAGTATTTTGTTAATGGTTATTCCAACTTTTACTCTAGCTTTTATTCCAAATTATGAAAGTATAGGTTTTCTTTGTATTGTGCTTTTAGTTTTTATACGCATTTGTCAAGGTATAGCTATAGGCGGGGAACTTCCTGGAGCTTGGGTTTTTGTATACGAACACGCACCACAAGGTCAAAAAAGAACTTATTTGGGAATTTTAACCGCTTCGGTTGTAGGTGGAATTTTATTAGGTAGTTTAGTTTTTTTAATTATGAATAAAATTTATACCCAAGAAGAACTTCATGAATGGGCTTGGAGAATTCCATTCTTTTTAGGTGGAATTTTTGGGATTATTTCTGCTTATTTGAGAAAATTTTTAAGAGAAACTCCTGTTTTTGAACAAATGAAAAAAGACAAGGCTTTAGAAAAATTTCCTTTAAAAGAAGTGTTTAAAAAAGCTAAAATGGGAATTGTTCTTTCTATGATGATTACTTGGGTTTTGACAGGTTGTATTGTTGTAATGATTTTACTTATGCCTAGTTATATGGCAAAAATACTTCAAATTAATACTTCTATACAAACCTATCTTCAAATAGGTGGAATTTTGCTTATTTGCCTAGGGTGTATTATAAGTGGAATTTTAGCGGATAAAATGGGCGTTATTAAATCTTGTGTATTTTTTAGTGTTTTTTTTGGAATTGCAAGCTTGCTTTATTTTAATACTTTATATAGACAAAATGCTGATTTTAACCTAGTAGCTTGCTTATATTTACTTGTATGTTTTTTTAGCGGAGTGATGAATTTTTGCCCTTTAATAATGAGTGAAGTATTTGATGCAAAAATTAAATTTTCAGGACTTTCTTTTTCATATAATATTGCTTATGCTATAGCTGGAGGTTTAACTCCGCAACTTGCTTTTTTCTTGCATAGTTTTGCCTTAAATAATTTAAGTAATTTTTGGCGTTTTTCTTTGGGACTTTATGTTTTCTTTTTGGCTATTGTAGCTTTGTTATGTGCATTTATTTTTTCTTATCTTAATAATACCCAACGCACATACTCTCAGTGATTTTAATACGCTTTTCAAAAGGAGCTGGGCTAAAAAAATGGCATTTTTCTATATAAATATGCTGATGATAATTTAGCCCTAAAAAATCATAAAATTTTTTTAGATTAACAAATTTAATCCCGCAAATCTCCTTAAGCTCTAAAAGTTTATAAATAGAAGAATTATTTTTTTCCACTAAATGAGAAGGGGCTAATCCAGTAAAAGAACAAAAAGCACTTGCCAATACAAAACCATTTAAACCACTACATTGCCTTAAAGCTTGCTGATGTTTTTCTAAAATGCAATTTCTATGCAAAAATATAATTCTTGTTCCTTGATATCTACCTATTTCTACATTTTTCCAAAATTTATAAGCATTTTTTGAAATTCCAGCAAAACGATGAAATTCAGTATTTAAAATATAGTGATCTAAAAATTCATTAGGAGGTAAGATTAAACTTTTCATCACTACAATTTAGAGCCTTAAAAAGGCTCTTTAATCTTCTTTGTTTAAATTTTCCTTAGCTTTGTTAGGAAGCTTAGATAAAAGATTGTTTAAATCAAAATTAATTCCTTGAGTTTTTGCCTCTTTAAGTAAAGCAACTGCAGCTTTTGCGTTAAATGGAGAAGAGCCATCATGCGGAGCAAAAAGATGATCTGTTATTGCTAAAGCATAAGCGGATTTTTTCACTTTTTCGCGAGCAGCATGAGGAGTGCGAACAAAACATATACTTTCAATCAAAACATCATCAAAATTCCAACGATGTAACAAAAATCCCAAGAAAGAAATATGATCTACGCCTAAAAATTCATTCTCCGCTAAAGCAAGATTTTCATTTTTATTTAAAAAAGCTAAAAAATCTTTATCCTTATGATTTTGTATAAGAAAATTTGAAAAAATAACAATACCAAGCCTTAAAAGCATTGCACAAGGAACTAAAAGATGAGAAAGTTTTTTATCTTCATCATTAAGCCAATTTGCGATAAAAGTTGCCTCTTCATTGCACGTTTTTAAAAAATTTTGAGTATTTAAACCATAAGGTGAAACGTCTATTTTAAAATTATCTCTAATGGAGTCAGCCATAACTATATTGATGATATTACCAACACCTAATAAAGTAATCACTTGATTTATGGTTGTAATTTCTCTTGTAAAACCATAATAAGGAGAATTTGCTAATTGCAAAAGCTTAGCCGTCATCAACGGATCGCTTGAAATGATTTCAGCAACTTTCATAGTTTCTATATTTGAATTAGCCTCGCTCACATATTTTCTTAACTTACTTACAGTATCAGGTAAAGGTGGCAATACTTCAACGCTTTTTAATAAAAGCTCATTCATATCTCCAATCATATTTAATTTATCCTTAATTAATATTATTATAATTTGCAATTATATCTAAATTTTAATTTACTTATTGCATTTTTTATAACTTAAGGTGTAATAAAAATTACAAATAAATGCCGAATTTATGGTGTCTTGATTTAGTTAACTAGTAATTAAAAAATAGTTTTAATGGAGTTAAATTGATGTTTTTTTTAATTTTAAAAATAAAAGCTCAACAAAAAAAGAAGAAGTAAAAAAGTTTTAGAAGCTCTATATCTTCAATAAAATGAACTTGAAGAAAAATTAAAAAAAATAAACATCAAGCCAAAATTAATTATAGGCTTTGTGTCAATCAACTTAATCTAGCGATCATAGGAAATAAGATTCAAAATTCTATAAATGAGCAATGTGATATCATCTTAAGCAGTGCTACTGATTTATTATGCAACCTTGATTCTAACTCAAACATTGAAAACAGTCCTTATAAACAAAATATCCAAGGAATAAGCTTGATACTTTTTAGTGAAGATATGATAGAAAATCTTTGCACAAATAAAATCAAGCTTTTTAGTGATATAAAAGATTATACAGAAAGAAAAAAACTGATAGAAAAAGAAGTTTTATCTATAAATGTACCTTTTGAAGCACACTGCATAAATACTTTGCATTATTTAATTTATGATGGTTTAAGTCAAAGCGAAAGTTCTCTTTTAGAACTTTTATACAAACACAATCCCTATCCTTGTGCTTTAGTAGGGGGTGGATCTAGCGGAAACATGGACTTTAGCGGAGTATTTATATTTTATAACGGAGAAATATTAAAAATCAAGCTTTAAGCATACATGTTCAATTTAAACCTAAATATCGTTTTGATTTAATGAAATCTCAAAATTTTAATCCTCAAAGCAATATCACCTTTACCATACTTGATGCAAGTTTATATGATAAAACCATACATGAATTTATTGATAAAAAACCTTTCAATCCATCAACGCGGTTGAAGCTTTATGTAATTATTTTAACTGCACTTTTGAAGAACTTAAAAATAAAATGCAAGAATATACTTTTGCTTTAAAAATTGGAGAAGACTATCTTATTTCCCCTATGGAAATCAACCCAGATAAAACATTATTTAGTTATTGTGATATAGAAAGCGCTCAAGAATTATGCTTGCTTAAAAAAACAAATTTTATTGAAGCTATAAAAAAGATTATGAAAAATTTTCTCTTAATAAACCAAAATCACTAGGAGCAATTTTTAACGATTGTATCTTAAGAAGGCTTCACAACAAAGAACATTTAAATCAAATCCATTTTAATGATTTTCCTATAGTTGGTTTTTCTAGTTTTGGAGAAATTTATGGAGTGGGAATTGCAAAAAGTTTAGTGGCAATATTTTTTTATGAAGTTGAAAATTTTAATGATTTCAAACCTAGATATTTAAAAACTTTCATACAAAAATACAGTGATTTTAAATACTATTATCTTAATATAAAAGGTCAAAAACTAGAAATGACAAATGAGATTAATAAAATAATCTTAAATCAACTCAAATGTTATGAAGATGTTCTAGCTAAACTAAATTAATACTAAAAAATTAAGAATTTCAAGAAATCAAAAATCTTGAAATTCTTACACTAAAAAATCAAAGTGCTTTTTTTGCGGCCTCTGCAATTTTTGCAAAAGCAGCAGCATCATTCATAGCTAAATCTGCTAGAATTTTTCTATCAAGTTCAATGCCTGCTTTTTTAAGACCATTGATAAATCTTGAATAACTTAAATCATTAAGTCTGCAAGCAGCATTGATACGCACAATCCAAAGACGACGGAAGTCTCTTTTTTTACGGCGTCTATCACGATAAGCATAGACTAGACTTCTTTCTAATTGTTCTTTTGCCTTTCTAAAATGTTTGCGGCGTCCACTATAAAAACCACGCGCTAATTTTAAAACTTTTTTATGTCTGCGGCGTCTAACAACACCTGTTTTTACTCTTGCCATTTTTATTTCCTTTCATAAAGTGGCGTCCAAATTTGGAGCTTGCCCTTGAAATTTTATCTCAGAGGGGAGTTTGAATGACTTTTAGTCAAAAACTTAAATTCCTAGCATTTTTTCAACAGCTTTTACATTTGTGCTATGCACATATTTAGCTGTGCGAAGATCACGCATTCTTTTTGCAGGTTTTTTAGTCAAAATATGACTTCTAAAAGCTGAGCCTCTTTTGATTTTATTTTTACCTACTTTGAAGCGTTTAACTGCGCTTTTAACGCTTTTCATCTTTGGCATACGCTTTCCTTATTTAGATAAATTTTTATTTTTCAAACTTTAAAAGAAAAGATAAATACTATCAAATTTTTTCTAATTTTTGACTGAATTTAATTTTTAAAAAACTTGGCACACATTTTGCTTATAAAAAAATCAGCAATATTTTGGAAAGATTTAAAATGACTATAAATTCGGCAAATCCATATCAAAATTTAACCTTATCTAATCCTTTGCAGAATAGCTCTGCTCTAAATTTGATTAAAGATAGCAAAGCCTTAGATCAAAAAGGAAATGAAAATAGCTTAGAACAATTAAGTTATATTTTTAATAATATCACTTATGCTAGTGAATTTGGATTTAGAATCAATGAAGAAGGTTTTTTTGATAAAGATTTAAATAAAATTGCAAATATACCAGAATCTTATGATATCAACATTAAAAGCGTTAGAAGCATAGCGAAAGAACTCGCAAAACAAGATGAAAATTTAAACTACAATAAAATTGATCTACCTTATCTTTTAAATAGCTATCATAGTTCATTAAAATCTATAAATTCAGAATTTTTACAAGATGATAATGCTTATTTAAGTCGCGATCTTATTTCAAAACTATCATCAGGTTTTTCAACAGATAATGGAGAATTTTTAGGCCAAATTTCAAGAATTTACAACAATCAAGAAGAAATTGATTTGGCATTAAGTAATATCACAAATTTAAATACTTTAATGTTAGATAATAAAATAACTAATTTTCACTTTGATAAAGCCATAGAAAACACTTCTTCTAATGAAATTTTAAAACCTTATTTAACTAAAAATGCAGAAGTATCAAAATCTGGTCTTTTAATGAATTTTATCTACCATGATATAAAAACTCAAAACGAAAAAGAATTTAACTTTTTTATGAAACCTGCCACTTTAGAACTAAGCTCTCATCAAAATTTACAAAAAATTCTCAAGGGTGAAACAGATATAGAAGATTACATCAAAAAAGAAAATGAAAAAAAGATGAGTTTTGATCTTTATCTTTATGTGAATGGCGTAGATAAAAAAACAAGTATTCAAGATAAACTATCTGTATTTTTTCAACAATATATTAACTACCAAAAAGATATGGATTTAAGAGAATTTGCAAATTCAAGTTCAATATTTCAAATTTATATCGATCAAAATCGCAATGATTTTGATGCTCTTAAAAAACAATATCAAAACCAAAGTCAAGATACGCAAAGATTAGAAGAAGCAAATCAACTACGTTCTAGCTCTATAGAAAATTTTTTAGATCGTCGTCAAAAACAAGCAAATATAAATAAAATTTTAAACTCTTATATGTCTGTGATGGTTTAAAATAATTTTTTAAAAAATATATAAATTATAAATACTTTAATAATAATAATTTTTATATAATTAATTAATAAAATTTTAAGTATTATAGCATTATAATCCGCTCTCGAAAAATATAAATATAAAAGTACTCAAAACCATGATTTATAATGAAAAAATTATTTCAATGAATAATGATCTTTTAGATCATCAACATAAAGAACTTTTTGAAATTTCTAAAAAACTCTCTTTAATGAACCAATGTCATGTTGGAACAAAAGAATTAAAAATTGTCTTAAGAGAGTTGTTGATAATGATCAATAGACATTTTTCAGATGAAGAAGCCTTTATGAGAAAAATAGAATATCCTTATATCAACCATCATACAAGAATTCACAGAAAAATTATCTTAGAAATTGAAGAAATTATCATCAGTGAAGCTAAATTTGTAAATATAATGACCGAAAAATTAAATCTCGTTGTTCAAGATTTTATCTTTAAACATACAGCCAAAGAAGATTCAAAAATAGTAAAATATTACGAAGAAAAATTTAAGAAATAGTATTTCTCATTTTTGCTATATAAAATTCACAAAATATTTCACTTTAAAATTTTACTTTAGCATTTTATTTTTGTTATAATTTTTAACCTAATTTTTATAAATTTTTGTTATTATCCGTTTTCAAATAAAGATAAAAAATATCCTAATTAAAATTAAGGATAAATTAAGGATTTTAAAGTGAAAGTATATTTAGATAACAACGCAACGACAATGCTTGATCCTAATGCTTATGAGTTGATGCTACCTTTTTTAAAGGATATATATGGAAATCCAAATAGCCTTCATCAATATGGAAGCGCAACACATCCTGCTTTAAGAGAAGCTTTAGATAAACTTTATGCAGGGCTTGGAGCAAATGACTTAGATGACATAGTTATAACCTCCTGTGCGACAGAAAGCATTAACTGGGTGCTTAAGGGTGTGTATTTTGATCATATTTTAGATAGAGAGCGCAATGAAGTGATTGTTTCTAGCGTAGAACACCCTGCTGTTGCTGCTGCTGCTTATTTTTTAAAAAGTCTTGGAGTAAAAGTCATAGAACTTCCTGTAAACGAAGAAGGAGTTTCTACTGTAGAAGATTTGCGTAAAGTGATTAGCGATAAAACAGCACTTGTAAGTGTTATGTGGGCAAATAATGAAACAGGTATGATTTTTGATATTAAAGCGATGGCAGAACTTGCGCATGAATTTGGTGCTCTTTTTCATACAGATGCTACTCAAGCAGTAGGTAAAATAAAGGTTAATTTAACTCAAGTAGGAGTTGATTTTGCTTCATTTTCGGCACATAAATTTCATGGACCAAAGGGTGTGGGTGGACTTTTTATAAAAAAAGGACTTAAGCTTACTCCACTTTTACACGGTGGAGAACACATGGGTGGTCGTAGAAGCGGGACTTTAAATGTGCCTTATATAGTGGCTATGGGCGAGGCTTTGCGTATTGCAAATACTATGCTTGATTTTGAAGATTCTCATATACGCCGTTTAAGAGATAAACTAGAAGATCAAATTTTAGCCTTGCCTGATACAACAGTGGTTGGAAAAAGAGAACACCGTGTGCCTAATACAATCTTAGCAAGTATTAAAGGAGTTGAAGGCGAAGCAATGCTTTGGGATTTAAATAAAAATGGTATAGCTGCAAGTACGGGCTCAGCCTGTGCAAGTGAAGCTTTAGAAAGCAATCCTATTATGGAAGCTATCGGTGCGGAGCATGATTTAGCGCATACAGCTTTAAGGCTTTCTTTGTCACGTTTTAACACTGAAGAAGAAATTGATTATGCAGCAAAACAAATTAAAAATGCAACACAGAGATTAAGAGCAATTTCTTGTACTTATGCTTATAATCCAAATAATTACAAATAAGGATAAAAAATGGGAAAAAATAGTTTAATTGGTGGATCCATTTGGGATGAGTATTCACAAAAAGTTCAAAATAGAATGAATAATCCTCAACATATGGGAGAATTTAGTGAAGAAGATGCTAAAGCGCGCAATGCAAAATTGATCGTAGCTGATTTTGGTGCAGAAAGTTGCGGCGATGCGGTAAGACTTTTTTGGCTTGTAGATGAAAAAACTGATAAAATTATCGATGCAAAATTTAAAAGTTTTGGTTGTGGTACAGCTATAGCAAGTAGTGATACTATGGTGGATCTTTGTATAGGAAAAACTGTAGATGAAGCAGTAAAAATCACAAATTTAGATGTGGAATTTGCTATGCGTGATAATCCAGAAACTCCAGCTGTTCCACCTCAAAAAATGCACTGTTCGGTTATGGCTTATGATGTAATCAAACAAGCAGCAGCGCATTATAAAGGTATAAGTCCTGAAGATTTTGAAGATCAAATTATAGTTTGCGAGTGCGCTAGGGTAAGTCTTGGAACTATTAAAGAAGTGATTAAACTTAATGATTTACACACTGTAGAAGAAATCACACAATATACTAAAGCGGGTGCTTTTTGTAAATCCTGTATCAAACCAGGCGGACATGAAAAAAGAGATTATTACCTTGTAGATATTTTAGCTGAAACTAGAGCTGAAATAGATAGAGAAAAACTCAAAAATACAATGAAAAGTGATGTAGCTTTTGATGAAATGACCGTAGTGGGACAATTAAAAGCAGTTGAAAGTGTTTTAGATGCTGAAATTCGCCCTATGCTTCATAATGATGGTGGAGATTTGGAAGTGATTGATATACAAAAGGCTGAAGGTGCAGCAATTGATGTTTATATTCGTTATCTTGGTGCTTGTAGTGGTTGTTCTAGTGGAAGTGGTGCAACACTTTATGCTATTGAAACAATTTTACAAGAAGAATTAAGTCCAAATATACGCGTTATGCCGGTTTAAAAAATAGCAAGATAAAATCTTGCTATTTTATAGCTTTTGCTTGCAAATCAAGGGGTGGTAAATTTTCTATATAAATACTACGACTTGGGAAAGCAAAGGTTAAACCATTTTTTTCAATTATACGCATAAACTCAAGCATTAAACTTTGTCTAGCTTCTCTAAAATCTTTTCCACCTATTTCTTTGATATAAAAATAAAGCTCTATATTAATACTACTATCTGCAAATTCACTTAAAGCCACATAACAAGCATTTTTATAACCCTCAAGATCATTGATAGAAACTAAATTTTGACGATATTTTGTTGTATGATCGCCATACTTTAATGCTCCATCATCTTCATGTGCTACTAAAGGACTTGTATATAAAAGCTCTTTTAAATCTTTCACACAATTTTCTAATTTTTCAGGAGTAGCATCATAACCAACACCCAAATACATTCTAACATGACGCCCCATGCGTCTTTTACTCCAGTTTTTTATATTTGCTCCCATAATAGTAGAATTAGGCAAAAACACAAGACAATTATCAAAAGTTCTAATAGTAGTTTTTCTAAGTCCTGTTTCAACCACGGTTCCTTCTATGCCTGAAACCTCTACCCAATCTCCTTGATTAAAGCTATTATCAAAAAGTAAGAGTATAGAAGCAAAGAAATTTGCAATGATATCTTTCGCCGCTAAAGCAACAGCTAAACCACCAATTCCCAAAGATGCAATAATAGCCGAAATATTAAAACCAAGTTGAGCAAGAATATATAATAAAGCTATAATAATAATGACAAAATATAAAATTTTAATAATTAAATTTACAACTTCTTTTTTTCCACTTTTTTGAGCAAGTTTAGAAACCAATACCACGCCATAACCATCAAGCATTCTTAAAATAAGCCATGCAATTAAAACTGCATAAACTATATGAAAAAAATTACTTAAATTTACACTCAAAGGTGCAGGATAAGTTGCTATAGTAAGACAAAGAGAAATAGCATAGACAATCAACAAGAAGCCTACGGGTTTTTTAATATTCTCAATAAAAATGACTTTAATATCATCTACATCATTTTTATTTCTATAAAAAAACTGAACAAGGAAAAAATATACTATATTTGCAAAAAAACGTCTTAAAGATATAAAAAATACTAAAACCAAAGCAGAAATTACTATTTTTCCGATATTAACAAAACTTACCCCAATTGCCTCATTTATACGATCTATCCAAACTTGAAGCTCGAGTAATGAAAAAATATAATTACTTTCAAGCAAATCTGCATTTGAGCGTAAATACTTAAGAATTTCAGAATAAGAATCTACAGCATTACTGATATATCTTTCTTTTAGGGTAATTTTTTCTAATTCTTCTGAATTTGTAATTTTGCTTTTAAAACTATCTAAATTAACATTAGAAGAATTTTGTAAATTTTCCATTGCCTTATCAACAGTAGCAATCAAATCTTCACTACTTGCTGTATTTTTAAAAAGTTTTTCCACTTCAAACAAAGAAGAATAAAAACTTTCCACAATATTAAAATAAACTAGATTAAGAGTGGCATCTGTATAAATATAAGGCTTATTAATATTCTTTTTTTGAACATCTAGTAATTTTTCTTTTGCTTTTAAAAATCTAGCCACTGCCTCTTCATTAATCTTTTGTCCTACTATCATATCGGGTATTTTTGCTAAAATAGTCTTTTTGTCTTTTTCAAATTCACTTAAAATACCATTAAAAGTGCTTGAATTTTCATCATTGTTTTTCTTAAATTCTTTAATTTGATTGTTAAGATCAACATATTTTTCAACTAAAGCATAAATTCCTTCATCCTCTTTACTCATATTTGCATCAATAAATTTAAATTCTTGTGCTCCAAGGTATAAAATAAAAAAACATAAACTAAAAATAATTTTTTTCATTGAACTTTCCTATCCTGTATTAAAGTAAAAATTTTTGCTTTAAAATCATACTCATAAATTTCACCTGTCTCTATAATATAATACCAAGCATGTACTTCTATTTTTCCTTCATCTAAAGCTTCTTGCACGCCTGGATAAGTAAGTATATTTTGCAAAGAATTTACTAAATTTAATTTTTCTGTAAGCCATGAACGCATAGCCAAATCGTCTCTTGCAAAAATCATTACATCTTTTTTTATCGGATCTAACATAGTAAGCCATTTTTTCACATTAGGAATTTTATTTAACTCTTCATCAGAATAATAAAGAGCATTGCAACCTCCACAATTACTATGGCCACAAACGACGATATTTTTAATATGCAATGAATTTAAAGCATACTCTATTGCTGAAGTTGTCGCTAAGTAATCTTCCCCAATGCGATAAGGTGGAACTATATTTGCAATATTTCGTATTACAAAAAGCTCACCTGGACCCGTATTGGTGATCAAATTTGGAATTACTCTAGAATCAGAACAACCTATAAAAAGAGTATGGGGATTTTGCTTATTTTTTAGACTTTCAAAAAGTTCTTCATGCTCCTTAAAGTCTTCTTGCATAAACTTAATCGCACCACTAATAAGATTTTCCATAAAACCAACCTGAAACTAAAATCTTGAAATTATAACAAAATTTCAGCAAAGATTTCATTTAATCATAAAGATATTATATAAATTAACTTTTTATTTAGTCTAATATGTTAGATTTCGCTCAAGATTTTAAAAAATCTAACAATTTTGCAAGGAGAATTTTATGAGTCTTTATGATAGAGACTACTCAAGATCAAAAGAATTTGAAAATACACGCTCAAGCGAATTAAGTATTTTTATTAAACAAACTTATCAACTTTTTGCTGCTTCATTATTAGCTGCAACAGTAGGTGCGTATGTAGGAATTTTTGCTTTAGCATCATTTTTTATACAATCACAAGTAACTTTTTGGATCCTTTTTGCTGTTGAAATCGGACTTTTATTTGCTTTACAATGGAAAAAAAGAGAGGCTCCATTAAATCTTGTTTTGCTTTTTGGTTTTACTTTCTGCTCAGGTTTAACGCTTACACCTTTGCTTATTTCAGTGTTAGCTCTACCAGCTGGAGGAATTATCATCGCTCAAGCTTTTGCTTTAACAACGGTTGCTTTTGCAGGACTTAGTGTATTTGCTATGAATACAAAAAAAGATTTTACCGTTATGGGTAAAGCTTTATTTATAGTATTAATCGTTATTGTAGCAGCATCTTTACTAAACCTTTTCTTCCAAAGTAGTATAGTTAATCTAGCTATTTCAGCAGTAGCTGCAATATTATTTTCATTTTACATTCTTTATGATACGCAGAATATTATCCGCGGAAATTATGAAACTCCAATCGAAGGTGCAGTAGCACTTTATCTTGATTTTGTTAATCTTTTCGTATCTTTACTTAATATCTTAAGAAGCTTCAATAGCAGATAAATTTTTGTGGGATTTTTCTCACAAAACTTTTTAAGTTTCAAAACTTTTCAAGTTTTATTTAGTTAAAATAATCATTTAAAAATTAACTTTTAGGAATTTTCAATGATCACTCTTTTAATCATTTTGCAATTTATCATCGTTGTAGTTATTTGTATAGCAGTTTTACTTCAAAAAAGTTCAAGTATAGGACTTGGAGCTTATAGTGGAAGCAATGAAAGTTTATTTGGTGCCAAAGGACCAGCTGGATTTTTGGCAAAATTTACCTTTGTCATGGGAATTTTACTTATTGCAAATACTATTGGTCTTGGTTATTTATACAATAAAGCTAGCAAGGACTCTCTAGCAGAGAAAATTAAAGTAGAAAACAACAACACTACTATTCCAAGCGCTCCTATTGTGCCTGCTACCCCAAACACAAATTCTATCGCTCCAAGTGCACCACAACTTCCAAGCGATGTTAATTCAAGTAAATAATTAAAGGAAATGATAATGCTAAGTGAAATTTTTAACAAACAAAAAACCCAAAGTGAAAAATCTTTAGAAGCCTTAAAAAAAGACTTCACCACTTTAAGAACTGGAAAAGTTAATACCCATATTTTAGATCATATTACAGTGGATTATTACGGAACTCAAACTCCTTTAAATCAAGTAGCAACTGTTTTAGCAAGCGATGCTTCAACTATTAGCATCACTCCTTGGGAAAAACCTTTACTAAAAACCATAGAAAGTGCTATTGCAGCTGCAAATATCGGTGTAAATCCAAACAATGACGGCGAAAGTGTAAAATTATTTTTCCCTCCGATGACTAGAGAGCAAAGAGAAGAAAACGTAAAGCAAGCTAAAGCTATGGGTGAAAAGGCAAAAGTTTCTATAAGAAATATACGCAAAGATGCCAACGATGCAGTTAAAAAACTAGAAAAAGATAAGGCAATAAGCGAAGATGAAGCAAAAAAAGCTTATGATGAAGTGCAAAAACTTACCGACGCCTACACAATAAAAATTGATGAGAGTGTAAAAAGTAAAGAAAGTGAACTTTTAAAGGTTTAACGATGAATTTAGGGCAAATTTATAAAGATTGTGGTGCTTATTTAGAAGACCATTTTTTACTAAGTTCAGGTAAACATTCGCAATTTTATCTTCAAAGTGCAAAAGTTTTAGAGAATCCAAAATTAGCAGCAAAACTTTGTGACGAACTTGCAAAGATTATTGCAAGCTATAAGATAGAATTTGATAGCATTTGTTCTCCTGCTTTAGGTGGAATTTTAGCAGGTTATGAGCTTGCGAGAGCTTGTAGTAAACGTTTTATCTTCACTGAAAGAGTAAATAAAGAAATGACTTTAAGACGTGGTTTTGAGGTGAAAAAGGGTGAAAAATTTATAATTTGTGAAGATATCATTACTACAGGTGGTAGTGCTTTAGAGAGTGCAAAAATCATTGAAAGTTTAGGTGGCATTGTTGTAGGTTTTGCAGCATTGGCAAATCGTGGTTTTTGTGCAGTAGAAAATTTAAAATCTCCAAGAAAAGATAATGCGAAATTACCTGAAAATTTACCACTCTTTACTCTAGGAAATTTTGAATTTGAAATTTATGATGAAACAAATTGTCCACTTTGTAAAAAAGGGAGTAAAGCTATAAAACCAGGAAGCCGTGGAAATTAAATGAAAACTAAAGCAAAAATTAGCTCTAGATGGCTAAGATTTAGAGCTTTGCTTATAGATATTTTTCTTATTTATGTTCCTATTTTGTATTTATTTTATTTTCTATTAGGCTCTAAAGAAGCTTTTTTAAACAACCATTTTATCACAACTTTATGTACTTTTTTATTTGGTTTGATTCAAGCTATTTTTTTAACAAAAAAGGCACAAAGCCCAGGTCTTAAAGCATATGATTTATATCTTATTGATATAAAAACGGGAAAGAAACTAAGTTTTCTTAGAATTTTACTAAGATATGTGATATTTATTATAAGTTTTGGCTTACTCTTTGGTTTATTTGTCAGTTTTGTAAGAAAAGATCGTTTAAATTTACACGATATTTTAACTCAAAGTTGTATAGCTACTAAAGCATAAAGAAAGGTTAAAAATGCAAAGAAAAAGAATTTACAATCCAAGTTCAAACGAAACCTTAGGAGATCGTAAAGTTTTTGATGGTAACCCACATGGAATTTTAAATTTTACTAAGGCAAAATATACTTGGGCTTTAAAACTTTGGGATTTAATGGAGGCAAATACTTGGTTTCCAAAAGAAGTGGATACAACTAAAGATGCACTTGATTATCGCTGTAATTTAACTGTAGGTGAAAAAAGAATGTATGATTTGGTTTGGAGTCAGCTTATTTCTATGGATAGTTTTCAAACCAATAATTTAGCAGATAATATCAACCCTTACATCACAGCTCCTGAAATCAATGCGGTTTTGGCACGCCAAGCTTATGAAGAGGCAAACCATTCAAAATCTTACGCTGTTATGGTAGAAGCGATTTGCGATAATACAGATTTGATTTATGAAATGGAAAAGCATGATGAAACTTTGCGTGAAAAAAATGACTTTATTTCAAGCATTTATGAAGAATTAGCAGGCGATGTAGATGATAATAAACTTCTTTTGGCTATGGTGGCAAATCAAATTTTAGAAGGAGTATATTTTTATAGTGGTTTTACTGCCATTTACGCACTTGCACGTGCAGGAAAAATGCTAGGTTCAGCACAAATGATCCGCTTTATCCAAAGAGATGAAATCACACATCTTTTATTATTTCAAAATATGATCAATTCAGTACGCAAAGAAAGACCTGATTTATTCCATGATGAAAATATCAATAAAATTTATGATATGTTTAAAAAAGCTGGAGATCTTGAGATCAAATGGGGTAAATACATCACTCAAAATCAAATCATGGGCTTTACTGATGATATCATAGAAGAATATATCCATTATCTTGTAGATCAAAGATTAAGCGCGATCAATTTAGATAAGTTATACAATGCAAAACATCCTATTAAATGGGTAGATGATTTTTCAAAATTTAACGATCAAAAGAGCAATTTCTTTGAAAGTAAAGTAACGAATTATTCTAAGGGTAGTATAAGCTTTGATGACTTCTAAAACTTCTTTAACCTTGCTTTGTGATTTTTATGAATTTACAATGTCTCAAGGCTATTTCAAAAACAATAAAAAAGATCAAATTTGTTATTTTGATATATTTTTTAGAAAAATTCCAGATTCAGGATCTTTTGCTATTTTTGCAGGTCTTGAAGATATTTTAGACTTTGTTGAAAATTTGAGTTTTGATGCAGAAGATATAGAATTTTTAAGAAAACAAGGTATTTTTGATACAGAATTTTTAGATTTTTTAGCTAACTTTAAATTTAAGGGTGAAATTTATGCTATGCGTGAAGGAGAAGTGATTTTTCCAAACGAACCTTTGCTATGTATTAAAGCTACAACCATAGAAGCACAGCTTTTAGAAACTTTTTTACTTTTAAGTTTAAACCACCAAAGCCTTATTGCTACCAAAACCAATCGTATCGTGCGTGCAGCTAAAGACAGTAAAATTTTAGAATTTGGTTCACGCAGAGCACAAGGAAGTGAAGCAGCCTTAAAAGGAGCAAGAGCAGCTTTTATAGGAGGTTGCATAGGAAGTGCTTGTACTTTAGCAGGAAAAATTTATAATATCCCTATCAATGGAACTATGGCACATTCTTGGGTGCAAATGTTTGAAAATGAACTTGAAGCTTTTAAAGCTTATGTGAAAATTTATCCAAAAAATCCTATTTTTTTGATCGATACTTATGATTGTCTAAATAGCGGACTTAAAAATGCGATTAAAGTTTTTAAAGAATTTGATATTCAAGAAGGCGGCGTGAGAATAGATTCTGGAAATTTACTTGAGTTGAGTTTGAAAATCAGACAAGAACTTGATCAAGCAGGACTTCAAAAATGTAAAATCATAGTTTCTAACGCCCTTGATGAATGGAGCATTAAAAAACTTAAAGAACAAAATGCACCTATTGATATCTTTGGTGTAGGCGAAAGATTGATCACTGCTTCAAGTGACCCTATTTTTAGTTGCGTTTATAAACTCGCAGCCTTAGAAGATCAAGGCATAAAACCTAAAATCAAAATTAGCGAAAATAACGAAAAATCAACCCTACCTCATTTTAAAAAGCTTTTTAGGGTTTATGATAAAAACACGCAAAAAATCCTTTTTGATGAGCTTTATGTTTTTGACGAAAACCCAAATCAAGATGAAAATTTAGAACGCAAAGAACTTTTAAAATTAGTCTACAAAGAAAAAAGACTTCTTAAAAAGTCATCTTTAAATACTATTCAAGATTATACAAAAGAGCAAATTTCAAAACTCGATGAGAATTTTTTAGATCTTGATCGTTTTGTGAAATTTGAAGTAAAACTCTCGCCTAAACTTCAAAATATCACTGAAGATCTTTTAAAAACTCGTTTTTAAAATCCACATAATTTAAAGCGGATTGTTTTAGAAAGTTTATTTCTTCATTATTTAATTCACGCACAAATTTTGCAGGATTTCCAAGTATCAAAGAGCGTGGCGGAAATTTTTTACCCTTTGTTACAACGCTTCCAGCACCCACTATGCTATCTTCTTCTATCAAAGCACTATCCATGATAACAGCATTCATTCCGATTAAAACACGATTTTTTATCACACAAGCATGGATAACGCAATTATGTCCTATAGTTACATCATCTCCTATTATCGTAGGAAAACCAGCATCTTTTAACTTTCCTTTTTTATCAAATTCCCTATGCCAAACATGAACTGTGCTAAGATCTTGAATATTGGTTCTTTTGCCAATTTTTATAAAATTAACATCGGCTCTTAAAACACAATTAAACCAAATACTACTTTCATCTCCTATTTCTATTTCTCCTATGATTTTAGCGCCCTCTGCAACAAAAACATTTTGACCTAGTTTGGGACTATGATTTTTAAATTTTATAAGCATTTTTTTCCTTTTTATTTAAGTATAGCTAAGTTTAACTCTATTTCAACTTTTTTAGTTACAATTTTTATTTAAATTTATAGGAGAAGTAATGAACGCATTTGAACAAAAAAGATGTCAAAATATGGCTGAAGAAATTGCACAAAAAGTTTTTATCAATGAAGAGCTTTTTAATGCTTTTTGTCAAATTCCGCGTGAAATTTTTTCTCCTTTAAAAGCCCATGCTTATCGCCTTGATGCTTTGCCTTTAGCAAATTCTCAATGGATTAGTTCACCTTTAACTGTAGCTAAAATGACTATGGCTTTAGATTTTAAAAATGCTGATAGTATTTTAGAGATAGGTTGTGGAAGTGGCTATCAAGCTGCGATTTTAAGCAAAGTCATAAGGCGTGTTTTTACCATAGAACGCATAGAAAATTTAGCCAAAAAAGCCGCTCAAACTTTCAGAGAATTAGAACTTTTTAATATCAATGTAAAATTTGATGATGGACAAAATGGCTGGAAAAATTATGCTCCTTATGATAGGATTTTATTTTCTGCTTATGCGACACAAATTCCTGAAATTTTACTCGATCAATTAAGCGATGATGGTATTTTAGTTGCTCCTATTTTACACAATGGCAAACAATTCATCACACGCCTTAGAAAAAATGGCACAAATTTACAAAAAGAAATTTTAGAAGAATGTTTATTTGTGCCTATAGTAGATGGGAAAGAATAAACTTTTTTACAAAATTTATTAAAAACTCTTTAGAGCCTTTCTTAACTTTTCGCTCATTTCATCAATATGTTCTTTTTGCAAAATTAAAGGAGGTAAAAATCTCAAATCATTCTCTCCACAACTTATCAGTAAAAGTGCATTTTCTTGGCATTTTTGAATGACCTTGAATACTTTTACACTTTTATCAAGACTCAGCCCTTGCATAAACCCTAAACCTTTGCGTTTTTTACAAAAATCAAATTCTTTGATCAACTCATCTAAACTTTGCTCTAAATAAGGCGTGAGTTTATTGACATTTTCTAAAATTTTTTCTTCTTTAAAAATTTCAAAAACTGTATTCACTCCTGCACAAACCAAAGGATTTCCCCCATAAGTGCTACCATGATCGCCCGCTTCTAAAGAATTGCTTGCTACCTTTTGATTTATTACAAAAGCACCCACACTAAGCCCACAACCCAAGGCCTTCGCTGAAGTCATGATATCAGGCAAAATTTGTGCGTGCTCATAGGCAAAAAATTTTCCACTTCTACCCATACCACATTGAATTTCATCAGCGATTAATAATATATCTTTTTCATCGCAAAGCTTTCTTAAGGCTTTGTAAAAATCTTTATTTGCAGGATTTATCCCACCTTCTCCTTGCACGCTTTCTAAGATAATGGCACAAGTTTTTTCATTTACCAGTTTTTCAACGCTTGAAATATCATTATATTTTGCAAATTTAACCCCTGAAATTAAAGGCTTAAAAGGCTTTTGATATTTTTCATTAGCAGTAAGCGATAAAGCCCCTAAAGTACGCCCATGAAAAGAATGCTTAAAAGCGATAAATTGTCCACTCTTAATGCCTTTGTTAAAGGCGTATTTTCTAGCTGTTTTCATCGCTCCTTCTATACTTTCTGTACCAGAATTTGTAAAAAAAACACGCTCTAAAGCACTAGCTTTGGCTAAATTTTTAGCTGCAGCAGCTATATTTTCATTATAATATAAATTGCTAGTATGTAAAAGTTTATCCACTTGAGCTTTGATTTTGGCATTAAATTTAGCATGATTATATCCTAAAGCACAAACACCTATGCCACTTGAAAAATCAAGATATTTTTTAGCCTTATCGTCAAAAAGATAAACCCCCTGCCCTTTTTCTAAAACTATATCAAAACGCTTATAGGTAGGGATAATATGACTTTGTTCTTTATAATCCATTTTCATCCTTTAACCCACCAAAGTGCCTATACCTTCATCGGTAAAAAACTCAAGCAACAAAGAATGTTTCACGCGTCCATCTAAAATATGTACCTTTTTGACTCCATTTTCACAAGCATCAATGCAAGATTTTAATTTTACATGCATACCACCTTCTATTTTAGGAGCTAAAATTTTAGCCTGTTCAAGGCTGATTTTAGAAATTAAAGAATTTTTATCATTAAAATCCTCATAAAGCCCTGCAGTATCAGTTAAAAAAGCAAGTTTTTCAGCCCTTAAAGCCTTAGCGATCGCACAAGCTGCGTCATCAGCGTTGATATTATAAGTATTAAAATTCTCATCCATGCCAATAGGAGCAATGATAGGTAAAAAATCTTTTTCCAAAAGCTCTTCTAAAATTTTCGAATTTACCTTTTGTATCGTGCCAACAAAAGCTAAATTTTCATCTTTTTTCACACATTCTAAAAGCGCGCCATCTTTACCACAAAGCCCTATGGCTTTAACTCCTAAATTTTGCAAACTATGGACTAAATTTTTATTGATATGATTTAAAACCATACTGGCTACTTCAGTAGTGGCTTTATCACTAACCCTAAGACCGTTTTTAAACTCACTCTTTACGCCCAATCTTTCACACATAGCAGAAATATCTTTTCCTCCACCATGTACAATGATAGGATTTAAACCCACAAGTTTTAAAAGAGCTATATCTTGCATCACACAATGCTTTAGCTCCTCATTTTCCATAGCTGATCCACCATATTTTATAAGTATAATCTTGGAATTAAATTTGCGTATATAAGGCAAAGCTTCGATTAAGACATTAGCTTTTTCTAAATATTTTTGCATGATCATTCCTTAAGCATTAAAGCTGGTTTGATTATACTCATTTAAAGAAAGATCGTAATAATTCGCATCCTCTCTTAAAGTAAAACCATAATGTTTCCAAAACTCATTGCCTAAATCATTGTTTTTAAAAGCGATTAAGGCGATTTTATTAATCTTTTGAGCTTTTAAGGCCTCAAGACAAAATTTAGTCATCTCGTGTGCTATACCCTTTTTTCTATGATCTTTATGCACACATACATGATAAAATCCCCCTGTGCGTCCATCATGCCCGCAAAGTATGCTTCCTACAATTTCTTCATCAATCACTGCTACAACGCTAAGATTTGGGTTTCTATCTAAAAAATTTTCTATATTTTCTTTGCTATCATCGATGCTTCTTATCCCAAAGCCTTTTATCTCACACCAAAGCTTATAAACGGCTTCATAATCGCTTTTTTGCATAGCTCGTATTAACATTTTTATCCTTTACAAATTTGCAAAGAATTTAAGTCCTTCATCTTCATCAAAATCAAACATTAAATTCATATTTTGAACAGCTTGTCCTGCTGCACCTTTGATTAAATTATCAATAGCACCAAGCACAATAACACGCTTTGTACGTTGATCTATACTAAAATTTATATCCGCAAAATTGCTTGATTTAACCCACCGAGTCTGCGGAAGCGACTGCGGCGGTAAAAGCCTTATGAATTTATTGTTTTGATAGTATTTTGTATAAATATCGCGTATATCTTGTTCTTGCAAGTCCTCTTTTAAATTTGCATAAGCACTGATTAAAATTCCTCTTTGCATAGGCACAAGATGAGGGGTAAATTGTAGAGTGATTTTCTCTTTGGCCGCATAGCTTAAATGCTCTTCAATTTCAGGAGTATGGCGGTGCGAAGCTAAATTATAAGCTTTGATATTTTCATTAACTTCACAAAAAAGATTTTCCACCTTTGCACTTCTTCCTGCTCCACTTACTCCACTTTTTGCATCAATAATAACCGAGTTAAAATCAATAATCTTTTCTTTAAAAAGCGGATAAAGACTTAAGATAGAACAGGTGGTATAGCAACCTGGATTTGCCACCAAACTTGCTTTTTTTATCTCTTCTTTATAAAGCTCGCAAAGTCCATAAACTGCATTTTGCAAAAGCTCTTGATTAGGATGAGTGAATTTATACCAAAGCTCGTAATCTTTAGGATTTTTAAGACGAAAATCCGCACTTAAATCAATGATTTTCATCTTTTTTAACAAATTCTTATTTAAAAGCTTAGCACTAAATTCATGCGGAGTAGCCAAAAACAAAAGATCAAGCTCAAGTTCATCTAAATTTTTATTTTCAAAACATAAATTTAAAGGGGTATTCGGATAAAGATCTTGATAATTTTGTCCCGTGCTAGAACTCGAACCTAAATAAGAAATTTCAACTTTGGGATGATTAAGCAAAATGCGTACAAGCTCATTGCCCGCATAACCACTCGCTCCTAAAATCCCAACTTTTATTTTCATCTTTATCCTTTAAATGTAAAAGTAAGCATTATAAACAAAAAAGCTTAAAATAAAAATACAATTTTTAAATTATTTTTTATTTAAAAACTATATCTTAAATTAGCATTTACATTCCAATCCACATTTAAATCGCCAAAAAATGTCTTTTCAAATTCGAAACTAAAGCGTGTTTTATCATTAAGCTTATAATCACTTCCTAAATTTATAAACATTCTTTGATCTTTTTTCCTTCATATCTTCTCTGACTTGCTTGATCCTCTAAAATTTGATCTCCTGTTTTAATCAGATCTGCATATAAACCAAGTCCTGTTCTAAAATTTAAATTTTGATTTTGACTTCCTATGAAAAATGCTGTTTTTGCGACTAAAGGAATATAAAAAGATCGTTTTAAACTAGCAATATCTCCTTTTAGATCCATAGCTTCTACATAACCACTGATAAATTCCAAACTCGGCTCAAGATAAATTTTATCATAAGTTTTTCTATAACCTAACTCAGCACTTAAGATAATATTATGCGAACCATCATTATCATCTAATCTACCTTGATTTCCTGGAATAAAATTTGCATTTACTTCATTTTGATAATAAATATATCTTAAAACAAAATCACTATAAAAACCTTCATAAACAAGAAGCTAAAATACTGTCCTATTCCATAACCATTTAATTTCGCACTCAAATCAGTAGCACTTAAATTCATATTTGTATAATTGATCATTACTCCACTGTAAAGCTCGAAATTCGAATACTCGTTTAATTTATCATATCCGCTTTGAATTTCAAAGTATTTTCCACTATTATACTCATCGCTCGTACCGCCTCCAAAAGTTCTTAACCATACACCACTTTCATAAGGATTATTGCGTAATTCTCCCATTCTTTTATGCATATTATTCCATTCTATCATGGAGCCTAAAGTAGCTTGAGCAAGTATAGATTTAGCTTTTGCAATAGCTTGAGTATTATCATTAGTAAAAAAATACTCATCTTTAATTTTAGAATCAATTTTTTCTAAATTCCACTGGGCAAAATTTTCTTCATTATAAGAAAAAACAACATTTGGAGTATATGTACTAAAACCTTGCTCCACATTTGGTATAGTAAAAAATTCCTTTGTTAAATGTTTATTTTAGCTAGTAATATATTTAAACCCTCTTTTTTACTAGGATTATTAAGAAAATTTAATACTAAAGCATTATTTACTCCTTGCGTGCTTTCCTTAGAATTAATATAATCTGCTTTAGAATTTTCAAAATCCACATTGATTTTAAATATTGTATTATTTGCATTTAATCTGTTTGTATCAACTTTCCCATAAATAGCACTTTTTTCTGCTTGAATATTACTCATTTGTATATTAGACTCAAACAAAGAATCTTTGATTACAAGATTTTTTTGTGCATCATCAACACCTTTAATATTACCGCTAAAAACTATGTTTTGTAAAGTAGCATCAGAATGATCAAGATTTAAATTTCCACTAAAATAAACCTTTTCTATCTTAGCATTTTGGGTATTTTTAAGATTTTGCTCAAATCCCATTTCTTTACCAACTCCTGTTTGTGCAGCGTCTCCATAAAAACTATCTTGAACTTTATCAGTGATATTTTCCCCATCTTTTTCATCGATCCACAAATTTTTACTTCCAAGCTCTATTTTGGAATTTTTAGCATTAAGATTTTCTACTTTTAAGCTTGCATTACGCCCTAAATAAAACTCGCTTTGATCTAAATTAAGCTCTTTTAAAACAAAAACCCTATCTTCCCAATCTTCTTGTGCAAAACTTACAGGTTTGGTTAAAGCGCTTAAACCTTGCTCTTGAAGTTTTTTAGCTTGTTTTTCGCTCACATAAGCGTGTATGCTAGGATGTCCTTGAAAATTTAACTTGGCGTTTTCTGCCTTAAAAACACCTTCTTTATTGTAAATATTGCCATCAAAAATCAAAGCTTTATCTGTATTAGCACTAATTGTTATGGCCTCATCTGAAAAAATATTGCCATGATAAAGATAATTTTGCTTGTTTTCTAAATTTAAATTTGCCCCTGCTTTAGAGCTTGTGATAAAAACATTATTAGAGTTAGCTTTAATTTGATCAAATTTTAATGTTAAGCCCGATAGATCCAAAGTTCCACCATTCATATAAATTTCACCAAAGCTTAAACCTTCACTTTCAAGACTTACCTTACCCTCGCCCATTCTAAGTCCTGCATCCACACTTTGACTTTTGACAATAAGCTCTCCTTCGCCCATTTTATAAAGAAAATCATCTTTTTTGGTTTTAACATTATATTCTACACTTGAACCTTTATCAGCGTAAATTCCGCCATGTATAAGCCATTTATCGCCTGTTATTTTCCAGTGTGAATTTTGTTCAAATTTTAAAACACTAGCGCCTAAATCCACATCGCTATTTAAATTTATACTTCCATTTTGAGAAAAATACAAATCCTTGCTATTTTGCATTTCTTTGATTCTATCATCATATTTAGCCTTATCACCAAAAACATTTTCATAACTTACATAACCCGCATTAGTCCCAGAAATCAAACTTACATTTTCTATTTTTTTATCATCTTTCATCAAACCTTCGCTACTAAGTGTATAAGTTCCAGATCCTATGGCTATTTTATGAGTATTTTGAAATTCATTGATCTTTACTTGATTGATCAAAGCATAATCAACCTGTGAACAAGTATATCCATCAGTAAAATGGGCATTACAATTACTCGTACTTACTACACCTACTAAATACCATTTTTTATCAATCTTATCATAAACATAAACTCCACTTCCAGAATCCCAGGATATTGAAGAACTTGTAAAAGGATTTCTTTTATCATTGGTATAATTAAGAAATTGCAACTTAAAACGCTTATCTTCAGTATTTTTAGGAGTTAAACTGACAAAACCTCCTAAATTGATTTCATTAGAATCAAAAATCTTAATGGGTACTTTATTTGTATCTTCAAAACCTAAAGCTACAATACCACTTCCCTCTCTTGCAAAGTACTCATAACGCGAACTATCAAAAAGCTTGCCTTTACCTTTTGAATAATCACATTTTCCACTTTGACAACTATCCCAAAATGGATCCTTATATTCATAAATATCTCCACCATCGCCAGAATTTTTTTCAATAAGATTTAAATCTTTACTCAAATTTGCACTTTTATTGAGACTAATCTTACTCATTTTTAAAACAGCAAAATCCACATTTTCTTTTTTATAAGTAAAATTATCACTTGAGCTTACGATTCTATTTGCTACCCCTCCAAAGTGTAAAACACTACCTTGTTTCACATAGCCTTTATTTACTTCCCAGTATTTAAACTTGTACTCATATGAGAAGCGCTGACTATATAAGATTATCCTATATTGGTAAATTCTCCTTGGAATTTTCCTCCACGATTTGAAGTAGAAAAATCAATCATAGGCACATTAAAAGAGATATTTTGACTAGGATTTTTTGCTAAAATTTAAAAGCCAATTTGACCTACTTGAAATTTGCCTTTATTACTGGCAAAATCAAGATATTCTTGAAAATAACTTTGGATCAATAGCTGAAGCAAAAAGATAGTTAGAAAAACCAAATGCCATTAATGTACAAAAAGATAATTTTAGTTTCATAAATCCCTCCTCATTTTTAAGTGCAATTTTAGCACGAAAAACTAATTTTTAACTAAAATATAAAGTTGCTCATGAAGATGGATATTGCGATTTTTAAGATTGCGAGAAGCTCTAAAAGTATTATATTTTTGCTCTAAAATCCGGCATTTTCCAAGAGTGCTTAAGCGCTTTAAAAAAATTTCTTTTTTTACAAAACCTTCACAATTATAAGAAAGTAAAATCACTCTTGCTTTTAAATCATTAATAAGTTCAAATAAAGCATCTTGGGCAAATTTTGACTTATTAAAAGTACTGCGGTTCCAATCCTTTGGAATGCCACTGATTTTAGAAATTTCTTCAGGTTTTTTATAATTTGCAATTAAATTTAGCATAAAATAATTAGAACTATAAGGGTGCTGATTATAAGGGGGGTCAAGATACACTACATCAAAAAAATCAAGTTCTTTTGCAAGCATGTTTGCATCCTTTTGCATCACTTCAAATTCACAAGAAAAATTTGAAAAAATAGGCATTTTAAGCTCTATTTCTCCTTTAATGCGTTTAAGTGCATTTTGTCCTTCGCCACCAAATTTTCCGATGCCATCCTTACCCTTATAAAAACCTTTAAAAACTCCGCTAGTATTTGAATGAACACTGGCTTCATAAATCAAAGGAGCTATAAAGAAATGCCTCAATTCTTTTGGAATTTCATTTTCGATTTTTTGCCTTATAGTATCAAGATATAAAGCATTTTTAAAAGTATAAAAAACCCTTTCATTTTTTTTAATATCATCATCATCTTTTGGAGCATAAAGCTCACTGATAAAACCTTTTTGAAAATCTAAATTTTGGATTAAATTTTTATAATACTTTTTTATATTTTGAAGTAAATCTTTGTCTTTATTAGCAAGATAACACTCATTGATGAGTTTTGAATAATCCTCTAAATCATTGGCTAAAATATAATTTGAGTGCGCTTTTGCAAAACGACTTACAACACCTGAGCCACTAAATATATCACAAAAACTAAATTTATCTTTACCAAGTTCTTTTTTAGCTACCTTAAAGCCCTTATTTAAAAAACTTAAAAGCGCTCTTTTATTTCCAAGATAAGTTATAATTTGCTCTTTTAAAAAAGAAGGATTTTCTTTCAAAATTTAAAACCTTTAAAAGCCTTATCCACAAAAGTGGATTAAGCTTTTTTTGGAGTTACAAGCATATTTACATAACGACCTTCAAAATTTGGCTCTTTGTCACGATTAGCTTCATTTTCTATCATAGTCCAAATTTTTTCAAGCAAAGCTACACCTGCTTCAGGAGTTGCCATTTCACGTCCTTTTAAGAACACACGAAATCTCACATGCTTACCTTGTTCTAAAAATTCTAAAGCATGTTTTACCTTGTAATTAATATCATTTTGAGCAATTTTTACAGAAAGTTTGATTTCTTTTATATCAATCACTTTTTGTTTTTTCTTTGCTTCTTTTTGTTTTTTCTCTTGTTGATAACGGAATTTACCATAGTCCATGATCTTGCAAACAGGTGGCTTAGCATCTGCAGCTATCATTACAAGATCAAGTCCTAAACGATTTGCAATTTCTAAAGCTTCATCACTACTGATAATACCATAAACTTTGCCATCATCGCCAACACATCTGATTTCATCCGCTCTTATTTCTTCATTGAGCAATACTTCTTTTTCTTTACTCAAAAGTGTACCTCACTCATTTTCTCCTTAACTAATTTAATAAATTCGTCCAAGCTAAGATTTTTTTGTTCTTTAGCTCTTCTATCTCTTAAAGCAACGCTACGCTTTGCCACCTCATCATCGCCTAAAACTAAAATCATAGGTAATTTTTGCTTTTCAGCGATACGAATTTTTTTACTTAAGCTCTCATTTTTTTCATACACCTCGCTATCGATATTAAGCTCTAATAATTCTTTTTGAATTTCTTTTGCGTAAGCAATATGTGCTTCGCCTATTGGCACTATACCCACCGCAGTTGGTGCGATAAAAAATGGAAACTCACCCGCACAATGCTCGGTTAAAATTCCTATAAATCTTTCAAAAGAACCTAAAATCGCACGATGCAACATTACAGGTTGTTTTTTTTCATTATCACTATCAGTGTATTCAAGTTTAAAACGACTTGGCAGGTTAAAATCTACTTGTATGGTTCCACATTGCCACTTTCTTTTTAAAGCATCGGTGATTTTAATATCAATCTTTGGCCCATAAAAAGCCCCGCCACCTTCATCAATACCGTATTTTAAACCTTGTTCATCTAAAGCTTCTTTTAAAGCCTTAGTCGCTATTTCCCAAATTTCATCATCACCTATGGCTTTTTCAGGTTTAGTTGAAATTTCCATTTCATAGCTAAAATCAAATAATTTCATCAAATTATCCACAAAAGCTAAAATTTCTAAAACCTGCTCTTTAATCTGACTTGGCATACAAAAAATATGTGCATCATCTTGAGTGAATTCTCTCACTCTAAAAAGTCCATGCAAAACGCCACTTTTTTCATGACGATGTACCACGCCGTATTCAAAAAATTTCAAAGGCAAATCACGATAACTTCTTACATCACTTTGATAAATTTTAATATGTCCCACACAGTTCATAGGCTTAATGCCATATTCTTGTTCATCAATTTGTGTAAAATACATATTTTCTTTATAGTTTGCATAATGCCCACTGATTTTCCATGCATCTGCTTTTAAAAGTTCAGGCCCACGCACAGGCTCATAACCACGTAAACGATGGATCTTATAAAGCATATGTTCAAGTTTAGATCTAAGTCTTGCACCGTTACTCAACCAAATAGGAAGACCTCCTCCGATCTCATCATCAAAAGTAAAAAGCTTAAGCTCTGTTCCAAGCTTTCTATGATCGCGTTTTTTAGCTTCTTCAATAATGGTTAAATACTCTTTTAAACTTTCCTTATCTGCAAAAGCGGTACCATAAATTCGAGTAAGCATTTCTCTTTTTTCATCGCCACCCAAATACGCTCCTGCAACACGAGTGAGTTTAAAAAAGCGTAAAAATTTCGTATTTGGCACATGAGGACCACGACACAAATCTTCAAATTCACCTTGTTTATAAATACTTACAGCTCCATCAGGAATACGCAATAAAACTTCTTGTTTTAAATCATCATTTTGAAATTTAGCCAAAGCTTCGTTTTTTGTGATTTCATATTTTAAAATTTCAATCTTTGCTTCAGCAAGTTCTTTCATCTTTTTTTCAATTTTTACTAAATCTTCTTCGCCAATCTTACTTTCCACACGAAAATCATAATAAAATCCATCTTCTATAACAGGACCAACGAAAAATTTAGCTTCAGGATACAAACTCTTAATCGCCTGTGCCATTAAATGCGCACAAGAATGACGGATTACCTCTAAACTTTCTTTAGAATTATCAAAATAAATTTCTTTTAAATTTGTATTTTTCACACTTTGAGAGTCAATTATTGTCTCATTGTCCAAATACGCAATAACTTCTTTTTCCATATTTTTAACCCTTTGTCGCTCACTTACCCTGTGAGTGTTTATAAAGTTCTAATTTTAACTTTCTAAGACTTAATTATTTTTGAAATTCAGCTTATTTTTAAAAAAATCTTAGAATAAATTTAATATTTATTTATAGCTTAAATTCACTTCCAGTATTTAAAATCCCACTATAATACAAATAAAAGAAAATAAATCCTAAAATAATGCGATAAATTCCAAAAGGGATAAAGTCAAATTTAGAAATAAATTTTAAGAAAAATTTTATAACTAAAACCGCAACAACAAAAGCAGTGATAAAACCTATGCCTAAAGGAATTAAAGAATTTGCATTACTCAGTAATTCAGGCTCTTTATAAATACTATAAGCTGTAGCAATAATCATCGTTGGAATAGCAAGCAAAAAACTAAATTCAGCAGCCACTTTTCTATTAAATCCTAACAAAAGCCCACCAATAATACTTGCTCCACTTCTTGAAGTGCCAGGAATCATGGCTAAAGATTGAAAAATACCTATACAAAAAGCTTGTTTAAAACTTATTTCTTCTAAGAAATTGATACGATATTGTTTATTTTTGTGCGCAAGTTCTATAAGAATAAGCACAACACCACCAAAAATGAGCATTCCAACCACAACCCAACCATTAAATAAAGCATTTAAGTATTTTGCCACAAAAAGCCCTATAACTCCAGTAGGAAAAAATCCCACTGCAAGTTTTAACCAAATATCAAGCCCTTGAAACAATTTACGCCAAAATACAAAAATTACCGCCAAAATAGAACCAAGCTGGATGATAATCAAAAAACTTTTCCAAAACTCATCTATATCAATACCTAAAATAGTCGTACCTAAAATCATATGTCCTGTTGAAGAAACAGGTAAAAACTCAGTCAGACCTTCTATAATTCCAAGTATTAAAGCATATAAATTTTCCATTTTAATCCTTGAATGATAATTGCAAAAGAAAAATTATATCAGAATGGATTAAATGGGGTTTTAACCCCAAAAATTAAGCATCTTTTTTAACAATACGCTTAATAAAATATAATACAACTCCCACAAAAAAGATAAGTGCGAAAAGCTCGCTATCATGAAAATTTGCTAAATTTAAAGCTAAAGGATTTTCACTACCATCCATACTTACTGAAAATACAGTAATTCCTGCGATAATTACCCCAAAAATACTTTCACCCACTATAAGCCCTGAAGCAAAAAGCGTGCCTCTTTGCTCACAACTTGCAAGTTTTTCTTCTTTATGAGAATTTTTTGCATATTTTTTAGTCAAGTGTTGCATTACAATATATTTTAAAATTCCGCCTATAACTAAAGGTATATTTACAGCAGGGGGAAGGTAAATACCTATTCCAACGGCTAAAGGCGGCAAAGACATTTTCTGTGTTCCTTTTAAAATTTTATCTATAATAATCATTAAAATTCCTACAAATACACCAAAAGCCATATAACCCCACTCTATATTGTGATGAAAAATTCCTTGGGCGATAGTGCTCATTAAATTTGCTTGCGGTGCTGCTAAAGCTGATGAAGCATCCATACCTTCTCTTGGCATTGCTCCGACAAAACCATAGGCTTGATAAAGCAAATTTAAAACAGGAACTATAGCCAAAGCACCAAAAACACAGCCTACAAGTAAAGCAACTTGTTGTTTCCAAGGAGTAGCTCCGACTAAATGTCCTGTCTTTAAATCTTGTAAATTATCATTCGAAATAGCAGCTGTAGCTAAAATAACACTAGTAGTAAAAATAGCTAATGCTACTGCAAATTTAGAAAGCATAGGATCTTGAAAAAGTTCCACACCTAAAACCAAAAAAACAATAGAAGAAATAATAACACCAATAAGTCCGATTCCAGAAATAGGACTAGAAGAAGATCCTACAAGTCCTGCCATATATCCGCAAGCTGCTGCAACAAAAAAACCTATTAAAACAGAAACTAAAGTTCCAACAAATGAAAATAGCATTTGATAATAAATACTTAAGTTAGCATCTTCAACAAAACTATAAAAAGTAATAAATAAACCCGCAACCATTAAAACAAAAAGTATAAAAATACTTTTTAAAGAAAGGTCTATATTTGTTCTTTCATTTTTTTCTTGATTAGTAATTTTAACATTTTTAACAATTTCTTTAATACCTTCAATAACGGGTTTTAAAAGTTCTATTAAAGTCCAAAGCGCTGCTATAGCAATAGCTCCTGTTCCTATAAGCCTTACTTTAGAACTCCATACACTAGAAGCTAAATCTACGGCATTTTTTGCACTATCGAATTCAAAATTTGAAAGATAGGGAGTAAAAATACCCCAAGCTAAAAACATACCTACAAAAAGAGCTATAGCACCTGCTAAACCAACTAAATAACCTGCCCCTAAAAGTGCCAAAGAATATCCCATAGAAAAACCAAAAGCCATTTTATTCCAAATAAAAGCAAAATTACTCTCACTTGCAGCGAGTTTAAAACCATTGCTTAACAAACTAAAAATAGCAGCTATAAAAGAGCCTAATGCTATTTCTTTAATGCCTTGTTTTCCTTTTTTACTACTCTGATCTTTATTGGCTACTTTTAAAATTTCAGCTGCAGCTCTACCTTCAGGATAAGCAAGCTTGCTTTCAACCACCATAGTCCTTCTTAATGGTATAGTAAAAAGCACTCCAAGTCCGCCACCACAAAGACATATCATAAAAGTTTGCCAGAGTGGAAATTCACTCCAATACCCACACATAAAAAGCCCTGGGATAACAAAAATAACTGATGATAAAGTTCCTGCTGCTGAAGCTTGAGTTTGAACCATATTATTTTCTAAAATATTTGAAGTCTTAAAAAGACTCAAAACCGCCATGGAGATGACCACAGCTGGAATTGATGATGAAAAAGTAAGTCCCACTTTTAACCCCAAATATACATTTGAAGCTGTAAAAATAATAGTTAAAATACTTCCCAAAATCAAACCCCTTAAGGTAAGTTCTGGTAAATTTTGTTTTTTGTACATCATTTCTCCGTTTTAAAATTTTACTTTCAACTTAAAAAATATTCTTATAAGTTTAAATTTATAATTTTTCTCTAAAGTAAAATAAAATAATACAAAAAAACGCTTATATTTTTATAAATTTTTGACTCAAAAATATCATAAAACAATGAGCTAATCATTGAAAAATCAAAAGTTCTTTTATTTTAATTATATTATCCCAGCTACCTCAGCAAAAATCAAGCAAATAATACTTATACCCCATATATAAAAAAAGCTTCTTTTGATATGATCTCTAATATTAACCTCTGCTAAACCACAACCTAGCAAAGTTGCAGGTACAACAGGAGAAATAAATGTCGCACAATTTCTTGCTATCACCATGATAATAGCTATAGTCAAAGGTTCAGCACCAAAAGCCTTAGTTACACTCAAAACTATAGGCATCACTCCATAAAAATAAGAATCCGTACAAAAAATAATTGCCATTGGAACAGCCAATATCCCTACCATTAAAGGAATATAAGTACCTAAATAATCTGGAACGAAATTTAAAATCAAAACACCCATTTTCTCCATAATACCACTTTTATCAAATACGCCTATTAATATCCCAGCACCAATTAAAGTAATATACATAAGCATTGCACCAGCACTTGCACGATCTAAAACTTTTTTAGCTATTTTTAAATTAGGATAATTAAGCGGTAAAATTATTACAAGCCCTATCATAAAGCAAATATAACTAGGAATAATACCACTAATTAAAAGCCCAATAACCCCAATAGTTACAAGTAAATTTAACCAAAACCATTTTTCATTATGGTGCTCGCTTTTTTCTATATTTAATTTTATTCCCGACAAGTTACCTGCGCCTGCGCCTCTTTTTATTTCTATCTTAGCAATCCAAATTGCCAAAAGAAGGGATAATACTAAACCTACAATCTGAATAGGTATAATATGGTGCCAAAGCAAATTTGCATCCATTCCTATATTAGTAGCCGCTCTTAAAGTAGGACCACCCCAAGGAATAACATTCATAACCCCCATAGCTGAAGTAATAATCAATAACATTGAAGTCTTTCTTATACTTAAACGCTCATAAATAGGTAATAATGCAGGTATTACAATAAGAAAAGTAGAAGCACCCGAACCATCTAAATGTACAGCAGCAGCAATAAAAACAGTAAGAATGCAAACTTGATATATATTAGCTTTCATTTTTGATAAAAATGCATTTAAAATTTTAGTAAAAAAACCACTTGTATTTAAAACACTAAAAAAGAGTATAGAAAAAACAAACAAAGCTGCCGTATCCGTTACGCTTTTGACTCCATCTTTAATAAAAACAACCAATGTTTTAATATCAAAAACACCTCCTTTAACCCCTAAAGCTACACCCACGCCAAAACCAAGCCGTTCAAGAATAAGTAAAATACAAGCTACACTAATACTTACACTTATAAAAGCTAGTGCTGGAGTAGTATAATCTTTTAGCAAAAGCCAAACTATCAATCCTAACGAGAAAAAACCCAATAAAGCTAAAAAAATTTCCATATCCTATCCTTTTGTATCATTTTTATTCGATAATAAAATAGGATATTTTAACTCCAACTTATATGTGTTTAAATTTATAGCTTTTTAAAAAAATATATTTTCTAATGTAACCATTATAAACAAGAATAAAAAAATAATTTTGAATTATTTTGCTATAATTATGAATATTTTAATTTATACTATCAAAAGAAAAAAATGAAATTTTTTAAACTTTCTTTCTTGGCTTTAGTTACTTTTTTTTAGTGACTTGCGGTTCTTCAAATCCTGAAGATTTAGCTAAAAATTTTACAAAAGATCTTTACAGTGGTGATACTAAATCTGTTATGAGTTACATTGATCTTAGCGAAGCTAAAAGCGATGAAGAAAAAACATTTGTTAGTGATAAAATCACTCAAGTTGTTGCTGAAAATGCAGCCAAAGCAAAAAGAATGGGTGGTGTTAAAGATATTCAAATTGAAGAAAAAACAATCAATAAAGATTCTGCTAAAATCAGAGTTTTAGTGTTATTTAACAATGATAATAATCAAAGCAGCAATGTTTTTCTTGCTAAAAAAGATAGAAAATGGCTTGTTTTACTTAAATAAAATTTTATATTTTTTCTTAATTTTATTTTTATTGATTGGAATTTTGGGTTTCTTTATAAATTCCAATCCTTCAAATCAAATCATCAAAAAACCCTATCTACCTTTTCTTGAAATAGGTGATCTTGTCTTTCGTGCAGGAATAGGAAGTGAAAGTTTTTTAATAGAAAATTTAAGTCAAAGCCCTTATTCTCATATCGCTATGGTAGTTAAAACTTCTCCAACTATACTCATACATGCTACAACAGATGATGACAAAAATGCTAAAAACCAAGTTATCTTAAGCTCTATGGATGATTTTTTAAAACTGAGTCATAAAATTGCTATTAAAAGATTAAAATTTGATGAAAAAACCAAACAAAAAATAGTTGCTAAAGCTTTGGAACATTTAGGCAGAAAATTTATCATAAGTACAGATAAAGATGCTTTTTACTGCACTACTTTTTTAGAACAATCTATTAACTCCATTACCCCATTTCATCTTCAATACACTCTAATCAAAGCTCCTTTTAATGAAGGTTTATATCTTTTTCCACAAGCTTTTTTTGAAAATAATTAAAGCGTATTAATTTTATGAAAGTCAAAAATTTTTAATTTCACATTCACTTCACTTAAAAATTTTATAATGTCATCACTTTACATTAAGGAGAAATAATTATGAAAAAAAGTATTTTATTCGCATCAGCACTTTTAGCTAGCTCAATGCTTTTTGCAGATAGTCTAAAACTTGAAGGTACTATTGCACAAATTTATGATAACAATAAAACCTTGCTTATTGACTCTATTTATGGCGGACAAATGGCTATAAAAGTTCTACCAAATACCGAAATAGAAATGGATGATTGTGGTATTTTTGGAACAGATAAAGATGGAACTTTTAAAGATTTACAGGTTGGAAATTTTTTAGAAAGTAAAATTTCTTATGGAATACCTGCTACACCAAATACTCAGGCTATTCCAGTAGCTAGAAAAATTGAAATTCAATGTTATAAAAAAGCTTATTAATATAAATCCCTTAACAAGGGATTTATAAAAATCATTCTTCGGCAAACTACTTCATTACTCTTAAATAAAAATTTAAACTCTTTTTTAACAAGCAATTTATAAAATAACACTTATATTTTCATCTAAGGCAAATAATGAAAAAATGGATTTTTATTGTTTTTTGTTTTATATTAGGTTTTATTATTCATATATTTTATATAGGATACACTAACGAACTTTTATTTAATAAATTTATTAAAAACAGCAATCCTGATTATACAATTACAGATATTTACTTCAAAAAAGGTTTTTTAACCTCTAAAGGAAGTTTTACTTTAAATCACTCTCATACACAGCTTTCAACCAAAATCAACCTTAAATTTAATAATTATTTTTTCTTAAATAAAATTATAAAAGGAAATTTTACAAATCCTTTTGATTTTTTAGATAAAGTGTTAAAAAACAATAAATTAGGAACTTTTACTCTCAAATTACACGATAACAACTCTAAAATATTTCTAAATATTAAAGATATAAATTTAAGCAATGAAGGTGGAGATACCATCATAAACGGCGGATATATTGAAGCTTTAATGAATAAAAATTTAGAAATTAAAAACATTAAAATACATTTTGATATGATTAATTTTTCTCAATTTTATACTAAATTTGTGTTGCAAAATTTAAATTACGAACAATTTTTTAACAATCCTGTACAATTTTATGAATTAAATTTATTTAGCAAAAGCCAACAACAAATCAACTTTGATTATCTTGTGTTAGATAACAATAAAATCAATTCTTTTTATAGCAAAAATCTAGTAAATTTTAATGAAGAAAATTCAACAATAAACTTAAACATACAAGGAAAATCCAATGAAATTGATATTGATCTTAAATCTTTATTGGGTCAGAATTTAAATTTTGACAAAACAAAATTTAATATAACCATAAATAAATTTCTTAACTCAAATTTCAATATCTCTCATTTTATTCAAAAAAATCTTGATCTAGAAATACAAAATTTAATTCTTGAAAAAAATAAACAAAATATCAGTCTACAAGGCAATTTAAATATTAACAACTCTTATCAAGCAAAATTACAAGTTATCAGTTCAGATGAGCCTGATGAAATTTTTCCTTGGACAAAAGATTATGGAGGTTTAAATCAATATTTTTTAAAAGAAAATAATAACTTTTTTCTAAATTTATCTTATGATAGCTTAGCCAATCCTCAACTAAAAATTAATGGTAGTGAATTTTCAAATATGGATTTAAATTAATGAGCCTAGCTTTGACCTTTCGCCCTGAAAATTTTGATGATATTTTAGGACAATATGAGCTTATAGAAATTTTCAAAAAATTTACTGCTTTACAAAAACTTCCTCATAGTATTTTTTTTGGAACGGCAGGTTCTGGAAAAACAACTTTTGCTAGAGTTGTAGCCAAAGAATTTGGCTTAGATTGTTATGAATTTGATGGAGGAAATTTTAAACTCGAAGAACTAAGAAAAATTTTAGATAATTATAAAAATAGTCTTTATAAGCCTTTAATTTTTATTGATGAAATTCACCGCCTTAGCAAAACCCAACAAGAAATGCTTTTAATTCCTATGGAAAATTACCGTTTAATTTTAATCGGCGCAAGCACTGAAAATCCCTATTTTGTTTTAAGTTCTGGTATAAGAAGTCGTTCCATGCTTTTTGAATTTAAATCTTTAGGGGTAAAGGAACTTGAAACTTTACTCTTGCGTGTACAAGAAAAAATGAAATTTAGTATTGATAAAGAAGCTAAAGATTTTCTACTGAAAAGTGCTGATGCAAGAGCTATGCTAAATTTGCTTGAATTTGTCTTGGTTTTAGATGAAAAACATATCAGTCTTGAAAATCTTAAAAAACTTCGCAACACCATAAATAGTGAAGGTGTTAGCTCAAAAGATACACATTATATTTTAGCAAGTGCAATGATAAAAAGTTTACGCGGAAGTGACGTTGATGCAGCTATTTATTATCTTGCAAGACTTATTGATGCAGGAGAAAGTGCGGATTTTATCGCTAGGCGTTTGGTGATTTTTTCAAGTGAAGATATCGGAAATGCCGATCCAAATGCTTTAAATTTAGCGGTTTCGACTCTAGAGGCTGTTAAAAATATAGGTTATCCTGAAGCAAGAATTATCCTAGCCCAATGCGTAGTTTATTTAGCAAGCACAATCAAATCTAATGCAAGCTACAAAGCTATCAATGAAGCTTTAAACTATGTAAAAAATAATGAAGCTTTAGAAATACCTAATTATCTTAACAACAATCATCAAGAAAAACAAAACTATCTTTATCCACATGATTTTGGTGGCCGGGTAGAGCAAAAATATCTTAGTAAAAATTTAAAATTTTATCATAGCAAGGGCTTAGGAGAAGAAGCAAAATTGTTAGATAATTTATATAAATTAAAAAACCATAAAGCTTAATTTTATTATTTAAAATTTACAAAATAAATGCTAAAATCAATATTTTATTTTCAAGGAAAAAGATGATTAAAATAGGAATTTATGGCGCTAAAGGACGAATGGGAAAACAGATTGAAGAATGTTTAAAAAGCGAAACACAAGCACAAATTTCGATACTTTATGATAAGGGTGGAAATTTAGGAGAGCTTTTTGAAAAAAGCGATGTGATTATTGATTTTTCTTCCCCAAGTGGAACTCATGAGCTTTTAAATTATGCAAGAACTATGCCTAAACCTTTGGTAATAGGTACAACAGGGCTTGATGAGAAAATTTTACATTTGATGCAAAGTGCTAGTGAAGTGATGCCGATTTTTTATGCGACCAATATGTCTTTAGGTGTTGCGGTTTTAAACTATCTTGCTAGTAAAGCCAGTCAAATGCTAAGAAATTTTGATATAGAAATTTTAGAAATGCATCATCGCCATAAAAAAGATGCACCAAGTGGTACAGCTATGACTTTAGCTCAAAGTGTAGCAAAAGCTAGAAATTTAGAACTTGAAAAAGTAAGAGTAAGTGGAAGAGATGGCATTATAGGTGAAAGAAGCAAAGATGAGATTGCCGTGATGAGTTTAAGGGGTGGCGATATAGTAGGACGTCATACAGTAGGTTTTTATGAAGATGGAGAATTTTTAGAACTTAATCATACCGCTACTTCAAGGGCGACTTTTGCTAAAGGTGCGATTAAAATCGCTATTTGGCTTAGCAAGCAAGAAGCAAAAATGTATTCAATCAATGATTTTTTAGGAATTTAAAATGTGTGCAGTTGTAGGAGTTATTAATTCAAAAAATGCTAGTACTTATGCGTATTATGCGCTTTTTGCTATGCAACACCGTGGGCAAGAGGCAAGTGGTATTAGTGTGAGTAATGGTAAAAATATTAAGACTATTAAAGCCAAAGGTGAAGTGAGTCAAATTTTTAATCCCGATAATTTAAAAACTTTAGAAGGTGAAATCGCTATAGGGCATAATCGCTATTCTACAGCAGGAAATTCAAGTTTAAATGACGCTCAGCCCATAGCAGCTACTTCGGTTTTAGGTGATATTGCTTTAGCGCATAATGGAAATTTAGTCAATAAAGAAGAGGTAAGATCAAGACTTATTCAAGATGGGGCTATTTTTCAAACCAATATGGATACAGAAAATGTTGTCCATCTTATCGCAAGAAGTAAGCAAGAAAGTCTAAAAGATAGATTTATTGAGAGTTTAAAAGAATGTATAGGAGCTTATTGTTTTGTTTTAGCAAGCAAAGATAAACTTTATGTTGTAAGAGATCCTCATGGGGTGCGTCCTTTGTCTTTAGGGCGTTTAAAAGATGGAGGCTATATAGTTGCTAGTGAAACTTGTGCTTTTGATCTTATAGAGGCTGAATTTATTCGTGATGTTAAACCAGGGGAAATGCTTATTTTTACTCAGGGAAATGATAAATTTGAAAGCATAGAACTTTTTTCTCAAACTCCTAGAATTTGCGCTTTTGAATACATTTATTTTGCTAGACCTGATAGTATAGTAGAAGGCAAAAGCGTGTATGAAGTGCGTAAAAAAATGGGCGAAGCTTTAGCTAAAAAATTTGCTTATAAAGCAGACTTTGTCGTGCCTGTGCCAGATAGTGGAGTAAGTGCAGCTATAGGTTTTGCGCAATATTTACAAATCCCTCTTGAAATGGCAATAGTAAGAAATCATTATGTAGGAAGAACTTTTATAGAGCCAACTCAAGAGCTTAGAAATTTAAAAGTAAAATTAAAACTTAATCCTATGCGTAAAGTTTTAGAAGGCAAAGAAATCGTAGTCATTGATGATAGCTTGGTGCGTGGCACTACTTCTAAAAAAATAATTTCTTTGCTTCGTACTGCAGGAGCGAGCAAAATCCATCTTGCCATAGCTTGTCCTGAGATCAAATTTCCTGATACTTATGGCATAGATACTCCAACTTTTGAAGAACTTATCAGTGCAAATAAAAATGCTGAAGAAGTGCGTGAATATGTAGAAGCTGATACGCTAAGTTTTTTAAGCATAGAAGAGCTAACTCAAAGCATAGGCGATGAAAGGAAATATTCTTTAATCAGTTTTGATGGAGATTATTTTATTAAATAATTTTATTTTAAATTAGGATTAGGCAAAGTTGCACTTGCACTTCCTACATTTATATTTTGAGTTGGTGGCAAAGGAGTATTTGGTGTATCAATTTGACTTAAAAGCTCTAAAGTTTGATTAAATTCGAAGCTTTCTTCAGGATTTTGTCCTAAGAATTTTTGCATAAATTCTTTTTTAGAAATAGCTTCATCAAGTTCTTTATCACTTCCTTTCTGATAAGCACCGATGCGAAGCAATACTTCATTTTCTTTTAAAAGCGAGTTTAAACGCTTAAATTTTCTTGCCCAAAGTTTATGTTCAGGACTTATAATATCGCTCATTACCCTTGAAGCAGAGTTTTGTATATTAATAGGAGGATAAATTCCAAAGTCTGTTAATTCACGGCTTAAAACAATGTGTCCATCTAAGATAGAACGACTTTGATCGGCGATTGGATCGCTCATATCATCACCATCCACTAAAACGGTAAAAAAGGCTGTTATAGTGCCTTTACCTTCTTCTTTACCGGTTCTTTCCATGAGTTGAGGCAAAAGACTTAAAACACTTGGCGGATAACCTTTGGTTGTAGGAGGCTCCCCAAGAGCTAGTCCTATTTCTCTTTGCGCCATAGCAAAACGCGTTACACTATCCATGATAAAAAGTACATCTTTGCCCTGTTCTTTAAAGTATTCTGCCACACTCATTGCGCAAAAAGCACCGTATTTACGCATCAAAGCACTATCATCACTTGTAGCAACAATAATCACTGTATCATCGAGCTTTCCGCCTAAATTTTTTTGTATAAATTCAGGAATTTCACGCCCCCTTTCTCCTATGAGTGCCACTACTTTTATAGGAGCTTTGGAATTTTTAACTATCATTCCCATAAGAGTGGATTTTCCTACCCCACTTCCTGCAAAAATACCAAGTTTTTGTCCTACACCACAAGTTAAAAGCGCGTCTATGGTTTTAACACCCACGGGAAAAACTTCTTCTATAAGCCCTCTTTTCATGGCATCAATAGGTGCACGCATTATAGGCATATATTTGGTTGCTTCTATAGCTCCTTTACCATCTTTTGGACGCATAAAAGGATCTACTACCCTGCCTAAAAGTTCATCGCTAACGCCTATTTGCATACCTGCATCACTTATAAAAGCACGATCGCCTATTTTAAAACCTTCTATAAAAGAAAATGGGCTTAAATAGCTAAATTGTTCTTTGATTTCTACAACCATAGCTAGAGTGTTTAAATTTTCATTTTCATTAGAAACTAACTTCACTATATCTCCAACCCCTGTTTTAAGCCCACGAATTTCTATACTTGTAGCAGAAATTTTTGTAATCTCTCCAAAAATAGCACTTAAATTTTCTTTGCCAAGTTTGGAGCGTAGTTTTTCAAGATTCATTAAAATCTTACCTGTTTAGCAGAGTTTATGAGAGAAAAAAATTCCTCTCTGGTTTTTTCATTTTTTAAGAAAATTCCACGTAAAGCTGAAGTTGTAGTGGTGGAATTAGCTTTTTGCACTCCACGCATTTCAACACACATATGTCTTGCTTCTATGACTACACCCACACCTTTTGCATCGACATTTTCCATTAAAGCTTGTGCGATTTGTTCAGTAAGTTGTTCTTGAATTTGAAGTCTTCTTGCAAACACTTCTACAAGGCGTGGAATTTTGCTTAAACCTACTACTTTTTTATTAGGGATATAGGCTACATGAGCACGCCCAAAAAAAGGCAAAAGATGATGTTCGCAAAGACTGTAAAATTCTATATCACGCACTAAAACCATTTCATTATTAGAACTTTCAAATAAAGCGTCATTTAAAATTTCTTTGACATTTTGCGTATAACCACTAGTAAGAAATTCATAAGCTTTAAAAACACGATTTGGCGTTTTAATAAGCCCTTCACGATTTGGATTTTCTCCTATAATTCCAAGTATGGTTTTAACACAATCTTCAAATTTTTTTTGCAAATTTTTCTCCAAAAATATTTTTTATATTTTAATAATTAATGTAATATTGCAATTTTATCATAAATTACTTTAAAATTTTATGCAAGTAATAAGGAAAAATTTGCTATCATTGAAGGCAAATTTTATTTTATAAGGAAAAAACTATGGAAGTAAAGGCAAAGCAACTAGATTCTGTTAATGCGACTGCTAGTGTAAAAATTCCTTCAGGAATGATCAAAAGTGAAGTAGAAAATTTAGCAAAAAAAGCTTCTAAAAGTGTAAAAATGGATGGGTTTAGACCAGGAAAAGTTCCTGTAAGTGCCGTACTTAAAAGATATGAAAGAGAGCTCACTCAAGATGCAGAACAAAATCTTTTTAAATCCGCTGTAAATAGCGCTTTACAAGAACTTAAAAAAGAAAATAAAGAGCTTGTAGGTGAGCCATATTTTGAAAAATTTGATCGTAAAGATGGAGAAATTATTGCTGAATTAATACTTTCTTTTAAACCTGAAATCAAACTTGAGGGTTATGAAAAACTCATCCCTGAATATCAAACTCCAAAAGTAAGTAAAAAAGAAATTGATGAGAAAAAAGATGAACTTTTAAAGCGTTTTGCTACTCCTGAAGCTATAAAAACAAAAAGAGCTTTAAAAGAAGGTGATTTTGCAAAATTTGATTTTGAAGGTTTTGTAGATGATAAAGCTTTTGAAGGTGGTAAAGCTGAAAATTATGTTTTAGAAATTGGTTCTAAGCAATTTATTCCAGGTTTTGAAGATGGTATGGTGGGAATGAAAATAGGTGAAGAAAAAGATATCAAAGTAACTTTCCCTAAAGAATACGGCGCAGCGCATTTAGCGGGTAAAGATGCAGTATTTAAAGTAAAACTACATGAAATTCAAGAGCTTAAAATTCCAGAACTTGATGATGAAATGCTTAAAAAACTTTTACCAGGAGAAGAAAAAGCTAGTGTTGAAGTTTTAGATGAAAAATTAAAAGAGCAAATCAAAAATGAAAAACTTTTCAAACTTGTAAATGATGAATTAAAAGGCAAATTTGCAGATGCTTTGATTGAAAAATATAATTTTGATTTACCTAAAGGCATAGTAGAACAAGAAACTGATATGCAGATGCGTGCGGCTTTTAATACTTTTAGCGAAAAAGAAATTGAAGAGCTTAAAGCAAGTAAAGAAAAATATCAAGAAAAACGTGATTCTTTTAAAGAAGAAGCACAAAAAAGTGTAAAACTTACTTTTATCATTGATGAACTTGCAAAATTGCGTAAGATTGAAGTAAATGATCAAGAATTGATTCAAGCGATTTATTTTGAAGCATATCGCTATGGTATGAATCCAAAAGAGCATTTAGAAAACTATAAAAAACAAGGAGCTTTGCCTGCTGTGAAAATGGCTTTAATTGAAGAAAAACTTTTTAATGATATTTTTATACCAAAAACAGAAAAATCGGAAAAAGTGAGCAAAAAAGAGAAAGAAGATAAATAATGTTTATTCCTTATGTTATTGAAAAATCTAGTCGTGGTGAAAGAAGTTATGACATTTATTCACGCCTTTTAAAAGATAGAATTATTATGCTAAGTGGTGAAATTCATGATGAACTTGCCGCTTCTATCGTAGCACAACTTCTTTTTTTAGAAGCTGAAGATCCTACAAAAGATATTTATCTTTATATCAATTCTCCAGGTGGTGTAATTACAAGTGGTTTTAGTATTTATGATACTATGAACTATATCAAACCTGATGTTTGTACGATTTGTATAGGACAAGCTGCTTCTATGGGAGCATTTTTGCTTAGTTGTGGCGCAGAAGGAAAACGTTTTGCTTTGCCTAATTCACGTATTATGATTCATCAACCTTTAGGTGGAGCTAGAGGTCAAGCCACAGATATTGAAATTCAAGCCAAAGAAATTTTAAGACTCAAAACTATACTTAATGATATTTTGGCAAAAAATACTAAGCAAAAAGTTGCAAAAATAGCAAAAGATACAGAAAGAGATTTTTTCATGTCAGCACAAGAAGCTAAAGAATATGGGCTGATTGATAAGGTTTTGGAAAAAAGTTTTAAATGATTTCTTTGGAGATCATTTAAAACAAAGGTTTTTTAATGGTTAGAAAAATTATCACCTATCCCAATCCTAGACTTTTTTTAAACTCTGAAATTGTAAATAAATTTGATACAGAACTTCACACCTTGCTTGATGATATGTATGAAACTATGATAGCAAGTAATGGAGTAGGTTTAGCAGCTATTCAAGTGGATATTCCTTTGCGTGTTTTACTTGTAAATATTTTTGATGAAAACGATGAACAAAAAAAAGAAGATTTGCTAGAGATTATCAATCCTGAAATTATTCCTTTAGATGAAGAAATGATCACTTGCACAGAAGGGTGTTTGAGTGTGCCAGATTTTTTTGAAGAAGTGAAACGCTATAATCATATCTTGCTTAAATATCAAGATCGCTTTGGAGAATTTAAAGAACTTGAAGCAAAAGGTTTTTTAGCTGTGGCTATTCAACACGAAAATGATCATTTAAATGGACATTTATTTATAGAAAAAATTTCCTTTACTAAGCGTCAAAAATTCGATAAAGAATTTAAGAAAAAAAAGAAAAATCATAAAAAAGAGAAATGAAAAAACTAAAGTGCATAAGCTTTCATGAAGGCTTAGACATTATAGAGGTAGAATCCACTTTTACAAGAGGTTTGCCAAATTTAAGCATAGTAGGGCTTGCAAGTACAGCGATTAAGGAAAGTGTCGAACGCATCAAAGCCACACTTTTAAGTTGTGATTTTGCTTTTCCTGCTAAAAAAATCACTATCAATCTTAGTCCTTCAGGCATCCCAAAAAAGGGATCGCATTTTGATTTGGCTATCGCTTTATTAATCCTTTTGCAAAATGAAGAATTAGATGACTTTTTTGTAGTAGGAGAATTAGGACTTGATGGAAGTATTAAAAGCACAAATGAGCTTTTTTCTTTGCTTTTGTTTCTCTCTGCTAAAATTAAAAAAGCTAAGATCGTTGTTCCAAAAAGTATAGCACAAAAAGCTTCCATGATACCAAATTTAGAGGTTTATGGACTTGAAAATTTAAATGAAGCAATAGAGTTTTTTAAAGAAAAAAATTATGAAAATTTTCGTTTTTCTCACAATCATCCTTTATTTGCAAACCCTTTACAAATAGAAAATGAAATTTTTTTACAAAATATGGATTTTAAACTTGATTTTAAAGACATCAAAGGGCAGGAAAAAGCCAAAAGAGCTTGTATGATAGCTGCTTTAGGTATGCATAATATCTTATTTGAAGGAAGTCCAGGAAGTGGTAAAAGTATGTGTGCTAAACGCCTTGTTTATATCATGCCTCCTCAAAGTTTAAATGAAATTTTAATGCAAAATGCTTATATGTCTTTAGATTCAAAAGATTGTGAATTTACTAAAATTCGTGCTTTTCGTCATCCTCATCATACTTCTACAAGAGCAAGTATTTTTGGCGGAGGAACAAAAAATGCTAGAATTGGAGAAGTCGCACTTGCAAATGGTGGAGTATTGTTTTTTGATGAATTTCCACATTTTAACAAGCAAATCATAGAGAGTTTAAGAGAACCTTTAGAGGATCATAAAATTCATATTTCAAGAGTAAATTCTAAAATCACTTATGAAACAAAATTTAGCTTTATAGCTGCCCAAAATCCTTGTCCTTGTGGAAATTTATTCTCCAAAAATCTTTCTTGTGTTTGTAGTGAAAATGAGATTAAAAAATACAAAAATCACATTTCAGCTCCTATTATGGATAGGATTGATCTTTATGTAGCTATGGATGAGATCAGCAAGGATGATAAAACGAGTATAAGTTCTAAAGAAATGAGTGAAAAAATTTTACAAGCTTTTATTTTTAGTAAAAAACGGGGGCAAAAAGAATTTAATGGGAAATTAAAAGATGAAGATTTAAGTCGTTTTTGTGTATTGGAAAAAGATGCCAAAGATACGCTAGATTTAGCAATTTCACGTTATAATCTTTCTTTGCGATCGCTTAATAAAATTTTAAAAGTTTCAAGAAGTATAGCGGATTTAGAACAAAGTCTTAATATTAGCAAAACCCATATTTTAGAAGCTTTAAGCTTTAGAGCAAGGAATTAAAATGGAAAATAAAAGTATAGCTATCTTTATAGATGCAGAAAATATCCCTGCAAAATACGCTAAAAGTATTTTTGATATCGCTTCAGATTACGGAGAGGTTATCATTAAACGCATTTATGGGGATTGGACCCAAAAAAATATACAAGGTTGGAGAGAGCAAATTGCTGAATATTCTTTAATCGCTATGCAACAATTTAATTTTGCAGCCAACAAAAACTCAAGCGATATGTATTTAATCACTGAAATTATGTCCATATTTTATGAAAAAAATATAGATATTTTTGTTATTGTTTCAAGCGATAGTGATTATACTTCACTCATTCAAAAATTAAGAGAAAATAAAAAACAAGTTATAGGAATGGGGCTTGAAAAGTCTATAAAATCTTATGTAAATGCCTTTAGTGAATTTTTTTATTTAGATAAAGATGAGAGTAAAAAAGAAGATATTTTAAGTAAGGATTATTTAAGAGCTTTAATCAATATCACCGAACAACTTATCGATGAAAAAGGGCGTGCCGAATACGCACAAATCCGTACTAATATGAACCGCAAATACTCGGATTTTCATCCGCAAAATTATGGTTTTAAGAATTTTCGTGCTTTGATCCAGAAATTTTTACCCAAAATGAAAAAATTTGAAGAAGAAAGAGAAAAAAATATATATTTTTTGGTGAAAAAAGATTATGAAAGCTATTATTGATAATATAAAAATTTTAGAACAAAATGCTATAAATAAAGGCTTAGATGAGCTTATTTTAATGGAAAATGCGGGATTAAATTTAGCCAAGCTAATTAAAAAAGAAGCTAAAAAAATTCGCATTCAACGCAAGATTAGAAAAGTAAAAATACTTTTTTTATTAGGCGGGGGTAACAACGCTTCAGATGGCTTGGTGGCTTTAAGAAATTTAAAACACGCTAAAGCTTATAAAATAGGCTTTAAAGAAAATACGCTTTTTAAAAAACAAGAGCAAATTTTACAAAATTATGCTTTTAAATTTTGTCAAAAGGAGCCTAATTTTAAAAAATTTCATATTATCATTGATTGTATTTTAGGTACAGGTTCAAATCGTTGTTTAGATGAAAAAACAAGTTTAATTATTCAAAAAGTTAATCAAAGTAAGGCTTTAAAAATAGCTTGTGATATACCTACAAATTTGGGATTTTATCCTTGTTTTAAAGCTGATATTACACTTTGTATGGGAGTTTTAAAGGAAATTTTATTTGAAGATTTTGCTAAGGAATTTGTAGGAAGGATTAAAATAGCCAATTTAGGCATTAGCTCTAAGAAATTTTACTCTAATTCTCAAGCTTTTTTGCTTGAAAAAAAAGATTTAAAAACTATAGATAGAAAAATCAACGCCAATAAAGGAAATTTTGGCCATATTTATATAGTTGCCAATGCAAGCGCTGGAACTTTAGCAGGACTTGGAGCCTTAAATTTTGGAGCAGGTCTTGTTTCTTTAGTAGCGCAAAAAAGCTTCTCGCCTCTTTTGATGTTAAAAGAAAAAATTGAAAATAATGCAAGTGCTATTGCTTTAGGTATGGGGCTTGAAAATTTGGATTTTCTAAAAGATGAAATTTTGCAAAACACTCCTTTGATCTTGGATGCAAACTGCTTTTTAAGTGAAGCTTTGCTTTGGTATTTAAACAGAAAAGATGTTGTTATAACCCCTCATCCAAAAGAATTTATAAAACTTTATAAAATGTGCTTTGATGAGGATTTAGATATAGAAACATTGCAAAAAAATCGCTTTTTCTATGCTAGAAAATTTTCGCAAAATTATGATTGTGTTCTTGTTTTAAAAGGAGCAAATCCTATTATTGTGCAAAAAGAAAAATTATTTGTTGTAAATTTAGGAAATCAAGCCTTAGCTAAAGGTGGGAGTGGAGATGTTTTAAGTGGAATGATTGCTGCACATTTAGGTTTTGGTTTTAGCGCTTTAGAAGCAGCAAAAAATGCTACTTTAGCTCATGGACTTGTTGCAAAAAAATATAAATTTAATAAAAATAGCTTTGACGCTTTAAAACTTATCAAAGGATTAAAATGCTTGTAAAATTAGCTGTACTTTTTAGTGGAAATGGAAGTAATTTAGAAAATATTTTAGAAAAACTTCATAAAAAAACCATAGGGGAAAATACCTATGAAGTAGTACTTTGCCTTTGCAATAAAAAAGATGCTTTTGGTATACAAAGGGCAAAAAAATTTGGTCTTGATACTGTAATTGTTGATCATAAGGCTTATAATACTCGTGAAAAATTTGATACGATTTTGGTACAAAAAATCAAAGAAAGTGGAGCAAATCTTACTGTATTAGCAGGTTTTATGAGAATTTTAAGTCCTGTTTTTACAAAAAATATCAAGACAATTAACCTTCATCCTTCTTTATTACCCCTTTTTAAAGGAGCACATGCGATTAAAGAAAGTTATGAAAGTGATATGAAAGTGGCTGGAGTCAGTGTGCATTGGGTCAGTGAAGAACTTGATGGTGGAATGATTATAGCTCAAAAAGCTTTTGAAAAAAGAAATTTGAGTTTTGAAGAATTTGAAGAAAAAATTCATAGTCTAGAACATGAAATTTTACCCTTAAGTGTGATTGAAATTTTTTCTTAAAGAATTAAAGGTATTTGCTTTAAAACTATAAAATATCGCTTTAAAAAATTTTAAAATTTTCAAGGAAATTTATGTTTGAATGGATATTTAGTATTGATGCTTGGATTACTTTAGCTACTTTAAGTGCTCTTGAAATTGTACTAGGGATAGATAATATCATTTTTTTAGCTATTTTAGTAAGCAAACTACCCCCTGAACATCGTGATAAAGGACGTATCTTAGGTTTAGCTTTTGCAATGATTACAAGAATTTTACTTCTTTTATCTCTTTTTTGGGTGATGAAACTTGTAACACCTTTGTTTAGTGTATTAGACAATGAAATTTCAGGAAGAGATCTAGTTCTTTTACTAGGTGGGCTTTTCTTGATTGTAAAGTCTATTAAAGAAATTAAAGAGCAAATTTCTCATCAAGAAGAAAGTCAAAGTCATTTTAAAGCAAGCAATAAACTTTGGATAGTTGTAGCTGAAATTGCTGTGATTGACATAGTGTTTTCGCTTGATAGTGTTATTACCGCAGTAGGAATTGCTCAAGATGTAACCATCATGATTATCGCTGTTATTATCGCAGTAGCTGTGATGCTTTTTGCTTCTAAACCTATAGCAGATTTTGTTGAAAAATATCCAAGCATTAAAATTTTAGCCTTAGCTTTTTTGGTGCTAATAGGCGTAGTTTTAGTTGCTGAAAGTTTTGATATTCATATTGATAAGGCATATATTTATACCGCTATGGCTTTTGCTTTAGTGGTGCAAATTTTAAATATTTTAGATCAAAGAAAGGAAAAAAATGGCTAAAGACGCTAATGGAATAGAACTTAACACAGGTGATAGCGTGAGTGTAATAAAAGATCTTAAGGTTAAAGGTGCAAGTACAACTTTAAAACGTGGAACTACTATAAAAAATATTAAGCTCACTTCTAAAGAAGGTGAAATTGAGGCTAGAGTAGATAAATTTGGCGTTATTGTTTTAAAAACTGAATTTTTAAAGAAAATCTAGGCAAAGAATGTGCGAATCTTACTTGTTTTAAGAGGGAATTATTACGCAGGACAAGAAGAATTTATCAAAAATAATAAACTTCAAAATTATACACTTGATTTAAATGCTTTGCGTCTTTTATCAGGAAGCGTTAAAAATATAGTCAGTGAATATAAAATTTTAAATGTTAAAAATGATGAAGATTTGAGTAAAATTTTACTCAAACTTCTAGAAATGCGTATGCAAAAAGGTGAGTTTAGCATCATAAACGCTTACAACGAAACATTAAAAATTTATAAAGACTTAGCTAAACAATATCGCTATAAAATATATGTTATTGTTTTTGATAGCTCTTTAAAACAATGTCAAGAAAAAAATCTTTTAGAAGCTAAAAAAAATGGATATATCATTCCTTATGCTCTTTTGGAAAAAACTCAAGATTTGCTCAAAAAAAATCCAAAAAAATACCCAATTTTAGACTCAAGAGACTGGAAAAAATGTCTTTACCAAATGCCAAATTTAAGCAAATACAAAAAAATTCATCATATAGGAGATTTACAAGGTTGCTATAGTGTTTTAAAAGAATACATTAAAACAATCAAAGAAGATGAATTTTATATATTTTTGGGAGATTATATCAACAGAGGTATAGAAAATGGCAAAGTAATAAAATTTCTTTTAAAAATTTGCGAAAAAGAAAACGTATGCTTATTAGAAGGAAATCACGAAAGACATCTTATAAAATGGGCTAATGGAGAATTGTCAAATTCCAAAGAATTTAATGAAAATACTTTAAAGGATTTTAGAAAAGAAAAACTTACTCCAAGAGATGCTAGAAAACTCTATCCTCATCTAAAAGAATGTTTATACTACAAATTCCAAAATAAATTCATATTTTGTTCACATGGAGGAGTAAATTTTATACCCTCCAAACCTGAAAAAATAAGTTTTATACCAAGCCATGACTTTATTTATGGTGTAGGTGGATATGAAGACAGTCAAAAAGTAGCAAATCAATTTTGTAATTTCACCTCGGACAATCTTTATCAAATCTTTGGACACAGAAATAAAGAAAAACTTCCTATGAAAATAGCCAAAAGAGTATTTTTATGCGAGGGTAAAATAGATGATGGTGGATATTTACGCGTAGTTACACTAGATGAAAAAGGTTTTGAGTGTATAGAAATTAAAAACCAAATTTACAAAAAGAAATAAGCCTAAAGAGGCTTATTCTTCATCTTTATTTGTTTTTTTAACCACCTTAACACGCTCTATAGAATTCCCATCCATTTTTTTAACTTCATAGTAACAAAGTTCATCTTCAATGCGATCTCCTACCATAGGCAAGCGTCCTAAAAGATTAAATACATAACCACCTATAGTAACTTGTTCTAAATCCTCATCATAGTTTATTACAAGCATTTCTTCAACAGTTTCTATATCGCATCGTCCTTGAAATTCATAGATATTTTCAGCAAGTTTTTTATAGCTGTCTTCTTCATGCTCGCTTTTAATTTCGCCAATAATTTCTTCCATGATATCTTCCATGGTTAAAATTCCAGCAGTTCCACCATACTCATCAACTACTAATGCAGTATGAGAGCGTTCTTTATTCATCATTACAAGTACTTTTGAAATGCTGATATTTTCAGGAACCAAAATCAAAGGTTTCACAAAAGTATCTAAATTTTGACTTTTATGGTTTAATTCATTTTGTATTATATCTCGTATGTGTATCATACCTAAAATAGTATCTTTAGAACCATCAATATAAGGAAAGCGAGTATGTTTATGCTCACAAATGATTTGCATATTTTCTTCGTAACTTTTTTGTTTATTTAGACAAATCATATCTTTTCTAGGAGTCATAATCTCTTTAGCAACAGTATCTGAAAAATCAACAGCATTGCGTATGATCTCTGTTTCAAATTCATCTAAAACTCCACCTTTTTGACTCTCACTTGCTATGATTTTAATTTCTTCTTCGCTATGAGTTAGCTCGCTTTCTTTAGCAGGTTTTATTCCAAAAAGTTTCAAACTTATAGCTGCTAAAAAATCGAAAATTTTAATACAAGGCAAAAAGAGCATCCAAAACCAATGAAGCGGTCTAGCTATAAATAAAACCGCTTTATCTGCAACTGCAATAGCTATACTTTTTGGCACAAGTTCTCCTAAAACCACATGTAAAAGAGTAATAATGCTAAAAGCAATAATGAAAGCTATAGTATGGATAATAACAGTGCTAAAACCAAGATTAATAAGCGGAATTTCTAGCATTTTTGCAATAGCAGGCTCACCTATCCAACCAAGAGCTAGAGAACTTAAAGTAATTCCTAATTGACAAGCACTAAGATACGTATCAAGCCTTGAAGTAACCTCCAAAGCTTTCTTGGCACCAGCTTTTTTTTCTTTTACCATCTCTTCAAGCTTGGAACGACGTACTTTAACAATACTAAATTCAGACAAAACAAAAAAACCATTTAAAAACACTAGAGCAAGTGCAACAACAACCATAAGCATAGAATATCCTGCATCAAAAGATGCTGTAGAAGTTTGGTTTAAATCCAAAACCTGACTGGGGTCCAATGAAGCTCCTTAAGAAATAAAATATTATTAAACCTTATTATACACAATTAAAAGTAAATTTAATATTTGAATTTTTTCTTGTATTTTATAAGAAAAAACTAAGGCTTATAAGAAATATTTTTCTCAAATTCTTTTAAACGCTTATATATACTTCTAAGTTGAGTGATAGTTGTCCAGTTTGTGATAAAAACACTAAAAGAGCTTCGCACTTGATCAAATGCATTATTAATCTGCATTACAATACCAAGTCCTATAGCTCCAGCAAAAAGCCCTGGTGCCATGATTAAAAATGGCACTATAACTATCATTTGCTCAAATAAAATGAGCCAAATATTAAAATATCCATAATGTAAAAAAAGTCTTTTATAGTTAAATTTAAGCCCTGTAAAAAGCTCTATCATAGTCTCATTTTTAGCGTATTCTTTGCGATTATCCTCAGCATAAACAAGCTCTTTTCTAAAAGCTGCTTCAGCTTTTTGATTGTTATATTCAAGTCCAGGAAGCTTAATACCTACAAACCATGACACAACCAAGCCTCCTAAAGAAATCAAAAGTGCAATATAAACAAGCAAACCATCAATGTTTTTTAAAAAATAAAAAAAAGAATTTTCGCTTAAATTTGCAAATAAAGCTTTACTCACAACATCACTTAAACTCCATAAAATCGGAATAAATGCTACAAGGGTCATCAAAGCTTTTATAAAACTAAGTCCTAAACTCTCTACGATTTTAGAAAAATTATAAGTATCTTCTTGAATTCTTTGCGAACTTCCTTCTATATTATCATCTTTATTTTTCCAAAATTTTAAATAAGAAAAAGTCATAGCCTCACGCCACTTAAAAGCATAGACGCTAGCAAAATAGATATTAATTGTAGCGATTAAAACATAAGGAATAGCAATAGCCAAAAAAACTAAAATCAAAGCATAAAAATCACTTGCTGAATAATTTGGCTTTTCAATCATAGCCCTAGAGTTGAAAAAATATTCTAATAAATTTTGATAATAATACAATGCGCCTTTATTGATAAAATTAGCTTTTTGGAAATTTTGCTCAGCTCTTTGATTAGCCTCTTGGATTAAAGTGGCATTATTTTCAAGATTTTCTTCTATTTTTTGCGTAGAATTAGAATCCAAAAGTTCTATTTTTGGCTTTTGTAAAACATTGTAAAAATCACTATACCATGAATTGATCGCAACATTTAAGCTTGTTTGTATATATAAGAAAAATAACAGTAAAAAAAGTCCCAAATAAGCCCATAAAGCCCATTTTTTACTTTTAAAAAACGAAGAGAACATAATCATCACCTTTAAAATAAAAATTCTAATAAACTTTTTTTAATGAAAAGTTTATTTTTTACCTAAATAGTCTTTAATATTGTAATCAATAGGCATAACAAAACTGATTTTATCACCATTTTTTAACATTTCTTTAGGCGGTTTTGGCAATGGAGAAGCTCTTTTAAATAAACTTAAAGCTTCATCATTGAGCGCTGCATAAGGGCAAGATTTTTTAAGCTCTTTGCTTAAGACATTTCCGCTTTCATCAATGCTTACGCGAATTCTTACAACGCCTTCTTGTTTTTGCATTATCGCTTCTTGAGGATATTTTTTAAATTTAGTCAAATGAGCCATAAGCAAAGCTTGATAGCTTTTAACTTGTTCTTTGGCATTGCCACTTACTATAGTTTGTGTTTTATCTTCATTACTTTGTAGCGGAGCACTGAGCGATTCATTTTTAAATTTTGAATTTTCACTTGCATTAGCTATTTCTTTTTGAGCTTGGTTTTCATCTTGCTTTTCAATCTTTTTTTGAACTTTTAATACAGCATTTTTATCTTGAGAATTAAGACTTATTCTTTCATCTTGTTTTTTGTTTTTATCTTGAGAATTACTCTTTTTTTGATCAATCGAAACTTCTTTTAATTCCCCGATAGGAAGCTCTGATACCATCATAATGGAAGTAAATTCCGCTCCTTGTTTAAAATCAACACCACTTGATTTTTCTTGAGTATAAAAAGAAAAAAGGAAAAACATTAATACTAAAGTATGCAATATCAAACTTAACACAAACCCAAAAATCACACTAGACTTCATACTAATCCATCTTTTTACTTGAAAGAGCTATTTTTCCATAGCCATTCTCTTTTAATTTTTGCATTACTTGCATAATATCTTCATACTTTACACTTTTATCGATATGAAAATAAATAATTTCTTCTTTATTGCCTTTGGTTTTTATATCTAAAGCACTTGAAAGATTTTCTAGGCTTAATTTATCATCATTAATAGCCAAAGTATTATCAGTATTTAAATAAAGTATGATGGGATTTTTAAGCTTATCCTCTGCTTGCTGCGAACTCTTGGGTAATTCTATTTTGATAGAACTTGTGATAAGAGGAGTAACAGCCATAAAAACAATCAATAATACAAGCATAATATCTATAAAAGGAGTTATATTGATCTCACTTAACTCCTCTTCTTTGTGAGCCATTTCAGTTTTTATCATTAAAATAACTCCTATGAAAAAGTATATAGACAAAATTTGCAAGCTCATCTAAATGGTGCATAAGTTTTAAATTTTTTCTTGTAAGATAATTATAAAAAAGCACCGCAGGGATAGCAGCTATCAAGCCAAAAGCTGTAGCAAACAAGGCTTCAGCTATACCAGGCGCAACGACTGCCAAAGAAGCATTGCCAAGATTTGCTATACCTATAAATGCATTCATAATTCCCCAAACTGTTCCAAAAAGCCCTATAAAAGGTGCGCTAGCACCTATGCTCGCAAGCAAACTCAAGCCATTTTTGCTTGCTGTGATTTGCTTTGAGATGGTATTTTGCAAACGCAATTCTATACGCTCTTTTATGTGATCATTTTTATATTCACTTTTTTCAAGCTCATCTTGAATTTCTAAAGATAAAACACCTGCAAAATCTTTTGTCTGATCTAATTCATTGAGATTTTTTAATTCTTTTATCTTTTGTATAGACAAGTCTAGATTTTTTTTCATAAAATAAAATTGCATAAGCTTAGAAATAAAAACTGCCCATGCTAAAATGGAAAATAAAACCAATATATAAATAACACCTTTTACCACCTCATCAGCATTTTGATAAAGACTAGAAAGAGAAAGCTCTATTTTAGGTGCTTTGGTTTCTATCTTAGAAGAATCAAAAGATAAATTTGTATCTGTTGCATTTGCTTCTGCATTTAAATTTAACAATAAAAAAACAAAATAAAAACATTTTTTTAACATTTGTATATTCCTTAATATTTATATTCAAAACTTACTACAAAGGTGCGACCACGAGCAGAATTGCTAAAAAGATAGATAGGATCACCTGCTCCATTATATTGAAGCTGATTATCTAAGGAATTATAAGCATTTAAGGCATCCATGTAGTTTTTATCAAATAAATTTTGCACCTCTGCTCTCATTGTGAGGTTTTTAAACCATTCTATATTCCAATATAAATCTACTATAATAGGAATTTTTGGTAAGTCTTGTGTGGTTGGTTTAGGATAATAAGGATTGTTTGGATCCTTATTCCAATCATCTGTATTTGGATTTACCCTTTTTGCTTTGCCTGTGTATTTTGCTATACCACCAAAGCTTATTTTGTCATTTAGCCTAAAGCCAAGCTCTACATTTGCATAATCTTTTGGAAGCTCCATGATTTTACTTGCCGAAAAAGAGCCAAGAAGAGGTCCTGAAGTTTGAGAAATAGTCGAACTTGTATCTTGTCTTGAATACATAGCTTTAGCATAAGCAAAACCCAAGTCATAGCTTAATTCTAACTCCACACCCTTAAATATAGTATCATCAGCTGAATTTAAGTGCATATAAAATTGCGAGCTTGGAGGAATTTTACTTGGATCTTCAAGATAAAATTGTTCATTATAAATATAATCTTTTATTTTTGTATGATAATACACGGCTTTAAAACCAAAGCGATCATCATCTTTTAAAAGTCCATGTTTAAAAGAATTAAAACCTATTTGCCAAGTATTGGCTTGTTCTGGTTTTAAGAAAGGATTGATACCATTGCCTTCGTTATTTGAGAAAAACATTTCTTGCACATTAGGGGCTCTATTTGTTCTCGCAAAACTTACAAAGGGTGTAAAAAGCTCGTGTATGGCAGCTGAAAGCATGACAGAAGCATTCAGGCGAAGTCCATTTTTATCTATATCTGTCGCCGCTTTTGGAAAACACATAAAATTTACTTCATCGCAAGCAGGTCTGTGTCCTTTGATATTCCAATCTAAAAGATTCACATTAGTATCAAGTGTAAAGATACCATAATTTAGACTATTATCAAGATAATAAGTAAAAAGATTTTGTTTTCCACGAGGCTGAAAAGGTATAGAATTTACTCCTTGAATTGATGTATTTAAGGTATTTTTATAATCATTAAGCAAAATATTTGCTCCAAAGCGTGTGTTTAGATTAAATCCATGCCATTCACCCTCTAAAGTATCACTTATATCAAAAGTAGTGGCAGTATTTTTTGCCTTTGTGTTAGCTATGGCATCGTTTGCCGCAAAAGTAGATTTTGATCCATAGGTTTGTATGCCTTGATTGTAGGCAATAAGCGTATTTACATTAAGCCACTCATTAGGGTTGTGCCAAAAATCAAGTTGATAATTGTCATTGTGTATTTTTCTACCGGCAAGTTCGTTTTGATATCTACGATAAGAAAATATAGTGTTTGTAAAAGAATTTGGGACATATTCAAGTTTAAAAAGTTGAGAGTTTGGTTTTTGGGTTAAAAAATCTGGATCAAAAGGAGCGATATTGGTATCAGCTATACCATCTCCATCAGTATCAACCATACTACTACCTATCTTGCCACCCCCGCCTACAGTGTAATTTTGAGTAATTCTCTTTGCGCTATAACCAAAAAGCGCGCCCACATATCCATTATTTTCAAGTTCAGTCTTTCCAGCCACTGCACTCATATAACTTGGTCCGATTCCATTGCTTCCATAAGAAAATCGTCCTAAAAATCCAAAGATATTGCCATCATGTACAATATCATTTATACCTATGGTCTTAAAATTTGCTGATCCCATCAAGGCATTTGCTCCACCTACTCCTTCAAAAGTTCCCCTTGTAACATCAACTCCGATTAAGAAATTTGTATCAATAACAGCTCCAAAAGCTGAAGTTCCCGTTTGTGAATGAAATCTAGCTGGATCATCTGATGCACTACCATAAAAAGTTTGAGTAACACCGTCAATCATGGTATTAACACGCCCAAAACCACTCATACCACGAATATTTACTTGAACTGTACCTTGAGCTTGATCTGTGTTTGTGTAGGTTCCAGGTATACTACGCACTATAGAATCTATACTTTGTGTATCTGAACCTATACCCTCTCTTGTGCTTGTTGCTCCAGAAGTTACAAAAGGTTTTTCATCGTTTTTGATTTTTGAACCTGAAATTTCAAGACTATCAAATTCTAATTCTTCAGAAAAAGCAAAACTAGCAAAACATAAACCTACAGCACAAAATAAACTTAATTTTTTCATTCCTCCCCCTTATAAATCAAAACATAATCACTGTCTTTTAAATCTATTTCTCCATAGCTTAAATTCACTACAACTATTTTTTTACTGCTTTTAAAATCTTGTATATGTAAAGGAATTCCTATTTTTTTACTTGTATGATAGCTTCCAGCTAGCAATAAAACTTTATTTACATGATGAACCAATACATCAGCCATACGCCTGTCTTTGAATTGTTGAATTTCCACCAATTTATCTAGTAATTCTTTATTTTCTTCAGGATTTAGCTTATGGCTTAAGGATATAATGTCAAAAAGTTGTTTTTTTACTTCATTTGTGGTTGAAACATAACCCTTTAAGGGCTGAGCCCCATTATAAATACTTGTAATTTCTGAGCGTGAAAGATTTACACCCAATATTTTTGACTTTGAATAAAAAACCACATTGACAAATTGCTCATAATCTTTCCATTTCCAGATCTTATCCCAATTTAATGCATTAGTAAGTTCATTGGCTTTAATGGTTTTTTTATTTTTAAAAGCTTTATCTAAGTGATTTTGCTCTGTGCTTGCTAACATTTCTAAAGCTACATCAAAGTTTATATTTTGAGAACTTAAATTTCCTTCTAAGGCATTAAAAATCATAACTTGACTTATCTTATGTTTAACCTCATCGTGTTTTTCGCCAAGCAGTATCACATCTGCTTTTAGCAATTCTAAAATCATATCTTCAAAAGAAATCTTTTTTTGAGTATGCGTATCAAGTATATAAAAATCTTTATTTTCTTGAAGTGGAGATGATTTTTGCAAAACAGCACAAGCGCTCAACATAAAGCTTATAAATAGAATGCTTAAAATAGTATAAAATTTCATTATTATTGTTACTTTCTTAGTGGTTTATTTTTGATATTGAATATTAATATTTTATATATAAAAATACTCTTAAATATTTATATTAAAATTTAATTATTTATAATTATTATCAAAATTTATTATAATAAAATGAAAATATTTATCAGTTATAAAATTATTAAGTTACTTTATATTTACTTTTTAATATTAATATTTCTTATCAAAATATATAAAAAGGAATTAATGCCTATGAAAAAAATAATTTTATTTTTACTGTGCTTTGGCTTTGCTTTTGCTTGCTCTGAACATTCTCATACCGATTTTAAAGATCTTAATAAAACCGAGTATAATTCTCAATAAAGGATAAAATATGAAAAAAATCTTTCTTATGTTTTTAACGGCTTTTTCATTTTTAGGTGCTAGTGAGCTTAATATTTACTCAGCAAGACATTATGATGCTGATTTTGAAATCATAAAAAAATTCGAAGAAAAAACAGGTATTAAGGTCAATCATACTCAAGCTAAAGCTTCAGAACTTATTAAAAGACTTTCTCTTGAAGGAAGTAATTCCCCTGCTGATATTTTCATCACAGCTGATATTTCAAATCTTACAGAAGCTAAAAATTTAGGACTTTTATCCCCTGTTTCATCAAAATATTTAGAAGAATTTATACCTGCTCATTTAAGAGATAAGGATAAAGAGTGGTTTGCGATTACAAAAAGAGCAAGAATTATTGCTTACAACAAAAACGCAAATATCGATATTAGCAAAATGAAAAATTATGAAGATTTAGCAAAAGCTGAATTTAAAGGAGAAATTGTTATGAGAAGTGCTACAGCTCCTTATAGCAAAACTCTTTTAGCATCTATTATAGCTAATGATGGAAATAAAGAGGCTAAAGCATGGGCTAAAGGTGTGCTTGAAAATCTTGCGACAAATCCAAAGGGTGGAGATAGAGATCAAGCCAGACAAGTATTTGCAGGCGAAGCTAAATTTGCAGTTATGAATACTTATTATATAGGGCTTTTAAAGAATTCTAAAAATCCAAAAGATGTAGAAGTGGGCAATTCTTTGGGTATTATTTTTCCTAATCAAGACAATAGAGGAACGCATATTAACATTAGCGGTATTGCTATGACAAAATCAAGTAAAAATCAAGATGCGGCTAAAAAATTTATGGAATTTATGTTAAGTCCTGAAATTCAAAAAATTCTTACTGATAGTAATTATGAATTTCCTATAAGAAATGATGTAGAATTAAGCCAAACGGTAAAAGATTTTGGAACTTTCAAAGAAGATCAAATCCCTGTGAGTAAGATAGCAGAAAATATTAAAGAAGCGGTTAAAATTTACGATGAAGTCGGTTTTAGATAATGTATAAAACCTTAAAATACTATAAACTCGGGGCAATTTTACTTGCCCTTTTTCTTGCTTTACCTATTTTTGGTATTTTTGCTGAACTTTTTTATATTTTATTTCAAAATTTTAATACAAGTGATTTAACCCAATTTTCATCTATTAAAGAAAATTTGAGTCATTTTTTTGATTATTTATTTTTAAAATTCATCAAAGATACTTTTATAATTAGCATGGGAGTATTGTGTTTAAGCTTGATTTTGGGTGTGAGTTCTGCTTATTTGATTGCAAATTATGATTTTTATTTCTGTAAAATTTTAGAAAAATTACTCATTTTACCCTTAGCCATACCTGCTTATATTTTAGCCTTTGTTTATGTGGGAATTATGGATTTTCAAGGATTTTTTCACGAAAATTTTGGCTTTAGGATGGATTTTTTCAATCATTATGGTGTTATTTTTGTTTTGGCTATTTCTTTATATCCTTATATTTATTTATTTGCTAAAACAGCTTTTAAAAGTGAAGCTAAAGAGGCTTATGAAGTAGCTAAAATCATGAAATATTCTGAATTTAGAATTTTTACACGCGTGGCACTTTTGAGTGCAAAACCTGCCATTTTTTCTGGAGCTTTATTGGTTTTAATGGAAACTTTGAGTGATTATGGTGCAAGTGCTTATTTGGGAGTGGATACTTTTTCGGCTGGAATTTTTAAACTCTGGTATGATTTGAATGATTCTTATTCTTCTAGTGTTTTATCGGGTATTTTAATGCTTTTTGTATTTTTGATTATGTATGTGGATTATTATTATAAAAATAAACATCATTATAGTTTTAATCAAAATTTAGCTCTTTTTATCAAAAAAAGAAAATTAAATCCTATTAAACAAATTCTATCCTGTATTTATTGTTTTATGATTGCTTTTGTAGGTTTTATTTTACCTTTTATTTGGCTAGTTTATTGGGGGCTAAAAGATCATAAGCTTTTTGAATCGCAATTTTATATTATCAGTTTTCAAACTATAATCTTAGCTTTAATCACTGCTTTAATTACCACTTTTTTAGCTTATTTTTTGATGTTTAGCTCTAGGATAGTTAAAAATCATTTTTTTAATTTATTTATTTTAAAAATAAGTTCTTTGGGTTATTCTATACCTGCTGCTGCTTTAGGGATTAGCATTATAGTGCTTTTTGTATTTTTGGATAAATTTTTTCACATGAGTTTATTGGGAAATTCTTTACTTGTTCTTGTTTTTGCTTATATAATTCGTTTTTTAGCGAGTGCAATTTATTCTTTAGAAGGAGGATATAGTAAAATTCATCTAAATATTGATGAGGCAAGTTTAAATTTAAGAGCGAGTTATTTTATTTTATTTTTTAAAATTCACACACCTTTAATGAAACATTTTTTATTTTTGGCTTTTATTATTGTTTTTATTGATACGATTAAAGAACTTCCTTTAAGTAGAATTTTAGCGCCTTTTGGCTTTGAAACTTTAAGTGTTAAAGCTTTCTGGTTTGCAAGTGATGAAAGAATTTATGATGCAGCTTTGCCTTCCTTGTTTATCGTTTTTCTTTCTTTAATGGTTGTTGTTTGGATGGATAAAATCACAAGGAAAGATGATGTTAGAAATTAAAAATTTATCTAAAAATTTTGAAAAAATACAAGCTTTAGAAAATATCAATCTTCATGTCAAAGAAGGAGAATTTTTAAGCATTTTAGGAGGTAGTGGAAGTGGAAAAAGCACGCTTTTAAGGATTATTGCTAAGCTTGAACAAGCTAGTTCTTATGATTTGTTTTCTTGCAAAGGTGAAGTGGCTTTGATGTTTCAAAATTATGCTTTATTTCCTCATTTAAATGTTGAGAAAAACATACTTTTTGCACTTTACGATAAAAAAGATAAAAATCAAATTTTAAATCATTTGCTTAAAACTTTTGAAATTGAAGATTTAAGATATAAAAAAATCGATGAAATTTCAGGAGGGCAAGCGCAAAGAGTGGCTTTTGCTAGAGCTATAGCAAGAGGATGTCAGCTTTTGCTTTTAGATGAACCTTTTTCTAATTTGGATCAAAATTTAAAACAGGATTTAAGAAGAGAATTGAAAAAAATGATAGAAAATCAAGGCATTACGGCTATTATGGTAACTCATGATATTGAAGATGCTTATTGCATGTCTGATCAAATCGCTTTTTTAGAAAAAGGAAAAATTTTAGCTCATGCAAATCCTAAAGAACTTTATTTTAAACCTGATTTTAAAAGTGCACAAATTTTACCTGATTTAAATATCATAGAAGAAAAACTTGATTTAGAAGATGAATTTTTTGCTTGGATAGCTTCAAAAAATTATATTTTTGGTTATGCAGAGCTTAAAATAGGAAATCGCTTTGAGGCTAAAATTTTACAAAAAGAATTTTTAGGGGCTTTTTGTAGGCTAAAATTACTTTATAAAAATATAATTTTTTTTATTTTGGTGAGTTCAAGTTATGATTTAGAAGAGAAAATAAGTTTTGATATTATCAATTTTTAGTTTAAATTTGATAAAATCAAAAAAATTTTTGAAGGATAGGAATGAAAAATCTTTTAATCATAGGCGCAGGTGGGGTAAGTCGTGTGACTACTGTAAAATGTGCAATGAATTCTGATACTTTTAGTAAAATCACTTTAGCTAGTAGAACAAAAAGCAAATGTGATGAAATCGCTGCTTTTATCAAAGAGCGTTTAGGGGTTCAAATTGAAACGGCACAAATTGATGCTGATGATAGCAATGCAGTTGTAGAACTTATCAAGAAAACAGAAGCACAAATTTTACTCAATGTGGCTTTGCCTTATCAAGATTTGAGTTTAATGGATGCTTGTATAAAAGCAAGAATTGATTATGTAGATACGGCAAATTATGAACATCCTGATTTAGCTAAATTTGAATACAAAGAGCAATGGGCGAGAAATGATGAGTTTAAACAAGCAGGAATTTTAGGACTTTTAGGAAGTGGATTTGATCCTGGTGTAACTAATGTTTTTTGTGCTTATGCACAGCAAAATTTATTTGATGAAATTTCTTATATAGATATTTTAGACTGCAATGCAGGTGATCATGGCTATGCTTTTGCGACCAATTTTAACCCTGAAATCAACCTGCGTGAGGTTTCTGCTAAAGGGCGTTATTGGGAAAATGGCAAGTGGATAGAAACGCAGCCTATGGAAATAAAAATGGAGTGGGATTATCCAGAAGTAGGTGTGAAAGATAGCTATTTGCTTTATCACGAAGAACTTGAGAGTTTGGTAAAAAATATCAAAGGTTTAAAAAGAATACGCTTTTTTATGACCTTTGGACAAAGTTATTTAACTCATATGAAATGTCTTGAAAATGTTGGAATGTTAGGGATTAAACCTGTGATGCACCAAGGAAAAGAAATCATTCCTATAGAATTTCTAAAAACCTTACTTCCTGATCCTGCAAGTTTGGGACCACGCACTAAAGGTTATACCAATATAGGTTGTGTGATTCGTGGTAAAAAAGATGGAAAAGACAAGCAAGTTTATATTTATAATGTTTGCAATCATGAAGAATGTTATAAAGAAACTGGTGCACAAGCTGTGAGCTATACTACAGGTGTTCCTGCTATGATAGGTACGAAATTAATCGCTAAAGGGATTTGGCAAGGAAAAGGCGTGTTTAATATGGAAGAATTTGACGCTAAGCCTTTTATGGAAGAACTGAATTCTCAAGGACTTCCTTGGAAGATTATCGAAATGACTCCAAGCTTAGGAGAGTAAGTGCTAGAGCACTTACTTTTGTCCTATATAAATAAAGTGCTCCACACTGCCTTCAAAATTATACAGATTAATTAATTCATAATCTCCCCAAAATAAAGGTTTAAAAGGTTTAAAATCTTCTTTTAATTCTTCTATGTCTTTAGTAAAGCGTATATATGAAGAACCACTCAATCTACCACTTGGACATCCTTTTACTTCACGCAAGCCATTATCCATAAGTTCTCCTCTTTCATACATACTATAGCCTTTATCGCTCATCATGGTTGCAAATATAATAGCTCCTTCATTGCATAGTTCATAAAATTCTTGCACAGCTTCTTTAAAAGCTTGTTTTGTAAGATAATATAAGCTTTGATTTGCAAATATAAAATCCATTTTTGTATTGAAGAGTTTTTTAAAGCTAGAATTAGGAGATATGATGTGAAAATTTTTAGAATCTAAGCAAGGATCTTTTTCCCAAACTTTTTTTAAACTAGGAACTATATCAATGCCATAAGGCTCTATACCCCCCCCGGTTATATTTTTAAAATACTTAGAATGCACTCCATTTCCGCAACCAAAATCAAGTAATTTTCCACTTGTTTTGCTTAGTTTGTATTTTAAGATTCTCTCGTAAAATCTTATAACATGACCATCAGGATATTGAAGTCCATAACCTTCTTTGTCATATTTTTGAGTATATGCAGATAAAGAATTATCCATTTTTGTCCCTTTTTGTGTAGAATGTTGACTTAATGTCAAAATCCATTCTAGCACAAAAAAGATTAAAGTTATTTTACAGGGTGAAGTTCATTTGCATAAAAGCTAACTGATCCCATGCCTTCTTTTAAAGCCCATTCGTAAGCTTTTGCAACAAATTCCCAGTTAATATGAGCATAGAATTTTTCTAAATAAGCAGGGCGCGCATTGCGATGATCTACATAATAAGCATGTTCCCAAACATCTACAACAAGTAAAGGAACTTTATCTTCAGTAATTGGTGTAGCTGCGTTTGAAGTACCTACAAATTCTAGTTTTTGATTTTTAGTATTATAAACTAACCAAAACCATCCTGAACCAAAAACTCCTGTAGCACCTTTGATAAATTCAGCTTTGAAATTTTCTAAAGATCCAAATTCTTTTTCTAGTGCCGCTTGTAAATTAGCATCTATACTTTGACATGAACCGCCACAGCCACAGCCTGTACTTGGCTTAATGCAATCAAAATAAAAATCATGATTATAAACTTGAGCTGCGTTATTAAATACGCCCCCATTTGAAGTTTTGATAATACTTACAAGATCTTTACCTGCAAATTCAGTATCTTTAATAAGATTATTTAGATTTGTAACATAAGTATTGTGATGTTTTCCATGATGATAGCTAAAAGTTTCAGCACTCAAAAAATCACCAAAAGCATTGGTATCATAAAGTAATTTTCTTAATTCAAACATAATTTCTCCTTTATTTTTAGTTTGATATTGAAAATATTACCATAATAATATTAAAAAGAGTAAAAATATCTTAAAAGCTTAGTGGGTAAAATTTCTATTTATTTAACCTAAATAAAATAAGATACATTTATAATATATTTTAATAATAATTTAAATATATTATAAAAAATTATATTTTTTTGAAATATTTTTACAAAAATATCTATTTGTTGATTTTTAATAATTACAATTAATTTGCAACTAAAAATTATTCATAAGGAGGAAAATATGAAAAAAGTTGTACTAATCTCAGCATTACTAGGTGCTTTCGCAGCTAATGTTTTTGCAGCTAATACTCCAAGCGATGTGAATCAAACACATACAAAAGCTCATCATTCAAAAGCTAAAGCTGATAAAAAACATGAAGCTAAAACTCACAAAAAAACAAAAGAGCAAACACCAGCTCAATAATGCCCAGCCTTGATATAAGTCTATAATAGACTTATATCAAAAGCTATTCGTATTCTACAAAATAAATTATTAATATTTATTAAATTTCAATAGAAAAAATGAAAAAATTGTTATTTTAAAAGAAAAATTAAAAAGTGGTGACCCATACGAGACTCGAACTCGTGTTACCGCCGTGAAAGGGCGATGTCCTAACCGCTAGACGAATGGGCCACTTTTAAGGAGTAAAAAATAAAAATGAAATTGAATTATATATATTTATTTCTTAAAATTTAATTAAATATATCAAAATTATGTGATTTTTATCTTTGTTTAATTATAATTTCATCTTCAATTTTTTATAAAATTTTAGGATTTATTATGGATTTTTATAGTCTTATTTTTTTATCCTGTGCTTTAGGAATGGATGCTTTTGCTGTATCACTATGTAAAGGTTTTAGTGTTAAAAAACTACATTTAAAACATTATCTTATTGTTGGAATTTATTTTGGTGGATTTCAAGCTTTGATGCCAACTATTGGTTATTTTATAGGCATAACTTTTGCATCTTTTATTGCGAGTATTGATCATTGGATAGCTTTTATTTTACTTTCTTTAATAGGATTAAAAATGATCAAAGAGTCATTGGAAAATGAAAATTGCGATAGTAATGCCAATCAATTTGGCTTTAAAACCATGCTAGCTTTAGCAATTGCTACGAGTATCGATGCACTAGCAGTTGGTGTGAGTTTTGCATTTTTAAATGTAAATTTATTATTAGCTATATTTTTAATAGGTATTATCACCTTCATTTTATGTATCATTGCTCTAAAAATAGGGAATAAATTTGGAATTTATCTTAAAAATAAAGCTGAACTTTTAGGCGGATTGGTTTTAATTATACTAGGAGTAAAAATTCTAATAGAACATTTATTTTTCGATTGAAAATTTCATTCTTAAAGTAGCTAAAGCTTTATCAAATTCCAAGGCTTTACTTTGAAATTTTTTATTAAAAGTTCTTTGTCTTTTGGCAAGTTGTGTAGTATGTATCGTGATTAAATTTTCAAGCTCTTTAAAGGAAATTTCTCCATCTAAATATTCTTTACACTCTTTCAAACCTATAGAATTTAATGCTTTAAGTTTATGATCAAATTTAGAAAAAAGAATTTTTGCTTCATCTAAAAGTCCATTATCAAGCATTTCTTTTGTTCTAGTTTTAATACGTTTTTTTAAAATTTCTTTATCCCACGCAAGCTCATAAATTTCTATATCTTTAAGCACTCCAGTTTTTTGTGTTCTTTTTAAAAATTCACTAGGAATTTCTCTTGTTTGTTCATAAATACCCAGCCATTTTTTTAATCTATAAGTATCATTTTTTTCTATTTTATAGTTTGGATCAATATTTAATAAAAGAGCATAAATTTCATCGTTATTTAAAGAACTCTTTGACTCTAAGGTTTTTTCACTTAAACCATCTATCATAGTTTTTAAATAAAATCCAGTTCCACCTACTATAATTAGAGGTAAATTTCTAGCTAAAGCAAATTCTTTTGCTTTTTGATATTCTCTTATGAATAACTCAACATTAAAATGTTCATTCACGCTCAATAAATTTACCCCAAAGTATTTTATACTCGCAAGATCATCTTGTGAAGGCTTGGCACTTGCTATATTAATCTCTTTATAAACACAAAGACTATCAAGACTTAAAACAACAGCATTAAATTCTCTTGCTAAAGTATTGGCTATGTATGTTTTTCCACTCGCAGTTGTTCCTATTAATGCTATTTCAAAAAACATTTTAATATTTATCCTAAAATTTATAAAAATTTTAGTAAAATCATAGCAAAAAATATTTTAAAGTAGAAAAATGAACACATTCTGGATAAAATTTAAAGATATTTTAGAACTTGTAGTATTTAAGCATTCTATTTTTGCTTTGCCTTTTTTATTTTCCTCTATGATTGTAGCATCAAAACTTGCAAATGACACTGCTTGGTTTGGTTTTAAGGCGTTGATTTTAGGCATTATTTGTGCGGTAAGTGCAAGAAATTTTGCCATGGCTACAAATCGTTTAATGGATGAAGATATAGATAAGGATAATCCTCGTTGTGCAAATCGCCCTAATGTCAGTGGAAAAATAGGTAGAAAAAGCGTATGGATTTTTATCATTATTAATGCACTTATTTTTATATCATGTTCTTATTTTATTAATACCTTGGCCTTTTATTTGTCTTTTCCTGTGCTTTTGGTATTGGCTATTTATTCAGCTTTTAAGCGCTTTAGTTCTTTAGCACATTTAGTTTTAGGATTTTGTTTAGGACTTGCGCCTATTGCAGGAAGTGTTATAATTATGGGTGAAATTCACATTTATAGCGTTATTTTATGTTTAGGTGTAACTTTTTGGACAGCTGGGTTTGATCTGCTTTATTCTTTACAAGATATGGAGTATGATAAAAAAATAGGACTTCACTCTATTCCTGCTAAATTTGGTTCAAAGGCTACTTTATTTATATCAGCTTTTTGCCATATTTTAGCGGTATTATTTTGGCTTCTTTTTGTGTGGGAAGTTTGGGGTGTAGCACTTGGAAAAATAGCACTTATTGGGGTAATTATAAGCGGTATTATTTTAGCCTTGGAACATAAAATTGTTCACAAGAATTTTGCTCATATTGATAGAGCATTTTTTACTCTAAATGGTTATTTAAGTATTATCTTTTTTATTTTTATTTGGATTGATTTATTATGGAATTAGCACTTTTTAAAGCAGGATTTGAAGCTCATTTAGAATGTTGTGAAATAGAAAATAACCGTTTTCTTGGAGAATACCTAAAACTTGGAGCAATTTCTCAAATTTTAAAATGGAAAAAACTTGCTTTACGCATTGATTTTGACGAGGGTGAAAAAATTATTTTTGATCTTCTTTTAAGTCTAAAAGAAGATATTTTAAGGCTTGAAAATTCTTTAGATAAAAATAAAGAACTTATACCACTTAAGCAAAAAGGGGTAGTAGAATCTTTGAATTTTGAATATCTAAATTTTTTGGATACTATTTTAGAAGAAGATAAAGAATATTATTTAAGATTTGATTTAAATAATCAAAAAATAGCTATTTTTATCAAAGCTCAAAGTCAAACATTGGCAAAAATTATCAAAATTAAGCCTGAAGACAAAATGGCTTTTGATGCTTTTGTTGTTGAAATTCAAAGAAATATGATAAGAAATAAGAAAGGCCAAGAATGAGTGATGATGTACTTTATTTAGTTTTTATAATTGTGCTTTTAATTGCAATGCTAGCCTATATGAATATCAAAGAAAGAGAAAATAATGCAAAAATAGCAAAACTTCAAAATGTGATAGAAGATATTACCAAAGAACTTCATTATTTTCGTAAAGAATTAGGAGTTAAAGATGATAGCGAAGAGGATGAAGACTATAAAACCTCTCTTTTAAAAGAAGAAATTATGATTGAACTTGATAAACAAATCAGTTCAAAAATCACTCCTGTTTTAAGAACACTAAAAACTATGGAACATATCATAGAAGATTTTCAAAATGAACAACAAAATCGTCTTTTAAATTTAGAACAAAAAGCACAAAGCATGGCTAAACTTACGCCAAATTACGATACAGAAGAACAAAAAATAGAAAATCTTTTCAAAGAAGGAAAAAGCATAGAACAAATCGCTAAAGATTTACGCATTGGCACTGGAAATGTAGAACTTGTCTTAAAATTTAAGAAATTAATAAAATAGAATGGAAAATAAATGCTTATAGATCAATTCGGTAGAAAGATAAATTATCTTAGAATTTCAGTTACACAAAGATGTAACTTTCGCTGCCTTTATTGTATGCCAAAAATTCCTTTCGATTATCAGCCAAAAGAAAATTTATTAAGCTTCGAAGAACTTTTTTTATTTGTTAAAGCAGCTATAGACGAAGGAATTGAAAAAATCCGTATAACAGGTGGAGAACCTTTATTAAGAAAAGATTTAAGTATTTTTATAAAAATGATTAGCGATTATAAAAGCGATATTGACCTTGCTATAACTACAAATGGATTTTTACTAAAAGACTTTGCTAAAGACCTAAAAAATGCTGGACTTAAACGACTTAATATTTCACTTGATACCCTAGATCACAAAAAAGCAAAAACTCTTGCGCAAAAAGATGTATTAGATAGTGTTTTATCTGGAATTGATGAAGCTTTAAATCTAGATTTGAAAGTAAAACTTAATACTGTAGCTCTTAAAAATTTAAACGATGATGAACTGATATCTCTTTTGGAATTTGCAAAATCAAAAAAAGCTCAAATTCGCTTTATAGAATTTATGGAAAATACTCATGCTTATGGTAAATTACAAGGATTAAAAAGAGATGAAATTATACAAATTTTGAGTCAAAAATATCAAATTCAACTTATAAAAAAAGATGAAAAAGCACCTGTGAGTATTTACAAGGCAGATGATTATGAATTTGGAATTATAGATCCTCATAGCCATGAATTTTGCGATTCTTGCAATCGCATACGCTTAAGTGCTGAAGGCTTGTTAATACCTTGCCTTTATTTTGATGAAGCATTAAGCATAAAAGAAGCGGTTCGAAAAGGTGATATTAAAGCCGCTGTAGAAATATTACAAGAAGTATTAAGAAATAAACCAGAAAAAAATAAATGGAGTGTTGTTGATAATGAAACCTCATCTCGTGCTTTTTATCAAACTGGAGGTTAATTTTGCAACTTGTTGAAAGTTTCTTAAGCATTCAAGGAGAAGGCAAATATAATGGAAAATTAGCTATTTTTATGCGTTTTGCTGGTTGCAATTTCAACTGTTTAGGTTTTAATGTAAAAATATCAAAAAACGATAAAACTCTCATTGGATGTGACACGATAAGAGCTGTTTTCACAAAAGATTTTAAAGAAAGTTATGAAACTTTAAATGCTAATGAACTTTTAAAAAGAGTGATAAAATTAAAAAAAGACTTTGATCCTATAGTTGTTATCACAGGTGGAGAGCCATTAATCCATTATGAAAATCCTGAATTTATAGAATTTATCCAAATGTTATTAAAAAATAAATTCGAAATACACTTTGAAAGCAATGGAAGCATAGAAATTGATTTTGATAGATATCCTTTTTACAAAGAATGTATTTTTGCTTTAAGCGTTAAACTCCAAAATAGTGGGATAAAAAAAGATAAACGATTAAATTTTAAAGCTTTAAAAGCATTTAAAAATTACGCAAAAGATAGTTTTTATAAATTTGTTTTAGATGCCAATACCCTTGATAATTCATTTTTAGAAATCAATGAAATTCTAAAAGAAGCTCCGAATCAAATTTTTTGTATGCCTATGGGTGAAAATGAGCAAAACCTTAAAAAAAATGCTCAAAAAATTGCTGAATTTTGTATTAAGAATGGTTATAATTATTCTGATAGAATTCATATTCGTCTTTGGAACGATAAAGAGGGTGTATGATTATAAGAAAATTATTTGAATTTGAAAACGCACACATTGTTAGATTTTGTTCTTCTAAGCGTTGCAAAAGTAGTATTCATGGACATTCTTACAAAGTTGAAGTTTTACTTGAAAGCAAATATTTAGATAATGCTGGAATGGTCTATGATTTTGGACTTTTAAAAACCTATATACGCCAAATTATTGATAGTTTTGATCATGCTATCACTCTTTTTAAATATGATGACGCAAAATATTTAGAAGAAATGAAAAAATATTCAAGTCGTTGGATTTGCCTGCCTGTTAATGTAAGTGCTGAAAATTTTTGTCGTGTATTTTTCATACTTATAGATGCTTTATTAAAACAAACGAAAATGGTAAATGGAGAACAAGGAGTGACTTTACAAAGCATCATTGTTCATGAAACAAGAACAGGCTATGCACAAGGTTTTAGAGAAGATGCCTATAGTGAGTTAATGCCAAAAATTTCACTTCAAGACATAGAATTTTCCAATGGCATTAAAGTAGAATGGAATGATATAGATTTTTATAACAAATTAAAAAATGAAGAAATTTTTATAAATCCAAAGGAGATTTAATGCAAAAAGCTAAAATTTTAATTGCCTTAAGTTTTTTTTTATTAGTTTTATCTGCCTGTTCTAATGATGAAAAAAATATTTCCAAGACTCAAAATACAGATCAAGAAGTAGTCCAAATAGAACAAAACGATGAAAAAACAGAATTAAGTGACTCCAACCTGCCTTTACCTGTAGATGATGAAGCACAAAGTTCAGATGATGAACATGAAGTCAATCCTAGTATTATCAACTCTTTATATAAACAAAAATGCGCCACTTGTCATGGAGAAAAAGGGGAATTAAAACCTAAAAACAGCACGGCCATTAAAACCTTGAGCAATAAAATTTTTATACAAAAAATAAAAACGATAAAAGATAAAAACCATAGTTTTTTAAGTGATGAACAAATTCAAAATTTAGCTGATTTTATAAACAAAGGAAAATAATGGATCAAAGTTACGAATTCTTTTTAGCTTTACATCTTTATAGTCTTTATGCGAGCGGTTTTTTAATGCTTTTTTATCTTATACTAACACAAGGAAATTTTAAAACCGAATTCATTTTTATTCGCAGAATACGATTATTTTTACCAATTTATTATTTATTTTTAGCTTTGATTATTTTTACAGGTTGTTTGTTATCAGCAATGAAACAATTTCAAATGAATGTCAATATCTGGGTAATGATTTTTTCTTGGATCTTAATTTTTGCCTTAGCAATTTTTCACTTTATTTGTTTTAAAAAAGCAAGAAGATTTAGAAAATATGCCACTTTTAGATGGATTAGTTGTTTGATTTTACCTTTTGAAATTTTTTTATTGTTTTTGCCTTTTTTAATAGAAAGATATCTATAAAATGCAATTTTTGTATAACAAGCAAGCTGGAGAAGAGTTTATACAACTTCAAGGTGAAAACTTTAACCATTTAAAAGTAAGAAGAGTAAAGGAAAATTCGGAGCTAAATCTTAGAAATTTACAAGATAATTTTCTTTACAACTATACAATCACAAATTTAACAAGAAATTCTTGCACTTTAAAATTTTTAAACAAAAAATCACAAAATATAAAACAAAGTGAATTAAACTTAGCCTTAGCCATTATAGATATTAAAATTTTAGAAAAAACTCTACCTTTCTTAAATGAACTTGGAGTAAAAAAGTTACATTTGGTTTTTACAAATTTTTCACAAAGAAATTTTAAAATCGATTTAGAAAGATTTGAAAAAATCATTATTTCTTCTTGTGAACAATGCGGTAGAAATACTAAAATGGATTTAATTATCCACCAAAGCACTCAAGAATTTGTTCAAAAATTTCCAAATGCAATTATGGTTGATTTTCAAGGAGAACAACAAAGTCATTTCGATGAAAAAGAATTATATTTTATAGGTCCTGAAGGTGGATTTAACAATGATGAGAGATTATTGCTTAACCGGAAAATCTCTCTTAAAAGCTCTAATATTCTAAAAAGTCAAACAGCTATTATAGCTATAGCTTCAAAAATTTTGCTTTAACTTTTCTTAAATTAATCTCTTTTTTATGTTAAATAATTTATAATCACGGCTTATTGTTTTAATTTTTAAGGAAAACTAATGAAAAAAGAAATTCACCCAGAATATGTAGAATGTAAAGTAAGTTGTGCTTGTGGAAATACTTTTACAACAAAGTCAAACAAAGCAGAATTAAGAGTAGATATTTGTTCAAATTGCCATCCTTTTTTTACAGGCAGTGAAAAAATTGTAGATGCTGCAGGTCGTGTAGAGAAATTTAAGAAAAAATACGCAATGCAATAATTATGCTTTATTTTATTCCTACTCCCATAGGAAATTTAAGCGATATTTCTTTTAGAGCCTTAGAACTTTTAAAGACTTGCGATCTTGTGTTTTGCGAAGATACAAGAGTAAGTAAGTCTTTGATTTCGTTATTAAATACCAAATTTCACACTGATATACATATTTCTAAATTTATAGCCTTACACTCCCATAATGAAAAAGAAGTTTTAGCAAGTATTGATTTAAAGATATTTGAAAAAAATGTAGCTTATTTAAGCGATGCAGGAATGCCAGGGATTAGTGATCCTGGCAAGGCTTTGGTAGAATTTGCACAAGAAAATAATATCACCTATGAAATTTTACCAGGTGCAAATGCAGCCTTAGTTGCTCTTGTAAGCTCAGCATTTTGTCAAAAAGAATTTATCTTTATTGGTTTTTTAGCAAATAAAGGCAAAGAAAGACAAAAAGATATAGAAAAAATTTTAAACTTTCCTTATCCAAGTATTATTTACGAATCCCCCAAGCGTATTTTATCTTTAGTAGAACAGATTATGATTCTAGACAGCCAAAGAGAAATTTTTTTGATTAAAGAAATCAGTAAAAAATTTGAAAAAAAATTTAAAGGCAATGCTAAAGAGCTTTCTGAAATTTTAAAAAAGTCTAATTTAAACGGTGAATGGGTTGTAGTACTGCAATCAAAAGAGCAAAATTTTTTGCAAAATACTCTTTGTGAAAAAGATATTATGGATTTAGAGCTGTCTTTAAAAGCAAAAGCAAAATTATTATCAAAGATCAATGGAAAAAATGCAAAAGAAATTTATCAAAAACTGCTTTTAAGTCAAGATTAGGTAAAATTTTAATATGATAGTTTATGGGAAGCAAATATTTTTTTATATTTTAGAATATCATAAAGACTGTATCAATGAGCTTTATTTAGCAAAAGAATGTGATAAAATTACTTTTTCCAAAATCGCAAAATCTGGTTTTAAAATCAAAAAACTTGATTTTAAAACTGCTCAAGCTTATGCGAAAGGTGGAAATCATCAAGGTTTTTTGCTAGATATTAAAGAAAGTTCTTTTGCAAATTTAAATGAGATCAAAAAAAATGATTTTATTGTTATGCTTTATGGAATTAGTGATGTAGGAAATATAGGGGCTATCACGCGTACAGCTTATGCTTTAGGGGTTGGGGCTTTAATTTTTATTGGTGAAAAATTAGCCATGGAAGGAGTAATTCGCACAAGCAGCGGAGCGGCTCTTGATTTACCTATTGTGATAAGCAACGATGCTTTAAGTGTAATAAATGAACTAAAACAAGTAGGTTTTTATTTTTATGCGAGTGATGGCTCGGGAAAAGAAATTCACAGTGTAAAAATAAGCAATGGTAAAAAAGTTTTAGTTTTGGGTAGTGAGGGTTTTGGTTTAAGCTCTAAAATTATAAAAAAATGCGATGAATGTGTGGGCATTGCGATGAAAAATAATTTTGATAGTCTTAATGTCAGCGCTGCTTTTGCAATACTTTGTGATAGGATGTTAAATGCTTAATTGGAAAAAAATACAAGAATTAAATTTAAAAGAAGTTGCAGCAAAAACGCAAATTGAACTTGATTTTCTTGAAGCTTTAGTAGAAAAGAATTTTGCTGTTTTAAGTCGTTTTAATGTTAAAGGTTTTGTTAAAATTTTGAGCAGAGAATACGAACTCGACTTTAGTGATTTTAACGAAGAGTATGAAGCTTATCTTAACGAAAACAATCCTACTCCACAAACAAAATCAAAAATGATAACCCCAAAACTAGATGCTTATAGTCAAAAATCCTTTAACACTTGGCCTTTTTTGATTGTTCTTATTGTTTTAGTGATTATAGGAAGTGGAATTTATTATTTTGATACACTTAGAACTTTTTTCAAAGATGAACAAAATAATACTAGTGCAACAGTTATAGATATCATAGGACAAGCACAAGAAAATTTAAAATCTTTAGGTGGAAACAATGTTGTTGTTATAGACAACAATAAAGCACAAGAAACAAATCAAACAGAGAGCGTTTTACCAAGCCAAAACATCTCATTACAAGAAAATGATAAAAACATAAGCATAGAAAATAATATCAGTGAAAATAACACAACCCTACTCGATGAAGAAAAAAATACCCAAATCCAAGAAGACACAAATACACCAAAAACTGATTCTTTAAAAGAAGCACATTTTAAAACCTCTACCAAGATTTGGATAGGTTTGATAGATTTAAAAAGCCTTAAAAAAACAAGCTTTGTTAAAGAAAAAGATTTTAATATTTCTTTAGATAAAGATCAGTTAATTTTAACAGGGGCTGCAGCTTTAACAATGTTTGATCAAGAAAATAAAGAACAAAAATTTCCTGTAGGAATTTCAAAACGTTTCTTGATTAAAGATGGAAAAATTACAAGTATTTCAGCTGCTGAATTTGTAAAATTAAATAAAGGTAAAGAATGGTAAAAAAAATTATTATTCTTACTCTTTGGGTTAATATATCTTTTGCAATCTCAAGTCTTGAATTAGCAAAAAATTTAGTAAACAATCCTAGTAAAAATTCTCAACTAGAATTATTATTCTCAAATAATTCTTACATAGATAATAATGGAAATTGTGATATTGCAAAAATATCTCAAATATTAAAAACCAATTCTTTAATTGCCTTAACACTATCAAATCCTCAAAGTCTAAAACTAAATTTTAAAGCAAAAGCTGATGAAGTTATGTTTTTTAAAATTTTATCCGATGTTTTAACAGATGCCGGATATATATATTTTATCCCTACAGATTTGATTTTAAGAGAAGGAAATATTGACTATACCATACAAGTAGAATCTCAATATGTTTTAGATCCTGGAACGCTTTACAATCTCTTAAAAGAAAATTCTGTCTATATAGATAATATTAAGCGCATTGGGGCATATGACTATGAATATGATTTAAATTTTTCCAATGCTGTATTAAAAACCAATACAAATGTTAATTTAAATACTCCAAAATCATTAGAAAAACCCCTTAAAGACTATGTGCTTGATTTAAAAAATGCTACAAATTTGATTATTGATGCAAATGATTTAGACAATTGGTTTCCTAAAATCTTCTTTTTAGATAAAAATCTGAATCTAATTAAAGCAGTAAAAAGCGAAAATAAAAATAATCATTTTTCAGAACTTATTCCAAATGGTGCTATATATGCTATTGTAAGCGATATGTATAGTTTAGATAATATACGCAGGGGTTTAAAAATCACACTTAAAAAATAAAGGATTAAGAAATGTTTGATGAAATCCGTTTTAATACCATAGAAAGACTTCCAAATTATGTTTTCGCAGAAGTAAATGCGATAAAAATGGCAGCAAGACGTGCTGGAGAGGATATCATCGACTTTTCAATGGGAAATCCCGATGGTAAAACTCCACAACACATTATAGATAAACTTTGTGAAAGTGCTAACAAAGATAAAACCTCGGGATATTCTACATCCATGGGGATTTATAAACTTCGCTTAGCAATTTGTAATTGGTATAAAAGAAAATATAATGTCAACCTAGATCCTGAAAATGAAGTTGTAGCTACTATGGGTTCAAAAGAGGGTTTTGTAAATCTTGCAAGAGCGATTATAAATCCTGGAGATGTTGCTATTGTGCCAACTCCTGCTTATCCTATACATACTCAAGCTTTTATTATAGCAGGAGGTAATGTAGCAAAAATGCCTTTAGCTTATAATGAAAAATTTGAGCTTGATGAAAATCAATTTTTTGAAAATTTACATAAAACTTTAAATGAAAGCATCCCGCGTCCAAAATATGTCGTTGTTAATTTCCCGCATAATCCAACAACAGTAACTTGTGAGAAAAGTTTTTATGAAAGATTGATAGCAACGGCAAAAAAAGAAAGATTTTATATTATTTCAGATATTGCTTATGCAGATTTAACTTATGATGACTATAAAACTCCTTCTATTTTGGAAATTGAAGGCGCAAAAGATGTAGCGGTAGAAACTTACACTCTTTCAAAATCTTACAATATGGCAGGCTGGCGCGTGGGTTTTGTAGTAGGAAATAAACGCTTAGTCAGCGCGCTTAAAAAAATAAAATCTTGGTTTGATTATGGTATGTACACACCTATTCAAGTAGCAGCTACCATAGCTTTAGATGGAGATCAAACTTGTGTAGATGAAATCCGTGCAACTTATGATAAAAGAATGCACATTTTACTTGAAGCTTTTGAAAATGCAGGCTGGAAACTTCAAAAACCAAGAGCAAGTATGTTTGTTTGGGCAAAACTCCCTGAAAGCAAAAGACATTTAAAAAGTTTAGAATTTTCAAAGCAACTTTTACAGCGTGCTAGTGTTGCAGTAAGTCCTGGGGTAGGTTTTGGCGAAGCAGGTGATGAGTATGTAAGAATTGCTTTAATTGAAAATGAAAATCGCATACGCCAAGCTGCACGTAATATCAAAAAATATTTAAAAGAGTAAGTTATGAAAGTAGCGATTCTTGGTTATGGCACTGTTGGAAGTGCGGTGGTTAAATTTCTTTTAGAAAATGATAAACTTATTCGTGCAAGATGTGGGCAAAGCATAACTCCTGTGATCGCTCTTGCTAGAAGTCCTAAAAAAAATGCTTTAATTCCAATTACTCATAGCGTTGCAGAAATTTTAAATGCTGATGTAGATGTTTTTGTGGAATTAATGGGTGGGGTGGATGAAGCTTTTAAAATAGTGAGTGAAATTTTAAAAAAGAAAAAAGCTGTTGTTACTGCAAATAAAGCTATGCTTGCTTATCATCGTTATGAACTTGAAAATTTGGCTAAAAATTTAGCCTTTGGTTATGAAGCAAGTGTGGCTGGAGGAATTCCTATTATAAAGGTTTTAAAAGAAGGTTTAAGTGCAAATAATATTTTGGCTATAAAAGGGATTTTAAATGGTACGAGTAATTATATTTTAAGTTCTATGAGTCAAAAAAATATGAGTTTTAAACAAGCCTTACAAATAGCTCAAAATTTAGGTTATGCAGAGGCTGATCCAACTTTTGACATAGAAGGGCAAGATGCAGCACATAAACTGCTTGTTTTATCAAGTATCGCTTATAATCTTAAAGCTAAACCTGAAGATATTTTGATCGAGGGTATTAGTGAAATTGCACCTGAAGATATGTATTTTGCTAATGAGTTTGAATTTACCATAAAACTTTTAGGTATAGCTAAGGTGCGTGAAAATAAAGTAGAATTAAGGGTGCATCCTACTATGATAGATAAAGAAAAAATGCTTGCAAAAGTTGATGGAGTGATGAATGCTATAAGCATTAATGGAGATTTGTTGGGTGAAAGTTTGTATTATGGAGCAGGAGCAGGAGGAGAGGCCACTGCAAGTGCTGTGATTTCAGATCTTATGGATATAACAAGAGATCAGGTAAAAGCACCAATGCTTGGTTTTGTGAACACTTTAGAATACGAGCTTTTAAGCAAAGATGAAATTTATACAAAATATTATTTAAGGGTGAAAGTTGAAGATAAAATAGGGGTTTTATCTAAAATCACACAATTGATGAGTGAAAATAATATTTCTATCGATAGTTTCTTACAAAAACCTAAAAAAAATGATGAAAATTACAGTACTTTGTTTTTTACTACACATTTAACTTATGAAAAAAGCATACAAAATTTGCTTGAAATTTTACGCAAACAAGATTTTATAAAAACCAAACCTTTTATGATGCGTATAGAATAATGGGTTTAAAAGCTTATTTAGATGGAATTTTAGGTGAAGATAAGGCTTGTAAATTTTTAAAAAAACAGGGCTTTGAAATTTTAAAAAGAAATTTCTATTCTAAATTTGGAGAAATCGATATAATAGCCAAAAAAGATGAAATTTTACATTTTATAGAGGTTAAATTTACTCAAGATGATTATGAAGTTTCCGAGCGTTTGGATAGAAAAAAACTTGAAAAAATTTTAAAAACTATAGAATTTTATCATCTTAAAAATGGAATTTCATCGGATTTTCAGATTGATCTGATTTGCATTAAAAATGATGTGATACAATTTTGCGAAAATATAAGTTTTTAAGCTGATATTTAAAAAAATAAAATACAATTAGACAAAAATTAAAGAAAGGAAAAATTATGGGAAAATATATTGAATTAACAAGTGATAATTTTGCTCAAGCAAAAGAAGGTGTAGCTTTAGTTGATTTTTGGGCTCCATGGTGCGGACCTTGTAGAATGCTTGCTCCAGTTATTGATGAACTTGCAAATGACTTCGATGGTAAAGCTAAAATTTGCAAAGTAAATACAGATGAACAAGGTGATTTAGCAGCTGAATTTGGTGTTCGCTCTATTCCTACGCTTATTTTCTTTAAAAATGGTGAAGTTGTAGATCAACTCGTTGGTGCACAATCTAAACAAGCAATTAGTGATAAACTAAACTCTTTACTATAAACTAAAGGCTAGTATAACTAGCCTTCTTCTTAAAAATTTCAAATTTATACTAAATAATAATTTTTATTAACTACTATTAAGAATAATTTTTATATCATTATTAATAATAAAATTCAATATAAAGGAAATGTAAATGTTAGATGTAGCAATCATAGGTGGAGGTCCTGCTGGACTTAGTGCCGGACTTTATGCAACTAGAGGTGGTCTTAAGAATGTAGTAATGTTTGAAAAAGGTATGCCTGGTGGACAAATTACCTCAAGTTCTGAAATAGAGAATTATCCGGGTGTAGCCCAAGTTATGGATGGAATTTCTTTTATGGCTCCTTGGAATGAACAATGTATGCGTTTTGGTTTAAAACATGAAATGGTTGGAGTAGAACAAATTTTAAAAAATAGTGATGGAAGTTTTACCATCAAATTAGAAGGTGGTAAAACAGAACTTACTAAAGCTGTGATAGTTTGCACAGGCTCGGCTCCAAAAAGAGCAGGTTTTAAAGGCGAAGATGAATTTTTTGGAAAAGGTGTAAGTACTTGTGCAACTTGTGATGGATTTTTTTATAAAAATAAAGAAGTTGCAGTTTTAGGTGGTGGAGATACGGCTTTAGAAGAAGCCTTGTATCTAGCAAATATTTGTTCTAAGGTTTATCTTATCCACCGCAGAGATGAGTTTAGAGCGGCTCCATCTACAGTAGAAAAAGTTAAGAAAAACGAAAAAATAGAACTCATTACTAGTGCAAGTGTAGATGAAGTATATGGTGATAAAATGGGTGTTACTGGGGTAAAAGTAAAATTAAAAGATGGTAGTATTAGAGATTTAAATGTTCCAGGAATTTTTACTTTTGTTGGTCTTAATGTAAGAAATGAAATTTTAAAACAAGACGATGGTAAGTTTTTATGCAATATGGAAGAAGGTGGGCAAGTAAGTGTTGATCTTAAAATGCAAACTAGTATTGCTGGACTTTTTGCCGCAGGAGATCTTAGAAAAGATGCACCTAAGCAAGTGATTTGTGCTGCAGGTGATGGAGCTGTAGCTGCATTAAGTGCTATGGCTTATATAGAAAGCTTGCATTAAGATTTTATAAAGTTGCTAAAAGCAACTTTATTTTTATTTAGCTTCCTATCACTCCACCATCAAGTTTTCTTATCATCATTACACTCGATCTTGGTGTTTTTCCATAAGGAAAAGTACTACCTTTTAAACCTTCTCCTGGATGTTGTATGCCTACAAACATTGTGGTATAATCCTCACTAAAAGCAATCCCTGTTAATTCACAAGCAATAGGTCCTGTTAAAAAGCGTCTGATTTCCCCTGTTTTTGGATTTGCTACTAGCATGCAGTTATTTCCCATGCCTTCGTATTCGTCTTTATTAGAATAAGATCTATCTGTTTGTATCCAAAGTCTTCCATCTTTATCAAATTTAAGTCCATCAGGAGAATTGAATTTATTTTCACTTGTAATATTATTTGAACCTTTATATAAGCCTTGTTGGTTATCAGGATTTCCAGCAAGAGCAAAAATTTCCCAAGTAAAATCATCGTCTTTATGAGAATTTTTTGGCATCCATTTTAAAATTTGTCCATAAACATTTTTAGTTCTTGGATTTGCTGCATTAGGTTCTTGGCGATTTTTGTTGTTCGTTAGTGTTGCAAATACCTCTTTAGAACCACTTTGTTTATGGCTTGCTATCCATTCACATCTATCCATAGGAGTTGCACCTACAATACTTGCAGCAAGACGCGTATTGATGAGTACTTGAGCTTGAGACTTAAAACCATTTTTTTCATCTAGGCCGTTTTTGCCATATTCTAAAGCTATCCATTTTCCCTGTCCTTTAAAATCTCCCACATTGCCGTTAAACTGTCCTACATACAAAGTGCCTTCATCTAAAATTTTACTTGTATCAGCACCTTTTTTGTATTTATGTTTGCTAACAAATTTATAAATAAATTCATTCATCTCATCATCACCCATATAAACTATAACAGAACCATCTTTTTCTACGATAATTTCTGCATTTTCATGTTTAAAACGCCCTAAAGAAGTTCTTTTAACAGGTGTGCTTTTTGCATCAAAAGGATTGATTTCCACTATCCAACCAAAACGATTGGCTTCATTGATATTTTTAGCTAAATCAAATCTTTCATCAAATTTTTCCCATCCATAAAGACTAGTTTTGTTAAATCCATAGCGCTTAAAGGCATCATTAAATTCTAGATTTTCATCTGAACTTCCAAAAAAATCGTCAAAATTTTCTTCACAGGTGATATAAGTTCCCCAAGGTGTTTGTCCATTTGCACAATTTGCAAAAGTTCCATGAACAAATTTTTCATTTTTTAAAACTTCTTTTTTAGCTGCTCCACTTACTTGCATTTTAGTGTTTGCATCGATTCTGCGGTTATACTTAGAGTCTAAAACCACAGTCCAATCATCACCTTTTTTTTCGATTTCTAAGATACTCACACCCACACTGGCTTGCTCATATAAAATATCTTCTTTGCTTAAATTTTTACCATGATGATTAAACATGATTTCAGGATTTATATATTCATTATTAACGGCTAAAATTCCTCTGTTTTTTGAAAGTGGAAAAAAACTCATACCATCATTGTCATCTCCAAAAACCAAATGAGCATTTTTAACTGCATTCATGTCGATGATTTTATTTTCATCATAAGGTTTTGCTTTACTAAAAAGTGGATCACCCCAAGAAATTAAAACCTTTGCTTCATAACCTTGTGGTACTATAACTTTATCTTGTGTGCTTGCACTAACAGCTTTAAAACCTAGCAAATCCTTATCCTTAAGCATAGCAGCACTTAAATTTGAACTTGCAAAAAAAGCCACCATAGAACCTAAAGCTGAACCTTTTAAAAACAATCTTCTTTCCATTTGTTTTTACCCCATATTGAAATTTAAAACAATGGAAGTATAAAAATATTTGGAAACTTTTTAGAAACTTTGATGAAAAATTTAAACTGAAGAAAAAATTTATACCTAGTTTTTCACTAGGTATAAATGATTAATTAAAACCTCTTCTTCTTAACATCTTCTAAGATATTATTAGCTATATCACTTACTGTACTAGAAATAATAGCTGATTCATTAGCAATTTCAACATTATCTTTAGTAGTTTGATCAATTTGAGCTACGCTATCATTGATTTGAGTGATACCTGCAGTTTGTTCTTTAATACTTTCTGCCATATCATTGATAGATTGAACAAGTAAATTAGTATTAGCTTCAATTTCTGATAAAGACTTTTGAGTTCTTTCAGCTAACTTTCTAACTTCATCAGCTACCACTGCAAAGCCTCTACCATGTTCTCCAGCACGAGCTGCTTCAATAGCTGCATTTAAAGCTAAAAGATTGATTTGATCTGCAATATCACCTATAATACCTGTAACATTTTTAATCTCTTCAGATTGAGTGATAACATCACTAGTTTTAACTGAAACATTTTGCATAGAAGAAGTGATCTCTTCTAAAGCTGCTGCAGTTTCTTCTAAAGATTGAGCTTGAGAATTTGAAGAAGTGGTTAAGCTTTGAACAGCAGTTTGTAATTTTCCACTTTCATTAGCTAAAGCATTAGCAAAGTCTGAACTTTGTTTTAGCATTTTAACTATTTCATCACCTAAAGCATTAGTAGTTAATTCTACACTACCGCTAGCATTTTCTAATTTATTTCTAAAGTCTAAGCTTTTGTATTCTTCAAAAATTTTATGAATAGCATTCATATCAGAACCTACTCTAGCTTGTAAAACATCAAGAAGTTTATTTAGAACATTTTTAAGTTCAATAAGTTGTGGGTTTCTTGGATTAGCAGTAATTCTTGCTGTTAAATTACCACCTTCTACAACTGATACGGTTTGAACTGATTCTTTAACGGCTTGATTGTCTTGTTCTAAGCCTCTTTTAGTAGCAAGAATGTTTTCATTGATAGCATTTGAGATTTGTCCAAATTCATCATTGCTTTTTACTTCTATAGTAGAAACATTTTTTGTTTTATAGTTGATAAAATCAAAGAATGAAGTTAAACCTGTTTGGATAGCTGCAAGTGGGGAGAGGTATTTTGATACGATGAAATAAAGGAGGATGACGCTAAGAATGCTTGCAAAAACAACAATCACAGTTTGTATAAATGCAATTTTATAAACTGGAGCTTCTATTTGTTCTATTGGCTCTCCAACGCAAGCAGTATAAATTCCAGAAACCTTTGTGCATACAGCAAATCTTTCATTACCATCTTTTGGTCTAGTATACTCAAAAGGTTCAAGATCCTCTTTAGTTTTAGCAAGATTTGCAATAGTACTAATATCATAACCTTGTTGCAAAAGAGTTTTGTCTGTAGAAACAAATACTTTATTTTCTTCATCAAATACAAAAGTTCTACCTGGTAAATTTTCAAATTCAGCTTGCAAATCTGCCGCAAGAATATCTACAGCCAAAACCCCTATAAATTTACCATCTTTATAAAGCGGAATAGAATATGTAAAGCAAGGTAAATTTGTAGTTACATCAATATAAGATGGGGTAATATAAAGTTTATTTGTTTTAACTGCTTCTATATAATACTCTCTTGTTCTAGCATCATAATTATCAGCTTTTCCATAAGTTCCAAAATCTAAATTTTTAGCATCAGAGTCTGGATCGCTTACAACAAGTTCGCCATTTGGTTGAGCAATATAAACTGCTAAGAATCTTCCAGCATCTCTAAAATTCTTTAAATCTTTTCCAACATAATGCATTAAAGCATCTTGACTATCTAACTGTTCTATAGGATGCTTTAAAATACTTTTAGCTAAACTTTCAAGAGCTAAAGAATTTCTTGCCTTAAAAGACTCTATAGAATTTTTAGCCGTTTTAACATAATTTATTTCAGCATTCACAACTTCATGAAAAATTGCTTGCTTTACAAATATAAATGTTACAACACCTAAAATTATCAAACACACTACTGCGATTAAATTTGCAATCAGTGAAACCTTCAATTTTACGCTTTTCATAATTTAAGCGCTCCTTTCTAATATTATTTTATAGGGATATCTACATAAAGTTTTAGAATTATAAATTAAAAAATCTAGATTTTTACTTAAATATAAAAGTAATAAAAAATTTTATTTAAATAAATATCGCTTCGAAAATTCTATGTATTAAGCTTAATATCGTTATAATTTAAAAAATTTATATCGAAAGGAAATATTTTGAAAAAAATTATATTATTTATCTTATCTTTAGGGATATTTTATACTTTCACACAAGCTAAAAATTTAGAGCAAGAACAAAATACTAGTAGCAATTTAGTTAGTGTCAGTATAGCACCTCAAGCATTTTTTGTTAAAAAAATAGCTGCAAATACTCTAGATATCAATGTTATTTTGCCCCCAAATAGCAATGAGCATAATTTTGAATTTAAACCAAGTACTATGAAAAAACTTGAAAAAAGTGATATTTATTTCACTATAGGCTTAGAATTTGAAAAAGTTTTTACGGATAAATTTAAACAAAATTTTCCAAAACTTCAAGTTATAAATATGCAAAAAAACATAGCTTTGATTCAAACTCATGATACACACGAACACTCTCATGAACATGAACACCACGAACATGAGCATTTTGATCCTCATACTTGGCTAGATCCTATTTTAGTCCAAACTATGGCTTTAAATATTTATGACACCTTAATTCAAAAATATCCACAAAATGAAAATTTATATAAAGAAAATTTAGATAAATTTTTAGCAGAATTGGATAGTTTAAATTTACAAATTGCCTCAAAATTAGAAAAATTAAAAAATAGAGAATTTGTAGTTTATCATCCTTCTTGGACATATTTTGCAAAACGCTATAATCTTACGCAAATTCCTGTAGAAATTTTAGGCAAGGAACCAAAAAGCAAAGATTTGCAAAAACTTATCACTCTAATGAAAAATAAAAATTTAAAAGTCATTTTTGTTCAAAATGGTTTCCCTGAAAATGCAGTAAAAACACTTGCTAAAGAATGTGATGCAAAAATTTACAAAATAGATCATTTATCTTATGATTGGGAAAATGAGCTTTTAAAAACTGCTGATGCCTTTTCTCATAATTTATAATCAGGTTTTTTGATGCTTTTTTTTGAAATTTCTAATCTAAACTACGCTTATAATAATGAAATCATCTTAAAAAACATCAATCTTAGCTATGACAATAAAGACTTTCTCTCTATCATAGGTCCAAATGGCGCAGGAAAATCAACACTCGTAAAACTTATCTTAGGACTTTTAAAATCCAAAAATGAAATCCATTTCAAAGCTCTTCAAAAAAAAGAAATAGGCTATGTTCCTCAACACACTCTAGCCAATCCTAATTTTTGTCCAAGAGTACTTGAAATCGTTCTTATGGGACTTGTAAGTAAAAAAATTTTTGGTTTTTATGGGAAAAAAGATAAAGAAAAAGCTATGCAAGCTTTAAAAAGTGTAGGAATGGAAAAATTTTGGAACAAAACCATTGATTCTCTAAGTGGAGGACAAAGGCAACGTGTTTTTATCGCAAGAGCCTTAGCTAGTGAATGCAAAATGCTTATTTTAGATGAACCTACCGCAAGCGTTGATAACAAGTCTGCTATACAAATTTTTGAACTTCTAAGCTCTTTGCACCAAAAAGGCATGGGAATTTTACTCATTTGCCACGATATCAACCTTGTATTAGCTTATAGCGATAAAATTGCACATTTAAACAAAGAACTTTTCTTGCATACCAACACTAAAGAAAAAGAAAAAAGTTCATTTTTAAAACATTTATGCGAAAACCACTCTCATTTTTGTGATGTAGAAATGAGTTTAAATACTTGTTTTTGCGATGAAGAAAATTGCGATAGTAAAAAACTATGCGAACAAGAATTTACAAGAAGAAATTTGAAAAAAACAGAATTTAAAAAAGAAAATTTTTGTTTAAAATTTTCAAAGGAAAATAATGCTTGAAATTTTAAATTTCACCTTTTTTCAAAACGCTTTATTAGGAGCGATTTTAGTCAGTATAACTTGTGGGATCATAGGCACTTTGGTGATGATAAATCGCCTTTTTTCTATGGCTGGAGGTATAACACATGGGGCTTTTGGTGGTATAGGTATAGCTTTTTATTTCTCTTTGCCTATTTTATTAAGCACGGGAATATTTACTTTATTTTTGGCTTTTTTAGTAGCTTTTTTAGCTAAACGCTATGAACACAGAAGTGATAGCATTATCGCTGTAATCTGGGCTTTTGGAATGGCTGTTGGGATTATTTTAATCGATTTAAGCCCTAGTTATAACACAGATTTAATGGCTTATCTTTTTGGAAGTATTTTAGCTGTAGGAACACAAGATTTATGGCTTATGGCTTTGGTTGATGGCGTAGTAGTGCTTTTAATTTTTTTATTTTATAGACAATTTGAAGCATTAAGCTTTGATGCGGAATTTGCAAAAGTTCGTGGTATCAATACAAGTTTTTTTCATTATCTTTTAATCGCCCTTATGGCTTTTTGTATAGTTATTTCTATACGCCTTGTAGGACTTATTTTAGTTGTGGCTTTACTTAGTATCCCAAGCTTTATTGCTGAAAATTTTACTAAAAGACTTGGCTTTATCATGATTTTGGCAAGTTTTTTAAGTATGATTTTTTGTGTTTTAGGACTTATACTTAGTTATTATCTTAATCTCTCAAGCGGTGCTTGCATCATAGCTGTAGCTTGCTTTGGTTTTTTAGTGCATTTGATAGAAAAATTTTTAAAAAGGTAAAGGTGCAAAAAACACTTGCACTTTTATATCTTTTTGCCCTTGTTCTTTAAAATACAAATGTTCGCTTGCCTTAAAAACAAAAAATTTTTCTGCGATTTTTCTTTGTAAATCTTGAGTTTTTTCACATAAAGGATACACAAGTTTAATATCATAAATTTTAAATTTGCAAGCATAAGCAAACATTTGATACAAATCGCTTTGTTCTATACCCTGTTTTTTCTCATCTTCACTATCATTTGGAATTTTCCATTTGGTATCTAGGATCATTTTATTTTCTATATATAAATCAGGCTTTAACATGAAACAATTTTCATCATTTTTTGAGATTAAATACTTTCCATTGTTTTGAACTTTAATATCTTGAGCTGGATTTACTTTTTTTAGCATATAAGCTACATAATCTTCAAAAATTTTCTCCATAGGAAAAAGCAAAGCAAAAGCTTCATTTTTACCATGATAAGGCATAAAACTTTCATTTTTTAAGAAAATTTTACACCACAAAAGCAAGTTTTCATAATAATCAAAATGTCTTGAAATTTTATAACTAAAATCTTTTTCATAATTTTTAGAAAATTCTACCTCATCGAGAATTTGCATAGATTTTATAAGTCTAAATTTATTCAAACTTGTTTTTGATTTTAAAAAATTTAGCGTTGATTTTATCAAACGATTGGGTGCTATATCTAAAACAAACTCATCATTGCTTGTAAAAAATCTTTCTTTGTGTATCAAATTTCGCTTGATATGCTCGTTAAATAGTAATTTTCCCTTTAAAAAAGCCCTATTTTCTTCGCAACTTAGATAAGATCTCATCAAGCCTTTTTTATATACGCTATCAAATTCATCTAAAAACATAGTGATAAACACTTCAAATAAAGGAATTTTAGAACTTTGCAAAGATGAAATTTGCGATTTTTTAAAGGGGGAGTTTTTTAAGGTTTTTAGCATATTTATCAAAAGATTTTTAGGATTAAATTTAAAATCTTTTTCATAAAAATCATTATTTTTAGAAATATTGTCTAATTCATAACATCTTCTTAGTTTTTCTTTGTCATGATTTGAAGAACTATCTTCTTTTTTATAACTATCTAAATTCGTGCATTTTGGCAAAATCTCCAAAACCCCGCTTTTGGTCTGTATAATGCCGACATAATTTTTAGCTTTTAAGGAATTTTTGTTTTTAAAGCCTAGAAGATTTTCATTATTTTTTGCAAAGTCTTCTAGCTCTTTATAAAACCCTTCAGCCTTTTCTTTGAAAATTTCTTTTAAATCTTCTTTAGAAAAAGCTTGGTATTCGATGATGGAAAAAGTATTACTTGTTTTCATTATTCATATATTTTTATAAAAGTATCTTTACTCCAATTATTACTATCACTAAATTTATAAACAATCTTATCGCTTTCTATAAATTCTGTCATATTTTTTAAATAATCTTTATTTTCAACACTAATTTCCAACATACCATTTTTATTTAAAACTGCGTCAATCAAAACATAGTCATTGTAAAAATACTCTTGCAAAAGTGGGATGATTTTATTTTTAAAAACCTTTTTTAAATCTTCTAAATTTTCAACACTTATAAAAAATGCATGACCTATGGTTTTTTCTCTATCTAGTAAATATTCTATACGAGTGTTTATAGCTTTTAATAATTCTTGTAAATTAATACCTTCACAATCCATAGATAATTTGCTCACATCAGGCATCATCTCAATAAATTCAAATCTTCTTCTTAAAGCTGTATCAAGAGAAGTTATGCTTCTATCGGCTGTATTCATAGTGCCTATGATATAAACATTTTTAGGTACTCCAAATTCTTTGCCACTATAAGGCAAAGTCACTTTTAACTCTTCTTTTTCACCTATCCTTTTGCTAGCTTCTATCAAGGTTATAAGCTCACCAAAAATCTTACTTACATTACCACGATTGATTTCATCGATGATGATTATATAAGGTAAATTTACTTTTTCATCTTTTTCTTTGTAATCTTCTAAACCCTGCAATTTTAAATAATTTAATATAGCTCTAACATATGCTGAATTATATATTTCATCTATATTAGAAGTTTTATATAATTTTTCTATATTATCTATACTTACTGGATAATCTTTATGATTTTTACTCATATCATCAAATTTAATTCTAAATGTTTTTCCATTTCTATATTGAATAGAATATTTAGTATTTGGTAATTCAAAATATTTTTCTGGATTATTATCATCTATTTTTACTTTTTCTTTTAATTTATCTATATAAAAATTAAAATTTTTTATACTATCCCTATTTTCTAAAGCTTTTTCGCAAAGTTCTTTAAAAATTCCATCTTTTATTTCATATTTTATTTCTTTAGAATTTTCTTCGCTATCTATGTGAGGCTTTATACCTTCTACAAATTCTTCATATCCATAGCTTTGATGAAAAGTAGTAAATACTATTTGTCCATTTTTTACATACTCATCAAATTTAGCTTTTTTCTCATCTCTACTTTCTAAATTTTCACCCAAGATTTCCAAAGCCTTATCTATAGTATGATAAGTTTTTCCTGTCCCTGGAGACCCATAAAGAATTTGGTTTAAGGATATATTATTATTTATATTATCCTTTATAATTTTAAAATCATCTTTAGAAAATGTATTTTTTGGTATAGCAAAAAATTTGCAATTTTTATAATATCTATAAAATATTTCTCCATCTTTACTCATAGTTTTTAAATAATTAAGAATAGAAGAAGTCCATTTATCACCTTGACTTTTTGTGTGAAATTCATCTATAAATTTACCTTCTTGATAAACATACACACTCATACCGCCATTTTTTACAACTGCTTCTTTAAATTCATCTTCATCTTTTGGAAAATAATAATACACATTACCATTTTGATCTGCCTTACTTATTTTCCAATCACATTTATTTTCTAACATTGCATGCCTTTTGATTTTTTGTTTTTATTTTAATTATATAAAAAAATCTAAATTTTTACCATTGTATGAAGGTTCTAGCTTTTTTTATATCATTAAAATTTATAGTAGTTTTTTCTTTATTTTCTAAATTTTCTAAAGTGATATTTTCATCATCTACAGCAATGATTTTTGCTTCGATTTTTTCTTTTTCATTGGTTGTGATCTTCACAAGTTCACCTATACTTTTAGCAAAGTGTTCTATCTTGCTAAGTTTTCTTTCAAGTCCTGGTGAAGATACTTCTAAAAAATACTCCCCATTTACAGGTGGCTCTACATCAAAAATAGGCGATAAAATTTCACTAAGCCTTGCACAATCATCAAGATTTACCCCACCTTCTTTTTGCACATAAATTCTATAAATTTTTCTGCCATTTTCACTTACTAGTTCATCATCATAAAAGCTAAGCTCTGCTTCTTTGCAAAGGGCTTCAAGATTCATTTTTATCCTTTTTTATTTTTTCAAAAAGTGCATCCATATGGTTTTGATACTCAAGCCTATCATCAAATTTAAAATGAAAATTCGGACACCTATACCAACCCTGCTCACTCATGCAGTAATTTTGCAAAGCTCTACTTGCCTTTTTTAAAGAAGATAAAATTTTTTCTTGCTCATGAACATTAAAAAACATCTTATCAAGATACACAAAAGCATCATATCTGCCTTTTTTACACTCTACATCCACTACACACAAATTTTTCAAATTTTCATCATCTAAATTTGCTAAAGCTTCAGGGATTAGCTCTTTTAAGATACTTTCAGTGCGTAGTTTTTTAATCTCACTTGGGTTCATAGACTTGCTTGTTCCTCTACTTCTTTATAGCTTTCTATATAATCACCCACTCTCATATCATCGCACCCTTCTATACCTACGCCACATTCATAGCCTTTTGCCACTTCTTTAGCATCATCTTTAAAGCGTTTAAGTGAGCTTACATTTCCCTCATAAACCACAACTCCATCACGGATAAGGCGAATTTTAGCCCCACGGTTAATCACCCCTTCGGTTACCATACAACCTGCAATTTGTCCGATTTTTGGTACATTGATCACTTGTCTAATCTCTGCTTGTCCTAATTGCTCTTCAGAAATAATCGGACTCATCATACCACCAAGCAAGGCTTTTACATCATCTAAAAGATTATAAATCACATTATAAGTTTTAATTTCTACACCTTTATCTTTAGAACGCTCTTTAACTTCCCCTGTTGGGCGTATGTTAAAACCTAGTACTATAGAGTTTTCACTCGCACTTGCAAGCTCTATATCACTTTGCGTGATTCCTCCTACTCCACTATGAATGATATTCACTTTAATCTCATCATTTCTAAGTTTTTCTAAACTTGCCTTTAAGGCTTCTAAAGATCCTTGCACATCAGCTTTTAAAATAACAGGCAAGGCTTTTAGATTACCTTCTTTGATCTTAGCTCCAAGCTCATCAATGCTAACTTTAGTGGATTTGCTAAGTTCTTTTTGGCGATTGTATTCGTGGCGTTTATTAGCATATTCTCTTGCTTCTTTATCGGTTTTTACTGCGATTAAAATTTCACCTGCATCTGCTACTTCACTAAGCCCTACGATAACCCCACATTCGCCTGGTTTAATTTCTTTTAAGGCTTTACCTTGATCATCGCTCATCGCACGCACTTTTCCATAAGCCTCACCTGCAACCACGGTACTTCCTACAGTAAGTGTTCCATTTTGCACGATGATAGTAGCCACCGCACCACGCCCTTTTTGCACAGAACTTTCTATAATGCTTGCTTTAGCAAAACTTTTTGGATTGGCTTTAAGTTCTAAAATATCAGCTTGTAAAAGCACGATTTCAAGCAAATCTTCAATCCCCATTCCTGTTTTAGCCGAAACTCCTACAAATTCATAAGATCCGCCCCATTCTACTGGCATGATTTCCATTTCTGCGAGTTGAGTTTTTACCATATCGGGATTTGCTGCTTCTTTATCCATTTTATTAATAGCAATAATAATAGGCACACCTGCTGCTTTAGCATGATTTATCGCTTCTTTAGTTTGTGGTTTTACCCCATCATCTGCGGCTACAACGATGATTACAATATCAGTGATACTTGCACCCCTTGCACGCATAGCAGTAAAAGCTTCGTGACCTGGAGTATCAATAAAAGTAATTTTACGTCCATTTTTTTCTACCATATAAGCACCCACGTGCTGAGTAATACCCCCTGCTTCACCACTTGCAACACGTGATTTTCTAATATAATCTAACAAAGAAGTTTTACCATGATCAACATGCCCCATGATGGTAATCACAGGTGCTCTAGTCACTAAATCTTTTTCATCAGTCTCTTCTTCATAGTCTTTTACATAATCAAACTCATCAGCCTCGTTAATGATATTGATCTCTATACCAAATTCAGCAGCCAAAATTTCAATCGCATCTTCATCTAAGAAATCATTTTTTGTTGTCATCATTCCAAGCATGAAAAGTTTTGAAATCACTTCACTAGTGCTTTTTCCTATCTTATCAGCGAATTCATACACACGAATTTCTTTAGAAATAGCAACGCTACCTACTTCTTCTACTTCCTTTTTTTCAATCTTTTTAGATGGTTTTTTACGACTTCTTCTTTGAATTCCACCTTCAAGCCCAAAACCCGCAGAATTTCCAACAGCTTGTCTTATAAAATTAGGTTGTTTTTTATTGATATTTTGTGGTTTTTCTTGTTCTTTTACACTAAAATCAGGTAATACTACCTCATCTTCATCATCTAAAGAAATATCACCAAAATCATGTTCATCTAAAAAATTCATTTTTTCGGTACTTTCTTTTTTACTCGCAACAAAAGATTTTTTTTCTTTTTTCTTTTTCTTTAAACTCTCATCAGCATTTGAAAACATAGTTTTTAAACTTAAGCGCTCTTCATTATTGATAGATATATCATTTGAATTTTTTACTTCTTCTTTTTTAACTTGAATTTCTTCTTCGTCTTTTTTCTTTTTAACAATAACAAGTCCGCGTCTTTTGGCTAAAGTTGCACTAGCAAGGCTTTGTGGCTTATGAGCATCAATAATTTCTTGTTTTTCTTCCTCTTTTGCATTTTCTTTTTCAATTTTTAATTCTTCTTTTTTAACTTCTTGTTTAAGCTTTTCTTCTTTTTTAGGTTCTTTTTTTTCAGATTCATTTAGCTTTTCTTGTTCTTTTATATTTTCTTTTTTAGGCTTTTTTGCCGTAGGAGTTTTGATATTTTTCTTAAAAGCTTCTGGAATTTCTCTTGTTTGTATATACTCATAAATAGCTGCCGCAATCTCAGGTTCTACAGCATTTGATGCTGTTTTAATTCCAAGTCCTAATTCATTTGCCTTTTCAATAATTTCCTTACTATCATAACCTAATTCTTTTGCGATTTCATGAATTCTAATCTTTGCCATTTAAAAATATCTCCTTAAGTCCTTGCTGAGTAATTTTAGTATTTAAATTTTTACATATTTTAGAAAATGCTTTTTGTAAGACTTTATCTTCTCTCTCAATACAATTTTGACATAAATATCCGCTTCTTCCATGTTCTGCTTTAGGCACAATATCTCCTAAAACAACTTTAAATCTAAATAACATATTTTGCTCAAAGCGGTTTTTACACACTATGCACATTCTAATTGGTATATGTTTTTTCAAAATTATATCTTTTTTTTATATTTTTTAGCAAATTTCAAAGCCATTATCATCAAATTCTAAATATTGCACACGAAAATCTTTAAATTTTGTTTGTATTTTCTTTGCTAAAGCTAAAGCATCATCTTTAAAAGCTAAAGAAAAAAAGCTCGATCCCGAACCTGAAAGTGTGCTCATTAAAGCTTTATTTTCTAAGGCAAATTTTTGCACTTCAAAAAGCTCGGGTAAGTTTTTCATACGATTGATTTCATGGAGCTTATCTTGACTTGCAAATTTTAAAAATTCATATTTTTTCTCCAAAAAACAAGCGGTTAAAAATGAAGCATGAGAAAGGTTGAAAACCGCATCATTAAAACTTAAATTTTTGGCCAAAGCTTGGCGTGATTGTTCCGTGCTCATTGCCAAATTTGGGATCACAACCACAGCAGCTAAATCTTTATCAATCTCTTTTTTGATACTATAAACTTTATTTTTTTCAACCAAAGAACACACAAAACCACCAAGAGTAGCTGGAGCGATATTATCTGGATGGTTTTCATAAATTAAAGCTTCATCTAAAATACGTTCTTTTTCTACCTTAAATCCACTCATATAATAAGCACTGGCAATAGCTCCAACAATCACAGCTGAAGAGCTTCCTAATCCTCTTGAAAGAGGAATGTTATTTTGAAAAATAAAACGAAAATTATCTTTTTTTCCGCTTAGTTTTTCATAAATTTCATAAAAAATATTTACAAATATATTGTTTTTTTTAAGAAAAATATTATCACTTCCCTCGCCTCCAATACTAATGCTAAAAACACCTGATTTTTGGATTTGAGTTTCATTAAAAAGCTTTAAACTAAGTCCTAAACAATCAAAACCTGGCCCTAAATTCGCACTCGTAGCTGGAACTAAAATTTTCAAATTTCATCCTAAATTGCATCTAAAAAATAAAAGGGAAGATTATCATTATTTAGTTTAAGCTCTTGTAAATTTTTTGGTAAAAAAAACTCTGCTGGGATATTTTGCTCTAAACAAATTTCACCTTCCTTATATACAAAACAAAAATTTTTATTTGCACTTATGGGTTTATAGCCATTTAATTCAAAAGCACTCACCGCAAATAAAGGAATATTTTTTACTATACTTAAAGTACTCAAACTTACATAAGAAATTTTAATCCCCATATAAGAACCTGGACCATTAGCATAGATTAAACTTGTAAAATCATATTCTTTAAGCAATTCATCTAAAATTTTTGGTAAAAATTCGCTTGCTTTTTCTTCACTTTTATAAGTTTTTATAAGTTTATCATCTTGATAAATTCCGATCATTAAAGGCTTAGATAAAGTATTAAGTAAAAGAGAAGTTTTTATGCAAATACCTTTTCATAAGCTTTTTGGGTTGTTTTTTCAAGGCTTACAATTTCATAAGCATCTTTATCTTTTAAAACTTCTTTAGTAAGTAAATGATTTAAATGATGACTCCCAGCATATGAAGTATAATCTCCAAAAACACGATATCCAAGTAAGGTTAAATCTCCAATTGCATCTAAAATTTTATGTCTTACAAACTCATCTTTGAAACGCAAACCCTCAGGATTTAAAATACGATTTTCATCTACTACTATAGTATTTTCTAAACTTCCACCTAGTGCTAAATTCATACTCCTAAGAGCTTGAACATCTTTTAAAAAACCAAAAGTTCTAGCCCTTGCTATGTTTTCTATATAATTTTTTTTGCTGAATTCAAAATTGTAACTTTGTTCACCTATGACAGCATTGTCAAATTTAATTGTGTAATTAATACGGGGTTCTTTAGTAGGAGTTAAACGCACAAATTTATTACCATCTCTTACTTCTATAGGCTTTTTAATTACCATAATTTTTTTAGGCACATCAAGTTCTTTTACCCCTGCTTCATCAAGCATCATACAAAAACTAATACTTGATCCATCCATAACAGGAGCTTCATTTGCATTTAAAACAATGCGTACATTATCGATTCCATAAGCATTAATCGCACTCATTAAATGCTCTATTGTAGAAATAAACCCTCTTTCATCTCCTAAAACAGTTGCCATTTGAGTATTGATCACATTTTCAGGACTTGCCTTATAGCTTGCATTAAGATCACTTCTAAAAAATACTATACCACTATTTGCTTCTAAAGGCTCTAAAGTAATTTCTATGGGTTCACCCTTATGAAGTCCTATACCTACGCCTTTGACAGTTTTTGCTAAAGTTAATTGTTTCATTAATTTTTTCCTAAAATTATCTTTTTACCATCATTTAAAACATTGTAAATATTATTTTCTATCCATTTTTTATCTTGCCATTGTTCAGGACGCGTTTCAACCCCTTGAACCAAAACTCCAAAATGCAAATGATCGCCTAAGGCTAAACCACTTGTTCCTGTTTTGCCTATAATGCTTTGTTTATTAATCATTTCATCTAAATCAACATTTTTAGAAGAACAGTGCCCATAAAGACTATATACTCCAAAACCATGATAAACAATTAAATTTAAACCATAAATTCCATTTTCAGCAGCAAAAACAACCTTGCCTGCGTTATTACTTATGATAGGAGCTTGTGCTACGCTTGCTAGATCAAGTCCCATATGATAAGAATCACTCACAAATTGCCCATTATAAGAATAATACCTATGATCAGCAAAATCCGCTACTTTCATACCATTTTTAAGAGGTAAAAATAAATTCAAATCAAAATTATCAATTTTTTCCTCAGGTACTTTTGAAGTGATTTCATGGATAAGTTTTTCATTGCTATTTCTTAAAGTTTCATTGACAAACTTAAATTTTTCATAACGATTGAGATTATTATCTTTTGGAGCGTACTGATTTGCTAAATTCTCAATCTTTCCATCTAAAAATTTATCCGTTAGATTGATATTTGAAACACGATATTTACGATTAACAAAATAATACCTTATACGTTCTTTTGAAATATTGCCCGCTTTATCCGTAGCGATAACAAATGCACGAAATTCCTCATCTCTTGCATCCCAAGCAATCAAAGCCGCATAATATCCTTCTTTTACATAAGGTGTGGCTTTAAAGATTTTACCTTTATTTGTTTCTATATACACCTTATCTAAATTAGCATCATCAGCCTTAAAAACAACTGCCCCAGCACCACCTTGCTCGATTTGGTAAGAATTGCTTATGATATTGATTTTTGGAGCCGTATTATCTACTAATACCGCAATTTGTTTTCTTGCTTCATTGCCACTAAAAAAATTCCAAAAACTAGAATCTTTAGCTATCACCTCCAAAACAAAAGATTTTACATTTTCTTTGTAACCAAATTTTGGCAAAGCAACTTGTAAGGTAATATCTTTTAAATTAGAAATCTTTTCATCTGCTATAACCATTGCACTAGTATTGTCGTCTTTATGCAATATAATTTGTACGTTTTTGATAGAACTTTCATCATCTTTAATATGCACTAAAATAGGTTTTTTAAGATCAGTATATACAACATCTGGCATTAAAATTTGAGGAGGATTTTTTTCAAAAATACTTAATCTTGAAATAAAAAAAATCAAAATTGCTATTAAAACTAAAATTAAAACAGATAAATAAGTTTTGCCTTTTCTTTTTGCCATAACCTTCCTTAAAAATTTTCAATATTTTTGTTGCTTTTAATATAAATTCTATTATATTTTCAGTAAATATCTAGCAAATTTATAAAATTTCTCTTAGGGTATTAGCCTGTTTCATCCATTCTCTTAATTCATCGTTTTTGTCTAATTGTATCATTTGTTTACATCTCTCTAATTCTTGTTGAAAAAAATCAATAGAACTTAATAAGTTATCTTTATTTTGTAAAAAAATACTTTCCCACATTTGTGGCGATGATTTGGCAATTCTGCTCATACCTTTAAAAGATCCTCCGGCTAAATGAACAATATTTCTTTTATCTTCTTCCTTCATTACAAAATTTGCCAAAGAAAAACTTATAACATGAGGCAAATGAGAAATAATAGCAGCATGATGATCATGGGCTTTACTATCCATAAAAACAATTTTCATCCCTAAATGAGAAAAAATTTCTACCGCTCTTTTTTGATGTAAATCATCAGCTATTTCACTATCACAAAGAACACAAACTGCATCTTTATAAAGCTCTTTAAAAGCTGCTTTTGGACCTGAATTTTCAGTTCCTGTCATAGGATGAGCAAAAAGAGTTTGTTTGATTAAATTCTTAGGCAAACTTTCTATAATTTTTCTTTTTGTACTTCCAAGCTCTATAATTGTTACATTAGAAGGCAAATCAACTAACTTTTGCAAAATTTCTATAATAGCATCAACAGGAGTTGCGACAAAAATCATATCACATAAAGCTAAATCTTTAAATTCTATAAGCTCATGAATAAGACCTAATTGCAGGGCATCTTTTTCATTTTCTTTGCTTAAATCCATACCATAAACACAAGAAATAAGCTTATTTTCTTTCAAACAAAGCCCTAAAGATCCACCCATAAGCCCAAGCCCTATAATTGCTATTTTCATACTTTCTACCTTAGTTTTTTTGTTAAATTTTTTTTGCTATTATACAGCTTTTAATAAAGCTTTAGGTAAAAAATCAATGAAAAAACATCTTATTAGTATTTGTGCTTTAGTTGCTATGGCCAATGCAGCAACCATTAAAGATATTAAATTTATCGGATTAAATCATTTATCGAACACAAGCGCTATAAATATCACGGGGCTTAAAATAGGCGAGGAAATAAATCCTGCAAAAATCAACACTGCTATTCTTAATCTTTATAAACAAAATTATTTCGAAAATATTGCAGTAGAAAACAACAATGGAATTTTGGAAATTATAGTTACTGAAAAACCAACTATAGCAAAGGTTACTATCACAGGTATAGCTTCAAATGATAGAAAACAAGTTGAAAGTATTTTAGGGATTAAAAGAGGTACACTACTTGATGAAGGAAGTATAAAAGAAGCTATTGAACGCATTAAAGCTTATTATGAAGCAAAAAGTTATTTTGATACTATTGTAGAATACAAAAAAAAGACTTTAGAAAATACTGATGGACTAGAGCTTGAATTTATAGTAAATCGTGGTGAAAATATCATTATTGATAATGTTCATTTAAGTGGAGCAAAGAAATTTTCATATTCTGATATAGAACCTGCTGTTGTTAACAAAGAAAAAGAATTTATGGGATGGATGTGGGGACGCAATGATGGAAAATTAAAAGTTTTTGAACTTAGTAACGATAGTTCAAGAATTGCTGATGAATATATGAAAAAAGGATATTTAGATGTTCAAGTATCCTCCCCTTATCTTAAAACCTACACAGATACTTATCAAGCAAATTTGACTTATTTTATCAAAGAAGGAAAGCCTTATAAAATTAAAAGTATAAGCATAGAAAATCCTTTATTTGATGATAAGCAAAATGCACAAACCGTAAAAGATTTAAGATCAAGCGCTGGCAAAACTATCAATATCGAAGACATTAGAAAAGATGTTAAAACCATAGAAACACAAAGTGCTGATTTGGGTTATGCGTTTGTAGAAGTCTATCCTGATATTCAAAAAAATGATCAAACTCAAGAAGCCACCGTTGTATTTAAAGTAATCCCTCACGATAAAGTTTATATAAGAAATGTTATTATTTCAGGAAATTCACGCACCGTAGATCGCGTCATACGCCGAGAATTATATATAACAGAAGGTAATTTATACAATAGAACAGACTTAAGCGAGTCAAAAAATGCTTTAAAAAGAACTTCTTATTTTGACGATGTAAATATCAAAGAAGAAAAAGTTGATGATACACATATTGATTTGATTGTTGATGTTAAAGAAGCTTCTACAGGAGCTATTTCTGGAGGCATTGGCTATGGATCAAGCGATGGTATTTTGCTTAACGCTTCTTTATCGGATACAAATATCTTTGGTTCAGGAATAAAAAGCTCTGTAAGCGTAGATAAAAGCGATGATACTTTATCGGGAAGGATTAGTCTCGTAAATCCACGCGTTCTTGATAGTCAATATAGTCTGGGTGGAACACTTTATTCAAATGACTATGAATGGGATAATTATTCAGAAAAAAATTACGGCTTTGATATAACAGTTGGACGCCAATTTGCAAGATACTATAATGTAAGCTTAACTTATAATCTTGAACAAAGCGATATATATCACTTAAGTCCAACTCTTTTAAGAACAGGATATGAACTTGGCAAAAGTATTAAAAGCTCTATAACTCCAGCAATCACCTTTAACAATACAGATGATTATTATCTGCCACGATCAGGTATTATTGCTTCAACTAGTTTAGAATACGCTGGACTTGGCGGAGATCAAGAATTTATTTCATCAAGCTCTAAATTTAACTTTTATCAAGGTTTGCAAGACTATATAGGATATGATCTTATTTATCGCTATAAAGCGAGTTTTTATAAAGTATGGGATGAAGGTTATTTACCAATTAACCAAAGAATTTATTTAGGTGGTATTAGATCGATACGCGGTTTTGAAAGCAGAACAGTAAGTCCTAAAAATCAATGGGGAGATGAAATAGGCGGAACCATAGCTTTTGCCAATTCCGTAGAACTTAGTTTTCCTTTGATTGATAGAATCAAACTTCGTGGTAGCGTGTTTTTTGATTATGGTATGATAGGGCGTAAAAATTTAGATGAAATAAAAAGAATGAGTACAGGTATAGGCATTGAATGGATTACACCTATTGGACCTTTACAACTTGTATTTGCCAAACCTCTTAATGATAAAAAAGGTGATGATACTAATAGTTTTGAATTTAATCTTGGAACACGCTTTTAATGAAAGAATTTTTAGATGCTTGCTTGAATGCAAATTTGCAAATACGCAAGTATCTAAACAATATCCCACAAAATGATCTTAAACTTTGCTCTAAATTAGGCTATGATAAAAATCAAGGCTATGAGCTTGACTTAAAATGTGAACAAATTTTCATAAAATATCTTAGTTGTTTTGGACAAATTTTTTCTGAAGAAAGCGGATTGATCGGAAAAGCTAGCCCAAAACAAATGATTCTTGATCCTTTGGATGGAAGTTCAAATTTTGTTTCTAAAATACCATTTTATGGGACTTCTATAGCTCTTATGGAAAAAGATCAGGCAAAAAGTGCTTTTGTTTGCAATCTTGTCAGTCAAGAAATTTTTGCTTTTAAGAACAATCAAGCTTTTAAATCTAATCTTTCCGATCCAAAATACTCACCCTTAACACCTAATCTATTTCCTAAAATAGGTATAGTTGAAAAAATTTCATTTTATCCAGAACTTCTCGATTTTTTAACAAAAAATCAATTAAAATTTCGCTCTTTGGGTGCAACAGCCTTAAGTCTTGCTTATGCTTCGTATTTTAGTTTTGTATTAATTCTTGGAAAAACACGAATTTTTGATACAGCAGCTGCTTTAGCAATTCATCAAAATTTATATATAGAAAAAAATGAAAATTTCCTTCTCCTAAGCCAAGACAAAAAAATTTTTGATATAATCTTAGAATTTTTAAAAAATAATTAGGTGAATATATGAATTTTGCAGATATTTTTTCAAAAATAAGAAGACAACAACCTAGTATTAAAGAAGCTCCAAATCACTGGGTAAAATGCCAAAGTTGTCATGCTTTGATGTATTATAAAGAAATAGAATCTTGTTTTAATGTTTGTCCTAAATGCAATTATCACATGAGAATTTCAGCTGATGAACGTATTAAACTTTTAAGCGATGAAGGCAGTTTTATTGAGTATGATGCAAATTTAGAAGCTATAGATCCTTTAAAATTTGTTGATAGCAAATCCTATAAAAAACGCCTTAGCGAAGGTGAAAGTAAAACAGGTAGAAAAAGTTCTGTCATCAGTGGAGAATGTGAAATCAATGGTTTAAAAACCCAACTTGTTGTATTTGATTTTTCTTTTATGGGCGGATCTTTAGGTTCTGTTGAAGGAGAAAAAATCGTTAGAGCTATACAAAGAGCCATCACAAGTAAAACCCCTCTTGTCATCGTAAGTGCAAGTGGTGGAGCTAGAATGCAAGAAAGCACTTATTCTTTGATGCAAATGAGCAAAACTAGTGCCGCACTTAAACTTCTTAGCAAAGAAAAACTTCCTTATATTAGCATTTTAACTGATCCTACTATGGGTGGGGTAAGTGCTTCTTTTGCTTGGCTTGGAGATTTAATCATCGCTGAACCTGAAGCTTTAGTAGGTTTTGCTGGTGCAAGAGTTATCAAACAAACTATAGGAGCAGATTTGCCTGAAGGTTTTCAAAAAGCAGAGTTCTTGTTAGAACATGGACTTATAGATGCCATAGTTGAAAGAGGAGAACAAAAACAATATCTTAGCGATGTACTAAAATTTTTTAGTGGAAAATAATTTGCAAGTTAATATCTTTTGTATTCAAAAAAGTGATGAATTTAAAACTTGGAATGAGAAATACTCTAAACTCATCTCCAAATACGCCACTTTAAAAGAAATAAATGTTTTTAATAAAAAAATAGCCTTAGCTCAAAATTTAAATGCCATAGAAGCAAAAAAAAGCTATGAAGAAGCTTTTATGCCTTATAAAAAAGGCTATTGTATCGCTCTTGATGAAAAAGGGAAAGATCTTACAAGTATAGAATTTGCAAAACTCATCCAAGATAAAAATGAATTAAGTTTTTTTATAGGCGGTGCTTATGGTTTAAGAGAAGAATTTAATCAAAGTTTGGATTTTAGACTATCATTAAGCAAACTTACTTTAGCACATCAATTTGTTAAAACCTTACTTTTAGAACAAATTTATCGTGCATTTTGCATCAACAACAATCACCCTTATCACAAATAGAAAGTTTTAAAATGAAAAAAAATGAAATACAAAATTTCAAAAATATTTTAGAAGAAAGAAAAAAAGCCATCTTAGAAAATTTGCAAAGCAATTCGAATGAAATCGAAGCTCTTCACAATAGCGTCCCAAGCGATAGTGTAGATTTTTCTGTCATAGAAACAGGCTCTCAAATTGACTTTGCTATCAGTACCAATCTCAAAGAAGAACTCATAGAAATCGAAGATTCTTTAGATAAAATCAAAAACGGCACTTATGGAATTTGCGAATCTTGCGATGATGAAATCGACTCTCAAAGACTAAAAGTCAAACCTCACGCAAGATATTGTATCACTTGCCGTCAAATTGCGGAACAAGGAAAAAAACATGAAAATTAAACTCTTCTTACTTGCAAGTTTTATTTATATAGCACTTATTTTTGCCTTTGCTTGGCATCTAGAATTAGGAAGCTATACTCTAAATATCAGCACTTATACCTTTGAACTACCTATTATGATATGGCTTGTTATTCCTTTATTTATTTATATGATTTTAGCCGTTTTACACATAGCATTTTATGGATTTTTGCGTTATTTAAAATTTAAGCATTTTTTTAAAGATGCAGCTAAATTTGAAGCTTATACTCAAGATTTACTCCTTGAAAAAGATCTTAAAACCACTTTTCAAACAAAAGAATTTAGATCTGTAGCACAACTTTTTAAAACCATAAAAACACATGAAAAAATTCCACACTCAAATAAAATCAATGAAATTTTAGATCTTATTGATGGTTTAAATAAAAACGAATTTTTTAACCTTAGCAAATTTAAACTCGAAAATAACAATGTTTTATATTTGCAAAATGAAAAAAATCATCTCAAAAATGATGCAAATTATGCCTATAACAAACTTAAAAACCTTAATGAAATCAAAGATGAATTTGAAGAAATTGCTTTTAACACTCTTATAGAAAAAGCTAGTTATGAGCAAATTAAAAATGTAAAAATCCCTAAAAAGCCTTCTGAAGTTCTCACACTTATCAAGCGTTTTAAAGAAGGAAATTTAGAACTTAGTGTAGCAGAATATGAAGTTTTACTTTCACACAACATATTAAGCGAAAAAGACTATCTTAACGCAGCAAAACTAAGTACTAAACTTTTAAATCCTGATGCTATTTTAGGAATTTTTAACAAAATTAAAAATGAAAAAAGCGAAGCTTTAAGAGCATATTTATATCTTTTGGCTGAATTTGGACTTTTAGATGAGTTAAGAGAACAAATTCACAATGATGATAAAAAATTTAATGATTTTAAAGCCTTTTTAGCCTTGCGTGAAAAAAATATCAAAATCGATCTAAATCAACTCATACAATGATAGATTTTAGCAAAAAACCCCTGTTTTTAGCCCCTATGGCAGGTTTTTCAGATCTGCCTTTTCGTAATGTAGTAAAAAAATTTGGCGCTGATATTACCATAAGTGAAATGATAAGTTCTAATGCCTTAGTTTATGAAAGTTCTAAAACTTTACATATGCTAGAAAGAGCTGAATTAGAAAATCCCTATATAGTCCAAATTGCAGGTGGAGATAAAGAAGTGCTAAAAAAAGCAGTGCAAATGCTAAATGAAATGGATTTTGTAGATGGGATCGATTTTAATTGCGGTTGCCCTGTAAATAAAGTTGTTAAACAATGTGCTGGCAGTGCTTTGCTAGAAAATTTAGAGCTTTTTAAAAATCTTGTAGGAGTGATTAAAGAAAACAATAAAAAAAGCCTTACAAGTGTGAAATTTCGACTAGGATTTAATGAAAAATATCCTGAAAAAATGGCTAAAATTTGCGAAAGCTTGGGGGTGGATTTTGTAAGTATTCATGGACGCACAAGAAAACAGCTTTATAGCGGAAAAGCCGATTATGAATCCATTGCCAATGCTAAAGCAAGCGTGAAAATTCCTGTGATTGCAAATGGCGATATTAACGCACAAAACGCTAAAGAAGTTTATAAAATCACAAAATGTGATGGACTCATGATAGGGCGTGCAAGCGTAGGAAATCCTTGGATATTTTATGAAATCAAAAGCGGTAAAAGTGTAGATGAAAAACTCAAAAAAGAAATCATACTCACTCATTTTGATGAAATGATAAAACACTACAAAGATCAAGGCGTAAGTATATTTCGCAAGCATTTACACGAGTATTCTAAAGGACACAAAGACGCTTCAGTCTTTAGAGATGAAGTCAATCGTATCGACAATACAGAAAAAATGCGAAAAAAAATAGAAGAATTTTTTAGTTTAGCTTGATCGATTTTTATAATTAAAAAACCTTAAGCCTTAATATCTATACCTTTTGGTGTAGAATTTAAAGAAAGAATTTTATTAAATTCTCCTGTGTTATCATCACTAAATTTCATACCAAAAAGAAGTTCTAACTCATCGCTTGTGCCAAATTTAGTTTCTAGTAGTTTTCTTAAAAGCTCATTCATTTTATTATCATCTTTGTAGGTTTCACTTTTACTTTCTACTTGTATAGGTTTGAAAGCTTTTTTGTCTTCTTCTGAAGTTTCTTGCAGTTTTTTCTGAGATGAATCAATATTGTTAAAATCAACAAAATATTTTTTTTGAAGCTCAAGATATTTTTCTTTAAATTCATCTATACTTTTGCTTATGTGAAAAATTTTAACATAAGCTTCATCATAACTCACGCCATCAATATGCATCCAACGAGGGTGTTTAGCATTTTCATCCATCCATTGAAATAAATTTTTAACTTCTGATTCTGGTAATTCATTGTTTCTAAGCTTATCTTCTATTGAACCCTCGACTAATTCTATTTTATCGCTGAATTTTTTAGAAATCTTATACAAATCTATCAAATCATTACCTAATTCTTCTCTTTGTTTTTTTGTAAGCTCGGGATTTCCATTTTCAATACTTTCATCTCTTATTTTGGTAAGTGTTTGCAAAGGATTGTTTCCAAAATATCTATTAAAAGAGCTTAGAGGAAATACTATCATCTTTATCACCTTGGAATAAATTTTATTCTAAAGTAAATCGGCAAAAATGATTTTTTTTAATATTTTTACTCATATATTTAAAATATAAAGCGCAAGTCTTCTAGCCCTTGAAAAAAATCTTACTTAATCTTCCAAAGTCCTTACAATCAAACTTTTAGGTAAATTAAAATGCTCTATAAGTTCTTTCTCTTTTTCTCTCATTTCTCCATTATCATTTTCATGATCAAAACCTAACAAATGAAGCATAGCGTGGATAAAAAGCAAGCTTATTTCTTCTTCATAGCTATGCCCTAACTCTTTAGCCTTTTCTTTTGCCAAATCCACATTGATCACAACAGAACCCAAAGGCAAACTCTCATCGATATTTTCAAGTGGAAAAGAAAGTACATCAGTGGTTTTATCTTGTTTTCTTTGCTCTAAGTTAATTTCTTGCATTTCTTTACTATCCACAAAGACAAGCTCCACATCTTTAGGACTTAAAAAACTTGCTATAGATTCTAAAAAATCACATTTTTCATCACTTAATATCATAAACCTTCCTTAATCAAATGATATAAATTTTCTATTTCTTCATCATCAAAAATCGCACAATTTTTACTACTATAAAATCGTTTTAGTTTTTTCTCTTCAAACTCAAATCCTAAAGCACATTGAGAATGCGAAGGTAAAAAAGCCCTTAGCAATGTAATGGAATTTTGAATTTTCTCATCACAGGCAAAACAAAAAAAATCTTTATGCAATCTTCCTTCAAATTCCAAAATTTTTAAATAAGCATCAACAATAACACGCTTTGGATTTTGTTTTTCAAACCTTTTCACACACTCATCAAGTAAATCAAAATAAAAACTATCAAGCTCTTCTACATCTTTTAAGTGCCTATATAAAAGACGGATAAATTCTTGCCAAATAAGCATTTTATCCCTTTGCATAATCCATAAAAATCCCAAATGCAATACATCTTTAAGTCTTGGTAAAAAACTAGGATTTTCTTCTAAAGCAAAGTCGATTTTATAGCCGCTTAAAATACTAGAATGTCTAAGTCCATAAAAACGATAAGCCTTAATAAGCATTTTAGGACTTAAAATATAAACAATCAAATCCTCATCTTTAACTTTTTGAGTATGAAGTATAAAGCCTTGCATTAAACAATTTCAATACCATAAGCCCTAAGTATATCAAAAGCGGATTTTTCTAAATTTTCATCAAAACTTGCACTTAAATTTTGGTGTAAAATTATCCTTGCATTAGGCTTAGCACCAAAAGCTAAAATAATATTACAAAACACACAAATATGAGAAACAAGCCCTGCAAAATGAAGTTCTTCATAATCACTTTTTTGTATGAAATTAGCTAATTCTAAGCTACCAAAAGTATTTTTATAAAAAATTTTATGAGCTTTTTGTAAAAAAGGTTCAAATTCCTTTGGCATTTGCCAACCCAAACTCTCTTTAATGCAATGTTTTACAGGTAAATTTAAACCTTCTTTACTTTGTAGATAATGCTCATCATGCGTATCATAGGTTAAAAGCAAATGCGTGTTATTAAAATCGATTTGATTTAAGGCTTTAAGAATATTTTCTTTGATTTTTAAAGCCTTATCAAAACCTAAACTTCCATCAATAAAATCATTTTGATAATCCACTAAAACAAAAGCTTTTTTCATATTTTTGTCCTTTCTAGCCAAAAACTTTCTGTGTGTAAATTTGCAAAAGCAGTTTTTAAGCTTGTAAAAAACTTAGGATGATCTTTTTCTAAATTTGCTAAAAGCTGTTTAGCTTCTTCTCTAGCGTGTGGAAATTTTACATTTTTTTCGCTGAGTTTCATACCAGGACAAAATTCATTTCCTATCACGCTAAGTTCATTTTGCGTAGCATTATCCCTAAGCTGTCTTTCTCGCACAAAAATCAAAGGGCGTATCACAGTTATACCGCGTTTGCTTTGATAAATAGGCGCTAAGGTTCTTAAAGCTCCATTATGAATAAAATTCATAAAAAAGCTTTCTGCTGCATCATCTAAATGATGGGCTATAGCAAGCTTGTTAAAACCTTTTTCAAGAGCGTAAGTATATAAAGCTCCACGACGCATTCTCGAAAAATAACTACAAAAACTTGAATTTTCTCTTATGGTATCGCCTGAAACTTCATAAATATTTGAATCAAGCACGCTATGTTTAATGCCGTGTTCTTCACAATGTGCATGAAGATGAGAATAATCCTCGCCCATGCCATAACTCAAAGTTACCGCTTCAAGTTCAAATTCAAAAGGAGCATGAGCTTGCATACGATTTAAAAGATGGGCTAAAGCCAAAGAATCTTTCCCGCCACTAAGCCCTAAAAGAACCCTATCTCCATCTTTAATAAGTCCAAATTTAGCATTAGCTTGTGCAACTTGGCGTATAAGTTTTTTGCTAAGATTTATCATAATTTCTCGCACATTTTAAGCACAAAATTGGCTGAAATTTTAGCTGAATTGATCACAAATTCATCAAAATCAAATTCAGCCTTTTCCCCTGCTTTATCACTCATAGCTCTTAAGATAAAACAAGGCACCTTTAAGGCATCACAAACCAAAGCCACACTTGCGCCTTCCATTTCACAAGCATCAGCATTGAAAATTTCTCTGATTTTTGCTTTTTTTGCTTCATCGCAAATAAACTCATCACCCGTTGCAATAATGCCTGCACGCAGTTTGATATTTAATTCCTTAGCAACTTCTAAAGCAAGATTGTTTAATTTCTCATCGGTTTTGATAAAAATTTCATTACCTGGAACAAAACCCAAAGGATGCCCAAAAGCGGTAATATCAAGATCGTATTGAGCTAATTTTGTTGCATAAAGCAAATCACCAATTTCAAGCTCTGGATTAAAAGCACCTGCAACACCCGTAAAAAGCAACACTTGTGCGCCAAATTTTTCTATCATCACACTAGCACTAAGAGTAGAATTTACCTTGCCGATTTTAGAATACGCTAAAACAAGTTCATGATTTTTATACTTTGCAAAATAATAAGTATTATTAGCGTGTTCTATTTTTGTATAATCTTTAAGTGTTTCAAGCAAAGGAGTGATTTCTTCACTCATGGCTCCTAAAATTGCTATTTTCATCATATAACCTTTAAAAATTCATCAATATCATTCATATTTGTTAAAGCATAAGTTTCTTTTGAAGTGATTTTTTTATTCAAACCCTTAAGCACGCTTGCACCAAATTCTATGAAATAATCTACTTCATTTTCACATGCCTTAATGCTTTGTTTATAAAGCACAGGTGAGATAAGTTGTGCTTTTAAAAGTTCAAGGGCTTCTTCTTTACATGTATAAATTTTAGCATTTGCATTAGAAAGCACGGCTTTAAAATTTGGTTTTAATACCTTTTCAAGCTCCACACAAAGCTTAGCTGAAGCATTTTCCAAAAGAGGACAATGACTTGCCACGCTCATATTTAAAAGCATAGCTCTTTTAGCTCCTGCTTCTTTAAATACACTTTCATAACTTGCTAAATCAGGTTTTAAACCTGCTACAACGATTTGTCCATCGCAGTTATAATTTGCAGCAAAAATTTGCTTGTTTTCTTTTTGTGCTTTTTGACAAAGCTCTTCAACCTTTTCATCATCAAGCCCCAAAACCACCATCATACCTGCTTCAACTTTTGCACAATCTTCTTGCATAAAAAGTCCTCTTTTATTGACCAAAGAAAGAGCCTCTAAAAAATCAAAAGCACTATTAACAGCTAAGGCTGAAAATTCTCCCAAAGAATGCCCTAAAGCAAATTTCGAACTTAAATCAGGTTTTTTTTCAAGTAAAACACTATAAGCCATTAAGGAATTTAAAACGATGGCGGGTTGAGTAAATTCACTTTGATTGAGTTTTTCGTTTTCTTCAAAAAGCAAATGTTTAAAATCAATCTTACAAAAATCACTTGCGTTTTGAAGGAGTTCTTTGGCTTTTATAGAGTTTTCATAAAAATCTTTTCCCATGCCAAGACTTTGTGAGCCTTGACCTGGAAATATAAACGCAGTCTTCATTAATGACAACCGCAACCACCGCCGCCACAGCAACCGCCGCCACCGTGTCCGTGTCCGTGATGATGATCGTGCCCATGTCCGCTCCCACAACCACAACTATGACTTCCTGCGATAATACCTGTAAGAATTTCATCTTCACTTGCAGCTCTAGCATCTACGATATTTAAAGAAAAAAGCAAATCACGACCTGCATAAGGGTGATTATAATCAATTGTCACATCATTTTCACCAATTTCTTTTACAGTTACACGAACGGTTTCGCCATTTTCACCTTCGCCAAAAAGTTCCATACCTACTTTTAAATCAATACCTGCAAATTGCTCTTTTGGTAAAGTTTGAACCGCATTTTCATCGTATTCGCCTAAACCTTTTTCTTTTTTAATTACCACATCAGCATTGCTAGGGCAATCAAGCTTCATCACTTCTTCTTCTAAGCTTTCTAAAATCTGACCTTTGCCTAAAATAAAAGAAATAGGTTGAGAATATAAATTTGATTCTAAAACTTCATTTGTATTTGCATCTTTTAACTCATAAAACATTGAAACTACACTATTTTTTTCTATAGCCATTTTATCTCCTTAATTTATTTTCTATTAGGTGAAGCTTTTGCTTCGGGTGAATTTGGATAATTAGTTTTTAAAGCTTTATAAAAACCATTTGCTGTTTTTGTATCACCTGTTTTATCCAATGAAATGGCAGTATGATATAAAAGTTTTGGGAAATAATCTCCTTTTGTACTCAAAGAAGAACTTTTTTTATAATAAACAATAGCATTGTTATAATTTTTTTGTTTATACTCGATCTCCCCTAACCAAAAATTTGCTCTTGCAGGTTTATACTGCTTTGTTATGAGAAAATTTAATTTTGCTTTGGAATCTTCAAAAGCATTTTTATCAACATCTTTTATCGCTAATTCTAAAATTTCATTATTTTTTTTCTTTTTCCAAGATTCATCAATTTGTTTTGCTTTATCATCTTGGGTATTTTGAGTATTATTGTTTTCAATGGTACTATTTGAATCTGTAGTTGAAACAACAACACTAGGTGTAATAGTTTTAACGCTTAAATTTGCATCATTTAATTCGTTTTTAGAAACATAATTTGCATTAATAGCATCTACTAAAGAACTAAGTTCGGCTAAAACTTTTTTTACTTGCTTATTATTAGCTTCTTGAATTTTTCTACTTTCTTCAACATAAGCCTTTAATTTTTGAATTTCACTAGTAAAATTATTTTCAATATTTTGATTATTCTCTTCAACTTGACTTAATCTAGAATTTGATTTGGCATATTGAGAATTTATACCTTCTAAAGTGCTTTGTAAACCCTCGATTCTTTCGTTAATTTCATTAATTCTAGCATTTGTTTGTATATTTTCATTATTTAAATTATCTAACTTTTCTTTAAATAATTTTTCATTTGAAGTTAAACCATAAGAAGAATTGCTTGTTATATCTCCTGCACCAAAAGCTGAGCTTTCTGCATAAAGTAAAGTAGCTCCAAGAAGAGCTACTGTGAATATTTTTTTCATTAATTATCTTGATAATTTAAATTCAGCACGTCTATTTTGCGCATCGCAAGCTTTAGTTTTTTCAGTGCACACAGGATTTGTTTCTCCATAGCTTTTAACAGCAATTCTATCAGCATTTACACCTTTAGCGATTAAAGCTTCTTTTACAGCTTTTGCTCTTTTTAAACCTAGAGCTTGGTTATATTCATCGGTTCCCCACTCATCGCAGTTTCCTTCAACAGTAATACTTACACCGCTTACTTCAGTGTTAAAAATATTAGCATTTGTGCTTACAACATTTTGCATATCAGGACGAATGTTGAATTTATCAAAATCAAAATATACTTTATTTAAAGTATCATTAAGTTGAGAAATTTTTGAATCAATATCCCAACCATCACTTCCACCTGAACCACGATTTGAATCAACACTACTATCACCGCTTACGCTAGTGCTTTTTGTGCTACAACCACTAATAACAACTGCAAGAGCTGCGATTGAAGTAAAAAGAATTTTTTTCATTTATGACCTTTCAAAGTTAATAAATTCTTATTATTATATCTAATTTTTAATTAATTTTAACCTAAAATTGAAATTTTTACCAATCAATTGATTGAATTTTTCCAACCCTAAGAGGAAAATAAAAAGTCTTATTTGCATTTACACGAATAACACCCAAAGCACTTTGCGCACCTAAATATTTGATAAATACTATACTTCCACCATCACTAGAAAATCTTGGAAATAAATTTTTTCCATTTGCTGTAAGTTGACGAATATAATCACTATTAATTGACATCAAATAAATATTAAAAACACCTGCTTGATTTGGTTCACGACTTGAATAAACCAAAAAATCTTTATAAGTCGAAACAGCCGAATTGTTTCTACCATGAAAAACAACTTGTTCAGCACTATTGCTATTTAAATCTTGCATAAAAATATTAGGATATCCTAAACGATCGCTTACAAATACCACTTTACTATCATCTGAGCCAATAAAATTTCCATTAACATCAATACCAGAATAATTAGTTAATTGTGTTAGATTTTTGGTATTTAAGTCATATAAATAAACATCAGGCTGATCTTTTGGAGCCATGGTAACAAGTAGTTTACTTCCATCTACATTCACATCACTTGCTACAACCATACCGCCACTTGATAAAATTTTACTAGCTTTATTGGTATTTAAATCATAACGGTATAAAGTTGGCTTATCATGATCATAAGCTGTATAATAAAATAGAGTTTGTTCTTTATTTCCCCATTTTGGAAATAAATTAAGTCCACCATCAACAATAACTTTTTGATAAGTTAAAGTATAATCAGCCATAATAATTTGACTTTTTTTAGAGCTAGAATTTCTCGCGATCAAAATTTTATGATCCATCCAATCAACAGGTGCAAGTCCTAACGCATTTACAGAAGCTTTGACGCTTTTATGTGCCAAAAATGGATATTGCTCTAAACCATTTAAAGTATAAGTTTGCTCTGACTTATCAGAACCGCCAGCTTTTATTTTTACATTTAAACTCAAAGTGTTACCATTTTTATTTAAAGTGTATTCAAAAATATAATTACTTGTCTCAGTTGCATTAGCAACAACTTCAAAGTTTGAACTTACTTTCAAATCGTTCACAATGATATTATAAAAGCTTTTCTTTAAATTCTCGTCACTTAAATTTGAATTGTCTTTAACAATAATCTTTGGTAAAACTACACCAGAATTAACAACATCAATCACTGGATCTTCTGCCCAAAGACTTCCTAAAAAGACTAAAAAAATTGCTACAATTTTTTTCATTTTTTTCTCCTAATCATTTTTAACTTTCACTTCATCTCTTAAATTCATGATAATGCTTATATTTTTATTTTGCGGAGGATAAGTAATAAATTTACCTTTTTGACTTTGTAAAAATTCAGCCACTTTAGCATCATATAAAGGATTCCCACTTTTTTCAACTGAAGTATAGCCAAATTTTCCATTTTCATCAATAAAAATTTTTACCTTAACAGAAATTTTTTCACTATTTGGATAATACTGAGTCCATCTTTGAGTGATAATACGCACAACTTTCCCTAAAAATTCATCATAAATTCCAATTTTTTGTGCCTTTGTACTTTCACCTTGTGTTGAACTTTCTTCTTGAAGCAAGCTATCATTAAGTTGTTTTACAAGTTCAGAAGCTTGAGGTTTTGGGGCACTAGAAATTCCTGATTTAGCACTTGATTGAATTTTTGTAGTCTTTTCTTCTTGTATTTCTTTAATATTTCCAAAAAGCTCATTAAAATTACTTGCCTTTTGGTCAATATCTTCGGTTTTAACTGTTTTATTTGTAGTCTGAGCAAAAAGCTTTTCTATATCAATTTGCTCTGTTGATTTTTGTATTTCTTTAGGAGTGTTGCTTTGAGTAATAACTTGTTTTGATGGTTCAGCAAGTTCAATATCTACAAAACTATCTTTTATATCGGTATATTGTATAGCAGGTTCAACCTCGCTTACAAGTCTAAAAAAAACAAGAATTACTATACCAACATATATTGCTAAAGCAAGTAAAAACGAATTTAAATTACTCAAACCATAATTTTTCATGATTATTCAGTCTGTAAAGCAACTTTATTAAATCCTAAATTTTTTACACTTCTTAAGACTGAAATAACATCGTCATATTTTAAGCTTTTATCAGCGCGTATAAAAACCGGATCTTCGGTATTAAATTGTGCTTTTCTTTGAGCAAGATTGTCAGCAAAACTTATAAAATCGTATTTTTCTTGATTTAAAAAAATTTCTTTTTTTGCATTAATACTAATAATTAAACTCTTAACAGTTGGAGCGCTAGTATTTTTTTGACTACCTTGTGGAAGATTAATTTTTTCTTCATAAGTAATGCTTGGAGCTGTTACCATTAAAATCGCAAGCAATACAAGCATAATATCTACTAAAGGTGTGATATTAAGTTCAGGTTTTTCATCATCAAATGGCATTTTTAACCTTATTTACTCGAACTTATAACTTTAATCTCGCTATCAATAATGCTTAAAAGTTCAAAAGCTTTTCTTTTAATGATGAGATGAAATGTATAAGCAGGAATTGCTACTAAAATACCACAACCTGTAGCAACTAAAGCCTCACTGATTTTAGGAGCTATGAGACTTAAAGAATTTTGAGTTCCAAGCCCACCAAAAGTTTCAAGTATAGAAATAACTGTCCCAAAAAGACCTATAAAAGGTGAAGTTGAAGCAATAATACTAAGCCAAGTAAGTCCAGCAGAAGCGCGGCGACTTGCTAAATTTTTATAGATTTCTAAATGATTTGAAGTTGTATCATTACATTTTCTTAAAATCGAATCAGTACGACTTAAATCCTTCTCACCCAAGAGCAAAGTTTCTAAACTTTCTTTCTCCTTGTTTCTCCATGTAGCCAAATAAGTCAATCTAGCAAACAAAATACTAAATGCTAAAATAAAATATAAAGAAAGCCATAATAAAACTATATAAGTAATAATACTTGAACTATTGAAAAAATGAAATATAGCTTCAAAATTCATTAATGCATCCTTGCATTATCAAGTTTTGAAAAAGTTGCTGCTAAAGCTGCATTATCAGAACTCATAGATTTAATCAAATCTTTTGCTTGAGCAAGATTTCTTTCAATCTCACTTTCATCACTTCCACAAACCCAAATCGCACCCTTTGCTAACACGCAAATCTTATCTTCATCTACCTTTGCATGTCCAGCATCAATAGCAACTAACTCATGATTTAAATCAGCTTTTTCAATATCAATTACTCCAGATTTTAAAGAAGAAACCAAAGCAGCATGTCCTTTAAGCACACCAAATTCTCCTTCACTACCTGGTAAAGTAACAGATTTTACTTCTCCTTGATAGATTACACCCAAAGGCGTAACTATCTCGAAATTAATCAAATCGTTCATAAATTAACCTTTTAATTTATCCGCTTTTGCAATAGCTTCATCTATATTTCCAACCATATAGAAAGCATTTTCTGGTAAATGATCATATTTACCTTCTAAAATTCCCTTAAATCCTGCTATTGTATCTTCAAGGCTTATATATTTTCCTGGGCTACCTGTGAAAACTTCTGCAACGAAAAATGGTTGTGATAAGAATTTTTCAATCTTTCTTGCTCTTTCAACTACAAGTTTATCCTCTTCGCTAAGCTCATCCATACCTAAAATGGCGATGATATCTTGTAAATCTTTGTATTTTTGAAGCACTGATTGAACACCACGAGCAACTTTATAATGTTCTTCTCCAATGATATTTGGATCAAGCATTCTTGAAGTTGAGTCAAGTGGGTCAACTGCAGGATAAATACCCTTTTCAGCAATAGCTCTATTTAAAACCGTTGTAGCATCTAAGTGAGCAAAAACAGTTGCTGGAGCTGGGTCTGTTAAGTCATCAGCTGGAACGTAAACAGCTTGAACTGAAGTGATTGAGCCTTTTTTAGTTGAAGTAATTCTTTCTTGGAATTTACCCATTTCACTTGCTAAGGTTGGTTGATAACCCACAGCTGATGGAATTCTTCCTAAAAGTGCTGACATTTCAGAACCTGATTGTGAAAATCTAAAGATATTATCAATAAACATAAGCACATCAAGACCCATTTCATCTCTAAAATACTCAGCCATTGTTAAACCTGTTAAAGCAATACGATTTCTTGCCCCTGGTGGTTCATTCATTTGTCCATAACATAGAGCAACTTTGTCTAAAACATTACTTTCTTTCATTTCATTATAAAGGTCATTTCCTTCACGAGTTCTCTCACCCACACCTGCAAATACAGAATAGCCGCTATGCTTAAATGCAACATTGTGAATAAGCTCCATAATAATAACAGTTTTACCAACACCTGCACCACCAAAAAGACCTACTTTACCACCTTTTGCATAAGGAGCAAGTAAATCTACAACTTTAATCCCTGTTTCAAAAATCTCACTTTTTGTGCTTTGATCTTCAAAAGCTGGTGGATCTCTATGAATTGCCCATTTTTTATCAAAAGAAATTTCTTCACCTTCATCGATCAAATCTCCAGTAACATTGAAAATTCTTCCTAAAACTTTCTCACCAACAGGAACACTAATAGGAGCACCTAAAGCCTCAGCTTTTAAGCCCCTTACCAAACCATCTGTCATATCCATAGCAATAGTTCTAACTCTATTATCTCCTAAATGAGCTGCTACTTCTAAAACAAGTTTATGTTTTTTTCCTTCGCTTTCAAAATTTACAACAATTGCTTCATTAATTTGAGGTAAATAGTCGTTAAAATCTACATCAACAACCGGACCTAATACCTGTGAAATAAATCCTTGCATTATTTATCTTCTCCTTAAAATTTTACTATTTCATTGATTCAACACCACTGATAATCTCTATAAGCTCAGTAGTAATGGATTCTTGTCTTGCTTTGTTATAAGCTAAATTTAGTTGTTTCACTCTTGCCTTTGCGTTATTAGTTGCATTATCCATAGCTTGCATTCTTGCGCTATGCTCTGCCGCCAAAGAATCGATTAACGCATAATACATATTATACTCAAAATACGTTTTCATTAAATCTTCTAAAAGCTCAGTTCCTTCCGGTTCAAGCTCTAAAAGAGAATTATGAGTCTGTTCAATACTCTTTGGCTCAACTGGAATAAGATGATTAATTTTAAGTTCTTGGGTAATCATATTTTTATAACCATTATGAACTAAAATCACTTCATCTGTATTTCCATTTAAAAAATCATCTACAGCAGCATGAATTACTTCACATGCTTTCTCATAATCAGGACTAGAACTAAGATGGAAATATTTCTCTAACAATTCTATTTTTTGAAAATTAAAATATTCAATCCCAGTTTTACCTATAGCTCTAAGACGAATATTAATATTTTTTGCTTCATATTCTTTTAGCATTTCACTTACTGTTTTTAAAGTCTTAATATTAAAACCACCGCATAAGCCTTTATCTGCAGTGATAAATATTAAATCTACGGTTTTAATTTGTTCTTTTTTATGAAACAAAGATAAACGCACATCATCTTCATTGTGAACAATTTTATTGATCTGAAATGAAATTTCACTCAAAATTTCATCGATTTTTTGTGCATAAATTTTTGATCTTTTAGCTGCTTCTTCTGCTTTTTTTAACTTAGCAGTAGAAACTAGCTTCATAGCATTTGTAGTCTTTTGAGTGTTATGAACACTTTTAATTTTTCTTTTAATTTCTTTTAAATTAGACATAAAAGACCTTATAAATGATTTGCTTTAAACTCATTAATGGCTTTAGCTAGTTTTTCTTCCAAATCAGAATCTAAAGCTTTTTTAGAGCGAATTTGCTCAAAAATATCTGGATGTTTTGCCTCAATAAAAGGATAAATTCCATCTTCAAATTCCTTAATTCTAGAAACAGCAATATCATCTAAGAAACCTTTGGTTCCTGCAAAAATTAAAACTACTTGTTTTTCAACGCTAAGCGGAGAATAAGGTGGTTGTTTTAAGAGTTCAACCATTCTTTGTCCACGTTCAAGTTGTTTTCTACTTGCCTCATCTAAATCACTAGCAAATTGTGCAAAAGCTTGAAGCTCTCTATATTGAGCAAGGTCAAGTCTTAATGTGCCTGAAACTTGTTTTGTAGCTTTAATTTGAGCAGCCCCACCTACACGAGATACTGATAAACCAACATTAATTGCAGGACGAATTCCTGAGTTAAATAAATCAGTTTCTAAGAAAATTTGTCCATCTGTAATTGAAATAACATTAGTTGGAATATAAGCAGAAACATCTCCTGCTTGTGTTTCAATTATCGGCAATGCCGTCAAAGAACCAGCACCTAATTCATCATTTAGCTTGCTTGCTCTTTCAAGCAATCTTGAATGAAGGTAAAAAACATCGCCTGGATAAGCTTCACGACCTGGAGGACGACGTAAAATCAAAGACATTTCGCGATAAGCTACAGCATGCTTGCTCAAATCATCATAAACAATTAAAGCATGTTTTGCGTTGTCTCTAAAAAATTCACCCATGGTTACACCAGTATATGGAGCTAAGTACTGTAAAGCCGCAGGATCTGAAGCACCGGCATTTACAACAATAGTATATTCCATAGCACCATGTTCTTCTAGTCTTTTAACCACTTGTGCCACTGTACTTTGCTTTTGACCAATTGCAACATATATACAGATAACTCCTTGACCTCTTTGAGATATAATAGTATCAACAGCAACAGTAGTTTTACCTGTTTGTCTATCACCTATGATAAGCTCTCTTTGACCACGACCAATTGGCACAAGCGCATCAATAGCTTTAATTCCTGTATGTAAAGGCTCATGAACACTTTTTCTCGCCATAATACCTTTTGCTTTTTCTTCAACAAAACGATATTCATTAGCATTGATCACACCTTTAGCATCAATTGGCTCACCTAAAGCATTTACAACACGGCCAATCAAAGCCTCACCTACTGGAACTTTAAGTAATTTCTTAAGTCTTTTTACAGAAGCACCTTCTTTTAAACCTTCTCCTTTTCCAAGTATAACAATACCTACACTCGACTCTTCAAGGTTTAAGGCCATTCCTTTATCACCATTTTCAAATTCTACCATTTCTCCAGCCATAATATTCTTAAGTCCATATACCTTAGCAACACCATCAGCTACAGAAATAATTTTTCCTGTTTCTTCAATTTCAAGATTTAAATCAAAATTTTCAATTCTTTCTTTGATTATTGAACTGATCTCATCAGCTTTAAATTTCATTTACTTTTTCTCCTTAGATAATTTTCAATATATATTCGTTTAGCTTATTTTGAAGAGCTTTCATAGAAAAAGAAAGTTCATAACCTAATTCTTCTAATTCTATTTTAACACTATCATCTTGACTGATTTTATTATTTAGTTTAATATTTGCATCAAATTTTTTGTTAAGTTTTACTTCAAGATCTTTAAGATTTTCTTGACTTAATTTTTCTTTAGAATACACAATACCAACAAAAATATTTTCTTTAAAAGCTTTTTGTCTTTCAAGTTCTTTAACTATTTGAGGAATGCATTCTAATCTTGAATTTTCAATCAAAAGTCTTAAAAAATTTTGAAAACTAGAATTTTTAATATCAAAAAAAGAATCAAGAAATTCCATTTTTCTTTCTTTTTTAATCTCATTAGATTCTATAATATTTTTAAATTTTGGCAAAACAAAAGCAAAATTTAAAATACACAAATTCTGATAAAAATCATTTATATCAGCTCTTGAAGCTATCGCTTTTGCATATCTTCTTGCAATTATATTTTCCATATTTAAGATACCTTCTTCATCATAAGTTCTATTATTTCACTCTGTTTTAATGTCATATTTGGATCAGAAAAAATTTCATTTAAAGTATTTGATACTAATTCTTTTTCCATTTTTCTAAATTCATAATCTTTTTGTTCCTCAAAATGTTTTTGAAGTAAATCTAACTCATCTTGAGTCTCTTTCTTAATATTTTGAACTAAAATTTCAGCTTCTTTTTTTGCTGTAATTAAAGCGGCAGCAGCACTTGCCTTAGCTTCTTCAAGTTTTTTCATCGTGTCTAATTTCTTAGCTTTACTTTCTAAAAGTTTTTTTTGAATTTCATCAAGTTTAGAAGAAATTTTTACAATACGGTTTTTGTAAAAATTTTTAAATGGAGTTGCAACAAAATAATACAATATAGCCACAAAAATTAGAAAATTAATAGTCCTTGGAATAATATCATATTCTCCACTACCATTTGATGCACCAAAAGCATATAAAGGTAGCAAAAATATAATAAAGAATAACTTACTCATTTCTCTCCTCTTAAATTTTCTTTATGTTATTTTGCAAAGCTTGCTTAAGCTCAGGTAAATATATGTTTAAATGTTCTTGCAACTCTTTTTTTTGAACGGCTAAATCTGCATAAAAACTGGCCATTTTTCTTTCTAATTCTTCTTTCTTGCTTCTAAGAATTTGCTCTGCCTCTTCTTTAGCAGCAGCTATAGCACTTTGTTTAATTTTTTGAATTTCTTCTCTAGTGTTAATATGAATAGCTTCTAATTCATCATTCACACCTAAAACTTCTTGAGAATTTTCTTTTACTTTATTCTCATCATTTTTTATAGAATCATTTCTTTCATCCATAAATTTTAAAAGCGGCTTATACAGCATACTATTTAAAATAACTATCATAGCTAAAAAAATAGCCATAGTAGCAAGCATTATGGAAGGATGCATATCTTCAAACATAATTCTCCTTGGTTAGAATTTTCGAAGGACTATTTTACCATAAAAAAGCTAAGATTTTGGTTAAAGCTTTTCAAGCATTTTGATTAATTTTTTAATTTTATCAATATTTTCTAAATGAATTACAAAATCATTATTTTTATTTTTGCAGTCAAATCCAAAGCGATTTAGTATTTGTTTTAATTTTTTTATTTCATCTTCAAATTCTTGATTAGGTAAGCTTTCATTATTTTTTATTTTTTTAACTATTTTTTCAGTATCTCTAACATTAAGTTTTTGACCTATTATGCTATCAACCAACATTTTTTCATCTTTTTGATCTAAACCAACCAAAACTTTAGCATGACCCTGAGAAATTTTTCCAGAAGCAATCAACTTTTGAGTTCTAATATCTAAATTCAGAAGTCTTAAAGTATTTGTTATTTGAGTACGAGACTTATGAATAAGTTCTGCTAAATTCTCTTGAGTAATCTTATGAACTTGCATCAAATCCTTATAAGAATTAGCAAGTTCAATAGGGTTTAAATTCTCTCTTTGTATATTTTCAATAAGAGCCAATTCTCTAAGTTTATTCTCATCAATATCAGCAATAAAAGCTAGAATTTCTTTTTTTCCTAATGCTTTCACTGCTCTTAAGCGACGTTCCCCAGCAATTAAAATAAATTTATTATTTTTTTTAAATACAATAATAGGCTGAATAAGTCCAAATTCTTTGATAGAATTAGCAAGCTCATCTAAAGCTTCTTGATCAAAATTCTTTCTTGGCTGAAATGGATTGGGTGAAATTTGATCAATTTCTATCATAGTGCTTTGATTTTTATCAAAACCCAATTCTTTGCTATAAACAGTATCCATATCACTGATTAAACTACTTAAACCCTTATCTTTATTTAACCCCATTATAATTATCCTAATATAGAATACGCCAAATTTTGATAAGCAACAGAACCTGGCGATTTAATATCATAAAGAATTATAGGCTTTCCAAAACTTGGACTTTCTGCAAGTTTTACATTGCGAGGGATCACAATAAAGTCATCTTCGTTTCCATTAATAGTAAAAAGTTGTTTTTTAAAATTTTGTTTCAAATCATCTACAACATCTTTAGAAAGATTATTTTGAGAGCTATACATTGTCGGTAAAAATCCACGAACCCTGAGTTTAGAATTAATAGTTTTTTTGATAATTTTAATTGTATTTAAAACCATAGCTACACCCTCAAGCGCATAAAATTCACACTGTATAGGGATAATTACGCTATCACTTGCTGCAAAAGCATTTATAGTAATACTTCCAAGAGCAGGTGGAGAATCAATAATAATAAAATCATACTCATCAATTACTTCTTGAATTTGATTTTTAAGAAGCATTTTTTTCTCATTATTTTCACCTTTAGCAAGCTCTTGTTCTATACCTACAAGACCTATATTTGAAGGAGCTAAATGAAGTTGTGGCAATTCTGTTTTTAAAATAATATCTGAAAGCTTTTTTCTTCCTATAAAAACATGGTAAATATTATACTCATAATTATTACGATTAAAACCAAGTCCTGTAGTCGCATTAGCTTGCGGATCAACATCAATCAAAAGTACTTTTTTTTCAGCCACAGCCAAAGAAGCGGCTAAATTTACTGCTGTTGTAGTCTTTCCTACTCCACCTTTTTGATTTGCTATTGTAATAATTTCGCTCATCTTAAACTATACACCCTTTTATCGCCTAGTAAAATTGAACCATCTTCGTACAAAAAAGAATTTTCAAGTGAAAAAACTTTACCTTCATGATGGACGCTAAATTTTCTTGATTTTTCAAATTCTAACATATACTTGCTAAAAATATTCTTCCATAAAATTTTTTTTTCTACTTTTTGCAAAAACTCACTCACTAAATCTTTAAGCGAAATTTCTATATCGCATAAAGCTGTATTTTGGGGTGCAAATTTAAGATTTAAACCCATACCGCCTATGATAAAATTTGAAATTTTAGCACTTATAACTCCTCCAGCTTTTTTATCATCTAAATATAGATCGTTAGGCCATTTAAGCCAAATTTTAGAACCTTTTTCTTGTAAAACTTCTTTAAGTAAATAAGCAAAATAAATACTCACAGAAGCTAAAGGTAAATCTTTTGGTAAATCTTCTTCTTTAATACAAAAAGAAAGATGTAAATTTCCTTTAGAGCTTTGCCAAGAATTTTCCCTACTTCCAACTCCATTTGTTTGTTCTAAAGCATAAATAGCAAAATTTTCATCAATCTTTCCATTGCGTATTTGCTCGCATAAAAAAAGATGAGTTGAGTCTATACTTTCAACACAAACTATCTTCACTTTTAAGCCTTTTTCCATTTAAATAAGTCCTGCCATCAAGAGCTTTTTTTCCACTTTCTTGAAGTTTTTTAATACGCAAAACTCCTTGTTTGCAAGCAAGCAAAAAACTTTCTTTTTCTAATTCTAAAATTTCACCCATCTTAGCATTTTGTTTTAATTCATCCACAAGTTCAAGTTCTAAGAATTTAAGTCCATTTTCCAAGAAAACTCCAGGCCAAGGGGTGAAAGCTAGATATTTTTGATAAAGTTCTCTTGCATTTTGCAAATTTATAAGCCCATCTTCTTTTTTGATTTTTCTACAAAGCGTTGCTAGACTTTCCTCTTGTTTTTTAGGGGTGATTTTATCAAAATTTAAAAGAGTAGAGAGGATCAGCTTAGCGGCCAAATTTGCTAAAAGTTCAAAAACTTCACTTGAATTTTTATCTTTTATATCACATTCTAAGCTTTCAAGTATAGCACCTGTGTCAAGCCCTTCTTCCATGAGCATGGTGCAAACTCCACTTTTTTCATCTTTATTTAAAATTGCACTTTGGATCGGACTGGCACCACGGTATTTTGGAAGTAAAGAAGCGTGCAAATTCACACAAGGCGCTAAATCCAAAATGGCTTTAGGTAAAATTTTTCCATAGGCAGCAACCACGATAAAATCAGGATTTAAATCCTTAATCTCTCTTATAATATTTTTATCTTTTAAAGAACTTGGAGTAAAAATAGGAATACTAGGATAATTTTGACTTAAAAAAGCCTTAGTATCACTTGGAGTTAAAATTTGCTTTCTACCTACGGCTTTATCAGGCTGAGTAAAAAGTGCTACGAGTTTAAAATTTTCATTTTCTACTAGTGCTTTTAAAATACAAGTTGCGTAAGATGGAGTGCCCATAAAAATAATTTTTTTCATTTTTTCGCTTTGTGTGAAATTAAAAGTTTTAATTATAGCTTATTTGATTTTAAAAGAGAATTTAATAAATTAATCACTCAAACAAAGTTCCACCTATTTGTTTATCTTCTAATAAAAATGTCTTTGCCACACTTAAATCAAAGCCACTTGCTAAAAACATTTTTTTATTGTGTTCAAGTAAAAATTTAGCTGCCTTAAGTTTGGTTACTATACCACCTGTTCCGTGCTCACTACCTGTTTTTATGGTTGCTTGTAGCCATTCTTCTTTAATATGAGTGATTTTTTCTAAACGCTTTGCATCACTAAATTCACTAGGATTTTTATCGTAAAATCCATCAATATCGCTTAAAATCACAAGCAAATCCGCATCAAAAAAATGCGTAGCATAAGCACTTAAACTATCATTATCACCAAAGACAATTTCTTCTATAGCTGTAACGTCATTTTCATTGATAATAGGCAAAATTCCTAAATTTATCATCATATCGATAGCATTTTTTGCGTGTTTGGTAGCTTTTCTAGAGTCAAAATCCTTGCCTGTAAGTAAAATTTGTCCGCCTAGTTTGTTAAATTTGGCTAAAAGCTCGTTATAAACACTGATTAAAAAAGGTTGTCCAATAGCAGCTAAAACTTGTTTATTAATAAGGTTTTTTCTATCGATATCTAGTTTGGTGTGTCCTGCCGAAATAGCCGCCGAGGTTACTAAAATTACTTCATATTTTTCCATGAGTTTAGCTAAAAATGCGACTAAATTTTTAAGACGCTCAAAACTTAAAGTGTTTTCTTCGCTAATCACATGAGAACCCACTTTAACAACTATTCTTTTCATGCTTATTCCTTGAAAAATTTTTATAATTTTAGCCAAAATTTCATATAAACTAGTTATTTTTGAAAAAATAGGGAGTGTTTGAAATTTTTAATATAAAACACTTCCTAGATTGTTAAAATTTTTTTGTTGTTTCTTAAAGTTTTAATTTCTTCTAAAAGCATGAATTTAAGTTCTTTAAGTCCTGTTTTTTCAAGGCTTGAGACTTTGATTAAAAAGCTTTGTGGATTATTTATTTCTTTGAGATAATTGTCTAACTCATTAATGTTTAAAGCAATTTGCTCAGCAAATTCCTCTCCTAAACGAACACTATCACTTTTTGAAATCATGATGCCAAATTTACGCCCAAAAAGTTCATTGGAAAATTTTTCAAGTTCTTTTCTTAGTACTATAAATTGTTCTTTTAAAGGCATTTGCCTCATAGGATCTAGCACGAAAAGTAAAAAGCTCGTTCTTTCTATGTGCTTTAAAAAGGCAAGTCCTAAGCCTTTACCCCCACTTGCTCCTTCGATAATCCCTGGAATATCAGCCATAACAAAGGAATTATACTCATCTACATCTACAAGTCCAAGTTTTGGAGTAAGGGTGGTAAATTCATAATTTGCAATTTCAGGTTTTGCATTTGAAACAACGCTTATAAGAGTAGATTTTCCCACATTTGGAAAGCCCACAAGCCCTACATCGGCAATAAGTTTAAGTTCAAGTCTGACTAAGCGACTTTCTCCTTTTATACCAGGTTGTGCGTAATCGGGGCGTTGATTGGTGGCGTGTTTAAAATGGGTGTTGCCAAGTCCACCTTTTCCACCTTTTAAAAAAAGCTCTCTTTGTCCTTCTTTGGTAAGATCAAGTAAAATTTCATTGGTTTGTACATCGATAACTTGCGTTCCTTCGGGCACTATAAGTTCTAAATTTTCACCCTTTTTGCCATTTTTATTGCGTCCCATTCCACCAGCACCATTTTGCGCGCGTAATTCTCTTTTGCCTTTGAAATTTACAAGAGTGTGGGTATTATTATCACATACGAAAATAATATCACCACCATTTCCACCATCTCCTCCATCAGGGCCACCAAGTGGAACATGTTTTTCACGGCGAAAACTTACAGCACCTTTGCCACCATCGCCTGAAGCTAAAGTAATTTTAACACTATCAATAAACATTTAAATTGCCTTTGACTTTAAATTTATAAAGCTAAATTTGAGTAAATAAAAGAAGTTAAATTTATAAATTTAAAGTTTTCAAGACGCTAAAAAGCGTCCTAAAAACTTATGCAGGATATACAGAAACTTTTTTTCTATCTTTGTCTTTTCTTTCGAATTTTACAAAACCATCAATTAGAGCAAAGATAGTATGATCTTTTCCCATGCCTACATTGTTACCTGCATGAGTTGCAGTTCCTCTTTGGCGGATGATGATATTTCCAGCTCTAACAAACTCGCCACCAAATTTTTTAACACCTAAACGACGACCTATGGAATCGCGGTTATTTTGAGTTGAACCTTGACCTTTCTTGTGTGCCATTCTTTACTCCTTAAGCTTTAATATCTTTTACTACAACGCGAGTAAATTGTCTTCTAAAACCGCGTTTGAGTTTAGAATCTTTTCTGCGTCTTTTTTTGTAAATCACAACTTTTTTATCTTTTCCGTGATTGATCACTTCCAAAACAACTTTTGCACCTGCTACGAAAGGCGCACCTACCTTTAATTCTTTATCATTGATAGCAAGAACTTCGCTTACTTCAATACTTGCTTTGCTTTCAGCTTCAAAGTGATCTAGTTTTAGCTCATCGCCAACACTTACTTTGTATTGCTTTCCGCTGTGTTTGATAATAGCATACATTGCTTTTCCTTATAAATTGGTAGTACCATAAAGCACCGTAATAACGGATTTAAAAGCTTTAGTGGTTTAATAAAATTTCGATTTTACAAAATTTTTCTTTAATTTTTGATGAATTTAAGAAAGAGTTTAGAGTTTGAGAAAAATCAAACTCTAAAAATTTAAAAGCCTAGATTTACTCCGCCGCCTTCTTGGGTTTGATAATTTGCATCACGACCTATAGTGTAGCCATTTCCACTACCAGTATTACTTAAAGGTCTGCAAATATCGCCCACTTTTACACTACCTTCTGTGATTTTTGCATAAGAAAATTTAGGGCTTGTGCGAGTGATTTCAATACTTCCTGTTTTGCTTTCTACTCTTCCTGTATTTTCTTTTGTATAAGTATCTTTTATAACCTTCCCAAGAGCAAAACATTCATAAACATCACCTTGATTTAAGCTTTGAGAAAATATTACTTCATTGTTTTCAACACTTGCAACTTTCAAAGGATAAATTGCGTTTAAAATATCTCCTGCTATACGATTTGCAATTTGTTTGAGTGCGGTTTCATTGGCACTAAGACTATTGTCTTTAAGATTGACTTTCATGCTTAAAGTATTAGAAAATTTAATTTGTCTTGTAGCAAATAAAAGCACACGATAATCTACGATAACTTCAATTTCAGTTTTGCTTTTTCCTGTTAAATTGCTTGTTTTTTGTTTACCTTCAAGTCCTGAAATAGAAAACAATAAAATATAATCTGTTGCTAACACATTTTTAAGTTTATAAACTTCATCGCTAGCTGCGTCGCCACTTTTGATTAAAGCTTTTTCCATTTCATAATAGCCACTAGAATCACGGTCTAAAACATTAAATTTACGACTTTGCAATAAATCAGAAATGATTTTTTGTTGCAAAGCTGAGCCTATACCTCTTTTTGCAGCATCTGGAGTAGAATCAAAAACAGTAATACTTCTTCTATTATCTGCACTTAAACCTGGAGCTTGATACTTTTTTGTTGTTGTGGTTTTAAAAATCGTTACATTGGCTGTATATTTACCATTTGCATCTTGTTCAACACTATTGATTTCATAAGTATCAGCTCTACCTTTGGTGGCTTTTGAAATTTGCTCGCTGTAATTATCTTGTATATTTGAACCTGAATTATCAGTTGAAACGCTAGTATTAGATTTCTTAAGAGAATTGATGCTTACTCCGCTCATTTTTCCTATAGCCTCTATAATGGCATTGTTTATCGCATCTTCCCTAGTCAAGCCTGTGCCTTCACCTGTGCTTGATTTTGTTGAAGTTGTGGTTATAACTTTAGCATTAAGACTTAGGCTTAAAAATAAGCCTAAAAAAAGAATTTTAATTATTTTCATCTTTTACCTTTAAAAATCATCCATACTATTTACAACATTAGAGCTTCTTTGTATGCTAGAAGATTTTTTAGCTTCATTTTTTGTTGCATTTGACTTTGAATTTAAAGCCTCATTTGTGTTAGCTAAATTTTCATAAGAATAAAATCTCACAGTTCCTACATGTTCAATACCATTTTCACTTGTATAGCTCCATTTTTTAAGAGTACGAATACCACGAATTTTACCGCTTGCGCTTGCTTTTATTTTACTATTTACTTTATCAATAATATTTGTTATGTTTTGAGTTTGTTCTTGAGTGGAACTATCATTAACATTAATACTTTGTTTGATGATTTCCTCGTAAGTATCACCAGTTGTTCTTTCATCTTTAAGACTTAAATTTGTATTAATAAACTCTATAATAGCAGCATCAGCCATAGTAAGTGCTGTTTCTTTGGCTCTATCTTCTAAAATATTTGTTTTTTTAGCATTGCTAGGATCTGCTACATAACCCCAGTTTCCATAACTTAAAATAATAGGTGCACCATTTTCATCATAAACTAAGCGAATTCCATATTCATTTAAAAAGCCTTTTGTATCTTTTGGCAGATACTCACTTATTGCCTTGCCTTTACCCTTAATAGCACTCTGTCTTGCTAGTGCCATATCTTTTGCTAATTGGCGAGTTTTATTGGAAATAACAGCAATAACACCTACATCATACTCACCTCTTCTTTGTGTAACTATAGTTTGCACAGGAACAAGTCCACTCATAGAACCTATGGCATTTGTCATAGTTTTATTAAGAAATTCTTGCTTTAATAAAGTCTTTTTTCTGTCTTCGCTTAAAGAATTTGTATCTATACCTAAATCTTTTAATGCCTTATCAAGCTGAGCACCAGCTAATTGTGTAAGTTTATTTAAAATTTGATCAACCTTATCACCTTTTGGCAATTCATCAAATTCCTTAGCATTAGTAGAATTATCTGCTTCATAATTTTGAATCTTGCTTGTAGCAATTCTTCCAAAAGCATCTCTTATAAATTCGCTTTGCAAATTTAACATTGCTTTTTGGTAAGCATTTTGTAAAGCTTGTGCAAATTGTGGATCAGTATCATTTACAGCAACAGTACTTTTTCCAGTATAAAAAGTTTTTCCATCTTTGGTTATACCATATTCTATACCGAAATTATCGGCAAATTCTTCAAAAAAATCTTCAATTGACTTTGGGGTAATATCCTTAGTACTTGCGTCAGACATTTCATTTTGAGTATTTATATCTTGTTGTGTAATTTCTACAGGCTGGGAACCTTGTGCATAAAGTAAACTTGCCATAACTAAAGAGCCGATAAATAATATTTTTTTCATTTCGTATCCTTTTAAAAATCATAAAAAAAGCCCAAGCTAAACACTTGAGCTAAAAAATTTTATTCATAAATTAATTTTTATTTTACCAAGTAACTGATTTACTAGAACCGGTTTTATCAATAGTTTGCTCATCTTCCCAATAAACTAAACCTGATGTTAGATCAGTAAGTCTTAACAAGAAAAAGTATTCTACTTGAGTTTTACCATTGCTAAGTTTTACATTATCTTGTCTAATTTTACCCGCAAGAGAAAAATCAGGCGATACCAATGTCCCTTTTTTTGCTATGGTTTTTTGATTAAACTCATCATTATCTCTTAATTCTCTTACATCTTCACTCATGCTATCAAGTGCTCCGCCTGCAGCAACTGCTGAAGTTAGAACAAATTTACCTGATTTTCTTAATGCAGAAGTGATTTTTGCGGTGAGTTTTTCAGTATCGATTCTTTGCGGGGTATCATTCACAACCCTACCAATAGCAATAACCTTTCTTGTACCTGGTTTAATATTTGCAAAAGCAGGATCGCTTAACATACTATTTATCATAGTTTCAGCTGCACTTTCAAAATCTTGTCTATCAAGACCCAAGGTTAAAGCATCGCCTTTTTTTATCTGACTTGCCTTTCCATCTGTATAAGCTATTTGCGCACAACCACTAAAAAGCAAAGCTCCAATAAGAGCTGTTCCTAAAATTTTTGTTTTTTTCATGATTTATCCTTCCTAAAATGAGATTAATTTTTTGCTTTAATTTCTAATCTAAAATCCTTCGCTCTTGTATCAGATGCAAGTTTACGAAGAATCACCTCTTGTCCTGCTGGAATTCTAAGGGCTTGATAGTCCTCATTTAAAACATCTCTTAGCACAAAACCATCTCTATCTAACCAATCCACTTTATAAATTACATCTTTAGCAAAAGTACTGCGTAAAATCACTTCAAATTCTAAATAACCATTGCTATTTATACGCTTTTGAAATTGTTTTACTAAACTTTTTGGTAAATTTGAACCTAAAATTACAGTATTTTGATTTGAATTTATTTGATAACTTGGTACACAAGCACTAAGTAAAAACATTAAAATAAATAAAATATTTTTTTTCATCTTTTAGCCTTATTTTTCCATGATAGCAACACTTGCGGGTAAATACGGAGCAAAAGAACGCACTATCACAAGAGCATTTTTATTTTTATCCAATGATTTTTGAAACAAAATATTGCCTTGTGGATCTTTGATTTCTAAATTTCCGTCGTTTTCTATTGTTGCTATGGCAATACTTTTTGGTAAACCTCTCCAAGAACGCACATCAGCTTTATTGGTTGCAGCAGTTGCTACTGCTGTTGCAAGACTTAGCCATCCACCTGTAGAGTCATTATTTGCAACAGCTACATTTAAAGTGGTTTTAATTATAGTTTGAGCTAAGGCTTTAGCAATCATTGCAGGCATATTTATTTTAAATTCAGTAGTGACAATATTGTCTAAATCTACAAAATCATTTGTATTTTGACCATTTATATTTAAATTTGCAAAAGAAGCTTCCCTTTTTTTTAAGGTTTGTAAAGCAATATTTGTGCTAATAATTTTTTTATCCACTATAAAAGGTAAGGTTAAAGCAAATTCATCCTTAACTACACCAAATCCATTTTCATAAACTACAAAAACATATTTTTTAGCTTTTTTAACTTTTATTTTTGTGGCATATTCTTTAAAAATTTTAGCCTCTTTTTTGATAGTTTTGTTTTTTGGATAAATAATAGCTACTTCTCTAAATAAATCTGCAGCTTTTCTATAATCTTTATCCATAAAGAAAAATATTGAAGCAAGATAAGTCGCATAAGGATTTATGAAATTTTTTGTTGTATCAAATTCTTTAAATAAGTTGTCATATTGCTCTTCTATAACTTTTGAATTTTCATTCATATTTTTATCATAATTTTTATCTTCTTTTGCCTTATCTAAATCAGCACGATTTTTTTCAATTTCTTTAGCAAAATATTCTTTTGCCTTATCTTGACGCATTAAAGCACGATTAAACTCAACTCTTGCATTTTCATAATCATCTTCTTCCATATAGTTTAGAGCTTTATATATATTAACCATAATTCTTTCATATAAAGAACCATCATAATCTACTATAGTATCATTAAGCAAGGTTGTACCAACAAATTTAGTTGCTTTAGGGCTTACATTTTCTAAATCCACATCATATTTATAAGATTCTTCTACAGCATCAAAAAATACATTACTTTTATTAAAATCACCACAATTTCTAGCAATCAAACCTGCATTTAATCCTGTATAAATGACATCATCATTTTTTTTAATTTTTTCTAAATTTTGATTGAAAAAATCATCACCACAATATTTTTGTGTTAAAGTATTTTCAAATGTTGTATTTTGTTTAACCTGATTAACACAAGCTGTTAAAAAAAGGCAAACAATACCTGAAAAAATCAATCCAACTTTTATCTTCATTAAATTCCTTTCTTAAAGAAAATTGAAAATGAATATTATAACGTAGTATATACTTAAAAACTAATGAAAAAAATTTAACCCTAGGAGAAAAACCTAGGGTTTGATTTAAATAAGCATAGGAGCTAATACAAAGCCTAATACTACAGCAATTGCAATAGCTAAAACCCCTGGTATAAAGAATGAGTGATTAAATATAAATTTACCAATTCTAGTCGTTCCTGTATCATCCATTTGCACTGCACCAAGCAAGGTTGGATAAGTTGGAAGCACAAAAAGTGCCGAAACTGCTGCAAAACAAGCTACAAGCATATAAGAATCATGCGGATTTGCTGCTGAAATTCCTAAAGCAGTGATAATTACAGGTACAATGGCCTTTGCGGTTGCTGCTTGGGAATATAAAAGCATACTTGCAAAGAAAAATGCAACTGCTAACATAGCAGGGGTTTGTTTAACCCAGTCGCCTGCTACTTCTTTGATAGAAGCTTCGTGTCCTGCAACAAAAGTATTTCCAAGCCATGCTACACCAAAAACACAAACACAAGCAGTCATACCGCTTTTAAATACACTAGTGTCAAGAATTTTACCTGGTTCAACTTTACAAAGCCAAGTGATCAAAGTTGCTGCAGTAAGCAAAAAGCTCATAATAGCTGCATCTCTTGGAACCACAACAGGATCAATCCATTTAATATTACTTGAAATTGCGGTTGCATAAAGTACAACTGCCAAAACAGTGATCAAGAAAATTACCACTGAAAGTTTAGCACCTGGTTTATCTTCGCCATGCAAAACAGCTCCTGCATCCTTTACAAGTCCTGCTTTTAATCGTTCTTGATAAACACTATCCTTACTCAAATCCATAGGAGTGATTAAACTCACTATAAAAGCTGCAAGCATACAAGCTACAAAAGTTGTGCTAATCCAAATTCCAATTAAAGTTGGATAATTCCATCCAAGTGGCTCTAAAACTCCGCTCATATAAACCACAGCTGCACTTACAGGAGAAGCAGTGATTCCAATTTGCGAAGAAACAACCATTAATGAAAGTGGAACACTAGGTTTTATGTTTTGAGATTTTGCAACATCAACTACAACAGGCATTAAAGAAAATACTGCATTTCCTGTTCCTGCTAAGATTGTAAGCAACCATCCACAAGCTGGAGCTAAATAATTTATAAATTTAGGGCTTGATCTTAAAATTTTTTCTGTCACCCTTACCATATAATCAAGTCCACCTGCTTGTTGCATAGCAGAAATTGCTGCAATAGCTGCAGCAATAATTAAAATAACATCCCAAGGAATATTACCAGGTTTCATATCTAAAACAAGTCCTAGTATAACTACACCTAATCCTCCAGCATAACCTATAGCAATGCCGCCTAGGCGAATACCGATAAAAATCGCCCCAAGAAGGACGATTACTTGCAAAATTATCATTATATCCATATTAAATCCTAAAATGCTATTTTTTAGCTTCCATGTGAGGATTTAGCATATTTGATGGAGTTAAAATTTCATCAATTTGTTCTTTACTTAAAAGCCCTCTTTCAAGCGCAATATCAGCCACTCTTTTTCCAGTGTTCATTGCCTCTTTAGCTATAGAAGCTGAATTTTCATAACCAATATAAGGATTTAAAGCTGTTACTATACCTACTGAATTATAGACAAAGTCTGAACAAATTTTTTCATTTGCGGTAATACCATCTATACATTTATCAGCTAAAGTATACATTGCTTTTTCTAGCATTACAACAGAATTAAATAAGCTATATGCTACAACTGGTTCAAAAACATTAAGTTGCAATTGTCCACCCTCACAAGCAAAAGTTACAGTTACGTCTGCTCCAATAACAAAATAACAAACTTGATTAACTACTTCAGGAATAACAGGATTTACCTTACCTGGCATGATAGAACTACCTGGTTGCATTTTTGGAAGATTAATCTCATTAAGACCACATTTTGGACCACTACTTAAAAGTCTTAAGTCATTACATACTTTAGAAAGTTTTGTTGCAACACGTTTTAAAACACCTGAAATTTGTACATAAGCTCCCGTATCTTGAGTCGCCTCGATCAAATCCTCAGCCACAGTATATTCAAAACCTGTCACTTCTCTTATTTTTCTTTCTACAACCTTCGGATAATCAGGATGAGAATTAATTCCCGTTCCAATAGCAGTTCCACCCAAATTGATCTCTAAAATCAATTTTCTAGCTTCTAATACTCTTTGTATATCTTCACCTATCATTACGGCAAAAGTTTTAAATTCACGACCTAAAGTCATAGGTACAGCATCTTGCAGTTGGGTTCTACCCATTTTAAGAACATCTTTAAATTCTTCAGCTTTTCTCTCATAAGCTTTTTTTAGATGTTCCATAGCTTTTGCCAAATCACTTAAATAATCATGCAAGGCAAGGTGTAAAGCCGTAGGATAAGCATCATTAGTACTTTGACTTAAATTAACATGATCATTTGGATGAAGATATTGGTATTCACCTTTTTTATGACCCATAAGTTCAAGTCCTATGTTCGCTATAACTTCATTAGCATTCATATTTGTACTTGTTCCAGCACCTCCTTGGATCATATCTACTACAAATTGATCATAATACCCGCCTTCTAAAATTTTATCGCACGCTTTAATAATCGCATCTTGGATATTTTTATCCAAAAGACCTAATTCATGATTTGCCATAGCTGCAGCTTTTTTTACTCTAGCCAAAGCTCTAACAAAGCGAGGAAAATCTTTTAATCTATCATGAGAAATATCAAAATTTTCAACAGCTCTAAAAGTTTGCACTCCATAATAAACCTCATCAGAGATTTCTAATTCCCCAATAAAATCATGTTCTTTTCTTGTTCCCATTTTGAACCTTTCATAAAAGTATTTTAATTTAAAATCAAAAATTTTTGATTTAAATCATAAAATAATGATATTGCATTTTTAGTTAATAATTGATTAATAAGAAAACTACTTTCAAATACAATAAATTAAGTATTTTTATATCCTATTATGTCTTTATATTTAATTTTTATTAATATAAAAAATTTTATTTACTTCAAAAAAAATTAATATATTTTTGCAAGCTTTTTTGTTAGAATAAAATTTTTAATAATTTAAATAATTAGGGATAATATGGAAGAAATTACAATAAACATAGATAAGATTAAAATAAATGATGACTGGAAAGAATTTTTAAGAGACGAATTTCAAAAAAAATATTTTCTAGAAATCAAAAAACAATACCTAAATGCGATTAATCAAAATATAGTTATTTATCCGCCTGCAAATTTAATCTTTAATGCTTTTAATTTATGTCCTTTAAAAGAAATTAAAATTATTATCCTAGGACAAGATCCTTATCATCAACCAAATCAAGCAATGGGGCTTAGTTTTTCGGTTCCAAAAAATGTAAAAATCCCACCAAGTCTTAATAATATTTTTAAAGAATTGCAAAATGATTTAAACATCACTCCAGCAAAAAGCGGAGATTTAAGCTCTTGGGCAAAACAAGGAGTTTTGCTCTTAAATTCTATTCTTAGCGTTGAAGCAAATAAAGCAGCTAGCCATAGTTCGTGGGGTTGGCAAGAATTTAGTGATGCTATAATACATAAATTAAGTAATGAAAAATCAGGGCTTGTTTTTATGCTTTGGGGAAATTACGCAAAAAACAAGGAGATTTTGATTGATAATACTAAGCATTTGATTTTAAAAGCAGCTCACCCAAGTCCTTTAGCTAGAACAGGATTTTTAGGTTGTAAGCATTTTTCAAAGGCTAATGAATTTTTAAAAAAAGTTGGTAAAATTCCTATAGATTGGAAAATAGTTTAAAAAATTATTTTAAACTTTAATAAAAATATTAAAATATATTTATTTATTTAAAAATAAATCATATTTCTATGAAATATATTGTAATAAAACGACTCAAAAATTAATTCTTAAGGAGAAAAATGAAAACCATTGGTATTATAGGCGGAATGAGTTTTGAAAGCACTATTACTTATTATAAAACAATAAATCAAGCTATAAATGATAAATTAAAATCTTTAAATTCTGCAAAAATTTTACTTTACAGTGTTAATTTTGAAGAAATAGAAAATTTACAAAGCCAAGATAAATGGCAAGAAGCTGCACAAATTTTGACTCAATGTGCTAAAAAATTAGAACTTGCAGGGGCTAATTTTATAATAATTGCAACTAATACTATGCATAAGGTTTTTGATGAAATTCAACAAAATATAAATATCCCTATTTTACATATTGCAAAAAGTTCTGCTAAGGCTTTAAAACAAGAAAACATACAAAAAATTGGTTTATTGGGTACTAAATACACAATGACGCAGGATTTTTATAAAAAAGTGCTTATTGAAGAAAATATTAGCGTTATTATTCCTAGCGATGAAGATATAAAAATCGTTAATGATATTATTTTTAATGAGCTTTGTAAAGGTGAAATCAAGCAAGAATCTAAAGAAAAATATTTAAATATTATAAAAAAACTACAAGAAAAAGGGGTAAAGGGAGTGCTTTTAGCTTGCACTGAAATTGGTTTATTAATATCCAAAAATGATACAAATATCAAAATTTTTGATACAAGTCTTATTCACGCCCTTGATGCTGCTAATGAAGCTTTAAAAGATTTATAATTAAAAGATGCCCAAAAATGGGCAAATTGCAATATTTTGAAAAGATTTATACTTATATCGGTTTAAATCTTATCTTGCTTTATAGTTTGCTATCTTTTTCTAATTGATTGATATTTAGCATGATAAATTTATAGCTTAGATAAATTACTAAAGGCCAAGCCAATAAAAACAAAGCATGTAACATTTTTTCTCCTTAATATGCGTGATCATCGTTTGCGATTTCTTCGCGTGTGATTTTTACTTTATCCATTGCATTCCAAACATAGATAATATAAGCTAAAACAAAAGGTACAAGTAAAGACACATAAGCCATGACGCTTAGAGTATAATAGCTTGAACTTGCATTTTTTAAAGTTAAAGAACTTTGCAAATCACTTAAAGATGGGTAAAAAGCACTTTGACCTAAACCAATGCTTGATAATAAAGCAAAAACTGTTAAAACCGTTCCAAGTCCTAGGGTAAAAATAGCTTTAGAGCAACCTTTTGCTCCTTGAACCATACCTAAAAGCACTAAAATCACACCAACAACAAGCAAGATAGCAAAAATCATTTGATTTAAGAAATTATATAAATACAAATTCGCACTCATGCTTACAACTCCATTTGCATCTACACTAAAACCATCTTTTAAGAAAATCCACACTAAAAAACCTAAGAAAAAAGGTAAAAATAAAATGCTATTGACCATGAGTTTTTTCATAGCTCTTATTTTGATATTCTCATCATTGATATTGTTCATAAAATACGCTGCACCTAAAAGCCTTGCTAAAAATACTAAAGCTAAGCCTAAGAGATAATTAAAAGGATTAAGTAAAAGTTCTAAGCCATGCAAAGGATTTTGCCAAGAAACAAAATTATGCTCATTTAAGATAAATTCAGAGCCGCTAAAAAAGCTACTTACCGCAACTCCGATTAAAAACACACCTAAATAGCCATTGATTTTAAGAAAAATTTCATAGGTTTTAGAGCCATAAACATTATTTTCTTTTTTGCGATATTCATAAGCTACAGCTTGCAAGATAAAACAAAATAAAATACAAAGCCAAGCCCAATAAGCACCGCCAAAACTTGTACTATAAAAAAGTGGAAAAGCCGCAAAAGCTGCTCCACCAAAAAGTACGAGAGTTGTAAAACCAAGCTCCCATTTACGCCCTAAAGAATTGACTAGCATGGTTTTTTCAAGCTCATCCTTGCTAAGCTCATCGATTAAAGTCTGTCCACCTTGGACAAAAAACATAAAAACCAAAAGTCCGCCGAGTAAACTTAAAATCAACCACCAATAAATTTGCAAACCTTCAAGTTCTAAACCAAAAAACATTATTTTTCTCCTTTGCCCATAAGTGGAGTATGTCCTGCATGTGCGTCAAAACCTTTTTTAATCTGAGTAAGCATGATTTTAACTTCTGCAATCAATAAGGCTGTAAAAAGTACTGCAAAAATCCAAAATGAAATTTGAACATTGACTTTTCCAAGTTGTGTTGCTGCGATATGTACAGGAAGCAAGTCTTGAATTGCCCAAGGTTGTCTGCCTACTTCAGCAACAATCCAACCTGCTTCAGCGGCAATATAACCCAATGGAATGGATAACAAACACACCCAAAGTACTTTTCTAAATTTCTCAATATCATTTGCCATGGTAAGATAAAGCGTAACGATGAAAAGTAAAAAGAAAAAACTTCCTAAAGCAACCATGATATGAAAGCTATAAAAAGTTAAAGCCACAGGTGGAATAGTATCGCTTGGTTTTTCTAAATATCCATAACCAAAATCTTTAAAATGAGTTTCTAAAATGGATTTGTGATTTGCCATAGCTATTGTATCATTGTTTTCTTTAGCAAGTTTATAGTCTTTTAGAGCTTGTATAGCGATTTTTCCTCTATCGATACGATTTTGCATAGGTTCTATACCTTTGCTTTCATTTCCATAGATCAAATCTTCAATTCCTGGAATAAAAGAATTTGGATCACGGTTTCCTAATATAGAAAGAGCGTAAGGTATAGTAATGTCAAATAAAAACACACTTTCGTTATTATCTATGGTTTTTTTAGGATTTAAAATTCCAAAAGGTACAAGTCCTGCACGATGTTCACCTTGATAAACCCCTTCCATAGCTGCAAGTTTCATAGGTTGAGTTTGAGTTACACGGTAAGCGCTTTCATCTCCGCTGAAAAACAAAAAGATTGAACAAACCAAACCAAAACTAGCTCCTACAACTAAGCTTTTTTTAGCCTCGATAATATGGCGTCCTTTTAACATAAACCAAGCTGAAATTCCCATTACAAATAAAGCTGAAATCACATAACCACTGCCTATGGTATGTAAAAATTTTGAAATAGCTACAGGAGAAAGTGCTACTTCAAAAAAGCTTTGCATTTCATTTCTTGCTGTGTCAGGGTTAAAGCTCATTCCTACAGGATATTGCATCCAACCATTTGCCACTAAAATCCAAAAAGCAGAAAGATTACTTCCTATAGCCACACACCAAGTTGAAAGTAAGTGAAAACCCTTGCTTACTTTATCCCAGCCAAAAAACATAACTGCAAAAAAAGTAGCCTCTAAAAAAAATGCCATAATACCTTCAACCGCCAAAGGTGCACCAAAAATATCACCCACAAACCAGCTATAATTTGCCCAGTTTGTTCCAAATTCAAATTCCATTATAATGCCTGTAGCTACACCGATAGCAAAATTTATAGCAAATAATGAAAGCCAAAATTTGGTGATTTTTTTCCATCTTTCATTTTTAGTTTTTACATAGATGGTTTCCATGATAGCGATCATAAAAGACAAGCCTAAGGTTAAAGGCACAAACAAAAAATGATAAAGTGCAGTTAAAGCAAACTGCGCTCTTGACCAATCAACGCTACTAAGTTCGTTCATTTATTTTCCTTCGAGTGTAAGATTTTTGAGTACAAAAGTGCTTTTTTCTTTGTCGCTTTTAAAAATAGAATTAAAATTTACATCAAAAACAAAAAGTTTTAAAATCACAAACATAACAAAAAGTTTGATAAAAATAATTTTCCAAAGGGTCTTTCCAAGAGTTAAATTTTTAAAACCTTCTTTGTAAAAATTAAAAATTTGAGAGATGCTAAAATATAAGTGTTTAAGATACATGTAAATTCTACCTTTAAAAACAACAAAATAAAACATTTTTAAAAAGCGGAAAATTATAATGAAATTTATGTTATTATTTTCTTAAAAATTTAAATACATATCAAGGTTTTTAATGCAAAAAATTATAGTTTTTATTTTATGTTGTTTTATGACTTTTTTTCTTTATGCATGTTCTTCTAAATTTGAAAATGTAAATCCTTTGGGGCGTTCATTTGGCGAATTTGAAGATACTGATCCTTTAAAACTAGGACTTGAACCTACTTTTCCTACCAATCAAGAAATTCCAAGTTTAATTAGCGGTGCTGATTTAGTACCTATTACTCCTATTACCCCACCTTTAACTAGAACAAGCAATAGTGCCAACAATAATGCAGTAAATGGGATCAATCCTCGCTTTAAAGACGAAGCTTTTAATGATGTTTTAATTTTTGAAAATCGCCCTGCGGTTTCTGATTTTTTAACCATTTTAGGCCCTAGCGGAGCAGCTTTAACGGTTTGGGCTTTAGCACAAGGAAATTGGATTTGGGGCTATACTTTAATCGATAGTAAAGGATTTGGCGATGCTAGAGTTTGGCAACTTTTGCTTTATCCTAATGATTTTGCAATGATTAAAAATGCCAAAACCAATACTTGTCTTAATGCTTATGGTAATGGAATTGTCCATTATCCTTGCGATGCAAGCAATCACGCACAAATGTGGAAACTTATCCCTATGAGCAATACAGCGGTTCAAATTAAAAATTTAGGAAATGGAAAATGCATACAAGCACCTATTACAAATCTTTATGGTGATTTTCACAAGGTTTTTAAAATTTTTACCGTAGAGTGTGCAAAAAAAGATAATTTTGATCAACAATGGTTTTTAACTACTCCGCCTTTTACTGCAAAACCTTTATATCGCCAAGGAGAGGTACGATGAAAAAAATTATATGTTTATTTTTATCTTTTAACCTTGCTTTTGCAAATTTAGAAAATTTTAATGTTGGCACTTGGAATTTGCAAGGCTCATCCGCAGCCACAGAAAGCAAATGGAGTGTTAGCGTAAGACAACTTGTAAGTGGAGCAAACCCCTTAGATATCTTAATGATACAAGAAGCAGGAACTTTACCAAGAACAGCCACTCCAACAGGACGCCATGTGCAACAAGGTGGAACACCTATTGATGAATATGAGTGGAATTTAGGAACTCTTTCAAGGCCTGATAGGGTTTTTATTTATTATTCTCGCGTTGATGTAGGAGCTAATCGTGTAAATTTAGCTATAGTTTCAAGAATGCAAGCTGAAGAAGTGATTGTTTTACCTCCACCTACTACAGTTTCAAGACCCATTATAGGAATTCGCAATGGAAATGATGCTTTTTTCAATATCCATGCTTTAGCTAATGGAGGAACAGATGTAGGAGCAATTATCACAGCTGTAGATGCACATTTTGCAAATATGCCTCAAGTTAACTGGATGATAGCAGGGGATTTTAACCGTGATCCTTCTACTATAACAAGTACAGTGGATAGAGAATTAGCAAATAGAATTAGAGTGGTTTTTCCAACTAGCGCAACTCAAGCAAGCGGAGGGACTCTTGATTATGCAATTACAGGAAATTCAAATAGACAACAAACCTATACTCCACCGCTTTTAGCTGCAATTTTAATGCTTGCAAGTTTAAGATCTCATATAGTTTCAGATCATTTTCCAGTAAATTTTAGAAAATTTTAGGACATTTAATATGAAAAAAATTATTACTTTGTTTTTTATGTTTATAACTTTAGCCTTTGCAACTCCTACTGGAGATTTGAAAGATTTTACCGAAATGGTTTCTATAAGAAGCTTAGAAACGGGAATTTTTTTAAGCGCCTTTAGGGATACCTCAAAAGATCCTATTGATCAAAATTGGAATATTAAAGAAATTGTTTTAAGCGATGAGTTAAAACAAAAAGATAAATTAGCTGATGAATTTCCTTTTGGTTATGTGCAATTTACAAATCCAAAAGAAAGCGATCTTTGTTTAGCCATCTTAGAAGATGGAACCTTTGGAGCAAAATCTTGTCAAGATGATCTAAAAGATGGTAAATTAGAAACTGTATTTTCTATAATGCCAACAACAACTTCAGCTGTGCAAATTCGTTCTTTAGTTTTGGAATCTGATGAATGTATAGTAACTTTTTTTAATCCAAATATTCCTATACAAAAACGCTTTGGAATAGCCCCTTGCACCCTAGATCCTATTTTTTTTGCTGAAGTAAATGAACTAATGATTATAACCCCACCTTTAACAGCTGCTACCCCTTTAGAATAAGATTTTTATCTTGTTCTATTTTTATATTTATTTAATATTTATGATATTACTAAAATACACAAAATAATTAATAATAATACAATGTAATTTACCTTACTCTATAATTCTTTTATTTTAATTTAATTTTTTGTTACAATAAATTTATACATAATAATTATCAAGGAGGAAAAATTGGAACAAATTTTAACATGGCAACAAATTTATGACCCTTTTTCAAACATTTGGCTAAGTGCTTTAGTGGCATTTTTACCTATACTATGTTTTTTAGTTTGTTTGGTTGTTTTAAAACTTAAAGGCTATCAAGCAGGTTTTTTAACTGTTATACTTGCTACTTTAGTAGCTTTATTTGCCTATAAAATGCCTTGGAATTTAGTGGGTGCAAGTTTTATTCAAGGCTTTACAAATGGTATGTGGCCTATAGCTTGGATTATCATCGCGGCAATCTTTCTTTACAAACTTTCTATCAAGTCAGGTTCTTTTGAAATCATTAAAAAAAGCGTGATGAGCATTACTCCAGATCATAGAATTCAAGTGATTTTAATAGGTTTTTGTTTTGGTTCATTTTTAGAGGGTGCTATAGGTTTTGGTGGCCCTGTGGCTATAACCGCTGCACTTTTAGTAGGACTTGGCTTGCGTCCTTTACAAGCTGCAGGGCTTTGTCTTATCGCAAATACCGCTCCTGTTGCTTTTGGTGCGGTGGGAATTCCTATTATTGCTATGGCAAATCTTGTCGGCATAGAACAGCATTCAGTTTCTGCCATGGTAGGTAGAATGCTAGTTCCTTTAAGCCTTACTATACCTTTTTTCATAGTTTTTTTAATGGATGGATTTAAAGGTATTAAAGAAACTTTTCCAGCTATTTTAGTTGCGGCGCTAAGTTTTACAACTACTCAATTTTTAAGCTCAAATCACCTAGGAGCGGAATTACCTGATATTATTTCAGCTGTGGTTTCTTTAGCAGTTACGACTGTATTTTTGAAATTTTGGAAACCAAAAAATATTTTTAGATTTGACAATGAAAGCAATTTCACTCAAGATAACACCTTAAGTTTTAATCAAATTTTAAAAGCTTGGTCACCTTTTATTTTACTCATTGTTTGTATTATCATTTGGACACAACCTTGGTTTAAAGCCCTCTTTGACAAGGACGGAATTTTAAGCTATACAAGTATTACTTTACAATTTAGCAATATCACAACTGGAATTTTAAGCCCTTCTATCACAGGCATAGGAGAAGCTAAGCCTTTATCTTTGGCCTTGGGTGTAGATTTAATCAATGGAAAAACCGTAGCTCAAGCAGGAACAGCGATTTTACTTGCCGCTTTTCTAACTATAGCTATTTTAAAAATCAAAGCCGAAGATGCTGCAGAATGCTTTTGGGTTACCTTAAAAGAAATGGCTATACCTTGTATCACCATAGGTTTGGTTGTGGCCTTTGCTTTTATCTCTAAAAATAGTGGTATGAGCACTACTTTAGGACTTGCTTTTGCACACACAGGTGATGCTTTTTCTTTCTTTTCACCAATCATTGGCTGGATAGGGGTATTTTTAACAGGCTCTGATACAAGTGCTAATTTACTTTTTGGAACCTTGCAACAAGTAAGCGCTCAAAAACTAGGTATTAGCGAAGCTTTATTTTTAGCAGCTAATTCAGTAGGTGGGGTTGTTGGAAAGATGATCAGTCCACAAAGCATTGCTATAGCTTGTGCAGCGGTTGGACTTGTGGGAAAAGAATCTGATCTTTTCAAATTCACATTAAAATATTCTGTAGCTTTTATTGTTTTAATAGGAATTTGGACTTGCATTATAGCTTTTTTCTTACAAGGAATCATCCCTGAAGTTATAGTGAAATAATTAAAAATTTAAGTTTTATTTCAACAAATATTCATTTTTAGAATATTTGTTGGAAATTTTACTTTGCTTTTATTTTTACAGGATTAGAATATTTATCCTAAATTATCCCAAAAGGAGAGATGATGAAAAAGGTGTATTTTTACGCCACATGCTTAGGAACTGCTGCTATGCAACAAAGCGTTTTAAATGCAATAAAACTTTTAAGGCGTGAAGGTATTGAAGTGATTTTTAAAAAAAATCAAACCTGTTGTGCTCAACCTTCTTTTAACTCAGGTTATTTCGATGAAAGTCGTGAGATTGCTTTATATAATGTAGATTTATTTGATAAAGATTATCCCATCGTTGTGCCAAGTGGTTCTTGTGCGGGTATGATGAGTCATGACTATAAAGAACTTTTTAAAAACAGACCTGAATTTTCTAAAGTCAAAGATTTTAGCTCTAGGGTTATAGAACTTTCACAATACCTTGATGAAGTTTTAAAAGTAGATTATGAAGATAAAGGTGCACCTATAAAAGTAACTTGGCATTCTAATTGCCATGCTTTAAGAGTGCAAAAAAGCATACAAGCAAGCAAGAATCTTATCAAAAAACTAAAAAATGTAGAATTAGTAGAACTTCAATACGAAGAAGAATGTTGTGGTTTTGGCGGAACTTTTTCAGTAAAAGAGCCTGAAATTTCAAATGCTATGGTAAGAAGTAAAATTAAAGATATACAAAATAGCGGTGCAAAATATCTCATCAGTGGCGATGGAGGTTGTCTTTTAAATATAGATGGTACAATGAAAAGAATGGGTTTAGATATAAAAGGCATACATTTATATGACTTTTTACTTAAACGCTTAGAAGGAGAAAGACTATGAGTCAAAAAATTCCTCACGAACAAATCGTTCAAATTAAACTCAATGACAAACAAATGCAAGAAAATTTAATGACTGCCATGCATACTTTACAAAAAAATAGACTCAATGTTATTGATGCTAGATTTAAAGACTGGCAGGGTTTAAGATCTAAAGCTAAACAAGCTAAAAACAATGCCTTAATGAGTTTAGAAGAAAGGCTTTTAGAATTTGAAAAAAATGCTACAAAAAATGGCATTAAAGTGCATTGGGCAAGTAGTGATGAAGATGCCTGTGAAATCGTCTATGAAATCATGAAAGAAAAAAATATCACCAAGCTTTTAAAAGGTAAATCTATGGCAAGCGAAGAAATAGGCCTAAATCACTACCTAGAAAAAAAAGGGTTAAAAGCTATAGAAACCGATCTTGGAGAGCTTATTTTACAGCTTAATGAAGAACCCCCTTTACACATAGTTGTACCTGCCATACATAGAAACCGCCATGAAATCGGAGAAATTTTCAAAGAAAAATTAGGAGCAAATTTAGAAAACGATGAACCCGAAAGTTTAAATGCGGTGGCTAGAGAACATTTAAGAAAAGATTTTGAAGGCTTAAAACTTGGACTTAGTGGGGTCAATTTTGCCATGTCAAGAGAAGGAGCTTTTTGGCTTATAGAAAATGAAGGAAATGGTAGAATGTGCACTACAGCACCTGATATTCATATCGCACTTTGTGGTATAGAAAAAGTCATGGAAAGCTTTGAAGATGCGGCTACTATGGTTTCTTTACTTACTCCTTCAGCCACAGGACAATTTATACCAACTTATAACAATATCATTACAGGCCCTAGAAAAAATGGAGATTTAGATGGTCCTAAAGAAGTACATGTGATTTTATTTGATCACAATCGCTCTAAAATGTTAGCTCATGAGGATTATTATGAGGCTTTGCGTTGTATTCGATGCGGGGCTTGTATGAATTTTTGCCCTGTTTATGATCAAATCGGCGGACATGCTTATCAAACCACTTATCCAGGACCTATAGGAGAAGTAATCAGTCCTAATATTTTTGGTATAGATCATACAGGAGATATTTTGAATTTCTGTTCACTTTGTGGGCGTTGTTCTGAAGTTTGTCCAGTCCAAATTCCTTTGGCTGATCTTATTCGCAAATTAAGATGTGATAAAATAGGACAAGGTAAAAATCCACCTTTAGGAGCAAATAATGTTCATCACAATGCCCTAGAAGCCTTTGCTTTTAAACAATTTAAAAATATCGCAACCAATGGCGATAAATGGCGTTTTTCACTTTCAAAAGCACATTATTTCAACTGGACGGTACAAAATTTCGCAAGCATTTTGCCTGTGATTAAAAAATGGTACGCTTTTAAAGAATTACCTCAAATTAAAATGGATCTTTATAAAGAAGTGCAAAAACTAGAAGGAGTAAGCTATGAGTAAAATCGATGAAATTTCAAGCAAAAGCAAAGCAAATATTTTAGAACATCTTAAAAAAGCTTACAAAGAAACAACTTTCACACGCATTGAAAGTATAGATCCTGTAGAACATATCCAGACAACCCAAGATATGCTTACAGAAATGAAGCAAAAAATGAGCGATAACAAATACATCGTTGAAAATGCTACAAAAGATACCTTAGAAGAAAAAATCAATGAAATTGTCGCAAAATATGGCTTTAAAAGTATGATTTATGGAGCGGATTTAAATTTAAATTTAGAACAAATCAAAGCAGAAAAAAAGATTTGCTTTGATAAAGAAATCGAAAATTTAAGATCTGAAGTTTTTCATAGTGATTTTTCCATCATTCACGCAAGAGCAGGGGTAAGTTCTCACGGAGTTGCACTTATACCTTCAAGTAAAACCCAACCTAGAATGCTAAGCCTTGCACCTAAACTTTGCATAGTATTACTTAAAAAAGAAAATGTTGTTAAAAGTCTTAGCGAAGCTTTAAATTTAGTAAAAAAAGAAAATGAAATTTTACCTACTAATATCTTATTTATAGCAGGGCCTTCAAGAACAGCAGATATAGAACTTATCACTGTTTTTGGTGTTCATGGGCCACAAATTGCACATATTATTATTTACTGATTCTATATCTAGAATCAGTAAGTCTTAACTTTTAATATTAATTATATATATTTTTTATATTATACAAATATAAATAAAATAAATAATTTCTAATTAATAATATTTTAATAAAATATTATGTAATATTTCACTCAAATATATTAAATTAATTTTAAATACAAAAATTAAAGAAGGTGCTTTTGGATAAATTAATTCCAACTTGAAATGAAAAATACAGTATTCATGACACAATGATTGACATTCAACACCAAAAACTTTGTGAACTTGCAAGCAAGGTTGAAAGTGCTGTTTATAAATTTGTAAAACGAGAAGAACTCAAAGAAATTTTAACAGAACTTTTTAACTATATGAAAGAACATTTTAGTAATGAATAAGATTATATGCAAGAAATTCATTATCCTTATTTAAATGAACACAAAATCATGCATAAAATATCATTCGTGATATGTCTTATCTTATACAAAACATAAAAACCACTAATGATTTAAAAGAGAAGCTTTACACAGTTTCTAAAAAATGGCTTTTAGAACATATACTCTATAAAGATGTGAAAGTTGAACAATACAGAAGATCTTCTTTAACTTCTGAAGATGATGGGGAAGTAAGCTTTGAAGAAGTCAAAGAAGAAAAAGATGATGAAAATACAGTTTATCTTTATACATGCGAATGCGTAGAACAAATGCATGATGTACCATTTGGAATTCATCAAAAAATTCAACTTAAGGGCGTAAAATTTAAATGTAAAAAATGCAAAGAAGCCATACAGTTTTATAAAAAATATTCAGAAAATTTCTAATTAACTATTTATGCGTTAAAATAATAAATAAAGTATAAGTTAGACAAAGAAGGAAATTTAAGGATAAAAAAATAAAATATTTTATTTTGGATAAATTTGACTATTCCTATCCTAATACTAACCAAAGATACAAAATGCTCATTTTGTGAAAATTTTTTCTCGATAGAATATAGCTCAAACTTAAAAACAATAGAAAAAGAATGTCCATTTTGCAATAATAAAATGGACATTAAGCTTAAAGACTAAGCCTTAGTTTTACTTACAATATTAATAATATTTGAAGCTACTTCATCAGCAAGTTCTAAATGAGAAGTAAAACCTACACAAGAACAATTAATCTCGCCTAAAACATATTTATCATTGCCCTTTTCATCAGTATCTAAAATAAAATCAGCCGTCCAAATCAATGGTAAGTCGTAATTGCCTAATTTTTCCCTTACCTTAGGAAGCTCGCCTAAAAACATATCCACCAAAGTTTTCCAATCTTCTGGCTTATCATAGCGATATTTTGCCCCACTAAAAAGCGTAGCAGAAAAAGCATCAGCATCTTCGGCTGGTTTTTTATGCACTACATTTACAGGGGTGTTATAAAGCATTAAAAGTCTGATTTCACCTTCTTTAATGCGCGGTAAAAAAGTCATATCCACAAGCATACCATTATCACCTATGATATATTGCTCGCAAAAATCCATAAATTCCCCAAGCTCTCTATGTTCTACATGATTATCCTTAGCTTCAGCACATTTGATTTTTGTGTTTAAAGGCAAACTATCTCCACTAACATTACCCTCTACACTCACACGCCAAATTCCCTCTCCTGTAGAGCCACGATTTTGTTTTAAAACCCTTTCACCTTTAGCCAAACTTTTTGGAAAATTTTCTTTAAAAGTCTTAATATCATAGTAAGCATAAGTATCGCTTGGAACAAGATCAGTATCTACTAATTTTGTAAGTGCATCTTTAGCACCATAACCTATCATAGCATCAGGATGAGGCATACCTACAAGCTTATCGGCACAAAGTTTTCTTAACATATCAAAATACTCATTTTCTTCTTTAAGATTGCCAGGATTGATGCGAGAAACATAACCATCAAAATTTTCTTTTACATATTTGTAAATTTCATCTTTTTTACCCACTTCAAAAAAAATCACCTCAGCATTCCAACCCTTAGCTTTTAAGGCATTTACCATAGGCATAGTATCTTTTCTATAACCATCTTCACCTTTATCACTCCCACCTTTAACTTCGAAAAAAACAATATTTTTTTTCATTATTTTACTCCTTATCTAAGATATAAATAATTATTGCATAAAAATATTACAAAAATTAAATAAAAATATTTATATATTTTATCTAGCGTTTATAAAACTGCTATTAGTTTTATAAGCGATTTCGATTAAGCTTTTACTTATCAAGCTTGATGTTTGTCCTTCTAGGCGGTTAAGAAATTTATCAATCTTATCTTCTTCTTTCCAAACAGGATTTGAAACATTAGCAAGTTTTTCAAGCTCCTTTTTAGCATTTTCATAATTACTAAGCTCATCTATAAGACCAAGCTCCTTAGCCTTGGCAGCTAAAAACACTCTTGCATTTGCCCATTGATCTTTTTTATTAAGATCTAATGCTCTTTCCTTGGCAACAAAACCTGTAAAAAGATCATAACTTTGATCAATTAAACCCTGTAAAAAATTTCTTTCATTCTCATTCCAAGCTCTTGCAAAAGTTCCAGCACTTTTAAATTCACCCGCTTGAATAGTTTGTTCTTTAATACCGAGTTTATTAGCCAATCCGCTTAAATCAGCTCCTTGCATAATCACACCGATAGAGCCTATAAAACTTGCTGGATTGGCTAAAATTTTATTAGCTCCAACTCCTGCTAAATAACTTCCGCTTGCCATAGTTCCGCTTGCATAAACAAGCACAGGCTTTTTAATTTTTAAATCCTTTATAGCTAGAGCTAGTTCCATACTAGGAGCAAAAGCTCCACCAGGAGAGTCTATAACAAAAAGCACTCCTTTGATATTGCTATCATTTTTAGCATTGATAATTTTTTCCAAAACCGCAGAGCTGTCAAAAATTTCACCCTTTAAATCAATGCGTTCTAAATTTGCAAGATTGGAGCTTGAATTTGCACTAGGCATTAAAATCCATATAACAATCAACAATAAAACAAAGGTTTTAAAATAAGTATTAATAAATTTTATACCGCATCCTAAAGCCTTAAAAAATGATTTTAAAATTTGCATTCTTTTCCTTTTATAAATAATTTATCCACTTCCTTAGCATTTAAAATAAACTGCAAAGGAGCTTGCTTTTTATCACATTCTCCTAGCTCAAATACGCTAAAATCAGCAATTTTACCTTTTTTAAGCTCTCCTAAATTTAAATTTAAAGCCCTTGCAGGATAAAGTGTTACCATTTGCAAAAGCTTAGAGGCTAACTCTAATAAATCAAAATTCTTATGTATAAGCAAATTCGCGCGCATTTCATCAAGTAAGGACAATGAAATATTTGAGCTAAGTCCATCGGTTCCTAAATGGATATTTAATCCACTTTTTAAAGCCGTTTTTAAATCTAAGCTTTTTTGACTTAAAAGACGATTTGAAAATGCACAATGTGTAATAGAATGTAAATTTTTATCTAACCATTCATATTCTTTTAAATAAACACAATGCGTAAAAAGAGTCCTTACTCCTTTAAAGAGTTTAACAAAATCCTTTGGTGTATAAAGAGGCTTAGGATGAAGTGTGAAATTTTCAAGCCATTTTTTAAAACCCCCTTTAGACTCTCTAAGCCAGATATTTTCAGTCTTACTTTCTAAAAAATGCGTACTAACTAGTAAATTTTGCTTTTTAGTTAAATCAAGAGCAAAATAAGCCAAACTAGGATGAGTTGAATAAGGAGAATGAATCGAAATTGCCGGGATAAAAAAATCATTTTTAAATTTCAAAGAATTTTCAAATCTTTTTAAAAATTCTTGTTTTTTATCTTCAACTTGATTTTCATTTGTACCCAAAATTTCATTAAAAAATACTATACGCATACCCTTGTGACTAGCCTTTAAGCAAGGATCTAAATCACTCCCAAAACTTGAAATTTCACCTATAGTGCCTATACCACTTTTTTGCATTTTTTTAATGCTTTGAAGTATTAATTCTTCTTTGGCCTGTGCATTTAATATGGAACGAGAATTTATAACACTTTTAAGCCAAATTAAAAATTCTCCAAAATGTAAAGTTGTTGAATTTGCACTAAATTCTAAGTGTGTGTGAGGATTTATAAAAGCAGGTAAAATAACCGAATTTTTAGGTGTTTTGATGATTTTAGCCTTAGGATATTTTTTTTTTAAATTATCCAATTCACCCAATTCTAAAATTTTATCTTCAAAAACAAAGGCTTGATTTTCTAGTATTGTAAAATCTTCATCGCATAAAAAAAGATATCTTGCAGCAATTATAAACACGATTTTCCTTTCAAAAATTACATTGTAGCAAAAATTTATTTTTAAAATGTTATAATAAAAGGTTAAAAATAAATTTTTAAGGTTAAATCCATGAAAATAATGATTATCCAAGGCCCAAATGTTAATATGCTTGGCGTAAGAGAAGTGGGAATTTATGGTGCTATGAAAATGGAAGAAATTCACGAGCAAATGAAACTTGCAGCATCGCAAAATAATGTAGAACTTGACTTTTTCCAAAGTAATTTTGAAGGTGAAATCGTAGATAAAATTCAAGAATGCCTTGGAACAGTTGATGGAATTATTATCAATGCAGCAGGCTATACTCATACTTCAGTAGCTATTCGCGATGCTATTGCAGCAGTAGCTTTGCCTACAATTGAAGTACATATTAGCAATGTTTATCGCAGAGAAGAATTTCGTCAAAAAAGTCTTATAGCGCCTGTATGTTCTGGAACTATTGTTGGTTTTGGTCCTTTTGGCTATCACTTGGCTTTAATGGGTATAATTCAAATTTGCGAACAAATAAAAAATTTGCGCGCAATGCAACAAGCACAACAAACGAATAAATAATAATGCTAAAAATTCAAGGAGTAAAACACTTTGAAAAAAGTCGTTTTTTTCCTTTTTTTAGTCAAAATATACGATCTTTTAAATATTTAGCTCTTATAGGCTTAGGAAGCAATATAGAGCCCGAAAAAAAAAGATTTGATATGCTTTTTCGAGTAATGATGGATGATAAAAGATTTAAAATTTTATCCACATCTCCTATGTTGATAAATGAAGCCTTTGGTTTTAAAGAGCAAAAAGATTTTACCAATGCTGTTATGTTGATACAAACTAATTTGCATGCACGAGCACTTTTGAAAGTTTTACTTTACTATGAAGTAAAATTTAAACGCAAGAGAACTTTCAAAAACGCTCCTAGAACGCTTGATTTAGATCTTTTATACTTTTCACAAAAAGTCAAGCGTGATAAGTGGTGTGAGGTGCCTCATAAAGGGGCTAAAGAAAGAGTGAGTGTAATTTTGCCTTTAGGCATGATATAAGGAATATAAATGGGACAACTTATACATACTTTTACTGTTGAAGATACAGAACAAATTATACCCAAAGTAAAAGAAGATTACGGAGATAAAGCTTTAATTATAACAAATAAACAAATTCGTCCTAAAACCTTAAATCGCAGTGCGCTTTATGAGGTTATGGTAGCCATAGAAGAAAGCGACTATGAAGAACACTTAAAAAAACAAGGAAAATCTTTACCTGCAAAAAAAAGCTCGCCAAAACCATCTTCTACCTCTCTTGCAGAAGAAAAAATTAGATCTCAAATCCCTCAAGAAGATGAAGATGTAGTCTTGGATTTCTCAAACACTCGCTTAAATACAAATTTAAACACTGTAAAAAACAATGACTTAACTAAAAAAACCTATCAAGATTTTCCGCAAAACAAAATCAACCCTCATCAAAATAAGACTCTAGGCTTTGATGATTTCAAAGAAAAACTAAGTGAAGTTAGCAATGAAATTTCTAAAGTCACAAACACACCTTTAGAAAATTACACCCCTAATCCAAATTATAATAAAAAAATAGAAAATTTTGAAAAGCAATTTGAAAAACAAATCAACAAGCTTAATGATAAAATAGATCTTCTTGCAGATATGATGTGGGACGATAAAGCTGAAGCTAGAAAAAATCTTATGATACCTCCTGAATTTGCAAGTATTTATAAACAAGCCAAAGAAAGTGGAATGCTTGAAAATCATCTAGAAGCGATTATGAAAGCAACTATAGAAAATATGCCAGCTGCTATGAAAACCAACAAAGATGCGGTTCAAAGATATTTTCACTCACTTTTAAGAAATATCTTGCCTTGTCGTGTTGAAAGCGATATAAAAAAACAAAAAATCATGATGCTAGTAGGCCCAACAGGAGTCGGAAAAACAACAACCTTAGCTAAGTTAGCTTTTCGCTATGCTTATGGAGATAAGCGTTATAAAACAGGTATTATTACGCTTGATACTTATAGAATCGGTGCGGTTGAGCAACTTTTTCAGTATGCAAAAATGATGAAACTTCCTATTATTGATAGCATAGAACCAAAGGATTTAGATGAAGCGATAAAAAGCTTAAATAATTGCGAAGTAATTTTAGTTGATACTATAGGAAATTCACAATACGATCAAAGCAAACTTGCTAAAACTAAAGAATTTTTAATGCACTCAAATGCAGAAATTGATGTAAATTTAGTGGTTTCTGCAAACACCAAACAGGAAGATTTAATGGAAATTTATAAAAATTTTTCATTCTTAAATATTGATACTTTGATTATTACTAAATTTGATGAAACAAAGGTTTTTGGAAATATCTTCTCTCTTGTTTATGAAACAAATATTCCTCTAAGCTTTTTCTCTATAGGACAAGAAGTGCCAGATGATTTAGAAGTAGCCAATAGTGATTTTCTAGTTCATTGTATTTTAGAAGGGTTTAACAAAGGAAAAAATAATGAATAACCAAGCAAATAAACTTCTCAATCTCATGAGTCAAAATGGAACCAAAAAATCCCAAAACACTCATTTTATAGCTATTACAAGTGGAAAAGGTGGCGTTGGAAAAAGTACGATTAGCGCGAATCTAGCCAATGTTTTAGCAAATAATGGCTATAAAGTTGGGCTTTTTGATGCTGATATTGGCTTGGCAAATTTGGATGTCATTTTAAATGTACGCATACAAAAAAATCTCTTGCATGTTTTACGCGGAGAATGCTCCTTGGAAGACATTTTAATAGAAGTTAAGCCAAATTTATGGCTCATCCCAGGCGAAAGTGGAGATGAGATTTTAAAATATAATGATAAAAATATTTACGAGAGATTTTTAAATCAAGCAAGTATTTTAGATGAACTTGATTTTCTTATTATCGACACAGGCGCGGGTATTGGTGGAAATATTTTAAATTTTTTAGAAATGGCTGATGAAGTTATAGTAGTAACTGTTCCTGATCCTGCAGCAATCACTGATGCGTATGCAACCATAAAAACAACTTCTAAGACAAAAGAAAATTTACTAATGCTCTTTAATGTTGTAAAAAATGAAAATGAAGCTTTAAAAGTTTTTGAAAATATTAAAAAAGTTGCAGATGCAAACATTAAAAATCCTTTAAATTTAGAATTCTTAGGTCATTTAAGCGCTTCTAAAGATGTAAGTGGTAGTATTAAAAAAAGAACTTTATTTAGCGATGAAAACACAGCCTCAAGTGATGAGATTAAAGCCCTAGCTTCCAAGCTTTTATATAGATTGGAACGGAAAGTGCTTGATAATGTTTCAAATCGTAGTTTTTCAAGTTTTTTTAGAAAAATTATTGAAAGATTTTAGCAATAAAGAGAAGAGATTATGAGGCCAGAAAATTACGTAGCATTTTTCACTGTTTGTGGATTTTTTATAGGACTTGCATTTAGCATTATTAGTATAGATGAAGCCTTTGATATACTGATTTTTACTTGTTTTATTACTTTTATGTTTTATGTTTTTGTTCATATTGCTATTATGAATTTTATAGATGTAAAGAAAATTAGTGGCAGAATCTTTAATAAACACGATTATGAAAAAACTAGCAATAATATTATCAACGATTTAGTTATTCGTGAAAAGAAAATGGATATAATTTTAGAAAAGCTCAATGAAGAAAGAGAAGAGCTAAAGAAAAATGAATTCAAAGAAAGACGAAGAAATGCTAAAAGAGCCGCCTAAAGCTTATGCACAAATGCTAAAGAAAGAGCAAGATGAGCTTGTGCTTTCTTACATGCCAGCTCTGCGTGCTATGGCTTTTAGACTAAAAGAACGCTTGCCTTCAAGTATAGATGTTAATGATCTTATTAGCATAGGCGTTGAAGAAATGATAAAGCTTTCACGCCGTTACGATAAAGAACAAAATGATAACTTCTGGGGTTTTGCAAGAAAAAGAGTTAACGGCTCTATGCTTGATTATCTTAGAAGTCTTGATGTAATGAGTCGGAATAATCGTAAAATTATTAAAGATATTGATGCAATCATGGATGAATATTTTTTAGAACATGAATGCGAACCTGATGATGAGTATCTAGCCAAAAAACTTGATTTAGATGTAGAAAAAATCAAAGAAGTAAGAACAGCTCATGCTATTAGCTATACCCTGCCCATTGATGAGCAAATCGAACTTTATAATGAAGACAATACTTTAGAAAAAATTGAAAAAGAAGAACTTTTAGAAAAAATTCACGAAGTGCTAGATGATCTTAAAGAGCGCGATCAGTTAATTATTCAGCTTTATTATTATGAAGAATTAAGCCTAAAAGAAATCAGTGAAATTTTACAAATCAGTGAAAGCAGAATTTCACAAATTCACAAAAAACTTCTTAAAAAACTTAGAGAAAGGCTAGTGTAATGGCTGAGATACTCTCCCAAGAAGAAATTGATGCTCTACTTGAAGTTGTCGATGATAACACCGACACACCCATAGCCTCAAATTCAAAAGATGAAAAAGATGAAAGAAATATCGTTGTATATGATTTTAAGCGTCCCAACAGAGTTTCAAAAGAACAACTTAGGACGATTAAAGGCATACATGATAAATTAGCAAGAAATTTAGCCTCTCAAATTTCATCGATGATGAGAAGTATTGTTGAAACTAAACTTCATTCAGTCGATCAGATGACTTATGGAGAGTTTTTAATGTCTTTGCCAAGCCCAACAAGTTTTAATGTTTTTTCTATCAAACCTTTAGATGGAAACTGTGTTTTAGAAATCAATCCAAGCATAGCTTTTCCTATGATAGACAGGCTTTTAGGTGGTCAAGGCGATAGCTATGAAGCTTCGCGTGAGCTTACGGATATTGAGCTTAATTTACTTGATTCTATTTTGCGTATCATTATGCAAAGACTTAAAGAAAGCTGGGCTACCGTAACTGAAATTTATCCTAGTATAGAAGCTAAAGAATCAAGTCCAAATGTTGTGCAAATCGTATCTCAAAATGAGATTGTTATCATGGTAGTAATGGAAATCATCATAGGAAATTCAAGCGGAATGGTAAATATCTGCTATCCTGTAGTACATTTAGAAAGTATATTAAGCCGTTTAGCAAACCGTGATATTATGATGGGTGAAACCTCAGCCAAAAAATCACGTAACAAAGAGCTTAAAACTTTAATCGGTCGTGCTGAAGTGGTATATGAGGCAATTTTAGGAAAAACCTTAATTAATGTTCATGAATTTTTAGAACTTAAACAAGGCGATATTTTAAGGCTTGATAGAGAAGCAGACGATAAAGCTATAGTAAGTATCGATAAAAAAGATGTTTTCTTAGCACAAATTGGATTGCATCGTTTTAGAAAATCTATTAAAATTTTAGAACTTATACGCACAGATAAAGATGAAATCAAAGAAATTTTGGAAAAATACGAAGAAGAGCGTAAAGCTAAAGCCAGTGTTTATGATGAGCCTGAAGAGGAGGATGAAGAAATATGATCAATGATTTTTTAAAAATGTTTACAAATGAATGCATCAGCACCATTGAAGGTTTAACAGGAAAAAGTGCTGAATTTAGCGAATATAAAGAATTTGATGTCAATGCAAGCGATACTTTAAAAGCACCTTTAGTGTATGCTATATTTAATATAGCAAATGGTGGAAAAATAGGAATTTTAGCTGGTGCTGTTTTAATGAGTGCTATTGGTGAATGGATGATGGGTGAAGAAGAGATCACCAAAAACGATAAACTAGGTCCTGATGAAATGGATGCAGCTAAAGAAGCCATCCAAAATATCATTTCAGCATTTTCTACAACCTTAGGAGCCCAAAAAGACATTCCAAAAATGGATTTTAGCATAGAATCTTGTGAATTTGTGCCTGAAAGCGTAGATTTTAAAGATTTTAAAAAATTATTTTTATATGATGTAAAAATAGGCGATTTAGAAGAACAAGTTTCTTTAGCCATGGATCAAACACTCCATAACATCCTAAGCGGGAAACCTGCTGAAACAGGAAATACAAGCACTGATTCTAATCACAATACTGAAGAAAAAGCGATAATGCTTAGCGAAGAGCTTAAAAATATCAATCTTATCATGGATGTGCGTTTGCCTGTTCGTGTGCGTATAGGCAATAAAAAAATGCTTTTAAAAGATGTTTTAACTATGGATATAGGTTCAGTTGTGGAGCTTAATCAACTTGCAAACGATCCGCTTGAAATTTTAATTGGGGATAAAAGAATTGCTTATGGCGAGGTAGTAATTGTCGATGGTAACTTCGGCGTTCAAATTACAGAAATTGGTTCTAAAAAAGAAAGATTAGAACAACTAAGATAAAAAGTTTTAGCCTACAAATTAAGAATAATAAATATAAACGAATTAAAACTAAAACAAATTAAAAGGGCTGAAATCAAAATGTAAAGATTTTGGAGTGTTTAACTTAAAAGGTTTTAGCTCTTTTTTAGAAGCAACAATTAAAGCATAACCACCTTTATTATATCTATCCCAAATACTAAAAAATTGACTTTTAGAACTTATATATTCTCCATGGCTTGGATCAAGCACTTGTAAATAATTACCTTTATGATTGATAATTATAACAAAATGTGGAAAGCGTGGATCATCTTCAATTTTTACAAGCATTGGAATATTTACAAGTTTATCCAAGTTTTCTCTATTGATTTGATATGAATTGCTTTGAAAGCCCAGTTTTTCAACTGCATCGCTTAAATCTGCAAAGCTTACCATATCCGTATAAAGTTCCTGTCCACTCATAATCTTTAAAAGTTCAAGTTCATCAAACTTTTTATCATCAAGTATATTGAGTAAAGTTGCCAAAGATGAAGCCCCACAAGATTGCTCGTAAGTTTGCCTTATTACTCTTTCGTTTTTAATTTCTTGATAGGATTTAACTACCCATTCCGCTTTTGCACTCAAAGTAAGAATGGGTAAAAATAATAAAATTTTTAGAATTTTTTCCATAAGCTTATCCCAAATATGCTATCAGGAGAAGCAGAGCTTCCTCCAAAACTAGCATTAACTGAGACTGCTGTATCTGAATTAATGCTATAAGTAGAACCTAAACTTAAAGTTGGAATAGAACGCACTTCAGAATTTTGATAACCATTAATTTTTTGCTCGGTTTGAAATCTTTGCTCTGCTCCTAAATCTAAAGTAATTTTAGGACTTAGAATAATAGATAAATCCCCACCCACATAAATACTATTTCCATACTCTATTTTAAGGGTTTTAAATTTTCTTGATTGGTTATAACCAAAGCCGGTATAAATGCTATATACAACAGGATCGCTATATCCCCTTAGACTAGCTTGTAAGCTTTGTGATTTTAGGTAAAAGTTTTTGGTTTGATTGACTGCTTTTTCTCTTTGAACGACTGCAGTTTGAAAGGTAATTTGTGGAATTAAATCTGCAATGCTATCGCCTGTATAAATAAAACCTAGCCATAAACTATCAAAACCTATTCTGTTTTACTAGAATACTCATTTGTAAAAAAGTTTGTATATTCTTGTCTTGCATAACTTCCGCCCCCTGAAATAAGTATGTCAAACTTAGGTGTTATGGTATAAATGAAAGTTTGAGTTAAAAACACTTGCTTTGTATCATTCCAAATTGTAGGATCTCCGCCTATTGTTATATTAGGATAAAGAGAATACGAGTTTGCATTTCCTGTGCTAAGTAAAGAAAAGCTTGTAATACTTCTTAAACCTATTTGCTTTTTAAACAAACTGTCTATATTTAGTTCATCACTAGCAAAAACACAACTGACTAAAACCATAAATGTTAAATAAATCTTTTTCATTGTTACCTTTCTAAATATTTTAAAAAATTTTTTTAAAGCAATGAATGTTCCAAATAAAAAAATTTGATTTTAATATATAATTTATGATATTATTCAAATAAAGAGTAAAATAGTTAAGAAAAGGAGAATTATATGTTAAAAAAATTAGTAAATTGTTTAATTTTGGGTTCTTTATTTACAAGTTCTGCTTTTGCTGGGGATTTTTTAGCTAAGGTTAGTAATGGTGCTTTAAGTGATAATTCTCAAGGAGTTAAGGCTCTTAATTTAGATGAGATGAAACAAGTTAAGGGTGGATATCAAGTTCTTACAAGCAAACTTGGAAATTCTGAATATATAGCATTAGCTATTCCAGATAACAACAACATATAAACAGTTGGTAGCCATTTATACCGTAACTGGCGATAACACTTTTTCAAATACATTTTTAGGTTATACAGTAAAAAGAAATATCGCAATATCAAGCTCGGGAAAACCTTATGTTCTTTTTAACTATGGTGTTGCACTACTTGATAGACAAACGGGGTTGCATAGAGTTAATTCGAGTGAGATTTTAAATAATAATCAGGTTATTAAAGAATTAACTATGAAATATAAAACTCAATTTGAAAGTAATCTTGGTGGCTGGACTGCTAGAGCTAGAAGATAAAAAACTTATGAAAAAATCATTTTTGCCGATTTATCTTATAAATAAAACTTTACTTACAGGAAGGTAAAAATGATTAATGGTATAAATTCTTATTCAAGCTACAATTACACAAATACTTTTAGTAATAATACTTCAAATATAAAATCATCTAATGTTGCAAATGATAACTCAAGCCTTGTAAGCGATAAATCTAGGGCAGTAAGTAAAATGCTAGGATATGGCGTAGATAAAGATGGCTTTTTTACAAGCGATTTTAACGAAGCTGCAGGCTTACCAAAAGATTATAAGATTTATGCTAAAGATATAGAAAATTTTGTTAATATTCAAACAAAAAGTCTATTATCAAGTTATATTAATATTGATATAGCAAAAAGTATAGGAAATGCTTATAAAGTATTTTCACAACTTTTAAATGATGAGTTAAACAATAAAATCAATTTTACAAAAGAAGACTTAGTAAAAATACCACAAGGTTTCGAATTTAATCAAAATACTTTGGAGATAAATAAAAAATATAATTTAAATGATAAAGAGTATAAAGATTTTATGTCTAATTATCAAAATTACTCTCCGACTTCCCATAATATAAAAATAATGACTTTTTTCTCACTTGATGATAAAAGTGATATTTTTAAATATTCTTTAATAGATCCTACTCCTTATAGTAATAATGATAAAACTATAACAAAAAGTGGTATTTTTATGACTTTCTTTACTGGATTTCAAGCAAAAAACTATTTTATCGAAGGACAAACAAGTATTTTAGGCAAAATGCAAGGATTTGATAAAACTATGAGTCAAAGTGAAATTGATAATTTAAACAAATTCATAAGTGAAAATAGTATGAATTTTAAAGGAGATATTTTTAAGCTTTTTGATTTATTAAATTCAGATATGAGCATTGATGATTTTAAACAAAAAATACTAGAACAAAAAGAAAATTTAAACAATCCTACAAAAAATACAAATAACAAAGAAACTTCAGAAGAAGACAAAAAAAAGCCATTTAAACCTATACAAGCGCAAAGTTCAAGCGAAACCTATAAAGATGATAATAAAATGAATGAGCTTTTAAAAAAGCTACTGGAAAATAAATTTGGCACAAGCGATGAGTTAGAACTTCTTTTTGGTATGAAATTTAGTGATGATAACACAGGAGAATTTAACAAAATTATTTCTCAAAATACTGCACAAAAAAGTATAGATATTAAAGCTTAAGGATTTAAAAGTCTTTAAATTCCTAATCTTAATAAAATAAACCTATTAAAACTTATATAATAAAGAACTTATTATAAATTTTTAGCTAGAATGGAATTTATTTTAACTAAAGGTTGAAAAATGAATGAAAAAATAAGCCAAGATTTAGAAAAATTTGCTAACATACCAAACCTAAAAAATGCCGTAACTTTTTTTGGTTCAGCAAGACTTAAAGAAGATAATTTTTATTATCAGCAGGCTAAAATTTTGGCACAAAAATGTGTTCAAAATGGTTTTTGTGTGATAAGTGGTGGAGGTGGTGGTATTATGCGTGCAGCCAACGAAGGTGCTTTTTCACAAAAAAATAATACAAATTCAATGAGTTCTGTAGGGTTTAATATATTTTTACCTCACGAGCAAAAACTTAATGATTTTGTAGAATATAATATTACTTTTGAGAGCTTAGCCATACGCAAAATGGCTCTTATTGAAAAGAGTCTAGCTTTTGTGATCTTCCCAGGCGGCTTTGGAACACTTGATGAATTGTGTGAAATTCTTACATTAAAACAATTAGAATTTAAAAAAGATGTTCCTATTATTTTGTTTGGGAGTGAATTTTGGCGAGGTTTTGATGAGTTCGTCAGAAATTCTTTACTCAAACTTGAAGTGATTTCTAAAGGAGATGAGTTAAAGTATAAAATCACTGACGACTTGGATTTTATAATTAATACTTTAAAGGAAATTTAATGAAAATTCTAGTCGCTATGAGCGGTGGAGTTGATAGTACAGTCACTGCTTATAAACTTAAAAATTTAGGTCATGAAGTTATAGGTTGTTATATGAAACTTCATGGCAAACCAAATTATCACGAAGAAAATATCAAAAAAGTAGAAAAAGTTGCAAACTTTTTGCAAATTCCTTATCATATTTTAGACTTACAAGAAGATTTTAAAAACAAAGTTTACATGCCTTTTGTGGATACTTATAAAGAGGGTAAAACACCAAATCCTTGCGCTTTATGTAACCGTTTTATCAAACTTGGAAAACTTTTAGAATTTGCTAAAAGTTTAGGTTGTGAAAAACTTGCCACAGGGCATTATGCAAGACTTGAAAACAACTTAATAAAAACCGCAGTAGATGAAAGCAAGGATCAAAGCTATTTTTTAGCTAGCGCAGATAAAGAAGCTTTAAAATATCTTATTTTTCCGTTAGGCGAAATGAAAAAAGAAGATGTGAAAAAATTTGCTTCCACTATAGAGGTTTTAAAATCTTTTGCCACCCAAAAGGAAAGTTCTGAAATTTGCTTTGTTGAAGATACTTATGTGCAAGTTTTAGATCAGTTTATGGATACAAAAATTCCTGGAGAAGTATTAGATAGTAGCGGAAAAGTGGTAGGCAAACATGAGGGCTATATGCACTATACCATAGGCAAAAGAAGGGGCTTTGAAGTGCGTGGGGCACATGAACCACATTTTGTTTTAAAAATCAATCCTAAGCAAAACCAAATCATCGTAGGAACCAAAGAAGAACTTAAAATCAGTGAATTTAACCTAAAAAATATCAATCTTTTTATAGACGCTAAAGAGCTTGATTGCGAAGTGAAAATCCGCTATCGTTCAAAATCCACACCTTGCAAGGTAGAAATTTATGAAGATAAAAGTGCAAAAATCATCCTAAAAGATCCTGTTTATGGACTTGCTAGCGGACAAATGGCAGTCTTTTATGATCATGATAAAGTCATAGCAAGTGGTTTTATAGAATAATTTCTAGGAATTAATTCCTAGAAATTATTAATAAAATCCTAAAATTTTCCACTAAACAAGCCCAACAGCTATCATCACTACTATATCAACTATGGAAATCACAAAACCTGTACTCCACCATTTTTTAAGAGTTACACAGCCTGTTCCAAAAATAACAGGAGCTGTTCCTATTGCATAGTGAGTTAATGCCATCATAACATTACCTGAAGCTATCATAATAAAAGCACAAAAAAGTGGTGGTGCTCCTGGCAAGCTGCACTATAAAAAACAAAAAACATTGCTGATATATGAGCTGTAGTAGAAGCAAAGAAATAGTGTGTATATAAAAAAAGCAAGGCTTAAAAATATCATAATAGAAATTTCCCCAAGTCCCATAGCAGAAGCAAATTCACCTTAAGCTTCAGCTAAAAACTGTGTAACACCAAGTTTGCCAAGTAAAGTTGCCATCATTACAAGAGCTGAAAACCATACTAAAGTATTCCAAGCAGCTTTTTCAGCCAAAACTTCCCCAAAAGTTAAAACTCCACTAATCAACACCAAAGACAACCCAAGCAAAGCCACACTAGTCGCATCAAGAGAAATTAGCCCAAAGCTCCAGCCCATAAAAGTAAAAGCGAGATAAAAACACTGAGCATGATTTTTTCACTATTTTTCATTTTTACAAGTTCTTTTAATTTATCTTTAGCAAAAGTAGAAGCATTAGGCGTGGATTTAATTTCTAGCGGAGAGAGAAAATAAAGCATCAAAGGCATCAAAAGCATAGCAGCTATACCAGGTAAAAACATCCCTAAAGCCTATTACCCCTAAGTTAAATGCACTTCTAAATTTGTAGCTTGTGCTATAAGATCAACCACCAAAGGATTTGGAGCTGTAGCTGTAATAAACATAGCTGATGAAATAGGATTGGCTCTTGATAATTTACCAAAGAAAGATAAGTGCCTATTTTATTTTGTGTTCCATCTTCAGGAGTGGATTTAAAACTTCTTGCAATAACTTGAACTATAGGATTTATGATAGCCCCTGCTCTTGCAGTATTTGAAGGAGTAACTGGAGCTAAAATAGTTTCACAAAAAGCTATAGAATAAGCAATACCTAAGGTTTTTTTACCAAGAATACTGATAAAATGATAAGCCAAATGCTCTCCAAGTCCTGTTTTAATAACTCCACGAGCCACAATAATAGAATAACTATAAGCTAAATAAGAGAATTTGAAAAACCACTTAAAGCGTCTTTTATACCCGTTTTAGATTTTAAATTTGATATAGCAGTATTTACCTTTTCATCTTATGCTCTTTTGATATAAAAAATCAAGTGCTGAAGTATTTAAAGGAAATTTTAGTCTCATCAATAAGTTGTTGCGTAGAAGTTTTCGAAGTAGCTTTGGTGTAAATTTTACTTAGATTTTCAATTGGGTAGTGGTAATGCCACTAAGAGCTACTATGGCAATAGCTATCATACAAACAGGCCCCAAAGGCATTACTTGTAAAATCACTGCCATAATCACAGCAATAAAAAGCCCAAGAAAATGCCAAGAATTATCTTCCAAACCTACAAGGAGTAGGTATAGGCCAAAACACAGCTGCAATTAAAATACGCAGCACCAACAAGGGAATTTTCTTTCTATCCATTGTTTATCTTTTGATATTGGTAATGAAATTCTAGTTAACTAATATTTTAATAAATCTTAAAATTATAATTTTTAAATAAATTTTTAATTTATAAAAAAGCTAGCCTGATTGAAAAATAAATAGGGAATTTTAAAATGAATAAAACCCTTCCCCAGATAACTGCGGCACACACTAAAATCAAGTGCTCTGCTGTGTTCCCACCCTGAAGCGGTGCTTAAAAATAGCATTGCACAGGTCTAAGAAAAGGCTCTAAAATTATATCACAATATACTTAAAAAGCCTTGAGAATTATAAAACTAAAAAAATAATATATAAATAATAAATTGGTTAAAATTTTATACATTTTTTAAAATTTATTTATAAAAACTATTATTTTATTCTCTAAAAATACGATATAAAAATAATTTATATCGCAAGGAAAAAATATGAAAGTTAAATGGAGTAGAGATTTTAGCATTAAAAATATGCAATTAGACAAACAACACGAACTAATTTTTGAAATTACCAATCTTGCAAATGATTTAGCTCTAAACATTCAAGATAATAATACACAACACAAAAATGATTTAAAACAAATTCTTGTAAAGCTATTTCAATACATCAAAATTCATTTTAAAGATGAAGAAAAATTTATGGAAAGCATTGATTTTCCTTTGATTGAAGAACATAAAAAATCTCATCAAATATTAGTAGAAAAAACTAAAGAGCTTTTAGAACACTCAAATGATATTGTAAAAATGTCTCAAGAACTTTCCATATTAACCAAAGATTGGATTTTAGATCATTTTGCTAATGAAGATTTATGGATAGCTAATTTTACAAAAAAAACCCTACACCTTCAAGAAATCCATTATACCTTAGAACAATACATAAAACTAAAATCAATCAAACAAGACCTAAGAGCTGAAAAAACTCATGATTATATTTGCAATTGTTCTTTGCGTATCCATGCAGTTCCACAGACTATACATCAAGAGCTTGTTAGCAAAGAAAATACCTTAAAGTGCGAAAAATGTGGGCAAATTTTAGTTCATTTGGATTATTTTGATTTGAATCAAAATTTCGAAAAATTCAATGCTATTTTTGAAGATGCACTACAAAATCACCATTTCACGACTCAAAAAAATGATATGGGGGGGGGGATAGATGAATTTTCAAGTAAAAACCTTAGAAACTTTCAATCCTTTTGAAAGTTTAAATCATGAACAAGCAAACACAGAACAAATTCTTGATTTTAGAGTTATAGATTTTAAACTTCTGTGTTCTAGTGTAAAACCAGCAAAAACAAAAACTTATGAAAGAAAGGATTTTGACTTATTTTATGCAGATGATTTTTTTGTAAAAAACTACAATACCATAGTGCAAAAATTTCTTATAGAAATTTACCCAAAAACCCAAAGTTTTCCTTTTACAGTCAAACTTAGATCCAACTCCAACCTAACCCATCTAAAAGCCAGTATCAACCTTACAGAAAATTTTAAATATTACCCTAATTTAAAATTTGATATTTTGCAAAATATCTACAAAATAATGATCAAACAAAAATTTTTAATCTTAAGACTTGATAAAAATTTATTTGATAAGATTGATGATTTTATCTTATCAATACAAAAAAGTCCATCTATTAAAGAAATAGAGCTTGAAATTGCCAAAGGTGTAGATAAGATTGAACATAAAAGTGATGAAATTATTTATCATAGAGATGTTAACGAAGAATGTTTTGACGAAAATATTAACTATGATGAAGGAAACTACTGTAAACCTATTGAAAAAAATGAGCTACTTTTTGAATACATTTATAGAATTCTTGGAAAAGAAGGACGAAATTTAAGAGGAGAGATACTTCATTTAAATCCAATAGCCTTTCTTGATAATCCTTTTATCATAAAAGATGAAAGCATTTACACAGAAGAATTAGAAGATAGAATTAAATATTTTAGCGCCAATTATGGATTTTTAAACAAAGATCATACAGGATATTGCATCGCAAATAATTTAAAATTATCACAAATAGGGCTTAAAACAACCGGTTCAATCAAAACAAATACCGATGAAAATATAAACTTAGAAATCACTAATTTTGATATAAGTGATGATGCTATTAAATCAGGTATTGTAAATGTTCAAGCTTCAAATATAAAAGTAAATGGGAATGTTGGAGCAACAAAACTTTATGGAAAAAATATCAGTATCAAAGGCTTAACTCATGCAAAAAGCGAAATTTTTGCACAAGATATTTTTATTACAACACACAAAGGAACTTTGCAAGCTGACACTGTATATATAAAAAATTTAGAAAATGGGACAATTATAGCTAAAAATGTATTTGTTGAAAACTGCATGGGTGGAAAAATAGAAGCAGAAAATATTTATATTTGCAATTTACTAACGGATAATACTTTATATCCAAGAAAAAATCTAATCATAACAAACAATATAAAATTTAAAAACAATATCGTAGTTTCACCACTAGTTTCTATTGAAAACAACTCAGATACAGAATGCGAAAATCTTAAAAATCTAAGCCTTAAAATAAAAAGTAAGCTTGATGACACCATAAGCAAAATGCAAAATTACTATGATTATCTAATCAAAAATCAAATCAAAATCATCAAACTTCAAAAGACTAAAAATCCTAGCGCCATAGAAATGAAATTTTCAAATCTTTATCACGATATCATAAAAAAATACAATCATCTTAGCATTTCGTATAAAAAATTTATAAAATTAAAATATCAAATTGATGCGAAATTAAATTTCTTAAATGAAATGGTTTACAATGTAAAAATATACATAAAAGCCGAAAATATCGGAGAGGATAATTTTTTAAAATTTTATCCTAACACAAACACCAACCTTGAACTAAAACATCATATAAATTTAAAAGACTATGAAAAGGTTTTATATCTTGAAAAAGGACAGCAAGTAAGTTATATTAAATCAAGTCATAATTATAGCGAAAGCGACATAGAAGAAATTAAAATTATTTTTGAAAAATTAGAAAAAGATAATTCCTAAGAATTATCTTTTCATATTAATGGCTTTTTGTATCATCTGATCACTTGTAGTGATACTTTTTGAGCTTGCATCAAAGGCTTTTTGAGTTACGATAAGGTTTGAAAGCTCTGCGCTTAAATCAACATTTGATTGTTCTAAGAATCCGCCTTTAAATTTAGCTGTATTAACAACTTGACCATCTTTCATAATAAAACTTGCATCACCGCTATTTGCCGTTGCTGCAAAAATATTATCTCCCATAGCAACTAATCCTTGCTCATTGATAAAATTATATAAAGCAAGCTTTCCAACTATGGCATTTTTACCATTGCTAAATTGCGCAACAATACTTCCATCATCGGATATATTATATTGTTCAAAAAACCCTTCAGCTACACCATCTTGTTGTGTAACTACATTTTTTTCGACGCCTTGTTTAATATAAATCCCACTATAACCCGAACCAGGCTTGTTAGCATCATAAGGAGAACCTAAATCAATATTAATTGTTCCACCATTTGGATTTGCAATGCTTGTAATATTGTTTTGAAGCAAAGCACCATTTTTATCAAAAACCATATTTCCTTCAGTCGGATTGCCTACGGCATTGCCATTAGAATCATAAATTTGTGCAATAGCTTTATATTGTATATTATCGCCTTCTTGCGGTAAAACTCTTTCAAGTGTAACCCTTAAAGTGCTTTTACTTCCATCTGCATTATAAATAGGGGATTCTAAAATATCTTTATTGGCTTTTTGTTGCTCTGTTGAAATTTGAGCTGTATCAAGCTTGATGCTATTTTCATCCAATCCTTTTAAATCAAGCTCGTTACTTTTAAAATTTAGATTTTCATCTAAAGTCGCTTCAAAGCTTGTTTTTACGCCATTATCATCAGTGAAATTTAAAATAATCCTATCACCCGCTTTAGCACTAAACACATCTTCTTTGCTAACACTACCACTAACTACATATTTTCCATCTTCAGTTTTTGTAATGTTAAATTTACTAGGATCAAGATCTACTTTAACTACTTCTGTTGTTGTGTTAGTATTTAAACTTCCACTCCATTTTACATTTTGAGTTACTTGAGGAGGTAAATACATATTCACAGGTACTTTAATAGCCCCTTGAGAAGCGGTTGTGCCTATACTGAAAGAATTATTTGAATTTACAGTAAAACCATTATTTACCGGAGTTCCTGTGTTAAGATAATCCCCCATAAGCCCAGCAACTCTATCGCTATAGTTAATACCAGTAAAAGCAGGATTCATTGTTCCTAAAACAAAATTTCCATAAGAATCTACCAAATATCCATTGGCATCTCTTCTAAATGATCCATTTCTAGTATAGTAAGCATTGCCATCAGCCCCTAAAACCCCAAAAAATCCTTTTCCTTGCAAAGCCACATCAAATTCGCCATCACTTGCAACAGGAGAACCCTGTTCGAAAACAACTTGAGAAGATGCTGCACCGCTACCATAACCACCTTGAGCAGGGTTGGTTGATTGGGTTGTTATGGTAGTATAAAAAATATCTTTAAATTGAGCATCAGAGTATTTAAAGCCCGTGGTATTGACATTTGCTATGTTATTAGCAGTGATATCAATACCAAAGCTATTGCTTTTTACTCCAGAAATCCCATTATAAAATGAATTCATCATGGCTTATGCCTTTTCCTCTTTGTCGCCATCTTCTGTAGATCCAGACCCAGAAGAATCTCCATCGCTTGAACCACCACTTGAGTCTCCACTTGAACCGCTTCCTCCAGTAGATGAAGATGAACCAAGCTTATAATCTGTTATTTCTTGTATCGCATCAAAAGGAACTTCTTGTCCAGCCATTTTTGCATAGGCAACACCATCTTTAAAAACAACACCTTCGATAGGATAAGTTCCGTAATTTGCAGTGATTTTTTCACCATTTTTATTATTATAAACCATTTTAACAGTGTACTCACCATCACCTGCATAAACCCCATCGTTATTTCTTCCTGGCCACTCCATAGTAAATAAACCTTGAGAAATAGATTTAGCATCGCTTTTTTCACTGAAAACAAGTTTATTATTGCTATCATAAATTTCTAGCGTAACACCGTTTTCATCAGAATCTTCAGGCAAATACATTTTAAGAGCGATAAGCTCATCTGCACCTGTAAGTTTGATTTTATTATCTGAAACAGTTGCCATTTTACCAATAGCCCCTAAAGCTGAAGTACTCATACTTGTACTAAAAGAATCAGAAAGCTTTTGCATAGTTTCAACCATTTTTTGCATAGTTGTATTGGTATTTTGCTGCATTTCAAGTGCGCTAAGCTGCGAAGTTTGAGTAAGCATTTTATCGCTATCCATAGGATCTGTTGGATCTTGATGTTGAAGCTCTATCAAAAGAAGTTTTAAAAACGCATCCTTATCTAAGGTAGCGTTTGGATTGCTCACTATTCCTGAGCTACTACTTGAATCTGTTCTAGTTGTTCCACTAGTACTTCCTGAAGAAGTAGTACCTGAAGTTGTAGCAGTGGTATTTAAATTCCAATCCGATGATGATATCATTATAAACTCCTTTTTATTTAGTTTTTTATTATTTAAGCAATAAGTGTTCCAATTTAAAAATACTTCGCTAAAACAAGCTCTAGATTGACTTTTTCACTTTCATTTTTTCCATCTAAAGCATCTTTAAAACCATATCCACTACGATTTTTTCCTTGATTTTGATTTTGCTCTCTTTTACCTTGATCACTAAAATTCATTTCAAGTCCAGTAAATCCCATATTTACAAGAGAATTTTTAAACTCGGCTTGATTTTGGATAAACAAATTCATTGCATTGGTATTGGAGTTGAAATTGATATGAAGGTTATTACCTCTTTGTATCAAAGTTACCTCCACTTCTCCAAGATTATTAGGATTTAGAGTGATACTAAGTTTAGTAATAGGCGCTTTATATTGATCTACAGCCTCTTTTAAATCTTGTGAAAAATACTGCAAAGTTTCTTTAGGAGTGATATTGCGAGCATTGTTTTGTGTTACTTTATTTAAATCTTTGACTAAAGAATTTAACTCATCTAAGCTATTTTTATCTACATTTTCACTGTGCGTTTTTGTTTGCTCTTGAGTAAAAGTTTCTTTATTAGTAGTATTATTATTAAAATTTGCATTATTCTCTTTGTTTTGAACTACTTGAGTTTTATTTAAATTTTCAAAATTTAATTTTTGATCAAAGAAATTTTGTTTTATATCTTTATTTTCTTTGTTGTTGTTTTTAGGCTCTTTATTTAGATTAAAATCTTTTTGTGTTAAATTTGAAACTAATTTCTGAGTATCTTTAACAATTTCTTTATTTAAATTTTTATCAAGATTTAAATTTTGATCATTGTTCTTTAAATTTTTATTTTGATCTTGTATATTTTCTTGATTTAAATTGTTTTTTTCTTGATTTTTATTTAACTCTTTATTAAAATCTTTGTTTAAGTCTTTGCTTTCTTTATTTAAATTATCTTGGTTTTTTTTATCTTTTATATTTAACTCTTCTGTTAAATTTTTTGCAAACTCATCATTTTTGATATTTTTTAAAGTATTTTTAGCATCTGTGGTATCTTCTTCTATTTTTGATTTAACTTTATCGTTTTTTTCGTGTTTGCTTTCTTTGGATGAAAGTATGGAATCTAAATTTTTTAAAGTTTGAGAAAGCAAAGAACCGCTATCTTTAGAATTTGTTTTTTGCATAGAATGAGTGCTTGTAGTATGAGTTGTATTTTCTAAATTGTGATTTAAATTTTTACTCACATTGGAAATTTTATTATTGATGATTTCTTTAAAAACATTATCCACAGCACCCTTAAAAAAATCAGCCTTATCTAAATTTGGAAAAGTTGCTTTAAGATCAAGAAGACGATCTACTTTAATATTTTTTACATTTAAGCCCAGATCTTTAGCTATGTCCAAAAGCTCACTAAGATTTGATGCACCTTTTAAAGCATTAAAATTAGCCTCTGTTTTAATAAGACTTGAAAGTTGAGTAGAAAGATTTGCTAGTTTAACATCTGCTGTATCTGTTTTTAGCTTATCTAACAAAGAAAGAATTTGCATAAAAGAAGCAGATTCGAAAATGCTTATCTTATCGCTCTCATCAAAAGCTCCTTTTTGAAGTCTGCTCATCGCTTCATTAACAACTTCTTTTTGACTGATCTTCATATGATCAGGTAAAAATTCATTGGTTTCATTGATAGAATTAAGCAAAGAATTTAAAAAACTTTCCGTATCATCTTGAGTTGAATTTTTACTATCACTACTTTCATGTTCTTTATTTTTACTAGTTTTACTAAAAGAACTGCTAGTAGTAGAAGTTTTACTCGGCGTAAGATTTAAAACATCATTTTGCGGAGCTAAATTTGACATCACTTTTCCTTCAAAAAATTATTTTAAAAATTTATCTACCATTACATTAGGAAATTTTTCTTTCAAATAAGAATCTTCATATACTTTAATCATCTTATCTTCATTTAAAGCAGTTAAGATATTTAAAAGCTCTTCTAAATTTTTAGCATTTAAAATTTTCTCTAAATTTTCTTCATTTTCTAAAATTTCTGTAAGCTCACTTGAAATTCTTGCCATTTTTTCGTTTTCATCTGATCTAAAAGTTTCTAAAAGCTCTAAAACTTGAAGCAAAACTTCATTTTTTCTTTCAGCTAAATCACTTTTAAATTCAACAAAAATCTCTTCATTTAATGGTTTTGACATTTTAACTTCCTTTTTAAAATTTTAATTTCATAAGTTTTTAAAGCAAGAAGTGTTCCAAGTTTTGATACTTTGTAGTTTAAGTTAAATTTTTGTATAATTTAAGCTTTTAAAAATTTAGCTTTGGAGAAGAAAATTTGGAAAACATTAGAAATATAGCAGTTATAGCTCACGTTGACCATGGTAAAACCACTATGGTAGATGAATTGTTAAAACAATCAGGCACCTTTAGCGAAAGAGAACAAATTTCAGAACGCGTTATGGATAGCAACGATATAGAAAAAGAACGCGGTATTACCATACTTTCAAAAAACACAGCGATCAATTACAAAGGTACAAAAATCAACATCATAGATACTCCAGGGCATGCTGATTTTGGCGGAGAAGTAGAACGTGTTTTAAAAATGATTGATGGAGTTTTGCTTTTAGTAGATGCTCAAGAAGGCGTTATGCCACAAACTAAATTCGTGGTTAAAAAAGCTTTATCTTTAGGGCTTAAACCTATAGTTGTAATCAACAAAATAGACAAACCAGCTGCTGATCCTGAAAGAGTGATCAATGAAATTTTTGATCTTTTTGTAGCCCTAGATGCAAACGATGAGCAACTTGACTTTGCTATAGTTTATGCTGCAGCAAAAAATGGTTATGCTAAGCTTGATCTAAACGATGAAAGTGATAATATGGAGCCACTTTTTAAAACCATACTTGAACGCGTTCCAGCTCCAAGTGGTAGTGATGAAAATCCTTTGCAGCTTCAAGTTTTCACTTTGGGGTATGATAATTTCGTAGGTAAAATAGGCATTGCTAGAATTTTCAATGGGGTTGTGAAGAAAAACCAAAGCGTAATGCTTGCAAAAGCTGATGGTACCAAGGTAAATGGTAGAATTTCAAAACTCATTGGCTTTATGGGCTTAGAAAAAATGGACATCGAAGAAGCAGGAAGTGGAGATATCGTAGCTATAGCAGGTTTTGAAGCTTTAGATGTGGGTGATAGCGTTGTAGATCCAAACAATCCTATGCCACTTGATCCTTTACACATTGAAGAGCCGACTTTAAGCATAGTATTTTCTGTAAATGATGGACCATTAGCAGGAACTGAAGGAAAACATGTAACTTCAAATAAAATCGCTGAACGTTTAGAAGCTGAAATGAAAACTAATATTGCTATGAAATACGAAAGCACAGGAGAAGGTAAATTTAAAGTAAGCGGTAGGGGCGAACTTCAAATCACTATTTTAGCTGAAAATATGCGTCGTGAAGGTTTTGAGTTTTGCATGGGAAGACCTGAAGTTATCGTAAAAGTTGAAGATGGAGTTAAAACAGAACCTTTTGAACATTTAGTTATCGATGTGCCTGAAGAATTTAGTGGTGCGGTAATAGAAAAACTTGGCAAAAGAAAAGCTGAAATGAAAACCATGGCACCAACAGGCGATGGACAAACAAGACTTGAGTTTGAAATTCCAGCACGCGGACTTATAGGTTTTAGAAGTCAGTTTTTAACTGATACCAAAGGCGAAGGCGTGATGAATCATAGCTTTTTAGAATTCCGTCCTTTTAGCGGTGCGGTTGAAAAGCGTAATAATGGAGCGTTAATTTCTATGGAAAATGGCGTGGCTTTAGGGTATTCTTTGTTTAACCTTCAAGAGCGTGGAGTACTTTTCATAGAGCCTCAAACTAAAGTTTATACCGGTATGATTATAGGTGAGCACTCTCGTCCAAATGATTTAGATGTTAATCCTATCAAAGGAAAGAATCTTACCAATGTAAGAGCAAGTGGAAGCGATGATGCAATCAAACTTGTGCCACCTAGAAAATTAAGTCTTGAAAGAGCTTTAGAGTGGATAGAAGAAGATGAACTTGTAGAAGTTACACCTGTAAATGTGCGTGTTCGCAAACGCTATCTTGACCCAACTCAAAGAAAAAGAATGGAAAAAGCAAAATCTTAATGGATTTAAAAAGCTTAGAAAATAATAGACTTTATATACTTAAACGCTTAGGAATCTTAAAATTCCTAAGCATTATCGAAGCCTTACTTGTAGGTTTTTTAGCCTTTGTTTTTATAAGAGATGCCTTAATCGCAGTAATTTTAGCTGTTTTTGTAGGTGTTTTTTTCTTTCGTTTTACAGCCAAAAAACTAAAACTCGCACAAAAAGAATTACAAATTAATGCTTTAAATTTATTTTTACGTCGTTTTGGGGCAAAATTTAAAAAGCAAAGTTTAAGCCAAAAAGACTTTTTAAAATTAGGACTTACAAAGGATTTGAAAGAATTTAAAAGTCAAAACTGCTTTGAATTTAAGGATTTTAAAATTTATGATATTCAGTTTTTGGACGAAAATAAACGCTTTTTTTGCGGAATTTTGCTCGAAATTTTAAGTGCAAACAAAAATCCTAGCTTTGAAAATGAAGAGCAAATTTATATCAAACTTACAGATAAAAATTTCACTTTAAATCATATCTTTTCTAAAGAAAATCGTTATCTTATCGCTACTTTAAGCAATCCTTTTTTTATAGATATAAAAAAAGATTTTGAAAACAATTTCAAAAATTTAGAAGAAAATCTAAACTCTATAAAAAACAAACTATTTAAATAATTAACATAAAGTTAATATCATAAAATTTTAATAAATATTAATTATATACTTTAAAAATATATTACTTTTAGTAACACTCTAAAATTTAATTTTATTTAAATTATTCTTATTATGCTTAATATTTAAGAAAAAATACACTAAAATCAATTTGAACTGCAAATAAAAAGGAGGAAAATCATGAAAAAACACATTTTATTGCTTAGTTTATGTCTTAGTTTGAGTCTTAGTGCTAAAAGCGTGAGTGATTACAAAGTAGGAGAAGAATTAAGCGACAAGGAAGGAGTAGAGTATTTTAAGGAACTTTCCAAAAGACCTGTGCAAGAATGGCCAAATAAAAATTTAAGCATCAATGATGTTCCAAAAGGCAAGCAAGGGGATTTAATCCGTTATGGCATAGAGCTTTTAAGCAAGACAGAAAGTACTCTAGGACCCTATAGCAAGCTAAAAAAGACAAGCAACGAAGTAAATTGTATTTCCTGTCACATGGACAATGACGGCAATGGTTTGCCAGGGACAAAAAAATATGTTATTCCATTTTTAAATATCCTAAACAATTATCCAAGACTTGACATAGAAACGATGAAAATCATCTCTGTTGAAGATAGAATTCGCGGAATGGGCGGAACTGACTCTCATAGATTTCCTAATGATTCTAAAGAAATGAAAGCAATTTTAGCTTATTTTAAATGGCTAAAAGAAGCTTATGGTATCAAAGACGGCGTAAAGCTTGAAGGAGATTTTTTTGCTAAGATGAATTTTCCAAATCGCCCAGCTGACCCTGTGCGTGGAAAAAAACTCTTTGAAGAAAATTGCGTTGCTTGCCATGGCGAAAGAGGACTTGGGGTAAAAAATGATAATTACGAACAAGGTAGCGGACATTTATATCCATCTTTACTTATCTATCCTGATGGTGGACACATGGCTATGATACCATTTTTAGCAAGATTTTTAAAATCAGCCATGCCTTTTGGTGCGAGTGCGGATAATCCTATATTAAGCGATGAAGATGCACTAGATATAGCAGCTTATGTCAATACAGGTTTTGTAAGAATGCCTATAACCACTACAGAAAATCGTGCAGGACTTGATACAGCTTATAGCAAATCCCCATCATTAAAACCTGAGTATTTTGCCTCACCGCAACAAAATTTAGACCCTAAAGAATACATAAAAGTAAAATACGGACCTTGGAAAAATCCAAATCACTTCCCAGGAGAATGATTAATTTTGGGCTTAGCCCAAAATTAATCCTCATCTTTTGCTAAATTTTCAAGACTTTTAATCCCTTCTTCGCCTATCAAATTTCCACCTTGTAAGTCGCTAAATATCGCATTTAAAGAACTCACTATGGCAGTGGAATTAAAACTTAGATTTTCTATAGCTCTTTCTCTTTTTTTCCATATATTTTGCAAAGCTCTTTTTTCAGCTTCTAATTCTTCTTTCATATTTTGATAAGTTTTAAGTATAAAAGTGATTTGCGTATTAAATTCCTTGGAATTTAAGTATTCGTATAAAATGTGATTTTTTTCATCTTTGTTTTGTAAAGCATTTTTGAGTTTATAAGCGTTTATAATGCTTTCTCTAAGCACTGCTAAAACACCTTTGAATTCATTAAAAGTACAGATCAAAATTCCTTCTTTAAAATGCGTTTTTTCTTTATCTTTTGGCATAGTTTTTGTGATCAAAACCGCTATATCACTTTTTGCGGCTATGCTGTCTAGCTTAAGCTTATCAAGCCATTCTTTATTAAATTCTTTAGTGCGTTTGCTCTCATACAAAATACTTCCGCAAATATTTCCAAAATTATCCTTTACTATATGCAGACAATCAGCTCCATTTACGCCTTTTGGCACTTCTTTTACTTCATCGCTTAAATACTCACTTTGTATGTATTCTTCTATGAGTAGTTCGGCTGCTTCGCCTTGGAGTTGCTGTGAGCCTTGTTCTATCCTGCGTTGTGCGTCTTCTAGCTTTTGAGCTACACTTTTAAAATTCGTTTCTAGTTCTTTGTATTTAAGATCTTGCTCTTGAGTACTTTTTTGAAATTCAAGACGCATTTTTTCTCTTTCAAATTCCAAATTTTTGCTTTCTTGTTCTTTAAATTCTTTAAAAGCCTCTTCTTTGGCTTGAAATTTCAATCTTTCTTCATTTTCTTTTTGCTCTCTTTTTAACCTTTCATTTTCAGCCTTTATGCTTAAAAACTCGCTAAGTTCTTTGCTTTTTTTCTCGAGTTCTTCTTGCATGATTTTCATTTCATTTTCATGCTCTTTGTTAAATTTCTCGCTGAATTCTTTTTGGAAATTTTGCTTTTGTGTGAGAAGTTCTTGTTCAAATTTTTGCTTTTCTAAAAGAAGCTTTTGGCTTACTTGCTCGTTTATGAGTTTTTCTTGTTCTATCTTTTGAGTTTTTAAATCATTTAAAGCTTTGGTATATTCAGCTCTTTTAGCATTTACCTCATCATCAAATTCTTTTTTTTGTTTTAGCATTTCTTGCTTGGCTTTATCTAAAATTTGAACATATAAAGCAGTGCTAATATCGATAAAACTTCCACAACTTGGGCATTTGATTTGTTCATTTTGGTTTAAATTTTGCATAAAATTTCCTTAGAATTTTTCCCTAAATTTAACATAGAAAAACAAAGATTATTCTAAGATTGACTCGTTAAAATCATTCTTTTAAAATAATTAGGATTACAAATGCAAAAACACACCAAAATTCACGGCTTTGCTAAATTTAAACTCATCGTTATCCTTGCTTTGATGTCAAGCATAGCACCACTTTCTACAGATATGTATTTGCCTGCACTTTCTCATGTGGAGCAAAGTTTTCAAACTAATTCTTTTTTAACCCAACTTAGTATCGCAAGTTTTTTTATCGCTTTTGCTTTAGGACAGCTTATATATGGGCCTTTAAGTGATATTTTTGGGCGTAAAATTCCAGCTTTGGTGGGGATATTTTTCTTCATCGTTTCGAGTTTGTTTTGTGTGATTATCGATGATATTTATGCTTTTATCGCTTTGAGATTTTTTGAAGCACTTGGGGGTTGTGCAGGTGTGGTTATCGCAAGGGCTATTGTCAATGACTTGTTTGAGATCAAAGAAGCTGCAGGGATTTTTGCTTTGATGATGGTTTTTAGTTCTCTTGCTCCTATGCTTTCGCCAACTTTTGGGGGAATTTTGCTAGAGTATTTTTCATGGCATAGTATTTTTGCGACTTTGTTTGCTTTAGGAATTTTACTTTTTTTGATGATACTTTTTGGTTTAAAAGAGTCCGCACCTCATCTTAAAAACAAAAAATTTTCCCATCATGAAGCGATGAAAAGCTACAAATTTGTTTTAAGCGATAAACGCTTTTTAGTTTATATACTATGTGCTTCTTTTGCTTTGGCGGCGATGTTTGCTTATATCACAGGATCAAGCTTTGTTTTTACGCAGTTTTTTGGCTTGAGTGAGCAAAAATTTGCTTTGCTTTTTGGGGCAAATGCTTTAGGTTTTGTCATCTGTGCAAATATCAATGCAAGATTGGTTTTAAAATACGAAAGCGAAAAAATTTTGGCAAAAGCTTTGATGATAATGTTTATATCGACTGTGATTTTACTTGCAAATGCCTTTTTTCATCCAAATTTCTTGCTTTTTGAACTTAGTATTTTTACAAGTATCGCTATGCTTGGTTTCATCGCACCCAATACCACGACTTTGGCTATGGCAAGGTTTAAAGAACATAGCGGAACTGCTTCTGCGGTGCTTGGAACGGTGCAATTTGGTTTTGCAGGGCTTATTTCTTTTGTGGTTGGGGCTATTAACGCAAATACGCCGATAATCCTTGCTTTTGTAATGTGTGCTTGCGTATTGGTTGCAAATATGATATATTTTCTAATCAAAATAAAGGAGAAAAAATGAAAACAAATAATATCTTTATGGCTTTAGCCATAGTTTTAGCAAGTTTGATTCTAGCTTTTGGATTTAACAAGGCTTTAAGCGATTTTAAAACACTTGAAAGAAGTGTAAGCGTAAAGGGTTTAAGTCAAAAAGAAGTCGAAGCGGATACTTTGATACTTCCTATAAAATTCACAAGATCAAACAACAATCTTACAAATTTATACGAAGAACTAGAACAAGATAAAGAAAATATCATCAAATTTTTAAAAGAACAAGGCGTAAAAGAAGATGAGATCAGCTACAACTCGCCAAATATCATAGATCGTTTAAGCGATCCTTATAGCAACGACACTCAAGCTGCATACCGATACATAGGCACTGCGAATTTACTCATCTATACTCAAAATGTAAAGCTTGGAAAAAGCATACTAGAAAACATTTCAAGTCTTGCAAAATTTGGCATAGTAACAAAAATCGATGATTATGATATAGAATACCTTTACACCAAGCTAAATGAGATAAAACCACAAATGATAGAAGAAGCAACGCTCAATGCTAGAAACGCAGCAATAAAATTCGCACAAGACTCAAACAGCCATCTAGGCAAGATAAAAAAGGCTTATCAAGGACAATTTAGCATCAGCAACAGGGATAAAAACACCCCTTATATCAAAACCATAAGAGTGGTTTCTACTATAGAATACTACTTAAAGGACTGATGATAAAATTTCAAGCTAAGCTTTAAAGCTTAGCTTGGCACTATGGAATTTTTTCGTGCGGTTTTTTGGAGTGAGAAAATACAAAGCAAAAGGATAATGCCATATAAAACACTAGTAGATTTTATGGTGTTTTCTGTAATCTCGTCTTGATTTATAATCTTTAAAATCCCTTCAAAACTTGATTTAAATTTCAAAAGAGCCAAGACACTTTTTAATTTATCTTGACTGTCTTTTTGATCAAAAAGAGCCATTTGCTCAGGTGATAGTTTTTCAGATATAGAAAAATTACTTTTTATCGCATATAAAATATCTATTTCTTGACTAAAATTTAATTTTAAAAATTTATTAAGTTGAGCAGATACAACGCTATTGTTGTTTTTATTGTCTATCTCTTCTATGATATTTTTTACATTTGATGTGTTATTTTCTAGCTCATTTAAAACCTTTTTATAATCACTTACATATTTATCATTATACACTTTAGATAAAATTTCTTTTAATTTTTCTTTATTTGCTATTATCAAAGCTTTAGCTGAATTTAACTCTGTAAAAGAAATATTTTGATCTTTTAAATGGAGATTAAAATCATTTTGCAATATGCTTGCTAGATTTACAATAGCACTCGCATTTAAATCATTTAAACTTTTTTCAAATTGACTTTCATAAAGCTTATCTGATGAAAATACACCTGTAAAAGGATTTATAAATTGTGGTTTTGTTATAATCGTTGCAATAAAAATCATATAAGCAAAAAATCTCACAAGAAAAATAAATAATTTAATTTTACAAATAAAAAAAAGATAAAAAATCAATACGCCTAAAAAATAAATCAAAAAGCAAAAAATTGAAATATACTCTGATGATAAAAACAATATCATAGATATTGTAAAAGCACCACAAAGCATAAAAATCAAAATAACGGCATATTGATACAATTGTTTTTTAACATTAACAAGCATTAAAGCAAATACAAGCAAAATAATATAGCTTGCTATAATTATCGATACTGAATTAAGGGATAATATAAAATTTATGGTTTTTGAAAATACAAAACCCATAAAAGCATACAATGAAATCATTAAAATTGTAAAATTTAAAATTTTTAAGAAATTTGTATGGTGATTGCTAGTATTCCTATAAACTTGTAACAAAACACAATCAGACCACAAAGTAAAATCTAGCATCTTTCTTCCGGAAACTATTAATTTTCTTTTAATTTTATTAAATTTTATCCTCCAAAAGATTATAAATTTATTTATATCTAAAGGATAAAATGGTTTTAGAATAAATGTCAAAATTTTATATATAAAAAATACAACATAAACACAATAAAACATTATTGTAAAAAATGGAGCGACCAAAACTAACTCAACAAATATTAATATATTTACAGATAAATGTCCAATTATTTTTAATAAAAATATTATAAGAGGTATAATTTTTGAATAATTAAATTTTTCATAATCCTTAGGATTATATACTTGATTTTTAGATTCTTTTTTTAAATTGTCATTTTTATTTTTACTTAATTGAATTTCCAATTCTTTCTCTTTCGCATAAAGTTCTAATTTATGCCATTCTTGAACTTCTAATTTATTGTTTTGAGTAATTAAAACATCTTTTATAACCCTGAAAGAGTCTTTTAAATTTTTGGCATATCTTAATTGGTGTTCGTTTTGAATTTTAAAAATCTCTTTTTCATCTTGTATTCCTTTGGTTTCGTTTTTGTAACTTTCATCTTTATAATTATCTTCTATATATTGTTCTAATGATTTAAAATCTAATTTGTCTATATTTACATTTGTTAAATTTACAGCTTTTGGTTCCTTAAAATAACAAGCACTGAAATTTGGAACTTTTTCAAATCTCACCCCATAAAAACTAGCTGTTTTTTCAAATTCACACTCGTGAAAATCAACATAATCTTTAAAGTGAGCATTGTTAAAATAAATATTATTGGTAATTTTAGAATTATGGAAATCAACCTTATTCTCAAAAATACAATCTTTAAATAATGTATTTTGCGCATTATTATAGTATTTATTATCAGGCAATGGTGTGCCTGATGCAAAATAACTGAAATCAACTTCATTTTTAAAGATACAATTTGAAAAATCAACTCCATTGTGAAATTCTTTATATTTATTATCTTTTAAAAAACGCAAAGATACTTTGGATTCAAATTCGCAATGAGAAAAATTTAATCTTTCAAAGCAATTACAATTTATATAAACTTCTTTCTTAAAAATACTTTTATAATTTTTCCCTTCATAACCATATCTATTTTTTAAATACTCAAGAACATTTTTAGGAATAGCTTTGGAATCTCCTATAATTTGATAAGAAAAAAAATAAGCAGGAATAAAATTTTGCATAAATGAGAGCGTCTTTAGCGCTTCTTTGTTTTTATTGTCTTCATTTTCTTTTAATATCAATCTGAAATTAAAATAATAGATAATATTATTTTCATCTTCTATTTTATCTATAATTTTTACATCATTAAAATTGTTTTTATTATTTTTTTCTAAAACTTCATAAATGATATATGGGTGCAATGGTTTAGCTAATTCTCCAGCATTTAATTTTTTCTTACATTCAAACTTAGCTAAATCTAAAGAAATAATTAAATTTTCATTTTCTAAACCCATTATAAAAATACCGCTATTTGGTATTTCTAGTTCGATATTATGTATATTTCTTTCCATTATTTCCCTTCTATGATTTTTATTTCTTCTTCGGTGAGATTGTAAAGTTTATAAACCAAAGAATTGATTTTGTTTTCTAGTTCTTGGGTGTTTGCGTTTTTGTCTTGTTCTTTGGCTTTTAAAATTTCATCGACTAAATTTATAAGCTCATCGACTATGTTTTGATTTTTAGAATTTATTTTTGGTATAGGTAAATTTTCTAGAGCGTGTTTGTTATATTGATAACCTTTTGTCCCTAATTTGCAACCTTGAGAAAAATTCTTATAATAATATGTAATTAAATTTGATGATAATAATCCTAGTAAATATTTTAAATTTTCACAGACTATAAAAAAAGCTGTTTTTTCTAAAAAAATTCCTTTATTATCATAGACAAAATATGCTCCTTGAGTTGTTTCAGGATACACTATCTTTTCTTTTTCAAATTCTTCATAATAAGCGATATTGTCTTGAGTTTCAAACCATTTATTGCTAGTTTTCTTTCTGCAACCTTTTTCTCCGCTTTGTTCTATGCGTGGTAAAAATTGAGATAAATATTGCTTTAAAGCAGGATATTGTTCTATATCGATTTTTAAACTTGGAAAAGTTCCTATCACCCAAAGTCCTGCCCATTCATAACTATATCTTTTTATATCACGTCCGCGTAGCATTTTGCGTATGAGTTTAGCGGTGCGTTCTTTTTCGGCTTCATCTTTGCAATTTGCTAAAATTTCATTTCTTTTTTCAGTGGTGATGATAAAGGCTTCATTATAGCCTGTTAAAATTCCACGATATATATTAAGCCCATACCATTCTTTAAGCGGAGTTCCTATGCGTTCTATCTTAGCCTTTAAGGCACTAGTATTCTCATCGCTAAAAGTGAAGCTTTCTTTGCTTAAAGAATTTTGCGAAAATTCTGCAAAGTCCTTATATAAGCCGATGTTATAAGCACAAGTTTTTAAAATTTCATTGCTTAGGGCAAGGTATTTGAATTTATTATCTTTGCTTTTTGATTTTTCAAAACAAAGTATGGAAGTATCCACTGTAGCACTATCAAAAACTTTTATGCCGTTTAAATCAGTGTATTCTAAAAACTTAACATTTTTAAGCAAAAATTCACGCAAAGCTTCCCCATATCCTGCACGCGTGTATTTATTAGAAGTGATATAGCTCAATACCCCCCCCTATCTTTTAAAACATTAAATCCTAGTTCATAAAAATAAGTATAAATATCGCTCGTGCCTTTATAAACCTTATAATTTTTAGCTAAATGGGGCTTGAGTTCTTTAAGCTCTTCTTGTCTTATATAAGGTGGATTGCCGATGATGAGATCAAAGCCTTTGAAATTTCCATCATCGTCCAAAATTTCAGGGAATTCAAAACGCCATTCAAAAGGATGATTGCTTTCTAGGTTGAAGATATTGTCGTATTCTTTTTTAAGATTTGCAAATTCTTTTGTGGCTTCTTTTTCATCAAAGTCAAAAAGAGTCAAATTCGCACTAACAAAGAATTTCAAATTTTCATCATCTACGGCTAAGAAATTTCCGTATTTTTTAGAGTATTTTTCACATTTATCGTTAAAGCTTTTCATTTCTTTTTTAAATTTATCTGCAAAGCAGAAATTTTTAAAAGAAATTTTGAGATTTTTTATCTCTTGGTTGATGTGGCTTTTATCCGTGTAAAAGCCTTCTTTATAGTCTTTTACTATGCGTTTGTATTTGCCCATACGTTCTTTGATGTTAGGATAGTGGTTTAGGCTTTTGCCTGTTTCAAAGTAAGATACCAAAGAATTTCCGCATTTTATGTTTATATCGATGTTTGGCAATGTTTTAAGATCGTGATAATTTTCATCATCAAAGCTTTGATAAAAACTGTGTTTTAAAAGCTCTATCCAAAGCCTTAGCTTGGTGATCTCGCATGAGTTAGGGTTGATATCGACTCCAAAAAGGTTGTTTTCTATGATGTCTTTTTTGGTATGAAAAAGTTCTTGCTGGATAAGATGGGCTTTATCTTTAGGCGTGCTTGGGCGTTTATACTCTATAAACTCGCCTTTTCTACCCGTGATGAGAATTTCATCGTTTTGCACTTCTAGATAAAATTCTTCATCAAAAAGATTTAACTCATCATAAATGCTTAGCATAACATTTAAAGCAGAAACTAAAAAATGCCCGCTTCCCACCGCAGGATCGCAAATTTTTATAGAGTTTAAAAGCTCTTTTTGTGCTTTTTTGTCTTCTTTTCTTAAAGACTTTCTTAGTTCGCTTATATCTTTAGCATCAAGATCAAATTGAGCGTTGAATTTATCAAGCACAACTTTTGTGATGCTTTCTTTGCACATATAAGAAGTGATAAAGCTTGGCGTGTAAAAGCTTCCTTCTTTGTAGCCATTGAGTTTTTCAAACACATTTCCTAAAACACTTGAACTTATGAGTTCTTTTTGGCTTAAAATTTCGCTTTGCTCATCATCGCTACCAAAATCAAAACTATCCAAAAATTCAAACAAGTATTCTAAAAGCCCCACTTGTCCTTTTTTAGCCTTGCATTTATCATCTTTTAGCACGGTGTTTTTATAGTAAAAAAGCTTTAAGTCATTACTTAAGCTTGAAATTTCAAGCGTGTTTTCTATGCTTTGTTTTTCAAACAAAGAAGAATTTAGATAAGGCAGATAAGCAAATTCGCTTTTCTTTCGCGTGCTTTTTTCTTTGGCTAAAACTTCAAAGAAAAGTTCGCTAAGCTTGTCAAAATCAGGGATTTTTTTGAAATTTAAAAATTTCAAATTTTTATCATCATTAAAACGCACCAAATTTGACTCTATAAGCTTTAAAAACAAAATGCGATTAAGCCATAAGATCAAAAGTTTTAAGATGGTTTCAAAATTTTCTTCTTTAAGCTTAGAGTTTATAGCGGTGTAGAAAGTTCCTTGCTCTTCTTTGCTTTCTTCGCTTTTTGCGATGATGAGTTTTGAGTTTTGTTTACTTTCGCAAAGCCCTAAGATGTATAAAAGTTCTTTGTAAAAAGCGTTGTTGAGTGAATTTGCATCGTTGGGGTTAAACTCACTTAGCAAAAAGTCTCTATGAAAAGTTTTATAAATACTTGCTAGGTTTTTAAAATTTGATTTTTGTTTGTCTTTTAAAAACGTCAAGTCAATCAAAAAGCCTTTTAAGTTTTCTTTGGAATTTTCTATGAGTTTGGCTACTTCTTTATAGAATTCTTCAGTATTACCTTTGAAAAGTGAATTTGGATTACAAAATTCTTCAAAAAGTTTTTTAAAACTTGGATTTTTATAAAAAAGCTCTTCAAACTCACTAATTTTAAAAATGTAAAATTTATAAAAATCTGTGATGATAATAAATTTTAAGCTAAAACTATACTCTCTATTTCTAAAATAATATAAAATAGTCTCGTGTAAGGCTTTAGAATTTACCTTTGTATGAGTGATAAATTCTTTTGAATTTGGCTTTTTAGCCTCAATAAGAACTTCTAAGTCTTTACTAAACTCATCTTTAGAGATGGATAAGTCAATCTCACTTTTGCCTTTTTGCTTGGTTTTGATGTGAGTTTTGAAATTTAACATGGTTAAAAATGGACTAAGTGCATTAGCTACAAGATAATCTTCATTTTCACTTTGCGAACTTTCAAGTCTTTCTAGATATTGCATTAAAGCCTTGTTAAATATATCAAATTCATTTTGCATGATTTGCTTTTTGCGGTAGTATGGGTTGAAAAAATCTTTTTCATTTAGCAAAGTGAAATGCATTTTTAACCTTTATAAAAAATATTTTGTATTTTACTAAATTTTACTTTTATATAAAATTTTTTTAAGAATTTAATATATCATTAATACCTTTATATGCTTCCTGTATAGGTTTTTTAATAAAAAAATCATTTAAAATTTGAATAAAATCTTTTTTAGAATTTTGATTTTCAATCAACCAATAAATAAAAGCGTATTCTCCTTCTAATTTTTCATTGTTTATTAATTTATCACAATAATAGTGATTTTGATATTTTCTAACATTTTCTTCTTTTACATCTTTAAATAATTTTAAACATTCTTTATATTTTTCATTTTCTATATCTTCTTCATCATCATTTGAAATTTCAAATGTCAAACCAATAATATCATAGTAATTTTTTTTAAAATAAATATATAGACATGGATATATGCTTTCATTCTTATAATCAATAGGATAAAATATAAACACACCATGATTAACACGATTTTCTTCTATTTTATTGCCGATAAAAGTTATATCACCTATTTTAATTTCCTTGTGTTCAAAACTATCAAAAAATTCTTCTATTATATATTCGCAGATGTTGCTCCATTTATGCTGGATAATATCTTTAGCTTTCTTATAGTTTTCTTCATTTAAATTTTTAAGCTCTGATTTATTTTTGTTATATCTATATAAAATCATCGCATTTTTTAAATTTTGCATTTTTATATTGTTTTGAAAAATAAATTCTAGTACATCATCTCTTTGAGTATACTCATCTGTCATATACCATTGTAAAATACTTTTGTATTGATTTAGAGTAAAAATAATGTTTTGTATATCAAGAATAAATTTTTGATCTTTGATTGATTTTTCTTCATATATTTTTATACACTCATCAATCCATTCCTTAATCCATATATAATCCATCTTCAAATAATAGCTAACATTATTTTCATTTTTATCTTTAATCAAATTTGTCTTTATTGTAAAATTTCCCAAACTATAATCACTAGGACTAGCACACTCATCTTGATGCAAATATATAGTCAATATGTTTTTATAACAATCTTTTATATTTTTGATATTTTTTCTTACAAAATTAATATAATCTTTCAATTGATTTTTTTGATCTTTTGCATAAATTTTATTTTCTATTATAATATATCTTTTATCACTTAATGTTATTAAAATATCTATCCTTCTATTATCTTTTATGCAGGCTTCTGTTTCTACGCTTTTTATATCTTCTATGTTTAAATTTTCAAATTTCGTATTTACTAAACTCTTACCAAGTTTTTCTAAAAATACCTTTGCAAAATTTTTTTGATAATGATCCTTATTTATATCAATTAAATAAGCTATAAATTTAGAATGATAATTTTCTTTTGTTTCAATATTCAAAGCATCAAATATATTTATATCACTCAAACCATTATTCACATCTTTTTCAAATTTAATATCTTCTTCAAGCAACCTTTCAATAAATTTTTCCATGTATCACTTTCCAAATTTTATACAATTTTACATGTAAATAAATTTTTAATTACAAACTAAAAAAACTGATTATTAATTTTATAGGCAAGTTAAGCAGAATTAACAAGTCCGCAATGAGCTACTTTCCCCCTGCCAGTAAGGCGTAGTATCATCACCCACGATGTGCTTAGCTTCTTGGTTCGGGATGGAGCAAGGCGTTTCCACATCTGTATAATCACGGACATTGTTATTTAAATATTCTTTGAAAGATTGAATTTAAAAAATAAAGCTTAATCTTTTATTTCTTTACTTTTTTCTTTATTCTCTTTCTTCTTTTCTTATCTTTTATCTTTGATAAGTTTTTATATAGAATACTTAAAAAACAATGTTAAGAGCAAGTTCTAATACAAACTCTACTTGAAAGATTTCTATTAAACTCTAAATATTATCTATATTCAAAGTCTTCTTAAAAACCTTAACAAGGAAGTGATGCTTTATTAAAGATAAGCCAAACGCTCTATTAGTACTGGTCAGCTAAAGGACTTTCATCCATTACACACCCAGCCTATCAAACTAGTAGTCTTCTAGAGAGCTTAGAGAAGATTCATCTTAGAGTTGGCTTCACGCTTAGATGCTTTCAGCGTTTATCCTTTCCAAACTTAGCTACGCTGCGATGCTCTTGGCAGAACAACAGCTACACCAGTGGTTTGTTCAACCCGGTCCTCTCGTACTAGGGTCAAATCTCTTCAATCTTCTTACGCCCACGGCAGATAGGGACCGAACTGTCTCACGACGTTCTGAACCCAGCTCGCGTACCGCTTTAAATGGCGAACAGCCATACCCTTGGGACCTGCTCCAGCCCCAGGATGCGATGAGCCGACATCGAGGTGCCAAACCTCCCCGTCGATGTGAGCTCTTGGGGGAGATCAGCCTGTTATCCCCGGGGTACCTTTTATCCTTTGAGCGATGGCCCTTCCACACAGAACCACCGGATCACTAAGACCGACTTTCGTCTCTGCTTGACTTGTATGTCTTGCAGTTAAGCTGGCTTATACCTTTATACTCTACGAACGATTTCCAACCGTTCTGAGCCAACCTTTGTAAGCCTCCGTTATTATTTGGGAGGCGACCGCCCCAGTCAAACTACCCACCAGACATTGTCCCACTTGAGGATAACTCAAGCTGGTTAGCTACCCAAATAAGAAAGAGTGGTATCTCAACAATGGCTCATATACAACTGGCGTCATATACTCAAAGCCTCCCACCTATCCTGCACATTCTTATCCAAGTAGCAGTGTCAAGCTGTAGTAAAGGTCCACGGGGTCTTTCCGTCTTGCCGCGGGTAGGAGGAATTTTCACCTCCACTACAATTTCACTGGATCCCTCTTTGAGACAGCTCCCATCTCGTTACGCCATTCATGCAGGTCGGTATTTAACCGACAAGGAATTTCGCTACCTTAGGACCGTTATAGTTACGGCCGCCGTTTACTCGGGCTTCGATCAAGAGCTTCGCTAATGCTAACCCCATCAATTAACCTTCGAGCACCGGGCAGGCGTCACACCCTATACATCCTCTTACGAGTTAGCAGAGTGCTGTGTTTTTGGTAAACAGTCGGGAGGGACTCTTTGTTGTAAGTTTCCTTGCTTTCGGAGTAAATCCTAATACAAAGCTAACCACACCTTATACCGAAGATACGGTGCTATTTTGCAGAGTTCCTTAAAGAGAGTTCTTCCACGCGCCTTAGAATACTCATCCCACCCACCTGTGTCGGTTTACGGTACGGGCAACATTAGCTAAACTTAGAAACTTTTCTTGGCTCGACGGCATCAGGGGTTCTTCTATCCATCCGAAGACTTCAAAAAGCCTTTCAGTTCTCGGAGTATTGTTATACGGATTTGCCTGTACAACCTCCTACGACCTTAGACTAGCACTTCCATCCGCTAGCCCCCTTAGCCCTAAGCGTCCTTCCATCGCACACTAATGTTGGTATTGGAATATTAACCAATTTGCCATCGTCTACCCCTTTCGGACTCGACTTAGGACCCGACTAACCCTACGATGACGAGCATCGCGTAGGAAACCTTGGGTTTACGGCGTTAATGATTCTCACATTAATTATCGCTACTCATGCCTGCATGCTCACTTCTATTCGCTCCAGCACTCCTTACCGGTATACCTTCGACGCAAATAGAACGCTCTCCTACCACTTAGTAAACTAAGTCTACAGCTTCGGTACTTACTTTAGCCCCGTTATATTTTCCGCGCAAAATCACTAGACCAGTGAGCTATTACGCTTTCTTTAAAGGATGGCTGCTTCTAAGCCAACCTCCTGGTTGTTTAAGTAACTTCACATCGTTTTCCACTTAAGTAAGATTTAGGGACCTTAGCTGGTAGTCTGGGTTGTTTCCCTCTTGACGACGGATTTTATCACTCGCCGCCTGACTGCTGTGATTACATATAAGGTATTCGGAGTTTGATAGGGTTTGGTACATTGGTGTATGCCCTAGCCCATTCAGTGCTCTACCCCCTTATATTACGACACAACGCTATACCTAAATATATTTCGGAGAGAACCAGCTATCACGAAGTTTGATTGGCCTTTCACCCCTATCCACAAGTCATCCCGGGGCTTTTCAACGCCTATGGGTTCAGTCCTCCACTAGTTCTTACACTAGCTTCAACTTGCTCATGGATAGATCACTTCGTTTCGGGTCTGCAGCATCTGACTAAGCGCCCTATTCAGACTCGCTTTCGCTACGGCTTCGCGTTTGCTTAACCTTGCCAGACACCACAACTCGCAGGCTCATTATGCAAAAGGCAGTCCATCACCCTGTATTGCTACATAGGGCTCTGAATGATTGTAAGCAAATGGTTTCAGGTTCTATTTCACTCTGATCACCTCAGTTCTTTTCACCTTTCCCTCACGGTACTTGTGCACTATCGATCTGGTATTAGTATTTAGGGTTGGATCGTGGTCGACCCGGATTCAGACAGGATTCCTCGTGTCCCGCCCTACTCAGGATACTGCTAGCTAAGGTTTGTTTTTCGCATACGGGACTATCACCCTCTATGGTTATACTTTCCAGAATGTTCTGCTAAACTTACCTCTTGCACATTGCAGTCCTACAACCCCCAGTGCAAGCACTGGGTTTGCCCTCTTGCGCTTTCGCTCGCCGCTACTGACGCAATCTCTATTGATTTCTTTTCCTGAGGGTACTAAGATGTTTCAATTCCCCTCGTTCGCTCCTATATAGGTAATGTATATCTCTATACATTGGGTTGACCCATTCGGAAATCTACGGATCAAAGCTTCTTGACAGCTCCCCGTAGCTTATCGCAGTCTAGTACGTCCTTCATCGCCTTTACCAGTCAAGGCATCCACCATTCGCTCTTAGTAGCTTACCTTTTTTACCTTTTATTATTGATTCTAAAACGCATCACTTCCTTGTTAAAGTTTTTATGATAAGACTTCTTTATCTTAAGACGGAAAGCATTCAAACACTTAATATAAAACTAAATGATTTAGTCTCAACTAAGCTGTGAGTTTGAAACTTGTCTTTAATTTATAATCCTTAAATCTAATATTCTCTTTATTTATAGAAATAAAGACAGCTAAAAGTTAAGTTAAACTAAAGAAAAGATAAATAGGTTTTATCCTTTAACAAGTCCTGTAAAATTGTTTTTATTAAAACTTGCTTGTGACTCTTAACAATGATAATTAAAAAGAACATTTAGGTTTAAAACCTAAAGGAAGTATATATATTAACATAATTCATTATAAATATAAATGCATAATGTATATGCTACTTATATCTATTAAAGTATATTCTTTTATAGTTAAAGATAAAAAATAAATCTAAGTATAGAGTTTATATTTTATATTTAATCTATTTTATATACTTGCTTTAGATTTTAAAGCTTCTTTATTCAAATCTTTTTTATGGTGGGCCTAACAAGACTTGAACTTGTGACCTCACCCTTATCAGGGGTGCACTCTAACCAGCTGAGCTATAGGCCCTTAATAAATGGTGGAGAATAGCGGGATCGAACCGCTGACCTCCTGCGTGCAAAGCAGGCGCTCTCCCAGCTGAGCTAATTCCCCATAAACAATTAGCTTTATCATCAATCTTTGAAATCTAAACAAGAATCAATTGAGTTTATATATTGAAGTAATAGTTGTGAGACTTATTACTTTGTACTCTAGAAAGGAGGTGATCCAACCGCAGGTTCTCCTACGGTTACCTTGTTACGACTTCACCCCAGTCGCTGATTCCACTGTGGACGGTAACTAGTTTAGTATTCCGGCTTCGAGTGAAATCAACTCCCATGGTGTGACGGGCGGTGAGTACAAGACCCGGGAACGTATTCACCGTAGCATGGCTGATCTACGATTACTAGCGATTCCGGCTTCATGCTCTCGAGTTGCAGAGAACAATCCGAACTGGGACATATTTTATAGATTTGCTCCACCTCGCGGTATTGCGTCTCATTGTATATGCCATTGTAGCACGTGTGTCGCCCTGGGCATAAGGGCCATGATGACTTGACGTCGTCCACACCTTCCTCCTCCTTACGAAGGCAGTCTATTTAGAGTGCTCGGCCGAACCGTTAGCAACTAAATACGTGGGTTGCGCTCGTTGCGGGACTTAACCCAACATCTCACGACACGAGCTGACGACAGCCGTGCAGCACCTGTCTCTAAGTTCTAGCAAGCTAGCACCCTCATATCTCTATAAGGTTCTTAGGATATCAAGCCCAGGTAAGGTTCTTCGCGTATCTTCGAATTAAACCACATGCTCCACCGCTTGTGCGGGTCCCCGTCTATTCCTTTGAGTTTTAATCTTGCGACCGTACTCCCCAGGCGGTACACTTAATGCGTTAGCTGCATTACTGAGATGACTAGCACCCCAACAACTAGTGTACATCGTTTAGGGCGTGGACTACCAGGGTATCTAATCCTGTTTGCTCCCCACGCTTTCGCGCCTTAGCGTCAGTTGAGTTCCAGCAGATCGCCTTCGCAATGGGTATTCTTGGTGATATCTACGGATTTTACCCCTACACCACCAATTCCATCTGCCTCTCCCTCACTCTAGACTATCAGTTTCCCAAGCAGTTTAATGGTTAAGCCATTAGATTTCACAAGAGACTTGATAATCCGCCTACGCGCCCTTTACGCCCAGTGATTCCGAGTAACGCTTGCACCCTCCGTATTACCGCGGCTGCTGGCACGGAGTTAGCCGGTGCTTATTCCTTAGGTACCGTCAGAATTCTTCCCTAAGAAAAGGAGTTTACGCTCCGAAAAGTGTCATCCTCCACGCGGCGTTGCTGCGTCAGGGTTTCCCCCATTGCGCAATATTCCCTACTGCTGCCTCCCGTAGGAGTCTGGACCGTGTCTCAGTTCCAGTGTGACTGATCATCCTCTCAGACCAGTTAAGCGTCATAGCCTTGGTAAGCCATTACCTTACCAACTAGCTGATACTATATAGTCTCATCCTACACCGAAAAACTTTCCCTGCTCAACTTGTGTTAAGCAGGAGTATAGAGTATTAGCAGTCGTTTCCAACTGTTGTCCTCTTGTGTAGGGCAGATTAACTATACCTTACTCACCCGTGCGCCACTAATCCACTTCTAGCAAGCTAGAAGCTTCATCGTTCGACTTGCATGTATTAGGCACGCCGCCAGCGTTCACTCTGAGCCAGGATCAAACTCTCCATAAAAATTATAGATAGTTTAATCTTTTTCTTCAAAGAAAAAGTTATGAAAGATTAAAAGAAAAACTTTTAATCTTTTTAATTATTAGATTGAATAGATTTTACATAATTACTTATGCCTAAATCTTTCTGGCTCAATCGATCACTTATTTAGATTTCAAAGATTGACTAATAAGATTTGAATAACAATACTAAGTTAAAAGAACAAAACAAAAAATCATTTTTAAAAGAAAAGTTTTTAAATTAAAAAACAAGATTTATAAAAAAGCTTTTAGTTTATAAGATAAAAACCAAAAGAGTTAATTTATAAAATCTACTAAGCTAGTGAAACTTTATAATTTAAAAGATTTTAAGTCCTTTTTTCAAAAAAAGGAAATGAAAGTATAACCAATTAAACTTAAAAGGGGATTAAACAAAGGATTAAATAGTATAAATATTTGTGTAAGTATTTATATAAGTATTTGGTGGGTTTAAAAATGGGGGGAGGGGGAATTTTAAATGATAATAAAAAATACAAGATATAATATACTATTAATAGGATTGAAAGGCTTGACTTAGGGAAGATAAGTTCCCTAAGTTTAGAAATATTTAAAAAATTTTAATATTTTAAAAAATACTCTTGAATTTTTTTAGGATCACTTGTTTTTGTAAGTGCTAACATAAGCAAAACTCTTGCTTTTTGAGGATTTAAATCTTCAGCACTAATAAAACCTAATTTTTCATCTGAATCACTCACAGCAACACAACCTGCTACAACCCTTGAACTTACAACAACCTTAAGCCCTTTTTTTAAAAGCTCTTTTAAAACATCTTTTTGATTTTTGTGTATACTTCCTGCTCCACTTCCTGCAACAACTATGCCCTTAGTTCCATGTTCAAATAAAGCTTTTGCAGCGACACCACTACCATCATTTGAATAGCTATAAAGAATATCTACTTTTGGCAAACTTGTGAGTTTGCTTACATCAAAAGGAGCGTTTTTTGTGTGAGCTTTAGTAACATTATTATAGAAAAAGACTTTACCATCTACTATATAACCCAAATCCCCAAAATCAGGAGAAGAGAAAGCATCAACATTTAAACTATGAGTTTTTACTACGCCTCTAGCGCTTAAAATTTTATCATTTATAGCTACCATAACACCCTTATTCTTAGCTTCTTTATTGGCAACTAATGCCACTGCATTATAAAGATTTTTCGGACCATCCGCACTTATAGCAGTTGATGGACGCATAGCGCCAACTAGAACTACGGGCTTATCACTTTTAATGGTTAAATTTAAAAAATAAGCAGTTTCTTCCATAGTATCAGTACCATGAGTTATCACCACACCGTCTATCCCCTCAGCAAAAAGCTTAGCAATTTTTTTAGCAAGCCTTAACCAAATTTCATCACACATATTTGAACTATCAATATTTGCTATTTGCTCCCAACTAATATCTGCTAAATCTCTAATTTGCGGAACTGCTTTAATTAATACATCTATATCAATGGCTCCGGCCGTATATCCTGTTGTAGCAATAGTGCTATCAATGAAGCCTGCTATCGTTCCGCCTGTTCCTAAAATAGCAATCCTTGATTTAGCTTTTTTCATGCATACTCCTATAAAAAGACAACATATAAATAATTTTTTAATCTCTTGTATATTAATTTTTTAATGTTATTAATGCAAATTATAAGTAAAAATTTTTATAAAATCTCTTTAACAACAAACTGTGGAGTTACCATTCCCCTAAATTCATTCTTAGAAATACTTCCAAGCAAAGAAATATTTTGATTCAATTCTGGCTCTTTATCAAAATTAAAAAATAAAGCTTCTATGGTTTTATTTTCCTTAGTTAAAACAAGCTTTAAGTGTTTTTCATCTTTACCTAGAAGTTTTTTATTTTTTACACAAAGATTTTCTAAAACAAAAAAAGGTCGTGGATTTTTATGTCCAAAAGGTTCAAAAGATTCTAAAATTTCAAGCATTTCAAAATCAATTTCGCTAGGTTCTAAGATTCCTAAAATTTCATCTGTATCCAAAAATTCACTTTCAGAAATTTGCGAACATTCTTTTTTGATTTTATTTTTAAATTGTTCAAAATTTTCAGAGTTTAAACTGATTCCAGCAGCACCTTTATGACCACCATAATTGCTTAATATAGAATTTGTCTTAGAAATTAAAGCTAAAATATCAATCTTGCCAACACTTCTTGCGCTGCCTTTTAAGTGTTCTTCATTTTGAGAAAATACAAAAGCAGGTTTATTAAAATGTTTAGCTAAACGACTTGCCACAATCCCTAAAACACCTTCATGCCAATTTAAACCCGATACCACAATACAAGAATCGTTTTCATCGATTTGATTTAAACTATCTTCAAAAAGCTGTTTTTCTTCATCTTTACGACTTTCATTAAAACTAACAATTTGCTCTAGATATTCTAAAGCTTTATTAAAATCTTTAGTGTGTAAAAATTCATAAGAAATACTTGCATCATCCATTCTTCCAGCACTATTTATAAGCGGAGCAATTAAAAATCCTATATTATCAAGAGCAAATTTATCCTTTTGATAATAATGCTTAATAGCCCTAAAAGCAGCCCTTTTAGATTTGTTAATATGATCTATGCCACGCCTTACTAAAGCACGATTTAAATCTCTAAGTTCCATCATATCTGCAACAATTGCAATCGCCAAAAGTTCTAAAAATTTACACATGTCATATTTAAGCTTGCACACCTCTTTTAAAGCCGCTATCAAATACCATGCGACTTGAGCTCCACAAATTTCAATTTCTGGAAAATCACAATCTTTTTGCTTTGGATTGATAATGGCAAAAGCATCAGGTAAAACATCTTGAGGCATATGATGATCAGTGATAATCAAATCTATATTTTTTTCTTTACAGAGTTTGGCTGCTTCAAGAGCAGCTATTCCATTATCTACTGTTATTATTAAATTTACATCAAGTTCGTTGATAATCTCAGCATTTAATCCATATCCATCTTTAAAACGATTTGGAATTCTTATAATATAATCAAAACCTATATCATCGAAAAATTCTGCCATAATAACACAAGAAATGATTCCATCAACATCATAATCTCCTACTATGGCGACTTTCTCATTTTTTTCTACAGCTTCTTTGATGCGATTAGCTGCTTTATATGCATCCTTTAAACAGCATGGCAAAGGCAGATCACAAAGTTTGGTATGCAAATCTTTTTCAAAGCGTGAAGCCAAAATTTTTTTAATTTCATTTTTATTAATTATCTTCATAGTTTATAGCTGCCTTGATAAAACTGCAAATCACAGGATTAACATGCTCAAGTCTTGATGTAAATTCTGGATGAAACTGCACAGCCAAGAAAAAAGGATGACAGTTAAGCTCAACTGCTTCAATCAATCCTTTGCTTTCACCACTTACAATCAAACCGTGTTTTTCAAAATCTGCTCTATATTTTGGATTTGCTTCATAGCGATGACGATGGCGTTCTTTTACACTCTTTACTTCATTATAAACCTTAGCCAAAAGGGATTTTTCCTTGATATCACATTTATAAGCCCCTAAACGCATAGTTCCACCTAAAGGAGTTTTTGCAGTACGAATTTGTTTTTCTCCATTTGTATCCATAAATTCATCAATCAAATAAACCACAGGATTTTGGCATTTTTCATTAAATTCACTTGAATTTGCATCTTTAAGTTTTAATACATTTCTAGCAAATTCCACCAAAGCAAGCTGCATACCTAAACAAATTCCTAAAAAAGGAATTTTATTTTCTCTTGCGTATTGAATGGCTTTTATCTTACCTTCTACACCACGATATCCAAATCCCCCAGCAACCAAAATTCCACTCACATCTTTAAATACTTCAGAACTTTCCATATTTTCAAGTTTTTCACTATCTACCCATTTTAACTCCACTTTAGTATCTAGAGCTGCACCTGCGTGTATAATAGCTTCAGTAAGGCTTTTATAACTTTCTTTTAAATCCACATATTTGCCTACAAAAGCGATTTTAACTTCATTGCTTGGAGCTATAACTCTTTTTACCAAAGAGTCCCAATTTTCCATATTAGGTTTTAAATTTTTCAAATCCAAAATTTCAGCAATAGGGCTTAAAATATCTTGCTTTAAAAAATTAAGTGGAATTTGATAAATACTAGCCGCATCAACACTTTCTATCACGCAATTTTTTTCCACCCCGCAAGAAATAGCAATTTTATCTTTTAAATCTCTATCAAGAGCTTTTTCACTACGACAAATAATCATATCAGGACTAATGCCTATGCGCCTTAACTCGCCTACACTATGTTGAGTTGGCTTTGTTTTTAATTCCCCTGCAGCCTTAATAAAAGGTACTAGAGTAAGATGAATATTCATAGCATTATTTTTACCCACTTCCAAACGCAAAGCACGAATAGCTTCTAAAAAAGGCAAGCCTTCTATATCCCCAACAGTTCCACCTATTTCAACGATAAGTATATCTTTGCCTTCTCCTGCTTTTTTAATGCGATCTTTGATTTCTCCTACTATATGAGGGATAACTTGAATGGTTTTGCCAAGATATTCTCCACGCCTTTCTTTTTCAATCACACTTTGATAAACCCGTCCTGTAGTGAAGTTATTATCTTGAGATAAACTCTCATCCAAAAAACGCTCATAATGCCCCAAATCAAGATCCGTTTCTGCTCCATCATCAGTTACAAAAACCTCTCCATGCTCAAAAGGACTCATAGTGCCTGGATCAACATTGATATAAGGATCAGCTTTTAAAATACTCACTTTAAGCCCTGAATTTTTTAAAAGTGTTGCGATAGAAGCAGCGGCTATCCCTTTACCCAAAGAACTTAAAACTCCACCTGTTACAAAAATATATTTTGTTTGTTTCATTGATAATAAGCCTTATTTTTTTATCTAATTATAGCTTGATAAAACTTTTTATTTCATTAGAATTTTAAGTAAAAAATGCAAGAATTACAAAAAATATTTTTATCAAAAAAGGAATAAGCATGCAAATCACTTTACTTTTTCACACTCCATTATCTGTTTGTTCCCATGCAACAAGAACTTGTTGGCAAAGCTTTGAAAAAGGCGATTGCGGTGGCGAAAAAGATAAAGAACTTATCGATCGCGTGGGCAACAAATTCAAACACGCTTCAACCTTAGAACATCTAAACTATACTTTTTATATACAAGGAATTTCAAGAGCTTGCTTACAAGAAGTTGCAAGACACCGTCACACTAGTCCTAGTGTAAAAAGCACGCGTTATACCTTAAAAGAACTTCGCAATGAAGCTGAATTTAAAATAGGAGATTTTGAAAATGCAAGCCGTTATCTTGTGCTTTGTGGTAATGAAGAGGTTGATAACGCAAGCATTAAAGCCTTAGAAAATTTACGCACTATTTTACAAAAAAGCATTAGTCTAGATATAGCCAAATACTGCTTACCAGAAAGCTATAAAACTGAACTTACACTAACGATTAATGCAAGAAGTTTGCAGAATTTCATTTCTTTGCGTAGTTCAAAATCAGCTCTTTGGGAGATTAGAAATTTAGCAAATGCTTTATTTGAAGCCTTGCCACAAGAACACAAATTTATATTTGAACATTGCTTACATAAAGATATAGAATAAATCATACTAATTTTATCTTATTTAAAATATTGTTATGCTACCATTTATAAAATCAAGCTTTACGCAAGTATATTTTCATATACCTTGTGCTTGATTATAGTTTCTTATAAGGACTTTTTATGGATAAACAATTTTTTCAAGATTTTCTAATGCTTTCACAAGCTCATACTATAACTACTCTTGCTATGCTTTGCGTTGTTTTTTACGCATTAAAAAAAATGCGGGATATAAAAATCAATTTTTCTCTTCGCATGCTATTTGCGCTTTTAATGGGTTTGGGGTTTGGTTTTGCTTTGCAATATTTGGCAAATTTTCCAGATGCTAAAGAAGCAAGTAATATTCTTTGGTATAGCGAAACAAAACATTGGTTTGCATTTGTAAGTTCTGTTTTTGTAGCTTTTATAAAAATGCTGGTTGTTCCTCTTGTAAGCATTTGCATTATAAAAGTAATTATAGAAATTGATAAAAATATCAAAATATCCTCCTTGCTTGGAATAAGTCTTTTTTGGATACTCTTTAGCACAGCCATAGCTGCAACCTTGGGTATATTTTTAGGTTATAGTTTTGATTTAGGAAGTAATTTTGCTATACATGAAGGAAATAAACAAATTCGCGAAATTCAAACTTTTTCAAATATTATACTAGGGCTAATACCTAGCAACATCATTGCAGCTATTAATAAAGAAAATATTATAGCTATTGTCATTTTTTCTTTTTTTATAGGAATTAGTGCTAAAAAAATTTCTAAAAAAGAAGAGTATGAACAAGCCTTTAAAAGTTTTCATAATTTTATCCTAACCTTTTATAATATTATGATGAACATGACTGCTACAGTCATTAGATTTATGCCTTATGCTGTAGTTTGTATGATGGCTAATGTGCTTTTAAGCAATGGTTTTGAAGCTATCAAAACAGCTGGACTTTTTATAATGCTTATTTATATAGCTATGTTAATAATGTTCGGGGTGCATTTTTTACTTCTTGCTTCACAAGGGCTAAACCCTATAAAATATGCAAAAAAAGCATTTCCTGTATGGTTATTTGCATTTAGCTCAAGATCTTCTTTGGGCACTTTGCCTATGACTACTTCAACTTTGCAAAATAAATTTGGAGTTAATTCAGCTATAGCTAATTTTGTAGCATCTATAGGTACAACAACAGGACTTAATGGTTGTGCGGGATATTTTCCAGCTTTAGCGGCAGTTTTTGTAGCTTTTGCTACACATACACATATTGATTTTACATTTGCTTTAATGATAGTTTTGGTAGCTGTTATTGGATCCTTGGGTATAGCTGGAGTACCTGGAAGTGCAACTATGGCAGCTTCTATTATGCTAGCAGGGATTGGATTTGGTAATAATTTTGTCATGCTAAGTTTGATTTTAGCTATAGATCCTATTATAGATATGGCAAGAACAGCAAGTAATGTCTCAGGAGCTATGACTTCGGCACTTTGTACTGCAAAAAATCTAAAAGCCCTAGATAAAGAAATTTACAATTCTTAATCTCTTAAAACCCAATATTTTCATTGGGTTTTAGTATTTATTGGCAACCTTCACATTCTATGCTACGATCTGCAACATTGACTTTTTCACTATCAGGGCTTTCGCTTCTTAGATAATAAGTAGATTTTACTCCAAGCTCCCAAGCGAGTTGATAAATTTCATTTAAATATCCCCCACTTGCTTTATCAAGCGATAAAAAGATATTTAAACTCTGCCCTTGATCGATCCATTTACCACGCACAGCAGCAGCCTTTACAAGAATTTTTTGATCAAGTTCGTAGGCTGGAGTATAGTATTGCCAAGTATCAAGGCTTAAATTTGGCACAACAACAGGTATCATACCACTTAAATTTTGTTCAAACCACTTTCTTTTGTAAACAGGTTCTATAGTCTGCGTAGTACCCACCAAAATAGAAATAGAAGAAGTAGGTGCAATGGCCATCAAATAACCATTTCTCATACCATCTTTTTTAACTTTTTCTCTAAGTTTAACCCAGTCGCATTCACTTTGATCAAATAAGCCCTCTCTTAAAGTTAAAGCTTTAGCCTTAGGACTTGCTACATCAATAGGAAAAATCCCCTTGCTCCAATTTGATCCTTCAAAATCTTCATAAGAACCTTTTTCAAGAGCTAAATTTGAACTCGCATTAATAGCCTCAAAGCTAATTTGTTCCATAATCTCATCGATTTTATTTAAATGCTCATCGCTTCCCCAATAAATCTTAGCCTCAGCAAGCATTTGTGCCTCACCCATGACTCCAAGACCTATGGCGCGAGATTTTAAATTTGTATCTTTTACTTTTCTATGAGGATAAAAATTTAAATCTATCACATTATCAAGCATACGAATAGCAGTTGGCACAACACGCTCTATATCTTCTTTAGTATACACTTTGCTAAGATTTATACTTGCTAGATTACAAACGGCTGTTTTTCCATCATTTTTATATTTTTCTACTATATAAACTTTATTACCATCAATACTATCTAAAGTTGAGATTTTTTTGGCTGGTTTTTCATATCCCCCATCGATCACAACTTTTTGTTCTTCATCAAAATGAAGTTCATCTCCATTTTCAAAAACTACTTTAATTTGATAATAATTTGGCTCGGTATTTTGAAAAATTTCAGTACATAAATTTGAACTTCTAATAATTCCTACATGAGCATTTGGATTTGCTCTGTTAGCGCTATCCTTAAAACATAAAAATGGCAAGCCTGTTTCAAAATAATTTAGCAAAATTTTCTTCCAAAGCTCTTTAGCTTCTACGATTTCTTTGGTAATGCTTTCATCTTTTTCATATTCTTCATAGCGTTTTTCAAAAGCTTCACCATATAAATCACACAAATCCGCCGTATCCGCAGGATCAAAAAGAGTCCATTTATCATTAGCTCTTACTCTCTTCATAAAAAGATCATTGATCCATAAAGCAGGGAAAAGTTCATGAGCACGGCGTCTTTCTTCACCTGAATTTTTACGCAAATCAATAAAATCACTTATATCCATGTGCCAAGGTTCTATATAAACAGCTATAGCTCCTTTTCTGGTTCCTAGCTGATCTACTGCCACGGCAATATCATTAGTAATTTTCAAGAAAGGTATAATCCCTCCTGCGGCATTTTTATGCCCATCTATGCTTCCACCCATAGCACGCACTTTAGACCAATCCCAACCTATACCGCCACCAAATTTAGAAAGCAAAGCCATTTCTTGGTAAGAATCAAAAATTCCCTCGATATTGTCAGGAGTTGAGCCTATATAACAAGAGCTAAGCTGATGGCGTGTTGTTCTTGCGTTTGATAAAGTAGGAGTTGCAAGCATGAGTTCAAATTTAGAGATGAGATCATAAAATTTCTTTGCCCATTCTTGAGGATTAAATTCATTCTGTGCTAAAAACATAGCAATAGCCATAAACATTTGCTGAGGAAGCTCTATAGGCATACCCTTGCTATCTTTAATCAAATATCTATCATATAGAGTTTTAATGCCAAGATAAGTAAATTGCATATCGCGTTCAGGCTTAATATAATCATTTAAATCATCTAAATCATATTTTTCTTTAAGCCCAAGTAAAATTCTACCTTCCTTTTCGCCCTTTTCAAAATACTCACGCAAATGATTATAGCGATTCATTCCATTCACTTTTTTATACAAGTCAAACAAAAAAAGTCTAGCTGCGACAAAGGTCCAGTTTGGACAATCAATATCGATTTTATCTACAGCAGTTTTAATTAAAGTTTTTTGAATTTCTTCAGTTGAAATTCCATCTCGAAATTGAATTTTAGCATCAAGCTCGAGCTCGCTTAGATTAACGCCTTCTAAATCTTTTATAGCATCAAAGGTGCATTTTTTGATCTTAGAAACGTCTAATTCTTCTGTGCGACCATTTCTTTTAATAACTTTCATTGTATTCCTTGTCCTTATTTAAAAGTTCTTGCAAAGATTGCATCAACATTTTTTGTGTAATAATTATAATCAAAACATTTTCTTATATCCTCTTCACTCAAGCTTTTTCTCAAATCCTCATCAGCTAAAAGTGCAAGTAAAAATAAGCTTTCATTTTTTTCATTGATAGCAGCTTTGCCATTTTGCAAATCAGCCCAAACTTTCATCGCATTTCTTTGGACTATTTTATAAGCTTCTTCACGGCTAATGCCCTTAAATGGAAGCTCTAATAAAACGCGTTGTGAAAATACGAGTCCACCTGTAAGATTTAAATTTTTCATCATATTTTCAGGATAAACCAAAAGCTTATCGATCAAATTTGTAAGACGCATGAGCATAAAATCAGCTGTAACAAAGGCATCAGGCAAGATAAATCTTTCAACACTTGAATGCGATATATCTCTTTCGTGCCATAAAGCTACATTTTCTAAAGCAGGAGTTACAAAGGATCTAAGCACACGGCAAAGCCCTGTGATATTTTCACTTAAAACCGGATTTCTTTTATGTGGCATAGCCGAACTTCCTTTTTGCCCCACGCTAAAATACTCTTCAGCCTCATAAACTTCAGTTCTTTGAAAATGTCTTATCGCAACAGCGATTTGCTCACAACTTGAAGCTAAAATTGCAATAGCAGAAATAACTTGAGCATAACGATCTCTTTGGATCACTTGATTTGAAACAGGGGCAGCTTTAAGACCTAAATTTTTACAAACTTCTTCTTCAAATTCTAAAGGAGCATGAGCAAAATTTCCCATTGCACCACTAATTTTTCCATAACTTATCACTTCTCTTGCATGCTCTAAAAGCTCTTTTGCATGCAAAATTTCATCATACCAAATAGCTAACACTAAACCAAAAGTGATAGGCTCTCCATGAATTCCATGACTTCTACCTACCATTAAAGTATTTTTATGTTCCAAAGCGCGTTTTTTAATCACTTCTAAAAGCAAAGAAACATCTTCTAAAATCAAATCCAAACTTTCTTTCATCTGTAAAGCTACAGCGGTGTCGATACAATCAGAACTTGTCATTGCATAATGCACAAAACGACTCTCTTCTCCTAAACTTTCACTTACACTTGTAAGAAAAGCGATAACATCGTGTTTTGTGGTTTTTTCTATTTCGTCTATTCTTGCAATATCAAATTTTGCATTTTTAAGAATTTTTTCACAATCTGTATCATTTATAAGGCCTAGTTTATTCCAAGCTTTTACAGCAGCTAGCTCTACTTTTAGCCATGCATCATATTTTGCTTGCATATCCCATTTTTTGGCCATGATTTCTCTGCTATATCTTTCAACCATCTTTGAAACCTTTTTAGCTATAATTTTTTTTAAAAATGAAAATGGAATTTTATCTAAAAAAATTTAGAGAAAGGTTAAGTTTGGCTTACACAAAAATAAAACTCTCAAATAATGGAAAAAAGGCGTTTCAAGTCCTTATAGATAATTTGAAAATCAATATAAATGAAGCCCAAAAACTCATAGACAAAAAAAGACTTTTTTGTGATGGAATTTTAGTAGAAGAAAAAAATAAAATCTTAAAAGGCGATGTAGAATTAATAGTCTATGAAAACAATCCCAAGGGAGTAGAAATTGTTTTTGAAAATGAAGATTTTGCGGTACTTGAAAAAGAAAGTGGAATTTTAAGTCATCCTAATGGCAGACACTGCAAATACAGCCTTAGTGATGAAATTTGGCACCTTTGGGGTAAAAAAGCGTGCGTAGCCCATAGGCTTGATAAAGAAACAAGTGGACTCATACTCGTAGCCAAACACAAAAAAGCACAAATTGAACTTAAAACTATGTTTGAAAAAAAACAAATTCAAAAAGAATACCTTGCCCTTGCAAGTGGAGAAATTAAAGTAAATTTTATAGTCGATCAAGCGATGGATTTAACAAAAGATTATGATGATGTTAAAACTAGAATGCAAATTTGTGAAAATGGAAAAAAAGCAATCACAGAGTTTGAGGTTTTGAGCTTTTATCCTAAGCTCAATGCTACACTTTTGCTTTGCAAACCACTCACAGGCAGACAACACCAAATTAGAGTGCATTTATTTTATAAAAACCACAAAATTTTAGGCGATCCACTCTATGGCCTTGAAAAAAAAGATATAGAAAAAATTTTAGATGACAAAATGGACATAGAAGAACGCATAAAACTAAGCGGTGCTAAACGCTTGTGTTTGCATTCTTATCGTTTAAAATTTAACTATAACGGAGAAAATTTTGATATTTTTTCAAAAAAGGGTATGGAAAAAATTTTAGCAGCATTTTAAAATAAAGGCGATACTTCATATCTAACAAGCTATCATTTTTAATAAAAATTTTTAAAATAAAAATTTACTTTTTGTTAAAAATTTAGTATAATCAAAAAATAAAAATATAGGATTTTATAAATGAAATTTGTTAATTTTAAATTTAATCAAAAAGCTACTCTAGGGGTGTTTAACTCAAGTGGAAAGGTGGTAAATTTAGCCGATCTTGATATCAATGTTCGTGATATGAATGAATTGATTATAAATTTTGATGAATTTAAACATAAGTTTAAAGATTTAGACTCTAAAACAGCTTATGAAATTCCAAAAGAAGATTATCTAGCTCCTATCATAGAACCTCGACAAGATATCATATGTCTTGGGATCAATTTTTTAGATCATGCCAAAGAATCTGCACAATTTAAAGGCGAAAAATTTGAAGAAAGAGAATATCCTGTATATTTTGGAAAACGCTGCAATCAAGCCACAGCTCCTTTTGGCAGCATATCTTTACATGCTGATGTAACTTCTCAGCTTGATTATGAATGTGAGCTTGCTTTCATTTTAAGTAAAGATGCTTATAAAATCAAAGCTGAAGATGCAAAGGATTATATTTTTGGTTATACCATCATCAATGAAATTTCAGCACGAGATCTCCAAAAACGCCACAAGCAATTTTACCGCGCAAAAAGCCTTGAGGGAAGTACTATCATGGGGCCTTATATCACAAGTGTTGATGAGATTGCTTATCCACCTGAACTCCATTTGAAAAGTTATGTCAATAAAGAATTACGACAAAACTCCAATACAAAATTTTTTATTTTTGACATCGGATATGTCTTAGAGGAACTAAGCTCAGGAATGCTCTTAAAAGCCGGTACCATCATATCAATGGGAACCCCAAGCGGTGTAGGAATGGGTTTAAATCCGCCCGTTTTTCTTAAAAAAGGTGATGAAGTACGCTGTGTAATAGAAAATTTAGGAGAACTTTGTAATAAAATAAAAAATATCAATTATTAAATAATTTACTAAAATTATACTATAATGGCATTTTAAAAACTTAAATTAAGGCAGAAATTTATCATGAAAAAAATAATAATGATTTTATGTTTATCTTATGCAAATATAGTCTTTGCAGTAGATATGATAACCCCTATTCCAAATTCCATCTCTTATGATAAAGAAAAAGCTAAACTTGGAAAAAGTCTTTATATGGATAAAAGTTTATCCAAAGATGGAAAAGTTTCGTGCAATACTTGCCATAGGCTTGATCAACACGGTGTTGATGGGCTTGAATTTTCAATAGGAGTTGATAATCAACTCGATAAACCCTTTAACACTCCTACAACCTTTAATTCTGTGTTTAATTTTGTGCAATTTTGGAATGGCAGAGCTAAAGATTTAACAGAACAAGCTATGGGACCTTTTTTCAATCCAAAAGAAATGGGGCTAAGTCCTGAACTTCTTTTACAAAAAGTTAATTCAAATGAAAATTATGTAAAAACTTTTAAAAAACTTTATGGAGAAGTTACGGTAGAAAACATAGCCCTTGCAGTTGCTGAATTTGAAAAAACCTTAATCACCCCAAATTCTCCTTTTGATCGCTATCTTAGCGGGGATCAAAATGCTATTTCAACTCAAGCTAAAAAAGGTTACGAAGATTTTAAAGCTAATGGCTGCATCTCTTGTCATCAAGGTCAAAATATAGGTGGAAATATGTTTCAAAAAATCGGTATTTTTGAAGAATACCCAAACCAAGAAGATTTAGGGCGTTATGAAATCACAAAAAGAGAAGCTGATAAAATGGTATTTAAGGTTCCTAGTCTTAGAAATATAGCCAAAACCGCGCCTTATTTTCATGATGGTTCTATACCTACTTTAGATGCTTGTGTTCAGTTTATGGCTTACTATCAACTAGGAAAATTTTTAGATCAAGAAACAGTTGACAATATAGTTGCATTCTTAGAAAGCTTAACAGGAGAATATCATGACAAATAAAAAAAGTTCATTTTTGATAAAATTTATTATCTTATCTATACTAGTTTTGACTTTCATTCTTGTTTTATTGGCTATTATTTTTAATAACTATTCTTCATCTAAAAATAACAAAGACTTGATAAACATAGTTCAGCAACTAGAAATTTCAGATGAAAAAATCAATTCTATTTTTCAAAATAGTTTTAATTTTATCAACTACGATCCAAGTGTGCAAGCAATAAAAAAAATGCAAGAAAACTTTACAAAACTTAAAACTTTTGGGATTGACATAAACAAAGCAGAAGAAATTTTTAATGCCAAACTAATCCAGCTTAATTATTTTAAATCCGCAAATTCCATAGCAGTAAATTCAAAACTTTATTTATTTGAACTAGCTAAAAATTATTTTGAAGAATTGGAACAAAACCATGAAACAAATAAAAACAACTATAAAACAATGAGTTCTATGTTAAGCGTTCTTTCAACTGAAAATATTTTACAAAAAACAACACTAAATCAACTCAACAATCTTATGAAAGAAATCAAAAATGATACAAAAAGTGAAAATTTACAACTTTTTTTAAAACACTATAAAATGATTGTAAAGCAAATTTCTATTATGCAAGATAATTCTTCTATTTATGAGAATAATTCTCTCATGAAAGAGTTAAAACAACTTAACACTTTTACCCAAAATACTATAGAACAATCTAATTTATTTAAATTTTATATCGCTTTAGCAGTATTTGGAATCACTCTTGTATTATTTGTATTTTTTATTTTATTAACACTAAAAAAAGTCATCATGCCAATTCATACTTTAGAAAAACTAAGCGCTAATTTAGCTAGCAAAGAAGCCAATCTACACTCTCGTTTAAATATAGATCCAAAAAGTGAGCTTGGACAAAGTGCTCAATATATTAATTCATTTATTTCCACCGTTCAAAACTCAATCATAGAAGCCATAGAAAATGCTAAATCAAGTCATCAAAATTCACAAAAACTCAAAAACAACTCTATGATGCTTGAAAACAGCTCTAATTCGCAACATGAACAAATTCAAGGAGTTAAAGAAATCACTCATGTTTTAGATGATCATATCAATCTTGCGGGAAATTTAGCACAAGAAAGTATAGAAAATATGCAAGATATGCACATACTAATGGATAAAGTAGAACTTACTCTATCTGAACTTGTAAATTTAATAAATGAAAACAATGAAAAAGAACAAAATATAGTAGCCAATATGGACAATCTAACCCAAAGTGCGGATAATATTATAGAAATCACAAACTCCATTAAAGACATAGCTGATCAAACTAATTTACTTGCCCTAAATGCAGCTATCGAAGCTGCAAGAGCAGGTGAACATGGGCGTGGATTTGCTGTTGTAGCCGATGAAGTTGGACAGCTTGCTGATAAAACAAGTAAATCTCTTTTAAACATCAATGCTACTGTTAATACTATAGTCCAACAAATCAATGACAACAAAGCCTTAATGGATCTTATCCATGATTCTATGAAAGAAACCTCTTCAAAAACCAATGATTTACAACAAGAACTTGTAAATTCTATGCATAAATTGGAAAGCTCTATAGAATCAACCCAAACCATGAAAGATAAAAGCATGGAAGTAAAAGATAAAATGCTTATCTTAGGAACAAATATAGATAAAGTTAACGAACTTGCAAATTCTGTTAAAGATTTATCATGTGAAATCAATAATATCTCTCAAAATGTTCTAAATGGTGCCTCTAAACTCTCCGAAAAATTAAGTAGCTTTCAGTAACTTTTTTCACGTTAATTTAACTTAACGTGAAATTTCAATAAAAATTTTATTTTTAATTTATGTTTTTCAAGTAAAATTAGCAGTTTTTATTTCAAAGGAGATACTATGGAGTTTCTTGAACTTTTATTAGTTTTAATCGCCTTGATACTGATTATCAAAAAACCAGAAAAAGAAAATTTGGCTTTTGGTTTGGTAATGGTAGCTTGGCTTTTAATGGTTTTTTTCTATGTTGGCCACAAAACAGGCGCACTATTAACAATAATGAATCTGTAAGGAAGGGCTAAATGAACGAAATCAATAAAACAAAAAATTTCTACACACTAATGTGTTTAGCAGGCTTTTTGATTATACTCTTGCCTGTAGGTATTGCAAATTTGATATTTGGTTATATGTTGGGCGATAGTCCTTGCACGCTTTGCTGGGGACAAAGAGAAGCAATGATCTTTATCGGTGTAATGGCGCTTTTCATTGTTCGTTATGGTATGAAAGGTAAATACCTTGCTGCTCTTTTAATCATGACAGCAGTAGGGCTTTATCAATCTTTTGCTCACTATGGTAATCACGCTCATAGAGATTTAGATCAAGGTTTTGGTTTAGCAGTTTTTGGTATCCATACTTATTTTTGGGCTGAAGTAGTATTTTGGGCTGTTGTATTGCTCTTAGGTGTGATTTTTGCTTTTGCTCCTAAATTTAATGCTTTTGAAGCTGAACTAAATGGAGAAAAGTTTAGAAAATATACTAAATTTAGCTTTGCAGCAGTTTTAATCAGTGCTATCATCGTAGCATCAAATGTTTTCCAAGCCTTTGTTAGCACAGGTATTCCTCCTTATGTAGGACAAGGCGATCCTGTAAGATTTAGTTTAAATCCAAAATACATCATTTGGAGTAAAGAAGGTTGGAATGGTTTATGGCAAAATATTTCTTTCTTAGGAAAACGCGATGTTAAAGCTCCTGATTATGCTTTTGCACCTGCAAGTGAAAAACTTGGCATAAAATTTGATAATGATATCAACAATGCTCCATTTGCAAAAATCAATGATGAGCTTAAAATCACAAATGAACAAACCATAAATTTTGACAAAGCCATCAATACTCTTGATTATATCAATAACGAATTTGTAGCAAGTTCTAAATGGGATGTAGCTTTCTTAGATAATAATTTTAGCGTTAAAGAAGGTTTTGAACTTGATCCTTATTTTTCAGCTACTATTGATCCAATCATCGGTATCATACCTTATATGAACGATAAATTCATTCTTATGGGCTCAAACAAATCTTTCTTAAGATTTGCAAAAAATCCTAATGCAAGTGAAGAAGATATCGCTAAACAATACGCTGACTTTGTAAAAGGCAATGATAAATTTAAAGGTCAAGGCGAAAGTTTAGGTCGCGGAAGACTTGATACCGTAAGAGCAAAATTTAACCATGTAGCAAGTATGACTACAGATGGAAATTATTTTTATCTTGCAACTGTTCCAAACAACAAAGACGCTAAAACTTTTGTAATCTCTAAAGTTTCTTTAAAAGATCGTGTTCTTTCAGGAGAATTTACTCCAAAAGCAAATCTTAAAGAAGGTAAAACTTTAGGTGATCTTTATGTAACTTCTATGACTTTTAAAGATGGGGAAATTTATGCACTTAGCAAAAATCACAATGTGATTGCCGTAATTGATCCAGTCAAAGAAGAAGTAGTGAAAACTATCGCTTTCCCAAGCTCTATCACTAATGCTAGAAGCATTTTCTTTAAAGATGGAAAAATCAATATTCTTTCTTATCAAGATGGAGCAAACAAGCTTTATACTTTAAACTAAGCTTTAAGTCCTAGTGAAAACTAGGACTTATATTTAATCTTATCTTTAAATCCTGCTTTTTCAAAACCTCTTAAACGAAGCAAACAACTATCGCACTCCCCACAAGCTTCATCTTCACTCTCATAACAAGACCAAGTAAGTTCTAAAGGTACATTTTCTTTTAAGGCTAGTTCTACAATTTTAGCTTTGTTTAGTCTAACAAGCGGAGTTTTTATACAAACTTTGAAATTCTTACTCGTACCTTCATTGATAAATTCTTGTGCCTTTTGTATAAACTCATCAGTACAGTCAGGATAACCACTGCCATCTTCTTCTACCACCCCTATAAAAATACTCTCACAATTTTCCTTTTCAGCCAAAGATCCTGCTATACTTAAGAAAATTCCATTGCGAAAAGGCACATAAGTGATAGGTGGAGTATCGCTTGTACAAAGCTCATTTTTAGGGATGTCTATACTTTTATCGGTTAAGGCATTGCCCCCTATATCTTTGATAAAACTCACATCTAAAATATAAGATTTTTCTACTTTTAAAGCCTTGCAAATTTGCTTAAAACATTCTTTTTCTTTTTCTTGAGTGCGTTGTTCATAGTCAAAATGCAAAGCGATGATTTCATAACCTTCTTTTTTGGCCAGATAAGCACACAAAGTACTATCCATACCGCCACTTATGATACAAAGTGCTTTTTTACTCATTTTTATCCTTAAATTTGCTATAATTTCACAATTTTAACGAAAATTTTTAAATTTAAATTGCAAAAAAAGGCAAAAGCATGATAAACATAAAACTCATAGAACACATTTTTAAAGCCGCTTCTATCAGTCGTTGGAATGATTATCCAAGAATGGCAAATTTGGTTGAACTTGACAAACAAGCTCATAAATTCATCATCGCATATTTTATCGCTAAAATGGAAAAAGATGTGGATATAAGAGTGATTATAGAAGGGGGAATTTTTGAGTTTTTAAGTCGTGTTGTGGTAACTGATATACGCCCTGATGTGTATCATGAAATCGTGCGTCAAAAAAAAGCTGAAGTTAATGCTTGGGTTTTAAGCAAAATCGAACCTATGATAGAAGATATAGAAGATGGGGAATTTCTAAAGCGTTTTGAAGCGTATTTAAACGGTAATGCTTATGCTAAAGAAAGACTTATCTTAAAAGCAGCTTCATATTTTGCTACAAGATGGGAATTTAACATAGTTTATCAAACCTCAGCTTTTTTAAATGATATTGATGAGATTAAAAACAAAGTTGAAGAAGAATTAGAAGATTACTATGAGCTTATAGGAGCTAGAAAAATTGCTTTAAATCAAAAAATAGCCAAAATTATTGATCTTAGCGGAAGACTTCGCTTTCAAAAACGTTGGGCTCAAACTCCACGCATACCAGAAACCGCGGTTTTAGGACATATGCTTGTGGTGGCGATTTTAGGATATTTTTACTCACTAAAAATCAAGGCTTGCGATAAAAGACTTGAGAATAATTTTTATTGTGCTTTGTTTCATGATTTGCCAGAGTCTTTAACACGTGATATTATCAGCCCTGTAAAATACGGCATTGATGGACTTCATGATATCATAAATGATTATGAAATGAAACTTATTAATGAAAGAATTTTACCCTTTGTACCTGAGGGTTTAAGGGCTGAGTTTTCTTATATTTTAGGCATTAGAGAAGGTAGAAACGGTGAGTCAAATTTTGTAAAAAATGAGTTTGAAAATCGCACTTATAAAAATGCTAAAATCGAGCTTTGCAGCGGAAGTTTAAGCTCTTTTAATGAAAATGAATTTGGTGCTATAGATGGTAAGGCGCTTAAATACTGCGATAAAATTGCTGCTTATATAGAAGCAGGACTTAGTATAAGTTATGGTGTAAAGTCTAAAGAACTTGAAAGTGGTTTTTTAGGAATGTATGAGTTTTTTAAAGAAAATCCTACCATAGATGGGGTGAATTTTTTTGAAATTTGTGAAAGTTTAAGAGAGTATTTTAAAATTTAAATAAGATTTTTATACTACTATTTTCAATATGTTTTAAATAAAAATATTATAATTTCAAATTTTATTTTGTATAAAATATAAAGGAGTTATTATGAAAAAATACTTTCAAAAGCGCTATACTTTAGCCTTTTTTATAGGTATATTAGCGGGTATTTTCGGAGCTATTGTTAAATGGGGTTGGGAAGTACCTTTTCCTCCAAGAAATCCCAATGTTTTTTGACCAGCAGATGCTTTAGAACGTGTTACTCCACCTAAAATTTTTCTAGAACAACTAGGCTTACCTACTGAAAGGTGCAGTTTTTGGATTTTTTGTTTATCTTTTTGCCCATGTTATTGTAATGCCTTTAATTGCAGAAGTTCCACCACTTTCTGAAATTCCTTTTGATGAACACCTGTCTGAAATTTTTGGCCATATTGTTTGGCTGTGGGGCATGGAAATAGTTCGTAGAGATATAAGAAATCGTATAACCAAAGAAATAGAAGAATGAAAGGAAACCTTTCATTCCATATCTAAAACCGCACCTTTACTAGCATTGCTAACAAGTTTTTGATACATTCTAAGCCATCTTGAAGACACCTCTTTTTGAGGCAATGCAAATTCTTTTTTACGTTTAGCAATTTCTTCTTCACTTACATTTGCATGGATAGTATAAGCATCTACATCAATTTCTATTTCATCTCCATCTTTTAAAAGTCCTATAAGACCACCTTCAGCTGCTTCAGGGGAAATATGACCAACGCTTAAACCCCTTGTAGCCCCGCTAAAACGACCATCGGTGATTAAAGCTACATCAGCACCTAAACCCATACCCATTAAAAGTGAAGTAGGACTTAACATTTCTTGCATACCAGGACCCCCTTTTGGACCTTCATAGCGTATTACACAAACATTTCCTTTTTGCACCTTGCCTTTGATAATGCCTTTTATAGCTTCATCTTGAGAGTTAAAACAAACAGCTTTGCCTTTAAATTTTCTTTCTCCGATTATTCCTGCGGTTTTTATAACGCAACCTTGCTCGGCTAAATTTCCAAACAAAATGGCAAGCCCACCTACTTTTGAGTAAGCATTATCTACTTTACGAATGATATTTTCATCTTTGATTTTGGCATTTTTTAAGCGTTCTTTGAGACTTTCTCCTGTAATGGTCAGTGCATCAAGTTCTAAAATATGTCCTTGTCTGCTTGAAATTTCAGCCATAACTGCACTCACACCGCCTGCTTTGTGGATATCATCCATATAAACACTATTTAGCGACGGGGCTATTTTTGCTATGTGTGCAACTTTGCTTGAGATGAAATTTAAATCTTTAATATCTAGTGCCACCCCTGCTTCACGCGAAATGGCAAGCATGTGTAAAACAGTATTGCTACTTCCACCCATTGCCATATCTACTACCATAGCATTACGCACGGCTTTTTGAGTGATGATATTGCGAATTTTAAAACGCTCATCTAAGGCGATTTCACAAATACGACGCGCTGCTTTTCTTAAAAGCTCTTCTCTTTCTTTGCTTAAAGCTAAGATGGTTCCATTACCTTCTAGTGCTATACCCATAGCTTCGCATAAGGTATTCATAGAATTTGCTGTAAACATTCCCGAGCAAGATCCACCACTTGGACAGGCTGAACATTCTATATCTTTAAATTCTTCTTCGCTAATTTTTTTGGCTTCATAAGCCCCTACAGCTTCAAAAACAGAGCTAAGACTAATCTTTTCTCCTTTTTTAGTTACCCCTGAAGCCATAGGCCCACCACTTACAAAAATGGTTGGAACATTTACTCTTAAAGCTCCCATTAACATACCAGGAGTGATTTTATCGCAGTTTGGAACACAGATTAAAGCATCAAGTTGATGAGCATTCATCACTGTTTCAATGGAATTTGCGATGATTTCACGACTTGGTAAAGAATAAAGCATACCTTCATGTCCCATAGCTATACCATCATCTACACCTATGGTATTAAACTCAAAAGGCACACAACCATTTTTGCGTATCTCATCTTTAATGATTTTAGCATAATCATTTAAAAAATAATGCCCTGGGATTATATCTATATAGCTATTTGCTACACCTATAAAAGGTTTGTCAAAATCTTCATCTTTCAAACCACAAGCACGAAGTAAAGAACGATTAGGTGCTTTTAAATGTCCTTTTTTTATCGCATCGCTTCTCATTGTAACTCCTGATAATAATTTTTTAAAATTATATTTAGCAAAGCTTAATTTTTGTGAAATTTATTTTGATATACATTTTCATAAATGATAAAAATTATTAATTGACAAAAATATTTTTTTATAATACAATGCTTTTTGATAATCAAAAAAGGAGTCAAAATGAGACAATATGAAACCTATAAATGCCAAAAATGTGGTAATGAAGTAGAAGTTCAAAATGTAGGTGGAGGTAAGCTTAGTTGTTGTGGTGAAGAAATGAAATGTATCACTACAGATTTAACTGCAGTAAATTTGATGAAAGCTTTTGCGGGCGAATCTATGGCGAGAAACAAATACGATTTATTTGCTGATGTAGCTGAAGAAGAAGGTTGGCATGCGGTTGCTAGACATTTTAGAGAAGCAGCTGAAAATGAAAAATGGCATGCAAGAGCAGAATTTAAAGCTTATCATGAAATCGTTGATGGAAAATCTTTAGAAGTAACTACAAAAAACCTAGTAAGTGCTGCAGAAGGTGAAAATTATGAGCACACAACTATGTATCCAAATTTTGCAAAAATTGCTGAAGATGAAGGTAAAAAGGCTATAGCAAGATTATTTACAGCTATTGGTAAAGTAGAAATCGAACACGAAAGAGAATATCTAGCGCTTAAAAAAATGCTTGAAGAAGAAGAATTTTTTAATAGCGAAGTAGAAGAATTATGGGTTTGTGAAGTATGCGGACATATACATCGTGGCAAAAAAGCTCCAGCAGCCTGTCCTTTATGTAAAGCACCAAAAGAGTATTTTAAACGCGAATTTTTGGGTTAAGTTAAGAAATTCTTATCCTTTTTAAGATAATATTATAATTATTTTTTAATAAAAGGATAAGAAAATGAAAAAATTACTATTTTTATTTTTTGCTTTAACGGCTTTTCTCTTTGGTGCTGTAAATATCAACACTGCAACGCTAAAAGAATTAAAAAGTTTAAATGGTATTGGCGAAGCTAAGGCTAAAGCGATTTTAGAATACCGTAAAGAAGCAAATTTTACAAGTATTGATGATCTTAAAAAAGTTAAAGGCATAGGTGATAAGCTTTTTGAAAAAATCAAAAATGATATCACAGTAGAATAAAAGGGCATTTTTGCCCTTCTTTTTAGAAAAATTTGAAAACTTTATTTGACACAAAAGAACTTTTAAACGAATTTGATATAAATTTAATCGGTATTGATGAAGCAGGACGCGGTGCTTTAGCAGGTCCTATGATGATGGCAGCTTGCAAACTGAACAAACAACTTGATGGGTTGTGTGATTCTAAAAAACTAAGCGAAAAAAAACGCGAAGAACTTTATGAAATCATCATCAAAAATTCAAACTATCTCATACTTGCTTTTTCTTCGGAACAAATCGACGCACTAGGCTTAAGCACTTGTTTAAAAAAAGGCTTAAAACTTATAAAAAAGCATTTTAAAACAGAAAATAACTTCTTATATGATGGAAACACCAACCTAGGTATAAACGGGATAAAAACACAAATCAAAGCCGACACTAGCATTTTGCAAGTAAGTGCAGCTAGCATACTCGCAAAAGTTAGTAAAGATAGGGTGATGAATTTCTTAGCTAAAGACTTTCCTTGTTATGAATTTGAAAAAAACAAAGCCTATGGCACAAAAGCTCATAAAGAATTTATAGCTAAATTTGGAATTTGCAAACTCCACCGAAAAAGTTTTAAACTTTTATGATTATTTTGCTAAATTTTGATGCAAACTCAAAGCACATTCTATACCATCTTTTATAGCCCAAACAACTAAAGATTGTCCTTTTCTAGCATCTCCACAAGCAAAGATTTTTTTATGAGTGGTTTGGAAATTTTCTGTGCTTATGTTGTTTTTCTCATCTAATTTCACTCCAAAATTTTTAGCAATAGCTTCTTCGCACCCGCTAAAACCCATAGCTAAAAGCACTAAATCCGCTTTATAAGTTTTTTTAGAATTTGAAATTTCGACATTTATAGCTTTGCCTTCTTTAAACTCGCGTTTTAAATCATTTACTTCAACACCTTCTACATGAGTTTTTCCTAAAAATTTCTTTGTCATTTTTTGATATTCCCTAGGATCTTTGCCATATACAGCAATGGCTTCTTCTAAACCATAATCAGTAGTAAAAATGTCAGCTTTTAAAGGCCAAGGATTGTTTTGGCTTCTTTGCAAAGGTCTTTTTGGACTTCTTTCAAAACGCACTATAGATTTAGCCCCTTGTCTTGTCGCTACAGCGATACAATCCACACTTGTATCCCCGCTTCCTATAACCAAGACATTTTTACCTTTGGCCATATCTGCACCCTTGTCTGTTTTTAACAAAGTTTTGGTATTTTGCGTTAAAAAATCAAGGGCAAATTCAACCCCTTTTAGCTTTCTACCTTCTATATCAAGATCTATAGGCTTACTTGCTCCTGTACAAAGCACCAAAGCATCAAATTCTTTTAGAAGTTTTGAAACCTTATCTTTGCTGTCTATATTTTCATTCACTTTAAATTCAATCCCACTTTTTTTAAGCAAATCCACCCGTCTTTGAACTATACTTTTATCAAGCTTCATATCAGGGATGCCATACATCAAAAGTCCGCCTATTTTATCGCTTCTTTCAAAAACACTTACTTTATAACCTAGTGAATTTAAAGTATTGGCACAAGCAAGCCCAGCAGGCCCACTTCCTATGACAGCGATTTTTTTGCCATTGTATTGCTTAGGTTTATTTACTCTTACTAAATTTTCCTTAAAAGCATTTTCTATAATGGATAATTCATTATTTTTGATACTCACACTTGTGCCATTTATCGCACACACACAAGAATCCTCACAAGGAGCAGGGCAAACACGACCGGTAAATTCAGGAAAAGGATTGGTAAGATCAAGTCTTTCATAAGCTTCTTTCCATAAAGAACGATAAATAAGATCGTTCCATTCAGGAATGAGATTGTTTAAAGGACAGCCCACATCTTTTCCTTCGCTCATCACACCCGTATGACAAAAGGCTACACCACAATCCATACAACGCCCACCTTGAATTTCTTGTTCTTTTTTATCCAAAGGTGTAGTAAATTCTTTGTAATTTAAAACCCTTTCTTTAGGAGCAGTTTTTTTAAAATCCACTCTTTTAAAGTCTAAAAAACCTCTTGCATTTCCCATTTTTACTCCTTAAAACTAATCAATATTTTGCTTAAAAAAGTCTACTAATCTATTATAAATCTCTTCATTTCTCTTTTCAATATCTTCCTTTAGCCAATCATTTTTAGTATACTTGGATAATTCTTGTGCTTCTAAAAAGTTTGATTCTTTATATTTTTCTTTCTTATCATCAAAATAATTGTTGCCTGCTTTAATATTTAATCTTTTTTCGAGCCACATTTTATTACCAATGGATTCAATGTAAGACTTTGCTTCTTCTTTATCCCAACCTGTATAACTTGGTCTCCATTGTGTAGTTTTTGGGAAAATATGTTCAATTTCAGCTTTAATATCAGTTTTTTGATTCGGATATTTTATATAAAGATTAAGAGTTAATAGTGCTGGAATAAGTTTATTTGCTTTAAAAAACTGTTCTTTAAACAATATCTCATTTTCTAAAATTTGCTTTGAATCTGTCTGAAAATTTAGTTCTCCTTTAGAATATAATGATGTATATGCATTAAAAACAATTGGTTTGACTTCTGCAATAGTCGGCTTATTGATAAGTTTTACTAAAAAATTAGCAATTATTTTTGCTAAAAAATTCTCATGGTTTTTATAATAATTTATTTTTTTATCTTGACAATACATATAATATGCACTATCTAAATATTTCCAATATTCATTTGGTAACTCATTTAAAACTTCATAAAATTGATATGACCTATTATTATATAAATCACTAAATTCATCATTCCAAAATTTACTAAGCTGTTCAATTTCACTTATAATATTATCATCTTGTAAAATATTCTTGTACTCTTTAGTAAAAAAAACTCTTAAACCAATTTCACTTGTTTTAATTTTATTTCTAGCACGAATAACATGCATATAATTTCTAAATATAAAATCCATATCTTTTTTATCTTCAAGTTCTTTCCACTTATTTGCAAATTCTTTTCTTCTTTCTAAAGTTTTTTTGCTTTTAAAAATAATACTTTTAAAAATATCAGAATCACTAAGTGGAATTCCTCTATTATTTAAAGTATTAAAAATTCTTAAAGCATTCTCAAGCCTAGAATCTTCATCATAACCTTCGCATTCTATAGGAAGCAAAATACAAGATTTTAATAAAACTACACAAAATTTTTCCCATTTAGTTGGATTTTCTTTTGCAAATTCATCAGATTTTAAAAGAAAAAATAAATAATTTTTCTCATAATTAGATTTAACTTTTTTAATCTTTGTTTCAATATCATTATTTTCTAGTCTATATTCATTAGTCAAAATTTGTTTTAATATATCTTCATCTTCTTTCGTAATAACATCACTTTCTAAATGTGACGCGTTATAGTCTGCTTTTCCGCTAATATCATCAATATCCCATAAACAGCTTTCAAGCATTGCCACAAGATTTTTTGTTTCTTCACTTCTATCTTTAAAAGCTTTTACATATAAAGCTTTTAACAACAAACTTAAAGATATTGTTCTTTGTTGTCCATCTATAATATTTTGATGATTATTTTGCTTATACATCACAATACTACCCAAAAAATATTCATCTTCAGGTTTTCTATCCTCATCATTAAAAAAAGTAACAATATCATTCCACAACTGTTCACATTCTTCTAATGTCCAAGCATAAGGTCTTTGATACATTGGGATTAAAAATTTATTTTTAGAAAGATAATCTAAAACACTTTTTCTTTCTGTTTTCATTTCAGCCATAATTTCTCCTCTAATAAAAATTTATTGTGTGATTTTCAAAAATGCTGCTAAATTTGGATCTTTTTCATTTTTACAAAGATCAAGCATTTTTAACATCTTTTCATAATCTCTTGGCATGACTTTAAAAAAGTCTTTTTTATCGAATTTTTCTAAGATATCTTTAGCCTTTTTAGAATCTGTATAAGCGATATGTTTTTCTATCACGGCTTTTAATTCTTTTTCATCCTTGGCATTAAGATCTTTAATATCCACAAGCTCGGTATTTACATGAGCTTCATTGTGTCTTCCAAAGATATAAACAACGCCCCCACTCATACCAGCAGCGAAATTCGCACCCACATCTCCAAGAACTACAACTTTTCCACCTGTCATATATTCACAACCATGCACACCTGTTCCTAAAACCACAGCCAAAGCTCCTGAATTTCTTACACAAAATCTTTCCCCTGCTATACCATCTAAATACACTTCACCTTTTGTAGCTCCATATAAACAAGCATTTCCTGCGATAATATTTTCTTCAGGTGAAAAAGTGGCTTCATTTGAAATTTTTGCTATGATTTTGCCACCACTTAAACCCTTGCCTAAATAATCATTGCTATCGCCTATAATCTCAAGTTTAATACCCTTTAACAAAAACGCCCCAAAGCTATTGCCTGCATTGCCTATAGCTTTGATATGGATACTATCTTCATCTAAAGCATCTTTTCCATAAGTTTTTAAAATTTCACTTGAAAGCATAGTCGCAAAAGTACGGCTTTGGTTTCCTACTTCTAAAGAAAGTTTGATAGGCTCTTTTTTCTCCACAGCATTTTTACAAAGCGGAAGTAAAATTCTATAATCAATCGTTTTTTCAAGCTTGTTATCTTTATAGTCTTTAAAATGCACAGCGGTTCTATTATAAGTAGGCAAGGATTTTAAAATTTTATCTAAATTTAGCTTTCCTGCTTTACCTTGCACACTTTTTTGGCGGAGTTTATCCACGCGACCTATCATATCATCTAGGCGTTCAAAACCAAGCCTTGCCATGTATTCTCTAAGCTCCTGGGCTATAAAATACATGAAATTAATCACATCATCTACTTTGCCTTTGAAACGATCTCTAAGTTCTGTATCTTGAGTGGCTATACCAAAAGGACAGGTATTTAGATGACAAACTCTCATCATTGTACAACCTAAAACAATCAAAGGCGCGGTTGCAAAACCAAATTCTTCAGCTCCTAAAAGTGCTGCTATGGCTAAATCACGCCCATTCATAAGCTTTCCATCAGTTTCTAATCTTACCCTATCTCTAAGCTTATTTAAGATCAAAGTTTGATGCGTTTCAGCTAAGCCTAACTCCCAAGGAATTCCAGCATGCGGTATAGAAGTTCTAGGACTTGCACCCGTACCTCCATCATAACCTGAAACAAGGATTAAATTCGCGCCTGCCTTAGCCACACCTGCAGCAACCGTTCCTATGCCATTTTCGCTTACAAGTTTTACTGAAATTTTAGCGTCTTTGTTCGCATGTTTTAAATCATAAATGAGTTGAGCCAAATCCTCAATAGAATAAATATCATGATGAGGAGGTGGGGAAATAAGCGTCACACCTGCAGTAGAATGTCTAGCCTTAGCTATCCAAGGATAGACTTTAAAGCCCATTAATTGTCCGCCCTCACCTGGTTTTGCACCTTGAGCGACTTTGATTTGAATTTCTTTTGCATGACTTAAGTAGTTTAAATCCACGCCAAAACGCCCACTTGCTACTTGCTTAATGGCTGAGTTTTTATCCACACCCTCTTTGATTTCATAGCGTTCTTCATCCTCACCACCTTCACCTGAATTTGATTTAGCACCTATTTTATTCATAGCCCGTGCTAAACACTCGTGCGCTTCTTTAGAAATAGAACCATAACTCATCGCCCCTGTTCTAAAGCGTTTAACTATACTTTCTACACTTTCAACCTTATCTATACTGATAGCTTCACTAAAATCAAATTCCATCAAAGAACGCAAATTAACTTGTTTTTCATCTACTAAAGCCGAGTATTTTTTAAAGCTTTTATAGTCTTTGTTGCGACAGGCTTGCTGAAGATTAAAAATCACAAGTGGATCGATTAAATGTTCTTCTTTAGCACTTCTAAAACCATGAATTCCTTTAGAATCTAAAGCCTTATGCGTATCGTTAAAAGCATGTTTATGTAAAGCAATGAGCTCTTTTTCAAAATCTTCTAAATCCATACCTTCAATGCGTGAAGTTGTAGAAGTGAAGTATTTATCAATCACTTTAGAGCTTAAGCCCAGACATTCAAAAAGTGCAGAGCCATTATAACTTTGCAAGGTAGAAACTCCCATTTTAGAAGCAATTTTGACTATGCCACTTGAACTTGCCTTGATGAAATTTTCTACCGCCTTTTCATAACTTAAATTTAAATCTTTATTGGCAATAAGTTTTTGTATGCTCTCATAAACCAAATAAGGATTAATAACAGTCGCACCATAACCTAAAAGACATGCAAAATGATGAATTTCTCTAGGTTCACCACTTTCGATAATAAGACTTGTGTGTGTTCTTAAATTTTTTCTTACTAGATGATTATGCACTCCAGAAACAGCAAGCAAAGCGGGGATATAAGCGTTTTTTTCATCCACTCCTTTATCGCTTAAAATGATAATAGAAACACCTTTTTTAACCTCATCTTCTATCTTAACGCAAAGCTCATCTAAAGCCTTTTCTAAAGTTTTTTTAGAATAATCATAAAGTATAGAAAATTCTTTAACTTGAAATTTATTTAAAGCCTTAACTTCAAAAAGTTCTTCATTGCTTATCACAGGCAAGGCTATTTTTACGCGTTTTGCATTGTTTTCATCAGGTTTTAATAAATTGCCTTCGCTTCCTAGATAAATCCTTGTAGAAGTAACAATCTCTTCTCTTATGGCATCAAGAGGAGGATTAGTTACTTGTGCAAAAAGTTGTTTAAAATAATTATACAAAGGTTGATAAGTTTTAGAAAGTATAGCCAAAGGAGTATCTACACCCATAGCTGCTATAGCTTCTTTACCATTTTGAGCCATAGCAGCCACACTCATTTTAAGCTCATCATAACTCCAACCAAAAGCTTTTTGGAGTTTTAAAACCTCATCTTCTTTTAAAAACTGATGTTTATAAACTCCGCTTTTTTGTTTTTCAAGTTCAACTAAATTTTTAAGCCATTTTTTATAAGGCTTAGCATTAGCATAATGCTCTTTGATTTCATTATCAGCTATAACCCTACCTCTTGCTGTATCAACGAGTAAAAGTTTTCCAGGTTCTAAGCGTTTTTTGGCTTTGATATTTTTTTCATCAAGTTTTAAAGCCCCTGTTTCACTTGAAAGTATGAGCATATCATCTTTTGTAAGATAATACCTTGAAGGACGAAAACCATTTCTATCCAAACTCGCCCCCATAATCACTCCATCAGTAAAAACTATAGCAGCAGGCCCATCCCAAGGCTCCATCAATAAAGAATGATATTCATAAAAAGCACGCTTTTTGCTTTCCATATTTTCATTTTTATGCCAAGGTTCTGGCACCATCATCATAAAAGCTTCTTCTAAAGTACGACCATTTAGAGCTAAAAATTCTAAAGTATTATCAAACATTGCAGAATCACTGCTAGGCTTAGCTATGATAGGAAAAATTTCATCTAAATTTTCAAAATACTCACTTTGCATCAAGCCTTCTCTAGCTCTTATGCTATCGACATTTCCGCGTATGGTATTAATCTCTCCATTATGCACCATATAACGGTTTGGATGGGCTCTTTCCCAACTTGGGAAGGTATTAGTCGAAAAGCGAGAATGCACCAAAGCGATGGCTGATTTCATATTGACATCTTTAAAATCAAGATAAAAATCGCTCAATTGAGTTGAAAGAAGCATTCCTTTATAAACTATGGTGCGTGAAGAAAAACTTGAAAAATAAAATTTTGGCACATTAATAGCTCTTTTTTCTATAAGTCGACGCATACTATAAAGCACTCTTTCAAACTCAAGTCCTGCACTTATTTTACTTGGTTTTTTTACAAAGGCTTGTAAAAAATAAGGCATAGCTTTTAAAGCACTTGCACCTATATCGCTAGGATTAAAAGGCACTTCTCTAAAACCTAAAAATTCAAGTTTTTTATCCTTTAAACCTTGTAAAAATATTTCTTTTGCTTCTTCTTTTGCATCAGTATTGGGTGATAAAAACATCTGTGCTACAGCATAATCACCCTTTTTAGGAAGTTCAAAACCCAATTCTTGAGTTTTAAAAAAATCATGTGGAATTTGGATTAAAATCCCCGCCCCATCACCTGAATTTTCTTCAGCTCCTGCACCACCTCGGTGTTCAAGATTCATCAAAATTTCTAAAGCATCACAAATAACCTTATAAGAAGCAATACCGCGTATATTAGCAACTGCAGCGATACCACAGGCATCGTGTTCGTTCTTTGGGTGATATAAACCTATGCTTTGATTATTTTCTAGGATATTTTCTAAATCCATTTTGCTCTCCTTATAAGACTGATTTAAATTTTGTTAGCTTTATAAGGATTATAGCATACATTTTTTTAAAATCGATATAATTTTTATCTTAAAAATAAATAAATTAAAAAATATTTTGATAGATTTGCAAAAATTATAAAAACATGGCGATAATACTACCCAAAATCAATAATGGACCATTATAAAAAATAAAAGTTGGTATGCAAGTATCTTTAATGTGATCGTGTTGTTTATCAGCATTTAATCCTACAGTAGTTCCCATGGTTGTTTCACTGGCTGGACTTCCTGCATCTCCTAAAGCTCCTGCTACTCCTAAGATAAATATAATAAGTGCTGTACTAAAACCAAGTTCCAAACAAATAGGACAAAAAAGCGTAGCTATGATAGGTATAGTTCCAAAAGAAGTACCTATACCCATAGTGATGATAAGTCCTATTAAAAGCATGAAAAATACTGCTAAAAATTTACTTTGCTCCATCCAAGGAACGACTGAATTTACAAGATCTACTACTGATCCACTTTCTTTTAAAACTTCTCCATATCCTGCAGCAACAAGGATAACAAAAGCTATAAAACCCATCATTTTAAGCCCATCATCAAAAACTTCATTGACTTTTGAAAATTCAACTCCACCCAAAATAACCATTAAAACAAAACCCAAAAGCCCTGATAAAGGTAAATTCATAGTCAAAATTTGCAAAATTAAAGTTAAAACAAGCCCAGCTAAAACGCCCCATTCCTTACGCGTCATTTCAAGATTTTCTAAATCCACTTTAGCAATTTCTACTTCTTGATACTCTCTTGGCTTACGATAAAACACAAAAAGCGCTAGAAAAAGTCCTGCTATCATACAAATAGCAGCAAAATACATAGTATTTGTAACATCATTTAAAGATGCACTTACATTATTTGCATTTAAATTATCTTTTAAAAGATCTTGAAAAGTAAGCCCAAAACCTACTGGCAAAACCATATAAGGCGTAGTAAGTCCAAAAGTTAAAGCACAAGCAACCGCTCTACGATCGATTTTAAGTTTATTAAAAAGACTTAAAAGAGGTGGAATCAACAAAGGTATAAAAGCTACATGAATAGGAATTAAATTTTGAGAAAAACAAGAAATCAAAGCTATAGACAAAAGCAATAAATATTTTTTATGAGATATAAAATGACTTACTATCTTAATCAAATATGCAGTTAAATTTGTCTTTGAAATCGCTGCGGCAATGGCTCCTAAGAGTATATAGCTAAGAGCTGTTTTTAAATTTTCTTTCATTCCGCTTATAAGTATATTCATAGTATCTACGAGTTCAAGATGAGAAAATACACCTGCAATAAGAGCTGAGATCAAAAGACTCAAAAGCACATTAAAACGAAACAAACAAAGTAAAGTCATCAAAACAACACTGATAATGATAGGATTAGTAAGTAAAGTCAAAATCATTCCTTAAATAATTTTAAAAATTTAATTGTAGAAAAAACTTAGTTAAAATGTAATAAAACTCGAACATATGATGATTTTATTTTAATATGTAAAATTATAAAAATAATTAATTTTTTTAATTTAAATAATTAATTATATTAATTATTTAAATTTTTAAAATTTATAATAAAATAAAAGATTATATAAATATTTAAGGATATTTCAATGAAACAGAACGATCAAAAAGAAAATCGTAGAGACTTTCTAAAAAATATAGGACTTGGTTTATTTGGCATTAGTGTATTGTCAAATTTTTCTTTTGAGAATTTTTTAGGAAGTAAGGCTTTGGCAAAAGAATTGCCTGATTTTAAAATAGAAGGTAAAAAAGATCTTATCTACCATGGCGAAAAACCATTAACAGCAGAAACTGAAATTTATGCTCTTGATTCTGATTTTACTAAACCTGAAAATTTCTTTGTTAGAAATAATGGCTTACCACCAAGCCTAGAAACGATAAAAGAAAGACTTCACAAAGGTTGGACTTTAGAAATCGATGGAGAAAGCATTATCAATAAAAAATCTTACACCATAGAAGATTTAAAAAAGAAATTTAAAACCTATACTTATGCCTTAACAGTTGAATGCGGTGGAAATGGTAGATCCGAAGTTATACCTAGCACAAAAGGAACTCAATGGGGTTATGGTGCAGTAGCTTGCGGTAGATGGACAGGAGTGCGTTTAAAAGATATTTTAAAAGATTGTGGCATCAAAAATGATACGGTTTATATCGGATATTATGGCATAGATACAAAATTAAATGGTGAAGAAACTTCACCTATTAGTAGAGGAGTTCCTATTTCTAAAGCTTTACAAGATGAAACTCTAATAGCTTGGGCTTATGAAGGCAAAGATATTCCTTTAGTCAATGGCTATCCACTTAGACTTGTTTGTGGTGGTTACCCTGCAAGTACAAGCGGTAAATGGCTTTATAAAATTTCAGTAAGAAATAAAATTCATGATGGTGAAAAAATGGAAGGTTCTTATAAAGTTCCTGTAAATCCGGTAAAACCAGGAGATTTTAACTATAAAGGCGAGATGAAAATCATAGAATCAATGCCTATAAGATCTGTAATTACTAATATCAAAAATGGTTCTGAAATAAAAGCAAATAAAAAATTTGAAGTTAGAGGTAAAGCTTGGGCTGGAGAACTTGAAGTTAGTGAAGTTTATGTAAGCAATGATTATGGCGTAACATGGACTAAAGCAAAGGTAGAAAAACCATTAAATAGATTAGCATGGCAAAAATGGAGTGCTCAAATATCAATACCAACAAAAGGATATTATGAAATTTGGGCAAGAGCTATCGATAGTCAAGGTAACAGTCAACCTATGGTTTTAGCACAGTGGAATCCAGGAGGATATATCAATAATGCATGCCATAGAGTTAATGTTTATGGAGTTTAAGTATGAAAAAAATTATATTGATCTTAGCATTGTTTTTAAGTGCAAGTTGGGCTCAAAATCTTGAAATTAACCCTGATACAGGATTGATTATCGATCCTGATTCACCTTTAGTGGAAGCAAATTGTTTAGCTTGTCATGGATCCAATCTCATTACTAATATGCATGCAAGTAAAAAAGCTTGGTTAGCAGCTATAAGATGGATGCAAGATAGTGAAGGACTTTGGGAAATAGAACCTGAAGATGAAGAAAAAATTTTAAATTATCTTGAAAAATATTATGGAGAAAAATACGATACAAGAAGAAGAATTCCTCTAGCTATATTCTTACAAAACAAAACTCATTGAAGAAATGATTTCTTCAATGATAAATTTACACATCCAAATGCTTTACATCTTTAGCGTGTGCTTGGATATAATCGCGTCTTGGTTCAACCTCATCACCCATAAAGAGATTAAAGGTATCATTTGCACTTTGTGCATCTTCAATAGTGATTTTTAAAAGTCTTCTTACGCTTGGATCCATTGTAGTTTCCCAAAGTTGCTCAGGATTCATTTCCCCTAAACCTTTATAGCGTTGTATAGTAGCACCTTTTTTAGCATTGGTTTCAACATCTTCAAGAACTTCTAAAATATCTTTATCAAATTCCAAGCCTCTATCTTTAATCTTATCAAAAATATAATTTGCTTCTTCATATAGTGGATGAGTGAAAAGTTCTTCATTGATCACAAGTTCTTCTAAGCCATTTTGAGTTTGAACGAAAGCTCGAATTTCATTTTCGTTGATATAATGATTTAAGATATTGTGTCCTTGTGTTTCTAAAAATTGTTTGATTACACTAAATAATTCTTCATTATTTCCTTTAACTAAATTTGAATTTTCTATCATATAGCGTATCACAGAAATCACATTAAAACGCTTTTCAAGATCTTTTAAAATCGCACGATAAGCTGCAACGATTTTTAAATAATCTTTTAAATCATTCATTCCTATACCTTCATAGTTTAAACCTTCTATTCCTGTTTCTATCAGGTATTCGCTCAAAGCTTTTTCATCTTTTAAATAAATTTGCTTTTTAGCTTTTTTATAAAGATATAAAGGTGGTTGTGCTAGATAAATATGTCCATTTGCTACAAGTTCATTCATAAAACGGAAGAAGAAAGTTAAAAGCAAGGTTTGTATATGTGATCCATCAACATCCGCATCTGTCATGATGATGATTTTATAATATCTAAGTTTTGAAAGATCAAAATCTTCACCTATACCACAGCCAAAAGCGGTAATCATATTTTGAATTTGCTCAGATTTTAAAATTTTATCTAGTCTTGCTTTTTCAACATTTAAAATTTTACCACGCAAAGGCAGTATAGCTTGGAAAGATCTTTCTCTACCTTGTTTTGCAGAACCTCCTGCAGAATCCCCTTCCACAAGATAAATTTCACTTTCACTTGGATCTTTACTTTGACAATCAGCTAATTTCCCTGGTAAAGTTCCTACGCTTAAACTTTCTTTTTTACGCGTTAATTCTCTAGCTTTTTTCGCTGCTTCTCTTCCTCTAGCTGCCATTAAGGCTTTGTTCATTATAGCTTTAGCTTCGATAGGATTTTCTTCAAAATATTTAGTCAAATATTCAAAACTTGCTTTTGAAACTATAGGACGCACATAAGTTGAACCAAGTTTTCCTTTGGTTTGTCCTTCAAATTGTGGTTCAGGCACCTTTACACTCACAACAGCGATCAAGCCTTCACGCACATCTTCGCCTGTGATTTTATTATCCTTTTCTCTAGCACTTGCATTTGCTTCTATATAGTTACTTATCACACGAGTTAAACCCATTCTAAAACCAGCTTCGTGTGTTCCACCATCTGGAGTTTTGATATTATTTACAAAAGAGAGTAAATTTTCACTATAAGTATCATTGTAAAGCAAAGCTACTTCAACATTCACATCTTCTTCATCTACGCTAAAGAAAATTGCTTTAGTTAAAGCTTCTTTTTTATTTAAGTCTATAACAAACTGAGAAATTCCACCTTCAAAGTGAAAACTTTCATGTTTGCCTACGCGGTTATCTTTAAAATTTATAGTGATTTTTGGATTTAAGTATGCAAGTTCACGAAATCTTTTAGCCAAAATTTCATAATCAAATTCAGTCACTTCAAAAATTTGATCATCAGGCCAAAATTCTATAGTTGTTCCTGTTTTTTTACTTTTTCCTATCACACCAAATTCACTGATAACTTTACCTTCTGAAAATTCTTGACGATAAATTTCTCCATTTCTTTCAACTGTAGCTACAAGTTTTTTAGAGAGTGCATTTACAACTGAAACCCCAACACCGTGCAAACCGCCTGAAACTTTGTAAGTATCTTTATCGAATTTTCCCCCTGCATGTAGGACAGTTAAAACAACAGTTAAAGTTGGCATATTTTCAGTTGGGTGCATATCAACAGGAATACCACGACCATTATCACTAACTATACAGCTTCCTTTAGTAGTGATTTCTACATCTATAGTATCACAATGTCCTGCCATAGCTTCATCGATAGAATTATCCACAACTTCATAAATCATATGATGAAGTCCGCCTATGTTTGTATCTCCTATATACATACCTGGGCGTTTTCTAACAGCTTCTAGGCCTTTTAGGACTTTAATATTACTCGCACCGTAATTTTCTTGCATATTTTTCCTTTATCTTTTACTTGTTTTATTACAAAATCATAGGCATGATAATCATTGATAGTCCTTGGGATTTGACTATAAATGCTGAATTAGGTTCATTTACACTTAAAGTGAATTTTTCTTCTTCTATAGAAGTTAAGAAATCAAGTAAATATTTGATTTTTATAGTAAGATTAAATTCTTCACTTACTCCTGTTTGAATTTCAAGCTCTGTTTTTGCTTCCATATTGTCTAAACTTATACCTTCAAAGATGATTTTATCTTTGTTAAAATGAAGTTTCATTTTTTCAGTTACAACGCTGATTTTTTTAAGACTATCTATAAAATCTTCAGTTGAAAAGCTGAGTTCTTGTTTGAAAGTTTTTGGTATAACTTTTTCATAATCTGGAAATTTATCGTTAATAAGTTTTGTAAAGAATTCAAAGTTTTCATTTTTAGCAATAAGCATATTTTGATCATAAAAAATTTCTATTTTTTCATAGAAAAGTTTTTGCATTTCCATAATAGCTTTTTTAGGGATACTAAAACTAAATTCTTGATTATTTGCTTTTTCTAAAGTATAGATTGCAAGGCGTTTTGTATCAGTTCCTACGAAGTTAATTTTATCTGTTTTTATATCTAAAAATGCACCATTTAAGGAGTATTTTGGGTTGTTTGTATCAATACTTGGTAATATCTTTTTAAGAGAACGACTTAAGTCACTTGAATCAATGTCAAATTGGTTTTTTCCTTCTGTATTTGGAAAATTTGGAAAATCTTCATGATTAAACATAGGAAGTTTGTATTTTGTGCTTTTTTGTCTTATAAATAAAAAATTATCAATGGTTTCTAAAACAACTTCTTCATTGTTTAAGCTTTTAATAACATCTGCAATACTTTTTGCGTTTGCAGTAGCAAAGCCACTTGATTCTACGCGGATTTTTTTTATCTTATAGTTGATACCTATTTCATAATCACTAGCTCTAATAAGAAGTTTATCTTCATCAGCATGAAAAAAAAGATGAGAAGTAATGGTGCTTGAGTCTTTTTTTTCTACATAAGCATTACATAAAATCACTGCAGATTCTAAAGTATTTTTATTGATACTTAACTTCATTTTTTCTCCTTGGTTTATTTTAATTTTAAATTCGTTGTAATAATAAGCTTGTTGAAATTGTGAAATTCTTCAAAGCAAAATAATCAAATTTGTATTTTATCATACTTTGCTTAATTTCTTTTTTTCACACTCTAGAATTTATTTTTCACATCCTTTCACTTAACTTTGACTTTTAACAAGAATTTTGTTTTTAAGTTCTTCGATTTTTGCTTTTAAAGAACCATCATTTTCTATCATTTCTGTGATTTTTTTAACATTATGTGAAATAGCTGTATGATCTTTCATTTCAAAATAATTCGCAAGTTGTGGCATAGTCAAAGCCGTAAGTGCCCTAGCTAGGTAAATCACAATGCGTCTTGCTGTGACTATATTTTGAGTTTTTTTATTGGATTTCACATCGCTTGGTTTGATGTTAAATTCTTTACATACCAAAGATAAAATGTCATCTATAGTGATATTTTCTTTCTTTTCTTTGATATGATCTTTCATCACACTTTTGGCAAGTTCGAGTGTGATTTCTTGTCCTAGTATGGTTGCATAAGCATTTAAACTTATGATGATACCTTCGATTTCTCTTATATTATCCCCTAAAGAAGTGGCGATATAGTTTATGATATCATTAGAAAGATTGATATCGTTAAATTCACATTTTTTTCTTATGATGGCTATTTTTGTATCTAGTTGAGGTGGAGTTATATCAGCTATGATCCCATGTGCAAAACGACTTTTTAAGCGTTCGGTTATACCTTTTAGCATATTGGGTGGATTGTCTGAAGTCATGATGATTTGTCCATCGTTATTTTTGATTTCATTAAATATAAAGAAAAATTCTTCTTGAATTTTATCGGTTTTTCCTAAAAACTGCACATCATCTATAAGTAAAACATCGCAGTTTCTATATTTTTCATGAAATTTATCTAAAGAGCCATTTTTTAAATTTGAAGTAAAATCATTGATAAAATTTTCACTGGTAGCGTAAATAACTTTTTTTCCCATTTCTAAGCTTGCATTTCCAACTGCTTGAAGTAAATGTGTTTTTCCAAGTCCTGTAGGCCCATAAACAAAGATAGGATTATAAAGTTTTCCAAGTTTGTCTTTATGTATTATAGCTTTACATGCTCCATAAGCGTATTTGTTAGAATCCCCCACAACAAAACTTTCAAAAGTAAAAGAAGGATTTAAAATCGTGCTTTGTGCTTTTATATGAGCTATGTCGATTTTTGTGCTTTTGTTACTTTGTTTAGCACTTTGTGCTTGTATATTTATAATGGCTTTATTTCCACTTTGCACTTCATAAAAATGTGCGATTTTTTTACCGTATTTTGTTTGTATGAATTTAGCCATGAGTTCATTTGGAGCGTTAAAAACTAAAAGATCTGCTTTGCTTTGTTTTTCGTTGAATTTTAAATTTGATAAATAGTTTTCGTATTCGTTTTCACTTAATTCTTTTTTTAAATTTTCAAGTATTTGGCTTGGATTCAT